>NZ_CM003596.1:0-1200000 GCF_001435845.1 Psychrobacter sp. P11G3
ATGATAGACACAGCAAATATTTGGGATAAATGTCTAAACGATTTGCGTTATAACGTCAAAGACAACGTGTTTACTATGTGGCTGAGACCTCTGTCAGCTCATCAAGAAGCGCAAACTTTGATTATTCTTGCTCCCAATGATTATTTTGTGACGTATATCAAGAAGAATCATCTTCAAGATATTCAGCAACTGGTGACCAAACACAGCCAAGGTAGTATTGAAGAGGTCGTCGTACGTGTTGATAATGCTGGTCGCAATGTAGAAGATAACAGTCAATCAGGTTCTTTGTTTGTAGAAGACGAGGTCTCCCCTACCCCATCCGAACATAAATTTGAATCTATTCATCACAACAACGCAAAAGCAGATATCGAAGCGAACATGCGTCATACTGAGGCAGTTGAGTCTGCTGATACAAAATCATTAAGCTATCTGAACCCCGAATTTACTTTTGAAACCTTTGTTACAGGCAAGTCCAATAACTTGGCTTACAAGGCTTGTTATGAGCTTGGTAAGCGCCAATCAAAAAATCGTCACAATCCTTTATTTATATATGGCCCTTCTGGCTTGGGAAAAACGCATTTAATGCATTCTGTAGCTCATCGCTATTTAAAAAATAATCAAAGTTTTTATTATTTCACTTCTGAAAAATTTATAAATCAATTAGTTTATTCATTAAGAAATAATAAAATAGAAGATTTCAAAAAGAAAATTAAAAAAGTAGATTTATTGATTGTAGATGATATTCATGTATTGGCAGGAAAGACTAAAAGTAGTAATGAGTTTCTAACGTTATTTGCAGATTTTACTAGTGGTGATAAGCAATTGATTTTAGCCTCTGATCGCCATCCCTCCCAAATGACGGAATTTGATGAACGATTTAGATCACGATTTTCTTGGGGGTTAACAGTCGCTGTTGATCCTCCTGAAATTGATACTCGAGTGCAAATTCTGCAGAAAAAAGCGGCTTCCTACGGGATGGTATTACCAAAGGAATGTGCACTATTCATTGCGCAAAATGTGGTGTCTAATGTCAGACGTTTAGAAGGTGCCTTAAATCAGGTGTTTGCCAATGCTAACTTAACAGGGGCACAGATTACTCTTGAAATGGTGCAATATGCGCTAAAAGACATCGTTGCGATGCGTGTGCAAGCAGTCAATATGGATAATATCCGTAAGATAGTTGCTGAGTACTATGATGTCACGGTCAAAGATATTATGGGGCGTAAACGTACGCGTAGTATTGCAAGACCACGTCAAATAGCGATGGCTTTGTCGCGTGAATTAACAGGCGATAGCTTCCCTGAAATTGGTCAGTCGTTCGGTGGACGCGACCATACGACGGTGATGCACGCTTGCGATAAAGTAAATGAGTTAAGAGCAGCAGATCCTGCATTTGATAAGGATTATAAAACCCTAGCTCTGATGTTACAGGCAGGATAAAAGCGTTAGATATCGTTGTATTCTAGTAGATACAGATGGTTTATAATATCGAAAATATAAGTGCACAGATGCTCTGTAGATTATCGTCAGCAGACAAGGTATTATTGAGTCATTACGACAAATTTTTATAAAAGAATCATTCAAATAAGAGTAACTAAGCATGCAATTATCGATCAATCGAGAATCGTTACTAAAAGCTATCAACTTGATCGCCAAAGCCGCTGATAAACGCCACAATATGGTTATATTGGGTAATATTAAGCTACAGCTATCAGATTCTGAGCTTATCTTAACAGCGTCAGATTTAGAGGTAGAGCTGACATCGACATTGAAATTGCCTGCTGGTGCTTGTGTAGAAGCAGGTACAACGACGCTTCCTGCAACCAAGCTAAAAGATATTTGTAAATCGCTACCTGCCCAGGCGCAAGTTAATCTAGCAACTCAAGCAAATGAGCGTTGCTTGTTAACTAGTGGTAAGAGTCGTTTTACATTAGGGACACTACCAAGCGAAGACTATCCGAGCTTGGGTAACCCTGAAAATATCACACCTCTGACTATTAGCCGTAATCGTCTGACAGATTTGATTCACAAAACGCAGTTTGCAATGGCGATTCAAGATGTACGCTATTATCTAACAGGTATGCTCTTTGACGTTTCACAGCAGCAACTAACAACGGTAGCAACAGATGGCCATAGATTGGCATTAGCCCGTAGTGTTATCAATGTAAGCGCAGATCTCAATATGCAGGCTATTTTGCCACGTAAGGCAGTAATCGAACTTGAGCGTTTAGCTTCTGAGCTTGGTAAAATGTTGGGTGATCAGGACAACGTAGTTACTCTGAGCTTCGGTCGAGAGTTTTTACAAGTAAGTTTGCCATTTGGCGATGTCGATAGTGCAGGGCAGGTCAGCCAAGATCTAATGGTAACATTTACCGCACGTTTGATTGATGGCAAGTTCCCTGATTATCGCCGTGTAATGCCGAGCAATACTGATAAGCTGGCTTTATTCAGTCAGGAAAAAATGACGGACGTATTACGCCGCGTTGCCATTTTGAGTAATGAAAAATCTCGTGGTGTGGTCTTTAATTTTGCTAGCGATGGTATGGTCGAAGTACGTGCTAATAATGCTGAGCAGGATGAAGCAGTTGAAATGATACAAGCTAAGTATCAAGGCGAGCCGATGGAGCTGTCATTTAACGCTGCTTATCTGCAAGATGTATTAAGCGTTATCCAAGGCGATTTACAAATGCATATGAGCCAATCGAATGCCTCTGTATTGGTCAATCAACTA
Source organism: Psychrobacter sp. P11G3 (assembly GCF_001435845.1). Taxonomy (NCBI): domain Bacteria; kingdom Pseudomonadati; phylum Pseudomonadota; class Gammaproteobacteria; order Moraxellales; family Moraxellaceae; genus Psychrobacter; species Psychrobacter sp. P11G3. Next base: position 2,732 of record NZ_CM003596.1, read on the forward strand.
AATGATGAGTTCCATCAGTATGTCATTATGCCAATGCGTATATAATGCGTTTTTCTTTAGAAACAAACAAAATTGAATAGAAATAGTACGTTTCAAAGAGCTTTATTTTCAGTACTATATATTGGTTTTTAATAAACTTTTGCCTGCTAAGTAAGCAGGCTTTAATAGGCGGCTATCGATACTATGATTGAACGTCTACAAATATCCTATCTTAGAAACCTTACTCAAATTAGTCTAGAGCCTGCTGCTTGCAACATTATTATCGGTGCAAATGGTAGTGGTAAAACCTCGTTGCTCGAAGCTATATTCTTGTTATCAAGAGGTAAGAGCTTTCGCCATCACCAGCCTAAACGTTATATCCAGCATCATCAGAATAATACAACTGTTCATGCCAAGCTCAATGATAGTCGTACTTTAGCTATTCAAAAGCAAGCAGATGCTACGACTATCCTACGTCTCAATCAAACCACTGTTTACAACCAAAGTATCTTGACAGAGCAGCTACCTACGTTACTGATAGATCCATCGACAATGGATATGTTGGAGCAGGGAAGTGCGAGCCGTCGACAGCTGCTAGATTGGTTGGTGTTTCACATGAAACAAGGGTTTCATCCACAATGGATGGCTTATCAACGTCTCCTAAAACAGCGCAATAGTTTACTAAAAAGTACTCGTCATTTAACCCAAGTACAGCTTGCTGAGCTGAAATCATGGGATAAAGGGTTGAGCAACCATGCTGCTTTGATTCATCATTATCGAGAGCAAGTATTTATTGAATGGCAACCTTATTTTGCCAAGAGTATCGTACAGCTATTGCCCTCTTATGCTGAGCAACTGAGCCTAAGCTATAACGCTGGTTATGACACCAGTGTCGCGCTAGATGTGCAGCTTAGTGAGCGGTTGGAGCAGGATTTGCAATTGGGATATACCCGTATAGGCAATCATCGTGCTGATATTCATGTGCATTGGCGTTCTGATGAGTCTGTAAACGATCAAACGACAGATGCCGGAACAGCAGCTTCAGGACATGGTATTCAAACCAAATTACCGACTTTGAAAGAGCAAGCAGCAAACGTATTGTCTCGCGGTGAAAAAAAGCTGCTTATTACTGCATTACGCCTATCGCAGCTACCACTGTTGCTAAACGATGAAGAGCGCAGTAACTCAATCAAGGATGATTTATCATCGAGAGCAACACCTGTTGTACTCCTAGATGATATCACTGCAGAATTAGATGATAGAGCTATAGAAATACTGCTATCGACCCTCGCTAAACTCCCTTGCCAAGTATTTATGACCAGTCTGACAGATGATATTTTACCTTTAGTTAATGAACTCTGGTCACAACCAAATGTGTTTCACGTGAAACAAGGAAAAATCTTATTTACTAACTAATATTTCATTCTTCTACTTATACTTTTGATGATTACCTATCTACTTTCACCTCTCATTACTCAGTACACTAACCACTATTATCTGTCATGACAGTTACTATGTTAAGACGACCTTTCACAGACCATAAAACTCTCAGTAAACAGTGACTTAGAAGCAAAAAAATGTTAAAATAACCCTTTATTTTTGTCCTGTGCTCAGCAATTTATTTGACAGCATCATAGAAAAGATTTCTATTTTTTAATTACCTATAAGTATTTGATAATTATGTATTTTATTTATTTCAATAGTTTTAACAATGGCTAGAAAAACAAAGACTATTACTAATAAATAATTTATTAATTTTATCTCTGTGCAGCCTTTTTTGAGGCTAACGGTGGTTAGTGGTTTAGCTGCTCATATGCACTCTAGATTATGAATAATAGACGTTAATTTTAAGATGCCATTATGCAGTGGACTTTTTATAAGTGCGCTAATTATAAATGGCTGATTATGGCTAGATTAAGGAATGTACATGAGTGATTCATTACCTATTGACCACGAGCAATTGATAGACGACAGCACTACTGAAGCCGCCGTGCCTACTGTAGTTTCAGAAGTATTACCTTCTGATTATAGTTCTAAGGATATCCGTGTACTACGTGGGTTAGAGGCTGTACGCGTGCGCCCTGGTATGTATATCGGTGACACTGACGATGGCACAGGCTTGCATCATATGGTCTTTGAGGTAGTGGATAACTCTATCGATGAGGCGCTTGCTGGTCACTGTGATCAGATTGATATCGTTATTCACGAAGATGAGTCTGTCAGTGTGATGGATAATGGTCGCGGTGTGCCTGTTGATATCCATCCAGAAGAGGGTGTATCAGCGGCTCAGGTTATTATGACCGTATTGCATGCAGGCGGTAAGTTCGATGACAATAGCTATAAAGTGTCAGGTGGCTTGCATGGTGTAGGTGTATCAGTCGTTAACGCTCTGTCTCAAAAGCTTGAGATGAATATCTGGCGTGAAGGCTATCATTATCATCAGACTTATACTGACGGCGTACCTGATAGCGATATCCAACAGATGGAAGCAACTGATCAGACGGGCACACAAATCCGCTTTTACCCTAGCAGTGATGTGTTTACTGGTACGATCTTTGAGTACGATATCTTAGCAAAACGCTTACGTGAACTGTCATTTTTGAACTCTGGTGTGCGTATTGTTTTGACTGATGAGCGTATTGATAAGCGTCATGAGTTTGAGCATAAAGGTGGCTTGCTAGAGTTTGTTAGTTACATCAATGCTGGTAAAGACGGTATCAATGAAGTATTCCATTTTACCAGTCAGCAAGATGATGGTATCAGCGTAGAAGTTGCGCTACAGTGGACAGATACGTATAACGAAAAAGTATTGTGCTTCACTAACAATATTCCGCAAAAAGATGGTGGTACTCACTTATCTGGTTTCCGTTCAGCATTGACGCGTTGCTTGAACAGTTATATGGATCGTGAAAACTTATTCAAAAAAGAGAAAGTCGCTGCAACGGGTGATGATGCTCGTGAGGGGTTGACGGCAATTGTCTCTGTAAAAGTACCAGATCCAAAATTCTCAAGTCAGACCAAAGATAAGCTGGTATCAAGCGAAGTAAAATCTGCTGTTGAATCAGCCATGCATGACAAGTTCAACGACTATCTGTTAGAGAATCCAGGTGCTGGTAAAGCTATTGCTAATAAGATTATAGATGCAGCACGTGCGCGTGACGCGGCTCGTAAAGCGCGTGAAATGACACGTCGCAAGACTACTTTGGATATTGCAGGTCTACCTGGTAAATTGGCTGATTGCCAAGAAAAAGATCCAGTATTATCTGAACTATATATTGTGGAGGGTGACTCTGCAGGTGGGTCAGCTAAACAGGGTCGTAGCCGTAAAACGCAAGCAATCTTGCCACTAAAAGGTAAGATTCTAAACGTCGAGCGTGCTCGTTTTGATAAGATGCTATCATCTGCCGAAGTGGGTAACCTGATTACTGCATTAGGTTGTGGTATCGGTCCTGATGAGTATAATCCTGACAAAGTACGCTACCACAAAATCATCATCATGACCGATGCCGACGTTGATGGATCGCATATTCGTACCTTGTTATTGACGTTCTTCTTCCGTCAAACGCCTGAATTGATCGAGCGTGGTTATGTATATATTGCTCAGCCACCGCTATACAAAGTAAAAAAAGGTCGTCAAGAGTTATATCTAAAAGATGACGAAGCGCTTAAAGCGTATCTATTGTCTTCAACCATTGACAATACCAAGCTGCATATCAGTGCCGATGCGCCTGCGATTACTGGTCAAGCGCTTGAGACACTACTCAATGACTACAACCAAACGCAGTTGATCAAGGCGCGTCTGCAGATTCGCTTCCCAGCGGTGATTTTGGACGCATTGACGCATACGCCAAAACTTAGCACTGACATGACTTATGATGAGTCTGCCATGCAGGATTGGAAAGCAGCAATGCAGATTAAGCTTGATCACTTCGGTAGCGATCTAAGCCCTGAGATTGAACTGGTTAATATTCATGCGCCGCAGCCAAAAAATATGGATGCAGCCGCAGCAGATCTATTGGGTATGACGCCAGTAGTAGGTACTGAGGAAGGCGAAGCGTCAGATAGTGAGGCTTTATCTACCAAGGCTCAGTGGTTGCCACGCGTCACGGTATACGTGCATCAACTGGCACACCATTATCTGTTAGATGCTAGCTTTATCAACTCTGGTGAGTATGGAAAGTTGTTACGTCTATCAAGTGAGTGGAATACGTTGCTTGAGAGCGATGCCTTTATCCGCCGTGAAGCAAGTGCGGGCACAACGAAAGATATCCCAGTACGTGATTTCGATTACCTATGGCAACAAATGATGCTGGATGCACGTCGTGGTCTAGCTATCCAACGTTACAAAGGGCTAGGTGAGATGAACGCCGACCAGCTATGGGATACAACGATGGACCCTGAAAATCGTCGTATGCTACGCGTTACTATCGAAGATGCTATCGCCGCTGACCATATGTTTACTTGCCTAATGGGTGATCACGTTGAGCCGCGTCGTATCTTTATTGAAGAGAATGCGCTAACAGTATCGAACTTAGATATCTAAATTTGAAATTGGTTACTGATAATTTATAAAAATACCGCTTTGATATTCAAGGCGGTATTTTTGTTTCACGTGAAACTCATTTTTTAAAGTTGCTATTACTTAATAATTATAATTTATGGGAACCAAATGGTTGAAGTAATTTTACTCGCTATTGCTCTAGCGATGGATGCGTTTGCAGTGTCGATAGGGTTGGGTGCTAAGGCTCAAAAATACAGTCGTCAATATGTATTGCGCTTGGCTATTTATGCTGCGATTTACTTTGGTGGTGCTCAGGGCGTAATGCCTTTTATTGGATACTTATTGGGTGCGGCAATGTTGGGTTGGTTGGCCGCTGCTGCACCTTGGATTGGCGGCACTATATTGATTGCTCTAGGTGGCAAAATGCTTTACGAAGTATTTACTGCTGATGAGTCAGATGATGACAGTGATGATCTGGACGTTAATGATGATGCCACTAACACTGGTAGCGACACAGTAGTAGCCACGAGTAAGCACGGACATATTAATAACCGCACTATGTTTACGTTAGCAGTTGCAACCAGTATTGATGCAATGGCAGCAGGGTTTACGCTGAATTTATTGGCACTGAACGCGTGGTTAGCTTGCCTTATTATCGCTGTAGTAACCGCTATATTTGGCTGGCTCGGGGTTTATTTGGGACGTCGCTCAGGTACATGGCTAGAGGATAAAGCTGAAGCATTGGGCGGTATCGTGCTTATTGCGATTGGTCTAAAAGTGATGTTTTTTAGCTAATTTGTTTAGACTCTTACTGAGTATTTATGCAAAAGCACCGCTTTGAATATCAAAACGGTGCTTTTTTGTTTCACGTGAAACTCAGGTTAGTAGTTTTGCTTAGTGATTACTCTTCGTCAGTGTCAAAACGCCAAGCTAGTACACGAGTGCTTTTCTGACCTTGGCTCATTTCAATAATACGCATTTGAGCGACATTTAGCTGCTTTAACAATAATTGCAATGGCTTAACGTTTTCAGATTTCGACACTAAAGTAGTAAACCAGCCAACGTGTTCTGCAAAGCTCTGGCTTTCTTTTGCCATTTTGGTCAAGAACGCAATCTCGCCACCTTCACTCCATAGCTCTTTGTGCTGACCGCCAAAGTTTAGGTTTTGCGCAGCGTTGCCTGATTTGGTTGAATGACGGCTGATTTGCTCGCTTTCATTCTTACCACGATGGCGCTGCAGATTGTGCTGCTTGCGGCTATTGGCTTCCATCGCTTCTTCTAATGAAGCATGAAACGGAGGATTACAAACCACGACATCAAAATAATCTTGACGACCAATGATGTTTTTAAAGATAAACTTAGGCTCAGGCTGCAGCTTTACTTTGACCGCACTCTTTAGTTTTGGATTGGCTTCACAAATCAGCGCTGCGGTGTTGACCGAAATAGGGTCAATATCACTTGCTGTAAAGCGCCAGCCATAGCTTTGGCTACCGACGATAGGATAGATAGCACTGGCACCAGTACCGATATCAAGGGCGTGAATTTCCTTGCCCGTTGGCGGTGTGTTATCGGCATTTACGTGAGTGGTTTGCGCCAGTAAATCCGCGATATAGTGAATATAATCGGCACGTCCAGGAATAGGCGGACATAGATAGCCTTCAGGAATGTCCCAAAATTTAACCCCGTAATAGTTCGCCAACAGTGCTTTATTCAGCACGCGAACAGCCTGATGATCCGAGAAATTAATCGTCGACTCACCTTTAGGGTTGGTAATGGTGTGGTCAGCAAGCTCAGGTAAAGCGCGAGTCAATACCGCAAAGTCGTAACGACCTTGGTGAGGGTTACGTGGGTGCAGCTGACCGAGTTTCTTCGCGGTCGCAGGAGATCTGTTTCTGTGTTTACTATTTGCAGGGTTACGGGTCATGGGCTTACTTGTCATAATGTCAGGCTACGATATATGGATATAAGTAACCAGTGTAGCAGATTTCGCAGGTTGCTAATTGTTTATCCGCGCTTTATCGGTCGCTTATCGATGACGCAATATCAAGTTGAGCCCTAATACGATCATCGCAGTACCCAATACACGGTCGATCCAATGCTCAAATCTTTGGAAGCGTCGATGTACCGCAGGGATAGAGAGTAGCATGACTACCGTACTAAACCACGCCATCTGTAACACCATCATCCATACACCATAAATAGCCAATTGCCAAAGCGGTATGTCAGGCGATAATACAAGAGTAAAAATGGCTACAAAATAGACAGGGGCTTTAGGATTAAAGACATTACAAAGAAATCCGCGACGCAACGTGGCAAAGGTAGATTCGCCATTGCTAGACGATTTTTCGATAGTGGTTTCTTTTGTTGCAGATGTGGTTTGGCTAGCAAGGGAATCTTGCGAAACGTGAGCGCTTGAACCTACTTGCGGGTCTGCTTTTTCCAAAGGATGTGTTTTTTCTAACTCTGCTGGTTTTTTAGGCTTAGCTTGAATACCTTGCCAACCAAGATAAATCAGATAGCCGCCACCTAACCATTTAATAGTAGTCAATAACGGCTGTGAATGAGCGATGACAGTCGCCAGTCCTAATACAGAATAGATAATATGGACGGCAAGACCCAAGGTAATACCGAGACTACAAATCAAACCTGTGCGTCGGCCTTTTGCTAATGTCTGCTGCGAGACTAAGACAAAATCAGGGCCAGGTGAGGCTGCAGCCAATAGATGTACGCTAGTGATGAGCAAAAAACCGTGCCAAAATTCCATAAAATACTCTGAACCATATTTAGACCTGCAACATAGTTGCACTTATCGTAAATGAGGTCAACTTTTATCGATTTTTGCACTATGCGAGTCATCTCTATTGCTTGTGTTATAGAACGAGGGTGTCTATATTAAAGGTAACTTATCGCTCAATCTCTACACATAAATTACCGAGATTTGACTATATAACCACTCATTATATGCCAATGATTACTTTAACAAGGATGAAACCATGACTACGGATAGTAACGCCACAGAAAACCGCATCACTTATAACACGCAAGGCCATGTTTGCCTTGTCGGGCTAAATCGCGCTAACAAACGCAACGCTTTTGACAGTCATATGATTGCTCAACTGTCTGACGCCATGACTCGCTACGAGGCAGACGATAACTTACGCTGTGCGTTGATATTTGCCCATGGTGATCACTTCACTGCTGGATTAGATTTAGTCGAGCTACAAGACAAGCTAAACGATGGCGTGTTTGAGTTTAATGACGATCAAATCGACCCATGGGGTATCAGTGGAAAATTGCGTACCAAACCCGTGGTCGTTGCGGTCAAAGGCACTTGCTTCACTGTGGCTATCGAGCTGATGCTAAACAGTGATGTGGTCATCGCTAGTGATAACTGTAACTTTGCACAAATGGAAGTCCAGCGCGGTATCATGCCATTTGGCGGTGCAACGGTGCGTTTTGTCGCGGCAGCAGGCTGGCAAAAAGCCATGCCGTATTTGCTTACTGGTAAAGCATTTGACGCGCAAACGGCTGATAGGCTGAATTTGGTCAGTGAAGTGGTAGCAAATGGGTCTGAATACGAGCGTGCATTGACGATAGCCCAAGAGATCTGCAAAGCCGCGCCTTTGGGTGTCAGAGGCGCATTGTCTTCAGCACAAGACGCTAGCCGTAATGGGGCCGCGAAGGCATTGGCTAATATTCATAGTTATCTGCCGCCGCTGTTTCATTCAGAAGATGCAAAAGAAGGTGTAATGGCGATGGTTGAGAGACGTGAGGCCGAGTTTAAGGGGCGTTAATACTAATATGGTTTAAGAGTTATTTCTCATACGCAAAAGATAAAAGTTCGATATGTGGAGTTATCTTTTAAACCTCCGTAAAAGTCCTATTTAGTCGAACATACCACCCAAAAAAACCTCGCAATCGCGAGGTTTTTTGTTTTATCTAGTATGACTAACTATACCAGTATCAGTTTTAACCGCTCAACTATAATTATTTAGCTTTCTGGTAGTAATCAACCATCATCGTACCTAAAGTGCCGTTGTCATCAATCGTAACGATTCTGACCGTACCTGATTGTGCTGCGGTACTAGACTGCACTTGCCCAGCGTTACCTAAGACGACTTGGTTATCTTTAGACGCCTTTGCCTCATTACCAATAGCGATACTGTTCATGCCACCTGCCATAGATTTATTACCGACCGCGACTGAAGTTGCGCCTTGTGCTGCTGCCGCTTCACCGACAGCGGTAGAACGCATACCACTTGCATTGGCTAGATGACCAAATGCTTGTGCGCGTTCAGCGGTAGCTTTTGACTGCCAACCGATAGAGGTTGAGCCTAGACCAGCAGCATTGGCTTCACCGCCAACGGCAGTGGCTGAGTTGAGACCTGCATTGGCTTTATTGCCAACAGCAACCGTATCATTATTGCCACCTGCCATAGCTGCCTCACCGACAGCAGTAGAACGCACACCGCTTGCATTGGCTAGATGACCAAAAGCTTGCGCACGTTCAGCAGTGGCTTTTGACTGCCAACCGATAGAGGTTGAGCCTAGACCAGCAGCGTTCGCTTGACCACCAACAGCAGTAGCTGAGTTTAATCCTGCATTGGCCTGACTACCAATGGCAACGGTATCATTGGTGCCGCTAGTCGTGGCAGCATTGCCGAGAGTGATGGCGGTGCTGCTAGCTGCGTTTGCAGTCTGATGGTCAGTTCCTGTTGCCATAGCAGTGCAAGAAGCAGTTGTGGCAATGGCAAAGGTAAGGGCACTAATCTTTAGTACTGATTTCGGTAAAAAGTCCATTTTCATTCTTCATTCCTTTTTGTTAGCCTTGATGGCTTATTAGATAGTTTGGGTAGATGTTGATAGATTATAATCATGGCAACATCAGCGTACTTTGGCATAAATAACTTTATCATAGTTAGAGTCCGAAACCTTAATGTAGCATTAATTTTTAATCATTATTGAAATAAAGTTTACTTTATATCTTTGACGGTTATTTAAGCCGATAAATGGATATTTAGGGTCTAAAATCACTTTAATTCTTTGTGAAAAATTGAATGCGCCTTAATCTACTAGAGCAGATAGCGTAGCGTATATTGATAATACAATGCATATATTGCGCTGTATTTTTGACGTTCCAAACCATTATTATTCCAAATAAGAAGAGTACCAATGCAATATAACTTTGATGAAATAATCGACAGACGCGATACCGGCTCACTCAAGTGGCACTATAGCGATGACACGATTGCGCTATGGGTAGCAGATATGGATTTTAAGGCTGCCGCACCGATACTAAGCACGGTTGAGCAAGTCATGCAGCATGGCATCTTGGGTTATACCAAACCTACTGACGCTTTATATGACTCAATTATTAACTGGCATGGCAGTCGTTATGACTTGCAGTTAGAGAAGCAAAATATCTTGTTTTCCCCTGGTGTCGTGCCAAGCCTAGCGCTGATGATGAATGTTTTTACCAAGGTAGGCGAGGCGGTAATGGTCAACGATCCTATCTATACGCCTTTTATGAGCAAGGTTGAGCAAAATGGCCGTAAGCTTGTGCTCTCTGCACTGAAGGAAGTCGAAGGTAAATATCATCTGGACTTGGCTGATATCGAAGCCAAGATAATCGAACATAAGGTTAAGCTTTATCTACTATGCAATCCGCATAATCCTGGCGGGCGTGTATGGACGAGGGAAGAGCTGGAAGCGCTACTGGCCGTTTGCAAAAAGCACAACGTGGCGATTGTGAGTGATGAAATTCATCAAGATTTGACATTAACGGGTCATACGTTTACGCCATTTCTGACGCTGGCAAAAGGCTATGAGCACAACGTAGTCAGCCTGACTTCGATGACCAAAACCTTTAATATTGCAGGTATTAAAGGCTCGATGATATTTGCTAAAGATAAAGCGCTAATTAAAAAAATCAGTCAGCAGCAGCAATTAAATGATGAGTACGAGCTGAACCTATTTGCGTATACAGCCATGCGTAGTGCTTACGAGCACGGCGGTGAGTGGCTAGAGCAAGCGCTTAGTTATATCGAAGCCAACATTGAGTTGACGGTGCAGTTTTTAAATGAGCATTTGCCTGATATTAAAATCATGCGCCCAGAAGCATCGTACCTAATTTGGCTAGATTGCTCAGCATATAGCCAAGACGATCAGGCGCTGTATGATGCGCTTAGAGCTGCTAAAGTTGAGCTAAACGCCGGCATTAAATATGGCGAAGAAGGACATTTAAAAATGCGCCTAAATGTGGCCTGTCCTAAAGCAATATTGATAGAAGGGTTGCATCGTATGCGTATAGCCTTTGAAGATAACCTCAAATAGAGCATCAAGCAGATATAAAATGTGAGTTAGATATTTGCACTTATGCACTAGTTTGAAAGTTAGATTAGCTTTCTGCTTATAGACTTGATTATATCTAAGTGAATAAAAACCCCGCGATTGCGGGGTTTTTGTTTGGCTTGTTTCAATGGTCTATGCTTTGTCTGTATAAACCAATGGTTCAAGCAAGTACTTGCAAGTTATTTACCAGGCAAAAGTAACGCCGCCACGTGCGCCTACTTTACCAGTATCAGTACCAAAACCAGCGCCTGTCGAAATGGTAACACTGTCACTTACTCGTCCAGCAAACGATGCGCTGATTGCGGTGCTACTATTGTAGTAGCCCGTACCGATAGTCATCGCATACTTCTTACCTGAAGGAATAACCGGTGTCTCCATCGATAATGCCATGGCAATACCGTCTTCTGCTTCATCTAAACGATCTTCTTGACGATTGTACTGACTACGCAAATCGTTGAACTGTCTAGCGCTTGCAAATGAGTCTATACTACTGGTACCTAATGTACCGTTTGCATCAGCTGTCACGATACTGGTAGTCCCAGATTGTGATGCAGTGCTCGCCTGTAATTGACCTGTACTACCCAAGACAATTTGGTCATCATTTGCAGCAGAAGCACCGTTACCGATAGCAATACCGTTTGAACCACTAGCGGTGGATTGGTTACCTAGCGCGATAGATCCTGCACCTTGTGCCATTGCGGCTTCACCAACAGCGGTCGAACGTACGCCTGTTGCAGAAGCTAAATGACCAAACGCTTGCGCACGTTCAGCACTAGCGGTTGATTGCCAACCTATTGCGCTAGCTCCCGCTTGCGTTGCTTGAGCTTGAGCACCAACCGCAGTTGAAGAGGTACCAGAAGCCGTGGTTTGACGCACTCCGCTTCTATCCCCACCGATCGCTACACCATCTAAACCTGACGCTACCGAGTTATTACCAATAGCGACGGCATTATCTGATTCGGCGCTAGCTGCTTCACCGACTGCTGTTGAGCGTAGACCAGTCGCTGATGCTAAGTGACCAAAAGCTTGCGCACGTTCGCCAGTTGCTTCTGATTGCCAACCTACTGAAGTAGACCCTAAGCCTGCGGCGTTTGCTTGGCCACCGACTGCGGTGGCCGAGTTCATACCAGCATTGGCTTGGTTACCAATGGCGACTGTATCATTGCTGCCGCCTGCCATGGCTGCTTCACCGACTGCCGTAGAACGCACACCATTTGCTTGAGCTAGATGACCGAATGCTTGCGCACGTTCAGCATTTGCGCTTGATTGCCAACCAATAGCGGTTGCGCCTGGACCAGTGGCTACTGATTCGCCACCAACTGCCGTAGTAGAAGGACCTGTAGCATTAGCTGCATCACCTACTGCTAGGGCATCTACACCGTTAGCAATTGATTCGTTACCGATAGCGGTAGCGAAGCCAGATTGCGCGTCAGCGTTTTCGCCAATAGCTAACGATCGCTCGCCTTGGGCGGTCGCTAGATGACCAAATGCCTGCGCACGTTCGCCAGTTGCTGCTGACTGCCAGCCTACTGAAGTAGACCCTAAACCTGCAGCATTGGCTTGACCGCCGACTGCGGTAGCCGAGTTCATACCAGCATTGGCTTGGTTACCAATCGCGACCGTATCGTTACTGCCGCCTGCTATTGCTGCTTCACCGACTGCCGTAGAGCGTTCGCCGTTCGCTTGAGCCAAGTGACCGAATGCTTGAGCGCGTTCAGCATTTGCGCCTGATTGCCAACCGATAGCCGTTGCTCCTGGACCAGTCGCTACTGATTCGCCGCCAACTGCCGTAGTAGAGTTGCCTTGCGCACTAGCACCAGCACCGATTGCCACAGCGTCATTACCATTGGCATTTGAGCCAACACCGTCTTCGTCTAAAGTACCATCATTATTGACATCGTTATTACCACCAATCGCGATTGCACCATTGCCTGTTGCGCTTGCATCTTCACCGACAGCAACTGACTGAATACCGATTGCAGAGGTCTGATGCCCTAATGCAGTTGATCGATTGCCAGCAGTAACTGCTTGCCAACCGATAGCGGTTGCTCCTGGACCAGTAGCAACTGACTCACCACCAACTGCCGTAGTAGAGTTACCTGTTGCAGCTGAGTCTGTACCAACAGCAAGGGCATCCACACCTGTTGCAGTAGAATTAACACCGCACTCTAGAGCAGTTGCGTCAGTGCCTGCATTACAGTCTGGCGTTGCATCAGCAAATGCAGAGACTGAGGTTAGTGTTGCTGCGGCAACCGCCAAAGTGAGTGAGCTAAGCTTAAGTGCTGAGCGTTTCGAGAACTCCATTTCCATAATTTTTATCCTTTTTTAAGGCCCTAAAGGCTCTAGGTTGGTTCAGTGGGTATTGAAAGAGGTGTTTGCACTATTCGTCAGTCTAAAATAACTTTACTGCCAGATAACTTAACAATTGACCTTACAAAGTTTTGTTAAACAGTTGTTAATAAGGTCATTTTTAACTACCGTTAAAACAATGCGACTTTGTATCTAAAAGCGCAGATTGTATCTGTATTAGTAAGAACTAATTAATAATGTACACTGCTCCGTAATAAAAATCGATTATTATTTTTCCATTGTTTCAATATGATATGGTATTAAACAGGTGTCCTTCACAAACCTTAAAGAGTAAGTGTTAATTCGAGTAGTTGTATCATTAACTAGAACAATTAAAGTGATTCCGTAAAGTCTTATAGTTGTAGTATTTTTAGATGATTGTTGACTAATTACCATCCTAAATAAGGTGGTACTGTAATTAAGCGATTGGGGTTGAAGACTAGTGCAAATTTTATAGGCTGTTTACGTGATTAGTAGAAAGTTGCTAGTAAAAAATGAGCGCCTATCAGGTTAGTTAAGAGTATTCATAAGCTTGATTAGGCAGTTTCTGATAAAAAACCTATTGAATAACGAAATTTTGCGGAGGAAGTAACCCTTATAGTGCGTAAACTTGTTAAAATAGGGCACCAATTTATCTATTGATGGATATCGATTTATGACCACTGCTGCTGCCACTCCTGCAATCAAAGAAGATCGCATCTTAATCCTCGATTTTGGCTCGCAATATAGCCAGTTAATCGCTCGCCGTGTGCGCGATTCTGGGGTGTTTTGTGAGATGTTCCCTTATGATATCGACACTCAGCGCATCATCGATTTTGGCGCAAAAGGCGTCATCTTGTCAGGTGGCCCTGAGAGCGTCCACGCAGAAAACAGCCCACGTATTAACGATGCGGTATTTGATCTAGGCGTACCAGTACTAGGTATCTGCTACGGTATGCAAGCGATGGCAGATCGTTTTGGCGGGCAAGTTCATGCCAGTGATATTCATGAGTTTGGTGCAGCGACTATCGAAGTAAATGGTCACTCGCAGCTGACTGACGGTATCGAAGACAGCAAGACTGACGGCGCGGCTGCCAAGCTAAACGTTTGGATGAGTCATGGTGACAAGGTTATCGAAGTACCTGAAGGCTTTGATATCATCGCTAGCACGCCAAGCTGTCCAATCGCGATTATGGCCAATGATGACAAGCAATACTACGGCCTACAGTTCCACCCAGAAGTGACACATACGCTACAAGGTCAAGCGCTGCTTGGTCGTTTCGTGCATCAAATCTGTGAATGTGCAGGTGAGTGGACGCCAGACAATATCGCTGATATGCGTATCGCGCAGCTAAAAGAGCAAATCGGTGACAAGCAAGTATTGCTAGGTCTATCGGGCGGTGTTGATAGTTCAGTCGTTGCCGCGCTATTGCACAAAGCAATCGGCGATCAGCTGACTTGTGTGTTCGTCGATAACGGTCTATTGCGTTTGCATGAAGGCGACCAAGTGATGCAAATCTTTGCAGAAAACATGGGCGTAAAAGTTATCCGTGTTGATGCTGAAGATTTGTTCTTAGATGCGCTAGCAGGCGAGTCTGATCCAGAGAAAAAACGTAAAATCATCGGCAAAACCTTCATCGACGTATTCGCTGATAGCGCGCGTCAAGTGAGCGAGCAGAGCGATGGTAAAGTCGTTGAGTTCTTGGCACAGGGTACGATTTACCCAGACGTGATCGAATCTGCTAAGTCACATCAAGGCAAAGCACACGTGATTAAGAGCCACCATAATGTTGGCGGTTTGCCAGATGATTTGGCATTTAAACTGATTGAGCCGTTACGTGATTTGTTCAAAGACGAAGTGCGCAAGCTTGGTATTACGCTAGGGTTGCCAGCCAAAATGATCTATCGTCATCCGTTCCCAGGTCCAGGTTTGGGCGTGCGTATCCTTGGTGAAGTCAAAAAAGAATACGCGGATATCTTGCGTTTGGCTGATGCAATCTTTATGCAAGAGCTTGAGCGCTCAGGGTGGTATGACAAGACGGCACAAGCATTTGCGGTATTCCAACCAATCAAATCTGTCGGCGTGGTCGGCGATGGCCGCCGCTATGCATGGGTAATCGCGCTACGTGCGGTTGAAACCGTAGACTTTATGACGGCTCGCTTTGCGCATCTGCCGTATGATTTGATCGAAACGGTATCGAACCGCATCATGAATGAAATCGCTGAAGTATCACGCGTGACTTATGATGTGTCGAGCAAGCCGCCTGCAACGATTGAGTGGGAATAACACTTAATAAAAGCTATCAAACTAAAAAACTGATTAGCTTGATTTAGTAGTATAAAAACACTCAACTTGGTTGGGTGTTTTTTTTGGTTTAGGGTCTAAGTTAAAAGGGATAAGAAGCATAGTAAATTTACGTCGCCAGAATTATTGGTTATTTTGAGTACGGTTATTTATAGTTAACTTACTTACCCATTGGTAAGTAAAACAATTTATAACTAACTTATTAAGGACATACTATGAGTGACTCAAATAATTCAACACCCAACCATGAAGCAGATATTGAGAATTCAAATGGTGGTACTTCAGGTACGAATGAGACTTACCAACAAGCTCAGGACAACCATGCTAATCAGTTGAATCCTAATCATGAACCAACCAACTCTAAATAGGTTTTATAGTATCTTTATAATCAGTTTTTAAATCCCTCAGGCTTTCTGTATTCAGAAAACCTGAGATTTAATAATATAAAATTTTATTAGGAGTTGTTATGCCTGCTTTAGCTCAGTTTCCATCGCAAGGTGATCTGCTTAAATTTCTATACAATGCAACGGGTATTATTCCGTCAAAAAAACAATCTATTGTTGACCTTAATATACATAATAAAAGCTTACATAGAAGTTTAGATAGAGTAGCTAAAGAAGAGGGTGATTTCTTAAAGAATTTTGAAGAACATGCTGATGGGTTTAGGTCAGCAATAAACGGTATGTTTTCAAACTCTATGTATGGTGATATATTGTTTGCCCCACTCATTGAGATATTTCAGGTATATACTCAAACTGTATTAACCGACCATACTTATCTAGATAAGAAAGAATCTTTATCATTTCTGATCAATACTGCTTTCCTACAAAGAGCTACTATCTCAATATTTAAATACACACAGCACTATAGTAATTTCTTAAATATCTCTCTTCCACCTAATGGCAAATTTTGGTTCTTAGAGTATGACTATACAACGCCCTTAACCCGAGTTATGAATTGGATATACGACTGTGAAGACAAAAATCTAGAAGTATTCCATGACACTTCTAAATTTAGTACTAATGAATGTATTGATCAAATTGATCAGGACTTAGCTAATGTAAGAAATTGGTTATCTGGTACTGTTAAGCTACCACCATTTTCTAATATCTTAGATGTTTTCCATAGGGCGTTTACAGCTCACAAAATTGATAGCGACAAAAAAGATAGATATGTATTTTTCTTATTTATTGCTAGGTTCGCTACTTACTGCTTGGATAGTCTTTTTGAGAATACTGATATAAAAGAAGCACTAAAGATTCTTGTGAAAATGAAGTCATATTTAGAATTGATCGAAATTGACTATGAAATATCTTGTTTGGCATTTGATTCTCTAGAGTTGGATAGTAATATACAGAATGGTGAAGTAACTAGCGAACAGATATTAAGAAAGGCTAAGTTAGCAATGTTCTTTGAAATAACTAACAAGTGGAACGAGCATTTTGCTCAGTTTTCTCCCGAAGAAATAAACGTTTTGCCAGAAATTAGTAGGTCACCGAATAACTTTGTAATTAAAACTTTCAAAGACTATTTAGTCACTATCGACAGTCTTCATAATAATGAATTTGAGATAAATATAAAGAATTGTATTGAAGGCTACAGTGTGATGAAACAAAAGTATAATTATCAACAATGGCTAAACGAATACTACGGAGTTGGCAATGATGTCATTTATCCTTGGCTTGTACATTGGATAGATGGTATGAAGTCTTTTTGCAATAAAGAGTTTGAATCATCCCTTACAAGTATGAGGAAAGCATTTGATACCATTAGATATTCAGCAGGTAATAGGCAAATTAAATTTATAGAAGATTATATGCTAGTAGCGTTAGCACAGCCTAATAAGAACGGTAATATACAAGGGTTGAAAGATTTTAAACTAGCTTTCAAATGGGGTGTTTTTATGAACCATTTTGACGCTTTTCCAGAATTTTATACTGATATAAGTAATAAAGAGCTAGAAGCAGTTTTTAAAGATAGAAAGAAATCTTATAAGTCAGTTGCAGGTAGTAATTTTGACACTAAAGTTTTAGCAAAGCTCTTATTTCACTGGAAATATGATAACCAATAAAAGCATTCTAATAGAAAAAAGGCAGCACCTCAAAAGAGATGCTGCTTTTTTTATGAAAATTAGTTTTAAACCAAATACTAACTAACCCTTCACATTCACCACATAACGCCCAACCACTTTGCTAGACATAAAGCGATCTAAGTATTCTGGTGTTTGTTCTAGCGTAATCTCTTCACCATAGCTCTCAAGGTTAGGTAGTTTCATATCGGTGGCGACACGTTTCCAGATAGCTTCCTTGTCAGCCAATGGAATATAGACCGAGTCGATACCCAATAATGATACTGCTCTCGTGATAAACGGCATGACCGTCATTGAAAACTCAGCGCCACCTGCTAGACCACAGCTCGTCACCGCGCCGCCCGCTTTAGTTTGTTTGAGCAAGTTAGATAGGTAATCACCACCGATGGTATCGATAGCGTTTGCCCATAGCTCACGGCCGACAGGCTTGTTACCGATTTCATTGATGGTATCGCGATGACGTACTTCGCTTGCGCCAAGCTCTTTTAGATGCTCGCTTTGCTCTGGCTTACCTGAGAATGCAATCACGTCATAGCCGAGCTGCTTTAAGATAGCGATACTGATTGTACCGACGCCACCTGTTGCACCAGTGACAGCAACTGGGCCATCACTGGGTTTTGCGCCCATTTTTTCTAGCTTTTGGACACTTAGCGCTGCGGTTAGACCGCCAGTACCATAGGTCATCGCTTCTTTTAGCGTCAGCGTTTCTGGGCAAGGTAGCGCCCAATCGGCAGGTATAGAGATCATCTGACCGAGACCACCATCTGTGTCCATACCGAGATCATAGCCGAATACTAATACTTCTTGTCCTGCGCTAAATGTGCCTGATTTATCACTGACGACCACGCCAGCGGCGTCAATACCTGGGGTATGCGGGTACTGTTTGGTGATTCGTTTATTACCAGTGGCTGACATCGCATCTTTAAAGTTTAACGATGAATAATGCACTTCGATGAGCAAGTCATTTTCCGGCAAGTCACTGACTTTACGCTCTTGAATGCTCTTTTTAAATTCGCCATCACTGGTTTCTTCGACGACTAAGGCTTTAAACGTTGTATCGTTTGACATGGTTATATCCTTATTAAGTATTATTATTTGAGTTGATAGGCAATTGCTTATGAAACTAATTACATTGAAACCATCATGACAACAGCATGGTTAAAATAAAAAAGCCCATAGTATTATCTAACGAGTAATACAAATGGACTTTTCATATTTATGATGCCTTCAAGGACAATCAATGCAAGGTAGAGTATCGCTTAAGGCTTCAGGATAACTTTACCTTTTTTGCTTGATTGTACTTTTCCAGAGACGGCAGTCGTGATGTCGTCCAGACTATAGATAGCTTCGATAGGGAGTTTTAGGTCGCCGTTCGAAGCGCGCTCTAGTAGTTCATCGATTAGACGTTGTTTGTTTTCCAGATCCATTTCTTGGCTGGTTTTGCTGCCCCAGAATCCTTTTACAACGGCCTGCTTAAAGATCAAGCTGCCAGCGTCTAGTGCCATTGGCTTGCCTGACATGATACCGAATGAGACCAGCGTGCCTTTGCTACCCAGTAACGATAGTAGCTCATTGCTCGACTCACCACCGACTGAATCGACGGCTGCTGTAATCTTGTCATCGCCAATGATGGCGCGAACTTGGTCTTTCCAGTCATCATCAGCAGTGACGACATTGTTTTTGATACCGAGCGAGGTCAGCTCTTCTATCGCATCTTTACTACGTACGAGGTTAATCGTATTCACGCCGCGTGCTGCTGCGAGCATGGCAAGGGTTTTACCCACAGCGCCGTTTGCCGCGTTGTGAATAATCCATTGACCGCTATCTACTTCTAGGAACTCTAATAGCATTAGGGCAGACAGCGGCATAGCGATCAGCTGTGCAGCCAACTCGTCTTCGATACTATCAGGCATGTTGAATACCATGCTGGCAGGTGCAACAAAATACTCCGCCCACGTCTCATGCACACTGGCACAAGCCACACGTTGGCCGACGCTTAGATCTGTGACGTCATCACCCACCGCATCGATAATACCTAGCGCCTCACTACCACCGATGGCTGGCATCTCAGGCTTATAGCCGTATTGACCACTTACGGTAAGCAAGTCATGGTTATGAATAGGGGAGAGAATAGTTTTGATACGGACTTCGTTGGCCGCTGGCTGCGGCATGGGGCTGTCGCCAACGCTTAATACGTTGGAGGGTTTGCCAAAACTGTGATGAATAGCACTACGCATGATGATTTCCTTTATATATTTATGATGTAATTTATGTATAAGTGTATTAAGAGTATGAATAGCCGACTATAAACATCATGTCATTGAGATCACTCATCGATGTATTTTTTCTTCTAGTAGAAACGATACCATGATAATGATGCTTAGAGGTTATCGACTAACAAAGACACTATACTTAAAAATAGACTGGTCGTCTAGGAGTGGGATACATTTGCGCTAACGGAATTTTGTTATAGAAAGCTTGGCTTACATCGGTCATATTCTTTGTGTTACTGCTCACACTGATCTAGAGCTGTTCATGTTATTTGGTTTATGGGTTTCAGCAGGATTCTCTAATGACTAGGGCCTTTTAGAGAGAAACTAAAAAGAAAAATCATTGGTAACATGACTCAATGAATTACAGCGAATATCTTAATTAATCACCGTGCTACTCAAGGTCGCACTAGAACGTATCACATGAATGCTCTGCCATATGATTATCTAAATTATCAAATGTCTTACACTTAATAATAGAGTGCTATTCCAAGTAGTAGTTCGTAAGCACTATAAAATGTCAAACATATGTCAGATACAATTTATAACATAAGAGTAGCCTTTTGACGAATGATGGTTTTTTTATAAAAAAACTGGTTAAGTCCTTGTAGAATTCCATAAATTAGTATGTTTTTTGTTCGTTTCTACTAACTAATAATATATGCAGATGTATGACTAAATTCACGTTTTTTCTGTGAACTGAAAAATTGTTGACATTAATAAATTTTTTTATTATTACTATTACCAATAGTTTTCTAACGTTTATTATTAATAGATGGTCAGATGATGGCCTTTAACGACGTAAATAATGGTTATGAAAACGATATATTAACTGTAAATGGATTTACTACTAGATTAGTTAATCTGATCGCCACCTGCCTGCTAGGACGCCATATGACCCGCAACTCTGTCTCCCTTCGTACTGCTGTATTTTTACCGACTTCTCTTGTACTTGCCATGTTTATGACAGGGTGTAATGATAATGCGGCTACTAATAGTACCAGCTCATCAGCCAATATTGATCCAAACGTACTAGCAGATACTCAAGAGCTGGTCATTAATAATGGAACAGAGCCTGAATCGCTTGATCCACATAAAGTGTCTGGTGTACCTGAGTCTAATATTGGTCGTCAATTATTTGAAGGGCTAACCAATACCGATGCAGACGGTAAAACTATTCCAGGAATCGCAACTGAGTGGGAGAGTCCGGATAACAAAGTATGGACTTTCAAATTACGTGATGCCAAGTGGTCAAATGGTGATCCAGTCACTGCGCAAGACTTTGTTTATAGCATGCGCCGCCTAGTCGATCCCAATACAGCGTCGCCTTATTCAAGCTATTTGGTTGATGCTAAAGTAGTTGGTGCTGATAAAATCGTTGAAGGTGCTGCAGGTATAGACACACTTGGAGTAAAGGCAATTGATGACAAAACACTGCAGGTCACTTTGTCAGAGCCAGTACCTTATTTTCCAGATATGCTTATTCATAATTCCGTCAAACCTGTGCATCAAAAAACAATCGAAGCATTTGGTGATAAATGGACGGATCCTGCCAATATCGTCGTCAACGGCCCTTATAAAGTCAGTAAATGGCAGATTAACGATGAGCTAGTCTTGACACGTAATACCTCTTATTATGACGATGCTAATACAACGCTTGATACCATCACGATGCTACCTATTCCTTCTAGCACGACCGATGTAGCACGCTATCAGGCTGGTGAAGTGGACGTTACTTACAATGAGATTCCAACCGAGCAGTTTGCTTCTTTAAAAGAGAAAAATGGTGATGAGCTTAGAGTTTCACCTTATCTCTGTACCTATTATTACGAGTTCAATACCGTCAAGCCTCCTTTCGACAACCCTAAAGTACGTCGTGCCTTAGCCTTATCATTAGATCGTGACACCATTGCCGATAAGGTTATTGGACAAGGCCAAACAGCGGCTTATCAGCTCACACCTATAGCAGCTAATGGCAAGGTGGAAAACAAACCAGAATGGTCTACGTGGGATAAAGAGAAGCGTATTGCTGAAGCCAAAAAACTACTAAATGAAGCTGGCTACAACGAGAATAATCCGCTTTCCTTTGAGCTGCTTTATAACACCAATGACAATCATAAAAAGGTCGCAGTTGCTGCCACTTCGTTATGGAAACAAGCGCTCGGTTTCGTCGATGTAACCTTGACCAATAAAGAATGGAAAACCTATCTTGATACGCGCCGTAACGGCAATTATCAAATCGCTCGTGCTGGTTGGTGTGCCGACTACAACGAACCTTCAGCATTTTTGAATATTGCCAAATCTGACAATAGCGGTAACTACGGTAAGTACGCCAATGCCAATTTTGATAGCTTAATGGCTCAAACGTTAAAAGCAGGCGTCACGCCTGAGCAACGTGCAAGCTTATATCAAAAAGCGGAAGCACAGTTAGATCAGGATATGGGGCTACTTAATATCTATCACTATGTCAGCCCTCGTTTGGTAAAACCTTACGTCATCGGCTTTTCAACGAAAGATCCTCTAGACAACTGGCAAGGTAAAGATATCTCTATCGCCAAGCATTGATCATCAAAGAATGACCATCCAACAGTCTTATTAGCAGGCGCTATGAAAAGGAGCAATTCCGATTGATAGCGTCCGTCTGCTATGGACCAGAGAAAGTCTGAAAGTGGCGTAAGTACTCAAAACGAGCATTTTGAAATCAAGCGTTGTTGTACAGGTAACCTTATAAAGAGGCATTATGCTAAAGCTTATTTTTCGGCGGATTTTAGAAGCCATTCCGACCATGTTTGTTTTGATAACCGTGTCTTTTTTTATGATGCGTTTGGCACCGGGCAGTCCTTTTACTAGTGAGCGTAGTTTGTCTCCAGCAGTATTGGCCAATATCGAAGCCAAATACAACCTTAATGATCCTATGTGGCTGCAATATATTAATTATCTAAAGCAGCTGGCTCTAGGCGATTTCGGACCATCCTTTAAGTATAAAGACTATACGGTCAATGAATTGTTATCGCAGTCTTTTCCGGTATCAATGGAACTTGGCTTGTATGCTTTTATATTAGCACTGGTGTTAGGGCTTATTCTTGGGGTGATAGCTGCGCTCAAGCAAAACTCTTGGATGGATTATATTCTCATGGCGTTCGCTATGACGGGTGTTGTGATTCCAAGCTTTGTAAAAGCCCCCTTATTAGTACTGGTGTTTGCGATTCTTTTACAGTGGCTGCCCGCCGGTGGCTGGAATGATGGAGCAGTGCGAAACCTAATACTGCCCGTTACAGCTTTAGCATTGGCTTACGTCGCTAGTATTGCACGTATCATGCGTGGCTCGATGATTGAGGTGATGAATAGTCAGTATATCCGTACGGCAAAGTCTAAAGGGTTGCCGATGCGTCGAATCGTGATGAAGCATGCGCTCAGACCAGCATTACTACCTGTGATTTCTTATCTTGGTCCTGCTTTTGTCGGCATTATCACTGGCTCTATCGTGATCGAGACTATTTTTGGTTTACCAGGTATCGGGCAGTTATTTGTGAATGGGGCGCTGAATCGTGATTATGGTGTTGTACTTAGTTTGACCATTTTAGTTGGTGTATTGACGATTGCCTTCAATGCCATCGTCGATATTTTATACGCCATTATTGATCCAAAAATCCAGTATTGATATTGGTACTAATGGCCACTTAAAGCACACCGTATAAATGCCAATTATCGCTTAAAAATACATATCAGATTCTCAATTAAATGAGTAAAAGGACGACTATGAGCCTGACCGTAGACCAGCCAACCGAGCTTATGGAACTGCCTATCAAAGAGATAAAAGGCCGTAGCCTTTGGCAAGATGCATGGCGCCGTTTTTATCAAAACAAAGCGGCAGTGACGAGCTTTTTTATCCTATTACTCGTCGGTATGTTTGTCATCTTTGTGCCCATGCTAGCACCTTTTGGTTATGCAGAAACCGACTGGAACTTTATGCAATCTGCGCCGTCGATTGAAAACAAGCACTATTTCGGCACTGACTCGCTCGGTCGAGATTTACTCGTGCGTACAGCAGTCGGCGGGCGAATATCTCTATTGGTGGGTATCGCTGGTGCAACGGTGGCGGTATTGGTTGGTACGGTGTATGGCGCAACGTCAGGCTATCTAGGCGGCAAAGTAGATATGATTATGATGCGCTTTTTAGAGATTCTAAGCGCCTTTCCATTTATGTTTTTTGTGATTTTGCTAGTGACAATATTTGGTCGTAACCTTATTTTAATTTTTGTCGCTATCGGCTTAGTCTCTTGGCTAGATGTCGCTCGTATCGTCCGTGGTCAAACGCTGAGTCTGAAGAGTAAAGAGTTTATCGAAGCGGCCCACGTCGGCGGGGTATCGGGTTTTAACATTATCCTGCGTCATATCGTACCCAACGTGCTTGGTGTGGTTGTGGTATATGCCTCTTTGCTAGTGCCAACGATGATTTTATTTGAGTCGTTTTTAAGCTTTTTAGGGCTTGGTGTGCAAGAGCCAATGACCAGTTGGGGTGCGCTACTCCAAGAGGGTTCACAAACCATGCAAGTTGCGCCTTGGCAAATTTTGATTCCCTCGGCTTTCTTAGTCATTACTTTATTTTGTTTTAACTTTATCGGCGATGGTCTACGTGATGCGTTTGACCCTAAAGACCGCTAGACTCAAGCTCGCTAGGAGAACAACATCATGTCAATGCAAGATAGCAATAGCGCACCTGAGAAAATAGACTCTACTGCCCGTAAAGTGGGCGCTGACTCAGTGCTCAATACCCAAGCCAATCAGGCTAAACAAGTCAGTCAAGAAAGCAGTTTATTAGCGGTCAAAGATTTATCTGTGCAATTTACGACCGAAGATGGACTTGTGACTGCAGTGAACGGTTTAAATTTTAACCTGCATGAGGGTGAGACGTTGGGCATCGTCGGTGAGTCAGGCTCTGGCAAGTCGCAGACGGCGTTCGCTATCATGGGTCTGCTAGCAAAGAACGGCCGTACCAAAGGTTCCGTAAAATTTGAAGGCAATGAGCTGCTAGGCTTATCGCAAAGAGCATTGAATAAAATTCGTGCTGAGCAAATCGCTATGATCTTTCAAGATCCGATGACCTCACTCAATCCATATATGAAAATAGGCGATCAGCTTGCCGAAGTGTTAATTTTACATAAAGGTATGAGTAAAAAAGATGCGTGGGCGGAGTCGATCCGTATGTTAGATGCGGTCAAGATTCCTGAGGCAAAAAAACGGATTGGTATGTATCCGCATGAGTTTTCAGGAGGTATGCGCCAACGGGTAATGATTGCGATGGCGCTGCTCTGTCGCCCTAAACTACTGATTGCCGATGAGCCAACGACCGCGCTTGATGTGACCGTACAAGCACAGATTATGGTGCTGTTAAATGAGCTAAAGCGTGACTTTGGTACTACTATTATTATGATTACTCACGACTTGGGTGTGGTAGCTGGTATCTGTGATCGGGTACTCGTGATGTACGCTGGTCGTACCATGGCGTATGGGGAAACGGAAGAGATTTTTTATACGCCGACGCATCCTTATACTATCGGGCTATTAAAAGCTATTCCGCGTCTCGATGATGATAAAGGTAAACTTGAAACTATACCAGGCAGTCCGCCAAATCTACTTAATCTACCGACTGGCTGTCCTTTTCATGAGCGTTGTACGCATGCGATGGATATCTGCCGTGATGTACCACCGCCGCTTGAGTTCTTGCCGAATGAGCGTCAACGTGCTTGCCATTGGCATCCTGAGATGCAGATTGATGATTCAGCAGACGTTACTAAGGGCATGATAACAGATACTGACACTAAGACTAATATCAATAACCTATCAACATTGGAGGGCTAGGACATGACATTATCTAATATAGGCATAGTCAAAGAAAGCCAAGCTCCACTACTACAAGTGCAGGATGTGCATACGACGTTTAATATCAAGCAAAAAGGGACGTACTTTTGGCAAAAGCCTGACACCTTAAAGGCTGTCAATGGCGTCTCGTTTGAGCTATTCGCTGGCGAGACTTTGGGTGTGGTAGGTGAGTCGGGCTGCGGTAAATCGACGCTGGCAAGAACGATTATCGGCTTAGTGAGAGCCAATGCTGGCAGCATAAAGTTTGGTGATGAAGAGATAGTAGGCGCCTCTAAGAAAACCATGAGAATAAAGCGTAAAGATATTCAAATGATATTCCAAGATCCGCTAGCGTCGCTTAACCCACGCATGACGGTAGGCGATATCATCGCAGAACCACTGCGTACCTACTATCCAGAAATGAAAAAATCTGACGTACAAGATGAAGTACGTACAATGATGAAAAAGGTTGGGCTACTATCTAATCAGATTAACCGCTATCCGCATGAGTTTTCTGGTGGTCAGTGTCAGCGTATTGGAATTGCTCGCGCCCTAATACTAAAGCCTAAAATCATCATCTGTGATGAGCCAGTATCGGCTCTTGATGTCTCGATTCAAGCACAAGTCATTAACTTGTTGCAAGACATACAGCAAGAGATGGGGTTGGCGCTTATCTTTATCGCCCATGATCTATCAGTGATTAAACATATCGCGGATAGAGTGCTTGTTATGTATTTAGGACATGCCGTCGAGCTAGGTATAAACAAAGCTGTGTACGGAAATCCGACGCATCCTTATACACAAGCGCTGATGTCAGCGGTACCATTACCTGATCCTATTGCCGAACGTAATAAGGTCATTCAGTTATTAGAAGGCGACTTACCAAGTCCAATCAATCCACCATCAGGCTGTGTATTCCGTACTCGCTGTCCAATAGCGGATAGTGAGTGTGCACAAATCAAACCTGTGTTAGAAGGTACTTTGGACCATAGAGTGGCTTGTTTAAAGAATAAGGTTGAGCTTTAATTAACCTACATCCATGATGCTATCGGTATAAAGAACACTAGTATAGATAATTCGTCAGCGTAGTCAGTGATGTCTACTATGTAGTGGTTTTAGCTGCGGTAGGGCATATTTTAATAAAACTCTATCCTACTCAATACATGCTCTTGTACTAGATAGGCGCAGATGTACGCACTTGGCCACGCAAAAATAAAAGCCAGTCCCCAAGAATGCATCAATTCTGTAAAAAAGCCATCAACGTAGCCTACTTTTACTAATAATAGCGCTGACGAGATAATAAGCGACATCATCATCGCCATCAGACCTGTAAAGATAAGGCGATAGAGCTTGCGACGAATGCGTATTCTAATAGTGGGGAAGTTGGTCATAGTATTTGGTGTCCTACAGGATGATAGCAATTAATGACGCTCAGCCTATGATGCTGGCGTATGGCACAAATATAATTATGCGGTAATAAATAAGCGTAACTGACAAGATAGTTGGCTACGAGGGCACATGATACGCTTCGAAAATGAGTAGGTAAAATCGTTATTATTAATGGTAGGGTTTGCGATATGTTATTAATATGATTATTGTCTTTGAGGCAGCATTTTAAAGCTTTTTGAAGAGGTTATTGCTAAAAGGAATATCTCTAAAAACAGCGCGTTCTCAACAGTCGATTTTGCTACGATAACTTACTATAACTAAGACCAAAAACAACTAGGAGTATAGTATGGCAGCTCAAGAACAACGAGGGTCTCAACAAAAAACATTAGGAATCATCGGTGGTATGAGCTGGGAGAGTACCGCGAGCTATTATCGTCTGATTAACGACGGTGTCAAGCATCAGCTTGGCGGACTACATTCAGCAGATTTGTTGATTCATAGTGTGGATTTTGCGTTGATTAATGCGCTACAGGAGCAAGGCAGATGGGACGAGCTAGGCGTGATAATGGCTAGCAGTGCTCAGCGTCTACAAGCAGCTGGCGTACAAGGAATCATGATTGCCTCTAACACGATGCACAAACTGGTTGATGACGTGCGCTCCGCCACAGACTTGCCATTGACTCATATCGCTGATGCGACTACTGATGCTATCAAAAAACAAAATCTTACCAAAATAGCCTTACTTGGCACTCAGTTTACGATGACTCAAGATTTTTATAAGCAGCGTCTTATTGATGCGGGTTTACAAGTATTGATACCAGAAGATGAGGCGAGAGCAGAAGTACACCGCATTATCAAAAAAGAGCTGTGTGTTGGTGAATTTAAAGACAGCTCACGAGAGTATTATCGTCAAGTGATTAAAGATTTGGCAGCGCAAGGGGCAGAGGGTTTGATCTTGGGCTGCACAGAGATTGGTCTACTTATTAAACAGGCTGATAGCCCCATACCTGTATTTGATACCACAGCTATTCATGCAGCTGCGGCGGTAGATTTTTTGTTAGAGTAGTGTGGACTGATAAAAATATTTAAGCCTATAACTTTTTTACCAGTCGCTCAAGCAGTTCAAACGTGCTCTCTTGTTTGACTAAAGTTACCCCTTGTCCTGCCCATAAAGATTGATGTTCTGCATCCATATTCTGAGACGCATGAGCTCGCATAGATTTGGACATGGCATTTAATTGTGGGTAGGGCGGTAGCTCATCTGCACTCTCAAATTGAGCAAAATCACGTAGATAGTCATTTAACAGACCACGAGCGAGCTTACCTGAGAATAATCGAGTTAAGCGCGTTTCTGAGCTGCGTCTGCTGTGACTGGCATCGAGTAAGGCTTGTTTATAAGTATCATTGATACCGCATTGGTCAGTGGTCAAAAACGCCGTCCCCATTTGTGCAAGCTCAGCACCTGCCGCTTGTACTGCTTTGATATCCTGTCCTGTCATAATGCCACCTGCTGCAACCAAAGGAATATCAGTACAGGCGCGCGTCTGGCCAATCAAAGTCAATAATCCTAATGGATCGCTTTCACTTTGCGGTAACCAACCACCGCGATGTCCACCCGCTTCGACCCCTTGTACACATGCCGCATCTGCGCCAATATCTGCCCATGCTTTCGCTTCTAGTGGATGATTGGCAGTGCCGATGACGCGTGTGCCGAGACTTTGCAGACGCTGAACTTGCTCAGCACTGATAATGCCAAAGGTAAAACTGGCAACAGGAACGGGATTGTCATAGAGCACTTGTAGCTGCTCTGCGAAGATCTGCGCTGGGCGTTCAGGTAGTGCAAATTCAATATTATTGTCTTGGTAGTACTCACTTAGCCAAGCGGGAATTTCGGTATCAAAGGTCGTGGATTCTTGCTCAGACAATACCATGAGATTGACCATAAACGGACGGTCGGTGAGCGATTTAATGGTATCAATTTGGCTGGTCAAAACATTTGGCGCAGTCATGCCAGATCCTAATGAGCCCAGTCCGCCAAAGTTACTTACCGTCGCTGCCAGTTCAGGTGTGGTTGCTCCTGCCATTGGCGCTTGAACGATAGGGTAGGTGATATTAAGCGTATCAAGTAAGGTCATGAATGGTTCCTTTTTATTAGGATATTTGCATGGCTTACTGTAGCAGAGGAAGGCAGTGCGCGTGTTGGATAGTGTTTATTTAGTTGCTGAATAGGGTAGTGGGTTTTGACTACGAAGTTGTAGTTAAGATAGTTGGCTACAAAACTGTAGTTAAAGCTTATTAATACATATACTTGAGATCACTAAATATATAGCCAAAGAAAATTGAAATAAATAATGAGTAAAATATCTCAAATTACTCGACGTGACATATCTAACAAGGCAAAAGCAGCGAAGTCAATAAGACAGATTTTAGGTAGTTTATCCGCTGTAGATCAAGGAATGGCAGAGGTTAGAAATGAATATGGTAGTGGTCATGGTAAAGATAGCCAGTTTAAAGGCTTGCAACCTAGACATACTAAACTGGCAGTCGGAGCTGCTTCCACTTTAGCAATATATTTGCTGGAAACACATAAAATGAGAAAAGGTAATTAAAATTTATCTTTTTAAGAAAGTTTGCTCACCTATAAGGTAAAAAATAGGTCAGCTTTCAAGCCACCCAACGATGACTAAGAAACTGACCCATTCTTATAATTCTACTTTTTACTATTAATTCAACTGCAACGACCCTTTCGCATTCATCAGTAGCTCAACCACATCATCACCACTAATCACTTCAAAACGCTTGTCGATATCTGACTCTTCTACGCCGTTGTGTTTCATACAAGCGCCGCAGACCAACACTTGACCACCTTTTTCAATAAAGGTCTCTAGTAACTCACCAGCTGGCTCAAACGGATCGCCGATATCTACATTGTCTAGCGCGTTTGGTTTTGCCAGATGCACCGCATCCACCATGAGTATGACAGTAGCAGAATGGCCTTTTTTCAGTGCCACGCCTGCCATGGTAAACGCTAGGGTGATTTTGCTTGGGTTTGATTCGCTATTATCAAATAACGTGCCGACATAATCTGTTGTATTAGCCATATTATTCTCCTTATAAGACTATATTCGTTTTGTCTGAGTATGTACTCACTACTATCCTAACATTTATTATATGTATTTATATAATGAGTTGTTATGAAATAGTAGCTATAAGGTTGCTTGCTTGTACTATCTGTTAAATAAGATAAAAGTAATGGATTTCTAGCTTATAAAGTTAAGTTAGTCAGCTGTATCGACAGGCGGCCACGGACGATCAGCATCACTTTTGATCCACTCAGCCACGTAACCTGTTGGCGGTAGATCCCAGTCAGACTGACCCAACGCAGCCAGTACTTGTGCCGTGTCGATCACTCTACCACCCTTGGTCACACCAGTACGCAGTAGTCCAGATGAGCATGGCTGGCCCTTGACCCACATTGATTGCTCAATATACAGCCAGCGCGCGTCGATACCGACGATTTTGGTTTTGAGCGTGACTTTTTGAAAGGCGCGAATACGCTTACGGTATTGAATAGTGCTGCCAGCGATGACCAAGCCCCAGCGTTGTTTTAACAATTGCTTGCCAAGCCCAGTCCGTACCGCAAAGTCCATACGACCCAAATCATACAGCGTAAATACGCGGCCGTTATTCATCTCCAAAAAATTATCTATATCGGATAAGCGGCAGCGAAACTGAATCTCACTGGTGTCCTTAAACGTCAGTGTGTCGCCTTTTTTTGCTTTTAGGGCAGCATGAGCAATGGTGCTAGCATAACGGATAAATGGGTACATAAAACACTCTCAAAAGGTTATAAACGTTGGCGTTATTATTTTGTCATTGATGACAGTGATTATTTATTGTCAGAGACCACATCCTGAGAAGACTCGCTAGTAGAAGCTACACCAATCCAATTAAAATAAGCGCTGACAGTTTCAGGTATCCAGTTAATATCGAATTTTGAAGTCTTGGACTCTTTATCATTACTGACAGGCGATTTGCTTTTGGAATGACCATTGTCTGAGCGATAACGCAGATAACCGATATGTCCACCGTGCTCAGTATCTAAGATAGTGACAGTCTCAGAGACATCATTTGGGGTAGCAGTAAAGCCAATAAAAGGATCGTCTTTTGCACTGATTAATAGCAGAGGGTGAGTGACGTTGCGCAAATACGGCATGGCGGATGCAGTATGGTAATAGTCGTTTTTGGAGCGATATCCGTGACGCGGCGCGGTAAAAATATCATCAAAATCACTGATACGATTGGCAGCTTTGATAGAGTTGATTTCATCTTGAGTGAGATCGTTTGCCAATGCTTTTTTGATAATTGGGTTAAGCAGGTACGGCGTATAGATACGATGACTCAAAAAGCTGTGCATAGTAATGGCAGCTGAAGACATATCGACTGGCGCAGAAATAACAACGGCACCTTTACATAGGACTTTGTCCTCATATTCGCCCATGTATTTGGCCAGTGCATTGCCTCCTAATGAGACACCAACTGCGTAGATATTGGCATACTGCTCACGCAAATTCTGTAGCGCATGATGCACTTCGTCAGTGTCGCCTGCGTTATAGAATACCGTGCCACTAGCAGGAATACCGCCGCAACTGCGGAAATGTGCCACCACAAAATGCCAGCCTTGCGCGTGCATTTGGTACGCCAGTGCGCGTGCATAATGACTGTCACTACTGCCTTCCATCCCATGAAATAGGACAATTAATGGGGTTTGCTCAAGCTCGCCGTTTTTTGATGCTTCTACAGGGTGCGCATCATAGAAATCATAAGCAATATCACTCTCGTCCAGTGAGTCTTTTTCGACTACACGGCGGTAGGTCGGTGCCTTTGGCGCAAAAAACTTAGGTAAGATGCTTTGCAGATGTGGATTGGTCAGCCAAAATGGTGGCTTAAAAGGTGCTGGAGAAAAAGGTTTGGTTGAAGTTGACATATATTGGTCTTATTTAATGATCGTGGAAAAACAAATAGAGTAGTGTGATAAGGTTTTTTATCATAACGCCAGTACCTGTGAAAACCAATAATTTTCAGTGAACGCATGATTACTGAAAAGCAGTTACTGAAAACAGCTATTGGAAATTAGCTACTGAAAAATCTAACAAATAAATATATTGAAAAGAGAACTATTTAAAACGGTCGACGAAAATAGTTAGGCCGCATCTTTAATCTTCTGGTTTATCCAATACTCGACCATCCATTGCTAAGCGCGCTTTTAGACTTTCGACATCTGCTTCAGCAAGTGTGGCGGTTAAGGTTACTTGCTTATTATAGGCGACATCGTCGATATGACCGCCAAGACTTTCTATTATATAGCGGCATTGCGCTTCAGTCGCAAATTCGGCCAGTATCTGAATCTGAGTCATCGGTACATAAGGGTTTAATATCATCTCGTCGACGGCCGCTTGAGCAGAGCCTGCATAAGCACGGGTAAGACCGCCAGCACCCAATTTGATACCACCGAAGTAACGTACTACGATGATAATCACATTGCCGATTGACTTATGTTGTAGCACATTCAATATCGGTCGACCCGCTGTACCACTTGGCTCGCCATCATCATCGAAACCAGCACTAGTGGTATTATCTGGATCACCGATGATGTATGCCCAGCAGAAGTGCCGTGCATCGGGGTATTGCTCTCGCAGTTGTTCCACGTGAAACATTGCTTGATCGCGAGAGGTCACCGGATAGGCGTAAGCGATAAACTCAGATTTTTTAATTTCGAGTCGCGTGGTAACGGCACGTTTTAGCGTTTGATAGCTCATATTTCATCAGGCTTAGGTTGGATATGTTAAACTGGTCTGACTTTCACTGGCTTTTGTATTGAGCACAGTGTTCATTTAATTTTTCATTATAGTACCATTTCTAACCATCGAAGATAACGAGCCGCTCACGGCTGAGTGTTGGCGTCGTTAGTTTCTGATTTAGGGCTGGTATAATAAAACCGATGGTAGTAAATAGTATGCGTTTAGATAAATTCATTAGTAAAGCCACCGAGCTGTCGCGTAAAGAGTCAAAAAAGATCATGCACGCCGGCGAAATCACCGTAAACGATCAAGTGGTTAAAGATCCTGGCCTACATGTCGATGTCGTCAATGATGATGTGATGTGGGCAGGCGAGCCGTTGTCGGTCGCTGCTGGCAATCGCTATATCTTGTTGTATAAGCCTGAAGGCTTTGAGTGCACGCTAAAAGTTAAAGAGTATCCAATCGTCACCGAACTGATTGCTGTACCAGAATTGGGTAGTCTGCGTATCGCTGGGCGTCTCGATGTCGATACCACTGGCGCATTGCTGATGAGTGATGATGGCGGCTGGCTGCACCGTGTCACCAGTCCTAAGCACGAACATGCAAAGGTGTACGAGCTGACATTGGCAGATGCAATGGATAGTGATGCACAAGAAAAAGCCGTGAAGAAAGTGGCGGAAGGCATCTTGCTTGAAGGTGATTACGAGCCAACCAAGCCTGCTGTTCTTGAGTTCATCGATGAAAAACATGCACGTCTGACATTAGAGCAGGGCAAATACCATCAGGTCAAACGTATGATGGGTTACTTCGGTAATCGAGTAACTGAGCTGCACCGCGCTAGTATCGGTCATATCAATCTAGAAGGCCTAGAAAAAGGCGATAGCCGTTTCTTAACGCCAGAAGAAGTTGCCAAGTTTTAAGAAATAAGCACTGAAACTATTAAGCTTTGGCCTTAGTATTTGTCTTGAAACTATCGTTTTAAACCCATTAGCAGCCGCTACCCAGTGTGCTGCTTTTTGCGGTCTGCCATATTGTATTTATGTCTACTACCTACCTGTGTTGCCTATCTCTTAAAGATAAGTAGCAGTTTTGCGACATTAGCCATTTAGTGCTTTGCAAAACTATCCCATATGCTACAGTCTTTTTTATCTATATTTTTATGACAGACAACCCTTAAACCAACTCTAAAAATCTGACTAATCAGAAAGTGGATTGCTACCTTTCAGTTAGTGGTAGATTTGGAGTTGGTCTTAATATTGAAAACTGCCATTATTAAAAACCAGATAGGAATCTCTCTGTGACATTACCTGTATTAAAGTCCGCTAGCCTGATCAGCGTCATACTATTAACAACCACTGCTTGCGCTCAGCCAAGTTCGGCGGACGCCAACAGTAATAACGTAACGCAAAACACTCAAAATTCGCAAGCAGGTCAAGCAGTGAGTGCGACTGTTGATAAGCGATTGCGCCAAATATTGACCCAAGCAGGTATCAAAACACAGATTACTTCTATTGTGCCGTCCAAACTGCCCAATATGTACCAAGTGAATTTGGCCGGACAACTGCCCCTGCACATCACTGAAGATGGTAGATATGTCATACAGGGTGAGCTACAGAAAAACCCAAGCAAACGGGTTGTCACTAAAACACCAGTACGTAGCACGAGTGCGCAGGTCGGCGAACCTGTCAATACCAGCGTCAAGTCTGACATGCTAGCAAATATGGCTGCGCTTAAGAACATGAGCGTTAAAACACCATTCTTTTATACCGCAGTACCGGGTGTTATCTGGGGTGCAACGCTAGAAGGGGTACCATTTTTACTATCAGATGATGCGCAGTACATTACCGATGGCGAAATATCAGTCATCGAAAATGGTCAATTTATCGGCCTCGATGAGAACTTTGAAAAACGCAAAAATCAGTCTGTATTTGCGTCATTGGACAACAGCCAACTGATTACTTATCCAGCAACCACTACTGAGAGAGCCGTTATCTATGTGGCGGATGATGTGAACTGCCCTTATTGCCGCCGATTACATCAGCAAGTGCCATCACTCAATGCAAAAGGCGTGACGGTCAATGTCATCGGCTATCCGATATATGAGGCGTCACCGAAGCAGATGCGCGGTATCTGGTGTCAAGCGAATGCAGATAGTCGTCGTCAGGCATTTGACAAGGCGATGCTACAGGGTGAAATGACACCTGCATCAGAAAGTTGTACAGTTGACCATGTGACACCCAATCGTGACAAAGCAGCTGGACTCGCGGTAATGGCGACGCCTGCCATCTATCATGAAGATGGCGTGCTATATCAGGCGAGTTTTGAGAGTCCAGAATTTTTAGAATTCTTGGGTGTTGAATAATTGATTGGTATAGTTAAGTGTTTCAACAGTTCAAAAACTTAAGATATTAGACAGTTAAGTACAGTAATAAAAAACCGCCTTATGAATCAGTTCGTAGGGCGGTTTTTTATGGTTCTATTCAAAAATTTTTGCATCTCGAAAGCTGTCTTAAACAATCTATGGTAAGACGATATCAACGATTTTCCAATTGATAAGCCCTTCACGCTGCATCTCGATAGTGAGAGGATAGCCTTTTACCTGACCACTAATACTAAAGCAGTTGATACCGCAGTAGCTAAGCGTTGGCTTCTCACTGTCATTGCCTTGGGCGACTTGCTGCTCAAGTTCGGCCGCTTGTTTTTTCATGACTTGCTGCATTTGGCTTTTGACCACGGCATCGACATCACCGCGCTGAATGATTAAGCTTTGAATTAGGTTTTTCAAGTCAACTTGATCGCTAGCGATGGCCCATGCTGCGGCTAGCTCTTTGGTTGCTGTATTGGCTTGACCTTGGGTATTGATCACCTTTTCGATATTCTGCGGGGTGATGGCCCCTTCAACTGCCTGCGCGATAAAACCATTCGCGGCTTCGGTCAACGGCTCACCACCCAATTCAGAAATTAGTGGGTACTTAGTCATTGTCGTCGCAAATTGGCTGGTTAGCTGATTTTGGACGCTTGGTCGCACTTGCTCATAATCAATAGCCGCTGCGATAGTGGCACCGTCTTTATCGTCATAAGCGTTTTTGAGCTGATAAGCACTGTAATAAGGCGAGCCTGCATACACTGCTACCGCAATGATGATTAATAGAATAACCAGCTTTTTCATAAGACTTGATACCTTGTCGCAATCGTCATCACTATGAGTATAAATGACCGTAGATGTGGCGGTAAATATTAGCACGACTGGGCACTGCTCAGGTACGAAAAGCTTTGCAGTAACCTTAATGAATCGTTTAGCTTTTGCCGCAGCGATGCCAACTGCTAATTTCATCATTTAAGAGCTTGATAAATCAGCAGACCATCTCCATAAATAGCGCAAACTTTTTATAATTGATTTGGCTAAGCAGCCTTCACCGTATTTGTTGGTTAAGTCTAAGCATCATGGTTCTATAGCATATGATTTGTAATGTTTCATGTGAAACGTTATACATATCCGTTAGTTAAGAATCACGAATAAGATTAAGACAATTATCAATTGAGCTGATGATTTGACGAACCGGTGTGGCTGTAAAGACGATAGGAGAGAGCATGAGTAAGCGCGATTTTTATGAAATATTAGGTGTCAGCAAGACCGCTGACAGCAAAGAAATTAAGCGAGCCTACCGTAAGCTTGCCATGAAATACCATCCAGATCGCAACTCTGATGATCCTGATTCGGAAGACAAATTCAAAGAAGCTTCAATGGCTTATGAAGTATTGAGCGACGAAGAGAAACGTTCAGCCTACGACCGTATGGGCCATGCAGCCTTTGAAAACGGCATGGGTGGCGGCGGCTTCGGCGGCGCAGGTGGCGGTAACTTCCAAGATATCTTTGGCGATATCTTTGGTAACTTCGGTGATATCTTCGGTCAGCAGCGTGGCGGCGGCGGTGGGCGTTCGCGTCGCGGCTCTGACTTGCGTTATGTGATTGAGCTAACATTAGAAGAAGCTGTACGTGGCTGCAAAAAAGAAATCAGTTTCACGGCTCCTGCGCCTTGTGATACCTGTGATGGTAAAGGGGCAAAAAATGCTTCTGATGTGGTCACCTGTCAGACTTGTCATGGCCAAGGTCAAGTACGTATGCAGCAAGGTTTCTTTGCGGTACAGCAAGCTTGTCCTCATTGCGGTGGTACTGGTAAACAGATCAAAAACCCTTGTTCGGACTGTCATGGGAACGGCGTAAAAGATAAATCACGCACCTTAGAAGTCTCTATCCCTGCAGGCGTCGATGATGGTGATCGCGTTCGTCTAGCTGGCGAAGGTGAAGCGGGCGGCGCTGGCGTACAAAACGGCGATCTATATGTCGAAGTACGGGTCAAACAGCACAATGTCTTTACCCGTCAAGGCGCTGACCTATATATGGACGTACCCGTAAGCATCACTGATGCAGCATTGGGTAAAGAAGTCGAAATCCCAACCTTAGATGGCAAAGTAAAAATCAAAGTGGCAGAAGGTACGCAAAGCGGTAAGTTACTGCGTGTACGCGGCAAAGGTGTGACGCCAGTCCGTACTACTATGAAAGGTGACTTGATTTGCCGTGTGGTTATCGAAACGCCAGTAAATCTGACTCGTGAGCAAAAAGACTTGTTACGCCAATTCCAAGACACGTTGGATGATGACAGCAAGCATCAACAGTCGCCACATAAAAAATCATTCTTCAAAAAAATCGGTGATTTGTTCGATTAAGAAATAATCTAACTAAGTAGCTAGTATTGAACTAAGCCCAAAAGTTTCACATGAAACCTTTGGGCTTTTTATTGATGGTATAAAAAGCCATTCATGTGTCGATATTTGCTAAACTTACGATAAATATGGTCAAAAATAATTTCACCAAATATAAAACATTTAAGGTAAAAACATGAGCGAACAAGTAAATAATAAATCTATAAACGTTGGGGTAATCGGTGCAGGCGGCCGTATGGGTCGTATGCTTATTGAGGCAGTACAGAACAATCCACAAACTGCATTAAAAGCAGCGATTGAGCGTCAAGGCTCTAGCCTAGTTGGTGCTGATGCCGGCGAAGTTGCTGCTATCGGTCATTTAAATGTACAAATTGTTGATGACTTAGTCGCTGTGATTAATGATATCGATGTACTGATTGATTTTAGCTTGCCTGACGCCACTGAAAAAAACATGCAAGTTTGTGCTGAGCATAATGTTGCTATGGTCATCGGGACGACAGGGTTCAATGAGCAGCAAGAACAAGTACTGGCAAAAGCAAGTGAGAAAATCACTATCGTATATGCGGGTAACTATTCAACAGGCGTTAACTTATCATTGAAGCTACTTGGGATGGCTGCCAAAGCGTTTGGTAATGATGCTGATGTAGAAATCATCGAAGCCCATCATAAGCACAAAATCGATGCGCCTTCTGGTACCGCATATATGATGGCTGAAGCCGTCGCAGAAGCGCGCGGACAAAACCTAAAAGACGTCGCTATCTATGGCCGCGAAGGACAAACTGGCGAGCGCGAATCTGGCACAATCGGCATTCACGCAGTACGTGGTGGCGAAATCGTAGGCGACCATACTGTGATGTTTATCGCAGATGGCGAAGTGGTCGAGATTACCCATCGTGCACGCGCGCGCATGACATTTGCCGCTGGTGCAGTACGTGCCGCAACTTGGGTCGTTGAGCAAGAAGTAGGTCAGTACAATATGCAAGACGTGCTTGGATTAAGTGACTAACGACTATTTATACTTGATGATTGACTATAGCGTTATGACTGACGGCTCAATGACTTAATAGCAGCAAGGGAGCAGGTATGAATAGTATCAAACGTTATATTAGTCCGAGACTGATTGGTGCTGTTTGTACCATCAACCTTGCAAGCCTATCAGCCTTTCCACTGAGTCTAGCGGTTCTACCAATTACCGTACAAGCTAGCACCTCTCAAACCTATGTTATCCATACTTATGGCGGGGCTAGTTTGTTACCTGCAGTAAGGCAGCTATTAAGTAGTAGCGCAGACGGTGGCACGGTGTCTACGTATCAAGATAAATTGGTACTACAAACGACGGCACGCAATTATCAGGCAGTACAGCAGTTATTGTCTCAGATTGACCGTCAGCCACAGGCATTGACGGTCGCTGTACGTGTTGGCAATAGTAGTAGCGGGCAAGGTAGTATTCAGCAGGGTCAGGTTATTATTACCAATCGCGGTATCCAAGGTGCAGGGGTTATTAGTCAGCGTAGCAGCCAGCAGCAGGGTAAGAATCTATATCAAGTACAAACATTATCTGGTAGTGCGGCGAGTATCAGCACAGGTACGCTCTACTCGTTAACTCAAACCTATAATGCTAATAACTATTCAACTTATCATCGTTCAGCTAGTCACGACTTCAAACCACAGATCGTGATTCAGCAGCAAATACTACTGCCAACGACACAAGGGATTGCCGTCACACCAAGACTACTGCCCAATGGACAGGTGGAAGTACAACTCTCCCAAGTGGAAGAAAGGTTATTGCAGCCGAATTTATCTTATAATCAAATGAGTTCTACTAACAATTTTACTGGCAGTGCTAGCAGTGCTGTCCGAGGTCAAAGATTGAACAGTACGATGATCGTGCCACGTGGGCAGTGGGTGACGATTGGACAAGCTTCACAAAACTCAAGCAGTAGCATCAGTAACGGTAGCCGAACTATTGATAACAATAATAGCGTGCCTATTTCTTTGCGAGTTGACTAGTTACTAAGTCGTTACGCACAAAAAAGCGCGATACGAGTATTAACCGTGCCGCGCTTTTTTGTGAAACATTACAAATACTAGTCAATATAGACCACTTCAAGTGGTGGAAAACCATTGAACTCTACCGATGAGTACGAGTTGGTATAGGCACCAGTGGTTAGCCAGTAGATTTTATCACCAATCTCAAGCTCTTCTGGTAGCTGATAGCCCGCTTCTTCATACATAATATCGGTTGAATCACAGGTTGGACCTGCCAGTACTACTGTGCCTTCACTAGTAGACGTCTCCATCTTAGGCGTATAGACAGGGTACTTGATAGCTTCACCTAGCGTTTCGATTAAGCCTTGGAATAGACCAACATCGGTATATACCCAACGAGTCAAATCGGTATCAGACTTACGAGAGATCAGTACCACATCACTGACCAACACGCCTGAACCACCAACCAATGAACGACCCGGCTCCAAAATAATTTCTGGCATTTCGTCATCATTATAGTCGTCAGTCAGATAGCTGGTAATCTCTTCCGCATAGACTTTGATAGGATTGACTTCGCTGATGTAATTGGTCGGGAAGCCACCACCCAAATTGATCATTTGTAGCTTGATACCTTCTTCATTCTTCATCCAGTCAAACATATATTTAACTTTAGCTAACGCATCATCCCATGCAGCGACGTCTTTTTGCTGGCTACCAACATGGAACGAGATACCATAAGGAACCAATCCCAGCTCGCGTGCTTGAACCAGTAGGTCGATTGCCATATTAGGATGGCAACCAAACTTACGTGATAATGGCCATTCTGCTGTCTCTGACCCTTGAACTAAGATACGAACAAATATTTTAGAACCTGGAGCGTGTTTGGCAATGTTTTTTAGATCCGCTTCTGAATCAGTTGCATATAGATCGATGCCTTTTTCAAAAGCATATTTAACATGCTCAGCTTTTTTGATGGTATTGCCATACGAGATGCGCGATGGCTCAACGCCGCAACCAAGTACGCGATCAAGCTCATAAATAGAGGCACAGTCAAAGTTAGAACCAAGGTTTGCTAGTAGGTCGATTACTTCCACCGCAGGGCTAGCTTTCATTGCATAATGCAGTTTAGCGTTAGGAAACAGGCTTACCATCTCATGGTATTTAGTTTCGATACGACTAAGGTCAACTACTAAGAAAGGCGTCTCGCGACCTTCAGCAGCCTTGGTGAATTTCTGCCAGCTGGCAGGTTCAAAATATTGGTCAATTTTGATCATTGTCATAGTAGTAAACCTTTTGTGGAAAC
Source organism: Psychrobacter sp. P11G3 (assembly GCF_001435845.1). Taxonomy (NCBI): domain Bacteria; kingdom Pseudomonadati; phylum Pseudomonadota; class Gammaproteobacteria; order Moraxellales; family Moraxellaceae; genus Psychrobacter; species Psychrobacter sp. P11G3. The sequence goes on from NZ_CM003596.1 coordinate 43,624, forward strand.
TGTATCGGTTAAAAAAATTATCGCCAAACAGTGAATGCTAAATATTAACACCCACTGTAGACGTAACTATGTGAAGGATAAAGACGAAATAAAAAGATAAGAATAAAGAGTAGAGCTTTAAGAATTGACGGCTTGTGTCTGTTTTTCTGCTGATTGTGCTTCTTGCTTTTCGCGTATTTTAAGAACTTTGCGGACTTTATCACGAGCACGAGTCTGTTTGAGACGAGACAAATAGTCAACGAAGATTACGCCATTGAGATGATCCATTTCATGCTGAATACAAACAGCAAGCAGTCCTTCAACTACCTCATCGATGACCTCACCGTTACCGTCTAACGCTTCGATACGGACTTTATTAGGACGTTCGACTTTGTCATAGACATCAGGTACAGATAAGCAGCCTTCTTCATACGGTTGCTTTTCTTCTACCAGTGGCGTGACTTTTGGATTGATGAAAACTCTAGGAGAGCTTTTGTCTTCAGACAAATCCATAACGATAAGCTGAATATGATGATCCACTTGACTGGCCGCAAGCCCAATGCCTTGAGCATCATACATCGTCTCGATCATGTCTGCGATTAAGGTTTTGATTTCAGCAGTCACTTCCTTAACAGGCTTGGCGATAGTACGCAAGCGAGGATCTGGGTAACTTAAGATAGGGAGTAGTGCCATAACGCTCACCTCAATGATAAGGACAAAATAGGGTTGATATTATAAGATAAATGGGGACAAAAGTAATGCTTATCAATACTTTCGCAGTCATATGATGCTATATGCAGATATAAAGACTGGATTTTGATGATAAGTGGCATAAAAAAGCCCCGCTCAACGCAAGGCTTTGTTTATATAGTATTTTAATTAGCTAGTAATCATTTATAACCAATTATGCACGGCGTTTATTTACAATCATTTCATATAAGAACAATAAAATAATTGCACCAATTACTGAGAATATAAGACCAGTGAAACCACCATCAGCGTTAATACCGATTAGGCCAGCTAGGAAACCACCTAGCATTGCACCGACGATACCCAGCACGATAGTCATAATCCAACCCATAGGGTCATTACCTGGTTTGATAGCACGTGCTAATAAACCTGCGACTAAACCTACAATAATCATCCAAATAAAGCTCATGTTATTCTCCTAATATTATTAATATTTATAATGTGTTACAAGTTTTGATAAATCTATTGTAAACACTCCTCGGACGCAAAAGTAAGCATAAAATGTTACTACTGTAGGGGCTATGTGAGGAAAAAGTCCGATTTGCTATCGAGTAAGGGCAATAAGTAAACGAAAGGTTACAAAGGTAGCAGTGGTGCTAACAGCGTTTATCAATGTGGTACTTGTAGTGCTGAATTCACACAAATGAAGTCATATAAATATTAGAAATAAAAAACGCAGCCATCTATTAGATGAGCTGCGTTTGTATGTAAGAGAATAAGAAGAGCTATTTCTTTATCTTAGCTAGAAGCATTAACCATTATGCAATGCGGTTAATAAACGCTGATGAATTCCTTCAAAACCGCCATTTGACATGACCACAATCGCATCACCTGCTTTTGCATGACTGCTAATATACTCAATAATAGCGTCAATGCTTGATAACACCTGTTGGTTGCCGATAGCGTCGCTAGTAGCCTTAGCTTGTTCGATGACCTCTTTTAAGCCCCATTCCAAACCAGTAGGCTCGTACCATAATGTGTAGTCAGCAAGTGCCGCTGATTGAGCCAAGCTGTCTTGATGAATACCCATTTTCATGGTGTTGCTACGCGGCTCAATGATAGCCCAAATGCGTCTATCAGCCAGCTTCTTTTTGGCACCATCTAATGTGGTCGTAATAGCTGTTGGATGATGGGCAAAATCATCAAAGACTAAGATGTCATTGACGTCGCCAATCAGCTCCATCCGGCGCTTAATACCAGCGAAATCTGATAAAGCAGCACAAGCAGTCTCAACACTGACACCAATATCATAGGCAGCAGCTACAGCAACTAACGCATTATTGACGTTATGGATACCGCTCATTGACCAGTTTACGACAGCAGTTGCCTCTTTATCAGCGGCAAAATTAACTTTGAACTTACTACCGTCTTCTTGAATCAGCTCAGCCTGCCAATCGCTACTATCTTTTAGGGCACGCGTATTTTCACTCGTATCAGCTAAAGTAGAATCGATGACAGCAGTACGCCAGATAGGTGTCCAAACCCCTTTTGCTAGCGTATCTTCTAAACTAATGGTCGCGGCTGGCATAATAATTTTGCCAGTGCTTGGAATCATACGCACCATATGGTGGAACTGGGTTTGTATCGCATTGAGATCTGCGAAGATATCTGCATGATCAAACTCAAGGTTATTCAAAATAGCAGTACGCGGACGATAGTGAACGAACTTTGAGCGCTTATCAAAAAACGCAGAGTCGTACTCATCTGCTTCAATCACAAAGTAACCAGATTTATCATTATCGCTTTTATCAGCACCCAAATAGCTGCTGTGCGCAAACACTTGCTGTAAGTGCTTGTCAGTTGTATCAACTAGTGGTACACCGCCAATCAAAAACCCTGCGTCGATACCAGCATAATGTAATATCCACGCAAGCATAGTCGTGGTTGTAGTTTTACCATGCGTACCTGCAACGGCGATTACGTGGCGTGACTGCAATACTTGCTCAGATAAGAACTGCGGACCTGAGGTATAGCGCAAGCCATTATCTAGCATATACTCAATCACATCCATGCCGCGCTTCATCGCGTTCCCAACGACCACTAAGTCTGGCGTTGGTTGCAAGTGCTCTACCAGATAGCCTTCTTCGATAGTCACACCAGCATTTTCGAGCTGAGTGGACATAGGAGGATAGACATTAGCATCTGAACCCGTGACCGTATGCCCAAGCGCACGTGCTAGCAATGCCAGTGAGCCCATAAAAGTACCACAAATACCAAGGATATGAATATGCATAGACGTTCCGTACGCGCTTGAATGAAAAGAATAGAGAGCTGATAAAATAAAATGTGAAGTGCCTAGCTGTCATCAGTAAAAATAACCACTTTGATAAATAACGACCAATATATCAGCTGGGCCAACAAGCAATCATTGTAAAGTAAACCCTGTTCGATGACCAATAAAAAACGCCTAACAAGTAGGCGCTATGTAGCTAATACAGTTTGGCTGTTTTAGTATGTAACGATACGCCAACTAACCGTCAGCATGATGACGCTTTTATTTTCGTGATAACGTATAGTCATCCTCTAAATTATCGTGCTCATCGATCCGTATCAAATGATTGTCTTGGATATGGTAGGTCTCGATATTTTTTCCTTCATAGACAATGGTGATTTTATCATTGTCTTGTCGGTAGATACCCGATTCGAGTAGGGGTGTTTTTGGTTTTTCAGGATTATGATAATAACTTGCTTTTAGTACGGAACCATCGGCGAATAAGTTCAATGTAACGTCGATACTGTCGCAACCTGTACAAGAGACCATGCCACCATAATCACCCATCAATGTTGCTTGCAGCATACTGCTTTTTGCTTCTGATCGCTCCATAGAGCTGTCTGCATAGGTATCTTTATTTGACTGAGCAGCAGCAATTAATGATTGCCCTTCCACCATTTCGCTTGTCTCATCATCACTCGCTAGCTCAGCACTCTTAACATTGTCATTTTGCAATGATTGTGAAGCCTCCTGCGACTCAGAACCAGTCGACGCAAACGTAGATACCATGTCTTTATCGGTATTGGACGAGGCACTATCACAGCCTACGAGTAGCACGCATAGTGACGCTACCAGTAACGAAGGACGCCACCGTTTTACGATAGCAAGCGTAGTAGAGCGAACGGGAGCAAAATATATCATGGTCATACCAAAAACAGTTTTTAATAAGTATTTTTCAAGCTCATCTATACTATCGACAACGTAAAGCCATTGTCAAAGATAAGGATAATAAGGCATGGGCGCGTAGTAATAATATAAATTAAGAACTTGATAGCATTATCTTATATTTAAAATACAGATAGCTTATGAGTAGAAAGCGACAAATATCTAATGCTTATCCGTTTATAAGGTAAGCTGAGTAAAGATATCAAAGGCTTGAAAATATCTCTGTGGGCTTTTTGTTGTTGGCCTTATATCTAAAAGGCATAAGTTGACATTAGCAATACCTGTTGGTACCGCTAATATGGGTTGTAAGGGCGGGTTAATAGTAGACAAAAAAACAGACATTGTATCGAAGATAGCAATGTCTGTTTTAAAAGCAAAACTAGGAAAGAAACCTAACGTTTTATTAAGTCATAAGATACTAATTAGCAGATTTTACGATACGCATTAATATCAAGACATGTACGATCAGCAGCACACTGAATAGAATCAACGACTGCTCAGGAATACTTAATCCCATAAGCGTCCAATCAACAGAGGCGCATTCGCCAGATCCTGCAAATACTTCTTTGAATACTTGTAGTATAGGAAGGGTATCAAGCCAATAGTTCAGTCCTGGTCCACAAGAAGGTACTTGGTCAGCAGGCAGGTGTTGCAGCCATACATGGCGTGCTGCTACCGCAGTTGCCCAGCCGATACCTACTAAACTACCAAGCCATAGCAATAGTCTTATCACTTTAGACTTAGGATTAAACAACGCTGATATTAGGGCAAATCCGCCCATGACGATTAGACCAACACGCTGAAAAATACAGAGCGGGCAAGGTGAAAGCCCTAGATGACGCTGTAAATAAAACAGCGCAAAACTCATGCCTATGATGGCCATTATCACCAAAAATACTTGCAGGTTACGGTAAGTGGTTAGCTGTCGCATTGTGCGGTTACTCTTATGGGTTTATCTATAATAGATGTGGGGTAGCAATCTAGATTAAGCAGTCAAAATTTCACAGTCAGTGCTTAGCAATCAGACCTTAGCAATCAATAACTGGCAGTTAAAAGCTAGCAATCAAGGCTTAGCGATACTGCTGTAAAAATTCCATAAAGTCTTCTGTTTCAGACTGCTCAACCTCAGCTTGCTGTAAGATAGATTTTTCTGCCAATACTTCGTATTTAGCTTGAGTGTTTGGACTAAGTGTCTGCTGTAGTAAAGACTCGCGATGCTGCTGAGCCAACGTAAATCCAAGCTGCCATAAGCTGCCTAAGCGTTTGCTATCGGAATTCACTTGTGCAGAGATAGTCGACTCCGAGTGTCCTGCTTTGCCTTGCATCAATGCTACGGCCGCGCGGTAATCGTTACCACCGTAGTGAGCATCAAGCAATGCAGCAAGCGGCTGCATACGCTCTAGATGCGTGAGCATCCAGCTTTCAAGTGACTGCTCTTGGCCGTTATTGATGATGTGTAAACCTTCACGGCGACCTTCGTTGACCACACGCTCTAGGTTAATAGCGAGTGCCTCTTCTTCTTCAGGCAGCAAATCAGGTGAATCGCTGAATAGACAGTAGAGCGCCATCACTTCTAAGAAGCAAGCACTAGAGAGGCGAATACCTACGTCACTGTATGGGTCAAGATCGATAGCACGGAACTCGACATAGGCGATACCACGACGCTCAAGCGCTTCGGTTGGTGTTTCACCACTCATTGCGATTTGTTTAGGACGAATAGGGCTGTAGTACTCGTTTTCTATTTGCAGAATATGATTGTTGATTTGAATCGGGTTACCATCTTCGTCTTCTAAGCCAAGCTTAGCAAAGCTTTCGTGCGGTGTTTGAATGGCACGGCGCAGACCATCGACATACTCTGGCAAATAGTTATAACGTATATCAAGTTGCTCTTGCACGCTATTGGTATAGCCAAGCTTACCCATACGTAGGCTAGTCGCAGCAGGTTTGTAATAGGTCGAATCATTGAGCAATTCTAAATCATGCTCACGCCCTGCCAAGAAACAAGGACACACGCTCGGACTGGCACCCAGTAAATATAAGACAAGGCTGGTCAGACGTTTAAAGTTACGAATCAGCCCTAAGTATTTCTCGTTTTTGAATTCTGTCAATGTTTGGCGTTGTGCGGTCGGTGTTTTAGCTTGCCATGTCTCAAACAACGTATCACCAAAAGACAAGTTGTAATGTAGACCAGCAATCGTCTGCATGCGGCGACCATAGCGGATACCAAGGCCACTACGATATAGGGTTTTTAGCTTACCCGTATTAGAGCTACCATAATCAGCTAGTGGGATATCCTCATCTTTAGAAGACAACATGCATGGCATCGATAATGGCCACATCAACTCACCTTCAGGTATGCCCTGATAGACCAATACGTGCAATTGGCGCAGCATATTAAGGGTTTCTTTTGGTGAGGACTTTGGTTCAGTGATGAGCTCAAGCAGGCTTTCTGAGTAATCGGTAGTGATAAAAGGGTGGGTAAGTTTTGACCCAAGTTTGGCTGGATGCGGGGTCTGTGCCAAGAAACCATCAGGCTTTACGCGCAGGCCCTCTTTTTCAATACCGCGGAGCATACCCGTTAAGTGTTGGCTATCAAACCAATTAGGGATTTCGAAATTAACAAAGCTACTCGCAAAATTACTCATAATAGTCATCTATTGTTATTTATTATGGCGGATCAAAACACGATAAGCGTTTGTCCATAAAATAGGTAAATGTTAGGTCAATAATTCCGTCAGTTTAGCTCAAAGCTGTCTTGAAAACCACGGACAATTACAAATACGATAAGCTTTAGGCAAAGCGATTTGTGAGGGTTTTGACCCTGTTTTTAATACAAATTCATCTCGAATATAGCGTTATTCTGGCCAGATAGTTTGATAAAAAAAGCATCTACCTGAGAGATAGATGCTTTGTTCATTATGCCTACAAGCCATTTAACATAGTATTAGCACACTATCGCATTATCTTAATAACCATAACGCAACCGCGTCTATTTGACTTATATAGAGAATGACGAACCGCAGCCGCAAGTGGTGGTGGCATTTGGATTGGTCACCACAAAACGTGCCCCTTCCAGTCCTTCGGTATAGTCAACGGTAGAGCCTTGCAAGTATTGATAGCTTAGCGAATCGACGACTAACGTCACATCACCATTATCAAAATTGGCATCGTCTTCGTTTAGATCATTGGCAAAGTTAAACCCGTAAGAGAAACCAGAACAACCGCCACCCGTCACATAGACACGTAGCATAAGATCGCTATCGCCTTCTTCTTCGCGTAGACGGCGTACTTTTTGCGCCGCACTATCAGTTAGGCTTAATACGGTTGGGTCTACTGGCTGGCTTGAGCTTGGACTAAATTGGTTGGCTGATTCGTTCATATCTACCTCAGTTGCTAGGATCAAATGCGGTCGTCGTCCTGTTTGGGTTTGCAATAGGGTACTTGCAAATAAAGATACGCACGGCGTTTGATTTAATTGGGTGCTGTCATTATGGCAAAGCTATTGGTGCATTATAAGCTGTTTGTACAATTTCAAAATAGTATTTGTGCCACCACAACACTTTGTTGGCTCTATTGATAGAGGGCACTTATCTTTTAGCAGTATATCATAATGGGGGTGCGGATTCGTTTGTCAAGAGTGATGCAACTACTGAATTTTACTAATGAATAGCAGTGTGCCATTTTTGATATTGTATTGTTTAAAATAACTGCGTCAATGGGCTAAACCAATAACCAGACTAAAAAATAATAGCGTGTGACTATATAAAACACTACTTAATAATATTAGGCGGTCTTAAAGCTTATTAGTCATATTACGGTATTTTACGGCCATAACCTTTATAATAGTAACAACCATGTATGAGCTCAAGAGTCGCTTGTGCAACTTAAGGTGTTTAGCGTAATAAATACTTAGTTTTGAAATAGTTATTTAATTGTTTGCCTATGGGGCAAGCGTTTGAAATAATAGCCGCCAGTTGGCATACCCTATGTGTGTTTCTTATTGCCCTATATCTATATTATTGTTGAGATGAAGAAATTATATGATCGAATTTAAAGACGTTGGTGTTCGCCGTGATGGTCGTGAATTGTTTGCAGGTGCAAGCTTTCAGCTCCATCCAGGTCACAAAGTTGGACTGACGGGCAACAACGGCACAGGCAAATCTACCTTATTTGCGCTATTACTGACGCAGATGGGTACAGGCGATACAGAGGTCACCCTTGATAAAGGTGAAGTCAGTATTCCTGATAGCTGGCATGTGGCGCACATGGCACAGGAAGTTGGTGCTACGACGCAGTCTGCAATCGATTATGTATTGAGCGGTGATGAGCAGTGGTATGAAATTAATGCGGCGCTAAATGATTTGAGCAGTGTCAGTGATGAGCAAATTGGTGTGTTGCACCAGCAGTTCGATGAAATCGACGGATACCGTACGCCGACTAAAGCGGCACAAATTATGGCAGGTCTTGGTTTTAAAACTAGCCAGCATGAGCTGCCAGTAGAAGGGTTTTCTGGTGGTTGGCGTATGCGCTTAAACCTCGCTAAAACCTTGATGAGCCGTGCTGATCTGATGTTACTCGATGAGCCAACCAACCATTTGGACTTGGACGCTATTCTGTGGCTTGAAACATGGATCAATGCCTATATGGGCCTGGTCATCGTCATCTCGCATGACCAAGCGTTTTTGGACGCGACAGTTGGTCATATCCTGCATGTAGAGCAACAAAAAATCACTCTATATACTGGTAACTATCAGCAGTTTATTCGTACCCGTCACGAGCGTATGGCGCAGCAGCAGCAAGCGTTTGAGAAGCAAGAAGCGACTAAGGCTCACTTGGATGACTTTATTCGTCGTTTCCGTGCTAAAGCCAGTAAAGCCAAGCAAGCCCAAAGCCGTATTAAGCAGTTAGAGCGTATGGCAGAGCTGTCACCAATGATGGCTGACAATCCTTTCTCGTTCCAGTTTTACGAGCCAGCAAACATGAGCTCACCACTAATTGAGCTGACCAACGCAGATATCGGCTATAGCGAGACACCGCTTCTACACAATGCCAATGTACAGGTAACCCCTGATACCCGTCTTGGCTTACTAGGTATGAACGGCGCTGGTAAATCAACATTGATTAAAGCCTTAGTCGGTGAGCTTGGGGTTTTAACAGGGAAATATCGCGTTTCGGATACCCTAAAGCTAGGCTATTTCAATCAGCATCAAATGGATATCTTAGATGCCAAAGCAACGCCTATAGAGATGTTACGTCGCCTAGCAGGTAAAACCTCTGATGCGATGCTACGCTCATTTTTGGGTAGCTTTGACTTCCGCGGTGAGCGCATTGATACACCAAGCGAGCTATTCTCAGGTGGCGAGCGAGCGCGTTTGACCTTGGCGTTAATTGTTTGGCAACGTCCAAACGTCCTTGTACTCGATGAGCCAACCAACCATTTAGACTTACAAATGCGTCAAGCATTAACTATCGCCTTACAAGGTTTTAAGGGCGCAGTGGTACTGGTCTCGCATGATCGAGAGTTGATTGCTAATGTCTGTGATGAGTTGTATCTGGTACACGATGGTATCATCGAAGAGTTCGATGGTGACATTGGTGACTATGGTAAGTGGCTAGCAGAGAAGCGCAAACAAGAGAATGCGTCAGATAAGAATACCGGTAAGAAAAAAAGCAAAAAAGAGAGTAAGAAGTTTGTTTCACGTGAAACAGATAATAGTCAAGCAAGTAATAAAGCATCTGATAATTCGTCAAAAAGCAAAGCTGCGACGCCTGCACTTAGTAAAGAAGAGCAGCGTAAGCTAGCCGCTGAACAGCGTAAAATGACAGCACCTATCCGCCGTGAAATAGAGGAAACAGAAAAGACACTGGCTAAGATTGATAAGCAGCTTGTAACGCTTGAAGAAAAACTGGCTGATACCGAGCTGTACGAAGAGAGCCGTAAGTCTGACTTACTTGTATTGCTTAATGAGCAAACGGCGCTACAGCAGCAGCATAGTGATAATGAAGAAAAGTTACTACTATCAATGACGACTTTAGAAGAGATGGAAGCTAAGTTCGTATAAAGCGTTATAGATAGTTAGTTATATAAGCAGACATAAAAAAGGGATGGCATAAGCCATCCCTTTTTTATTACATTATTCCTTACGATATTTGCCATCGCCGTACGACAGTATTTCCATCGTGGTCGTACAAAGCTGACAGTTTATTTCACCAGCAGCGGCTTTTGATAAATCAAGGATACGACCTCTAATAAAAGGTCCTCTGTCCGTGATTTTTACAACGACGCTCTGCTTTGTCTTTTGATTGGTTACTTGTACCTTCGTGCCGAACGGTAACGTGCGATGTGCAGCGGTTAAAGAGTTCATGTTGAAGATACTACCACTCGCTGTGCGCTTGCCATGAAACTTACTACCGTAATAACTGGTATTGGCTGCAAAAACTGTGGTGCTAAGTAGTAGCGATAAAGTGACAACCAAAGACTTGATTAAATAAGACATTTAATACCTTTAAGCAATTAATAAAATAGACAGATGCTCTTGCCTACGTTATCTATACTCCCTATGAGTATGAATAATAGGGGATTCTACAAGAGCTAGCTTGTCATATTATTACTGCCGTGTAAAAAACTCATGAGGTCAAATACCTGTTTTTTAAGGAAAAATAGATATTTTTTAGCAAAAATAATGATGACGTAGGTACTAAAATTAGACTTATAAAGAGTGATTCTCATAAAGAAGCCGACAAAATATTGGAAAGCCCACAACGTAATATAAATAGGTAATATATAAAGACCAAATCTATCGATATAGCATAATTATCGTTATGAAAGCTCAAATAGTAATAGATAATATAATGTAAAAAAACCTTGCTATATTCTTACTATTTTGTAGAATGCATAAGGTTAAACATTATTCTAGAGTATCTATCAAATATACTCATAATAAGTTTGATCTTTTATCAAATAATCTATTTTTTATCGTCTTTCGAGGAAGTTTTATGTTGAAAAAAATTGCGTTCGCTTCAGTTGTCGCGGCAATGATTCCGTTTAGTACAGCGAATGCTGATCTTGGCTCTAAATTTAAAAAAATAGAGACTGGTCGTACGATTGAGCAAGTATACAAAGAATGCGGTATTGGTGGCGCTTTGTTCGGTAATTCAAGTCCTATCCTTGCTATTATCTCTAACGTGACTTGGGATTGGGGTACTACCGCTGCGACTTCTAATTCTATGTCTCCTGAAACTTGCCAAGGTGGCAATGTTAGAGCGGCTGTTTTGATCAAAGAAGCATTCCCAAGTGTGGAAAAAGACTTAGCTTCAGGTCAAGGTGCTCATTTATCTGCCCTACAAAGCGTTGCTAACTGTGATTCAGCTGCTAGTGTACGCGCACAATATGGTCAATATACTCAGACTTCTGCCTATCGTACTGCTACGCAAGATCAAAATGCTGAGACGCTATTTAGCATCGTTAAGCAAAGCTGTATTATCTAAATATTGAAAGTATTAAGTTTTTAGTTTAATACTCAAAATTTTGATAATTTAATGATAAAAACACGTAAACCTAGTGCTTACGTGTTTTTTATTGCTCATGTATTTATGGTATCTAAATAAAATGCAAAAAATGTTTTTATGGGTAGCTTGCTTGGCTGCAACGACTATTTGCAATGCGGAAGTTGATGAAACGAATGCCTATGCTTCAAATCCAGTAACAGTAGATAAAGAAAATAAATTCTCTTCTAGTAATGCTTCGTCTATCGCAGTAGATATGACTTCAAGTGAGCCCGATAATTTGCCAGATATTGAGCCAAGCGTACAACGACTCGATGAATCGCAGGTACAGGAGCAAAACCAAAACTCTCATAAAGATACCGCTATTGACCCCATAAAACTAAAATCATTGGCTAAGCACTCCCAGTGGCAACATCTATTGTTTTATAAAAATGGCAGGGCTGAAGTCATCTCACCAGATTTTTATTTAACCAATCCTAAGCCTCGTTCGAAACGCAATTTTGATCCCTATGCAGAGCTTATAGCAACGATAGAGCAAATAAATAATGAGGGCGTAGTTTGTAAGTATCCAGCCAGATATTTATGGCTTAATCATCATTTACCAGAGCTGAACGTCGATCTCAAAAACTGCTCAAAATTACCCGATGCAAATCAAGAAATAAGCCTGATCCTAGTAAGCAGCTATCTAAAAAACCCAGCTTCTTCATTTGGTCATGTACTGGTCAAAACCAACACGCCTATAGATAATGCAAATAATACGAACAGTGATGTCAGAGGGCTATCTAGCGAGGACTTACTTAATAATTCATACAACTTCGGCGCTCGTATTCCAGAAAATGAGAACGGTGCGATGTACGCGCTTAAAGGACTATTTGGGTTTTATGATGCTGGGTTTTCAGAGACGGAATTTTTTAAACAAGACGCGGTATATTCCAAGAACGAGCAACGTGATATGTGGGAGTACGTGCTCAATCTAGATACCTTTGAAACGCAATTATTGAACTATCATTTGTACGAAGCAAAGTCCGCTCGATTTGACTATTACTTCATCAAACAAAATTGTGGTTATCGCTCAGGAGAGTTACTTGAGCTGATAAGCGACATAAAAACGACTGAGCGAGTAGGTCCTTGGTATGCGCCAGATTATGTATTCGATCAGCTATTAGAACACGACAACGGCGCTGATTCCTTAGTGTTTTCAGTACGCTATTTGCCCTCTGAACAAACGCAGCTGCGCGAGAAGTTTGTACAATTATCTAAGCCAATACAAGCCATCATAAACTCTGTCATTCGTACAGAAAGCACTGCCCCGCTTGCTACCTTAAACGCGGACGATAGGGCGGTTGCGCTTGATTTTCTGATCTTACATCGTACTTATAAAATCACACAAGACAATACACTGAAGCAGCAAGCTTTCAAAAGCGAATTGCTCAGTCAGCGTTTTGCGCTACCAGCTAGCAATGGTTTGGCTCAGCTGCCTGTACCAAACAAACCCTCTCCAGCATTGAGCAACAAAACCACGCAGACCACAGTCGTTTTATCTGAGGAGAGGGCAGAAGTTGGTTTATCGTTATTTGTAAAAGACCCACTTAACGCTCATACAGATATTGATAAACGTTTTGAAGCCGTAAAAGCGTCACTGGGTTATAGCTTTAATGTGCATCAATGGACATTGACGGATTTCGTATTTTTAGACATGCAGCAGATTGAAGATCTTAGACAAACATTATCAGGCGAACCTAAACTGTCTTGGCAACTGAAAACAGGCGCTCGTACAGACATGTTTACTGGTAATCGGCATAGCCCTTACGCACAAGCTGGCGTTGGCGCAGGCGCTAAGTTTGGTAAACATATACTGGGCTATGGTATGGTCAATGCGACGGTCCATGATCAAGATAGACACGCAGATATCGGTATTGAGCTTGGCTTACGTATGAAACGTAATAACCAAAGTGCTGAATTGTCTTACGTAACTTCAAAGCGAGAAGGGCGCGCTGCTATTGATGTTGCCAAATTGACATTACGCCAGCAGCTATCAAAGAATAACGACGCCAGACTTATAATGACATATTCAGACACTGTGATGGCCGATAATAGCGTAGTGATAGGTGATTCAGATAAGATCGATGCTGCAGTCGCTTGGCACCACTACTGGTAATATTTATATAACGGTGTTTGTTGTAATTATTGTTATGATGATAAGTAGGCTACAAAAATTGCTATAGCAAAATCTAGTAGCCATTTATACCGTATCGTTTGAAATTGGCAGACTGATACCACTAATATGTTTTTATTTTGGGGAAAATAACATGGCAGAGAAAAACTACTATGACATTTTAGGGGTCAAAAAAGACGCCTCAGACGCTGATATCAAAAAAAAATACCGTAAGCTCGTTCGTCAATACCATCCCGATGTCAGTGATCATCCAGACGCTGATAATAAAATTGCAGAAATAAACAACGCTTATGAAACGATCAGAGATAAAGAAAAGCGCGCTGAATATGACGCTATGCTAAATAATCCGTTCGCGGGTCAAAGTAGATCAAGTGGGTTTGGGAGCAATGGGCAAACTGGTGCGGGTCAAGGTGGTTTTCGCTGGGAAGATATCAAAGATCAGTTTGGTGACGGTGAGGCCTTTGGTGATGGTGGTTTTCGCTTCGATGACATTTTTTCAGCATTTGGTCGCGGCGCACGTGGGTCAGCTGGTGGGCAAACAGGCAGTCGCTCTCAAAGCAGCGGTTTCGATCAATTTGGTGGTGGCTTTGGGACGCAAGATAGCAAAGGTCAGGATCAGCATGCCGAGATTACCGTTGATTTATCTTCAGTCTATAGTGGCGACGACTACAGCATTAAGCTAAACGTCCCTGTTCGTCAGCCCAATGGTAATGTCGACTACGATAATAAAACCCTTAAGATAAAAATCCCTAAAGGCATCACTGACGGTAAGCAAATTCGTTTAGCAGGGCAAGGCGCTGCTGGTAGCAGTAATGGCAAAAATGGCGATTTGTTTTTGAAGGTTAAAATTCGTCATGATGCCAATATTCGTATAGAAGGCGCAGACGTTTATCAAACCGTGAATATTGCACCGTGGGAAGCGGCGTTGGGTGAAAAAATCAATGTCAGTACACCAGCGGGTACGCTTGGTGTGACCATTCCTAAGAACAGTAAGTCCGGTAGCAATTTACGTCTCAAAGGAAAAGGTATCCCTGCCAAGCAAGCAGGCGACTTGTATTTAACTTTAAATATTGTCAATCCTGATGTCAGTAACGATGCGTCGATACAGGCTTATGAGCAGCTAAAACAAGCCTTTGCTGATACCAATATTAGTCGTTAGACGAGATTATGAATAACTGTCATTTATTACCGAAGTAATAAACGAATAGCAGAGATGAATACGATACCGATGAAATAAAGAGAAAACGAGGATAATAGCTATGAACCACTCGACTGAATTTACAGACATCATCATGAGCTTAGATGAACTGGTCTCTGCCTGTGGCCAAGAGCGCCAATGGGTCATCGAATTAATCGAAGAAAATATCATTGAATATGATGTACCAGAGCATGAAAAATTTACTGGTTATCAGCTGACGACAGTGCGCCGTGCATCACGACTGAGTCGTGATTTTGAAGCCAGCGTACCAGCAATTGGTTTGATACTTGAGCTGTTAGATGAGGTTGAGCAGCTACGCCAACTCAAACGTCAGATAGAGCAGCAAGCACCAGTGGTTGAAGTCGATATAAACACTCTAAAGTAATCAAATAATCAAAATAACACGTAAAAAAAGGGCCCTTTAAAGGCCCTTTTTTTATGTCTATAGAAAACATTTCAGCAGAAATTAACGCGAATACGTCGGATCCGCCGCTGCTGTAAACAACACATCAGTTGAAGAGTTCAAGGCAGTCTCAGCTGAATCCTGAATCACACCGATGATAAAGCCAATCGCAACCACTTGCATCGCGATATCATTTGGAATGCTAAATAAGCTAGCAGCGAGTGGAATCAATAGTAGTGAACCACCAGCAACACCAGAAGCACCGCAAGCACTAATCGTAGCAACCAAACTGAGTAGCAGCGCTGATGCAAACGTCACTTCGATACCCAACGTATGAGCAGCAGCAAGCGTTAAGACGTTAATGGTAATCGCAGCACCCGCCATGTTAATGGTGGCACCTAGTGGAATGGTCACCGAATAAGTGTCTTCATGCAATCCAAGCTTACGGGCAAGGTTCATGTTGACTGGAATATTGGCTGCTGAACTGCGTGTAAAGAAGGCAGTAATTCCTGATTCGCGCAGACATCTGAACACGAGTGGATAAGGATTTTTACCCGTTTTAATAAGGACGATAAGCGGATTGGCGACCAACGCAATGAATAACATGCAGCTGATCAATACCATCAAGATACGTGCATAGCCTGCTAAAGAAGCAAAGCCTGTCTCAGCAACCGTGCTAGCGACTAGGCCTAAAATACCAAATGGGGCTAAAGCAATAATCCATTTAACCACTTGTGAGATGGCATCAGCGAAATCGCCAACGACATTGCGCGCCGTATCACTGGCTTGGCGCAATGCAAAACCGATAATAATTGCCCATGCTAAGATACCAATGTAGTTGGCTTCAGCGATTGCATTGATAGGGTTAGCGACCAAGTTCATGAGCAAGTTCGTCAAGACTTCTTTTAGGTCAGCAGGTGGTACTTGTGCGATATCGGCGTTTATCAAGACCAGCTCTGTCGGGAATAAAAAGCTGGCACCGACTGCTGTTAGTGCTGCCAAAAAAGTGCCAAACATGTACATGATAAGCACAGGCTTTACGTAAACTTCATTGCCACTGCGATGTTGACTAATGGCGGCCATAACCAGAATAAATACTAGGATGGGAGCGACTGCTTTTAGTGCGCCAACAAAGAGTGTACCAAGCAACCCTATGGCGGTGCCGATACTTGGCGCTAGCCAACCAATCAATACCCCTAATACCAAGCCAATAATAATAAGCGGTACCAGCCCTATACGCTGATACATCGCAATCAATGAACGCATCTGTACACCCTCAAGTCCGTTAAAAGTAAGTGAATTGTCACAACAGAAAATTTATCGAAGGATGGTAGCATTTTTTGACATATTCGCATACCGCTCATAGCAGTAGCTGTTGCGTGCAAACAGAGGGATAGTAGAGTTATACAACTAGTATAAAAAGAATGCAGCACTTATAGGCAAGGGCTAGCTACTCAGAATACCTCATCAAGGAGAGAATAAAAGCAGCGATATATAAGGTAGGAAGGGTATTCCGTTGTAAAAGATAAGGGGAAAATAAACGGCAGAGCTACACCTTAAAGTGGGTCAGATCGTAACCTAATTGCTGGTAGGCTTTATATTTATTGCGACCTTCTTGTGTACTTGTAGCATCAGGTCGGATCAGCTCAAGGACTCGAGAGGGTTTTGAATTATTAGTAGCAGCCATAAAATCGTTGACGGGACGTGTCGTCGTATTGAGCACGATACCATTAAAATCAGCTGGCATATGATTGCCTAGCAGTACAGGGGCTGATACTTCAGAAGTAGCAATGTTGATGTTGCTATCATCAGTACCCCTATCATCGGTACTTTTATTGTCATTATCAGAAAGACATTGATGCGGTATAAAACTCGTGGACTCTTGTGCCCAAAGTGCCGTATCTAGATTTGCTAGTAATGTCTCATCTTCAATTAAAATCAGCAAAGACTGAGCGCTTTTGTTAAGCGCCGTCTGAGTCAGCTGACAAATAAAGCCCAAGAAATCTTGGGCCTTACTTTCACTTAATACATAAAAACTAATTTTCATAAATGGATTAAGCCATCTCTGCGCTGTTTTTTAAATATTGCATAAACAATGGTACAGGACGGCCAGTGGCTGCTTTATCTTTGCCTGAATTCCATGCAGTACCAGCGATGTCTAAATGCGCCCATGCTTGCCCTTCTTCAACGAAACGCGATAAGAAGCAGGCGGCAGTTACGGCACCAGCACCTTTACCACCGATGTTTTGCATATCGGCGATTGGTGAATCAATCTGAGCTTGATACTCATCATCTAAAGGCATATGCCAAATTAGGTCACCTGATAGGTTGCTAGCATTTTCTAAATCAAACAGGACATCTTCATCATTACTAAATACGGCTGAACGCACATGGCCTAGTGCAACCACACAAGCACCAGTCAAAGTGGCAACATCGATGATGGCTTTTGGCTGATAACGCTGCACGTAGCACAAGGTATCTGCTAGTACTAAACGACCTTCAGCATCAGTGTTCAAGATTTCGACTGATTTACCATTCATCGCTTTAACGATATCGCCTGGACGCGTTGCATCGCCTGATGGCATGTTTTCAGCACAGGCTAGCGCACCAACGACGTTGATTGGTAGACGAGCTTCGCACAACGCTTTGATTGTACCAAGTACTGATGCCGAACCACCCATGTCAAACTTCATCTCATCCATTGCCGCACCTGGCTTGATTGAGATACCGCCTGAGTCAAAGGTTACACCTTTACCGACTAATACGATAGGTGCGTCGTCATTGGTCGCTTGTGCATTGTCATTGCTATTTTTGCTTGCATTTTTAGCTGACTTTTTGGTTGGTAGTTTATCGGCTAATGCCTTTAGACCACTTACTTTTGCGTTAGTAGTGGTTTGCTCAGTAGTGCCTACATTTGAACTAAATTCTGATTTACCACGGTACTCCATGAGTACCAGCTTACCTTCTTTGGTAGAGCCTTGTGCAACGGCCAAGAAGCAATGCATACCTAGCGCTGACATCTCGTCCTCACCTAGTACCTTCACGGTCAATAGGTCAGGGTAAGTTTTCGCAAGCTCTTGAGCTTGTTCAGCCATGTAAGCTGGGAAGCAGATATTGCCAGGCTCATTGGCTACATCACGAGTAAGGCTCTGACCAGCAAATACTGACTGAGCGAAGGCAAGTGCAGGCTGTAGTGACTCATCCGCTAATAGATAAACATCAGTCAATACAGGATTTGCTTGCTCAGACTTATACTTGTCAAAGCGGTAGCTTGCTGCCAACAGATTAAGGGCAAATTGACCAAAATTGTTTTCTTCTAGTGCATCACCCAAGGCAACAGTGATAGAAGACACACGCTTTTGTGTGCTGCTATAGATGGTATTGGCGATTTTTTGCAGTACTGTATTGTTGAACTTATCAGTGTTACCTACACCGACCAACAGCAGTTGTACAGGGTTTTGCTTAGTGGTTTTCTTATCACCTGCCAGCGCATAATCAGCAACAGTCTCACAGGTAGTGCCCTTGAAATGTGATACTTCAATCAGCTGCTCAATACGAGCTGTATATTCGCTTAGCATAGATTCAGCAAGAATGTTTTTCTTGTCATCGACCAATACAACCAGACAAGCATCGTCTTTACTTTTGGCTTCTTTTTTCAGGATTTTTTGTGTATGGGTCTTTGGTAAATGCTGAGATAATTTGATATTCATATAGTTATCCTTATTAGAGTTATGAAAATTGCAGGATTTGGATGACTGCTTATACCTGTCAGATTATTAGATTATTTGGTCTGTTGAGCAATCACAGTAGTGTAGCATATTGCGATAATCGTGCGCAGTTAGCAAGCCTTAGGTAATACGTTTGAATTATTATGCTGTACTAACTTACGCTATGGTTTAGCGGTTACATTATCATTTTTCGATGATGCCAACATATTAGCCATTGATCAATTCATCGGTCGTTACCATCGCGGCAAATCTGTCTTGTAGTGCGGCCATGGCAGTATCATGCATGATTTCAGCGCTTATCGGCTCTCTAGTAGCGCTAGGTAGGTCGCGAGTGGCACAAGCATCATGGCAGACAAAACTATCGAAACCTAGGTCAAATGCGGCGCGGACGCTTGAGCTGACACACATATGACTCATAAAACCCGCAAAGATAATCTGCTTTTTTCCTGCTGCTGAAATCAGTGATTGTAATTGCGTATCATAAAAGGCATTCGGATGCTTCTTGGCAATTACTGTTTCGCCATCTTGCGGCTGCAAATGTTCGACGATCTCAACGTTAGCTGATAAAGGATCAAAGACATTGCCATTCTCGGCACCATGATGGGTAATGTGAAAGATAGGTAAATCTTGCTGACGCGCTTTATCGAGTAGTAGACGTGCATTGGTGATAGCTTTTGCCCCAGCGTCCCCTAATGGCATAGCGCCATCGACGTATTCGTTTTGATAGTCGATAAGAACAAGCCCGCAATTTGACCAGTCAAGCGCATCGAATGTGCCGCCAGCGAGCTCAAGTAGGGTAGAGGGTGTAGAGGTTGTTTTATTCATTAGTATTATTCTCCGTTTGACGATATAAGTATATTTTTCTATCAGTCAGTCTAGCAATTAATAACAGAGATAAATGTTCGATGATACGAATGACAAACAAACCTTTCTAAAATAAATAAAGCAAAAACTTAGCACTATAAATACTATCAATTCAATGTAATTTGAGGTTTTATCAATTATTTATCCAATATTTGCTATATTTGTTACTTACTGTCAATAATGCGCTCTCAGCAAGGTGTAGGTAATGTTTTCAAACACATTTCACAGCCATTTTTGAGCAAAACATGCTAGCATTAGCGGTTATATCTGTCGCTTGTGTTTATTGAGTATGACTAACCAGTCTCTTAGTAACGTTTACCGTTATTTGAGTATGTAAATGACTCATATCATGCTGGCGATATGTCGTCGTATGATCTAAATAGTCAATAAGCTCATCATCAATCGCGCGCATACCAACCGTTTAAGAGTACCCATTGTGATATTACGCCGCTACATGACACAACAAGTTGCCTCGACCACTGCCTTAGTGTTGGGGTTTTTGGTAGTGATGATGCTCGGCGGTCGTTTGATACGCTATTTTGGCATCGCTGCTGAAGGTCGTTTGGACGTCAGCCTACTGTTTACGATCATTGGGTATAACCTACCGTATTTTTTAGAGCTCATTTTACCGTTAGCATTCTTTATCGCTTTGATGCTCGTATTTGGCCGCTTATATGTCGATCAAGAAATGGCAGTGATCAATGCTAGTGGCGTGTCTCGCGGTAGGCTTGCTCGGTTAATGACACCATTAATATTGGCATTGTTCCTTGGTGAAGCGGCACTATCTATCGTCGGCAAGCCTTGGGGCGTACGCTCATCTGAGGCTGTCTGGCAACAGCAAGCATTGACCAGTGCGTTTGATTTGATTCGTCCGAACGAGTTTATCAGTAGCGGTAATTATCATTTATACGTGGGTAGTCTCAGCGATGATAAGAAAAAACTGCAAGATGTGATCTTGATCCAATCTGAACCTACGAAAAAAGGTAGTGCTGCTGAAAGTGTCAATGCTAATGCCACTGCTACTGATATGAATAACACGATTGACAGTGAAACAGCCGAACAAATTGGCATCTCAGACATACCAAAAAATATTATAAATAGCGGTGCAAAGGACATTAGCAAAGACACTATTACGCTGGCTAAGCGTGCTGAGCAAGTGGATACCGGCAATAGCGGCGTGACCCAGTTGGATTTGTTCCAAGGACGTCGTTACGAAGTCGGCGCAGGCAGTCTGAAGTATAATCAAGTCGCTTTTGATCGTTATCGCATCACCTTGACTGAGTCTTCACAGGAAGTTATCACCGAAGACAATATCGAAACGCAAAAGATTGGAACATTGTGGCAGGCCGCCACGAGTAGCTCACCATCAGGTACGAATAGTGCAATGCGTGCTGCACAAGGTGAGCTTGGCTATCGTTTGGCGCTACCATGGCTGATGATTATCGCGCCTATGTTGGCCGTGCCACTGGCGCAAGTCCGTCCGCGTCAAGGACGTTGGTTGCGATTGTTTCCTTCTATCTTATTATTTGTCAGCTGTGCATTAGGTATCATCTCGCTCAAAAACGCGGTGAGCAAAGACAGCATCAGCGTATGGGCGTATGCATGGCTGATTGTAGGATTTATGGCATTGGCGCTTTATATGAATTGGGGTAGCCGTGTGCAACATCGATTGCGCTTTCGCAAACAAGAAAACAGGCTATCCGTTGCCGCAACTAGTTCAGTTAGCGACATAGATAATCAGAACAACAGCTCACAAGGAGGGCAGTCTTAATGCGCTCTTTATTTGCTAAGTCAGACAAGTCTGTTCCATTGGCCAAAAAACCTGCCAATCTAAAAGTCCTCAGTCGTTATGTCAAACTCAACGCTCTATTAGCTATTATCGCTGCCGTCATTGGCTTATGGGCATTACAGCTGATTTTTTCTTACTTATCAGAGCTTGATTCGTTAGATGATAACTACACCATGGGCGAGGCGCTCAAATATATCTTTTATCGTTCGCCTTACTTTTTAGAGCAATTTATTCCAACGGGTGCGCTATTGGGTGCTGTCATAGGGTTAGGTTTGCTGGCGAATAAAAGCGAGCTGGTCGTCATGCGCGCGGCTGGGGTCAGTATTTATCGTATCGTCGGTTGGGTATTACAGCCCGCTTTGATATTTGTACTGTTGGCATTAGCTATCAACCAGTTCGTTTTACCGTCTTTTAATCAGTTGGCAAAACAGATTAATGATGAAGACAGCACCTCACTGGTCACATCAGTACGCGGCTACTGGACGATACAGCCACGATTCGAAACCGCAGAAGATGGCAGTGCTACACCTGATGGTAGCGACGTTTTATATATTGATTATGCTGATGTCGCGGGTAATATTGGCGAGGTGAAACGCTGGCATTTGGACAACAACGGTAATTTGCAAACTGCTGTCCATGCGGAAGGTGGAAAGTATACTGGCCGTGAACCAATTGATGTAAATAGTGAAAAGCCAAGTGAGCAGTATCGCTACGAGTGGCAGCTAAATGATATGGTTAAGCTCTCTATTAATCAGGGCTTTGAGAGTAGCCAAGCCGTTTCACCATCAGATACGTTAAGCTTACCCTTTGCCCCAGAGTCTGTATATCTGTTAACGCGTAAGGCAGAGGATTTGTCATTGACGCAGCTGTATGAGCACCGTACGTTTATGCGCCAACAGGGCAACCGTTCTTTAGATCATGAAGTGGCATTTTGGCAAAAGCTACTATCGCCATTATCGATATTGTCGCTGGTGATTGTCGCTTGCTCGTTTGTCTTTGGCTCGCTACGGACGCACAGCTTAGGCTTGCGTATCGTCGTAGCGTTGTTGTTTGGTCTACTATTTAGCTACATTCAGGACTTAGTCGGATTTGTATCGCTAGCGACAGGCTTTTCACCAATGCTCATGGTGCTATTACCAATTATCGGCAGTGCACTATTAGGCGGATATTTGATAAAACGCCAGATGTAAGATGACAGTTAATCATACAAAATAAAAAGCACGCTAAATCTAATTTAGCGTGCTTTTTTATGTCAATTTCAATTTTAGTTTAAATGACTGAAAATCGATCAGAAGTTAAAACTAGTCTTTGGTCGCCATCGTAATCGTATAGGTTTTACCTTGCTTGATTTTGTCGCTATTGCCAAACACTTCGGTAAACGAGCGCTTCACAAATTGGCGTAGGCCATTGATGGTCACGACATAAAAACGGCCACCTTTACGCATGCGCGCATAGGCATCGAGGAAGTATAAATAATGCTGCTCTTTGCCTACTTTGGCTGGCAAGTTGGACATCACAAGGCTAAAGTCTTTGTCTTTTGCCACATGATTAAAGCCATTTGATAAATGCACATCGACATTGTTTAGACCATTTTTCTCACAGTTACGACGTGCGTATTCTACCGCCATAAAGTCTTTATCAATCAGCGTATGCTGACCATTCGGACATTCACGTGCTGCCGTCATACCAAGTACACCATAACCACAGCCCAAGTCGATCGAATCATCATCTTGCTCAAAATTCACATAATCAAGCAGCATCAAGCTACCGTCATCGAGTTTTTGCGGTGAAAAAATGCCCCACGTGGTCGCAAAATCAAACGGCTTACCCAGCACTTCTTGGCGAAAATTGATATCTTCGCGCCAGTGTTCGGCATTTTTTAATAGGTCAGCAGGTGGTCTATGGCTCATGAGGTTCTCGGATAATAGATAGGTAAAAGGTAGTGCGCAGCCCAGTTAGGCAACATGTATATCATGACGCACTTTAATAAGGGTATTGTAACGAGAAAAGGGCGGGTTTGCAGCTATCTATTTCTAGAACTGCATTTTGCTATATCGCAAGAATTTTTAAGAAAAAATGCTAGAGACATTAGATAAGAGGTATCGCTTAAGATAGAATCAAATTTAACCTGATAGTCTCTAAGTATTATTTATGCCAGACATTATATTCGTATCCAAAATAGACTTTTGGCTCGCAATGCTACTCTGGGGTTTGAGCTTATTTACTGTGTCTGTTCCATTATGGCAGTGGAAGCGAGGTGCTCACAAATCCCTCATACAAACTATATTAATGACGGTTATTCTCATACCTTTTGCAGCACTAATGCTCATCCCTTTTTTCGGTACTGAGTACACATTAACGAATGACCAGCTACAAGTAGATAGTGGGTTCTCTGTTCAAAAAATTGAGCTTACAAATATCACCTATATTATGCCAACTCGAAGTATGAGTTCTGCGCCAGCTCTATCATTGGATAGGATTAAAATATTATATAACGATGAAGAAATACTAATTTCACCAAAAGACAAGCCACGTTTTTATCGCGAGATACGGGCACGTAATCCTAGAATAGTGCTAGATACAGCAGGCGAATAGAAAGGCATTATCGTTAGCTGGATTCAGCTACACATCGTTCTTGATAGTGAATTTCTCTTGAAATTACTTCCTCAAACTCTTCTTTAATAAATGATCAAATATAAATGGCCCAAATGGCAAAAATGAGCCAAGCACGCCAGCAGGTAGTGCCCAAAGCGGCAGTTTTATCCTACCCGCGGTGATGATCAGCACTACGACATAAGCGACGAATAATACCCCATGCACTGGACCGACATAGCTCACCGCTTCTGGAATATCGAACATATATTTGAGTGGCATCGCGACACCAAGTAACAATAGAAAGGAAGTACCTTCTAAATAACCCATGATCGTGAGGTTTCGGAGTGCAGTGTTTTGACGCTTCGTTAAGGCAGATGGTTGAGCTTGCGACACGATATATTCCTTTTACAATCATCAGTAATATTAGATTTTAATGCTGCCCATATGGCCATATAGAAATATGGCAAGGCTACCCACGTGGGTGATGCTCGGCATGTAATTTCTGCAATCTCGCCGTTGCCACATGAGTATAGATTTGCGTGGTTGATAAATCGCTATGCCCTAGCAACAACTGCACACTACGCAAGTCTGCACCATGATTGAGCAAATGCGTGGCAAACGCATGGCGCAGGGTATGCGGTGAGAGCTCTTTATCGATACTGGCAACTTTGGCGTACTTCTTAAGTAGATACCAAAAGTTCTGCCGCGTCATATAGCCACCTTGCGCCGTCAAAAATACCGCTTGGCAATTGCCTGATTTTAAATGCGCAATCAAATCGCCACGTCCATGAGAAAGATAATCTTCCAATGCATCCGCTGCATATTCGCCGAGGGGCACCAGTCGCGTTTTATTCCCTTTCCCCGTGATTTGTAGCCAGCCTGAGTTTAGATTCACTTGCTCTAATGAGAGGTTAATCAACTCACTCACCCGTAGACCGCAGGCATATAAAACTTCTAGCATGGCTTTATCACGCAGTCCAAGTGCCGTACTGGTATCAGGTGCAGCAAGTAGATTATCGACGTCAGCCTCGGCTAAGTCTTTTGGCAGCGGACGTCCGAGCTTTGGGCTTTTGATACGCTCACAAGGATTATCTTCACGCAGATTACTGGCAATCATCCATAGATAAAACTGGCGCAAGCTTGAGAGCATGCGTGCTTGGGTACGTGGGGTTTTGCCCTCTTGAGCAAGCAGGGACAGACAGTGCAGCACATCATCAGGCTGCCAACGTGTCAGGGCGATAGAATTGGTCAGCTCACAAGAGCGTAGGTCGCGGACGTACGCATTACGAGTACGCGTCGCTAGACCGCGCGCCAGCATGGCTTGACGAAACTCAGTCATATAAGCTGGCTCATCATCGACCGCCAATGCTTTAGGTTGACGCTGTTGCACGGCACGATCACGGCTCATAGGACGATACTCAGGTAGGGGTTAAGTGAGCGATAACAGACAGTCATTAATATAACGTCAAACCTATCATGCCATTCTTTTCTTAACCAGATAGCGATATAGCGTCGCGCTTGCAGGCGTATCGTCATCGCTATCGATGGTGATTTCATCAGGATCATCGTCTAAGCTCACGTTTTCAGCCAATGTTTCTTGGCCTATTAGCTCATGCCCTAGGTGACGACAGAAATTTGGAATATCGCGCGTGGTAGCCGGATCTGTCGCTAATATCTCAATCACTTCACCGCCATCTGCTTTGCGAATGACGCGATGTAGCATCATGACGGGCTCAGGACAGATTAGCCCTTGAGTATCTAAGTGATGGTGGATAGGCGTATCTGGTATCGAAGTGGTCATAGTCATTATCGTAAAGCTAAATAAGTGAATTTGAGGGTAAATAGTTTGCTTAAGTGCTTATCGCGGCGTACTGTGTAGATCGTCTACGCTTTAGTACTTTCAGCCTCTTCATCAGCTTCAGGTACATCAGCTACTTCTAAAAAGTTAAAAAACCGCTTAAAACTTACTTTAAATAAGAATGCCACACCCAACCAACAAGATAGTCCTAACCATGCAGTATCAGCAAAAATTAATCCACCAACCAATATAATGGTTGATACGCCAATACTCATGGCAATCATCGACGGTTGATTTAAGCGATAACGATAAACGACCAATGCATCATAAATGGTAATAGGTATCGTGAGGGCTACTAGGGCGTAGGGTAAATTATAAAATAATTGATAAAGCAGCTGGTTGTCATGAAAAGCTTTGATACTAGCAATCGTGCCAAAGACCACAAATGCAAAAATAGCCGCATAAATGAGATAAATCGCTATTTGGTTGGCACGCTGTGCGCCTTTAATACGGGCAATAGCAAGCGGAGCAAAACCATGCTGTGACTTATGTTGCGAGGGTTGGTCTGAGACAATGGTCATAGTAATCAGTCATTTATCCGTTGAGAGGTACGATGTATCGAAGTGACATTATAGCCGCACACGTGTCTTTTACCTATTTGGCTGCTTTATTCTGCTTTGATTGCATCGATAGCGATACTGCTATTAGGATCAGCAAAATAGGTCGACATTAGGATACAAGCGGAGATATCATCGATTGGGTCGCGTTCGTTTTTGATCCAACCATTGTCCCATGCTATTTCTCTTGCTTCGATTGAAGTTAGCCGCTCATCACACATTGATACGGTCACTGGCAAATGTTGCTCCATCACTCTATGGGCCAGACGACGAGCGAATTTGTGTGCTCGTTTTGAAAGCATAGAGCTAGTGCCATCCATATTAAGCGGTAGACCAACCACGACTTGCGCCACGCCCCAGACTTTGATGATACCAATTAGATTGTCCCAATCTGGCTGCCCGTTATTCATTGCCAAAATGTCAAAGGCACGAGCCGTCTGTGTGATGGTATTACCGAGCGCCATGCCCATCTTTTTGACACCGTAGTCTAGCGCCAAGATAAGATGCGGCTTTACTCCTGGCTCAATAGTTTCAGCAGTGATATTGCTATCGTTATCAAGAGTATTAATATCAATGTCATTATCTATAGCGTCTGTGCTATTAGCCGTAAAAGTGCTATCTACCATAGTAATGGGTGTCCTTTATGTCTTTATCTAAATTCGTAGAGCGTATGATATTATGCATGACCTATGTCACTACTAAGGTAGTCAAAGTTGACTCCGATTTTGTCGGCTGCAATTTGCCAGCGTTCTTCAAACGGTGTATCAAATAATAAGTTCAGATCAGCAGGGCAAACTAACCAATCACCATTACTCAGCTCTTGGTCTAGCTGTTTTTTGCCCCAGCTGGCATGACCTAGGCACAGCTGATAGTGACCGACGCCTTGACCTGCGGCAATACGCTTTAGAATATCTTGGCTAGTTGTGATGCAAACGTTCTCTGAAATAGCAAAAGAAGACGCCCATTCTGGCTGACCAGTATGCAGCACAAAGCCAACCTCCGGATACATAGGGCCGCCCTCTAATGCCACATCTTCCATCACCTGTGGATTGGTCACTTCAATATCTAAATCTTCTAGCAGCTTACCTACGCGAGATTGCTCAAGCGGACGATTAACCATCAGACCTAGCGCCCCATGCTTGTCATGACGGCAAATATATATAAGTGCCTTCTCAAACCTTGGGTCTGACAGCTCTGGTGCTGCAATCAAAAAATGATGGGTCAAATTGGTTTTAGACATAGAAACAAACGCAACCTAATAATAAGGGTGAAAGACCACTATATGGTGATAATCAATAGAAAAGCAAGATTCGTACTAATTGCTGCTGACGATCATATAGATTCAAATAACCATCCGTTTTGATGAAAACGAATGATTATTTAACGTTAGATAGGTCAGATAGAGCGTTATTTAACATCGGATAATAAGCTGCGGGCATGATCGCGTGTGACATCAGTGATAATGACACCGCCAGACATACGTGCCAACTCGTCTACTTGCGCACTGTTGGTCAGTATGAGTAGCTCGCTTTCGGTCTGTTCTTGATGATGCTTTTGTACCAAGATATGTTGATGCGCTTGTGCTGCGACTTGTGCTTGGTGCGTGATGGCTAGCAATTGCTGTGTTTGGCCAAGCGAGCGTAGCAGTTCGCCAACCACTTGCGCAGTACCGCCACTGATACCGACATCGACCTCATCAAATACCAGCATAGGCTTGGCGGCATTGTTATCAGCATTGGTCGCTTGTAAGACTTGCATCACGAGCGCCATACGTGACAGTTCACCACCTGAGGCGATTTTGTGTAGGGGC
Source organism: Psychrobacter sp. P11G3 (assembly GCF_001435845.1). NCBI lineage: Bacteria > Pseudomonadati > Pseudomonadota > Gammaproteobacteria > Moraxellales > Moraxellaceae > Psychrobacter > Psychrobacter sp. P11G3. Next base: position 71,994 of record NZ_CM003596.1, read on the forward strand.
TGCATTGGCATACCGACATTGGCGCTGAATAATAAGTCAATATCAAAACAACCTTGGGCATTGTACTGACTAGGTTCGGCTTTCTTAGTAAAAACAAATTCACAGCGAGCATTGGGTAGCGCAAGCGGTTGTAGTTGTTTGATGAGTTGCTTACTAATTATCGGGGCAGCTTTCGTACGATCTTTATTTAACTGTGTCGCCAGAGCGAGATAGTCTTGCCAAGCCTGCTCAATTTGCGCTGCCATTGCATCACTACTTGGCTCGTTCTCTAGCTGCTCTAATTGCGCTTCCCAACCTTTTGCTTCATCAATTAAATCACTCGCTGGCAAGCTATGCTTACGTGACAAACGATGTCCTAAGCTGATTAAATTGTCTAATGTTTGCAAGCGTTCAGGATCAGGTAGCTGCTGTTCGGCATAATCTGATAGCAGAGCAGTCACCTCAGTGATTTGCTGCTGTGCTAGATGGAGCTGTTCAGAAGCTTGTTCAAACGTTTGACTGACGCTTACTTGATTGTCACAGAGTTTAATTGCTTGTCCGAGCAAGGTCATGACGTCTGGCTCATCGGTATCATTGTCGAGCAAATGCAGACCATGACTGGCCTCTTGCATTAAGGCTTCAATATTGGAGAGCTCTTCGTGTTCAGATTCAACTTCTGCGTAATCCACAGCCAATAACGGCGCAATATCTGCTAATTGACTCTGCAACAACTGAATACGATCTTGACGCTGGGCTTCGCGACTTGCGATATCATCCACGCGACGTTTTAGTTGCTGATAGGTTTGATAGCTACTGGCAGTTTGGATGGCTAGCGGTGTTATCTGTGCCATTTCATCAAGCCATTGCACCACAAATTGAGGCTTGAGCAATGCTTGCTGAGCATGTTGGCTATGTATATTGACCAGTAAAGTGCCTAAACTCTTTAGCTCCGCTAAGCTAACCGGTGAACCATTTAGCCATGCTTTTGAGCGGCCAGTATTACTCAGTTGACGTCGAATAAGTACTTCAGGCTCTTCTAGCGGTCGCTCATTTTTGGTAAACCACTCAGCGACAACGCTGTTATTTTCTACATCAAATTGAGCGTAGATATCTGCATGCGCGGCGCCATGCCTGACCATCGCACTGTCTGCTCGCTCACCGACACACAGTGATAGTGCATCTAGCAATAACGACTTGCCAGCACCTGTTTCACCAGTGATGACATTAAAACCTTCAGCCACGCTCAGCTCATGCTGAGCAATCAACGCAAACTGATGTAAAGTTAACGATACTAGCATCAACGCCTCTCAGGACAGACAATGGACATCATATAAATCTTAGGAAGCCATCTATAAATAGGGTAAATAAAGAAGTGAAAATATCTATTTAAACTTGCTAATTAGATAAATATTGTAGGCAAATAGTATGGTGTTAAATGTGCGTAAATACAAACTTTAAGACGAGGTATAACAGAATTTATTATTGGGAGATTACCATAAAACTATTAAAAACTGACAATAAATCATCAACATAATATCTATAATATTAATCATTAGGGTCATTGGATATTCAAAGATAAGCATATTATGCGAAGAAGTATTTTGACTGATAATGATAAAAATATACCTAAAATAATGGTCTAGCATCTGCCTAGAAAAATACCAAATGAATATTAAACGAACGGGTAGATACTTGCCATCGAATAGAATTTTCCTAGTCGCTTTAACAAACTTTATAGATATAATGTGGTAGCATAATCTCACATAATGATAAACTCTTCTTATGAGTTTGATGCGCGATGCAACCTAATAACGAGTCATGATTTTGTAAAATTGTAGGCGTATAGTGGTAAAAACATGCCACTCAATCATTAGTCAAAAGCGTTTTCATAGAACCTGTGGCTACCTTTAGCGCGCAGATATCTACTATAGAGGGATAAAGTATCTAAACAGGTGTGTTTGCCTACTGGTCGCGTATTTGAAGTCCAGTGCCACTCTGTCAGTACTTTAACCCGTTACTTATTTTTTAGTTTTGCCATAATTATTTGATAAGGAAGCCACTATGACAGCGGCGCAGTTTACTAACGTAACAGTTAATGCCCAAGCGACAGTATCTTATGATGGTCGCTGCTCAAGCCATACCATTATGTTTGAGGATGGTCGTCATAAAACGCTAGGTGTGATCTTACCTTGTGACAACTTGGTTGAGCATTATCACTTTAGCACTAATACCTCTGAGCGTATCGAAATCACTAGTGGTGAGTGTGAAGTGAAAATTAATGGTGATGATGAATTCAGCTACTACCGTGCAGGTCAATCATTTGTCGTTGAAGGCAATAGCGGTTTTAACCTACGTACTGAAGAGATTGTTCAATATGTCTGTCATCTAGAAGGCTGATATTATTAATAGGGCGCTTGAGCTTTCATTCTAGCGCTTGTTCTATCACACATTAGTGTTTCGAGAAAATAAACAATATCGGATTGGTATTGTTTATTTCTTTTTTGACGTTTGGTTTACTGTTCTCTCATCATCAATGAGCTATGACATTTAAAGCCGACGTTATCCTCTTTTATCCCGTCGCCTAGTGCGATATCCACTTTATATTTAGTAGGCCTATTATGGCAAAACCCATTTATTTTTACGGCATTCATGCAATTGATGCGTTACTTGAACATCGTCCTCTTGATGGTCTTAGCTTGTTTGTGCAGCAAGGGCGTGAGAGTGACAGTCATGTACAAGCTATCATGGCTGAAGCGGAAGCAAACGGCATTAGCATTCAACCAACCCAAAAAGACAAGCTAACGCAATTATGTGGCAGTCCGCAGCATCAAGGCGTGGTGCTCAATGCTCGTCCGTTAGGCTTCGCTGATGAAGGTTTGCTTGATACTATTATTGGTCGTGAGCAATGCTTGTTATTGGTACTGGATCAAATCACAGATGCACATAATTTTGGTGCTTGCCTGCGTACCGCCGTGGCGATGGGTGTGGATGCAGTGGTTTGTCCAAAACACCATGCGGCAAGTCTAACGCCAACAGTGGCTAAAGTATCGGTCGGTGCGGCAGAGATGATGCCAATCATCAGCGTTACGAACTTGGCACGCACGTTGTCGCAAATCAAAAATGCAGGCGTTTTCGTATTTGGTACGGCACTTAGTGAAGAGGCTAAGCCAATACATGCCGCTGACCTAACTGGCAAGACCGCTATCATTATGGGTTCAGAAGGAGAGGGTATGCGTCGCCTGACAATGGAGAGCTGTGATGAGTTGGTTTATATTCCAATGTCAGGAAACGAGCATGGTAATCTACAGAGCCTAAACGTGAGTGTTGCTACTGGCATGGCGTTGTACGAGGTTAATCGCCAGCGAACTTTAGCTGCTGGGCAAGCGTAAGATACTCTTGATGTAAAGGTTCTAGTTGTAGATATAGAGAGGCAAGGTCGCTCTCATTGAGTATGACATTGTCTGCATGACGATTACGCTCTTCACGACTTAGCTGATTGGTCATAATGGCCTTAATCTTTTGTATGCTTTGATCATCACGCTGACTGGCACGCGCAAGCTGCGTGTCTTCGGTCGCATCCATGACCAAAATACGTTGACATAAATTGGCCAGTCCTGCTTCTGCCGCCTCTATAAGTAGGGGCGCAGACAAGATTATATACGGTGAAGTACTAGCATCTAGCTGTGCTTTTGCTGTCTCACGTATCGCTGGATGAGTAATAGCCTCAAGCTCAATCAGCGCTTCAGGATTTGCAAATACGTGTGTACGTACAGCAGCCCTATCCATAACACCATCATCCGTCAGTATCCAATCACCAAATTTTTTCTGGATTTTCTGCAGAGTGACGCTACCTTTAGCGACAGTCTCATGGGCGATCACGTCTGCATCGATAATATCGATCCCTTGCTCAGCAAACCAAGCACTAGCGGCAGATTTGCCACTACCGATCCCGCCCGTTAAACCAATGACGAGCGTCTTGTTTTTTGGTTGCGTGGTTTGTGGTTGGTGTGAATAAGAGTGAGATGTGTTTTTTGACATAATAATAGCTTATCTAACAGATAGAACAATGAATGCAGCTTTAAACTCATAACCGGCCTTTTAAGGCTTTAATTATGAGTCACTGCCGGAAATTTCCTACAATAATCTAGTGTACGCTGTCAGCTATTAGACATACATACCGAGATACCAGCTGACGATATCTGAGCCGTATAATAAGGCAACGATACCTGCTATAGCGATATAAGGCCCAAAAGCAAAAGGTCGGCTTTCACCCTGTTTTTTCATCAAGATCAATCCAACGATAGAGCCAAGTAAAGACGATAGTAGGATGATTAAGGGTAACATTATAGGCCCAAGCCAAGCACCTAATACCGCCAATAGTTTAAAATCCCCTTGGCCCATTCCATGTTTTTTAGTTATTAAGTAAAACACTTTGACTACTATCCATAGCGATAAAAACCCAAGTAGTAATCCCCATATCGACTGTGTTGGTGAGACGAACCAGCTTTGTGAGTTTACCGCCAACCCTAAGCCTGCCAAAGGAAAAGTTAGACGATCAGGTAGTAACTGTGTGTCAAAGTCGATACCTGTTAGAGCAACCAGTGTCCATACTAAAACCAATGCGGACAAGCCTGTAGTACTTACCCCAAACTTATATATTACTAATACGGACAGGAGGGCAGTTATTAGCTCAACGAGAGGATAACGTAGACCGATAGCCGCTTTGCAGCTTGAACAGCGTCCGCGTAGTAATAGCCAACTTATTAAAGGAATGTTTTCATACCACTTAATTTTATGTGCGCAATGAGGACAGCGTGAGGCAGGTCGACTTAAAGTAATTGGTTGGTCAGTAGCGACAATATTTGCTATGGGCAGCGTATGCTCGCGTGGCATATCTGCTTGTTCAGACATGAACTGGCTACACTCTTGTCTCCAACCATACACCATCATCAGCGGTATGCGATGAATCACAACATTTAGAAAACTGCCAACGCAAAGACCTAATAGGCCAAATACGAATAAAGCTAGGGCGATGTTTTCTTGTAGTAACTGTATAAATTGCATTAAGTAATTATCCTACTACTGCGCCCATCTGGAAAATTGGCAAGTACATTGCGATGACTAGGCCACCAACTAATACACCTAAAACTGCCATGATCATTGGCTCCATCAAGCTGGTCAAACCATCGACGGCATTATCAACTTCATTTTCATAGTAGACAGCGACTTTATCTAGCATCTCTTCTAAGCTACCAGACTCCTCACCAATACCAACCATCTGAATGACTAGACTCGGAAACAAGTTGGTCGAGCGTATAGAAAACTGTAATTGCTGGCCAGTAGATACGTCATTTTTGATCTGTTGAGTTGCATTGTAAAATACAACATTATTAGTCGCACCGGCAGTAGAGTCTAGGGCATCGATAAGTGGAACACCAGCGGCAAAAGTTGTAGATAGTGTACGAGAGAAACGTGCAATAATCGCTTGATAGGCGATGTTGCCAAATATGGGAGCTTTTAAGACAGCACGGTCTAAAAAGTCACGAAATTTTTTAGATCGTTTTTTAGCTTCTGAAAAACCGATAATTGCACCACCGATAGCAATAATAAGGATAAACCACCATGCCTGCATCCATTCGGACATACCAACAACCATTTGCGTAAAGGCGGGTAGCTCTGCGCCAAATGATTCAAATAGATCGGAGAATACAGGTACTACTTTTATCAGTAGAATCATAGTAACAATGATAGCAACCACGATAACGGCAATAGGATACTTCATTGCTTTTTTGATTTTTGCTTTTAGTAGCTCACTCTTTTCTTTGTAAGTAGCGACTCGTTCAAGCATCGTCTCAAGTGCACCCGATTGTTCGCCAGATTCGACGAGTGAACAGAATAAATCATCAAAATAGCGAGGATGTTTGCGCAAAGAAGAAGCAAAGGTACCACCTGCTTCAATATCTGCTTTTATTTTCAATACTAAGTCTTTCATACTCGGATTATCGAGAGAGTCGGCGACAATTTCAAAAGACTGAGTTAACGGTACACCTGCTTTCATCATTGTTGCTAATTGCCGAGCAAAAATAGCAATATCAATGGCTTTAATAGCTTTTTTGAAAGTATAAAGTGGCTTTGGTTTTTTCTTGATCCCTTTAACCGTGATACCTTGTTTACGCAGGGTTGCCTTCGCCAGCTCTAAGCTACGACTAGTAGTTTCGCCCTTAACTTTCTGTCCGCGTCGATTCACACCGTCGTAAACAAAGTCTAACAACATATCGGTCTTAGCTTTTGCCATGTTACCACCCTCAAAATTGTCCAATATATATTGTAAATTTACAATAGAATACCAGACTTAGGATACCAGTCAGGCATACTTTATTTTAGCGTAAAAAACCAGTGGATATCTGTTTTATTTTTAAAGATATACGATAAGGAACGTTGCTAGTTTATCACTCTTATAATAACTAAAAGTCAATATGCTAAGACATAAATTACGTGTTCTATGATTTCACTTATTATTCAGAAGTCACTCGCATCATTTCCTGAATACTTGTGACACCTTGCAACACTTTTAAAATCCCAGAACGTCGCAAGTCGCGAAAACCGTTTTTAATAGCAGCGTCTTTGATATCTATTGCATTACCATCTTCCATGATAATACGTGAAATATCAGGACTCACTTTCATCACCTCATAAATACCAACACGGCCTTTATAACCTTCACGGCATTCATTACAGCCGACTGGTTCATAAATGACATTATCAGTGTTATCTAAATCAGTATCGGTAAAACCAATCTCTAATAAGCTCTGACGCGGGATGTTAATAGGTTTTTTACAGTTCTTACAGAGACGTCGTGCCAAACGTTGAGCAATGACTAGGTTAACCGATGTGGCAATGTTAAAGGAGGCGACGCCCATATTGCGTAGGCGCGTTAATGTTTCAGGTGCCGAGTTAGTATGCAAAGTAGAAAGAACCATATGACCTGTTTGCGCCGCTTTAATAGCAATCTCAGCAGTCTCGAGGTCACGAATCTCACCGACCATGACAATATCAGGATCTTGACGTAAAAAAGACTTAAGCGCATTGGCAAACGTTAGACCAACTTTGGCGTTAACGTTGACTTGGTTGATTCCTTCAAGGTTAATTTCGACTGGATCTTCAGCCGTTGAAATATTTGTTGCGCCAGTATTTAAGATATTGATACCAGTGTAAAGTGATACGGTCTTACCAGAACCAGTAGGACCAGTGATAAGCAACATACCTTGCGGTTTGTGCAACGCCTCTAGAAACATTTCCTGCTGATCTGGTTCATACCCTAACGCATCAATACCTAACATGGCTGAGGATGGATCAAGGATACGTAAAACAAGTTTTTCACCAAACAGTGTTGGTAGTGAGTTGACCCGGAAATCAATCGCTTTATTTTTAGAAATTTTAAGCTTAATACGCCCATCTTGCGGTACCCGACGTTCTGAGATATCCATTTGCGACATGACTTTCAAGCGTGCTGCAATTTTATTCGCAAGTTGAACTGGTGGATTGGCCATTTTTTGCATGACGCCATCGACGCGAAATCGTACTCTAAAAGACTTTTCGTATGGCTCGAAATGTAAATCAGAAGCTCCCATACGGATAGCATCGACTAGCATTTTATTAACGAACTTTACAACAGGTGCTTCGTCGATACCATCATCAAGCTTGGTCTCGTTTTCCTCTTCCTGTCCATCATCGAAATCGACATTTAAATCACTATTAGAAAAGCTATCAAAGCTTTGCATTGTATCTGCGTATGCACTTTCAATACGCTTTTTGAGCTTATTTTCTTCGACAACAATGGTTTCTATTGACAGCCGAGAGTTAAAAGCAATCGCATCAATAGCATCAACGCGTGTGGGATCACTCATCGCGACAAATAGGCGTTGTCCTCGTTTAAAAAGTGGTAATGCATTAAACTTGCGAACGATTTTTTCATCAACCAAGTCTTTTGGAATAACATCAACGTTTAATGCATCAAGATCGAATAGAGGGTCACCGAAAGCTTGGGATAGCATTTGGGCAAGTAAATAAGCATCAGCCAATTTATTGTCTACTAGATAAGGTACTAGTCCTATTTGCTGCTGTTGCGACTCAGTCTGTGCCGTCTTCATATTCGCTTCGCTAACGACACCGTCGCTAATCAGTTGCTGCGCTAGACCACCGTACTTACTGGTTGCGATAGACATTGTAACCTCTCCTTTGATACAAAATATTCTGTAGAACTGCTTGTTATTACACGCTATATACTTGTTGTTGCTAGTTGATAACTCGCTATAACTGTCTTGCTTTGTTTATCTTATCTACCTGTATATCTATATATAGAACCAGCAACAATATTTGATTTTATAAACTCTGTAGTATAGAACTTTACTTTAGTTTGAAAAAATTATATATACCATTAGACGACTAGCTCGTAAAAATAACGGTCTATTGATGTATTGCCTGTAGATAAGTTTGCAGAAGTGATTCTGCTCATGGTCGCACGCTACTATAGCACTTACGAATTATTTGTTATACTGACGCGCATATTAGCCGAATTGGCATGAATACATGAGACAAGGTAAATAAGTATGCAAGCTTGGGTAATTGGCAATTGGAAACAGAATCCTGCGACTAACAGTGCTGTCAATGCACTATTAGACGACTTATTGACTAAAGTTAATACTAAAGAACAAGCCAACTCGCAGGCATCAAAAAACCGCTGTAAATTAATGGTAGCGCCCAGTTGTGTTCATTTAAGTACAGTGAGTACGCGTCTAGCAGATAGCTCAATACTCTGTGCCGCACAGGACGTTAGTACCTATAGTGCAAGTACAGGAGCCTATACGGGTGACTGCTCAGCACAGCAGGTAGCAGATGCAGGTGCTACTTGGACGCTACTTGGCCACTCTGAACGTCGCCAATATCACAAAGAGTCTCATGATTGCCTGATAAGCAAATTGTCTCATGCGTTTTCTCAGAATTTAGGCGTGGTGTTTTGTATCGGCGAAACGCAAGAGCAGTACGACAATGGTCAAACACTCGACGTTATCAATGAGCAACTCTCGGTTATTAAGGATTTACTGACTCAGCAGCCAGATTTAGCATTATCGTTATCTAAAAAGCTGCTCGTCGCTTACGAACCTGTATGGGCGATTGGTACAGGTAAAGTGCCTACTGTGGCAGAAGTGAGTAAGACTCATCAGTACATCAAACAAACGGTTGCAAGCTTTGCTGATATAGCAGATACGATTACCGTGCTGTATGGCGGTAGTGTCAATGCTGATAATGCCAATAGCTTTGCTGCTGACGCTATGATTGATGGCGCGTTGGTAGGCGGTGCTTCATTAAAAGCAGAGAGCTTTCTAGCGATTGCCGATGCCTTTAACCAAGCCAATGCTTAAATGAATAAATAACGCTCAGATATCAAGATCATAGCTTATAAACAGTATGGTTTTATCGGTTAGTAAAAGTAGGTTTAACACTGCCCTTGCAATCGTGTACAATGCGCCTTATTTATATAGTCGATTTGGCATTTGATCATGTTGATTGTCATTCTATTAACCTTATGTTTTATTTTCCGTTATCAGTCGTCATTACGCGGCAAAAGAGGCCACCATGTTTACGTTTATATTAGCCCTGCATATTATTGTGGCCATTGCCATGATCGGCTTGATTCTGATACAGCATGGTAAAGGGGCAGACGCTGGAGCTTCTTTTGGTGCCGGTTCATCAGGTACAGTATTTGGCGCAGCAGGAACTGCTAACTTCTTGACGCGTGCTACGGCAGTACTAACGGTCATATTTTTTATTACGAGTATGACGCTTGCTGTTCATGCGCGTAAGCAAGCAGAAGATCAGTTTCGTCTAGATGCGCCAGTTTCAGCACCGCAAACGCCGCGTCCATTGACTCAAAATCCTGAGTAAGCCTCTTTTAAGTAGGCAGCGCTTGCTATTTTGGTAGGTTAGATTTACAATGCTTTCCTGTTTTCGCAACTCCTGTTCTATAGATGCCTACCTTAAGCATCATTAATTATAGACTGGATGATAGAGACAGAGCAGTACAATGCGATTGTGGTGGAATGGTAGACACGCCATCTTGAGGGGGTGGTGGCGAAAGCTGTGGGGGTTCAAGTCCCCCCAATCGCACCAAGTTTTACAGACGCAGCATAGCGTCAGGTTGGATTCTTAGCAGATAATACTTATTTTATAATTAATTTAAAAAAAGTATTGACACTTCTAAGAAACCTCCCTATAATATGCGTTCTAGATTGATGCGGGGTGGAGCAGTCTGGTAGCTCGTCGGGCTCATAACCCGAAGGTCGTTGGTTCAAATCCAGCCCCCGCTACCACTTTTTATACTGATGTTTTGTACACTAAATTTGTCAGTACCGATTAGCCCACCATTATGTTTGTGGGTTTTTTTGTATCTGAAGGTCAGTGTTATCGCGGTATCTATCCTACTTATGCTAAGCTCTAAGTCTATAGAGTACGATATTACTCGTCACTGGTCATCATCGGCCGCTACCGGCACGATGCTTCTTAAGCAACACTATCTTTTATTCCTCATACTTTTATCGATAGTAGTGCTTTATAAATAATAAAAGCATTGTTTGGCCGAGCTTGATGTTTTTTACGCTCGTCCCTATATAAATGCACAATATGTATCATATATTTTGTGATTTAAAATTATATACTGACCGTGATTCTTATCATCATAAGATTGTTATATATAGATAAGAGTTAATCTTTAATACGGTTTATTAAGTACGATAGATAAGTGAATAGGAAAATACAAAGAGATTATGAAGCTTTCGACTAAAGTTGCAGAACTGACTAATATTATTGCCCCTGCCGTGGCCGCTTGTGATGTGTCATTATGGGGTATCGAGTTTGCGCCACAAGGTCGTCGCTCTTTACTACGTATCTATATTGAAGCATTGCCAGAAGAGCAAGCCCAAGATAAACAAGTAACGATTGAAGACTGCGCGGCAGTAAATCATCAAGTAAGCGGTATCTTAGAAGTTCATGATCCTATCGCTGGTGAGTACATCTTAGAAGTATCTTCACCTGGTTTTGATCGTGCGTTTTTCTCAGATGAGCAAATGCATGCGTATGTTGGTCAAACTGTGAGCTTGCGTTTGATTCAAGCTATCGGTACAGGCGATCAAAAACGTCGTAAAGCCACAGGTACTTTAGATAGTATTGATGAAAACTCTTTAAAACTGACGTCAAGTGATGGCGAGCAGTTTGAGATTGCACTAAGTAATATTGATAAAGCCAATTTGATTTATGAAGATGCCTAGATTTTTACTAGGGTAACTGTTTATAAATAGACAGTTTTATTTTTCAATAGCTTATGTGGCTTATAGCAACTATATAATAGCAGCAACCAAATTATAAAATTTAAGTCAATTAAAAAATGATAGGACAGGTATAGCATGAGTCGTGAAATCTTAACGGTAGTAGAAACTGTCAGTAATGAAAAGGGCTTAAATCCTGAAGATATCTTTGAAGCAATTGAAGACGCTTTGGTGGTATCGACTAAAAAGAAAGTATATACCGAGCAGCCAGAAGTGGCTGTACGGGTAGCAATCGACCGTGCAACTGGCGATTACGATACTTATCGTTACTGGACAGTGGTTGCAGATGAAGACCATGAAATGCCAGCTTGTCAGCTTGCTATCACCGATCTTGATCAGGAAGAATGGTCAATTGGTGATATTAAAGAAGAGCAAATTGAATCAATCGAATTTGGTCGTATTGCTGCTACTCAAGCCAAACAGGTCATCATTCAAAAGATTCGTGAAGCTGAGCGTGCACTAGTTGCAGACGCTTTCGAGCCGCGTGTTGGAGAGATGATGTATGGCGAAGTCAAAAAACAGACTCGTGATGGCTATATCATAGATTTGGGTGACAATGCCGAAGGTTACTTGTCACGTGATCAGATGTTGCCACGCGAACAACTACGTGCAAAATCGCGTATTAATGCCATCTTATATCATGTAAACCGTGAAAACCGCGGTGCACAGTTACTGTTATCTCGCACGCATCCTGAAATGCTATCAGCATTGATGCAAAAAGAAGTGCCTGAGATTGCAGAACAAATTATCGAAATTCGTAACGTCGCTCGTCTGCCAGGTACTCGTGCTAAAATAGCCGTGAAGACTAACGATCATCGTATTGATCCAGTTGGTGCCTGTATTGGTATGCGTGGTACACGTATCCAAGCAGTACAGCAAGAGTTAGACGGTGAGCGTATTGATGTCGTGGTATGGTCAGATGATCCTGCCCAGTTCATCATCAGCTCTCTAGAGCCTGCTGACGTAAGCAGTATCATTTTAGATGAAGATACGCAAACGGCAGACATTATCTTTAGCACCAATGATCAGTTGGCGCGTGCTATTGGCTCACAAGGTCAAAACGTACGTCTAGCGTCTGAGTTGACGGGCTATAAGCTTAATATGATGCTTGAAGAAGAGTATCAGCAACGTCAACAAAACGAATCGAAAGCGTTTATTGAATTATTCTATGAGCGCCTAGAAGTAGATAAAGATTTAGCACAGGCATTGGTTGATATTGGTTTTACCAGTATTGAAGAAGTGGCCTATGTGCCCGTTGAGACTTTCTATGATATTGAAGGTCTAGACGATGAAGCAATTGATATGATTCAAGAGCGTGCTAAAGAAGTCGTCATCGCTGATGAACTGGTCAAACAACAGAACATGAAAGAGCCAAGTCAAGAGCTTCAAGAGCTTGAAGGTATGACAGTCAGTTGGGCTTATAAAATGGCGCAAAAAGACATCATTACTGTTGATGACTTGGCAGAACAAGCCGTCTTCGATCTAGAAGATATCGAAGGATTAGACTCTGAAACTGCAGGAAAACTCATCATGAAAGCTCGGGAATCTTGGTTCGATGAATAAGCGGTAACTGCATATCGCTGTCTTTTGGTGATATGCTATTGAGAATAAAGTGCTGATATTATTTATAAGTATCAGCCTTAACCCAATCATTTGTAGCCAACAACTGAATTGAACATATAGCAAATAATAGACAGTAGGTGATAATAAATGGCAGATAAGACCGTCAAAGAACTGGCAGAAATGGTAGGCAAAACTACAGATGCTGTAAAGCAGCAATTAGTAGATGCTGGCCTGCCTGCTCGCGCAGAGGATGACCTAGTCACCGAGCTTGAGCAAGAAAAGCTGGTGACGTATTTAAAGCAAAGTCATGGTCAACAAGAAAAGCGTCGTATTAGTCTTAAATCTAAGACGACCAGTACTGCACGTGTGACCGGCTCTTCTGGTAAATCTAAGAGCGTCAACGTCGAAGTGCGTAAAAAGAAAGTATTTGAAAAGCCTGATCCAGAAAAAATGGCTGAAGAGCTAGCCGCTCGTGAGCAGGCTCTAATAGAGTCTCAAGAACGTGCAGCAAAAGAAGCTGAAGAACGCGCCGCTACTAAGAAGAAAGCGGAAGAGCGTCAAGCAGCAACGCTAGCAGCGATGCGTGCAAGCTTGGGCTCTAGCAAAAAATCAGACGACAAGAATGATGATATTTCTACATCAGTTGTCGTCAAAAAAGGCGGTAAAGCGACGGCTGAAGTTAAGCCTAAAGAACAGCCGAAGAAGAAAGTTGCTGCAACCAAGCCTAAAGTTGAAACCGCTGCTGAGCGTAAAGCTCGCGAGACTCGTGAGAAAGAAGAAGCGCGTCTGCGTGAAATCGAATTAGAAACCCGCCGCACACAAGCTGAAGAAGCGCAAAAGCGTACACTTGAGCAAATGCGTAAAATGGCTGGTAAATATACAGATCGTGAACCTGTTACTGAAGTACGTAAAGATGAGCCATTGGCTGAAGGTCTGGTCGGTGATGCACTAGAAGAGTCTTTCGAAAAAGAACGTCGCGAAATCAAACGTGGTTCGAACAGTACTGGTACTCGTGGTCGTCGTCGTAAGAACCAAGATGAGCGCGAAATCAAAAACCGCAAAAACGGTTTGCGTTCAACTCAGGCATCACAGCATAAGTTTGAAAAACCTGTCGAAAAAATCGTCTATGATGTCGAGATTAGTGAGCAAATTTCAGTTGCCGATCTTGCTCAGCGTATGGCGGTTAAAGCTCGCGAAGTAACCAAATTACTTATGAAAATGGGTGAAATGGCTCGTGAGTCAGATACGATTGATCAAGCAACCGCAAGCTTGCTTGTTGAAGAAATGGGTCACAACCCAGTACCAGTTAGTGATACTAAAGTTGAAGATGACTTACAGTACGCAGTTGATGAGCGTAGTAGTAACATCCAGACTCGTCCACCGGTAGTAACTATCATGGGTCACGTCGATCATGGTAAGACATCACTACTAGATAAAATTCGTGAAACGAAAGTTGCTAATGGTGAAGCGGGCGGCATTACACAGCATATCGGTGCTTACCATGTAAAAACTGATCGCGGTGTTATTACTTTCCTTGATACTCCAGGTCACGCAGCGTTTAGCGCAATGCGTTCACGTGGTGCTCAAGCGACTGATATCGTTGTATTGGTGGTTGCAGCTGACGATGGCATGATGCCACAAACAGCAGAAGCAATTGATCATGCACGTGCAGCTGGTACGCCAATCATTGTTGCTATCAACAAAATGGATAAGCCAGGTGCTGATCCTGACCGTGTTCTTAATGAATTAACGACGAAAGAAGTTGTTTCAGAAGAATGGGGCGGCGATACACCAATGGCTCGTATCTCAGCCAAAACAGGCGAAGGTATCGAAGACTTACTAGAATTCATTAGCTTACAAGCTGAGCTAATGGAACTAGAAGCGCCATTAGACGGTGCTGCTCAGGGTGTGGTTATTGAGTCAAGACTTGAAAAAGGTCGTGGTCCTGTCGTTAGTGTCCTAGTGAAAAAAGGTACATTGAAACAAGGCGACTTGGTTCTAGCTGGTGAGCACTATGGTAAAGTTCGTGCATTAACAGACGAGCATGGCCAACGTATCAAATCAGCTGGTCCTTCTATCCCTGTAGAGATTTTAGGTTTGCCTGAGACACCTGCTGCTGGTAGTGAGTTCCTAGTGGTAACGGATGAGAAAAAAGCTCGTGAAGTTGCGGACTTTAGAACCAACCGTGAGCGTGAGCGTCAACTTGAGCGTCAAAATGCCATGCGTTTAGAAAGCATGTTTGACCAGATGGGCCAAGGCGATGTGTCATTCTTGAATATCGTACTAAAAACAGACGTACGTGGTTCACTTGAGGCACTACTAGCCGCCCTAAACGAATTGTCTACTGACGAAGTAAAAGTCAGAGTGATCAGTTCAGGCGTTGGTCCTATCTCTGAGTCTGATGTAACCCTTGCAGAATCGAGTGAAGCAGTACTATTAGGCTTCAACGTTCGTGCAGATGCTACCGCACGCCGCAAAGCAGACACTGCTAACATGGATATTCGCTACTATAGCGTAATCTATGGTTTGATCGATGATGTTAAATCAGCAATGAGCGGTATGCTTGCTCCTGAACATCGTGAGAAAATCCTTGGTGTTGCAGACGTTCGTGAAGTATTCCGTTCTAGTAAGTTCGGTGCTGCTGCTGGTTGTATGGTGGTCGAAGGTACAATCTATCGCAACAAACCTATCCGCGTATTGCGTGATGACCAAGTTATCTTTACTGGTCAATTGCAATCATTGCGTCGTTACAAAGAAGACGTTAATGAAGTACGTACTGGTATGGAATGTGGTTTGGCTGTTCGTGGCTATGATGTTGAAGCTGGCGATAAGATCGAAGTCTTTGAAATTCAAGAGTTTGCACGTACTATCTAAAGCTGCTGTTCGATAGCAGAGTATGTATTAATGCAATATGCGTAATCCGCTGAGCTATTTAGATACTTTGCTAATATTCAGCTGTACTTAGGCCTAACAGGTACATCCTGCTAGGCCTTTTTTAGCATATATCAGTGCAACATCTATTAATTAGCAGACTTATACAGTAATAAAATAAGCCCATTAAAGTAAGGTAACAACATGAACCAACGTTTACAAAGATTGTCGGATCAGATTCAGCGTGAGCTTGCTGTTCTTATTCGCGATGAAGTCAATGACCCTCGTCTAACGGGTTTTGTCACGATCTCTAGTGTCAAAGTGAGCCCAGATTTAGGTTATGCGGACGTCTATGTCACTATCATGGAGCCTGAGCTCAATGATGCTATGAACAAGACCAACCATGAAGAAAGCATCAAAGTATTGAATAAAGCGGCAGGGTTTTTGCGTACGGAATTAAGCCATAGCTTAAAGACACGTACTACGCCGCGCTTACGTTTTCATTACGATGAAGTAACGGCTCGTGGTAACTATATGATGGACTTGATTAGTAAGGCCGTGACTAAAACTGAGCAAAACAAGAATGACGAGTAAATTATTATTATGTCTATAGCGTCTAAGCAAGTTGATAAAAAAGCCAATAAAGTACCTGAAAAAGTAAAAGTTTCAGGTGTCATATTGGTGGATAAACCCAAAGGTATGACCTCGCAGCAAGTCGTGTCAAAAGTGAAGTATTTATTTAAGTCACCGATACACGATAGTAAAAAGGCAGGGCATACAGGAACGCTTGATCCGATGGCAACTGGCCTGTTGCCTATTTGCTTGGGCGAAGCCACCAAGTTTAGCCATTATCAACTGGATGCTGATAAATCTTATCAAGCGACTATCTTGCTAGGTAGTCAAACCGATACTGGTGATGCTGATGGCCAAATCGTAACGCAAGCTTCTATACCAGTATTTGATGAAGCCTCATTGGCGACTATTGCACAGCAGTTTTTGGGTGCTCAGCAGCAGATACCACCGATGTACTCAGCGCTAAAAAAAGACGGTAAAAAACTGTATGAATATGCCCGCGCGGGCATTGAAGTTGATAGGCCGCCTAGAAATATCACGATTAAAGCAATCAATCTACAGATGATAGATGACACCCAGATTAATCTAACGGTTACTTGTACGAAAGGTACTTACGTACGTGTATTAGCAGAAGATATTGCAAAGCAGTTAGGTACGCTAGGACATTTGACGGCATTACGCCGTACACAAGTAGGGAGCTTTAGCATTGATGATGCGATCGCTTTATCATCGTTAGAAGAGCATGGTTTAGAGGAGCGTCAGTCTTGGCTACTGCCCATTGACGCTTGTATTGATATCAATGCTGAACTGACGCTGACAGAGGAGCAATGCGCTCGCGTACATATGGGGCAGCGCCTAAACGTATTTGATGAGCTGACAGGTAAGCTCAAAAATTATGTTGCTAATATGGTTTCTAACCAGCTGTCTAATGATAGTTCTGTCGGTATTGATGGTGACGCTAGTACCAATGGTAAAGCTGATACTGGTCTTGATGCGCCTCAGCCATTAGAGCATGAAATACCTATTGATATACGTTTGCTTAATGAGCAGGGAGAGTTTCTTGGTCTGGGGTCTGTGAGCTTAAACGGACGTCTACAACCTAAGAAATTGATTCAGCGCTAATAGTGACGTTTTCATCAATGTTACTTAAATAGAGAAACTACCACTTAACATTGACCTGATTTACTAATAGTTTACACTAATCACATACCGTCACATTTTATTGCAGGTTTCGCCTATGGTGAAACCTGTTTTTTTTGTACTCTAGATTCATCAGATAAGGAATGCTGAGCTAAAAAATAAAACGGATAAATATCATAAAAATAAAAAATTGCTATAAAGCAAATAATTAAAAATAGACAATCAAAAGAAAAAAATAATGTAGAAAGGACGCATTTGAATAAAAATGAAATAGTTCAAAGGAAAATGTGCTACTGAATAATAATAAAACTAACTTATAAAAATATACTGGCTCACACAAACTAATAGATAAGAAGAAGGAAAGTTATGAAAACGATCGCTTTTTTACTGCATAACCACTTTGAACAAGCAGAGTACGAAGACGTCAATAATCAGCTAAAAGACAAAGGTTACAAGACACTTCTCATAACAACAAATGATAAAAAAGAAGTGCAAGCCATGCAGCAAGATGTGGATAAAAGTGATACTTTTACTGCCGATATCTTTGCAGAAGATGCCAACGTCTCTGACTATGATGCATTGGTGTTACCAGGTGGTACTGTCAACGCTGATACTATTCGTGGTAACGAAAAGGCTCATCAAATTATCAACGCTATCAATAAAGCAGGAAAGCCATTAGCTGTGATTTGTCATGCTCCTTGGGTTCTCATCAATACAGGTATTGCTAAAGGCAAAACCCTTACCGCTTACCCTACATTGCAACTAGATTTAGAAAATGCTGGAGCAAACTATGTAGATAAGACAGTACAAGTAGATGGTAATCTCATTACATCGCGTAACCCAGACGATATACCCAATTTTGTTGATGCTATAGATAAAGCATTATCTTAGAATTTTGAATTCTGACTAAACAAGTTCATTAAGTACTATTAAATTTCAACTCCGTATAACTTATATTTATAATCATAACTAAGGAAATACTATGTCAAATTCTAACCCAAACGATACTAAGCTTGAGCAACAGCGTTCTGATTCAGCAGAAGCAGCGCTTAAAGGTCAAACTGAAGACAATCATAATGAAAACAGCGAAGCAGCAGCAGAACGTATCGCAGCTAACTTAGAAGATGAGAAAGAAGACAAGTAAGTTTTTAATATGTCACCTGTAATAGGTGGCGTTGATACGTTTATAGTTTGCACGTCTTATGATCGATGAGTGCAACTACAGTTAGTCCACAGAACAATAATTTAGGAGCTAATATGAGTAATTCACCGAACAATATGGACGAGCAGGAAAAAGAGATTGAAAAGCTTGCAGAAGAAATCAATCCAAGTGAGCATACTGCCCCAGAAAGTCTAGCGGAAGTGACTACTGCTGCGCCTCTTGAAGATGATGAACTAGGCGGCAATGCGACAGAGTCTAACGCTAATAATTAGCCTAGGTAGGATCTTAATAGATAGTTATCTATTAAATACTAGTTACCAGAGACCAAAGGTAGCGTTACAAGTATTATGAAAAACTGCTGCTAGTTCAGCAGTTTTTTGTTATAATTACCCCCACATTTAAATTAGGTTTTGATGATGTACTGTAGGTAGCTCATTACTTTGATTAAGTAGTGCTATAGCTAAATGCAATGTACGATTTAGAACATACTAAATGGTTGTTAACTGAGCTTGTCGTACACTAGGTCAACTCTAGTAATGCAGGGTTGTCCTGAATGGCGTACAGGTTATTTTATTTATTATTCTATTGCTTTAATACTGACGCAAATTGCAGTCCGTTTTTAGAGTTATTAGCATTGCCGGAGATATTTATGCTAACTAATACCGATCGTGAACAAATCATCGCTCAATACCAACGTGGCGAAAATGACACTGGTTCTCCAGAAGTTCAAGTAGCTTTGTTGAGTGCTCGTATCAATGATTTGCAGAACCACTTTAAAGCACACAAAGCTGACCATCATAGCCGTCGCGGTCTTATCCGCATGGTTAACACGCGTCGTAAACTGCTTGATTACTTAAAAGGTAAAGACCTTGGTCGTTACACTACTCTAATCAGCCAGTTAGGTCTACGTCGTTAATCTAACGACAATAGTACGAGTGGATGCTGAATTTTTCGCTAAATCGCTTGGAACTTGTTTGTTATTATCGATAAAATAGATTTTTCCAAAAACGGTGTGGAATAGTTTCACGCCGTTTTTTTATGCTTATTCGTTTTAGATACAGTGCTCAAATAGTAAGAGCTATAATTCCTTCTATAAAATAGCTAAGAGGAATATTGGTATAAACTGTACTAATCAAGCCTCAAATGCGACATTTTCTGACGATAATTGCGCTACTGTGCAATTAATTGGTCAATGGCTATAAATCACTGTAAAATAATGCCTTGTGAGTTTGATAGCGCATCTGCTACAGATATGGCGATTATTGATAAGATACTTATTATTTGGCTTGGTAATCGGCGCAGATAGCTGATATTTGAAAGTTCAGAAAATAGCCTGTAGGGTTTTTAGCATCGAAGTCTTTTGACTTAACGTCTTTTTGATAGTATTTATAGTAAAGCCAAAATTGCACGACCGAATATACATAATAGTACGATGTCTAACTCAGACAAATATATGAGATAACCAAGTAACGTTATTGGCATTGGTTGCGATGATTTCTAATAGAAAGCATGTCAACTGATAGCCATATACACAGAATTTTAATGACAGATATCAGTTTTGTCAGTCAACATTAGGAAGATTATATGACAATGTTCAACACCATTAAGCGTGAATTTCAGTATGGCAACCAGCAGGTTGTTATCGAGACAGGCCGTATTGCCCGTCAAGCAAACTCTATTTTAGTACACATGGGCGGCGTAACAGTATTAGTTGCAGCAGTCGTAAAATCAGAAGCTAAAGAAGGTCAAAACTTCTTTCCGCTAACGGTTAATTATCAAGAAAAAATGTATGCAGCGGGTAAAATTCCAGGTGCTTATGGCAAACGTGAAGGCCGTGCGAGCGAATTTGAAACCTTAACTTCACGCTTGATTGACCGTCCGATTCGTCCGCTATTCCCAGAAGGCTACGTAAACGAAATCCAAATTACCGCAACAGTTGTATCATCAGATAAAACTCAGTCTGCAGATATCGCTGCACTAATCGGTGCTTCAGCAGCATTGGCTATCTCTGATGCGCCATTTAATGGTCCTGTTGCTGCCGCTCGTGTTGGTTTCATTAACGGTGAATACGTTCTAAACCCAACGTCTGAGCAGCTTGAGAGTAGTGATCTAGACTTGGTTGTCGCTGGTACGAAATCTGCCGTATTGATGGTTGAGTCTGAAGCAGCAGAGCTATCAGAAGACCAGATGCTAGGTGCGGTACTATATGGCCATCAGCAACAACAAATCGTTATTGATAATATCGCGTCAATGGCTGAAGAAATTGGTACTGCTAAGCAGCAGTATTCTGCACCTGAGCGTGACCAGGCGCTTACTAGCAGCATGAAAGAGCAGTTCGGCGAGCAAGTTGCTGACGCTTATACCATTACTGATAAGCAAGCGCGTTACACTAAACTTGACGAAATTAAGCAATCAATTATTGATGCACTTGCTGGTGATGCCGAATCAGAAGGCTATGCTGATACCGTATCTGAGCTTAAAGAAATCTATAACGACCTTAAATATCGTACTGTTCGTGACAATATCTTGTCAGGTAAACCGCGTATCGATGGTCGTGATCCTGAGACAGTTCGTGCGCTTGACGTACAAGTTGGTGTGTTGCCATACACGCATGGTTCAGCACTGTTTACTCGCGGTGAGACGCAGGCATTGGTTACGACTACGCTCGGCAACAGTCGTGATGTCAATATGATTGATTCGTTAGGTGGCACGATTCGTGACCATTTCATGCTACATTACAACTTCCCGCATTTCTCAGTTGGTGAAACGGGTCGTGAAGGTATTCCAAAACGTCGTGAAATCGGTCATGGCCGCCTTGCACGTCGCGGTGTACAAGCAATGCTACCAGATAGTGAACGCTTCCCGTATGTTATCCGTGTGGTATCAGAGATTACTGAATCTAATGGTTCATCTTCTATGGCATCTGTTTGTGGCGCAAGCTTGGCATTGATGGACGCAGGTGTACCATTAAAAGCACCAGTTGCTGGTATCGCGATGGGTCTGGTTAAAGAAGGTGATCGTTTTGCTGTATTGTCAGACATCTTGGGTGATGAAGATCATCTAGGTGATATGGACTTTAAAGTAGCTGGTTCTAAAAACGGTATCACTGCACTTCAGATGGATATCAAAATCGAAGGTATTACCCCTGACATCATGGAGCAAGCGCTTAAACAAGCTCATGCAGGTCGTATCCATATCCTAGAAGCAATGAACCAAGTATTGCCTGAGAGCCGTACTGAAATCAATGCTCATGCACCAAACTACGCGGTTATCGAAATCAACCCAGACAAGATTCGTGACGTTATCGGTAAAGGCGGCGCAACTATCCGTCAGCTAACGGAAGAAACTGGCGCGGTTATCGATATCGATGATGCAGGTACTATCCGTATCTTTGGTGAAAATAAAGCAGCTACCAAAGCCGCTATCGGTAAAATAGAAGCATTAACTGCTGAAGTTGAAGTTGGTAAGACTTATGAAGGTACGGTTGCTCGTATCGTAGACTTTGGTGCATTTGTTAACGTATTACCAAACACCGATGGTCTAGTGCATATTTCACAAATCGCAGAAGAGCGCGTAGAAAATGTATCAGACTATCTAAAAGAAGGCCAAGTCGTTAAAGTACTCGTACAAGACGTTGACAACCGTGGTCGTATCAAACTTACTATGAAAGGTGTTGAGCAAAACTAAGGCTCAGTATTTGATGTAGTTTGACCCAAAAAAACCGCCTTGAGTACTCATAAAGAGTATTTCAAGGCGGTTTTTTTTATCTTTAAAAACGATAACTGAGCAATTCATAATCAGTTTATAAGTAATAGTCTGTTTATAAGCTGATGCTTTTTGGGACGTGCACATCGATACGTAGCTTTGGTAGGTCTTGTAAATAGGTAGTCAGTAATGGCAATGTATCAGTCTGCCAATCTAGAGGCAGAGAATTTGTTTCAGTACTTTGGTGAGTTGCAGTATCACGTGGATTATCAAAAATAAGTGGACGTGCCAATAGTGCAACTCTGCGTATGCCTTTATAACGTATGAGCGGCATCATCTGCTGTTGTAGATCAATCAAGGCAGTGGTGAACCAACGCGTACGCGCAGGATGGTATGGGTGATTCGATACCACAAGGTTAGCGATATAGCTTGGCTGATTGCCATTACTACTGATACCCAGACCTGCTTGCTCACGCATGCGCTTATGTAGTAAGCAGCTGCCAATATTTAAGCTACCATCACGGCAAGCACGATGATAGCGATGATAGTTATCAGGGTACAAGGTTTTGGCTCGTGCAAGGACAGGGTCCAATAGAACGCCAGCGTTATTGACAGGTAATATGAGCAGTTGTGCTCTACTATTCAATATAGACGCATGCGTAAGTTGCAGGTTCGCCATCCTAAGCCTCTTTATCAGAAATGCTGTTTTTATTGTGGCTCTGTTTGACCAGCGCCATCTGCTTCTAGCTGTGCTATTTGCTGTTCGAGTAGGGCGATCTCTTCTGCTTTCATATCGGTGAGTTTTTTACTCATGGCTAATTGCTCAGCAGCCAGCTTTTCTTGTTCAGCTAAGCGCTTACGCTCATCTTCTAAACGATCAATCTCTTCTTTGGCTAGGCTGTCAGTCTTTGGTATAGGCGCGTTTAAGATAGCGGCGGGGCTGGGTAGTTCAGTGCTTACACTCTCATCTAAAATGACACTTTCATTCATGTCTTCGCTATCATCAATGATAATATCGTGCTCGTCATTGGTCATGTCTTTTGAATTTGAAGCGGCTTTAGCGGCCTCAGTTTGCTCAGCCATTGTTGGTGATTTGCTAATAGGTAAGACAGGATCTGGTTGAGGCTTCGCCCAAATAAAGTAAGCCACAGCGATAAGTAGCAACGCAAAAATAAGGGTAATCCAAACTCGTCGGCCAGCTTTTGCAGAGGTTGCTCTAGAAGACTTGGTAGATAAAGGACGCATTTTTTTACGGTTCATATTATGATCGATTTATGTCAAGACTATAAGTAGACATACTATAGCAAACTCAAAATAAAAAGCCTATCTATTGATAGATAGGCTTAATAGACCATTAAATAATAAAGGATTTAATCTGTTTTTAGATATGAAAACTAAATAACTAAGGCTTAAATTTTACAGTACCGCTGGTGCCAGTTGCCATCGCATCACGAGCCATTTGATCTTCTAAATGGTTCTTTGCACTAATGGCATCAGGATCTGGGCGGTGCTCTGTGTGTCCGCACTGAGTACATTCAATATACTCATCTGGGGCAGGAATCACGATATTAACTTGCACCACAGCGTCCATCTCCTGACATTTCGGACAACGTACCCCTGCTAAAAATCGGCGCTTAGGACTAGATGACTGATAACGCATTTAAATGACCTCGCGAGTCGTTTGAGTATTTGCCGCATCAATATTTTTAACATCAGTAAAACCATTATGACGTAGCAAAGCATCGATACTGGCGCTACGACCGCGGAAGTTTTCAAAGTTGGTTTTCGCTGGGAAACTGCCGCCAACAGATAAGATGGACTCACGGAATGCTTTGCCTGTCGCTGGGTTGAAAATACCGTCTTCTTCAAACTTGCTAAACGCATCAGCTGATAGCAGTTCCGCCCATTTATATGAGTAATAACCTGCAGCATAACCACCCGCGAAGATATGACTGAAACCATTAGCAAAACGGTTATAGTCAGGCGTTTGCATAACGGAGATATCATTACGGACAGTATTGAGCGTCTCTAAAATACCATCATAATTAAGTGCTGGCGTATGAGCATGAATGAGCAAATCAAATAGAGCAAACTCAATCTGACGTAGCGTTTGCATGCCGCTTTGGAAATTTTTCACTGCTAATAGTGCATCGAGCTTGTCTTTAGGTAATGGCTCACCAGTCTCAACGTGGCTGCTGATAAGGGCGATGCCTTCAGCGTCCCAAGCCCAATTTTCCATAAATTGACTAGGAAGCTCGACCGCATCCCATTCAACGCCATTGACACCAGCGACATCGCCCACCGTGACTTGAGTCAATAAATGATGCAAGCCATGACCAAACTCGTGGAATAAGGTTAATACTTCATCATGGGTCAATAAACTAGGTTTGCCATCAAGTGCTGGCGTGAAATTACCAACCATGAAGCAAACAGGCAGCTGCTGATGGTTTTGTTCTTCATAGCTATAGCGAGATTGGAAACCACTCATCCATGCACCGCCACGCTTACCACTACGTGCAAACAAGTCAAAGTAGAAGCCACCGAGCAAGCGATCATCAGCATCAAATAATTGATAAAAACTCACATCGTCATGCCAGCGAGAGACTGAGTCACTTTCTGCATCTTTATAACTTTGCTCTTGTACTTTGATACCGTATAGACGCTCAACGATAGTGAATAAGCCATTAATCACTTTGGGTAATGGGAAGTATGGACGAATCTCCTCTTGCGATAAGCTGAATTCACTTTGTTTTACCTTTTCAGCGATGTAGGCGCTATCCCACGGCTGCAACTCGTCAATGCCATAATCGCTTGCGTATTTCTGTAGCTGTGCCAAATCTGCTTTGGCAGCAGGGGTTGCTTGCGTTGCTAAGTCACGTAAGAATGTTTCAACTTCTAAAACGCTATCTGCCATCTTAGTCGATAGCGATACTTCGGCATAATTTGCAAAACCAAGTAGCTTGGCTTTTTGCTCACGTAATGAGAGTATTTGACTCATATTGTCAGCGTTATTTAATGAGTTGCCTTTTGCATTGGTATGCGTATCAAACTCAGAGGCGCGTGTGACGTAAGCATGATACAGCGTCTCACGTAGGCTACGATCGTCCGCATGAGTCATGATCGCTAGATATACAGGAATATTTAAACTGGCCACATAGTAAGGAGTAGGAAGTGCATCTATATCGGCTTGGCTAAGAGCACCGCTAGCAAGCTCACGCGCTTTGTATTGCTCGCCTGCATCTGCCAATAGTGCCAGACCGCTCTCTGTTAAACCTTTTAACTGAGAGTCTTCTAAAGGCAGGGAAAATGCTTGCGTCGCATCCAAGATATTGTCCGAAAAGGTTGCAGACAGGGTAGATAACTCACTTTGGATAGCGGCAAATTTTTCTTGCTCAGCTTGAGGTAATGCAACGCCTGATAATTCAAAGCTACGTAAAGCCAGTTCGATTGCACGTGCACGAGCAGACTCTAATGTAGCAAAGAAATCTGTGTCATTGACGATAGCTTGATAGCGATTAAACAAAGGCTGATGCTGTCCAACTCGCGTACCGTAAGCAGATAGTTTTGGTAGCAGTTCATGGTGAACATGACGAATTTCATCATTGCTCATCACGCTATTGAGATGCGACAAAATACCCCAACTACGATCTAATGCCAAATTGATATGATCAAAGCTCATCACATCTGCCAAAGCTTGTTCACCGCTTATTTTTTCAGCACTTATTTTTTCAGCACTGTCGCTTTCTATCACGGTTAAGGTATCTAAAAAAGCATTGGCAGCGTCAATAGCATCAATCACTTGGTTCTGTAACGTACGCGGCGCAGTGTCGGCAAAATCGACAAGGCGTAAATCTAAAGGAGAAGATGTCATATAGGTATCCGATATCAATGAATTATTAT
Source organism: Psychrobacter sp. P11G3 (assembly GCF_001435845.1). NCBI lineage: Bacteria > Pseudomonadati > Pseudomonadota > Gammaproteobacteria > Moraxellales > Moraxellaceae > Psychrobacter > Psychrobacter sp. P11G3. The sequence continues at coordinate 98,268 of NZ_CM003596.1, forward strand.
TAATCAAAATGAGAAAAGTCTGGCTACTATTGAAATATACAGTGTGTTCTTATTTTATATATAGATTATATAAAAGATGGGTTCGTTTGGTAAAAATACAACCTAAGCACTTTTATACGATTCAAGTAATTAGGACAGTGCTAGCAATTTGGAAGTAAATATCGAAATTCTGATACTTAGATTCTACTTTTCAAGATAATTATCTGAATATGTAGTTATGCTCGCTAAGGCAGTTCTTTAACAATATAGAGTGCTCTACTTACAAAGCGCTATCATTTGCTTGCAAATTAACCCTACAGGGAGTGGGGTATAGCTGTTAGCATCAAGATAATGGAATTTAAATATTATGCATCGACAGGATGCAAGAAAAACACGGATAGAAATTTCTACACTTATAACAGTATATGAGTGAAGAGATACATAAAGTTAAAAATGAACGATAATAAAACAAGGAGCAATATATGAAAGCGACTCTTAAAAGTTTACGTGAAACTAAAGCTAACCCTGCAGTAAGTATCTTTGTTAAAACGCATCGTGAACATCCAGCTAATGAGCAAGATCCTATCGCTCTAAAAAACCAATTGAAAGTTGCCGAAGATCGTTTGACGAAAGAATACGATAAACGTACAGCGACTACCATTCTAGATAACATTCAAAATAAAATCAGTGAGCTCAATCACAATTATAATCTCGATACATTAGCTATATTTGCTAGTACAGATGATGTGCAAGTTATTCGTATGCCAATTGATACAATGGAACGTGTTGTGATCTCAGATAGGTTTGCTACGCGTGACTTGGTTCGTGATATGGCAAGTGCGGTTCATTATTATACGGTGGTCTTAACCCGTGACAATGCTCGTTTGATCGAAGCATCTAATGACCGTGTTGTGAGAGAATTCGATAAAGATGACGATGCACAAAACAATATGGAGAACATTCAGTTCCCTGTCGAAAACAACGGTCTATACACAACAGGTGACGGTGGCTCAGATCGTTCATCAAACAACGAAAGCAGTCACTTAAAAGAATTCTTTAACCAAGTTGATAAAAGCGTCCAAGAACTCTGGGGCGAGCATAAAATGCCTCTAGTCATAGTTGGTGATGCAAAAAATATTGGCTACTACAAAGAAGTCTGTGATCGTCCAGATAATATCATCGCTACAGTATCGAATGCCACCAATCTAGAGGATGGTAGTGCACAGCATATTGTCGATAGTGTACAAGAAGCGGTAGAAGAATATCGTACATCATTACATCATGCTGCTTTGGGTGAAATCGATAAAGCTCGCGGTGCGAATATGTTGCAGACTGATTTGCAGGAAGTGTATCGCAGTGCTTTCCAAGGGGCTGGCGAGACGCTTTATGTACGCCGTGGTTATATACAATCCGCTAAGATTGACGAGAAAGCTCAGACTCTAAGTCCTGCCAATGATGCGACTACAGAAGGCATCACAGACGATGCAATCGGCGAAATCATCGAACACGTCATTCATAATGGCGGCGAAGCTGTATTTATGCCACAAGACATCATGGGTGAAGATCAACCAATAGCGTTAGTAACTCGATACTAATCTGACGATGACACCTATACGCGATGTTCATTTATGAGTCAGCCATTTATGAATTAGCCATTGATAATACATAGGTGTAATATGAGAGCATTGGTTCAATACGAGCCAGTGCTCTTTTTATGTCTGTCATTACCATCACTATGGGTGCTATCGTAGCTGAGCTATTGATCTTTACTCCATAAATAATGAGCGTACAACTAACCAAACTATGACTACCACCTCTTTTGTTTTAACCAGCTACAACATTCACAAAGGCATGTCACCGCTGAATCGCCAAGTGAAGATGCAAGGTATTGCTCAGGCGCTAGAGTCTGTGGGTTCAGACGTACTGTGTTTGCAAGAAGTGCAAGGCCAAAACCTTAAACGCAATATGCAATACAACGAGTACCCAGATCAATCGCAGCATGAATGGTTCGGCGAATTTTTAGATTTGCAAAACAGTTACGGTAAAAACTCCGAATACGAAAACGGCCACCACGGCAATGCAGTATTGAGCCGCTTTCCGCTAGACCCCAAACACAATGTAAATATTACGGTCAACAAGCTTGAGCAGCGCGGTGTCTTGCACTGTGAGGTACAGCCTATCGATTGGGAAATGCCAGTTGTGGTGCTGTGCGCACATTTAAATTTATTTGAGCGTGATCGTATCAAGCAGTATCAAGCGATTAGTGACTATGTTCGAAATGAGATTGCGCCAGAGCAGCCACTTATCTTGGCAGGCGATTTTAACGATTGGAAAAAGATGTCTTGTGACAAACTGGCGTCAGATCTAGGCATGATAGAAGCGTTCAAGCATTGTCATGGCAAGCTGTTGCCAACCTTTCCCGCAAAACTGCCAGTACTTAGCTTGGATCGTATCTATGTGCGCAATTTGCTTGTGAAGGATGCTTGGGTACACACTGGAAAACCTTGGTCATCGCTATCAGATCATCTGCCCATTAGCGCAGAGCTGATGCTGCCTTAATACCTAACTATAATAATTCGTCTAAATGTATTATATTGGCAATCTATCGATATATGAACAATTGTCTTTATTGATCATATTATTGATTAACCATGTTCTCGATTGAAAGTGATATTAACAGCACAACGTTTCAATAAAATGAATAACAAGTACAGTTTAATAAACAAAATATAAGGATATTCTACGATGGCAACAGCTTCTACTACCGATAATAATCAACAAGCTAACCACAACATACCTAAGACTCAGCACGCCGTACTCATACGCGAGTTCGGTGAGCCTGAAGTAATGAAATATCAAGATGGTGCTGATGTCCCTGAGCTACAGGACGACCAAGTACTAGTAAAAATTGCCTATGCTGGAATTAACCCTGTCGATTATAAAACCCGCCAAGGTAAAGGCTGGGGTGCGGAAAATATCCGTAAAGACAAGTTTGAGAATGATCAGCCAGCTATTTTAGGATTTGATGTATCAGGCGAAGTAGTCAGCAGTAATAGCGACGAGTTTGCTGTGGGAGATAGAGTAGCGGCCTTGACTTTTACCGGTGGCGGCTATTCGCAATATGTGGCAGTAGATGCCAAGTTGCTTGCAAAAGTACCAGATAATGTCAGCTTAGAGCAGGCAGGTGCTTTACCTTGTATCGGACAAACGGCGCTACAGTTTGTAGATTTTGCTGATATAAAAACAGGCGAGCATGTGGTGATTAATGCACCAGCAGGCGGTGTCGGTCATTTATTAATCCAACTGCTCATGAATAAGGTGGCGCAAGATAACATCAAGGTAACGGTAATTTGCTCGCCAGAAAAGTACGCCAAGCTTGATGAATTAATAGACGTATCTAAGCTGGCGGGTTGGATAGATTATACAAAAGATGAAGCGTTCCCTAACTTACAAGCCGACGTGCTGCTTGATTTAGTCGGTAATGATGCAGGTGTCCGTGCGCTTAGCGTACTCAAATCAGGTGCCCGAGTAAATGTGTTGCCAACTATCTGGGTTGATAAGCTCAAAGAAGCCGGTCAGCAAAAAGACTTAGTAGTAGCAGGCTATAAAGCGCAGCGTAGTGGTCAAGATATGGCGCGCGTTTTACAGGAAGTAGCCGATGGTAAGCTAACTTTAAAAATTCAAAAGACCTATCCACTCTCAGAAGTTGTTGCAGCGCACCATGAGCTACAAAAAGGCGATGCTTTTGGCAAGATTGTCTTAGCAGCAGCTGAGTGAATGTCAAGATTGCCCAAGTATTAGGTAGTGTTTGGTAGGATTTATTAGTAAAGGGATGTCTGTTGAAACCCAGTAAACTTAACTGATGACCTAACAAATCATACAAAAGTTTTATGTTGGACAACAGAACGTCCCTGTAGTCTTTGCTTATTTATCATAGGATAGAAAGCGAACGATACTAATAAAGGGAATAATATGACTACCAACAATAAGACCAGCAATGAAAAAACAGATGACCACATTGCTTATGAAACCAAAGTCCGTGAAGAAATAGAAGCATGGAAGAACCCTGATAAAGGGATTTTGGATAAAACGCTAACAGTGCTTAATACCCCTGTGGTAGCAGCCGGTGATGCGTTAATGGAGGCTCCACAATTTGGCGATTCTCTAAAAAAAGTAACTGAAGAAACGATTACTGCTTTGAGTGATGCAGCCAATTGGACATTGGACACTCAAGACGTTATTGATAGCTATCAAGAGATAGCGGATGTTGATAGCTCCTCGATTGCAACACTAGCTGATATTAAACGTCTACCCATTGCGGTTGTAGATAAACAAGTTAAGCTTTTCAAAAGCAAATATGTTGCGCTAACCAGTGCGCAAGGGGTGACTACAGGGGTTATAGGTTGGGCAGGTATCCCTGCGGATGTCGTTGGACTTATTACAGCTAATCTACGTGCGATTGGAGAATATGCAACGTACTATGGCTTTGATATCAATGATAAAGGCGAGCAGCTATTTGCTATGTCTTTGTTGGCTGTGGCAACTTCTACCTCTGTTGAAGAGCGTAAGGCGGCGTTAGATGACACTCATGCGATGATTAAAGATCCAGAAACTCAGGCATTTAATCAGATCAATGAAGAAGTCATGTCTCGTGTACTGCGTCAGACAGCGACTAAAGTAGCCAATAATATCGTTAAGACAAAAGCGGCGCAAATCATTCCAGCGGTAGGCGCAGTAGTCGCAGGTGGTGTTAATGCTAGCTACACTGCCAATGTGTGTGAAGCTGCTTACCAGTGTTATCGTGAGCGTTTTTTAGACCGTTTCGCGTAAGAAGTAGATGACTCGTTAAGTCAGCGGTAGTATCAAGATGTAAGCATATGCCGAAACGTTAGACTGATTCGCCCAGCATCGACCGTCTTTGTCTTAGTAATCGTATGCTTCCAAAAGGTTTGTGTATCACCATGCATCACAACGAGCTGACCAGACTCAAGATAAAGTTCAACTTTGTCTTGAGTTTTTTTATGCTTAAAAACAAATTTGCGTGTGGCGCCAAGTGATAAGGAGGCGACAACTGGTTGATGACCGAGCTCTTTTTCGTCATCAGCGTGATAGCCCATACCATCAGCGCCAGAAGGATAGTAATTAAGCAGGCAGGTATTGAAATTAGCAATGACACCGATTTCTACTAAAGCTTGCTCGATTTTCTGTTTCACGTGAAACACTATATCTGACCATGGAACGGTTTGTCGCACGTGTCCTGAGTACTGATAGTCTGCATCTGTATCTCCCATCCAGACAATTTTCCGAGTGGTTATATGGGTCTTACCAAATAACGTCACGATGTCTGATTGCCAAGGTAGCTCATTTCGTAGAGTGTTATAAAGGGCAGTGGCATCGTCGATAATCACACCTAGATCGTTCACTTTACCACCATAGGGTAGTAAGTTATCCGTGGGTGCAGGGGCAAAGAGGTCAGTCATAATTCAGTCGTTGTAAATCCTTATTTGCTGCTTTGGTAGTGCTCGTTAATAATTTGAGCGCATAGTTCAGGCGCTTCCATTGGCAATAGATGCCCATAATCTGACAGCGAAATAAGACTGCTATCTGGGACAAATTTTTGCCATTGTTTTCGTACTCTGTCATTGATGAACAGGGTAGGCTTGCCTGTAATTAAGGTGTAGGGACAGCGTAGTTTTTTGAGTGCGGCATCGATATGAGGTGCGCCAAAATAATTGGCCAGCTCTTGTTCTGGTGCAAACATAAGCGTATAGCTACCATCTGTATTTTTGCTCAGACTTTGCTCAGCAAATACTTGCAAGTGTTCATCGCTGATACGTTTATAAGCACGCTGCGCACGTAGGCTCTCATAATAACTATGGGTGCTTGGCCAAGTAGACTGCTTAGTTAACGTGCTTTTGAAAGGCTCGCGGCTCAGTAGGACAGAGCGTGGCAAAAGGTTATATAAGGTAGCTTGGTTTTTGGTAAATGTGACAGGCTCGATCAGGTACAACTGCGAAAAAAGCTCTGGACGTTTGGCAGCGGCCATTGCTGTAGCCGTTGCGCCTTGTGAATGACCAATACCTACGACAGGTTTGTCTTGGGTCTTTTCTAAAAACTCAATCAGCATATCAGCATCTTGCTCGCGCGTCAGACGACAACTTTGCGGCTTATCATACCAGTAGCCACGCAGAGCAAGTGAGCTGATATCAAACTCAGTGGTTAGCTTGCTCAATAGTGGTGTATAAGTGCCAACGGTAAAACTATTGCCACTATAAAAATGTGCTGGCGCGCGGGGAGTAGAGCTTGAGTCTAGCGGCTGATTAAACTGGCTAAGGTCATAGTAACGTGCCTGTTTTCCGCCAAGATTAATGCGGTTTGTGAATGCTTCCATAAAATAAACACTTCCTTGTGACTTATTTTGAGTGATTTCTTGCAGTTTGTCTTCTTATGATTGAGCTGACTTAACAAATTTTAGTTGTCTTCCCCTAAGAAGCCACCGCTTTGACGTTGCCACAGTCGAGCGTAGACACCGTTTAATGCTAACAGTTCATCATGACTACCTTGCTCAATGATACGGCCTTGATGCATAACGACCAGTCTATCTAGTGCAGCAATAGTAGACAGTCGATGGGCGATAGCAATAACGGTCTTGCCGGTCATGATGTCATTTAAGCTTTCGGTAATAGCATATTCGATCTCAGAATCTAGCGCACTGGTCGCTTCATCCAAAAGTAAAATCGGCGCATTTTTTAGCATAACACGTGAGATAGCGATACGTTGACGTTGACCGCCAGATAGTTTGACTCCGCGTTCACCCACTTGGGTATCAAGTCCTGTATTGCCTTTATCATCGTACAGATCTTTGATGAAATCCCATGCCTGAGCTTGTTTGGCAGCGATCATAATCTCTTCGTCAGTAGCATCAGGACGACCATAGGCGATGTTTTCACGCACGGTGCGATGTAACAATGACGTATCTTGAGTCACCATACCAATCTGTTGACGCAACGATTCTTGCGTGACCGCATCGATAGCTTGACCATCAATTAGAATCTTACCGCTATCCACATCAAAGAAGCGTAGCAATAAATTAACTAGTGTTGATTTACCAGCACCTGAGCGCCCAACCAAACCAATCTTTTCACCCGGCTTAATATCTAAGTGGAAGTTGTCCAACAGTTTGATATATGAGTTAGGAGCGCGTTTAGCAATGTTCGCACTATCAACAGTCTCGCCAGTTTGTCCATTGTCTTCTTCATCATTCTCATAACTGAAGTCAACGTGGTCAAACACGATACGCCCGTCCGTGACGGCTAGGGCTGGCGCGTCAGGTTTATCAATGATTGTCTGCGGTGCTGACAACGTACGCATACCGTCTTGAACTGTACCAATACTCTCAAACAAACTGGCTGTCTGCCACATAATCCAACGCGTCAAACCATTTAGACGCAACGCCATAGCAGTCGCAGCAGCAATGGCACCAACACCAACTGCGCCTTGTTGCCACAAGTACAATCCAATACCTGCGGTACTACTGACCAAGATCACGCTGATAAGATGGGTCGATACTTCTAAATAGCTGACCCAGCGCATCTGCGCATGAACCGTACCTAGAAATTGCCCCATGGCGTTTTTGGCATAGCCAAGCTCACGACGCGAATGGCTAAATAGCTTTACGGTCATGATATTGGCATAAGCGTCCGTAATTCGTCCTGTCATTAAGGCACGGGCATCCGCTTGCACAATCGCTGTCTCTTTGAGCTTAGGGATAAAGTACCAAATGGTAATGGCAACCAAGACCAGCCAAATAACAAAAGGAATGAGTAGTAAGCTGTCTAAATTAAACAGAATCACCCCTGAGGTGATAAAGTAGACAGAGACATACATAAACATATCGGTGACAGTCATCACGGTATCGCGTACTGCTAGGGCTGTCTGCATTACCTTAGCTGAGACGCGACCCGAAAACTCGTCCTGATAAAACTGCATGGATTGCCCAAGCATACGCTGATGAAACCGCCAGCGCATCTGCATAGGAAACACGCCTTGCAAGGTCTGAAAGTGGATAAACGATGACAAGGCAATCCACAGTGGGCTAACTATCATGACAGTGAGCATGATGAGCAGCATATCGCCTTTTTCTACCCATAAGTTTTGTGGTGTATAAACGCCCAACCAATCGACGATGTTACCTATCCAAGCAAACAGCATGGCCTCGTAAATACCGATACCAGCGGACAAAATCATAAAGATTAGTAGCCAGCCGCGTAGACCACTGGTACATGCCCACAAAAACTTCAGCATACCATCGCGAGGTGATGGCAATGGCATAGGGGTGTCTGGAAAGGCGGGTAGGCGGTTTTCGAAAAAGCGAAATAAAGCATTCATAAGCAGTAATAAAACATCAATAGCAGTACGTCAAGATGAACGAGAGGACTCGTTATCTAGAATCTTTACTTTTGTGATTGGGATTAGGTGCTATTTTAGCAAAATTACTAATCATACCTGCATGCTAATTGTAATTTACTTAAGAATAGCTAGGTTTTGAGAGCTTCAGTTATAACCATAATAAATAGATTGCTGTAGAAAAAATATTTTGTTACATTCCATATCCAAACTTATTTATAGTTTAAATATTGCTTTTATAAGCATGATTTCATTGCAAATATCAGCTGATTAGCAGGCATTTTATTTAATGGTTTTTATTAATATACGAACAGTCATAACTCAACATTGAAGTTCAAAAGGTAGCAGTGAATGGTGTATTTAATAATAGCGGTGCTATGTAGCGTCGCCGTCTCCGTACTTTTAAAAATATTGCGCCAGAAAAATATAGATATTCGTCAGACCATCGTGGCAGGCTATCCTATGGCTTTTTTACTGACTTGGGTGTTACTAAAACCTGATGTGGGGGCCATACATGCACTTGATAGCGCTTGGGGCATCATCATCGCGCTTGGGGTACTATTGCCTGCCGTATTTATCATTCTGGGACGAGCTATTGAAGCGGTGGGAATGGTAGCAACCGACGCCTCTCAGCGCTTATCACTCATTATCCCCATCGTAGCGGCTTTTTTGCTATTCGATGAGGTGCTGACTGGTACACGTATACTTGGACTGGCGTTAGGTTTTCTGGCATTAGGTGCGCTTGTCTATCGACCACAGCATAACGATGTTACTCGGCAAGCAAAGCATACGCCACTGTGGTTATTCGGGGTATGGGCAGGCTACGGCATTATTGATATTTTGTTCAAACAAGTGGCCAAACAAGGGGCGGCCTTTCCGTTAACTCTACTGGTTAGCTTCGGGGTAGCAGGTGTATTGCTTTTAATCTATTTGCTTGTCACGCGAGTACGTTGGCAAAAACAAGCGCTTATGACAGGTCTGCTGCTCGGCGCATTAAACATGGGCAATATTTATGCCTATGTACGGGCACACCAAGTGCTGCATGATTCTCCTAGTATTGTTTTCACTGGTATGAATGTCGGCGTTATTGCCGTAGCGACATTGATTGGCGTCGGTGTGTTTAAAGAGCAGCTGAACCGTATCAATATAATAGGATTAGTATTGGCAGTCTGCTGTGTAGGGGTACTGTTTTTGGCGTAATGGACTCTGTTCAAAGTATTGGTTTCATAATTTTTTAGCTATATTGTCACGTATCCTATATAGGCATACAAATCATCCTATGATAAGGTTATCTACAAATAACACGGCTTGTATGGAATAAAAAAGCTTAGTTTATGATATTTAACTTAACCAATAAAAATAGGATGCAGGCTCAATGGAATACGATAAGCAATTACAGCGTATAAAAAATGGTTCAGGTTTTATTGCTGCTCTTGATCAAAGTGGCGGCAGCACACCAAAAGCGTTAGAGACTTATGGTGTCAACAGCGACGACTATGATAATAATGAGGCCATGTTTGATCTGGTTCATGAAATGCGTGCTCGTATCATGACGTGTGACTGTTTTGATAGTGAGCGTGTACTTGGTGCAATTTTATTTGAAGACACCATGGAGCGTGAAGTCAATGGTAAGTCGACGGCTAATTACCTATGGGAAGATAAAAATATCGTACCATTTTTAAAGGTAGATAAAGGTCTAGCTGAGCAAATGAGCGGTGTACAAGTCATGAAGCCGATTCCGAATCTAGATCTATTATTAGATAAAGCAAAAAACTATCCCGTATTCGGTACTAAAATGCGCTCAGTCATCTATGAGCCAAACGTCGATGGTATCGAGCTTGTGGTACAGCAGCAGTTTGATGTGGCTAAGCAGATTATTTCAAAAGGCCTGATGCCTATCGTCGAGCCAGAGGTCAATATTGATAGCACTCAAAAGCATGAGTGCGAGCTACTGTTGAAGGCAGATATCTTGCGCAATCTGGAACGCTTGAATGACGAACATCAAGTAATGCTCAAGCTGACGTTACCAGAAGAGGCAGGGTTTTATCAGGAGCTGATTGACCATCCTAAAGTGCTCAAAGTAGTGGCGCTGTCTGGTGGTTATAGTCGTAGCGATGCTTGTGCCAAGCTCAAACAAAACCCAGGTATGATTGCGAGCTTCTCGCGTGCCTTTACCGAAGGCTTGAGTAAGCAACAAAGCGATAGCGAGTTTGCTGAAACCATCAACGCCTCAATTGAAGAGATTTATGAAGCATCAAAAATGTAAACGTAGTAAATAAAAACTCGTACATAAATCATGAGTAAATAAGCCAAAAAAAGCCCTACTAGATAAGTGTGCAAATACTTAAACAGTAGGGCTTTTCTTATTTCAAAAGTATAGGTTATTAACCCTACACCTCTTTATATAACTGACGTCCTTCGTTGTTATATTTCTTAGTCATCTCGGCCATGCCTTGGCGAATTTCCTCAGCAGTGGCTTCACCAACTTGTCCAACGAGCTCTGTATCTACCTCTTTGATTAAGTGACCAGCATCGGTTAAGTCGCCTGTTTGCGGCGTTACTTTTTGGTTAGCGGCATCTTTATCCAGCCCTGCTGCATATTCACGCACGTTTTGAGTGATTTTCATTGAACAAAACTTAGGGCCACACATGGAGCAAAAGTGTGCCGATTTGTGTGCGTCTTTTGGCAACGTCTCATCATGATATTCGCGTGCAGTATCAGGATCGAGCGCTAGATTGAACTGATCATCCCAGCGGAATTCAAAACGTGCTTTAGATAGTGCGTTATCACGAGCCTGTGCTCCTGGATGACCTTTAGCAAGGTCAGCAGCGTGTGCAGCGATTTTATAAGTAATAATGCCGTCTTTGACGTCTTTTTTGTTTGGTAGACCCAAGTGTTCTTTTGGCGTGACATAGCACAGCATCGCTGTACCAAACCAACCAATCATGGCAGCTCCGATGGCGCTAGTGATATGGTCATAACCTGGGGCGATATCTGTGGTTAATGGCCCTAAAGTATAGAAAGGCGCGTCAGCACATAGCTCAAGCTGCAAGTCCATGTTTTCTTTGATGCGGTTCATCGCGACGTGTCCAGGGCCTTCGATCATCACCTGTACATCGTGCTCCCATGCGACTTTGGTTAATTCACCAAGCGTACGTAGCTCACCGAACTGCGCTTCATCATTGGCATCTTGCAAGCAGCCAGGGCGTAGGCCATCACCTAGACTAAATGCTACATCGTACTGTTTCATAATCTCGCAGATGTCTTCAAAATGCGTATATAAAAAGCTTTCTTTATGATGGGCAAGACACCACTGCGCCATGATAGAGCCGCCGCGTGAGACGATACCTGTCAGACGTTTTGCGGTGAGCGGCACATAGCGTAATAGCACGCCAGCGTGAATAGTAAAGTAATCGACGCCTTGCTCTGCTTGCTCGATCAACGTATCACGGAATATCTCCCATGTTAGGTCTTCAGCAACGCCATCGACCTTTTCTAATGCTTGATAAATCGGTACCGTACCAATCGGCACAGGAGAGTTACGGATTAGCCATTCACGGGTTTCATGAATATGATTACCCGTTGATAAATCCATGATGGTATCCGCACCCCAACGCGTGGCCCACGTCATTTTAGACACTTCTTCATCGATAGACGAACCCAACGCTGAGTTACCGATATTGGCATTAATTTTCACCAAGAAATTGCGCCCGATGATCATCGGCTCAGACTCAGGGTGGTTGATATTGTTTGGGATAATAGCGCGTCCAGCCGCTACTTCATCACGAACAAATTCAGGGGTAATGATTTGAGGCGTATTGGCACCGAAGCTCTCGCCATCGTGTTGACGCATATCGGTCAGTTCATGCTGCTTTTGCGTTTCGCGTATGGCGATATATTCCATCTCAGGAGTGATGATGCCACGGCGTGCATAGTACATTTGCGTGACGTTCTGTCCTGCTTTGGCGCGACGCGGTTTATCAATATGAGCAAATCTAAGGTTAGCAGTGCTGATGTCGCGGGCACGCGCTTGTCCGTATGAGCTGGATAGACCGCTTAATTGCTCGGTATCATTGCGTTCTGCGATCCAGTTCTCACGCAATTTTGGCAATCCACGTGTTAGGTCGATATCGACATTAGGGTCGGTATATACACCCGAGGTGTCATACACATAAAACGGTGGGTTATGCTCACCATCTTTATCTCCAGTGCCACCAACAGGCGTATCAGCCAAGCTGATTTCACGCATCGGTACTTGGATGTCAGGTCTTGAGCCTTCGATATAGACTTTTCGTGAGGCAGGTAAAATACGGTGTAGGTCGCGCGCATCTTCTTCGAAACGAGCATCGCTTGCGGCCCTGTGGGCAGGGGTTTTTAGCGCATCTGCTTTCTTATCTGCTTTGACGTTGGTCGTGTCAGCAGCATTTGAAGCAAGCATTGAGTTGTCGGCTGGGTTATGCGTTTGGGCTTTCGGTGCAATTGAAGTGGTGTCTGCAGTAGTCATATGCTGTCCTAGCGTGTTGGTTTTTGAATAAAATCAACACCGCCAGTATCTGCGGGGGTAGGCATCCATCATCTAGACAAATTTATATCCTGAACCCACAACTTCGACCAAAAAGTATCGTCGCGTATGGTGGTCATCAAATATTGGACGCAGCTTGATATCCTCTCTTCTTATCTGGCTATGCATCACGCATATTAAGACAGTAGTGACGATAAAAATGTATTTCTACGCGCCCTTTGCCATAAATAACAAAGTGCTTGAGACTTCCCTGCGTCGGTACTAACCGCATCAGGTTCGGCGGGTGATCTCTCAGCGAATGTATCAAGGCGACTACTTTAATAAAGCAAGTTTAATAAAGTGAGCCAAAAATACACCGCACCCCGAGTCTGTCAGTGTTGTAAATCAGCCTTCATACTAACAAAATTCTGTACCAACGGCTAATAGTATTTGGATACAAATATTCTGCGTCAAACACACGGTTCAATATTTTCGTGAATAATTTTTCTGAGTGTTAATAGATGAGGATGCTTAGTATTACTAGGTTGTAGACAAATTATTCAAATATTATGTAAAGCGAATGAAGGATTCTAGAAGTTGTCATTAAACTGTCATAAAGATTTGGCAAGATAACACGCATATCACAAGCAATGCTTTTTTATACCGTTGTTAAACTTCAGGAGTCCTACATGCGTTATTCGTTATTAGCAGTGGCCGTCAGTTGTACATTAATGCTTACGGCGTGTAATAAGTCAACAGATACGGCGGAGCCAACTGCTGATACTAGCAGTAGCGCTGTGACAACAGCTGAAACAACCTCTCAGACAGCATCTTCTGCTACGTCAGATTTTAAATCTGCTGAAAATATCGCTATGAATATTACAGGTGCAGGTGCATCATTCCCGCAGCCTATCTATGCGAAATGGTCATATGACTACAATGCTGCTACCGGCGGCCAAGTCAACTATCAGTCGATTGGCTCATCTGGTGGTATCAAACAAATCCAGTCAAAAACAGTAGATTTTGGTGCTTCTGATGCACCGATGACGCCTGAAGAGTTAGATGAAGCAGGTTTGATTCAGTTCCCAACAGTTATCGGTGGTGTTGTACCAATCGTCAACATTGATGGCGTTGAGCCTGGTGCATTAAAGCTAGACGGCACAACGTTGGCTGATATCTATTTGGGTAAAATCAGTAACTGGAATGACCCTGCGATTAAGGCGATGAACCCAGATTTGACCTTGCCAGATGCCCCAATCACAACGGTATTCCGCTCAGATGGTTCAGGTACGACGTTTAACTTTACTGATTATCTTGCCAAGGTTTCACCAGACTGGAAAGACACTGTTGGCGTTGATAAAACTGTCAAGTGGCCGACCTCTGCGACTGGTGCAGGCGGTAAAGGTAACGAAGGCGTCTCAAGCTACGTAAACCGCATGAAAAACTCGATCGGTTATGTTGAGTATGCTTACGCTAAGCAAAATAAGATGTCACATACTGCGCTGAAAAACGCAGCTGGTAACATCGTACAGCCATCTGCTGAGACGTTTGCTGCGGCAGGTGATATCGATTGGTCACAACAAGAAGGCTTTTATAAAGTCATCACCAACTCTGAAACTGACCAAGCATGGCCTATCGCTGCTGCGACCTTTATCTTGGTACATAAGCAACCAGAAAACCCTCAGCAAGTCGCTGGCGTGTTGAATTTCTTTGACTGGGCTTATACCCAAGGTGATGACAGCGCCATGGAACTAGACTACGTACCATTCTCTGACACGGCAGTGGCCTTGTTCAAAGAGAAGTGGAACGAAGTGAAAGGTAGCGATGGTCAGCCTGTCTACAAGCCAGCTCAGTAATTTGTTTCTGCTAAATGCTATTTAGCAACCGACAAGTCATCCTCTCGAATAGCTATTCTCCGGTAGTTGTTTGAGGGGTTTTAACACAGCAAATTTGATGAATACATCTCGATAGATATAGTTACTCATACCATTTAAGTTTGCTGTGTTAAGACCTGATATACATTTTTTTAATATTTCGATTCATCCCATTCAATGCTGAGACACTTATGACAGACTTAAGGTCCCAACTGGCTAAACAAAAACGTTACGACGCTTTATTTGTTAACTCTACCAAAGCGTTTGCCATACTCGTCCTCCTATCTTTAGGGGGCATTTTGGTGTCTCTAATTGTTGGAGCATGGCCGAGTATTCAAGAGTTTGGTTTGGGATTTTATACCAGCAATAACTGGGATACAGTTGCCAATGAATACGGTGCATTAGCGCCTATTTACGGCACCTTAGTCACGTCATTTATCGCTATTATTATCGCGGTTCCAGTCAGTTTCGGTATTGCGATATTTTTAACCGAGATGTGCCCTAAGTTCCTCAAAAAACCACTTGGTATCGCCATTGAGTTGTTGGCTGGTATCCCATCTATCATTTATGGCATGTGGGGATTGTTCGTATTTGCGCCGTTCTTTGGTGATCATATTCAGCCATGGTTTATTGAGCACGTCGGCCCTTTGCCTATTATCGGTAAGCTGTTTGCAGGTGCACCTATGGGACTGGGTATGTTTACCGCCTCCCTAGTACTTGCCATTATGATCATACCGTTCATCGCTGCCACCATGCGTGATGTTTTCTCTGTTGTACCCGATTTGCTGAAAGAGTCAGCATATGGCATGGGCGCGACGACTTGGGAAGTCATGTTCAAGATTATCCTGCCTTATACCAAAGCTGGTGTCGTTGGTGGCGTAATTTTGGGTCTTGGTCGTGCATTGGGTGAGACGATGGCAGTTACCTTCTTGATTGGTAATGCGTTTAATATCAGTCCAAGCCTATTTACTTCTGGTGTGACGATTACCTCGGCCTTGGCCAATGAGTTTGCTGAAGCGTCTAGTGAGCTACATCTTGCGTCTCTACTACATCTAGGCTTAATCTTATTTGTCATCACCTTCATTGTGCTGTCTTTAGCAAAACTGATGCTCATGCGCATGGATCACAAAGCAGGTAACTGATAAGTCTGTTACTGATTTATTGAACCTTGATAGACATCGATAAAAGATATGGGAAATAAATATTATGCCTGCTAACAATACGATCAATGCACCACTACCTACTAAGCCAAACGGCGTTACTCGCTACAATCAAAGCCTTTATAACAAGCGTCGTTTGACCAACAAGTTAGGTCTAGGCTTTGCCATGTCAGCGATGATTTTTGGCTTGTTTTGGTTGTCATGGATTTTGGTGACTTTGTTTGTTGAAGGCTTCCAAGGTATGGTGCAGTTGCCAATCTTTACCGCTGATACGCCGCCACCAATGAGTGCAGGCGGTTTGCGCAATGCTATCGTTGGTTCGGTCATGTTAGCGTTTTCAGGCTTGTTTATCGGTGCACCTATTGGTCTTATGACAGGTATTTATTTATCTGAGTTTTCTAAAGGCAGTATGCTGGGCAAGGTCACTCGCTTTTTAAATGATATTCTATTGTCAGCGCCATCGATTGTCATCGGTCTATTTATCTATGCACTGATGGTAAAAGGTCAAAGTTTCTCTGGTTGGGCAGGTGCGTTGGCATTGGCATTGATTGTTATTCCAGTGGTCGTGCGTACGACAGAAAACATGCTGAACTTGGTACCTAATAGTCTACGCGAAGCAGCCTATGCGCTAGGTACTCCTAAATGGAAGCTGGTCACTCAGGTCACTGTGAAAGCTGCGCGAGCGGGACTGACCACAGGTGTGTTATTGGCTTTTGCTCGAATCACTGGTGAGACAGCACCGTTACTATTTACAGCACTTAACAATCAATACTTCAGTACAGATATGGGTCAGCCTATTGCTAACTTACCCAATACCATTTACCAGTTTGCGATGAGTCCTTACGACAACTGGCATACATTGGCTTGGGCGGCAGCACTACTTATCACCGCATCTGTCCTAGTATTAAATATTTTGGCAAGATTTATCGGTGGTAGAGGTCAGCCCAAATAAGGGCTGAGAGCAGACCGTAGTACGCTAAGCATTTACTTAAACTTATATGAAATTAATTGAGCTAGGTTGAAATATTATGAATGATGTCCTAAGCAACGTCCGTACAAACACGACTGCTGACAACTTTAATACGGCAACAGGCAGCCTATTAAATAGACCCATGTCTACTAGCGCCCAAGCTCAGCAACCAAACACTGCTGATTTTAATAAGCAAACGATTCAAGATATTCCTAAAAACATGCCTGCTGCAAAAATGGAAGTTCGAGATCTAAACTTCTATTACGATGACTTTCAGGCATTAAAAAACATCAATATCGATATCGCGGATAAAAAAGTGACCGCTTTTATTGGTCCTTCAGGTTGTGGCAAGTCTACGCTACTGCGTACCTTTAACCGCATGTACGATCTATATCCAGGTATGCGTGCAGAGGGCAATATCAATCTAGATGGCAAAAACATCTTGGGTAAAGACATCGATGTGAACTTATTGCGTGCACAAGTTGGTATGGTCTTTCAGAAGCCAACGCCGTTCCCGATGTCAATCTATGACAATGTCGCCTTTGGCGTACGACTATATGAAAAATTAAGCAAAGACGAGCTAGATCATCGCGTCGAGTGGGCACTGAAAAAATCAGCGCTATGGCCAGAAGTAAAAGACAAGCTAAAAGCATCAGGACTGTCGTTATCAGGTGGCCAGCAGCAGCGTCTATGTATCGCACGTAGTGTAGCGACCAAGCCTGAAGTACTGTTGCTTGATGAGCCGACGTCAGCACTGGATCCTATCTCGACGGGTGCTATCGAAGATTTGATCGAAGATCTGAAAAACGACTATACCATCGCTATCGTCACTCACAATATGCAGCAAGCAGCACGCGTATCTGACTACACGGTCTATATGTATTTGGGCGACATGATTGAGATGGGTGAGACCGATCAAATATTCACCAAGCCTACCCAAGCCGCGACAGAAGACTATATTACAGGTCGTTATGGCTAACATTGATTGAGATTGAAATCGGTACAAGCAGACAAAGCTGATTAGCATGTCATAAGCCGACTTTCTAACTTCATAGGCACATTGCGCTATTAAAATATAGATTCTAGGGAATACCTCTCATGCAAAGTGATAAGCATATCTCCAAAAGTTTTGACCAAGATCTTGATGAAGCTATCCGTTTATTTTTATACATGGGTGATAGCGCGGCTAACCAAGTGGCCAAAGCTATTCATGCTCTTATCGATAAAGATGAAACACTGGCGCAAGAAGTCATCGATATGGACTTCGATATCAATCGAATGGAAGTCGAACTCGACGAGCACATTTTGTTATTGGTCGCCAAGCGCCAGCCAGCAGCCAGTGATTTGCGCTTAGTCATGTCAATCAGTAAAGGTGTGGTCGATTTGGAACGTATCGGCGATGAAGCGGTAAAAATTGCGCGAATGGCCAGTAAAATTGCGGCAGAAGGCAAATCAGCATACGGCTACGCTGAAGTTCAGCATCTGAGCAATCAAGTTCGTCTGATGCTAAACAACTCGCTAGAAGCTTTTAGTCAATCGAATGCGGAGCAAGCGTTTGAAGTGATGCGTAATGATAGCGCGGTCAATACCGAATATCAGTCAGCCATTCGTGCCTTGATGACCTATATTATGGAAGACTCACGCCATGTATCAAAAGTCATCAATATTATGTGGATATTACGATCGCTTGAGCGTATCGGTGACCATGCACAAAATGTCGCAGAGTTAGTGATTAACTATATCAGTGGGCAAGACGTACGTCATTCAGACTATGCCATGGTCGAAAAAGCGGTGCAAGAAGCCAATGATCGCTTAGCTGCTCGTCAAGTTAGTACATTGTCAGCCAATGAGCTTGAAACGTCAGATAGTGATGAAGGCTGATAAGAAAGACATTGATTTTCATCTTATAATAAAAAACGCGCTATAGTAAGCGCGTTTTTTTATAACTACTAAATGTACCTAGTAGAAGGTAAGTAAATTCTAACTTTCTGGTGTCCAACCTTGTGCACGCTCATAGTCTTCGTTGTCTAAGAACTTATCACGCTGCTCTGTTAAAAACTTTTTAGCAGCAGGATCCATCATGCTCAGATGGTTTTCATTGATAAGCATCGTTTGATGCTCAAGCCATTCTTTCCACGCCTTTTCCGATACGGTCTCTTGCAGCTCTTGACCTTTTTTATTAGGGAAGGGTGGATGCGGCATCTTTGGCAAATCTTGCTTATATTTACGACAAAACACAGTATTTGCTTGAGGGTTAAAAGTCTCAGTCATAAGGCATTCCTTATTCATTATATTAAGTGGTTAAATCAAATATCATATGAGTCTATGATAACGGTCTTGGTAGATTTAGCAAAGGGTACTAATGTATATCGTCAAGCCTCTATCTATTTGTTATAAAGTCTTTGGTAGTTGGTGTATGATAAATACTGTCTACGTTTAACCTTTTTATTGAAATTTCCAAAGCTATTGATATTTTGATAATGACATTGGCCAAACCAGTAGAGGTCATAAGACAAATAAAAACACCCGCATAAGTAGCGGGTGTTAAGTTTAGATTGGCAAGTTGGCTATTGTTTGTAATTTAATGATTAGGCAAAGGCTTTTAAGCGAGAACGGCCATTGACCACCGCTTGCTTGACTTGGTTTGGCGCAGTGCCACCTAAATGGTCACGAGCTGCTAATGAGCCTTCTAGCGTTAGATAGTCGAAGACGTCTTCACCGATGGCATCGCTAAATTGCTGCAGCTGTGCCAATGACAAATCACTTAGATCAACACCTTCTTTGATGCCTAAAGCAACAGCGTTACCAACCACTTCATGAGCGTCACGGAATGCTACGCCTTGACGTACTAGGTAATCTGCCAAGTCAGTCGCAGTCGCATAGCCTTTCATCGTAGCGGCACGCATGGCATCGACGTTTGGTGTGATGTTTGGTAGCATATCAGCAAACGCAAGCAGCGAACCTGTCAACGTATCAACGCAATCAAATAAAGGCTCTTTGTCTTCTTGATTGTCTTTATTGTAGGCGAGCGGCTGGCTCTTCATTAGGCTAAGTAAAGTCATCAACTGACCAAAGACGCGTGCCGCTTTACCGCGTACCAACTCAGGTACGTCAGGATTTTTCTTTTGCGGCATGATCGATGAGCCAGTACAGAAGCGATCTGGTATCTGCACAAAATTAAATTGTGCTGACATCCAAAGAATAATTTCTTCGCTCATACGCGACATATGCATCATCAGGATAGAAGCCGCTGAAGTAAACTCAATCGCAAAATCACGGTCCGAAACAGCATCGAGTGAATTTTGACAAATACCTTCAAAACCTAGCAATTCAGCAGTGATGGTACGATCGATTGGGAAAGTCGTACCAGCAAGCGCTGCGCTACCAAGTGGCATCTGATTGATACGGCGACGTGCATCGACAAGACGCTCAGTATCACGATATAACATCTCAAACCATGCCATTACATGATGGCCGAAGCTAACAGGCTGTGCCGTTTGCAAGTGAGTAAAGCCTGGCATGATAGTGTCAGTATGTTGCTCGGCCAAATCAAGCAAACCACTCTGCAAACGTACTAATAACTCAATGATATTATCAGTCTCTTCGCGCAACCATAGGCGAATGTCTGTGGCTACCTGATCGTTACGGCTACGACCAGTATGTAGTTTTTTACCAACGGCACCTATAATGTCAGTCAAACGTGACTCGACGTTCATATGCACGTCTTCAAGGGCGATCGACCAGTTAAACTCACCTGCTTCAATCTCGCGCAATACTTGCTGAAGGCCATCAATAATAGTGGCGACTTCATCAGCAGTTAAAATATCACATTCTTTCAGCATCGTTGCATGCGCAATTGAGCCTTGAATATCGTGACGAGCAAAGCGTTGGTCAAAGCCTACAGAAGCAGTAAAGGCGGCAACGAAGCTATCTGTCGCTTCACTAAAGCGCCCGCCCCACATTTGTTGGCCTTGGCTACTAGCAGGCGCAGTCTGCGTTGTGGTACTTGTTATAGAAGCATCTGTGCTAAAATCAGAGTCAGATGAACTTTTACTTGATTCAGGATTACTAGGTTTTGAAGAATTGGCGTTCATATCGGTACAAGACAAGTCAAGAGAATAAGAACTCGAGTATAGCAAATGATGAGGTTGCCTTACTAGCTACACGCTTAGAGTTTTTTATTCCTAAACTCATGGAAATCATGAGGCCTTGGCAGTGGCTGACATATATCTTTTTTTGGTCACTGTTTTTGACGGTGATTGAGCGCCATGGTCTATCAGGCTGGTCTGATTTTATTATCAAGTTTTTTTCTCGCGTGATACAAAATGCACTGACAGTTATTCCCGCACTATATTTGGTCGATTATTTGCGTCCTGTCTTCAAAAACGCGAGCATTCCTAGTGTGAGTTTGCGTATTGTCATGCTCATGATGTTTTCTGCCACGGTCTCTATGGTGTTGGTGGTTTTGGTTATGATCAATCTAGGGTGGATGGAGTATAACCGTCAAGCTTTTGTCATTAATTTGCTTTTCAACACAGTGCTTACCGGTGGTTTTACTGCTGTGTTCTTATTGTATTTTTTGCGTAGCTATCGTGAGCTTAATGCGCTTAAGTTGTCCTTTGAATATAAATTGACCGCTCAAAATGATCTAATAAAAGCCCGTACGGCTCCGCACTTTTTCTTTAATACTATCAATACACTTGTATCACTGATTGAATCAAACCCGCCAAAAGCCGCTATCTTATTACAGCACGTCTCTGCATTGTTCCGTGCTAGTTTTAGTGGTACACGCGAGATTAGCTTTGAAGAAGAGGTTGACCTTTGTGAACATTATTTGGCAATCGAATCTAGTCGTTTAGCAGACAAGCTCGAAGTCAATTGGAAGTTACCTGATGAAGATATCATGTACGACATGGTTATCACTGCGCTAACGCTACAAAGCGTGCTAGAGAAAATACTCCTCAATGTGGTAGAGATGACCACGGAAACTATCTGTATTAATATCGAAGTCACGTGGGAACAACACCGAGTCAAAATTATGATTGATGTTGCACTTCCCAAAAAGACATTGATCATCAACCACGACTTGCGCCAACATATGAACTTCTATATTCAAGCTGATCGTTTGCGCGCCCATTTTGGACAAAGTGCGGACATTCAAAGCTCCGTAGCCAGTACTCAAATTATCACTATCATCGACTATCCTTTACAAGACGTGGGTTTATAACCTGCTGTTATTTATTAATTTCCTCTCTTTTTTCAACGCTTAAAAACCTATGTGGCATACTTATTGCATTACCATGTATAGGTATCATATTTCGTGTTTGATAAATGATGATTACGAATCAGTAATATCATAGCTAATGTGAAACACAATTACATCATATAAAACCTACCTATAGCAGGAGTATATTGTTCGCTATAAAAATTGGTAGTTTTTGTCAAAATTTCATTAAATAATTTAGACTTTAGATTCTAAGTAATTGATAATGAGTGCTAATATAGCTGTAATGCTATTGAAAAAATATTAAGTATGTACTTGGATGGGAGTTTGCATGCGTATCGTAGTTTGTGATGATGAGCCCTTAGCGCGTGAGCGCTTGGTGAGAATTGTACAAGAATCAGGTCATGAAGTAGTTGCTCAGGCCACAACAGGTGCACAAGCCATCGTCGCTGTAAAAACCCAGCAGCCAGATATTATATTATTAGATATCCGAATGCCTGAAATGGATGGCGTGCGCTGTGCTCAAGAGCTTGCCACACTTGAGCATCCACCAGCGATTATATTTGTGACGGCATACGACCATTATGCAATCGCAGCGTTAAAAGCCAATGCAATTGGCTATTTGTTGAAACCTGCAAACAAAGATGAGCTACTAGAGGCATTAAACAAAGCAAAGAATCTAAATGCTGCTCAATTAAATGAAATTCGCAAGCTTGAAGACCCGACAGCACGTCCGATACGTGAACATATCGCTGCTCGTACGCATCGCGGTGTTGAACTGATTAAGCTAAAAGATATCTACTATTTTGCAGCAGATCAAAAATACGTCAAAGTGCGTCACAAAGACGGCATGGTATTGATTGATGAAACGCTAAAAGAGTTAGAGCAAGAGTTTGATGATCGTCTGTTCCGAGTACATCGCAATGCCATCATCAACCTTAGTTATTTGGACTTTTTAGAAACTTTGGATGCAGGCCAGTATCAGATACGTTTTAAAGGTATTGATGAGACGCTAGCGGTCAGTCGTCGTCACTTACCTGCCTTACGTGATAAAATCCAAAGCATGTAATAGGCTGTCCTGATAGCGACCAATCATTCCATATCATCAAACCCTTATTTATGCTTAAATAGGGGTATTTTTTTGCGTCAGCATCTACTATTAATCATTTGAGTCGCCTATGCTTTGGCAAATCTGCCCTATCGAGTAATATCGATATTATTTAGTATAAATATGAATAGTACTGACATAGGGACTATAGCCACTATAGTATTAGTATCGAACTTATTGAGGCCCTTTATGAGCAATCCGCAGCAACCTATTTTGACTACTCTAAATATCGCTACACGTCAAAGTCCTTTAGCCTTATGGCAGGCCGAGCATATCCGTGATCGTTTATTGGCGTTGTATCCTAATCTGACGATTAATCTACTAAAAATTGTCACTAAGGGTGACAAGATTTTGGACACACCTTTGGCCAAAATCGGTGGCAAAGGATTATTTGTAAAAGAGCTTGAACAAGCGCTGTATGACAAACAAGCCGATATTGCAGTGCACTCGCTAAAAGATGTACCGATGCAGCTTCCCGAAGGCCTCACATTAGGCGTCTACTGTAAACGCGCCTCACCAACAGATGCCTTTGTCTCAAACACTTATAATGGTATTGATGAGCTACCGCAAGGTGCAGTCGTTGGAACATCAAGTTTACGTCGTCAATGCCAAATTAAAGCCTATCGTCCTGACCTGCAAATCAAAACATTGCGCGGCAATGTTGGCACTCGTTTGGGCAAGCTAGATGCGGGTGAATACGATGCCATTATTCTGGCAACGAGCGGCTTGCAACGTATTGAGCTGGACGAGAGAATACGCGGTGAGCTTGATATCGCAGCTTGCTTACCTGCAGTTGGGCAGGGAGCTTTAGCGATCGAATGTCGTGAAGGCGATGAAGAAGTACTCAAATTACTTGCACCACTCAATGATGATAAAGCTCGTATTCGACTTATCGCTGAGCGTGCTTTGAACCGTTATTTAGAGGGCGGTTGTCAAGTACCGATCGCCGCTTATGCAGTTCTGCAGACAGCTGAAGAAACCAGTGTTAATAATGACAACAATGGTGATAACGGCAATAACGACAGCGGGAATGTGCTGTGGCTACGTGGTCGAGTGGGTCAGGCCGATGGTAGCGAGTTGTTGAAAGCAGACAAACGAGCTACGTTGGTTGGGACACAAGCTGAGCAAGAAGCCCAAGCCAATCAATTAGGTATCGATGTCGCAGAAATGCTGCTTGCTGATGGCGCAGGCGCTATTTTGTCAGCCATTTATCAGCCTGAGTAGTACAAGTACAGTCGCTATAGGTTTGATTAACCGTAAGATAGGCTGATCTAAGCATCAGTCACTCTTGTATGCTTAAGCCTTTTTCATTCGCTTTTTGTCATGGTATATCGATGTCATCAATGCCAACTCAATCTACATACACAGCTTCTCATAAGAATTTTTCTAATGATAAGTCAAACGTAATGCCGCAAATTGTCATCAATACTCGCCCAGTAGAGCGAGCAGCATCGTTGACTCAGTATTTACAAGCGGCAGGATTAGTAGTGGTTGAAATGCCAATGTTGACGCTACGACCACGTCCAACAACTGATCTAGATATTGCATTAATGCATCAGTGGCTGGCGGGGGTCTACAAAGCGCTTGTTATTGTCAGTCCAACTGCGGCAGCTTCAGGGCTAGCCGTTTGGCAATCACTTGAACATGAAAAGCGTAAATACAAAGCGAAAGATAGTAATGGCAAGTATGTGCAGAAACTATCAGAAGGTTTGTCACTACCTAGTCCTCTGGTTGCGGTTGGTGAAGCAACGGCGGCAGAGTTCAGTCAGGTGCTTATAGATACAACAAACTATCAAATACTTCAGCCTAAGACGGCCAATAACGAAGGCATGCTAGCAATGCCTGAAATTGATAGCTTACAAGCAGGCGATAAATTGCTGATATGGCGCGGGCTTGGTGGACGACGATTATTAGTTGATACATTGCAGGCGCGCGGTGTACATATCGATAGTATTGCTTGGTACGAGCGTACAATGCCTATCGATGCAATGGCTGAGTATCAGCAGTGGCAACAAGCATTTCTTACTCATAGTATTACGTCAGATATTGCCCTACCAAAGCAGCCAAAGCCAATTGTCGTCATCAGCAGTGCGGCAGCTTTTGAGCATTGGTCAAATATTGTCAATGACGAGCAATCGAAGACGTTAAAAAAAGAGCAAGATTCTGATGCAGTGGCTAATACAACACAGCTTCTATCGCTTACGTTAAAAGATTTTTCTTACGTTGTGTTGGGTGAGCGTTTGGCCAATATGGTTGCCGCACAGCAGTTGAGCTACTGGCGAGTAGAGGATTTGTCGCCAGCTACGATTCTCTCAGCCATTCATTCTAAAATATAATACCTTAAACTTCTCATTTGCTTTAAACATGTTTATTTATACCAATAACGGTACTGCCTTATGTCAATGAATTCTGAGTCCTTATCTAAGGATCCTTCAACTGTTCAGCAGCGCCGGCAAGCAAATATTTTGCTGCTACGGATGCAATGGCTGGTTATCTTATTACTGATCGCTGCATTATTGTGGCTATATATTAGTCAGCAGCGCTTTCAGCATAGTGTCAACGATCGTTTGCAGAGCAATGAGCAAGTAATCAGTCGATTAAACGAAATGGACGATCGTCTATTTGCCATGAGTCAGCAGACGCTGCCAGAGCCTAGAGTTGAGGCTAGTAGCCAAGCTCAGAATCAGTTGGACCTATTGCGTATCCAAATCAAAGCTGCTGATAGACTGTTGGCAGATAGTAATGACAGTGCGGCGATTGAGTTATT
The DNA here is from genome assembly GCF_001435845.1 of Psychrobacter sp. P11G3. Classification (NCBI taxonomy): domain Bacteria; kingdom Pseudomonadati; phylum Pseudomonadota; class Gammaproteobacteria; order Moraxellales; family Moraxellaceae; genus Psychrobacter; species Psychrobacter sp. P11G3. The sequence continues at coordinate 124,258 of NZ_CM003596.1, forward strand.
GCGAGGTCTACATTGGCAGTTGTCGCAAAGCAGTAATGAAATTGCGCCTGCGCTAACTATTGTTATAAAGCAAAGTTTGCTCAAAGATATTGAGCGTCTGCAGGCACAAAGCTCGCAGCCAAGCCCGTGGCAAATACAAAATCTTGCGATTCAAAATATTCAGGAATTTTTGCATAGTCATGAGCGTCTTGGCAGCTATGAAGGTACGGATTTACAGCGTCGAGAGCTGGTGGATGCGGCTACTGAAAATAAACAGCAGCCTAAAGCAACCAATGCTGCTGATACCTCAGCGACTAATGACACAAATTTAACGCGTCGTCAGCTTACTATCCATGAAGTCATCATGACACTGAATTTAGCAAGCCAAGCCAGCAATATGCGTAAGCAAGATCAACTGGTCAGCTATTTGACGCAAGCACGCAGACAGTTAAAAACGTTGGTGCCTAGGGCCTCAAATAGCGACAATAAAAAGTCAGTACAAGCTGGCGCGATTGGCATTATACAAGCCGATAAAAAATCAATCGATGGTCAAAGTAATCTTGAGACAATGAAAGCACCGAGTGACATACCAGAAGTAATTGTATGGCTAAATCAGTTGATTGCTCATGCACCCAAACCAACGCCATTACTGACGACAGAAATTTTAGATAAACCGCAACGCTAACGAGAGTTAGTCACAATAGTTAATACAGAAAATATAAAACGTAAGGTAAGCAATGACCCATCCTAATGAAAAGTCAGCATCTATATCTGATGTAGCAAACGAACACCGCCCGGAATTATTAGCTCATTATCCTGTTATTCATCATCAGCCGATACAGTGGGGAGAGATGGATGCCTTCAATCACCTGAATAATGTGGTTTACTATCGTTACGCTGAGTCAGCACGTATTAGTTACTTGCATGCGCTAGGTATGTTTGATGGCAGTATGGTCACTGTTTTAGCCCAGTCTAGCTGTCAGTATTTACACCCAGTTACCTATCCTGATACGTTATTGTTAGGGGTTCGTTGTAAGCGTTTGGGCAATACGAGTATGGCGATGGAATATAGTTACTATAGTACCGCGCAAGAAACAATCGTTGCTACAGCAGAGGCTGTGGTAGTGCGTCTGGATAGTGAGGGAAAAGGTAAATTGCCATGGACAGCAGCAGAGCGTCAACAGCTGCTAGCAATGGAAGCCAAGTTTGGTCATACGCCTGAGCTTTAGATTGGTTTCTATATAAATCGATGATTCATTTTTTCAAAAAAATTATCATAAATTAAAAGCTAAAAACAAAAAAGGCACGCCAACATCATGTCAGCGTGCCTTTTTAATAACTCATTCTTCAACTAATCTCTTAAACAGTCGTTAGTCTTGCTGCGGTGCATGAACAAAATCAACCACATTCAGATCAAAACCTGACAATGCAAAAAACTTCATTGGCGATGACAATAAGCGCATATCACGCACCCCTAAATGACGTAATATCTGTGCACCAACACCGATACTACGATATGGTTGTTGCGTAATGGTTGATTGAGACTCGTTGTCTGCGGCTTTGTCCAGCGCATCTCCTAAATCAACTGGCTGATTGCTACCAATCCATACCAGCACACCACGATCTGAAGCACTGATTTCTTCTAGTGCTGACTGTACACTCCAGCCACTACGGCCCGTCATGTCATTTTTAGCTGCAAATAAATCGCGTAATGGGTGGAAACCATGAACACGTACAGTGCTGACACCTTCGCTGACATCACCTTTTACCAAGGCTAAATGTGTTTCTTCAGCGCCAAACTCACGGAACCGATGTAGCGTAAAAGTACCGTGTTCAGTTTCAAACGGATGTGACTCAATCTCTTCTACCGTTTGCTCATTAGCGATACGATAATTGATAAGGTCAGCAATAGTGCCTATCTTGATGTCATGCTCTTTTGCAAATATTTCAAGGTCGTCACGGCGCGCCATCGTACCATCTGCATTGATAATCTCTACAATCACCGCTGCAGGCTCTAGACCCGCCAAACGTGCTAAATCACAACCCGCTTCTGTATGGCCTGCACGGTGAAGAACACCGCCGTTTTGTGCCATAATTGGAAAAATATGTCCAGGCTGAACAATGTCTTCAGGCTTTGCTGATGAAGATACCGCCGCCTGAATAGTACGTGCACGATCACCAGCAGAAATACCCGTGGTGACGCCTTCAGCAGCTTCAATCGAGACAGTAAAGTTGGTGCTAAACTTCGCCTCGTTACGATCTGACATCAGTGGCAGCGCCAATTGCTGGCAACGCGCTTGTGATAAAGTCAAACAAACCAAGCCACGTGCGTGAGTAATCATAAAGTTAATATCTTCAGGGCGGACATGCGTCGCTGCCATGATGATATCACCTTCGTTTTCGCGGTCTTCATCATCCATCAAGATGACCATTTTTCCAGCACGAATGTCTTCGATAATCTCAGGGATTGCATTTAAACTCATAGTAAATCTCAATATTTTATTATTTATAAATAGGTGTCATTTAGAATATAAGGCTCTATCTGCTTATTGTAGCAGTAGATAGTACAAAGCGCTGTTACGGTCAAGCAAAGCGCTACTACGGTCAAGTGAATCGCGCTATAAGCAATATAATTTGATATAAAGGTGACTCGCTTACTTAATTGCTTGTATATATCATTATCAGGTTATTTTAACGCTTTTCAGCGTCACGTGCTGCGCCATCTTCCCACTATATCGTTCAGTATGTCAAAAATAGTCATAAATATTATCAATGAACATTAAAACTGACCCATAAATCTGTACGTTATATTTTTATTAATCTATATCGTAGTTAGTCATTACTCGCTGCTTGGCTTTTTAGCCAGTCCATAAACTGCTTACTATGCTGCTCACGCTGATTATCTGCAAACTCGTAGAAACTGGTACCAACTAAATTATCTGGTAAGTAGCTTTGTGGATAGTAATGGTTAGGATAATCATGCGGATAAGCATAACCTTGACCGTAGCCTTGACTACGCATCAGTTTGGTCACGCCATTACGCAAATGTAGCGGCACAGGAGAGGCGTCTTTTTCTGCCAACGCCATCGCCGCATTGATGGCTTTATAAGTGCTATTACTCTTAGCGCTAGTGGCCAAATAAACCACCACTTGCCCTAAAATAATCCGCGCTTCTGGCATGCCGATTGATTGCACACTACGCAATGCTGCATCCGCGAGGAGCAGGGCGTTAGGGTTGGCATTACCGATATCTTCGCTCGCCAAGATGACCAAGCGCCGCGCGATAAAGTCAGCAGGCTCACCGCCTACCAGCATCCGTGCCATCCAGTATAGTGCGGCATCAGGGTCTGAGCCACGTACGGACTTTATCATGGCCGAGATAATGTCGTAATGCTGTTCACCATCTTTGTCATATCTCACCAAAGCAGTCTGTGCCACTCGGCTGACCAATTCATCATCGATAATCACTGGCGACTGTTTGGCATCAGCGGTCTGAATCGCTAACTCTAATAAGTTTAGCGCTTTTCGAGCATCACCATGAGCCAATTGACTAATGGTATCTTTTGCTTGTAAATCGACGGTCAACCTTTTGAGTATATTGTCTTCTGAGAGGGCTCGTTGCAACACGGTACTTATCTGCTCAGGTGTTAACGGCTCTAAACGATAAACTTGGCAACGTGATAGTAGAGCGTTGTTGACACTAAATGACGGGTTCTCCGTAGTGGCGCCAATCAGAGTAATATCACCAGACTCTACCGCGCCCAAAAGTGCATCTTGTTGAGCTTTATTAAAGCGATGAATCTCATCAATGAAGACCACAGGTGATTCAAATGCCAAGGAATCTCTACTATCTAAGACTTCACGTAACTGTTTGACACCAGTATTTAATGCGGAAAGCGCATGAAAAGGTCGACTAACGGCATCGGCTAACAACATTGCAATGGTCGTTTTGCCAATGCCTGCTTCACCGTGCAGGATAATAGATGGCAGATGCCCTTGCTCTACCAAACGGCGTAACGGTGCACCAGCTGCTAGCAAGTGCTCTTGACCAATGATATCGGTAAGAGAAGTAGGGCGCATACGCTGAGCAAGTGGGGTATCGGCATGGAAGTTAGGTAGCATAAGACTCTCTATCGAAAAATGAAAAAACTATCTACTATCTACTATCTACTATCTACTAGCTGCAATGGTAGTAATGGCAAGGCATCTATAGCTAAACCCAAATAACAGCATACTAGGCTACCTTTATCATTCTCATTAGGTTTCGACGCTCATATACGTTTGGCATGATTTTCGCAACAATTCTATAATAGTAATGAGTATTAGACATCAGCAGTAGAAGTAGGCTAGTTTATAAGGATAGTACTTGTTACAAGTCATACGCGCTAGGTTAACGCAAAAATATGTTAATGAAAGCTAACTAAGCGTATAGCTTGTGTCCCGAGCACTTTAGTTTTCATCATTTACCTATATTAACGGCTCTACTGTTAACGGTTCTACCGTATCGATGGGAAAATTTGGCCAATCGCGACTGTTAACTGTTAACTATTAACTATTAACTATTAAACACTAAAAATGGCTTATCAAATATAAGGTATTGCATTAACGATGTCTGAACCGACTCTTAAACGCTTATTCAGTCGTTACTTGCGTAGTGATACGGGCAAGCAGCAGTCACGTTATCTGACAGCTGGCGAAATAGCATTGGCGCATTCAGTATTTGGTGACAGCATCAAACTTGATGAAGTGCAGTTAAAGACAGCGTGGTGGGTACTAAAACATTATGCCGTTAGCCCCAATGGCAATATTTACTTTAATTCAGTCGATTGGATTACGGATTTTAGCGAAGCTCCATTGAGTAAACAAAGCTGGCTTATACACGAGCTAACGCACGTATGGCAGTTACAGCAAGGCTTAAAGGTTGTACGCGGAGCAATCATCAACCGAAAATACGACTACGTGTTAGAAACAGGTAAATCATTTTTTAAGTATGGTATTGAGCAGCAAGCACGCATGGTTCAAGACTATTTTGTACGTCGTCAGCGTGGTCAGAACTGCCAAGAGTGGGAAGCTTGTATTCCATTTGTGACGGTGCAGTCTATTGTTAAGGCAAAAAATACTGATGATCTATCAGTCCTCTAGTTTTTAAAAGTAATAGTAAGCTTGGCTATGATAAGTCATAACTGAACTATAGAACGATACATTAACTGAAACACAGGTCAGTTGGATAAATACTGGATAACTATATTGGACGATTTAACAGTCAGTTATGTTGCTAAAAATCAAAGAATAATGAACCGCAGTTGTAATTTACCCTTTAATAATTTTGCTTTACCAAAGGATATGCACTCTCATGTTTAAATTTTTGTCAGTAAAGCCTAATGTTGATACCCGCTACCCACCGACTTTGCTTATAGCCGCATTGTCAGGAGTGTTGTTTTTGACAGGCTGTCAGCAGTCTGACACATCGCCTGTAACTGATGACAGTCAAACCAGTGAAAAAACAAGCGTAGAAGACAGTCAGCCTATGCCAAAAAGCGACTCAGCTGCGGCGCGCATAAAACAATTTCAGCCGATATATGTCGCACAGGCGCAAAGTTTACAGAGACGATTGCAAGCAGAATATGAGTCATTGCAAGCGGCAGATGCGTCAGACAGTGAGGAGCTTTTATTACTGAATACTAATAATAGTGAAAATACAGATAGTAATAACGAAGTAGCAATCGATAATATCGCTCCTAACACAAATACTACCGCTACCAGTTCTGAAGAAGTAGTGTCATCGAATAACGATATCGCCTCGATAGACAGCAATCCAAATGTAGATACAGAGGTTGACGTCAATACTAGCACTGAAGTTGGTGAGCGCGATTTAACGGTTTTAAAACGCATCAGTCTTGAGCCGCGCAAACCTGTTATGTTGACCGAAGACCAAATCATAGAACGCTATCAGCAGACCATGGACGCTTTATATCAACCGGTGACAACACCGCTCAGTGCAGAGGATTCTGATACATTAATCAACGTGGCGACGTTGGTGCCGCAGTTATTTGAGCATGCAGAGATTGCTGGTAGAGTAAGCGCAAAAAGTCCGGCACTTGCTCGTTTAATTATTCAGCATCAGGTATGGGAACAAATAGAAGCTCAGCAAGTGGTTGATATGCAGCAAATGAAACAGAAGCAGCAACGAGAGTTTGAAGCGCTAATGGCTAAATTTAATGAAACCATCGAAGGATACGATGAACAGATTGCCAAATATGAGCAAACGTTAAAAGAGTTTCAGTAACTGACTATATTTTTATGAACTGATTGAATTAATCATTTCTCATAAAACAATCAATATCGAATAACGAGAGTTAAGACAATAAAAAATCCCGCACGATGGCGGGATTTTTTATTGGATAACGATTATTTTTGCTTACTTGCGATCTTCAACTTTTACAAAATCACGGCGCGTTTCACCAGTGTATAACTGACGTGGACGACCGATTTTGAACGGAGCGCTGTGCATTTCTAACCAATGGCTGATCCAACCTGAAGTACGAGCCAATGCAAAGATTACGGTAAACATTGACGTTGGAATACCGATAGCTTTCAAAATGATACCAGAGTAGAAATCAACGTTTGGATATAGGTTGCGCTCGATGAAGAACGGATCTTCTAACGCAATTTTCTCTAGTGCCATCGCCAATTCAAGCTTAGGATCGTTGATACCTAGTGCTTCTAGTACTTCATCACAAGTCTCTTTCATTACTTGAGCGCGTGGATCGAAGTTTTTGTAAACACGGTGACCAAAGCCCATTAGCTTCACTTCACGGCTTTTCACTTTTTCCATGAATTCAGGCACGTTCTCAACAGTACCGATTTCGTCTAGCATCTCAAGAACAGCTTCGTTCGCGCCGCCATGTGATGGTCCCCAAAGGGCTGCGATACCAGCAGCGATACACGCATAAGGGTTCGCACCAGTAGAACCAGCTAAACGTACCGTTGACGTAGAAGCATTTTGCTCGTGGTCAGCGTGCAAGGTAAAGATTTTGTCCATTGCGCGAGTGATAACGTCGTTTTTCTCGTAGTCTACGTCAGCAGGCGTTGCAAACATCATGTATAAGAAGTTTTCTGCGTAGTTGAAGTCGTTACGCGGATACATGAACGGTTCGCCTTGTGAGTATTTATAACTCATTGCAGCAAGCGTAGGCATCTTAGCAATCAAACGAATAGCTGTGATTTCGCGATGTTCTTCATTGCTCACGTCTAGGTCTTCATGATAGAACGCTGATAAAGCACCAACTACACCAACCATGATAGCCATTGGATGCGCGTCACGGCGGAAGCCTTCAAAGAACTTACGCAATTGATCATGAACAGGAGTATGCTCGCGGATTTTTTCAAAAAATTCTGCTTTTTGCTCAGCAGTAGGTAGGTCACCATGTAAAAGTGCATAAGCAACTTCTAGGTATTCAGCATTGTTCGCTAGCTCGTCGATAGGGTAGCCGCGGTGTAATAATTCGCCTTTGCCACCATCAATATAAGTAATCTTTGATTCAACAGGAGCAGTTACTTTAAAACCAGGGTCATAAGACCAAAATCCTGATTCTTGTAAAGCAGCAATATCGATAACTGGGCGCCCTAAAGTACCTTTAATAATAGGAAGTTCGTATTCTTCACCATTCACGGTTAGTTTGGCATTAGTATCAGCCATAAATTGCTCTCCATTGGTTTAACTTGTTAGAATAAATTACTACAGACGCATACCCTCGCGTCATTGTCGGTTGAACGGTAAAAGTGCATTCAACTCATTTAGTACGCAGGGTATATTAGCAGCAATTCTTGATGATTTGAAAAAACTTTTATGGACCATGTGTCCAATTGGCGCGGTGTGGCGGTGGTTATTCGCTGTAATTTTTGTATCAAAATATGTCTGTCAGGTTATTTTGCTTAAAATTCCTCTGTTTTTGAGCAAGTTTATAGCAGCATTATCGGACTAGTATTTTGGGTTTGTAAATATATTTTAGAGACAAAACTCATAAATAATGACACCAAAAACTGGCAGACTATGCCTAGTAAGCGGATTAAAGTTTGTCATAATAATCACTGTTAAAACCAGTATTATTCTTATCCATTCATTTATTGATTAAATATGTATATATTCTTACTGAATGGATAAATTTGTAATTATTGCTCAGGCATTTTATAATTGTAGGAATTAACTGGCACTAGCTTTGCGCGAATTAATAAATGACCATGTTATAGTGTCGTTCAGAGCGTCTTCTATTCATGCTTATTTACGATTGTCTGGTGTTACGATAGACCAAACCGCATTCTATGGTTTGAACTTTCTTCTTAACCAATCTTTTTTATCTGTTTGGCACAAGATTTCAAGTGCCTAATATAAGGTCTGCTCTGATATAGAAGACATAGTAACGTTGTCTTACTATTCATACGACCTCTAAAATAGACTGGTTAGTCGATGTTACTCATGTTTATTCTCTTTGTTGTATAATAGATAGGTTGTTTGATAGGCCTGTCGATTCGACAAGCGACATTGAACAGTCTATCAATACCTTTATATACATGATCCTTTCTTCATATTTAGCGCAAACTAAACGAAGTCAGCTAGCTCTTCCTTACTTTATTCGTCTCGTGTGTTGCTCAATGCTCAATTGGCACTATTTATGTCAGGCGTTGATAGCAGATACAGGAGTATAACCGCAAAAGGATGCCCGCTGTGAAAAGCAACCGACCTATTGATCTGCCTTTAAGCCAAGTGATTAGCGTTAATCGCTCACCGATCGCGATCGCCTCTATCTTGCATCGTATCTCTGGCATTATTTTATTTTTATTGATTCCTGTCATGTTATGGATACTACAGAACTCATTGGCATCGCCTGAGAGTTTTGCGACCGTATTTGACAACGTACTTGTGCGCTTTTTGGCATGGATATTTGTTGCCGCCATTGCATATCATTTTGTGATGGGTATCAAACATTTATTTGCTGATATGGGCATGAACGAAGAGCTAAAATCTGGCCGCACTGCCTCTATGGTCAGTTTTGTGATTGCAGCGATTTTAGTTGTCGCGTCATTTGTATGGGTGATGTTCTAATGATAAAAAATGATTCAGGAATCAAAAGTGCTACTGGTCTGACAGGTTCAGGCTCACGTGATTGGATTATTCAGCGTATTAGTGCTGTTGTTTTAGCCGTTTATAGTGTGGTATTGCTGGGCTTCTTTTTGACCCATGGTGATGTCACTTTCGTTGAATGGTCATCATTTATGACCAGCCTACCAATGCGTCTATTCAGCTTGGTTGCAGTACTTGCACTAGCTGGTCATGCTTGGGTTGGGATGTGGACAGTATTTACTGACTATATTACAACAGGCAAACTGGGCTCAAGCGCAGCAGGTTTACGTTTAGTACTACAGTCATTGATGATTATCGCTATTTTAGTATTTCTATTTTGGGGCATCATGATTTTTTGGGGTAACGGTTTCGGTATCGCTGCCGTTTAACCATCTCATAAAAAGCTCTGATATCTATATATAACGACGGATGCATCCAATTGCTACATTAGTTGGTAAAGCATTTTAGAGTCATCCGTTGATAGCCAAGAATAGTCATAGCATTGGACTAGCATTGCTGATCAGCTAATCTGATTATAGTTGAGTAAGCTTAGTTCAGTATAACGATAGATATGCAAATTAAGTGGTTAATGATTATTGAGACTCTTTATTTTATAAGCGTATGAAATGGCCAAATAGTAAGCCTTTATAGCTGTAATAGAGATGTCTCAAAAAGCCTTTGATTTACTTTTACGCATTAACAGGCATTAGGAAAACCGTAATGGCAACTAGACAAGACAATACCATTAGTAATATCAAGACCCTAAACTACGATGCAGTTATCGTCGGTGGCGGCGGCTCAGGTATGCGTGCTTCATTGCATTTAGCGGAAGCGGGCATGAAGGTTGCAGTTCTTACCAAAGTATTCCCAACGCGTTCGCACACGGTTGCCGCTCAGGGTGGTATCGGTGCAAGTTTGGGTAACATGAGCAATGACAACTGGCACTTTCACTTTTATGATACCGTTAAAGGATCAGATTGGTTAGGTGACCAAGACGCTATCGAATATATGTGCCGTGAAGCGCCAAAAGTAGTCTATGAGCTTGAGCACATGGGCATGCCGTTTGACCGTAATGAAGACGGTACGATTTATCAGCGTCCGTTCGGTGGTCACACTTCTAACTATGGCGAAAAAGCGGTACAACGTGCTTGTGCCGCTGCTGACCGTACAGGTCATGCACTACTACATACGCTATATCAGAAAAACCTAGAGCAAGGTACTGAGTTCTTTATCGAGTGGATCGCGCTTGATTTGATCAAAGACGAAGCTGGTAACATCAACGGTGTCGTCGCGCTTGAGCAAGAGACGGGTACGATTGCAGTATTCCAATCACCAATTACTGTCCTAGCGACAGGTGGTGCTGGTCGTATCTTCGCAGCTTCTACCAATGCTTATATCAATACTGGTGACGGTATTGGCATGGCAGTACGTGCTGGTATTCCATTACAAGACATGGAGTTCTGGCAGTTCCACCCAACTGGTGTTCATGGTGCAGGTGTACTATTGACTGAAGGTTGTCGTGGTGAAGGTGCTATCTTGCGTAACAAGGATGGCGAAGCGTTCATGGAGCGTTATGCACCAACCGTGAAAGACTTGGCACCACGTGATCTCGTATCGCGTTCAATGGACCAAGAAATCAAAGAAGGCCGTGGTTGTGGTCCTAATGCTGATCATATCGTAATGGATATGACGCATCTAGGTGTTGAAACCATCATGAAGCGTCTACCATCAGTATTTGAGATTGGTAAAAACTTCGCCAACGTTGACATCACTAAAGAGCCAATTCCAGTAATCCCAACCATTCACTACATGATGGGCGGTATTCCAACCACTATTCATGGTCAAGTGATTGTACCGGATCTAGAAGCAGGTACTGATGAAGACGGCCTATATGCTAAAGGCAACGTCGTTAAAGGTCTTTATGCAATCGGCGAATGTGCTTGCGTAAGTGTACATGGTGCTAACCGTCTAGGTACGAACTCTCTACTAGATCTATTGGTATTTGGCCGTGCAGCTGGTAAGCATATTGTTGATGAGTTCCATCATGCAGATCACAACTACAAGCCGCTTGATCCACGTGTACTTGACTTTACAGTGAAGCGTTTAGACAAGTTGCAACAGTCTACTGAAGGCTACAATGCGCAAGACGTGGCTGATGAGATTCGTGCTACGATGCAAAAACACGCTAGTGTATTCCGTACGCAAGCGATGATGGACGAAGGCGTTGAGAAAATTTTAGCGCTAGGTGAAAAGATCGACAAGATTCATCTTGGCGATAAATCACAAGTGTTCAACACAGCACGTATTGAAGCATTCGAAGTTGCTAACTTGTATGAAGTAGCAAAAGCAACAATGATATCTGCAGCGAAGCGTCATGAAAGCCGCGGCGCGCACAGTGTATCCGATTATGATCGTCCAGAAGATGATGATTACGCACCTAACGGTCGTAATGACCACGATTGGATGAAGCATACTTTATGGTACTCTGAAGGCAATCGCATCATTTATAAGCCAGTACGTAAAGTGCCATTAACCGTTGATTATATCGAACCAAAAGTCCGCGTCTACTAATTCTAGACTGCATACTTTATATATAGTTGATAGATAACAGCAGTGTTAACGTTTTATCCCTTATTAATTTATTAAAAAGGTGACCGCCAGCTACATGCTCATGCCAGCGCTACTACGCTATTAATTGGTATCCGATACTGGTTATCAGTACTGATTAATAGCTAGCGCAAATATGTTGCAATCTTTGTATGCCCGCCATCACCTACGTGTGGAGTTTAGCATTATGAGCCGAGGTACTCGCACCATCGAAATCTATCGCTACGATCCAGATCTGGACGCAGCGCCACGCATGCAAACTTATACGATTGAGCTACTTGATTCAGATCGTATGTTGCTTGACGTACTATTACGCCTAAAGAAAGAAGATGAAACGCTTACTTTCCGTCGCTCTTGCCGTGAAGGTATTTGTGGCTCTGACGGCATGAACATCAATGGTAAGAACGGTTTGGCATGTCTAATCAACATGAACACGCTACCAGAAAAAGTAACGGTTCGTCCGCTACCTGGTTTGCCAGTAGTTCGTGATTTGGTTGTCGATATGAACCAGTTCTATGAGCAGTATGAGAAAGTACATCCGTACTTAATCAATGATCAGCCAGCACCGCCAACTGAGCGTTTACAGTCACCTGAACAGCGTGAAAAACTGAACGGTCTATACGAATGTATTCTATGTGCTTGTTGTTCAACCAGTTGCCCATCTTTCTGGTGGAACCCTGATAAGTTCCTAGGTCCATCAGCATTACTGCATGCTTATCGCTTCGTTGCTGATAGTCGTGACGGTGATACTCAAGCACGTTTAGCTCGCTTAGACGATCCGTTTAGCTTGTTCCGTTGCCGCGGTATCATGAACTGTGTATCAGTTTGTCCAAAAGGCTTGAATCCAACCAAAGCAATCGGTCACTTACGTAATATGTTGATTGACCAAGCTGGTTAAGCATAAATAATTGATCTTTATAGTTACTATACGAAAAACACCACCTATTCATTAGGTGGTGTTTTTGTTAGTTAAAAAGCTGATATATAGATTTACTACTTTTATACCTGACCTGTCATCTAAAAGATATGATGAATTTAGCCTATTGAAAAATAGGTATTAAGTGATTTATGAGTAAAACTATATGGTCAATACGTTGGTCGTATGTAAGAAGAAATAATATATAGACAATCACCCTATATAATCGAATATAGACATAGTCAAATTTTGGTATAATTGTATTTGGTATTTAATGAGATGATCAAAGCGTCTTTTTTGGCGCTTAATACATGTTGTTTGAGCACATTATGACATTATCAGGCTAAAATACTATGCGCACAATGATTATGCGTTTATAATTGATGACAGATATTCATTACATAAATACCTAGTATTGAACAAACAAACTATGTCGCAAAAAATGGGCATGATAATCTATACAGCAATGTATTTCTGTCTGAAAAGGCAGGATTTATCAGCAAATTTAGGCTAATTCAGCATTAATAACCAGTTTATAGGTTAGCTGAAAATATAATTATCTATTAATAGCTTATCATTAATGGATTGGTTATGACTTAAAGAAGTATATATAAATTAATGTTGTGAAACGAGCTAGATAAGAAAACTGAGCGTTCACAAATAGTTTTATTTTTAGACGGGTATTGCAATAAGACTTGTTACCACTATTTAGCATTACTTGCTCTTGTAGACAATGACAGCAATATTCTATGGTGATGGCAATACTTAGGGATAAAAGTGTTTTATCGAATAGTATTTAACAGGATATGACACATTGTCTAACTACCTGAGCATACAACGACTGACACAATAATAAGCACGATTCCATTCATTTATCTATCAAATAGACGATTATTATGAATAGTATAACCAAAGAAAAATCTGGCCAAGTACATACTGAACTGGCTGCCGATAACGCCAACTATATAGAAGCTCTCTACGAGCAATACCTAACAGACCCTGATAGTGTTGATACTGACTGGCAAACGTACTTTGAACAGTATAAGTCGCAGAACGATGCTCAGCATAACGCTATCAAAGATCAGTTCTTACTACTTGCTCGTAATCAAACGGCAAATAAGAGTAGCAGTACTGATACCGACTCTAGCAGCTTTGCCAACTGTGATCCTAAGCAGATGGGCGTACAGCAACTAATCTCAGCATATCGTCGTCGCGGTCATCGCCGTGCCAAACTTGATCCTTTAGATTTGCATCCACGTGCAGAAGTAGAAGATTTGACGCTTGCTTATCATAATTTGTCAGAAGCTGATCTTGATACCGTATTTCCAACCAATGATTTAGTCATTGGTAAAGATGAAGCGACATTGCGCGAAATCATCGAAATCATGGAACGTGTGTACTGTGGCCATATCGGTGTCGAGTATATGCACGTTACCACCAGTACCGAAAAACGCTGGATGGAAGAATATCTAGAGACCAATCTAGGCTATATCAAATTTGACAAAGAAAAACGCTTATCTATTCTTGAGCGCTTGACGGCTGCTGAAGGTCTAGAAAAATACCTTGCTCGTAAATATACAGGTGTTAAGCGTTTTGGTTTGGAAGGTGGTGAGAGCTTCATTCCTGCTATTAATGAAATCATTCAACGTGCTGGCGGATATGGCACAAAAGAAATGGTCATTGGTATGGCTCACCGTGGCCGCCTAAACTTACTAGTCAACATCTTAGGTAAAAATCCTGCAGACTTGTTTGACGAGTTTGATGGTAAAGTGCAGCCAGAAAAAGGCTCAGGCGATGTTAAATACCATAACGGTTTTTCATCTAATGTGATGACACCGGGCGGTGAAGCGCATTTGGCTTTAGCATTTAACCCATCGCATCTCGAAATTGTCGCGCCAGTACTACAAGGCTCAGTACGTGCCCGTCAAGTACGCCGTAACGATCAGCCACTACTAGATAATACTGGTGGTAATTCAGTATTACCTATCGTGATTCATGGTGATGCTGCTTTTGCTGGTCAAGGTGTGGTCCAAGAAACCTTCCAGATGTCACAAACCCGTGCTTATACCACTGGCGGTACTGTGCATATCGTGATCAATAACCAAGTTGGCTTTACTACTAGCCGTCAAGAAGATGTTCGTTCAACTGAATATTGTACTGACGTTGCTAAGATGGTTCATGCTCCTATCTTACATGTAAACGGTGATGATCCTGAAGCAGTCGTATTTGCTGCTCAGTTAGCATTAGATTATCGCCATAAGTTTGACAAAGACATCATCATTGATTTGTTCTGCTATCGCCGTAATGGCCATAATGAGGCAGATGAGCCATCTGCAACTCAGCCATTAATGTATGCTGTTATTAAGAAGCTTCCGACTACTCGTACTCTTTATGCGCAAAAACTTATCGCAGAAGGTATCTTGAATGCCGAAGAAGAGAAACAGTACGAAGATGATTATCGTGAGTCGTTAGACCGTGGTGATTATGTTGTCAGTTCACTGGTTCAAGAGCCTAACGAGCAGCTGTTTGTAGATTGGAAGCCTTATCTAGGTCATGATTTGGTTGATGATTGGGATACCAGTGTTGATATCGAAAAGCTCAAAGGTTATGGACGCTGTATGGCCGAAATGCCAGAAGGCTACAAGTTACAACGTCAGGTTCAAAAAGTCGTTGAACAGCGTCTAGCGATGCAAACTGGCGAAGAGCCTCTTAACTGGGGTGCAGCTGAGACATTGGCTTATGCATCATTGGTTGATAATGACGGCGTACTAGTACGTATTACTGGTGAAGATGTTGGCCGTGGTACTTTCTCACATCGCCATAGTGAAATATACAATGTCAATGATGGCAGTATGTATGTACCATTATCTCATTTAAGTGAGAACCAAGCACGCTTTGCTACTTACAACTCATTGTTGTCAGAAGAAGCGGTACTAGCCTTTGAATATGGTTACGCGACCACCGTACCGAACGCATTGATCGTTTGGGAAGCACAGTTTGGTGATTTCGTTAACGGTGCTCAGGTTGTGATTGACCAGTTTATCTCAAGCGGCGAAACCAAGTGGCAGCGTGTTTGTGGTTTGACGATGTTGTTACCACATGGCTTTGAAGGTCAAGGCCCTGAGCATTCATCTGCACGTCTAGAGCGTTTCTTACAGCTATGTGCTGAAGACAATATGCAGGTCATTACGCCAACGACTCCTGCGCAAATTTATCATGCATTACGTCGTCAGGCAGTACGTCCTATTCGTAAGCCGTTGATCGTTATGTCACCAAAGAGCTTATTACGTCATAAGCTAGCGACTTCTAACCTAGAAGAGCTTGCTAACGGTAAGTTTGAGACGGTATTGCCAGAAATGGACGATCACAACGCAGATAAAGTGACTCGTATGGTTCTGTGTGGTGGTAAGGTTTATTATGATTTGTTAGAGCAGCGCCGCGCATTGGGTCTTGATCATGTGGCTATCGTTCGTATTGAGCAATTGTATCCATTGCCAGAGACTCGCTTAATCGCTGAAATCGAAAAGTATAGTAACCTAACTGAAATCGTATGGACGCAAGAAGAGCCATTGAACCAAGGCGCTTGGTACTATTTAGCACCGCATATGTTCCGTATTGTCGTACCTCATCCAACCAAAGCAAAAGTCATGGAGCCAGTAGCGCGTCCTCCTAGTGCAGCCCCTGCAACAGGATCACCGAAACTGCATGCTCAACAACAGCAAGCACTTATTGCTGGTGGCCTTGGCATAAGTGTTGATGAGTTAGCTCAGTAATACCTTGTCTAATCAAAGATTATAGAAGATAAATGAATCAGGCGATGACAGTCAGTGTTTTTTAATAAATTATAAGCAAAATTATTAGAAAATTACTGGCTGCCTATCACGACTTAATAATAAGTATGAATATCCAAATCTAAGGAGTATATCGATGGCTGACATCAAAGCCCCCGTTTTTCCAGAATCGGTTGCCGATGGCACAATCGTTGAGTGGCATGTCACTGAAGGTCAACAAGTTAATCGTGATGACCTATTGGCTGAAATTGAAACTGATAAAGTTGTATTAGAAGTTGTGGCACCTGATGATGGTGTATTGACCAAAATCGTAAAGCAAGTTGACGATACTGTATTGTCTGATGAGCTTATCGCTCAGTTTGAAGCCGGTGCAAGCGCTAGTGCTAGCGCAGAAGAAGCGCCAGCAGTAGATCCAGATCAACCAGCTGCGCCAGTTCAAGCAAAACAAGCTGCCGATGGTGGTGAGCCTGTTCAAGCAACAGATAAGAAAGGCGAAGCTGATCATAAAGATCAAAGCCCAGCAGTTCGTAAAGCAGCAAAAGAGTCAGGCGTAGATCCTAAAGAAGTTGAAGGTAGTGGCCGCGGTGGTCGTGTAACCAAAACTGATATGGCTAACCCAACATTGAAATCAGACAGCAGCATCAAATCTGATAGCGGCCGTCCAGTTGCTGAATCAATGGGTGAGCGTACTGAAAAACGTGTTCCAATGACTCGTCTTCGTAAGCGTGTTGCTGAGCGTCTACTATCAGCATCACAAGATACTGCTATGTTGACGACGTTTAACGAAGTGAATATGAAGCCATTAATGGACATGCGCGCTAAGTACAAAGATAAGTTTGAAAAACGTCATGGCGTACGTTTAGGCTTTATGTCGTTATTCGTAAAAGCAGCGACAGAAGCACTAAAACGCTTCCCAGCAGTAAACGCTTCACTAGATGGTGATGACATTGTTTATCATGGTTTTTATGATATCGGTGTAGCAGTATCTTCAGATCGCGGCTTGGTTGTTCCAGTACTACGTGATACTGATCGCATGAGCATGGCTGACGTTGAAAGCACAATCCGTGAGTTTGGCGGTAAAGCTCAGCAAGGTAAGCTTGGTCTAGAAGACATGACTGGCGGTACTTTCACTATCTCTAATGGTGGTGTATTTGGTTCATTGATGTCGACACCTATCTTGAACCCACCACAAACTGCTATCCTAGGTATGCATGCGATCAATGATCGTCCAATGGCAGTTGATGGTAAAGTTGAAATCCTACCAATGATGTACCTAGCGCTATCTTATGACCATCGCATGATCGATGGTAAAGAAGCAGTACAGTTCTTGGTAACTATCAAAGAGTTGGTTGAAGACCCTGCAATGCTACTACTAGACCTGTAAGCTTTTAAGCTTGTATTGGCAACCGCTGATACAAGCTTTTTAACTTTGGTATAGATAATGATTTTTATTAATCAGCGATCGCTTGATGCGCTGATAACTGTATTCAAATGAATTTAATAATGGTGACTTGCTATCGATTATCGATGAGTGAGTCTATCTCATTGACATAGTGTATTAACTGTTCAGTGTAGATAACGCTGATCTATCAGCGAGATAACAACCAGTTTAAATGACACATACAATTAAAAATAGGAACGTACTATGAAAGACAATTATGATTTAGTCGTCATCGGCGGCGGTCCTGGTGGTTACGAAGCAGCTATTCGTGCAGGCCAGCTCGGTATGAGTGTTGCTTGTATCGAAAAGCGCGTTTATAAAGGCGAGCCAGCACTTGGCGGTACTTGCTTAAACGTTGGTTGTATCCCATCAAAAGCCCTACTTGATAGCTCACATCGTTACGAAGCTACTAAGCATGACCTTGACGAGCACGGTATCAGTACTGGTGATGTTGCTATCAATATCGAAAAAATGATAGAGCGTAAAGAAGGTATTGTTAAGCAGTTGACTGGTGGTGTTGCCGCGTTGCTAAAAGGCAATGGTGTTGACTGGCTACAAGGTTGGGGTACTTTAGTTGATGGCACGGGCACTGACAAAAAAGTCAAATTTACTGCTCTAGAAGACGAAAGCGAAGCAACGATCACTGCTAAGAATGTCATTCTTGCGGCAGGTTCTGTGCCTATCGAGATTCCTGTTGCCAAAACTGACGGTGACCGCATTGTTGATTCAACTGGCGCACTTGATTTCACTGAAGTACCTAAGCGTCTAGGCGTTATTGGTGCGGGTGTTATCGGTCTTGAGCTTGGTTCAGTATGGCGTCGTCTAGGTGCAGAAGTAGTCGTATATGAAGCACTTCCTAGTTTCTTAGCTGCTGCTGACAAAGACATCTCAAAAGAAGCTGGCAAAATGCTGAAAAAGCAAGGTCTTGATATCCGTGTCGATACCAAAGTAACCAATGCTGAAGTTCAAGGTGACCAAGTTGTCGTCACTAGCGAAAGCAAAGGTGAATCGAGCGAGGAGAGCTTCGACAAGCTAATCGTTTGTGTTGGCCGCCGTGCATATTCTGAAAAACTGCTTGGCGATGACAGCGGTATCACGTTGACTGAACGTGGCCTTATCGATGTTAATGACCAATGCAAAACCAATCTTGATGGCGTTTATGCTATCGGTGATTTGGTCCGTGGTCCTATGCTTGCGCATAAAGCAATGGAAGAGGGCATGATGGCTGTTGAGCGTATTCATGGCGAAAAACCTCAAGTTAACTATGACACTATCATCAATGTCATTTATACTCACCCAGAAATCGCATGGGTAGGTTTGACTGAGCAAGAAGCTGAAGAAGCTGGCTATGAAGTTAAAACAGGCTCTTTCAACTTGGCTGCTAACGGTCGTGCATTAGCGCAAAGCGAAGCGCAAGGTTCTGTGAAAGTAGTTGCTGATGCGAAAACAGATCGTCTATTAGGTATGCATGCTATCGCTGCTGGTGCTGGTGATATCGTCCATCAAGGTATGATCGCGATGGAATTTGTTTCTAGTATCGAAGACTTGCAGTTAATGACATTTGCTCATCCAACTATTTCAGAAGCAGTGCATGAAGCTGCTCTATCTGCAGATGGCCGTGCTATTCACGCCATCCAGCGCAAAAAACGTAAGAAATAAGTAGTTGCTCGTTTAGTTATTATCGATTTACAACCTGATTGGGGTATCGCTATTTTGGTGATGCCACAATCATGAGTGCGTCAGACGTATGATTAATATGTGTATGTACGCACTTGATTTCACTTTTTATTAATTGTAAAAAATAAAGGATACAATCAATGAATTTACATGAGTATCAAGCAAAAGAGCTATTAAAAAGCTACGGTTTGCCAATTCAAGAAGGCATCATCGCTCATAACGGCGAAGAAGCTGCTGCAGCTTTTGATAAAACCCCAACTGACATTGCGGTAATTAAAGCGCAAGTACATGCTGGTGGTCGCGGTAAAGCTGGTGGTGTAAAGCTAGTTAAAACTCGTGAAGAAGCTAAGCAAGTTGCTGAAGAGCTGATCGGTACTAACCTAGTAACGTTCCAGACTGATGCTGATGGCCAGCCAGTAAACTTCGTATTAGTTGCAGAAGATATGTATCCAGTACAAACTGAGCTATATCTTGGCGCAGTCGTTGATCGTGCAACTCGTCGTGTAACTTTCATGGCATCTACCGAAGGTGGTGTAGATATCGAAGAAGTGGCACACAGCACTCCAGAAAAAATCTTCAAAGTAAATGTTGATCCTTTAGTTGGTTTAATGCCTTTCCAAGCGCGCGACGTTGCGTTCAAACTTGGTCTAGAAGGCAAGCAAATCAATCAATTCGTTAAATTGATGACTGGCGCTTATAAAGCATTTGTTGAAAACGACTTTGCTCTAATGGAAATCAACCCATTAGCTGTTCGCGAAAATGGCGAAATCGTTTGTGTTGATGGCAAAATCGGTATCGACTCAAACGCACTGTATCGTCTGCCAAAAATCGCAGCGCTACAAGACAAAACACAAGAAAATGAGCGTGAGCTTAAAGCTGCTGAATTTGACCTAAACTATGTTGCTCTAGAAGGTAACATCGGTTGTATGGTTAACGGTGCTGGTCTTGCAATGGCAACCATGGACATCATCAAATTGTATGGCGGCAAGCCTGCTAACTTCTTGGACGTTGGCGGCGGCGCAACTAAAGATCGCGTTGTTGAAGCATTCAAAATCATCCTAGAAGACAGCAGTGTTGAAGGCGTTCTAATCAACATCTTCGGCGGTATCGTACGTTGTGACATGATTGCAGAAGCTATTATCGCTGCTATCAAAGAAGTTGACGTACAAGTACCAGTTGTTGTTCGTTTAGAAGGTAACAACGCTGAGCTAGGCGCACAAATCCTAGAAGAGTCTGGTCTGAAATTAATTTCAGCTCAAGGTTTATCTGACGCGGCTCAAAAAATTGTCGATGCTGTTAAAGCGTAAGTCTTTAAACATAAGTGTTTAGAGATAGACGCTTAAGCATAGTAGTCAAATCGTAATAGTGGTTTCTATAGCAAAGATTGATTATCAAAATCCGATAACAATAGCTATAAAGACCACTGTTACAAGACAACCGAATACAAGGAAAATATAATGAGTGTATTAATCGATAAAGATACCAAAGTATTGGTACAAGGTTTTACTGGTAAAAATGGTACGTTCCATTCTGAACAAGCCATCGAATATGGTACAAAAGTAGTTGGTGGTGTGACTCCAGGTAAAGGCGGTCAAACGCACCTAGGCCTACCAGTATTCAACACCATGGCGGAAGCTATGGAAGCAACTCAAGCTGACGCTTCTGTTATCTACGTACCAGCACCATTTGTACTAGATTCTATCGTTGAAGCAATCGATGCTGGTGTTAAGTTGATCGTTGTGATCACTGAAGGCGTACCGACTATCGATATGCTAAAAGCAAAACGCTATCTTGAAGAAGCTGGTGATGTACGTTTGGTTGGTCCTAACTGCCCAGGTGTTATCACTCCAGGTCAGTGCAAAATCGGCATTATGCCAGGCCATATCCATCAGCCAGGTAAAGTGGGTATCATCTCACGCTCTGGTACATTGACTTATGAAGCCGTAGCTCAGACAACTAAGCTTGGTTTTGGTCAGTCAACTTGTATCGGTATCGGTGGTGATCCTATCCCTGGTATGAACCAGATTGACGCATTGAAGCTATTCGAAGCTGATCCACAAACTGAAGCTATTATCCTAATCGGTGAGATCGGTGGTACTGCTGAAGAAGAAGCTGCTGCTTACATCAAAGACCATGTGACTAAGCCAGTTGTTGGTTATATCGCTGGTGTTACTGCTCCAGAAGGCAAGCGTATGGGCCATGCTGGCGCTATCATCTCTGGTGGTCAAGGTACTGCTGAAGAGAAATTCAAAGCGTTTGAAGATGCTGGTATCGCTTATACACGTGACCCATCTAGACTTGGTGATAAGCTAAAAGAAGTTACTGGTTGGTAAGATAGGCATTAGTCTACTAACTACCAAAACTCTATTGAATTACTGATAAGACACCCCTACAATGGGGTGTCTTTTTTATATCTGAATCTCTTATGAAAAACAAGATATTAGTTACTGGCGGTGCTGGATATATCGGTTCGCATACTTGTATCGCATTGCATGAAGCAGGCTATGATATTGTTGTATACGATAACTTATCTAATAGTAGCCGTGAAGCGATTGACCGTGTCTCTACTCTTATTGGACAGACAGTTGAGTTTATCGAAGGCGATATACGAGATCCTGAGTTACTCAGAGAAGTCTTTGCTTCACACGAATTCTTTGGCGTGATTCATTTTGCTGGATTAAAAGCAGTTGGGGAGTCAGTAGCAAAGCCATTGCTGTATTATAATAACAATGTCAGCGGCACCATAACCTTATTAGAAGTTATAGCAGAATATAATGTGAAGAATTTAGTTTTTTCATCATCTGCCACTGTCTATGGTGATCCTGAATCCTTACCCATCGATGAGAGCTCGAAGCGCTCTTGTACCAATCCTTATGGTCAGAGCAAGCTGACAGTTGAACATATCTTAGAAGGTTTAGCTGTGTCTGATGGCAGCTGGAACCTGATTGCTCTTAGATACTTTAATCCAGTAGGCGCGCATCCATCAGGACAAATTGGCGAAGACCCTAATGACATTCCTAACAACTTGATGCCTTATATCTCTCAAGTGGCCGTCGGCAAACTTGATAAGCTCAGTATCTTTGGTAATGACTATCCTACTGTCGATGGAACAGGTGTCCGTGACTTTATTCATGTCACTGATTTGGCGCGAGGTCATGTGGCTGCACTAAATTATCTAAATAAACAAACCAGACCAAATGAAGATGGTACGGCAAAAAAGAACTCAGTAGGCTTTTTACCTATCAACTTAGGCACTGGCAAAGGTACTTCTGTATTAGAATTGGTATCTGCATTTTCTGATGTATCTGGTCAGAGCATTCCTTATCAGTTCACAGATCGTCGAGTAGGTGATATTGCGATTTGCTATGCCAGTGCCGATAAAGCAAAATCGTTGTTAGGGTGGCAAGCTGAATTATCGATTGCTGATATGTGTCGAGATACATGGCGTTGGCAGAGCATGAACCCAAATGGTTACACTAAAGTGATATAATTCACTGACAAAAACAGACAAAAGTTAATAAGAGAACCTTATGATAAAAGTACTAAGTATATTTGGGACGCGTCCTGAAGCAATTAAAATGGCCCCTGTTGTAAAAGCATTAGATAGTAATCCAAATATTGAGTCCTTAGTTTGCGTAACGGCTCAACATCGTGAAATGCTTGATCAAGTATTGTCATTATTTGAAATAATTCCAGACTATGATTTAGATATCATGAAGTCAGGACAAAGCTTAACGCAAGCTAGTTCCAGAATGTTGCTTGCCCTTGAACCAGTATTGAAGGAATGCCAGCCTGACTTAGTACTTGTTCATGGTGATACTTCAACAACATTATGCGGAGCACAGGCCGCTTTTTATCAGCAAATCCCTATCGGACATGTTGAGTCGGGTCTACGTACTTATGATATTTACTCTCCTTGGCCGGAAGAAGCTAATAGACAGCTTACAAGTATAATTACTAAGTTACATTTTGCACCAACTAAAGCCGCTGCACAGCATTTATATGATGAACACAATAACCCTGATTATATATATACCACTGGTAATACAGTAGTCGATGCTTTGTTAGAAGTTAAGAACAAGCTTGAAAATAATGAAGCTTTACGCAATGAATTAAAACTTAAGTTTTCTGAGTTGGATTTTACTAAACGTCGCGTTCTGATTACTGGTCATCGTCGTGAGAACTTTGGTGATGGGTTTGAGTCGATTTGCCAAGCGATACAAGAGTTAGCGCAAAAGTACCCAGATTATGAATTTGTTTACCCTGTGCATTTAAACCCTAACGTTAAAGAGCCCGTAAATAGGTTATTAAAAAACCTTGGCAACGTCAAATTGATCGAACCTCAAGACTATCTACCTTTTGTATACTTGATGAGTACTAGCCATATAATTTTAACCGACTCAGGTGGCATCCAAGAAGAAGCACCTTCTCTTGGTATTCCAGTATTAGTAATGCGTTCAACTACTGAAAGGCAGGAAGCTGTAGAGGCAGGAACGGTGAAACTAGTAGGGACACATGCACCTACTATTGTAGCTGAAGTGAGCAGTTTGATTGAAAACGAGGCTATTTATCTCAAAATGAGTCAAGCACATAATCCTTATGGTGATGGACAAGCATCACAACGCATCACAGAAACTATTGTTAATTTTTTCAGTCAAGAAAAAATTTCGAAATAAATAATTACATATAAGTTAAGTGAGTTAATAATGAAAAATATTTGTGTTTTTGGTCTAGGTTATATTGGTTTACCAACAGCAGCGATGTTCGCTCATCATGGAGCAAATGTAATAGGGGTTGATGTTAACCAGCATGCAGTCGATACGATAAACCAAGGCAAAATACATATCGTAGAGCCAGGTTTAGAAGCCATCGTCAAGCAAGCCGTGGATAAAGGCAATCTTAAGGCTAGCCTCACTCCTGTACATTCAGATGCTTACCTTATTGCAGTTCCTACACCTTTCAAAGGTCAAGATCATGAGCCTGATCTTTCTTACATTCAAGCTGTTAGCAAAGCACTAGCCCCACTACTACAAAAGGGTGATGTAGTAATATTAGAGTCCACATCCCCAGTAGGTGCTACTGAAAAAATGGTTGAATGGCTCGCTGAAGAACGTGCCGATTTAAGCTTTCCTAAATATCATGAGCCTGATAACGAAGCGGATATCTTTGTAGCTTATTGTCCCGAGCGTGTATTACCAGGCAAAGTAGTTGAAGAGCTAATTTCGAATGATCGCATTATTGGTGGTATGACTAAAGAGTCGACCAGAAAAGCTCAAGAAGTTTATCGCATTTTTGTAGAGGGTGACTTACTAGCAACTAACTCTCGTACCGCTGAAATGGCAAAACTGACTGAAAATGCCTCTCGCGATGTAAGCATTGCTTTTGCTAATGAGTTGTCCATTATTTCAGATAAGCTAGATATTAATGTTTGGGAGCTAATTGAGCTGGCTAATCATCATCCACGTGTCAATATTCTACAGCCTGGTGCTGGAGTAGGTGGTCATTGTATCGCTGTGGACCCATGGTTTATCGTTAATCAAAACCCTGATGAAGCTAAAATAATCCGTGCGGCTCGTGAGATTAATGACAATAAGCCTAATTGGGTAATAAGTAAGATCAATGCTGAAATAGATACGCTAAAGTCTGAGAACATGGCTAGACCGAAAGTGGCGTTATTAGGCTTAGCATTTAAACCAAATATTGATGACTTACGTGAGAGTCCAGCTGTTAGCATTGCTAAAAATATGCTTGAGTTGAATAGTGCTGAGGTTTTATTGGTTGAACCAAATATAAAGCAGTTACCTGAGAAGCTGGCTACAGGTAATTTAGTTTCTTTAGAGAGTGCTTTAGAGCAAGCTGATATATTAGTGGTATTAGTCGCTCATGATGAGTTTGAAAAAAATCAATTATCTAGCAATGCTCGTCTAATCAATGTTGTTAGTGATATTTGATTTGATTGGTTGATATAGCTGGCATTACTTAATTATTATTTGAATAATTAAATGATGTCAGTTTTGAAATTATATTTATCTTCAGGCATGTATATATTATGAAAAAGTTAAAAAAATTATTTAAGAGTTATGCTAAAACCAGCTGGACTAATCTATTAACTATTAAACATAATATTGATGCTAATAAATTGGGTGTATTTAATCATAATGTCAAAATAGAAAATCACTCTCTAAAAGCTACTCACAGTGAGAAGCATCCTCATGATATTTTGACTAATAAAGAAGATGCTAAGCTAAAGGTAGATAATCAAAGTAATGGGGAATACTCTCAACATTCCAAGAGTATCCAGAGATCAAAATTTGGAATGCTTGTACATGAAGGTGCCCTTGAACTCGAGCCGTTTGAAAAGAATATTATTTGTTATGAGTTAATAGTAAAGTCTGGACAGTTATTAGTCATAAAAGTAGCTTCTCGGTACCTAAATATGAAAGGTATTATTGATCGCAAAGCAGTTCTAACGATTACTAGTTATGATGAGCGCGGTAAAGAAATAGATATTCCATGTGGCAAAATGGTTAAATCTGAAAACCTACGTGTCTATTTTAAGTATATTCCTTCAACTAACAATAACGTCCAAGAGCTACATAGCTTTGTAGTACCTGATGGGGTTAGTTACATTCAACTTGGTCTAAGTGCTTTCAATACGGTTGAAGAGCAACAAGTATTAGTTACTAGCCTTAGTGTCAAGCCAAAAACTGCAGTATATCAAAGTGATAGTTTTCAAGAACTGAGTAATAAAGAAGAAAAAATACAGACGTCTGTAGCACCTTTGATCACTCGTATCGATAAAGCACAAAGTATGGCTAATAAATCAAATAATGATAAAAAATCAAATAACGAGCAAGACTCTAAAAAAAATAGTGCTATTGAACAAGTTGAATTTGGAATGCTTATACATGGAGGTGCTATAGAGCTAACTCAAGAAAGTCCTCTCTGGTATGAACTACCAGTAAAAGCTGGACAGTTATTAGTGATAAAAGTAGCTTCTCAATACTTAAATATGAAAGATATTATTAGTCGTAAAGCAGTGTTACTGATCAATAGCTATGACGAAGCTGGCAAAGAAGTTGACGTAGCATGTGGACGGATGGTCAGATCAGAAGCGTTGAAAGCTTATTTTAAATATATACCATCTACTCATAATCATATAAAAGAACTACATACCTTTGTTGTACCTGATGGAGTGAGTCAAATTCGCCTTGGTCTCAAGGCTTTTAATATAGAAACAGGACAACAAGTCTTTGTTGAAAGTTTTAATATTGAGCCGAAAGTTCAAGACTATCAAAATGATACCTATAATGATTTAAGTGTAATTAAAAAAGAGACAAAGCCACATTCTAGTATCGAAAAATCGAATGAAGCGCGACTCTCTCAAGAAGTCACTGACATTAAAAAATCGCAATTGGGGATGCTCATACATAGAGATGCTATTCAGCTAACTCAAGAAAGTCCTCTTTGGTATGAACTACCAGTAAAAGCTGGACAGTTATTAGTGATAAAAGTAGCTTCTCAGTATTCAAATATGAAAGAGATTATTGATCGCAAAGCAGTTTTATTGATTAATAGCTACGATGAGTATGGTCAGAAAGTTGATGTGGCATGTGGAAAGATGGCAAAGTCTGAAGCTTTAAAAGCCTATTTTAAATATCTACCCTCTACTAATGACAATATAATAGAGCTGCATACCTTTATTGTACCTGATGGAGTGAGTCAAATTCACCTTGGTCTCAGTGCTTTCAATATTGTAGCAGAACAACAGATCTTTGTTAAAAACCTTAGTATTGAGACAAAATCGAATAATTCTCAAGCTACTAAATTTTTAACACCAAGTATTCAAGCTGCAGAGATTAGTATGCTTGGCTGGCCTGAAATTCCAATAAATGATAAGCCTTGTATCATTGGTATTATGGATGAGTTCACTACTGGTTGTTTTGAGCAAGATGTGAACCTGATTCAACCTCGACCGGATAATTGGTTTGCGTTAGCAGAAAAATATAAGCCAGTACTATTCTTCATTGAAAGTGCATGGCAGGGTAACTATGGTAGTTGGCAATACCGTGTTGGGAAATATGCTAATAAACCAGGTCATGAAATTGATCATATTTGCCAGTATGCTCGCGATAAAGGCATACCTACATTGTTCTGGAACAAAGAAGACCCTGTTCATCATGAAAAATTTATGTGTAGTGCGAAATTAGTAGATCATATTTATACGACTGATGCTAATATGAAGACTTCTTATACTGCAAAAACTGGTAATGTCAACGTACATCCTCTACCTTTTGCAGCACAGCCTGCTCTTCATAAACCAGCAGTATTATCAGGTCGAAAACCACGTGCATGCTTTGCTGGTAGCTGGTATGGCAACCGTCACGCTGAAAGAGGTCAAGCTATGAGTTGGCTACTAAAGGCAGCTCATAACTATGGATTAGATATATATGACCGTAATTACGATAATGGGACGTTTCCATTTCCAGAAGAGTATCAAGCAGGTATTAAAGGTAGCTTACCCTACAAGGAGCTTTGTGAGGAGTATAACCGCTATCGAATATTCTTAAACGTCAATTCAGTTACTGACTCACCAACTATGTTTTCGCGTCGTGTTTTTGAGCTCATGGCGAGTGGTACGCCGATAGTAAGTACATATGCTAAAGGTATTGAAGCTTTATTTGACTCAGATGCTGTCTGGCTAGTAAATAGCCAAGAAGAAGCTGATGTGGCTATTCAAACTTTAATGACTGATGATGTGGAGTGGCGTAGAAGAAGCTTAGCAGGTATTCGTGAAGTGTTTTCAAAACATACCTATGCTCACCGTCTTAATAGTATTTTTTCAGATATGAATTTAGAAAGTCACATAGAAGTAGATCCTAATACTGTACTCTTCGCCAAAGCTAATAATCTAATAGAGATGAATCTACTCAAAGAATTCGCCAAAAATCAAAGTTACCAGAAATTTTTCTTGATTATTGAATATGCACAAAGCGAAATCATGATAGAAGAAAAGCTGGCTGAAAATATTATTCTCATAAATCCAGATGCAAGCAAAGCCTGGACTATCAATAACCAAGATAGTTATTCTATCGCAGGTTGGATAACACCACATAACTACTATGGAGAGCACTACCTCCGTGATCTTATCAACGCTAGTATTTATGAGCCCAATGCCAAAGGTTGGGCTAAAGCACTTGGAGAGGACATATTTGGTTATGGTGCCCCAGCACTATTAAGTGGCTCACTTTGGAAAAAAGATGAGTTCATTAGCATTTATATTGATCTTCACGCTGACGATACTATCACAGTCACTAAGCTATATTTAGCCGATAGCGAAGAGTTCAAGGAAAATACGAGCTTAGAGTATCATCAGTTGAGAGGAATAGAGTAATGTTAAAAAGAGTATTAATATGTGCCAATCCTGATCTCAACTATATTGATGGATCTTCTATTTGGGCACAGACCATCGCTTTAGCAACTGCGGCCACTACTAAAGCACAAGTGGATTTCATCGCAAAAAGTACACCAGAACGTGATGAGTTGTTTGCACCACTGAAAACTGAAAAACATATTAATATTATTGATGGTTCTAAACATCAGTATTGGCAAGGTAAGAGCTACAAACGCCTGTCTTTACCTATGATGGCTGATCTTGCAGTTGCCCTAAATCATATCAATACCTACGATGTTATTATTGTCCGAGGTCTGGAAATTGCTACTCAGCTGCTAAATTTTCCTGAGATACTCTCTAAGTGTTGGATGTATTTAACCGATATACCGCAGAGCATATCAGATTATGATGATGAATTGCGTTGCACTATGCAGAATATCGGTCAAGGTTGCCAAAAGATATTATGTCAAACAGAAGGTTTCAAAACTCTATGGCAAGCATTAGTCCCTAGTCTCATGGAAGACAAGTTCAGTCTATATACTCCAGTTATACCAGATATCCCTGATGATTTGTCTTTGATAATTGAACGTCCTATACGTGCCATATATGCTGGAAAATTTAAGGCAGACTGGATGACCATGGAAATGGTCAATGCCTGGTCTGCAGTTCATCATAAGGTTGATTTTAGCGAACTTATAATGATCGGAGATAAAATTCACAATGAACCAAATCAATCTAATTATCAACAAGATATGCGGAATGCTTTAGAGGATACAGAAGGGTTGCTTTGGCTTGGTGCCCAATCTCGAGAGACAGTACAGCAAGAGCTTCAACAGGCAAGAATAGGACTGTCTTGGCGCTCAGAAAGTATGAACGATACTGTAGAGTATTCTACTAAAATCCTAGAGTATGGTGGCGCAGGCTGTGCGGCTATTCTTAATCGCAATGCGTTGCATGAGCAGCTATTAGGGGTAGACTATCCGTTATTCGCTAATAGTGCTGAGGAGTTTTCTCGTCAGCTGATTCGAGCATTAAAAAATCCTGATATTACTCAGCAGGCAGCGAATACTTTACAACAACTGGCGAAGCGTCATACTTTCTCCACACGTGTGAATGACATACAGTACTGGTTAGCACAAGCACCTGATGTATTTAAACCTGCAAAGAAGACACGCATACTAGTAGCAGGGCATGACCTCAAGTTTTTTACTTTATTACAAAGTAAGCTAGAAGCTACTGGAAACTTTGAGTTTTTCATTGATCAGTGGCAAGGGCATGATAAGCATGATGAAGCACAAAGTCGTAAGTTATTAGAGCAAGTAGATATCATATTCTGTGAATGGTGTTTGGGAAATCTGAAATGGTACTCTAATAATAAAATGCCACATCAGCGCCTTATAGGTCGTTTTCATGCACAAGAAGCACGTGTACCTTATATGGGAGAAGCGAACTGGGATGCCATTGATCATATTGGATTTGTTAGTGAGCATATTCGTAAGCAAGCGTTAGATGTATTTGAGGGTTTTCCTACAGACAAGACATCAGTAATACCAAATTATTTAGATATCAATAAGTTTACTCCTAAGAAAAAAACTGGTGAAGCGCGTTATACGTTAGGAATGATAGGAGTAGCTCCTCAGAGTAAGCGTTTAGATCGTGCGCTTGATTTATTAGAGACATTACTTGAAAAAGATAGTAGATATTGTTTGCGAGTGAAAGGCAAAAACCCGCTTGACTACAATTGGTTACTACAGCGTAAAGACGAATTGGATTATTATCAGCAAGTTTTCAAACGTATTAATAGTAATTCTAAGCTGAGACATAAAGTAATATTTGACCCACCAGGCGACGATGTGAATGAGTGGTTTACTATGGTAGGCTTTATTCTCTCTCCATCTGATTTTGAGTCGTTCCATATGGCGATAGGTGAAGGCATACTGACAGGTGCTGTACCTATTATTTGGAACTGGGAAGGTGCTGCAGAAATTTGGGGTAAAGAAAACGTAATATTCTCAATAAAAGAAGCTAAAAATGTTGTCTTATCTGAACTTCAAGCAGATTCTACTATTCATTGTATTTCAGAAAAACACTCTTCCACCAGCATTGTTTCAAAGTGGATAGATGTAATAAGCATCTAATCTTATAGTATGTTATGTGCTATCAAGTAACAGATTATATAAATAACTATAGAGGATAATAAAATGAATAAAAATAAAAAGATAGTAGGGGTCACTTTTTTCAGTGTATTACAAGGACTTTCTAACAAGTATGTAATTCATAATAAGGATTATAAAGACTACGTTGATGATCTGTTCGAAGAAAAAAGGTTAGATTTAAAAACAGAAATATTTTTTAAAATAAGTCTTCCTTCATTACAGAGTATGGATAAGCAGGGATGTTCATACAATCACTATATATTGTACTCAAAACAGCTGCCAGAAAAATATAAGAGGAATATAATAGAATCTATAAACAAGTATTCATTCCTTAGAGGGGTTGAAATTGATGATTACATAGATTTCGACATTAAAAGTATACTTAATGAGGACGTAGACAAAGGAGAAGTCTTTGCTTATTTTGGATTAGACGATGATGATTTAATTTCAATTGATTACTTACAAAAGATAAAAGATTATGTGAATAAAGAATTTATAGGTTTTAATATATGTTTATCAAAAGGTTTCTCTGGCTATTATGATGGTGAAGTATCTAATGTTCGAGAGTTAAGGTTTCCATTCATAAATATTGGACAAGCTAGAATTTGTAATAGAGAAAGTAATGGTAATATTTATATACCCAATAAAGGTAGCCATATGAGAACTGATGAAAAATGTCCTACTGTAATTGATTCAACTTCTCCAACATTTTTCTGGCTACGCCATCATATGCAGGATACATTTAGTACAGCTAATAAATCTGAGATAAAAACTAAAATAAATAGAGATTTAGATGAACATAACTATCCAAAATCCTCAATTTTAGCTAAGTTTCCAATATTAAAAGAATATATGATACCTACGAATTTATTTTTAAAATCAACGCGTAAAAATATTCTATTAGACAACAGAAAAGCTGTTGAAAAAATTCCTTTAAGCATATCATCTGAAAAAAATATAGATGGTCATCTGGTTGTCAAATACTCTTTAAGTAATTTAGATGGTATTTCTCGTAGACAAGCTTTAGCAGTTTTCGAACTATCAAAGAGCCTAAGTGAAAATGAGGCTAACTTAGCAGGTTTAACTAAATCTAAAGTAGGTTATTACAGGTATTTCAATACTGCTGGTAGTAATATAAATGGAACATTTTCATTGTATTTACCAGAAGGTGTTAATTTGACTAGTATTAGTCTTATGAAGTGGGCTGATGAAAGTGTTTTATTAGATACTATAGAAGTTTTTGAAGCTAATAATAACATAATAAATCATGTATAAGTTTTGGAAGTGATTTAGCTCTAGCTTCTACTAAGAATGAATATACTATTGAGTCATCACCTATACAGTCTGAATATAAGATATGGTAAGCATATAAATAGTCAAGATGATAGGGTTATAGGGTAATACTTACTCAGACAGTCGTTACCCTGCATTGCCTGAGCTATCGACAAAATTGTCTGAATATATTGAAGTATATATGGATAATACTATAGGACAAGTAGAAAAAGATATCCGTAAGGATTGGTCACAAATGTATGGTTTCGACATGAAGTATTATGCTTTAGAGAAACGATTAAAGTTGCTTATAAAGCAGATTAAATAACATTATAAGGTAAGCTTTAATTATTTATATCATAGATTTGTTAAATCTCAATTATCTGTTACTTTATAATATTAAATTGATATATAGATCTAATTCTGGAAGAGGTATGCATGAGGACAATAAAAGATGAGCAAGATCTAAAAAAATACATTTATAACTTAGAAAGAGAAAATGAATCACTTAAAAAATCTCATAGCTATAGATTAGGTAAGTCATTAATAAATGTAAAGGATAATCTACTAGAAAAGAATTTCAAAACCCTAGTACCTGCTTCTAAAAAAATATTAGAAGCAATAAAGAAAGCTGATAAAAAACCAAACCATATCGCTGTCGATGTCACCAGAATGGGTGGTTCAGTGATTGAGAGTAACACCAATACGGTACTCAATATAAATTCAAATGATATTCAAGACAGTATTCAACACTACTTTGTCCCTAAGATTAAATATAGAAAAGTAGTAGGCGTATTTTCTACAGATATTGGCATAAGTGATGAACGTGCAGATATATTACTGTCCCCTGATAACTATAAAGAAGTCATTGCTAAATCAAATATTGATTTTCTAGTATTTGACTTGCAAGCTTTAAAAGATAACACTCTTTGGTTTGCTTTCGGTACTCATGATTCAATATTTTTACTTAGAAGCGTTGTGCTCAGTATTAAAAGCCAGCCCTCTATTGTCAAAGTCTTAATAGAGAATGAAGACATTACTTTATTTCCTTTACTATCCAAACTAAAAGATCTCAATTTCTTTGATGTGATCCAAAGCACCAGTTTTGTAGCTTAAGGCTTGTTGTTAGCATAAGTATTTTATCTAACAACAGGTAGCAGTAGGTAATTAAGCCACAGCATCGAATTTTCAGTTCTAGGTACAACTATATGAGTAATATTGCAGTTTTTGGTGATATATCGACCAACGGAATCGATGGTTCGTCCATCTGGTTACAGTCTATCTGTAATGTGTTTGCCTCAGAGGACCATAATGTCTTTCTAATATTAAGAGACAAACCAATATTATCTAGTATAACGGATGGTCTTGATAGTACAGTAAGTGTTATAAACCCTTGGCAGCAAAGCTATAGTGAGATAAGCAACGAAAATGCGATATCTCCTGAAGAGTTAATTACCTTATTGACAGCGATTGATCAACAAGAAATGCTTGATCATATCATTATGCGTGCCCCTAGATTTTTAGAAGAGCTTCATAGATATACTATAAAAGAAAAATCTTATGATTTGATTAATAAAGTAGATGCTTATTTTGCAAAGCTGAACATATTCAATGACGATTATGACTTATCTGTACTATCAACCATTCGTTTCGCTATTAATAGATTGATAGTTCAGACTGAACAGATGCGTGATTATGCAGAGCAATTATTCCCTTTACTGGTAGGTAAAGTAATTGTTCTAAACCCTATGATCCCAAAAACGTATGATATCGACATTAATAAAGTCATTCGCAAAATAGAGTGCAAATCTGTCATCTATGCAGGCAAGCTAGATACTAATTATCTAATAGAGGACTATATAGATAATGCACCGTTGGTAGGCACATTAGGGTTTGATGTTTCCTTAGTGGGTTCTAAATTCAATACAGTGAAGTCAGATAAACAGTTTAGAAATCGAGTCGAAAATAAGATTGAGAATAGTGATATAGAGTGGATTAAAGTATTAAACAGAGAACAGACGATACAAAAAGTATCAGAATCAACATTTTTAATCTCTATTAGAAATAAGCATTTTGACTCTGACAATGAGATATCTACCAAACTCCTAGAGAGCATAGCGGCAGGCACTTTACCGATTATTAATAAAAATAACGTTAATATCGGAATCGTTGGAGAAAACTATCCTTTATTTGCAAATTCGTTTTCTGAGCTTTCTTCTACAATTATGAACTTCTCTTTGACAGAAGATAACTATAGAAGAGTACTTAGCAACGTTCAGACTCGAGTCGATAAATATACATTCAAAAACATATATGACCGACAACTTAAAAAATTCTACGAGAAGAGTGTAGTCACTACAAGCTCGTCAGTTTTTTTAGAGAAAAAGAGAGTACTGATAGCGTCTCATGATAATAAGTTTTTAAACCAAGTTCTATTAGAGCTAAAAAATAATAAGCAAATTGAGATTAGATGTGATAACTGGAAAACCACTTCGCAACATAATCAGAAAGTTTCTGAACAGTTATTGGATTGGGCAGATATTATTTTGTGTGAATGGGCAGTTGGCCCAGCAGTATTCTATAGTCAAAATAAAAAGGAACATCAAAAGTTACTAGTTAGATTACATCGCTTTGAGATTACTACCGAGCGACCATATGAAATTAGAGCAGAAAACGTTGATAGCTTTATAGTAGTCAGTGACTATATTAAGAACTTTTGCATAAAAAACTATCATTGGCATGAAGATATGATAACAGTTATGCCCCAGTTTGCTGATACTCATCACTTTGATCGCAGCAAAGTCTCTGGTTATGAATACAACTTAGGGCTGCTAGGTTGTATTCCAAGTCTAAAGAGGTTGGATAGAAGTTTAGATATATTAGAGGAGCTAAGGAAAGTAGATAAAAGGTATGTTTTGTATATCAAATCAAAGATGCCTTGGGAAGTACCATTTATCTGGAACAAAGAAGAAGAGCGAGCTTATTACTCTAAGCAACTAAATAGAATCGAGAGTTCCCAGTTATTAAGGGGTGCCGTAGTGTTTGACGATTATGGTAATGATGTTGCTGTATGGTTTAGAAAGATTGGTTGGATTTTATCGACTAGTGATATAGAGGGATGCCATACTGCTGTGGCAGAAGCAATGAGTTCTGGTAGTCAAGCAGCTGTATTTGACTGGCCAGGAGCGAAAGATGTTTATGCGCTAAATAAGATTTTTACTTCTTCTGTATCTGCGGCACGCCATATTAATAATCATAGTGAGTTTAGTAAAGGTCAGATACAATCACAAAGAGAATATTGTTTTAACAAGTTTGATATCAGTAAAACTTTGAGCTTTTACAATAATTTTATTTTTAATGAAAATATAAAATATTAAGATAATCAAAATATAAAAAGAACCCTATTTGATTTCACGTAAATGAACGAAGTTAAAATCGATAGGGACATTTTTTTAATAAAAAAAGCAAGTTTTTTTTGTAAGGCTGTCTGAGGTATTGTATGAACTGTGATATTAATAGCATATTTTATAATGGAAAAAGCCTTTCTGTAGAAGTTTATAAGAATAGTGAAGTAGATTTTGCATTTTATGTATTAATGGGTGATAAGAAATTAGATTCTAAGTGGTACTCTTTTAATGATATTTCTATTCTAAATATACCTTTAGAACCGAAAATTACTTATTCTCTAATATTATTTTTTCGCCCAAGATCCGAAAAAACTAAAGAAGATGAGAAAATAGTTAGGAAATTCTTTTTCAAAATCGATACTAATGGTAACTCTAGTATTATAAACGAGGAAGTACTTCATGAAACTGAGTTTTTTAAAATTTCAGAATATAATCAGGATTCTGATACGACATTTATAACGTTTAATTCGGCTCATACGGATAAATCTTCTGATCCATTTGGAGGTGGATTTATTCTATCGCAAGGCTGGAACTTAATTAGCGTACGCAAACATAATAGAAATCCTTATCAAGAATTAAGTTTACAAAATTTCAAAGATATTGTAGGTCCAAAAGTATCTCAGAAGAAAGTTTTTACTTATGGAACTAGCTTGGGAGGCTACAGTAGTATATATTACGGTGGTGTAGTCAATGCTACAATAATTGCTGGTGCACCCAAATTATCTTTAATAACAAATTCCAATATTCGATATAGACATATTGAATATAAACATATTTCTATTAAGGATACTATAAAATCCATTAATCCTGTTTATATTATATATGATCCTCTTGTCAGTGGGGATGTGAATTTCATAAAAAAACATATACTGTCTGGTTACCCCCAGGCTAAATTTTTACCTGTTAAGGGCGGTACTCATTTGGTCATAAAGAAATTGCTTGAGAAAGGTATAATAAAAGATACTATTATAGATTTAGTAAATAACAATATTTTTGAAGCTACGAATAGAATTATTACATCTTGATTGTTGGTATCTATAATAAGATTATATTTTGAGAATTTTTTTAAATGCTGATCAATAAAGATTGCTTTGAAAATTATTTCTTGTTTACTAAAATAATAATATTTTATATGAATTATTTCCTTACAGTTTCAGTATTCTTCCAAAATGTTCAATATTTTTTCAAGTAAAACTTTATTATTTTCCAATATAAGAGGTCTCTGCTGGTTTTACTAGTGCTTAAAATGAATGATAATTCTTTGTTTATAGGGGTGGTATGTTAAGAATTAGAAATTTTTTCTCAGCAAATGTTAAAGTGGCTTTAATTAGCGATGAGCTTACTGCCATATCTCTAAGTAAAGAAGATGCTTATGTTCAATATTTATCATTGAGTAGTTGTTTTTGGTTATTCAGATGTTCAAAGCCGGACTTTATCTTAGTCGAGTCAGCTTGGTGCGGTCACAAAGACAAATGGCGTTATAAAATAGCTAACTACCCTGATTACTCTGAGCGCAGTAATGTTGAACTACGTAAACTCTTAGAGATGGCAGATAAGTACAATATTCCAGCAGTTTTCTGGAATAAAGAAGATGGTGCTCACTTTAACCGTTTTATCGATTCTGCCAGTTTATTCAAATATATTCTGACTGTTGATGAAAACTGTGTTCAGCGATATCGTTCTATATTAGGTAAGAGCGTAAAAGTAGGGATTCTGCCTTTTGCAGTCCAGCCTAAGTTTCATCATCCAACTTCCTTGCCCCCTCGTTATAACCAGAGCTTATTTGTTGGTAGCTATAGTCACCATATACATAACTTACGGCAACAGTGGCAGGATATGGCATTTACTGCAGCTTCTCCCTATGGGCTAACTATTGTTGATCGCAATTCTGATCGTAAGTCTGACGTTTATCGTTATCCTAACTTACCTAATATGACTTTAAAATCT
This sequence comes from Psychrobacter sp. P11G3, assembly GCF_001435845.1. Lineage (NCBI taxonomy): Bacteria > Pseudomonadati > Pseudomonadota > Gammaproteobacteria > Moraxellales > Moraxellaceae > Psychrobacter > Psychrobacter sp. P11G3. Next base: position 161,966 of record NZ_CM003596.1, read on the forward strand.
GCTGTACCTTATGATAAAACAGGTGAACTATTCAGACAGTACTCACACTGTCTCAATGTGAACACTGTGACTGACTCTCCAAGTATGTTTTCCCGTCGTTTGATTGAGATTATGGCTTGTGGACGACTAGCAGTGACCAATCCTAGTTTGTCGGTCAGTACTCGCTTTGAAGGTATGTGTGAAGTCATTGATAGTAAAGAGCAAGCAGGTGAATTATTTGCACAATTATCTAGAGGTTATACTACACAGCAGATAGAAATGATGCGCTATGCTAGCAACCATGTATTGCAAAATTATAATTACAATAAATGGATTAAGAACATCGTTGAGTTTATTGAGCTATAGTAATTTTAATACGTTATTGTTTCTAACGCTTATCTATATTCCTTTCATCTTTTTAATATAGCTAACATACTATGAAAAAAATCACTCACGCCGTTATTCCTGTCGCAGGCTTTGGCACCCGTATGCTGCCATTGTCAAAATCTGTGCCAAAAGAGTTGTTGCCGCTTGGCAATCGCCCTGCGATCCATTACGTGGTTGAAGAGGCCATCGCTGCGGGTATTAAGCATATTGTCTTAGTCGGTCATGCACAAAAAAGCGCGATAGAAAACTACTTTGATATTAATGCGGAATTGGACAACCAATTACGTTACAAAGGCAAAGATGAGTTGGCTGATAGCTTAAACTGGTTGCCAGAAGATGTGACAGTGTCGATGATACGTCAAGGTAAGGCGTTAGGTTTGGGACATGCAGTACTGGCAGCGCGACCAATCATTGGTGAGCATGACTTTGCCGTATTGTTACCTGATGTCGTGCTTGATCCTTTTACTACTGATATGTCAACTGACAATTTGGCGTTTATGTTAGATGCCTTTGCTACAGATGGTCATTCACAGATATTGGTTGATCAAGTAGCGGATGAAGATGTACATAAATACGGTATTGCTCAACTAGATGAAAAGCTCAGCGATACTAATGACATTAGTGAAGAAATAAATACTAATACTAGCTTTAAAGTGGCTGGTTTTGTAGAAAAGCCCAATTTAGATGATGCTCCTTCAAATCTGGCTGTGGTAGGACGCTATATATTTAGCAATAAGATATTCGATTACTTGACAAACACTAAAGCTTCAGTCGGTGGTGAAATTCAGCTGACAGATGCGATTGACGCGCTCATTAGTGAATATGGTGTCCATGTCACAACTATGCGTGGCGATAGCTACGATGCAGGCGATATGCGCTCGTATATGCAGGCATTCATCTACTTTGCCGAACAGCAATTAGCAGACGATGAGTAGCTGATGGAAGAGATAAAGGGTGACAAAGCATATAGCAGTGCTCGACATTCTAAATACTGGCAGCAACTACAGACGCTTGCAAAACATTCATGGTCGCTTGCACAGTTATTTGCGCAAGATGATAATCGCGCTAAGCATTTCAGTGTGCAGGCTGGTGCGCTGTATATGGACTTTAGTAAGCAGCGTATCGATCAGACAGTATTGTCTAACTTACTAAGTTTGGCCGATAGTTGTGAGCTAGATGCTCGTATTGATTCGTTACTACAAGGAGCGATGGTAAATACCAGCGAGCAGCGTGCTGCATTGCACACAGCATTACGATTGCCAGAGACAGCGACATTACAAGTCGATGGACAAAATATTGTCACTGATGTACATCATAGTTTGGCACAAGTAGCACGCCTCTCAGAGCGCGTGCGCAATGGCACATGGCGCGGGTTTTCTGGCAAGGCAATTACAGATGTTGTCAATATTGGGGTTGGCGGCTCTGATTTAGGCCCGCTGATGGCGACTACGGCGCTTGATGAATGGGCAGATACCAGTATTGAAGTACATTTTGTCTCCAATATGGACGGTACTCAGCTTGATAATCTACTCAAGCATTTAAATCCTGAGACCACACTATTTATTATCTCTTCCAAATCCTTTGGTACGGTTGATACTTTATCAAATGCCAAGACGGCATTATCTTGGCTACTTGCGACGGCAAAACTCCGTGCAGGTACAGAAGATAGTGTATTGCGTCGTCACTTTATCGGCATCTCAGCCAATAGTGAAAAAATGAGTGCTTGGGGAATTCATCCTGAGCATCAGTTACAGCTTTGGGAATGGGTCGGCGGTCGCTTTTCTTTATGGTCGGCGATAGGCCTTGCCATTGCTATTCGTATTGGTATGAGTGGCTTTAAGGCATTATTAAGTGGTGCGCATAGTATGGATGAGCATTTTGCACAGGCGGACTTTGCTGATAACTTACCAGTATTGCTAGGCTTACTGGCTGTTTGGAACAGTACTTTTTTACAAGTAAACGCGCATACCGTATTGCCTTATGATGGTAGGCTAGGCTATCTACCCAGCTATCTTACCCAGCTAGAGATGGAGAGTAATGGTAAGTCTGTTACTCGGAACGGGGATCATATTGACTATGATACGTGTCCAATTCTATGGGGTGAAATTGGCTCAAATGCGCAGCATGCATTTTATCAGCTGCTACATCAAGGCACGCAGCAGGTCTCCTGTGACTTTATCGCTTGTGTACGTCGCTACGGTGATGAGGCGCGAAACTCCTCATTGCAACAACAGCACGAATTGTCTTTAGCAAATTGTTTGGCGCAAAGTCGAGTATTGGCATTTGGTAATGCTGCTGTGACAGATCTGGTCGATCCACAGACAGTTTCCGAAGCAGACAAATATAAGTACTACCGTGGCAACCAACCGTCAACCACATTACTGATTGATGAGCTGACGCCGCATAGCTTAGGCGCATTGATAGCGCTCTACGAGCATAAGGTCTATGTCATGGCCAGTATTTGGGATATCAATCCGTTTGATCAATGGGGCGTCGAGATGGGCAAGCAAATGGCAGACTCCGTACACCATGCTATGCAGCACGTGCAGAAAGATTCTCAAGGTCTATTTGATACGTCTACTGACCAATTACTACAGCGTATCAAACAGCTGTCCTAGCGATAATGGTGTGTCAATAATATAGGAAAGCACGCTCATGGAAACGGCTTTAGATGGTAGCCATATGAATAAATATAACAATAAATCTGAACCAAACCAATTAACTGACTCTACAGTTTGTGTGCTTATTGGTCACAGTATAGAGGTGATTACCAGTGCAGTGGTGCTGGCAAGTCTTGGTCAGTGTGTGCATCTTTATGCAGACAAGGCGCTACTGACGCAGCAGATACAACAGTATGGTTTTGAGCATCATCTGCAAGCGCTATGGCAAATGTATGAGCAGCAGCAGGTTATTATTAGTAAAGCCCTACCAGCTAGTGCCGATATGCTAATAAAAGGTTATGAAGCAGTAGGCCATGACAAAACTGATGTTCAAAGTACGGTGACGCTTTATTGGTTGTTTTTAGACAGTGTCAAGCTAGCATGGACAGAAGACAGTTGGATTACCGCATTTAATCAAAGTCATCAGCAGGCGCTACCTGTGATTATGAGCGGCATTGAGCAATTAGGCCATGTAGCCGGTTTGGCTCAGCGTTTACAGCGTGCTTGGGTCTATTACGTGCCATTTGTATTCTTACAAGATGGCGATGCGTATAGCTCGATGTTGAACCCTTCATTATGGCTACTGGGTGAAAAGACAGTGAGTAGCAGCCAGCACTTGAATGTGTTGAAGCCTTTAATGCAGCACGCACGCGCGACTCATCATGCGGATATCGCAACGATAGAGTTTGCCCGTAGCAGCATCATGGCGATGCTAGCGACTAGAGTGAGCTTTATGAATGAGATGTCACGTTTGGCTGATAGTCAAAATGTCGATATCAGTCAAGTCAGTCGCATTATGGGATTGGATGAGCGGGTAGGCAGTAGTTATCTAAAAGCAGGGTGGGGCTTCGGTGGTAATACTTTGCCCACTGAGCTGGCTAAACTGCAACAGTCAAGCCGTACACATAGTTTAGATATGCCTTTATTGCAATCTATCGTGCATATCAATGAAGATCAAAAAGAGCTGATATTCCGCAAGTTTTGGCAGTATTTTAATGGGTTCATCGATAATAAAACAGTCATGATTTGGGGCGGTAGTTATAAATCAGGCTCAGGACGTACTGCTGGCTCAGCTATCCATCCGTTATTAGCATTACTGTGGTCTTATAATATTCGCACACTGGTTTATAGTGATAAGGCACAGCACGAGCTTGCTGAGCTTTATCAGCAACAACCCTTGCTTGAGCTGATTGCTAGTCCTTATCATCAGCTTTGCGATATCCATGCTATTTTCATCATTAGTTGGTCACCACGAGATCAATTAGATATCGCCAAAATCAATCAGCAAGCCATGCCAGTATTTGATGCGCAAAATGCCCTGACACGCTCACGAATTAATAGCTTAGTAGGTGACTATATGGGTATTGGTCGAACTAAATAGTTTGGTTTAAGGTTTTCTGTGTATAGAAAAAAGGCTCGCTAACACTCATTAGCGAGCCTTTTTAGACTGACAATCAGAATGATTTTTACTGGGTTAATCACTTTATACTGGTACGGCACCTTGCGTTGCTAGCCACTGCTCTATCTCTTGAATTTTAGCAGCCAGTAACGGTTGGTCGCCGCGACTTTCGATATTCAATCTGATAAGTGGCTCGGTATTCGAGGCACGTAGATTGAAGCGCCAGTCACCGAAATTCAGACTTAAACCATCGAGTGTTGATTTAATTGGTTGCTCGTTGCTGAATTTGGCTTCAATCGCGCTAATAATTGTTGGTGCATCATGAATTGTGAGACGAAAGTTTAATTCGCCTGAGCTAGGATAGGCAGCAATATAGCCTGTGACCAATTCGGATAGTGTTTTACCAGTGATAGACAACAGCTCAATGGTCAATAACCATGGAATCATGCCACTATCGCAATAGAAGAAATCGCGGAAATAGTGATGGGCAGACATTTCACCGCCATAGACAGCACCTGAGTCCCGCATGACTTGCTTGATAAATGAGTGTCCAGATTTACTAATGACAGCCTTACCGTTATGTTCCTCTATCACTGCTTCGGTGTTATAAATTACTCGTGGATCATAGACGATTGACTCGCTTGGGTATTTATTTAAAAAAGCTTGAGCGAGCATACCGACGATGTAGCTACCATCGATAAACTCACCTCGTTCATCGAATAGGAAGCAGCGATCAAAGTCACCATCAAAGGCGATGCCAAGATCAGCATTGTTTTCCAAAACGGCTTGCTGGGTAGCCACTCTATTGGTTTCAATCATTGGATTAGGGATGCCGTTAGGGAAGCTACCATCTGGTGTATGATGCAATTTAATCACTTCAATCGGTGCATCTGCTTGTGCTAATTTATCGATTAATAAATCGACCACAGGACCTGCACTACCATTGCCTGAATTAACGACCAGTTTGAGTGGTTTTAGTTTATCAGTATCGATAAAAGTCATAACATGATCGATATACGCGCTTTTATCCGTCAATAACTGCAATTTGCCTGATTGGTTATCCGTAGTGAACTGCCCAGATTCTGCCAGTGCTTGAATCTCTGCCAACCCATCATCGGCACTGATTGGTTTTGAGTGTTCTTTAACCAGTTTTAGGCCATTATAGTTGATAGGATTGTGACTGGCAGTAACCTCAATACCACCTAACGCCTGATAGTGACTGGTGGCAAAATACACTTCTTCAGTACCACTCATACCCAAATCAATCACATCAACGCCTGCATCCATCATACCTGTGATAGCTGCTTGCTTTAACTGCTCACTAGAGTGGCGAATATCACTACCGATAACGATAGCAGGTTTTAGAATTGCTATATCATTGGCTTGAGTTTGAGCCGCTGCCTGATAACACTGATACAAAATCTGTGCAAACGCGCGCCCGATACGGTAGGCAATCTCTTCATTGAGATTGACCCCAAGCTCACCCCGAATGTCATAGGCCTTAAATGAGCTGATAGTAATAGGGTCGAATGTCGCAGCTGGTTGATAGTTGGTGGTCGCAGAAGTGGACATAATGATAAAGTTCCTCTCGCATGAGCAGTGGTAAAATGAAGTCGTCAGTAGCACAATTATAAGCCAAGCTGTGTTCAATGATACACTAACTATTAGACGAATCAGCAAACAACACATAAAACGATAAGAGCCATCCTTATGAGTATTTCAGACAATAAAGTTACCGTGCCTGTACCAGTACAAGGAACACCAGAAGCCACTGGCCAGCTTGATGATTTGTTAGCGTTGATGGCACGACTAAGGGTAGACTGTCCGTGGGACAAAAAGCAAACCAATCATAGTCTTATTCCGTATGCCATCGAAGAGGCTTACGAGCTAGGTGAAGCGGTACAAAGCGACGATGATGAAGACATCAAAGGTGAGCTTGGCGATGTGCTGCTGCAAGTGGTGTTTCATTGTCAGATGTATGCGGAGCAAGGGCGCTTTGATATGAGCGATGTTATCAGTACTTTGCAAGAGAAGCTGGTTCGTCGTCATCCACATGTGTTTGAAGCCGAAACGCTCAAAGACGATGCAGCAGTAAAAGTACGCTGGGACGAAATCAAGCTTGAGGAGCAGCAGGTACGCGAAGCACGTGGTAAATCAAAGCGTCGATTAGATCAGGTTAAGGCGGGTAGTGCCTTGATGCAGGCGCAAGATGTACAAAAGCAAGCGTCAAAGTTGGGGTTTGATTGGGAAGGTATTGCAGGTGCTGTAGACAAGTTAGACGAAGAGATTGCTGAGCTAAAACATGAGCTGACAGATAAGTCTACAGCTGAGGTCAAAGCTAACATCAGAGAGGTCGAAAAAGAATTAGGCGACTGTATGTTTGCACTGGTCAATGTCGCACGCAAATTAAATTTGGATGCAGAGACAGCAATCTTAACCTGCGTGCACAAGTTTAAATCTCGTTTTGGCTACATTGAAACGCAATTGGCTGCTGCTGGCAAGCGTATCGAAGACAGCGATATAACAGAAATGGACGCACTGTGGGAAGCGGCGAAACAACATGAACGCTCATCGTAAATTTTCATTTGCCAGCTTACTGATGACCACCGCTTTTAGTCTCCTATTATCTGTAGTCGCACTCAATAACGCCAACGCAGATCCTTGTTTTGACGACCCTCAGCGTGCCTATGAGTATTTAATCGCAAAAGAAAAAGCTATCACACAAGCGCGTGAGCAGAAAGTCATCAATATCAATCGAGCTAATGAAGGTGAGCTGGTTTCGTTAGATGGTATCGGCAGCAGTAAAGCGCAGGCGATAATTTTATATCGTGACATGTTTGGCGATTTTAAGACGGTGGATGAGTTAGCAAAAGTGAAAGGTATCGGTGCAAAAACAGTCGAGAAAAACCAAAGACGTTTAAGTGTGCGTGATTAATGGCGGTGTTTTGCATTAATTAACCCCGATATTGACAAAATAGCATGTAAGTAAATGTCATAACACCCCCAGTAGGTCCAAAATTTGTTAAACTAGCGGGTACATCCGCCTGATAAACGCTGTGTTATTCAGGGGTAGTTAAAGAATACCGGCGAGGAGTAGATGCATGGCCGAGCGTGCCGCCAAGCAGTTAGAACTGAACAAATCTGAATTACCCAATTCCATTACTGAAGTGATTGCCACATTGACCCGTGCTGGGTTTGATGCGTATATCGTCGGTGGTGGTGTGCGCGATACTTTATTAGGTCTGCGCCCGAAAGACTTTGATGCCGTCACTGATGCCAAGCCACATGAGATTAAAGATGTCTTTGGTAAGCGCTGCCGCATTATCGGTCGCCGCTTCCAGTTGGCACATGTGTATTCAGGTCGCGAGTTGATTGAAGTTGCTACTTTCCGTGGTCCACCAACCAGTGATGCTAATACCAATCAAGACGGTATGATTCTGCGCGACAATGTTTGGGGCGATATTCAACAAGATTTCTCCCGTCGCGATTTCTCTATTAATGCGCTTTATTATCAACCGCTCAAAGGCATCGTTCATGATTTCTGCGGTGCGCTTGATGATATTGATAACAGAATCATTCGTCTATTGGGCAATGCGCCAGTACGTATCGAAGAAGACCCTGTGCGCTTGCTCCGTGCCTTACGTTTCAAAGCCAAGTTAGGTTTTGAGTTTGATGAAGCGTTGTCCGAGCAATTTAATGACGGGAACTGGGCGCTGCTTGAGCAAATATCACCGCATCGTCTCTATGATGAAACGCAAAAGATGTTTACCGGTGGCTATTTAGTACCCCTATTGCCATTATTGTTTGAATCAGGTGCGATTGACAGCCTCATTATCTATCCACCATCTGAGCCAAGCGCTTTAGTCAATCAGGTAGCTATCAATACCGATAAGCGTATTGCAGCGGGCAAAAGTATCAACCCTGCGTTCTTCTATGCTGCCTTACTGTGGGAAAACTATCTGCATCAATTGGCAAAAGCCAAGAAACGTAATATGCCGTTTGCCGAAGCGCAAATGCATGCGGCTGGTAAAGTCATCGACCGTCAGCGTATCAAAACCGCTATTCCGAAATTTGCTGAGCAGTTTATCCGTGATATCTGGATATTGCAGCCAAAACTTGCAGCCCCACGTAGCAAACAGATCGTTCAGCTATCTGAGCATCCGCGTTTCCGTGCGGGCTTTGACTTTTTGTTATTGCGGGAGCAATGTGGCGATGCTGAGCATCCGCTATCAGAGTCAACCAACGATATGGGTGACTGGTGGCAGACGTATCAAACCTTGTCTGAACAAGAGCAGCAGCAAGCGATTGATGATTTTGACGAAAACATTCGCCGAGGTGCTTATAAAAAAGGTCAACGTGGTCGCGGACGTAATCGTCAAGAATCAAAAACACAGACTACTGATAACGCAACACCTAATCAGAACAGTACAAAGCAAAACAAAGCCGATGACCGTGCTGAAAAAGGTAGAAATGAGCAATCAATGGTAAATGATTCGTCAAATATTCCAGCCCGTCGTCGCCGTGCTGCCAGCCAATCTAAAGCTGGCCGCAATGACAGCGGAAGACAAAACGTGCAGCAAGTAGAGCAAGACAATAACGAGCTTGCTCAGCTACAGCAGTTGTCTCTTGCTAATAACAAACAATCGGCAAGTCAACAGGCAAAGCCTAAGCCATTATTTGTTATCGAGCACGAGAACGTTGTGCCACCTTTACAGAAGCAACTGTCAGCTGATAATACGTCGAAACGTAGTAAAGCACCTGTGCGAAAGCCAGCATCAACTAATCAAAATGCACCAAAACAAGTGGCTAAAGCTGAGCGCGTAGATAGTAGCACTCAGCCGTCTAATACTAACCAGCCAGAAGCTCAAGCGTCAGCTAGTCAGGCTAGACCAGCTCGCTCGATCGCAAGATCACCTGCGTTAGTCAGTATGAATAACGAGCCGATCCCGCACAAGCGTCGCCGTCGTCAACCTACTGTAGATAGTGCGAGCAATATCGAAGTACAAGGCAGTAATAATTCGCAGGGTAGTAATAGCAAAGCACAGCCAGCAGCGAAGTATGTGAAAAAAGCGCCTAAACCTGCAGTTGAATCGACTAATAAAAGCGATACTAAAAGTGTAGAGGAAGTAGGTAGCAAGGCATTAGATAGCAAAGACGCGACAAAAACCGCTGCACCCGCGAGAGCCAAGAAATCGGTGAAAGCAACTACTGCAAAGGCTGCTAAAGCGAAGCAAGATACGAATGATCAGATGCCTGCTATAAAAGCAACTGATAACAAAGGCCCTGTACCATCGAAGCGCCGCCGCCGTCAGCCTAGTACTGAAAGCGCATAATATGAATAACAGTACAGATAATAGTAACTGGGTTACCTGTTATGTGGGCTTGGGTAGCAACCTCGCTAATGAGCTAGGTTCGCCTGCCGATCATTTGCAGCAGGCACTTGCAGTAATGCGAGCACATGAGCAGGTACGTGAAGTAAGTGTCTCTTCTTTTTACGCTTCAGCACCGATGGGTCCGCAAGATCAGCCAGATTTTGTTAATGCAGTAGCTGGTTTTGAAACGACACTTCCCCCTTATGAGCTGCTTGCTTTTTGTCAGCAGTTAGAGAGCATGGCCAAGCGGGCACGTTTGCGTCGTTGGGGTGAACGTAGTCTAGATGTTGATATTTTGCTATACGGCGAGAAACAGATTACTGATCCAACACTGACAATACCGCATGCTGGCTTAAGTGAGCGCAATTTTGTCTTAATACCACTGCGAGAGTTGGCACCAAACTTAACCATCGCCGGTAAGTCGATAGGTGACTATTCCCAAAGTCGTGATTGGACAGGTTTAACATTATTATCAAGCGATTGTTTATAAGTAATTGATGCTAAGTGATAGACATTAAATGTTTGAAAGATTCGTCTAACGTATTTCAAGCATAGCTCTTATAGTAGCAATATTGATAATCAAAGGCATTGCAGATTAATTGAGGGTCATATGACAACATTATCTACTCTAAATAAGTTTAAAAAAGACGGTACCAAGTTCACTTGCTTGACCTGTTATGACTCGATGTTTGCACGAATGATGGAAAAAGCCGAAATTGACACGATTCTAATTGGGGATAGCTTGGGCATGGTTGTACAAGGCCATGACTCGACACTACCTGTAACAGTCAATGATATGGCTTATCACACTGCCAATATTGCCCGTAGTAATAAGCACGCGTTGATATTAGCTGATCTACCGTTTATGAGTTATGTGACATTGCCAGAAGCCGTTGCTAATAGCCGCACGCTAATGCAAGCAGGGGCGCATGTCATAAAAATCGAAGGTGGTAGCGAGCTGTGTGAATTGGTAACGACCTTGGCGCAAGCAGGTACACCAACTTGTGTACATCTTGGTTTGACCCCGCAGTCTGTCAACGTGTTTGGCGGCTATAAAATTCAAGGTCGCGGTGATGAAGCAGCTGATAAACTGCTTGCCGATGCCAAAGCAGTCGTCGATGCTGGTGCTGCATTACTAGTATTAGAATGTGTTCCAGCCGCGCTTGCAAAAGCCGTTACTGAAGCTGTTGCTGTGCCAGTTATCGGTATTGGTGCTGGAGCCGATACTGATGGTCAGGTATTGGTTATGCATGACATGCTAGGTATGGCGCATGGCCGAGTGCCACGTTTTGTCCATGATTTTTTAACAGATGAGCGTAATAGCGCACACAGTATCGAAGGTGCTTTTGCGCTCTATCAGCAGTCAGTACGCGAAGGTAGCTTCCCGACTGAGCAGCACCAATTTAGCTGATTTTGACGTTATTAAAGTTATTTACGCTATTGAACAACAGAACGTTTGAATAGAAGAAAAGTAATCATGTCTCCAATTATTTATCATGATATCTCCTCACTACGTGAAGCGCTGCAGCCTTATCGTGGTCAGCAAAATGACAAACAAGGCCGTCAGCAGCGCATTGCGTTAGTACCAACGATGGGTAATCTGCATGACGGTCATCTTGAGCTGGTAAGAACTGCCAAACAGCATGCAGATGTAGTGGTGGTCAGTATCTTCGTTAACCCTACTCAGTTTGGCGTTGGGGAAGATTTCGATAGCTATCCACGTACATTAGATGCAGACGTAGCTAAGCTTGCGACAGTGGATGCAGATTATGTGTTTGCACCTAGAATTGATGCAATGTACCCAGTATTACCACCACCTACTGCTGTGTTGGCAGGGGCTATTGCCAATCAGTTATGTGGTCACTCACGTCCTGGACACTTTGATGGTGTTGGTATTGTTGTCGCTAAATTATTCAATATCGTACAACCAGATGTGGCGGTATTTGGACAAAAAGACTATCAGCAGCTTGCTATCATTAAGCAGTTGGTACGTGACTTGAGTTATCCTATTAATATCATTGGCGCACCTATTGTTCGTGCTGATGATGGCTTAGCGCTATCATCGCGCAATCAATACTTAAGTGCAAATGAGCGTCAAGTTGCCCCTGTATTACATCAAGCATTGCAAGAATTAGCGCAGAGTTTGAAAAGTACGGCTCTTAGTCAGCAAGCATTTGATAAGCTATTAGTAGATACGCGGACACGTATTAGTGACGCAGGCTTTGTTATTGATTATTTGGAAATAAAGACTGATGAGTTAGGTTCTATTATGAGCGACTCTACAACCTTTAATATAGAAAACAAAAACATCGTTATTTTAGTCGCAGCATGGCTAGGACGAGCACGCTTATTAGACAATCAGTTGGTAGTGGTAAATTAGCTTTTATAACGTAGCAGTAGACTAGATATAATAGACTTGGATGAGTAGATCATGGGTGTAAGTCAGGATCAAAATAGTAATTCGGCAGCAACGATAGCGGATCAGACGTCTACGAATAAACTCAGTATATTGGTGGTCTCAGGGCGTTCAGGATCTGGTAAAACCTCAGTATTGAATATCTTAGAAGATCTAGGCTATTACTCTATTGATAACCTACCACTGTCTTTGTTACCTAATGCTGCTCATAAATTAGTCAATGAAAGCGGCATTCATCGTATTGCGCTTGGTGTTGATATTCGAACTCCACGTGCTGATTTATCTAACTTTGCAGTGACGTATGCTTCTCTTAAAGAGACTTATGGGACTCATGCGGTACAGATTTTATATGTGACTGCACAAGAGAGTACGCTGATAGCTCGTTTCAATGCGACGCGACGCGTACATCCGCTAATGTCACAGGATATTGATATTGATAGTGATAATGCTAAGCATGTTACTTTCAACTTACCTGCTGCTATCAAAAAAGAAGTTGAGCTATTAGAACCAATTGCTAGTCACGCTGATATTAGGATTGATACCAGTAGCCTAAATATCCATCAGTTAAAAGACAGCTTGCGTGAACACATAGGCATGGACAACCAGATTTTCATCAATCTACTGTCTTTCGGTTTTAAATACGGTAGCCCTATTGATGCTGACTTTTTATTCGATGTTAGAATTTTACCGAATCCACATTGGAATCCTGAGTTACGTGACTCGACAGGTCTGGATACTGAGGTAGGGGCTTTCTTCTCAGATTATCCAGAAGTAGCAGAAATGATGGGTGATATCGATAAGTTTTTGACCCGTTGGCTACCAGAGTTTTTGCACAATAATCGTCATACGGTCACGGTTGCCATAGGCTGTACGGGCGGCAAACATCGCTCTGTTTTTATCACTGATCATCTACAACGCCGCCTTGCTGATGCTATGCCTAAAGGCGTGAAGGTATTGGCAAAACACCGCGAAAAAAGTCGTTGGTAGTGATATCAGACACTATTTAATTTATTAATTATTATTTTGGAAAGCTTTTATGATCGACTGGAAAGAACAGGACATGCGCGTTTCGCGCACAGAACTCAAAAAAGCCCATGAGCGCTTGCAGCAATTATCTATACCGCTTGCTAGCTTATCGAAAAAACAGCTAAAAGCCTTACCTGCCAGTGATTATTTTATGGCAGAGCTAATGGCATTGGCTGATATTACCAGCGCCAATGCTCGTAATCGTCAGACCAAACGTGTCGGCAAGCTTATGATTGAAGAAAATCGTCATGAGTTGATAAAAGCATTGTTTGATGCCTTTTTTCCTAAAGAGCAAGTCTCAAAAATAGAAAGCTGGTACGAGCGTTTAAACATCAATGATGAAGGTACACTCAAGCAGTTTGTGAAGCAATATAAAGCTTCTGAGCACCACAGTATGTATCAGTTATTATTGTGGATAGAGTATGCCAAACATATGCAAGATGATGAATTGCTAGCAGAATCTAAAGCAGATTTGGCAAGCTATATACGTGAAGTGGCTATTTTATCGCAGCTGAAGAAATAACATCTATATACCAAGCTAGAAATCTATTAATTAGAATTTTATTAGTTGAAAGATTAGTAGTTAAAAAATGGGTGATTAAAAGACGTATAGCTAAAAGGTTAAGATGCAAAAAAGCCAATCAATTTATGATTGGCTTTTTTGTGCACGACATACAGATATGCTGTACGTCATGTGAGTTATTCAAGTATTCATGGCTCGAATTATTTCTTTTCAGCGCGAGTTTTGTCAACTAAATAGTCAACAACTTTAGCGACTTTAGCGTTTTCACCAGTTACCACATATTTGCCTTGTACAACGACAGATGGGACACCAGTGATTTGATAACGCTTGGCGCCTTCTTGAGAACGACCGATTTTTGTGCCAACAGCAAATGAGTTATATAGGCTATTAAATTTCTTTTCATCAACACCTTTTGATGCATACCATTTGCTTAGTGACGCTTGGTCAAACAGTTTTTTACCATCTTTATGGATAGCGTCAAATAATGCGTCATGAGTTTTGCTTTCAAAGCCTAGAAGCTGAGCCGCATAGAAACCGCGAGCATTGGCTTCCCAAACAGGGTTAAGTGCTGCTGGTGTCTTGAAGAAGGCAACATCTTTGTCTTTGGTTTTTGCCCATTTTTCCATATGCGGGTTAAGCGCATTACAATGTGGGCAGCCATACCAAAAGAATTCACGAACAATGATAGCATCACCGCTGATTTTCTCTGGGTTGTCTAGCACACGGTAATCTTTTCCAGCGACATAGTCTGCAGCTTGTGCGCCCATAGAGGCAAGTCCAATGGCCATGGCTAGACCAGTCAGTGTGATGACACGTTTCATACTTTATCCTTGAGGTGTGGAGACTTAGAATGGGTTAAGAGGTTGGTGTCTATATGGTTGTTAAACATGTGACACTCTAAAATATATAGTTTTTAAAGGGTCTAAACCAGACAGTGTCGAGTATAATCGAACAATAGCAAAGTATCGACTATGATAACGTAAAATGTATGTACTTGTGAATCGCATTCTTAACCGATAGTTGTAAAGCTGTTAGCTATTATTTAAGGTATATTGCTTGTTACTTTCTGAACCTACTGTTTCTCAAACGTCTACTTTATTTCTATGTAAGATTTAAGATAGTCGAAAGTATTAGGATGCGATATTGTCACAAAAGTATTTAGCTCTTCTATATTAAGATACTGCCCAAAAAACAGGGTAAAGTTTAAGCCTATTCACAATCGGTGACGATGTGCTTACGACAAAACTGCTACTCTCATGCTAATATTAAGCACATAATCGTGCACTGTAAACGATAATAACGATAGTGACAATCAAGGAACATACCATGAGCCCAGCTTTAAATTCTTCATCAACTTCGAGTGATCAAAATAACAATAGCGCTTTCAATAATACAGAGGCTAATACCATCAACGTAGATCCTAGCGAAGTCGAAAAATTTAATAACTTGGCGAGTGAGTGGTGGAGCAACACAGGGGCTTTTGCAACGCTACACGAGATTAATCCATTACGTCTAAATTGGATAGAAGAAAACGTTAAACGTGGCTATCAAAACGCTGCTAACAATCACGACATTGCTAATAAAACTGCTGAGCAAGGACTTGCTGGCAAAAAAGTACTTGATGTAGGGTGCGGCGGCGGAATATTGTCAGAATCTATGGCTCGCCGCGGTGCTGATGTGACAGGGATTGATTTAGGTACAGAGAACTTAAAAGTTGCTGCGTTACATGCAGAGCAAAGCCAGTTAGAGAATACGCTTCGTTATCAACATATACCCGTTGAAGAGTTGGCAAAAACGCAGGCTGGTCAGTTTGATGTAGTGACTTGTATGGAGATGCTAGAGCACGTGCCAGATCCTAGCTCGATTGTGCAGGCTTGTTATGAGTTACTGGCTCCTGGCGGCGTCTGTGTGTTATCAACGATTAATCGCAATCCTAAGTCTTATCTGTTTGCCATCGTTGGTGCAGAGTATGTGCTGCGATTGCTTGATCGCGGCACCCACGACTATGCCAAATTTATCACGCCAGCTGAATTAGACAAAATGGCACTTAATACTGGATTTGTTCGTCAGGATATTATCGGTTTGCATTATAATCCGCTAACCAAACGCTACTGGCTTGCCCAAAACGTCGATGTTAATTATATGATAGCCGTACAAAAGCCACTGGCTTGATTCTGCACGCAGCCATTTATTTGCCATACTTTCACCAAACACGTCATCAATCTCAAGAGCATTCACTATGACCCAATTCGTAAAAGCTGTTTTATTTGACCTTGATGGGACATTAATCGATACTGCTGCTGATTTTGTTCGTATCATTGGTAAAATGAGTCTCGAAAATGATTGGCAGGCACCGCCTGAAGCAGAAATCCGTGAGCAAGTCTCTGCGGGTGCCTCAGCTATGGTGCAATTGATGCTAAG
This sequence comes from Psychrobacter sp. P11G3, assembly GCF_001435845.1. Taxonomy (NCBI): domain Bacteria; kingdom Pseudomonadati; phylum Pseudomonadota; class Gammaproteobacteria; order Moraxellales; family Moraxellaceae; genus Psychrobacter; species Psychrobacter sp. P11G3. Next base: position 178,149 of record NZ_CM003596.1, read on the forward strand.
ACATAACGATCAACTCGAAGTCAGCGAAGAAGCGTTGCTTGAGTTTCGTCATCAGTTCTTAGATGATTATGAAGCAGATATCTGTGTCGATAGCTGCGTGTTTCAGGCGCTTGAAGCGGTACTGACTGAGCTTGAAGCAAAGGGTGTGCCGTGGGGAATCGTTACCAACAAACCACGTTATCTAGCCGAAAAGCTATTAAGTGAGATGCAACTGGATCAACGCTGTGCGGTTTTGGTCTGTCCAGATGATGTATCACGTACGAAACCAGATCCAGAGCCAATGTATATGGCGCTAGAAAAACTTGGTATTCCGCGAGGGGCAGCGGGCTGCGTACTCTATGTCGGTGACCATGTACGTGATATTGAAGCTGGCAACGCCGCTGGCATGCCAACGATTTTGGCCGCTTATGGATATATTCCACCTGAAGATCAAAAGTCTTTAAAAAAATGGGGCGCCGACTATATTACAGATACGCCTGAGCAGTTAAATAAATTGCTGCTATCGTCTGGTAAGTTTGAGTATTTGTAGACTGCTATATATCACCAGTTTTACAACCATAAGTACATATCCTCAACGATTTAATGATAAGTAGTGAGCAATGCCATGAGTAACAATAATAACCAACCAGTCGTTCCACAAGACAATAAAAAAACGGTTCAAAGTCCTATTCAGCCTTTGACTCATGATGACATTCGTAGCTTTGTACCGTCCAGTAATTGCCTAGATGGTAAGACTATTTTAGTGACTGGAGCAGGGGATGGTATTGGCCGTGTTGCGGCATTGACCTATGCTCGTTATGGCGCCACTGTCTTATTGTTAGGACGCACTAGCAGCAAGCTTGAATACGTCTACGATGAGATTGAAAGTCTTGGTGGTAAGCAGCCTGCTATGTTGCCTATGAACCTAGAAGGGGCGACTTACGCTGAAATGCAGCAGCTTGAAGGACTAATCAATAAAGAAGTCGGCCAGTTAGATGGCATATTGCATAATGCTGGTGTATTAGGACAATTGACGCCGCTTGAGATGTATGACGTCGATACTTTTGCCCAAGTGATGAAAGTTAATTTCACAGCGACTTTTATGCTGACTCAAGCGCTATTACCGCTATTAAAAGATGCTGATCATGGGTCTGTTGTTTTTACCTCTAGCACTGTAGGTACGCATCCTCGCGCATTTTGGGGTGCTTATGCACTTTCCAAACAAGCAGTAGAAGGGATGAGTGATATCTTTACTCAAGAGACGCAGAACACTACCAATTTGCGTTTTAACTGCATTAATCCAGGTGGTACTCGTACCAATATGCGTGCGCATGCGTATCCAGGTGAAAACCCTATGAGCTTAAAAACACCTGAAGATATCATGGCAGGCTATGTCTGTCTGATGAGTGATGAGAGCATTGGCGTACGCGGTCAAGTGATTGAGCTACAACCTAAAGATTAGTAGCGAAGTTTTAAGTTGAGTCAAAATAATTACGCTATTCTTTATTGACGGTTTTATAAACTATTGCAGGTTGCAATTAACCATAGCCAGCCCCATCTATTTGTTATTAAAGACATTTGTAGTGTCTAATTATAATGAATAAAAAATAGGATAAGATTATGGCAGGTGGCTGGTCAAGAGATGGTGCTGAGCACGAACAGATGGATGCAACGGTAAATGATGCGTTGGAGCGAGCGCGACGTTCGTTACCGACAGGTGTAAGTGCTGAGCTGTGTGATGAATGTGGTAAGCCTATTCCAGAGGCAAGGCGACTAGCGGTGCCCGGTATTCAACATTGTGTTAGCTGTCAGACGGAGCTTGAACAAGAAGCAAAAGCGGCAGAAATTTTTAATCGTCGTGGTAGTAAAGACAGTCAATTGCGTTAAGAAAGGGCGTGTCATCAATTCAATTGATAGTCATCTAAATGGGTTGAAAATGGCTAAATCTTGCCAAACAGCGTTAAATAGCTGACTAATATCTCGATATTATCTGCGCTATTTTCCTTGTTTGACTGCGATTTATCTTATTTTTAACACCATTTTTAAAATGAGGACACGCCCTAGTTGCGTTGAAAAAAGAAAGGGCGGACATTGCTAGATAAAATAGCAGTGTCCGCCCTCTTTTTGTCTATTGCTATATAACCAGTGCCATCAGTTCGCGATCGCACTTTTCCCAATCTAACAATACTGATGACGCTTTGGCATCATTCTCAGTTTCTGATTTTCCTATAGCTTTATCGGCAGCATGTGTATCGACAGTATTGCCTAATTGCAAAATAATTTCCAATCGACTATCAGTCTGTGGGTCGATGGTTCTGGTGGTTAGACTACCAGGGTTAAAATTGATCTGCAGCCAGCCATCAGAAGTATGCACCACGCCTTTGATACGTTGCCAGCTTAGCAATGCTAACAACCAATTCTGTAAATCGTCAGCGTTTAATATGTAGTGTGCAGGTAGTCGCCATCCAGCCAATTGAAAATCTTGCTGCTCTTCATGGTAGCGATAGGGCAGATCACTATCAGCACTAGTCTGAGCTTTGGTCTCATCGGTAAATGAACTCGATGATGGCACAGTTGCTAAAGAATTGGCTTGAGACTGTAAACCAATCATCGATTTTTGATGATTAGAGATACTGACTTTTCGTTGATTCGAAATGATAGAGCTGGGCTGATTCAGTTGGTCGTTTAACGTAGACAAGGATGCATCTGCTACAAGTTTATTTGCTACAAACTTATCTGATGAATGAACATCTGATGAGTCTATTGCCTCAGATGCCGTTAATTCAGAAGCGTCCCAAATGATTTTTACTTGTGAATTTAGCTTGGCTATCCATTCTACTAAGACTTGTTTTTCGCTAGTATTTAATTGGGTATAACGATTGATTATCAGCACATCGGCATCACGGACATGCGCTTGATAGCCATCATGGTCACGATACTTAATCTGTTGCCACTGCTCGCCACTCAGTACGGTTATCACAGCATTCATTTTTAGGGCAGTTTGCCAGTGCGGCGCACTAAGTTGTAGTATCAGCTCACGTGGATGAGCTAACCCTGTGGGTTCAATGAGTAATCGCTGCGGATGATGCTCACTGAGAAGGCGACTGATTGCAATTTGCAGAGGCAGCTGACTGGTGCAGCAAATACAGCCACCACTGACCTCACGAATGGCGATATTTTTTTGCTCAAGCTCGTTATCTTGGGAGCTTGCAAGGAGTGCGCCATCAATACCGATACGGCCAAACTCATTGATTAAGAGGGCCCAGCGTTCGTCATCAGGTTTTGTGGCCAGTAACTGATTAATTACAGTGGTTTTGCCAGCACCTAAAAACCCTGTCACTAACGTGCAGGGTATGTTTTGAAAAATAATTGGGTTTTTCACAAATAGGCTCATCATATTGGCACGTGTTTGTGAGTAAACAAACACGGCCTATATTAAAAGGAATTAGATCAGTCAAAAGCTATTCACTCTTGATGGTTTCTACCTCAGCTTCATCAGGAACGAACACATAGCCAACGCCCCAGACGGTCTGGATATAACGCGCTTGTGAAGGGTTGTCTTCAATCAGACGACGCAGACGTGATACTTGGACGTCGATAGAACGCTCCATCGCACCCCATTCACGACCACGGGCAAGGTTCATCAATTTATCACGGGTCAATGGCTCACGTGGATGCTGTACGAGCGCTTTTAGCACTGAAAACTCACCTGTCGTCAAAGTGACTACGTTACCATCGCGTTTAAGTGTACGTGTCGATAGATCTAGTGTCCATGGACCAAACTCGACCACTTCCATTTGATGACTTGGTGCACCTGGCAACTCACGGTTTTGACGACGTAATACAGCTTTGATACGAGCCAACAGCTCTTTTGGATTAAAAGGCTTGGGCAGATAGTCATCTGCACCCGCTTCTAGACCGGCGATACGGTCTGCATCGCCACCTTTAGCAGTAAGCATAATGATAGGAATATCTGCATTGTCCTCACGCAGACGCTTACAGATACTGATACCGTCTTCGCCTGGCAGCATCAAATCGAGCACGACCAAAGAGAAAAGCTCACGTTGCATGAGTTTGTCCATCTGACTGCCGTCATGAGCGGTACGAACGACAAAGCCGTCGTCTTCTAGGAAGCGTTGCAACAAAGAGCGCAGACGAGCGTCGTCATCGACAACTAAAATACGCTGAGTTAACGTGTCAGGGCTGTTGTTATCAGTCATACAGGCATCCTTTTATAAAAATTATTGTTATCAGAAACTACAAGTAAATAGCTATGAGCAAAAACACTGCCACTAATTATCATTATTTAATTATTGGTTACGAATAAGCACTTCATAAAATTAAAAACTATTGTTCAATATGTCAGCACATATCAATATTTGTGTTATTGATACTTTAGTGTATAAGATTGCACCGAGAATTGCATCACCCATGATAATAAATGCTGTATGCGTTTGTTTAACAAGTCCATAGGATGTGCGATATAGAACGATTTGCGTCCTAAAATGCGCAATAAATAACGAAAAGATAAAAAGGATTTTTATTCATGCAGCTTTTGCTATAATGCAAAGCTACATTTCTCAACGATTGATACGTATATGAGTAGCACTGATACCTTAACGTCATCTCAAACCTCGACAAATGCACAGGTTTTAGATGCAACCACACACGCGAATATTCACGACAAGCTTGCTCGCGCGCTTGGCATTAAGACTGCTCAAGTCAATGCGTTTGTCAAACTTTATGATGAAGGCGCGACGGTTCCTTTTATTGCGCGTTACCGCAAAGAAAAGACTCAGAATCTTGATGATGCGCAGCTGCGTGCTTTAGAGAAGTCGCTTAATTACGAGCGTGACATGGCAACACGTCGCCTCAAAATTACTGAGCTACTAAGCACACAGGGCAATCTGACTGACGAGCTACAGACACGTATCGATAATGCGACGTCTAAGCTTGAGCTTGAAGACATCTATCTGCCATATCGTCCGCGTCGTCGTTCACCTGCTGCCAAAGCTCGCGCCGCTGGTCTTGATGCTGCTGCCCAAGCGGTCTTGACCCAAGAGATCACTCCGATGGATGCCTTGGCTGATTATCAAGTCCAGTCAAGTATCACTGATGACAGTGGTAATGAAATCGAGGTTGATTTTAGCGATAACGAAAAGCAACTCGCTGGCGTACAAGCGATTATCGTTGATGAATGGACACAAGCATTGGGCTTGTTGGACAACTTACGCAGTGGTTTTGCCAAAACTGCCAGTATCGTATCGAGCGTTGCGAGCGAAGAAAAGCGCGAAGTTGGCGAAAAATTCAAAGACTACTTTGAGCATAGTGAAAGCCTTGCTCGACTGCCAAATCATCGCCTATTAGCAATGTTGCGCGGTCGTCAAGAAAACGTCTTGGGTCTAAAGATTGAAGGCGAAGATGCACCATTTATCGAAAAAATTATCAATCATTTCGATGTTGATGCCAAAGCGCCAGCAGCCCGCCGTGAGTTTTTGTCAGAGGCAGCCAGTAGCTTGTGGAAAGACAAATGGCGTCCGCATATCGAGCACCGTTTGTTAACTGAAAAGCGCCTAGCCGCAGAAGCGGATGCGATTGATGTGTTCGCTAGCAACTTACAGCATTTGCTAATGTCTGCACCTGCAGGTCCTAAAGTCATCCTAGGTGTCGATCCTGGTATCCGTCATGGCGTAAAAATGGCCATCGTCGATGCGCAAGGTCATGTCATGTCAGATAGCGAAGAGAAGCCTGTCATCGCGACAGTGTATCCATTTGCACCTGATAATAAGATGGATGAAGCTAAAAAAGTCATCGATGAGCTGTTAAGCACTTATAACGTTGATTTGGTCGCTATCGGTAATGGTACGGCAAGTCGCGAAACAGATGCGATGATTAAAGAGATTTTGGCTGCGAACGATGCACTAAAAGCCAAAGCCGTTATCGTTAATGAGTCGGGCGCGTCTGTTTATTCAGCGAGTGAACTTGCTAGTGAAGAGCTGGCCAATCTAGACGTTTCTGTACGCGGTGCAGTTTCTATTGCGCGTCGCTTGCAAGATCCATTGTCAGAGCTTGTGAAAGTTGATCCAAAGGCCATTGGTGTGGGTCAATATCAGCATGACGTCAATCAAAACCAACTTGCCGATAGTCTTGATAAAGTAACTCAAGATAGCGTGAATGCCGTGGGTGTGGACGTAAATACAGCCAGCCCAGCTATCCTGGCTCACATCGCAGGTCTTAACCGCAATGTAGCGCAGCAAATCGTCACCTATCGCAAAGAGCATGGTGCATTTGATAGCCGTGAAGCGCTTAAAAACGTCCCACGTCTAGGCGCTAAGACATTTGAGCAAGCAGCTGGTTTCTTGCGTATTCATAATGGTAGCAATCCATTAGATGCCACTGGTGTGCATCCAGAGAGCTATGCATTGGTCGATAGTTTACTCGCACAAGCGGGAAAGCCGTTGTCAGAAGTCATCGGTAATGATGGCGTGTTAAATACTATCGATACGACTACATTGGCTGCTAACGACGATAATGTCAGCGTAAAAGCGATTATCGAAGAGCTTGCCAAACCTGCTCGTGATCCTCGTCCTGAATTTAAAACAGCCAATTTCCGTGATGACGTCAATAGCATCAAAGATTTGAGCGAAGGCATGATGTTAGAAGGGGTAGTCACCAATGTAACGGCCTTTGGTTGTTTCGTTGATGTTGGTGTACATCAGGATGGCTTGGTACATATCTCGCAGATGGCCAATGACTTTGTCGCAGATCCTATGAACCGTGTCAAACCTGGTGATATCGTTTCGGTTCGTGTTATCTCCATCGATGAAAAACGTGGTCGTATCGGCTTTAGCATGAAGCCTGAATCTGAAAAACCTGTACGTACGGCTGCCAAGTCTACGACAGCTAGTACAGATAGCGAGAGAACCAGTCGTCCACGCAATAATAATGCAAATAGTGACCGTCCAAATAATAGCCGTCCAGCTGCTGACAAACGTCCGTCTAAGCCACGTGGCAAGCGTCAGGATAGAGACAACGCGAGCAATCGTAGTAAGCCAGTAAAAAATGATAAAGCTGAAGCCCCAAGTAAAATGGGTACACTCGGTGCTTTATTACAAGAAGCTGGCGTGACTAAAAATAAGAAATAAATGCTGCTAAAAATAGCTAAAATTTATAATCATGTACAATAAAAAGGCAGCCATATGGCTGCCTTTTTATATAAGTAATACGCTTACAAATTAATCAAATAAACTACCTATCTGCTTAACGTGATACAGCGATACGGCGGTTTTCTTTAAACTGTACGTTTGCTGGCTGAGTAGCTAATAATTCACCACGCTTGTCTTTTTTCTTTTCTTGCAAAGTACTAGCAGCATCTGCAACTTTATTCTCAGTAGCTGCTTCACCTGCGATTAAAGGCTGATAGTCTGCATTGCTGTGTTGCATGTTAGGCGCTTGAGCGTTCTGTACAGGAGCCTGAGCAGTTGTAGCATTAGTCATTGCTGCCGCATTGGTTGTTGCCTGAGCGTTATTCATCAAAGCTGCGTTATCATCGCTTGCTTCATTATCCATATCGTCAGTTTCGTCGTTCATTTCATCTGCTTCATTACTCATATCCATATCGACATCAGCAGTATTTGACGCTTCGACATCTACAGCGCCAGGTTGGGTCGCGAGCAACTCACCATCAGGACCTTCTATTTCGGCCTGTACAGTGCTTTTGACAGCAGCATTACGCATATCTGCTGGCATTAGATCGCTATTGTTAACGGGTGCTGCCATTGCCATAGTTGGTAATGCAAGGGTAGCGCCGACGATTAGTGATAAAACATTCTTTTTCATTATAAAACTCCATGATACATAATTAGCAATAGTTAAAAACGATAACTCATATTTAATGATGAGCCGTTTTTATTTAAAGGTGTCTGTAAATACTGTATGCAAATTATCAACGATGTAGTTTATATTTCAGTAGCAAACTCATTAAGGTTCTAACAGTTTAATGTTTTCTTGTGACGTTATGAAACTGTCATACTTAAAGTCTAGCTGATGTTTTAGCTTCTAGATTTTTCTAAAACTCATTGGTAGCAAAGGTTGATTGTGTTATTAAAGCTGTTAATAAATGAGTCTGTTAGTTATAAATATCTACCAATGTCTCTAGTATTCAACATATGAATATTTGATTGCTTATAGTTGTTATTTAAACTTAGCTGATTGTTATTAATAGTTTTTTTGAGTGTTGTTTGTCAGTATTATAAAGACTTTTATCAGTATTTTTTATTTATAATTTAAAGCCAGTGTTTAGATAGTTCTTAAGTTCTATTATATAAATCCTTTGATAACATATACTTCACTAAACTAATATTTATATATAATTTTTCTACAATATCTATAAAATGATAGTAGCAATATTGGATTAATGGTTAGTATCATAAAGTATTAAATAATCGGTAAACAGAAACATTGTTCACCAAAAAAATACGTTGTTCTTAATTTAATCTTCGTCTAAATATTTAGAGTAAACCATAAAAAACCGTATCTCGAAACCAAGATACGGTCATAAAGACATTGAGCCTTTGTCATTACTCAATAGATTAACTATCAATCACTTCAAAGCTAAGACCAGAATGCGCCTCTAAGCGTGTTATTAGCTTATCTCCCATCGCAGATGCTGGTGTCCAGAACCCACCGCCAACGTCCTCTTTGCTGATATCTTGTGCCAGACATAATGCCGCCTGCGAAATCATGCGAGAGGTACTGCCATAACCAGGATCTCTATCACCTGTTACTTTAACGGTAATAGTGTCATTTTTAGCCGTTTGGCCAAAGTGACGAATATCAAAGTAGCCATTCTCTTGCTCGTCCTTAGAAGGGCCTGAGCCAGCTTTTGGTAAGACGTGCTTGGATAGTAACTCGCGACTTGGTTTAATCATCATCGCAGTAGCAAAGCCCAATAAACCTGCGCTCATAGCATAGCTAGACAGTTTTCCTTTGACGCCATCTTTCATCCACATTGCTTCGTCATATTTGAAATCGCGACCGTACTCATAGCTGAGCAATTGGTTAGTACGATGGACAATACGCGTGTTGATGGTGGCCATGACGAACGGTGCTAACCAGCGCTTATGATTGCTGTCATATACTGGTTTGCTGACATTGTCCTGACGTACGTTTGGTACATCGGTATCATCGTTTAACAGGTAAGGATTGGCCACTTGTTTGCGACGTAATTTGTCTTCGCCAGCTTCTTCAAATATTGATGCCATCGATGCGATAGTACCGCCTGAGATACCACCTTTCGCTGCTTTGACACGCATATGGATGACATTACAGGTCTCGCCGAACTTCTCTTCTGCCTTAGCTTGGGTAAAGTATGCGCCCAAATCTGACGGGATAGAGTCAAAACCACAAGAATTAACAATACGGGCACCACTTTGCTTGGCAGTATCTTGGTACTTATCCATCATATCTTTGATGAAAATGGCCTCACCAGTAAGATCGACATAATCTGTACCGTTTTCAGCACAAGATTTAATCAGTGGCTCACCATATTTCAGATATGGGCCTACAGTAGAGATGATGACTTGAGTTTGCTTTGTCATCTTATCAAGGCTGGCAGCATCGTTACTGTTAGCAATAATAATGTCTACCTTACTCTCAAGTTTGGCCTGCAACTTATTGAGTTTATCTTCATCACGACCTGCGATTGCCCATGATACATTTGAGCCATCTTCGTTCTTATTATTTAATAAAAAATTGGTTAAATAGTGGGCAGTGATCTGACCGACGAAGCTTGTCGCACCATATAGAACAACTGCATAAGGGCGTGTGTCGCCGCTGGTTTTTTGTATAGTGGTTTCAGTATCCGTATTGGTATCCATATGTATTGTCCTTAATAGATTTGAGAATAAGTGGATAGTAAACTATAAACCAAGTCGTTTGATTAGGTTAGGGGTTTGTGAGGTCGCTACAGTTTATAGTTTGCAGCCTACCTCACATACTACTTCACATATAACGTGAGAAATTTAAAATAGTTCTACCTGCAGTTAGGGGAACAGAGTCCAGTAAAAGAGCATCTAATAAAAACACGTTCAATTAAAAAGCACTTAGTTTAAGAACGCTCAGTTAAATAACGCTGTATTCAGAAATATAATTCTATTTCGAAAATATCATCTATTAAAGAAAAAGAGGTATGAGACATTAACAGTCACTACAAACTTTACATAACCTACCGATATTATTACTAAAATGAACGTTCTTTGGAGACGAACATTGCTAATCTATAAGCGTAAATAGTAATAACTAGCATTAGATAAAAACAAGTTAAATAGATGCTATATAAATTCTAATATCTGTTTTTTACCATTATTTGAGGAGAAGATTATGTTTCGTTGGGCTATTATTTTTGCAGTAATCGCATTATTAGCGAGTTTCCTAGGTTTTGGTGGTGTCGCAGGCTTGTCTGCTAATTTGGCATACATTTTCTTAGCAGTCGCTGTGATTTTGTTTATTGTTGCCTTTGTCAGTCGTAAAATGTAAACATGACTCACTGTTATAAAGAATTATTATGAAAAAGACCCTCAATTGAGGGTCTTTTTTTGTCTGCTTCAACTAGGGTAATTTGTACAGAGCAAAGATAATCGGCATAAAGGCATACGTTGTAAACTTGCTACTACAACCGTTTGGGCTGAATAATATGCTCCATGCGCTTGGCTAAACGAATATCCAGACTAGATATGCCGCCTGTATCGTGATTGGTTAAACGAACTTCTACGATATTGTAGGTGTTACGCCATTCAGGATGGTGCTCAAGCGCTTCAGCATGAAATGCCGCTTGATTCATAAAGCTCATAGCTTCGATAAAATCGCTGAAATGATAGGTTTTGACGATACTATTGCCGTCACGCTGCCAGCCAGCAAGCTCTTCTAGCTGTAGATTGATTTGTTTGTCAGATAAACTACTCATATTAATAACCTTTATTGTTATGTCGAATTGGTTTATTAAAAGTGGTGCTAGGGTATGTCTCCTATGCGAAATAAATATTTGCACATTTTTCCTGCTTTGACCGATATCATTTAACTGAACCTAGTTAACGAATTACTTGAGCCTAATTACTTAGCTAGCTAAATTAAATCTTGATACTCAGGATGTTTGCTAATGTATGACGCGACAAATGAGCATTGCGGTATCACTTTTTTGTTTTGTTCACGCGCATAATTCAATGCGTGCTTTACCAGTGCTGAACCAACGCCTTGACCGCCTAATTGCTGCGGTACGATAGTATGATCGTAGACCAACTTGTCAGCACTTTCCTGATAGCTAATATAACCTGTCTGACCATCGATAGAGGTCTCGAAGCGTTTTGCTGCTTGATTATGGACAATGTCTAGATTTGGTTTAGAGGTTTGGGTACTCATTAATATACTCCATTTTTTATTGTCGAATTTTTATTATGAATTAAATATTTATTAATTTGATAGTGCCAGTGTAGTATGTAGTTTTGATACTTAACAGTCTAGACGCTTACCGTAATGGTAGATAGGACGACTGTTAACGTCACCTATGTTTGTTGTCCTACCTTATCATGGCCGTATCTGGTTGCAAATCTGAATATGTCACCATGCATAGGATATGGCTTTACGAACGACTGGAGGTAAAAAGCGAGTGAGACCACCAGTATTTTCTGTCGATAATTTGTCTTCTAAATTGGCCGCTGACCTATCATCTTTATGAGTAGTACTATCTGCATTTTCCGTTGATTGCATATAGGCTTGCCATTCTTTTTCACTAGGTTTGCTAAAGTGATAAATACGTCCGAGTACTTGCTTGAGTTGCGTACCAAAGCGGCCAGTGTTATAGCTTAAACCATACTTACGGCATATGGCCTGTACCTGCGGTGCAATCTTTGCATAGTGGGCAGCTGGCATATCGGGAAATATATGATGCTCAATTTGATGAGACAAGTTACCTGTCAAAAGATGGAACCATTTGCTGCCTTTGATATTGCTAGAGCCAAGGATTTGGCGTACATACCAGTCGCCTTTACTTTCATTGGCATCGAGATGGATATAGATATGCGCTTGCTCAGTGAAATGCCCGCAAAAAATCACTGCCCACGTCCATAGATTTCGGACAGTGTTGGCAGTCATGTTGCCGCTCAGCGTACTAAAGGCGCTACGACGACCTAGCGCCATCGCTACCACAGACGGCAGTGCAATATAGTCTTTGCCTATTTGTCGTCCAATTTTGGCAAATAACGCGCGAGACTTTTGCTGCATGATTTTGTGCAGATCAGGGGAGTCAGCGTATTCATCTGCACTGATTTGGATGTCATGAAAGGCTACCGCCCATTCAAATCCAAATGCCAGTACCGCTGTACTAAACATATTGTAGCGATCTTCTGGCGTCCAAGGCTGCTCGTCAGTCACTCGAATCAAGTGATAGCCTACGTCATGATCACGGCCAACAATATTGGTAAAAGTATGATGTAAATAATTATGTGAGTGTTGCCATAATGGAGCAGGGCAGACAATATCCCAGTCGAATTTTTGACTATTAAGGTGCGGGTGTTGCATCCAGTCATATTGACCATGCATGACGTTATGACCCAGCTCCATGTTATTTAATATTTTGCTAAAGCTAAGCATTGACGTACCCAATAGCCAAGTAGCGACCAGACTGCGTTTCGATGGCATACGCCCAGCCGTTGCAAGTAGACCACGGGCAATAATTTCACTATATACCACGGCGGCATATATCCGCTGTATGTAGCGTGCATCCTCACTACCTAGCGAGTCCATAACGCTTTTATACAGGGCATTGAGCTCTGCAGCTAAAGCATCACTTTGAGGCTTTGATAAGGGTGCATCAGTTACTGTTGGGTAGCGAGTCCGTATGGACGTGTCTGGCTGAACGCTATCATTGATTGCTTCATCATTAAGCTGCGAGTACGGCGTTTGCGGCGTAAAAGGCAGAGGCGCGTTTTTTGCTAGCTGTGCATCGGACAGTGGTGTCAAGATAGGTACAGCAGATTGTGGCGTAGTAACGGGTGGTAATAAGCGCATAAATAAATCCTTAACCGAAACGGCATGAATAAGCAGCACTGCATCCGGTTTGATAAGTTATCTGAGTTTTAGCCTATAAAGTAACGCTTGTCTTTTATTTCTCATAGGTTGTTTAGCATATGCTTTCTATTGAGCCAGTCATTAAACATCGAGTACCAAATCAGTCATGGCAATGTTGATACAAGTCTGAATAGACTCGTAACCATCACCACTCACTTTCCCTGTTTGAATATTTTTGACTACGCCACTGACTTTATTACAGCGGCACAATTGGCAAATGCCTTGCCGACAACCATATGCTAGCCGTACATTTGCATTCTCAGCAGCAACCAGTATGGTCGTGTCACTGCTAAATTGTCGTTGCCGTGACCGCAAATAGACAGTGTGTTCTTCTACAGGTATCGTTTTATTAAATGTTTGATTACTGCTGATATCAACATTAGCTAGGGCATTACCAAAGTTCTCTACTACGATGTTATCGCGCAGCTGTTTATTTGTAGAGCAAGTTATCTCTGCAGCGGCTTTATATAAGCCAGTTAATAAAGCTGGTGAACCGCAGGCAAATATTTGCGTATCTGCTAGAGGTAAGTTTAGCGATAGCAGGCTCTCTGCGCTTAAGTACTTTTTGCCAGCCAAATAGGTAGTCGGATCTTCAGTATGGATTAGATGATAAATAAAGTCTGGATTAGTATCGTTCAGCTGTTGCCACTGATGTTGCAGCTTGGATGAAACAGTCCGACTGTAATGCAATAGCGTCACCTGATGTCCATTACTGAGGGCTTGAGTGATAAGTCCGAGCATGGGCGTGATACCGCTACCACCAGCGATAAATAGCAAAGGAGAGGGTTGCTTACTATCTGATATTTCATGCCTTAGTATTGAGGTTTGTTCCAAAGTAAATTGACCAAGTGGCAGACTTGTATCAACGACGCTAGCCAGTGGCATTTGCTTGGTTAAATAGTCAGATACCAATCCTTGCGGTTTAATCGCGATAGTTACCGTATGACGTTGGTCTGCCGTATGGCTTTCGGTAGTATCGTCGAGCCACCAGAGTGGTTGATGCGCAAAGCCCACTATCGAGTAGCTGCGCTGGTAATAGACCCCATCAATACAAACACGCAAATCAAGATATTGACCACCTTGCCAACCATTCTTCACCTCAGAAACCTGCTGTTTAAAGGCTTTATTGGTCTCAAATCGAAGTGCTATCAAATCATCACTTAATGTATAGCGTGCGATCAGGCGTAACTTAGGCGTCGTCAATGACCAAAACGGATGTAAGCGCGATCCGATAAAATCGACAAACGCACGTTGAATAATTTCAGGGCGATAGCCGTTGGCCATATTATCAGTACCTGTATGATTGCTATGAAAGTGAGTGTTGAGACAAGCACAAGGTCAGATGATCAATCGATTTTGATAATCGAACCATTAGATCTTGTTAAGCCACACTAACATGCTAACGGCTATTGATTAAATTTGCGAAAGTTTTGATGCTATTTTTTGTGGTCTTTATAAAACGCTAATGAATCAAAATGTTAAGTTAGTTCATTAAGATAAGACTCCTTGAGTTATTTTTTAAAGCGAGTTTTATAGCCAAAAGGCATAGCCTGCTGTCAAAAACAGTAAAACAACTGGTAAAACAACCTGTCAGCTTGCAGGGTATGCGCCACAATGCGATAATGACCTATAATTTGTAACCCTGATTTTGAGGTACGGCACGCTTGGCATCATCGCTGAGTTGCATTTGCTGTTCTCTTCTATGCAGTCTATCGGAGTGTTAATGGCTCAATATATCTACACGATGAACAACGTGTCAAAACTTGTTCCCCCTAAGCGTGAAATCCTAAAAAATATCAACCTATCGTTTTTCCCTGGTGCCAAAATCGGTGTTTTGGGTATCAACGGTTCAGGTAAATCAACCTTGCTACGTATCATGGCAGGCGTGGATACTGAGTTTAGTGGTGAAGCACGCGCGCAAGCAGGTACCAAAGTTGGCTATTTGCCACAGGAACCACAGCTTGATGACAGCAAAGATGTACGCGGCAATGTCGAAGACGGTATGCGCGAAGCGTTAGATGCGCTAGCACGTCTAGATGCTATCTATGCTGAATACGCAGAGCCTGATGCTGATTTTGATAAGCTTGCTGAAGAGCAAGGCAAGATGGAAGATATCATCCAGTCTTGGGATGCGCACAACTTAAATAACCAGCTAGAAAAAGCAGCCGACGCGCTCCGTCTGCCACCATGGGATGCTGACGTTAGCAAACTGTCAGGTGGTGAGAAACGCCGTGTGGCACTATGCCGTCTGCTATTGTCGCGCCCTGACATGCTATTACTTGACGAACCGACCAACCATTTGGACGCCGAGTCTGTTGCATGGCTAGAGCAGTTCTTGCAGAACTACAGTGGTACGATCGTTGCCATCACCCATGATCGCTATTTCTTGGATAATGTTGCTCAGTGGATCTTGGAGCTTGACCGTGGCCATGGCTATCCGTATGAAGGTAACTATACTGAGTGGCTAGAGCAAAAGAACACGCGTCTAGAGCAGCAGAACAAGCAAGAAGAATCATTTGCTAAAGCGCTAAAAAAAGAGCTTGAGTGGATTCGCAAAAACCAAAAAGGCCAACAGGCCAAGTCTAAATCTCGTGTACAGCGTTTCGAAGAGTTGAACTCAACTGAGTTCCAGAAACGTAATGAGACTTCTGAGATTTATATTCCACCTGGTCCACGTTTGGGTAACAAGGTTATTGAGATTAATGACATCTCTAAATCATTCGGCGATCGTCTGCTGTATGAAAACCTAAGCTTTAACGTACCAGCTGGTGGTATCGTTGGTATTATCGGTCCAAATGGTGCAGGTAAAACCACGCTGTTTAACATGATTACTGAGCGCGATACCCCAGATACTGGTTCAGTTGATTTGGGTGAAAGTGTTAAAGTTGCCTATGTCGGTCAGGTACGTGATCATCTAGACGACAACAAAACCGTATGGGAAGAAGTCTCTGATGGCCTTGATATCATTACGGTTGGTGACTACACCACGCCAAGCCGTGCCTATATCGGACGTTTTAACTTTAAAGGTTCAGATCAGCAAAAGCACGTTGGTCAATTATCAGGTGGTGAGCGTAACCGTTTGCAGTTAGCGAAAACGCTAAAGCAAGGCGCCAACGTATTGCTCCTCGATGAACCATCAAACGATTTGGATATCGAAACCTTACGTGCACTAGAGGATGCGATTCAAGTATTCCCAGGTACAGTAATGGTTGTATCACATGATCGCTGGTTCCTTGACCGTATCGCCACTCATATCTTGGCATTCGAAGAAGAAGGCCCAGTTTGGTTCGACGGTAACTATACTGAGTTTGAAGCATATCGTAAAAAGACAATGGGTGATGACGCCAGTCCTAAGCGTGCCAAGTATAAGAAAATTACTAACTAATACGGCTGTTTAATATAGTCCAATCCAAAAAAAGACCGCTAATCGTTAGCGGTCTTTTTTTGTTTAGCGTAAAATTCTAAAGGGTATGGCTAGTTGTTAAAATTAACGCTTGCGCCCAAACTTGCGCTGTTTTTTATTACTAATCTCAGTAATAGCGTGAGTGATTTCTTCTTCGTCTAAACTAGCGACTTGTTGCAAGATTTGCATCATATCAGGCGTTAGTACGTACTTAGCATGATGAGCAATGTCATTAATACGATGATCGAAAGTCAGTATGCCAGTTTCATCGTCTTTTTGTAGATAGTCAAGACGAGTCAATGCACTAATGAAACTGGTAAACAAGGCGCGATCAAAGAAATCGGGAATATCATCTGCATAGAGCACAGACAAACGCTGCCCAAGCAGATGACACAGGTCCACAACTTCGTTTTCAGTTAAATTACCAGAGCCTTGCTGAGCGAGTAGGGCAAGCGTCATAAAGTAACGCTCAAGGCTTTGACCAACTGGAGTTGCCAGT
Organism: Psychrobacter sp. P11G3; assembly: GCF_001435845.1. NCBI lineage: Bacteria > Pseudomonadati > Pseudomonadota > Gammaproteobacteria > Moraxellales > Moraxellaceae > Psychrobacter > Psychrobacter sp. P11G3. Next base: position 195,152 of record NZ_CM003596.1, read on the forward strand.
ACTTGCAGCTGCTGATAGTGCTTACTATTAGACTCAGGCACGCTGAGCGTATCATCGCCCAAGTCAACGATGAGCCCATGAGACAGCAGGTTGTCAACTTTCTTATTGAGCGTATCGGCTAAGCCGTGTGCTGGATAATATAAGAATAGCTCACTTTGTAAGAACGGATATAGCTGCTCAGCGATACTATCGAGACGGCTGCGTTTAATACGTCCGTTGCGTGCGACTAGTGCAGACAGGAACGACAGCAAAATAAAGACATGCAAAATGTTGTTACGGAAGTAGCTGAGCAACGCTGCTTGCTTACCTGCGACCTGAATGATATCGCCCAAGATATGCGGCGTACGCTCAATAAGTTTTAGCTTAATACCATAATCAATGATTTGCTGCGGTGTCATATCAGTGATAACTGTATCCTCTGAGTAAACCAGCTGCTGAGCCAGACCTTGGTACAGTGCGATTTGCTCACGGCAAATATTTTCATCCAATGCAGCTTTCGGTGCCGATAGTAAAACCAATGATAATAGCGATACAGGGGTGACGACTGCAGCTTTATTGATATGCTGCATGACTTTCACACCGATGTTATCAACCATAGCGCTGGTCTTTTCATCAAGCGGTGAGTCAGTACGATCGGATGGCAAGCTATTGGCTGGCACATCGAATTTCGTCATAAAGTCGCTAAGGTGCAACGGCGTACCAAAGCTTAAGTGCACATTACCAAAGATACGTTCGATTTTGCGGCCAACTTTGAGTAATCCAATCAAAGACTCTGATTCTTTTGGTTTACCTTTTAGCTCACCGACATAAGTGCCACCTTCCATAATACGCTCGTAACCAATATAAGTCGGTATAAATACTACAGGCTTATTGGTTTGGCGTAGTTGGCTATGGACGGTCATCGCTAGCATACCCATTTTCGGCGGTAGCAAGCGACCTGAACGTGAGCGACCACCTTCAATAAAGTATTCAATCGGGGTGTTGCGCGTGATAAGGGTATGCATATATTCGCGCAGTACAGCAGTATATAGTGCGTTACCACGGAAGCTACGACGAATATAAAAGGCAACGGCACCGCGTAATAGTGGGCCTAATACAGGTACATCTAAGTTGTCACCTGCCGCAACATAAGGGATACTCAGGCCACGTTTGTAGATGACATAAGACAGTAATAGATAGTCAACATGGCTGCGATGACAAGGCACATAAATCAGCTCGTAATCGGTCGCAAGGTCACGTACTCGCTCGAAGTGATGAACTTCTACGCCGTCATACAACTGCGTCCACAACCATGTCAGAAATTTATAAAAACCACGGATGATAGAATGAGAGTAGTCATTGACCATCTCATTAGCATAACCTCTAGCCTGACTGCGAGCTTCTCGAACGCTAGTCCCCTTTTCAGCCGCTTCCATCTCAATTGCATGCTTAATAGCTGGCGAGTACACCAGTTTATCCACTAAGTTACGTCTATCTGATAGATCTGGGCCGAGCATGCTAGCGCGCTGTTTATCTAAATAAATTGACAATTGCTGCTGCAACATACGAACCAGTTCACGATTACTATCAGCTGATGCGACTAGGGCATAACTTGGTGTCTGCTCAGCGTCAGCTGCGGCATCACTGTTAGTAGCCGTTGACTCTGTATCGACTGAATCCGCCGCTGTTAAACTTGCTTTAAGAGCATCTGTAGCGACTGAGTCAAAGGTAGCAGGTCCTTCCACATCGCCTTTAAGATTGTCACTGATAATGGTACGTAAGTCTTGCGGTGGATGGAACTGTACGAAAGTATCGCGACCCATCACCCCGATATTAAATAATTGTTTAGTGATACTAGGATCTTGCCAGTTGTCAGCAGTCAGTAGCTTAAATAGAGAATCTTCTTTCTCAGGTGCGCGTCCCCATAAGATAGACACCGGCACGAGGCGGACCTTTAGTTCTGGATGTTGCAAGACCGCAGACACCAAGCGCGAAAGACGAGGGGATAAGGGATTATCTTTGGCATGTGGGTGGTTCAAAAATATAATAGCAGCGTTTTCTTTAATGCCGTGGGCCGTATCATTTACCCCAACCAGTGCTGGCGGTAAGTTGTGCTCTTGCGTCTGCAAGTCAATCAGAATACTGTTTGAACGAGAATAGTCCTGTAGTACATAAAACCGTAGCGTCTGATCATCATTGTCGAACTCAGGTAGCTCGCCTAATAACTTAGGTTTTACGGCGATATCGAGCATCTGACCTGACAGCTTACGATACAGCTGATTGATCGGTGCATTAGAATAAGGCTTAGTAGCGATTGCATTGCCAACAGTTTTAGCAGTGCCATCAGTCGCGACTGGCGCTTTAAAAATCCGTTTTTTTAAGAACTTCGGTATCATAATCAGTATCAAAAATAGTCAAATATGTTGCGCTTATGATGCCATAAAAGCCACCAAAGCGATATATAGTGTCTGTATATACTACCAATATTAATACGGTTTGGTTACGCTGTAGTGAGTGACCAATTATACAAAATGTTCAAACATTTGAAAGTTAACATGTTTAGGGTAATAATATATTTTTATCACCGATGACTCATAAATATAGCATCCACTTTCCGATTTCATTTTACTAAGCCTAAAACTTATGACTCCAGCTATCGATCTTGCCAAAAAACGTAACCTTGATTACCAAGTACACGAATATACTCACGACAGCAATGCCGCATCGTTTGGTTTAGAAGCCGCAGAAAAACTTGGCGTAGCAGTAACACAGGTGTTTAAAACTTTAGTAGTGATCACCGATACTGGCGTGCTCGCTGTGGCGATATTACCAGTTGATAAAACACTTAATTTTAAAAAAATGGCGAAGGCGCTATCTTCTAATAAATTGCTATCTTGCAAAAAAGTACAGATGGCTGACCCCAAACAAGTAGAACGAAGTACAGGCTATGTGTTGGGTGGCGTCAGTCCACTGGGTCAAAAAAAACGACTAAAAACCGTGATAGATAGCACAGCTCAAGACCAGGCCACAGTTTATGTGAGTGGTGGCCGCCGCGGTCTAGAGATTGAATTGCCGCCTACACAATTGGCAGCAACGCTTGATGCTTGTTTTGACGCTATTACAGATGAGTAAAAGATTATACGGTGACTATAATCTGCCTAGTACAAAATGGACATGTCGACAATTTCGCTAAGCATATTTATGAGTAATCTATACTGGGCTCGCTTGTATTGAAGATATTTGAGCGCAAGATTATTGTGGATTGACCATAGCGATAAGGCGTAGACTTATACGCCAGCTTATCTATTATTTTTATCTACATTTAAGGACATGCTCATGCCACATTTAACCATTCAAGTAACACCCAACGTCAGTATCGCTCACGAAGAATCATTGCTCAAATCGCTAAACAAAGTGTTATGGGATAGTGGTCAGTTTAAGCAACCTGCTGATATAAAAGCACGCATTGTACCTATTGATTCATTTCTAGTAGGTGTTGAAGACGATGAACAAGCCAATGGATTTATTTATGCTCACCTAAAGCTCATGAGCGGACGTGATATGGCCACTCGTGACCAGTTGGCTGAGCTGCTGGTTGCTACTATCGAGGAAAAAATAGGCGCAGAGCAGTCAGGACGTGCAGCATTGCAGATATGTGTAGAAGTTGAAGAGATAAGTGCGGTCTATCATAAGAAAATGCTTGGTAGTTAACAGCGCCTGCCTTTTTACAAACTGTATTTTGAAAACCATCTTCTCAAAAACTGTTTGATTAAAAAGCGACTACTTAAAAAAGTGACTGCTCGCAGGCTAAAGTTACCAACCTTAAATGACGACAATCAATTGCATAAAAGCTGACTGGCATACGTTGGTAGTATCATTACTTCAACCTTGTAGCCCGCAATTTTGCCTTCGGTAGCCATAAAATTGCGGGCGATACGCAATCGATATGTGCCCGTCGCAGGTAAGCAGCCTTGATAGACGATACCGCCTTTGCCGCCATCTTGCGTACCATTTGGCATATGTAATACGCCGACATTGGCAGTCTCAGATGTTCCAGCAAGTAGGGTAATATTAATCACGGCATACTGTCCACTGGTAGCGTCAAAACGATACCAACGTTCATTGTCATTAGGATTTAATTTACCAGTGATGACGCTACTAATAGCACTTTTCGAAAAATGAAGAGGGGTGTCGCTATTTTTTGCAATCGCACTATTTGCAGCGATACTTGCTAGTACAGTGCTAATTACCAATGTTTGCATACAGCGTGTGGCTAACGCGGCAGCTTTGTAATAGGGTATTGGCATAGCTTTCTCCTAAAATTGCTCGTTACTTTATATTCTGTATAAGCATATTTTCAGTTAAGCGTAAAAAAGCGCCCAAATGATAGGCGCTTTTTTATTGATTATCGATGCAGTTTTAGTCAATTTTAATCTAAGAAAGCAAAGTGATCGATTTCCATTGATGTCATGCTTTCGCTTGGAGCAACCATCGCTTCTGCGTGACCAGAAGTGCGTGGTAGCAACTTATCAAAGTAGAATTCAGCAGTCTGAATTTTTGCTTTGTAGAATTCTGGTGCTTCTGTGCCGCCGGTTTCTAGCTTTTCGTAAGCGACCGCTGCCATACGAGCCCAATGATAGCCCATCATCACATAGCCTGAGTACATGAGGAAGTCCTCTGACGCTGCTGAGATGATTTCACGATCTTTACGTGCCATCAGCATCAAACGTACAGTCAAGGTGTTCCACTCAGCACATAGTTTGGTCAGTGCCCAAACAAATTTACGCATTTCTTTATCAAGTGCATACTCGCCACACCATTTCATGATGCTAGAGGTATAATCACGGATAATCTTACCTTTAGACTGTAAGATAACCTTACGACCTAGTAGATCAAGTGCCTGTACGCCAGTAGTACCTTCGTACATCGTCGCAATACGAGCATCACGAGCGATCATCTCCATGCCCCATTCTTTGATGTAGCCGTGACCACCATAGACTTGCTGACCGTGTTTAGCAGCTTCGATGCCTAGCTCAGTTAAGAAGCCTTTTAGGATTGGCGTGTAGAAGCCTAGCTTGTCGTCCCATTTTTCGAACTCTTCGTCATCGCCATTGACAATACCTTGTGCCATTTTGTCGGCATAACGTGCTGAATGATAAATCATTGAGCGACCACCTTCAGCAAAGGCTTTTTGCGTCAGTAGCATACGGCGTACGTCGGCATGATGGATAATAGCATCAGCTACTTTTTCAGGATCTTTAGTACCAGATAGTGTGCGCATAGAACGACGCTCTTTGGCATATGGTAAGGCGTTTTGGAAAGACAATTCAGTATGCGCCAGACCTTGGATACCAGTACCGATACGAGCCGTGTTCATGAATGTGAACATGGCTTTTAGGCCTTTATGTGGTTCGCCGATTAGGTAGCCGACTGCGCCATCAAAGTTCAATACACACGTCGAAGATGCGCTAATGCCCATTTTGTGCTCAATTGAACCACAAACAACGGCATTGCGCTCGCCAGCTTCACCTTCAGCGTTCGGCGTGAACTTAGGTACGATAAATAGTGAAATACCGCGCGTGCCTTCTGGTGCATTTGGTAGACGTGCTAGAACGATATGAACGATATTATCTGTTAAGTCATGCTCACCGCTTGAGATAAAGATTTTGGTACCGCTGATTTTATAGGTGCCGTCATCTTGTGGAATGGCTTTTGATTTAACTTGACCCAAATCCGTACCACACTGTGGTTCAGTCAGACACATGGTACCTGCCCATGAGCCTTCGACCAACTTAGGTAAATACAGTGCTTTTTGCTCGTCAGTACCGTACTGAAGCAGCGTGTTGATACAACCTGTTGATAGACCAGGATACATTGACCATGACCAGTTAGCAGTACCGATCATCTCAGATTTGATAAGGTTGATTGACGTTGGCAGATTCATACCACCGAATTCTTCAGGGTATGAAATACCTTGCCAGCCGCCTTCTACAAACTGGTCATAAGCCTCTTTGAAGCCTTTTGGTGTGGTCACGACGCCATCTTCAAAATGACAGCCTTCTTCACCACCTGATTGATAGAGTGGGGCAATGACGTTTTCAGCAAAATCAGCCATACCTTGTAGAATCATGTCTACAGTTTCAGGATCAGCGTTTTCGCCGTTGTCTAAGCTTTTATAATGCGTCTGATAGTCAAATACATCATTGATCAAAAATTTGATATCACGTAAGGGGGCTTTGTAAGTTAACATAATCGCTCTCTTTGGTTAGTTCGCTATCATAGACTTATGGCGCAATATTTGAGTCACAACTTATGTAAGCGATATTTACTTATTTTGGATGAGCTAGACGTTATATTAGTCATCAAGTGAGTTGTTAGTGGACAGCTTTCCAGTGTATTAGTTATTAGAACGTCTTTAGCGACGGACAGCTGTTATGGCGTTGATATGATTATAAATCTTAAACAGCGACAAATATACAACTAATAACTATTATTCATGATTAATTATGTTATTAATTCATTTTAGTTTGTATAGGTAAATTGTATCTTCGCTTGAAATTATTCTATAAAGGGCTATGTAGACTCATCTAAATTCAAAGAAAAATGGACTTATCAAATAGGAAAAGCCATTTATGAGTACCTCAAAAAAGCAACAGCGAGCTTCTTGGTTGAGCGCACTATTAACTCGTATGAAGGGGTTAATCGATGGTGAGCTGAATCATTTACTCACAGTCAATCGCAGTCAGCGACCATGGCATATGCCAATCATCGCGGCGATTGCGATTAGCTTTCCGGTGTTTGTAGGGGCTTATTTTGGTGATTTGTCTTCAGGTATCAAAGCCTCGCTAGGCTCAATGATTATTTTAAACCTACCATTTTCAGGAGGGCTACCACATCGGCTAGTGACAGTTATGGCTTGGGGGTTTGCGATGATACTCAGCTTTGCACTGGGTCTGATCGCGCAGCTATTACCAGTATTTCGGCTACCTGCGTTTATGCTGATTGGCATTAGCGTAGTGATGCTAGGTCGTTACTATCGGCAACCACCACCAGCAGGATTGTTTGTGTTGATGGCGGGTGCGATTGCGCTATTTATCCCTGTGCCGATTGATCAAGTGCTCTCAGCCATAGGGCTTGTGATATTGGGTAGTGGCTCCTCGATGTTGCTAGCGCTACTCTATAGTTTGTTCTTATTGGCGACCCGTCCTGTTGCTTCTGTACCTGTCTATGACTATCAGCCTGATATGATTAGCGATAGTCTGATCGTGGTAAGCTTCGTCAGTTTAGCATTGGTCGTTGCTGTTCTGTTAGAGCTGCCTTATCCCTACTGGGCAGCGATGAGCTGCTTTATTATCATCCAAGGTATGCAGCTACGAACCATGTGGATCAAACAGTTGCACCGTTTATTGGGTACGTTGGCTGGCATGGGCGTGGCGGGCTGGATGCTGTCTTGGGGACTATCAGGATGGGGCATCGCTATCGCGATATTATGTATGATGTTTCTAATTGAGTCATTTGTCGATCGGCATTATGGACTGGCGGTGATATTTATCACGCCGCTGACGATATTTATCGCTGAGTATGGTAGTACGATGTCGGTGCCACCAGTCGTTGGGGAGGTTATCCAAGCGCGTATGATTGATACGGCACTCGGTTGCATGATTGGATTGAGTGGTGGTCTAGCGATACACTCTACGCGATTGCGTGTACCGCTGCGCCGTTTTGAAAATTGGCTATTATTACGTTTTAGTTAATAGGGTATAGCTTTGCAAAGATTTCTCTTTGATTAACTGTCTTTATTTAGCACTGTTGTCGCTTGTGCGACATCGATAGTATGCCCAGTCCAACGCTCAAAGCTTAAAGCAGCCTGACCGATAAGCATACCGTAGCCTTCAGAGATCTGTGCACCACGAGCAGCAAAATGCTGCAAAAACGGTAGCGGACGACCATACATCATGTCATAAGCGTATTGACAGTTTAGAGCATCATCCAACGGCAACGTATCACCTGACAAGCCAATAGAAGTGGCATTAATGATAATGTCAAAAGCGCCACTGAGTTCATTGGTCGCACAAACCTCGATATTTTGGTCATCAATCACTGAGCTGGCCGCACTGAGCTCATTTACCAAATCAGCTGCCTTAGACACGGTGCGATTGGCAATCGTGAGAGAGTTAATACCTGCTTCAAATAATGGCAATATTACGCCACGCGCTGCACCGCCTGCACCTATTAGCGCCACACGAGCATCGGTCAGCGGCCAGTCCATACTCATAATGTGATTGATAAGTCCTTGCCCATCCGTATTATCACCGTAGAGTGCCTCTGTGATTGGTGCGCCGCTTTCTAATAGTGCTTTGTTCAACAGTAACGTATTGACCGCGCCTGCCGTCTTGGCATGTTCTGATAAACCACCACGCGCCGCGCAGCAGTCATAAGCAACTTGTTTAAAAGGAACCGTCACGTTAGCGCCCGCACCGCCACCGCAAAAAAACGCCTCAACGACAGCCGTAAAACTGGCGGCATCATCAGGGCAGTACTGACGCTGATAGCTAATATCAATCCCTGCTTGTATAGCAAACTGCTTATGAATCTCAGGAGATTTACTATGGGCGATTGGATTGCCAATAACGATAAAGTGTTGGGTCATAAATAGTCCGCTGGCTAGAAAATAAAAATACTATAAAAGAAGCAATAAGTGGCGCTCAATCATCATAAGGGATAACGCTATGATTGACAAACCAAGACACTATCACCAATCAATGATTAGAAAGTGACAGCGTTAATCAGAGGCTGCCTTATCGCTTTTGAAAATAAATTGTGACATTGAGGCAAACATACTCAAAACACGCGCAAGCAGTTTTGTACTTTCTACTAAAGAGAAAGTCGTTTTAGTACGTTATATATTTAACAAATCTGTACTCTCGGGGAGTGCTCCGCGTAACGTAAAAGGTAGTCAAGTGCTGAGCAGTTGGGTAAACTATAAAATATGGAAACCTATATCAATATGCTGTAATGACTGCTAGATTATAATATTTGTGAAATATGCTCTTTATTGAAAACTATTCGTTATCAGCGGCGTTTCTGCCAGCTCGTTAATACTATTTCGAGATCAATCTAAAAGTGTGAGTAAATTATCCATGTGGAATCCTAACCTACAGACCCTTCTAGTCGGTACGATAATGGCAGTTAGTGTGACGCTCAGTGGCTGTGATAGCACCAAAGAAGATGCTCCAAATCCAGATGCTGAGACCACTGAGCAGGCAACAACGAATGAGCCAGTACAGGACAGCGCAAACAATCCTGACCTAGATGGTGCCACTGCTCAGCAAGGCACGCCAGTGAGATACGATGTCGCAGCATGGGGTACGGATAAGGTTGAGTCGCTCGCTGTAGATGAGTTAGATAGTATAAAATCCGTGTTTGGTGAAGTGATGAGCACTGACGAAAACAGCCTAGACTATGCCAGTAATCCAGCGGCAAAATATCGCTTTATGAAAACGGATGCGCCTTATCTAGATATCATCGACTCTGAAAAATATCTAGAGCTAGGCTGGTACTATGCCAATCCTACTGACACAGACAAAGAAAAAGAGCTGAGCCAAAACCACGCCAAAAAAGCCTATCAACTATCGCGTCAATTGATGGGCGATGATGGCGGAAAAATGGTTGCTGATATGCTCAATAGTCAAATCATCAAAAATAGAATCGTCGGTGGACAAAAAATAGAGCTGGCAAAATGTGAGTTTTATAGCTGCATGCTGGTTATCAATAAAGCCGCTGCTCAAACAGACAATAGCTAAATCATGACCGATACGACGTCAGTGCCAAACGGCTGGGTGTGTCTGTACCCACAAGTCAGCAGTGTGATCGATAATAGTAGTTTGACCGAAGACAATAGTGCGACCGAAGATAACAGGACAACTAGCCAAACGGTAACGATGTCTTTAGATAATCGCGGGCTGGCATATGCTGACGGCTTCTTTACCACTATGGGTGTCATCGATGGGTTGATACTATGGTCAGATTATCATTATCAGCGGCTTGTCTCTCATGCTGAAGCCTTGCAGCTAAACATAAATAGCGAAGAGTTATTAGCCGTACTGCAACTGTATGCTCAGCAATTAGAGCAGGGTATGCTAAAGTTAGTAGTCACTCGCGCTGCGCAGGATGTACGCGGTTATGGTTATACACCTAGTGCAAATGGAAGCGACTGTGAGATATGGTTAAAGGCTACCGCAATGAGAGTTTCCACTGCGCTGCAATTGTCTTTGCCTAATGGAAACTTGGTACCTATCCAACCTTCTGCTTCGGCAATATGCTTGTCATCTCAGATTGCTTGCTTACCGCCACCGCTGGCAGGTCTCAAAAGCCTTAATCGTTTAGACAATGTCCTCGCTAGTGTTGAGCTACAACGTATAAAAGCTGAGCCATTGGCATCAAATCTTGCTTCAACACTTGGTGAAGGTCTGCTACGCGATATGAGTGGGCAGTGGGTTGAGGGTACGATGAGTAATGTTTTCTACCAATTGGCAGAAGAGTCGCTATCGGAATCCAAAACTATCTCTAGTATTCATAAAGATGATGAAAACTACCTAACCACTGGCCAGTGGTACACCCCTTCTATGGCTCAATCGGGTGTTGCTGGCGTCATGCGTCAAGTAATTATAGATGCGCTATCCACGACGCAATATCCAGTCAGAATCAGGTCGCTACAAGATGAAGATTTGCCTAAATTAACGCAGTTATTCTTTTGCAATGCACTGCGCGGTATCATGCCAATGAGCAGTCTGACGTTGTTGTCAGGTGATGTTGTGGATTTTGAATCCGTTTAGTTGTTATTGAAAAACAATAAATTTGGTATCAATAAAATCATCTGGATATAAAACCACTTGCTCATTTCTATACATCTCTTGCGCTTTCAAAAGCGCACTTTGCTCATCTTCTGCGACAACTTCCACGATAGTGCTTAATGTTTCGACAATTTCAACTTGAAAGGTTTGTGCTGCCTTTTTATCTTTTCTTATTATATTCACACTCGATTCTCATATATCACTTCAGTCATTTATAGCAAGTAGATTAGCAAAAGCCCTCAAAAGAAGTGATCGTCTTTTGTTACGTGGTCTTGTGTCTTAAAGCAAATCGATCAATGCTGCTTATCTAATAAGGAGATAAGCCAATGTACGAAGTTTATGAAGATGAAAGTATCCCGCTACAAATCCGTCGTTTGATGGTTTTTGATGAAATCTGTAAATTAGCGAAGAAAGAACCTGATGAAATTATTCATTTATCAAAATTTACTCAGTTATCACTTGGAGTTATGTATCTAAAGGATTTTAAGAAATTTATAGCCTTTGGTGGTGTGTTTGAGTATGCGCATACGCGAGAAGAAGTCATTGAGCAGGGTATCGACGTTATTGCTAATGATGAATTGGTAATGTGTGCCTTGACAGTTAATCTAATTCCTTTTACCAAACCTGCACGCAACTCGGTACAGCTGTTATGGCAGTGGAATCGCTATGTGCGTAATCGATTGCATGCTTATATTGACTATCGTGAAGAGCATTTTTTCAAAATCAATGATGAAATTGATTGGGAGTATCCAGCGCATAAGTTTCATCAGCGTCTTGTGGCTACTGCGCGATTACCATTATGGGATGATAGAGATGAGCTGATTGCCGATGTGTACCGTGACAAAAAAGGATAGCCAAGACCTAAGCACTACAACGAGCAGCGACTAGTATAATTTTCGATAGTGACCACGGCTTACAAATTCAATGATGCCTTTATCTCGTAATACTTGTAATTGCTGACGGATTTTGTCTTTTACGTGGTTGTTTTCAGGATGTTTGAGCTGCAACTCATTAGCAAAAGCATAAACTTGATTGAGAGAAAAACTGACATCGAGACGGTCGATACATTGCCAGACATCGAGTGTCCAACCGCGTGAAGCCATAGATTGCTTGCGTAAAAATAAAGTCTTTTGGAACTGTTGGGTGACATTTTCACGCGGTATAACTTGTTGGTCTTTGACCAAAAATACTTTGCCAGATTCGGGTACTTGGCGTAAGTCAATATTGCAACCAACCCAACCTGCTCGTTTGGCATTCACTGATAAGGGTTTACGCTTAACAATAATATCGGGCGTAAAGAAATGCTTGGGAATAATCAGAAAATTATTGACGGTGTATTCTTTTGAGTAGGTCAGAAAGAAGAAACTGGGATTGTCCTTACTATTGATACGCTCAATCATCGTCTTATAAGCGCCATCATTGACAACATTGCTTAACTTGGCTTTTTTACTTTTTAGCTCATATTGCTCATTACAATTTTCGCAATAAAAATCAGCAACAGGTTTGTTATTAGCAAACTCAGCTAGCGACTGGGCGCTACAATTGGTGCAGTAACTATTTTCTTTTACCTATGCTTCACTGAGTACACGAACTTTTTGAGGTTCAGAGTGATAGTTTTTAGCAAGACTTTGGTTGAAATGTAGGTTCATAAGATATTTTCATTATTAATAGATAAGCTGAGAATACTGAAAAAAACATCTAAGTATTAAGCCATATAAACTGCTATCAATAGCAAGATAATTCATAAGCTAAGCAAATACCATTGAAAATCGCACGGTTCAGTGCTAAATTCTAGCAAACATCTGCCTCGCGAGTTGCCATGAGCAAGCCTACACCCAATATACCACCTGAACGTCCCAATGAGTCGCCGTCAAACAAACAAGATGGCACAGTCGAGGAGCGTGTCGATACCACGCTGCCGGACGCGCAACCAGTGGTAGATGAGGTGCAAGACACATCAGCAACGCCAGCAACCAACGTCTCGCTCATCAGCGGCAAAAGTAAACCGCGCCAATATAAAGTTAATAACCCATCGTTTTTTATGCAACGCGGCTATCAAGTGCTGCTAGTGTTGGGGCTAATTGCTGCGTTTTTCTTGGTCATGGTTTATCAGACGTTGTTTGGTCGTATCGAGCAGCCGCAGCAAATGGTCACGATTGAACCAGGTCAGACCTATTATGGTCTACTACCGCAGTGGCAGCAGCAGATTCCGCTGTTTTCGGCAGGCGTGGCCAAGCTGTATATCAAATCGCAAGTCGATGCACCGTTGCATGCTGGTACGTATCAATTACCCGAAAACCCGACTATCGCTGAGGCGCTACAGATACTAGGTCAAGGCGCAAAAGCGGCTATGGTCAAGGTACAGATCATCGAAGGTAAGACATCTAAAGACCTTTATCAAGCGCTGCGTGATAATGACAAAATCGAAAAAGAAGTACTGACCGCAGATAGTGACAATGCCAGTATCGCCCAAGCATTGGATTTGACAGGTGTATTACCAGACAGTGTGGCTAATAGCAGTGACCCGATTGTTAACTATAATCTTGAAGGTTGGTTCGCGCCTGATACCTACTATTACGGTGAAGGAACCAGCGATAAAAAAGTACTGACTGACTTGTATAAGCGTCAGCAGCAGGTACTGACTGATGCGTGGGAAAATCGTGCGCCGAATCTGCCTTATAAGAGTCCATATGAAGCGCTAGTCATGGCGTCTATTATCGAAAAAGAGACCAGCGTTGCTGATGAACGTCCTTTAGTCTCTGCCGTGTTTAGAAACCGTTTGAATAAAAACATGCGTATGCAGACGGACCCGACCATCATCTATGGTATGGGCAGTCGTTATGATGGCAATATCCGCCGCAAAGACATCAATGAAAAAACGTCTTATAACACCTACCAAATTGATGGTTTACCGCCAACGCCAATTGCGCTACCATCAGCGGCTTCTATCGAAGCGACCTTACATCCTGCCGATAGTGAAGCGTTGTATTTTGTGGCAACGGGCAATGGCGGGCACAAATTTACCAATAGCTTGGCTGAGCACAATCAAGCGGTAAAAGACTATCTCAGTGTCATGCGTGAGAAAAAATCTCAAACACCGCCGCAGTAATATTCCTTCTTAATCTTCTTAAAAAACTTATCGTTTATTGAGTGCTACAAAGTAGAGGTAGTGCTCATCAATGACATAAGGTCATATCATGTCAGTATCTATGCACACCAGCGCAACACCATCACATAACAGCATACCATCATCTAATTTACCTGAAACAAGTGCTTCAAATACGGAGACGGCACCTACGTTAGGCCGCTTTATTAGTTTTGAAGGGACTGAGGGCGTGGGCAAAACTACCGCGATTGAACAGTTATGCTTGCGGTTAGAAGCTAATGGCATCTCGTATCTACGTACTCGTGAGCCGGGTGGTAGCCCATTTGCCGAGCAGTTACGTGAGATATTATTGGACCCAGCGACTGATATCGAAGACGATACTGAGCTGCTACTATTGTTTGCGGCGCGCTGTGATCATATGCAGCAAGTCATCTTACCAGCGCTCCAAAATGGTACTTGGATAATATGTGATAGGTTTACCGATTCTACTATTGCGTATCAGGGCTTTGGGCGTGCGTATGGCGACGAGTTGGTACGCGGCAAAATAGATATGCTGATCAAACAATTTGTGACGCAGCTTCCTGAGCTGACATTGTGGTTGGATTTGCCAGTAGCAGAAGGCATGAAGCGTGCCAATAAGCGCAGTGCGGCAGATCGTTTTGAGCAGCAGGCTACCGAGTTTTTTACTTGGGTGCATACTGGTTTTAGCCAGCTAGCGAGCGAGTATCCTGAGCGTATACAGCGTATTGATGCATCGGGTAGTACGGATGATGTGAGTGCGCGTATATGGCAGACAGTTATAGATAGATTCGATATCAAATAATTAAATTTTGCCAAGTAGGTTTATACGGCAGTTAGAAGTATCGATAGTTAGTTAAACAGTCAGTTAGCACAAATAAAAAGCCCCAGCACATTGCTGGGGCTTTTTATTGAGGTAAATATTTTATCTTTAAGTCAATAAAGCAGATAACAACACATATTATTTGTCGTCTGACTTATCTACTTTTATATCCTCAGTAGGATCGATAGAGGCGTCGTTATCTTGAGCAGAGTCAGGTAGACGATTTGGGTCAAGCGCCCCTTTTTTGTTTTTAGGCGCACTACCATTGCCATTACTGTTCGTAGAGGTTTTGGTTTTCGAAGTCGCTGTCGAGTTTGCAGACATAACGCCTTTATTATCCCCATTAGTAGCAGACGTTTTTGGCTCTTCTACTGGCTCACTTTTCTCTACAGTAGTGCTAGAAGGTGACTTAGTCTCGGTGCTACTGCTTTGGGTGGTTGATGACTGATTGGCAGTGTTTTGCTCATCACTTTTGTCACTATCTACCGAAGGCTCTGGCGCTGCTGTCTGACTGTCATCAGGGTTAGGCTCCTGCTCTTTGCGCTTTTCAGGGGCTTTTGAGTTAGACTCAAAGTTAGCATCCGCTGCCATGCGAGCCTGCTCTTGCTTAGGCGTTACATCGACTGGTTTCGGCTGTACTTCATCGTCTACCACTAGCGATATAAGCTTACGGTCACGAGGGACAGTACCGTCAAACTTATCTGTGATGACGTGCAGTTTGCCTTCTTTGTCTACGGTATATAGCGGTACGAATTGCTTATTATCCGCTTTATACTGCTCAAAGCTATAGCTATCCGTGATGTTGGTAATCTTAATTCGAGCTTTTTTGGACAGCATACTGGCAAGCTTGGTATAGGTCACATCTTTGCCAAACAACCACTGTGAATGGAAGTTCGATTGCTTGTCATCACGTTCGCTTTTAACTTTTTCATCACTGAATTTAAGACGGTACAGCTTACGCTCACCAAATTCATGACGATAGTGAATCTCGGACAACGTATTCATTTCTTTGTCCATACTCATCGCAAACAAGCGACCAATGCCGATCAGATCCAAATGATGATCTGCGTGATCAGAGATGGGGTTACCGAAGTAAGTACGCAGACCGCTCATGCGTGCGCGTGCAATGTTGGTGTAGTTATTGTGCGCAACAATAACGTCAAAACCTTGGTCTTTGAGAGAGGTAGCAATCAATAACGCAATTGGGTTTGAGCCAACGATAAGGATACCGTTGGTCTCAGGCTCACGTACGCCTAGTAGATTACCGACGACTTTTGCACCTAGACCCTGAATCATGACCGTACCGATAATGACCATAAATACGAGAGGTACAAGCAGCTCAACGCCTTGGATATCATACTCTTGCAAACGAATCGCAAACAGTGATGAGATTGCAGCAGCGACGATACCACGTGGGCCAATCCAGCTAATCATCAGCTTTTCATTGGTCTTAAGGTTAGAGCCGATAGCGGATGCCCAGACTGATAATGGACGTGCGATAAACATCACAATCGCGAGCAGCACTAGCCCTGCAAAACCAACGCTGAGCAAGCTTGCCAGCTCTACGCGCGCCGCCAGAATAATGAACAGCACTGAAATCAGCAAAATGGTCAACGATTCATTGAACTCTAAAATCGTCTCACGTGGGAATTTTGGCCAGTTTGCCAGTGCTACGCCCAGTACTGTGACGGTCAATAGACCTGACTCATGCTCTAGATGATTCGATATCGAAAATAACACCAGTACAAATGCTAGGGTAAAAACATTACGCAAGAACTCAGGAATCATATGACGACGCATAAGGAACGCAAGTAGCCAAGCGCCCGCCATACCCATTGCAGTTGCCAATACGACAATCTTAGCAAACAGTAGAATACTACTGGCTTCGCCGCCTGAGATAATGTACTCATAGACCAATACCACAGCGATAGCGCCGATTGGGTCAATGATAATACCTTCCCACTTTAGGATGTTGGAAATGGTTTTGTTGGGGCGTACACTACGCAGCAGCGGCATAATGACTGTCGGACCCGTCACACAGACTAACGCACCGAAGAGTAGAGCAATCAATGGATCGACATCGAATAGTAAATAAGTCGATAGGGCCACGATCGCAATGGTAATCAGTACACCGACCGATACCAGCATCTGTACCACGGTACCATGTTGCTTAATCTCATCGAACTCTAGCGTTAGCGATCCTTCAAATAGGATAATCGCTACGCCCAAAGAGATGAAAGGGAACATCAGCTCGCCCAACACCAAGTCTGGGTCAAATACACCCAGCACTGGGCCGACGATAATACCAATCAGTAATAAAAATAAAATGGATGGTTGCTTTAAATACCAAGCCAACCATTGGGCGGCAATGCCAATCCCAACCACGCCGGATAGCAAAAGGGCGGTATCCATAAATTAATCCTTTTATAATCTTGTCATATTTTATATCTATCGATAGCTGTTATAAGATAGTCGCTACCGTTTATTTAACATTAAGTTGTTATCCGTTTTTGTTGTAGCCAAGCCATCGCACTGATAGCCATCATGAATCACAACATAAGCTAGATATGATATAACTACTATAAAGTAGCAAAGACAAAAGCGCTTCTAGATAAATCACAATATGCTAGAAATGCAAAAGATGGAAAACAAGAGTGATGATAGCCAGTTCATAAGCCTGCAATAAACAGCCTCATATACAAGCTAACTTTTGTTTGTTTAGTAAAATATTTGGTTTGACATCATACCATGATTTTATTTCAAGCTGATGTAAGCCGTACCTGCTAAAAAGCTATCTCAAGGCCATAAAAGTATACGAAGCCCATATGAAATAACGCTGCCTTAGGTTATCCTGCACTATGCAAAAGGCATCAGCACAATACTTCAAGTTTTTATTTATCATACAGTAGCTGCGTGGGGCATGCACGTCGCGCGCACAGGATAATAGGGTTGGCGCTATGAAATGTCATATACTGAACGTTGAAAGTATTTATTTTTATAAGACGCTATTAATCATGTTCTACACTATTAACCATCTTCTAAAGACAAGCGCTCTATAAGTATTCAAGTAGTGAGTAGTGATAAAAATAAGCGTAAAGTAACGGCTAAATAGCTATGACCATAAGTTCGAATAAAAGTGCTGTGCCGCATAAATAGACAAGATAAATAGATAAAAGAATATAGTTTCACCAAATAGTAACGAATAGGGGCATGCCGCTTGGTGTAGTCGCTATCGCTGACAATCATAACGTGGCTGTTAATAACAGCGATTACTCATATGGAGGACACAAAATGCCTATCAATATGTTCAAAGGACAGACCACTGCTAATATGCAGCGCTGGTTACAACGTAGTGCGCTGGCACTTGCTGTTAGTACCGCGATGTTTGCTAGTATTAATGTCACGACGATAAACAGTGCTCAGGCTGCAGTCACGACGGCTGATTTCTCTGGTTTGGTGCAACAAGTCACGCCAGCAGTGGCACGTGTCAATGTTACCAAAACGATTAGTGAAGCCGAGCTTGCTAAGGCTCAGACTGCTGAAGTGTTGCGTCAGTTCTTTGGTGATCGTCTGCGTATACCGGATCGAGTCGCGACGCCAGCGATTGAACATGCTTATGGTACGGCCTTTTTTATTACCTCCAATGGATATATGCTGACCAACCATCATGTCATCGCAGGTGCGGACAAAATCACTGTGACGCTCAATGATAGAACTGAGCTTGATGCAACCTTAGTCGGTAGTGACGAGCGCTCAGATGTGGCCGTGCTAAAAGTTGAGGGAAATCAATTTCCAGCCCTGCCTATTGGCGACTCCAGTGGTCTAAAAGTAGGGGAGCCAGTATTAGCAATCGGTTCGCCATTTGGTTTTGACTACTCAGCCTCTGCCGGTATTGTCAGTGCCAAGTCGCGTAGCTTCTCGCGTGAGACCAGTGTGCCATTTATCCAAACAGATGTAGCATTAAACCCTGGTAACTCTGGCGGGCCACTATTTAACCAACGCGGCGAAGTGATTGGTATCAATTCGCGCATTTTTAGTGGTACTGGCGGTTATATGGGTCTGTCATTCTCTATCCCTATTGACGCTGCTATGGATATTTATGAGCAGCTGAAAAACGACGGTGAGGTGGCGCGTGCTTATTTAGGAATCTATCCACAAGATATCGATCGCAATCTGGCCGAGGCTTACAATTTAGAGCGTCCTCAAGGTGCCTTACTGACTCGTGTATCACCAGATTCACCGGCACAAAAATCAGGCCTAAAACCTGGTGACATCATTTTGCAATACAATGATGTACAAATCATGGAGGCATCAGACTTGCTGAACTTGCTCAATCGAGCGCGTCCAAGCGACCTCTTCCGTGCGCGGGTTCAGCGTAACGGTAAGCAGATGGTGATTAACGGTAAGCTCGCTTATGCGCCCAATGATGTAAGAGCACAGAGTGGTGATGAGCAAAATGACGATGTACAGTTGGGCTTGCGTTTACGCGATTTGACGGCAGATGAACAGGCAGAAATCGCTGTCGATAATAAAACGGGCATATTGGTTACCACAGTGGATCCTACTGGATTGGCCGCACGCTCAGGTATTCTAGCAGGCGATGTCATCACTAACTTTCATCAAAAGCCGATTAAAACAGTGGCAGACTTTTCAGGTGCTATCTCTTCTCTTCCTAAAAAAGGCGTGGTCACTATAGAAGTTATACGCCAAGGCATTCCTGCTATTATTGGTCTACGTATTGAGTAGGTGTCATGATTAAAGCGTGGCTGTGAATGTTACTGTTAATGTGACTAATAACGTAACTCAGATTACGGTACAGAGTATAAAGGCAGCGCGCACGTCAATAATTGTGCTTGTCTATCATGGAGGTCGACCTCTATAATGTTTGGTTTTTTATCAAACAGCTAAGAGTAAGACCTCAATAGCAATCCATTCGTTAAGTGAGTTATTGATCAATCAATACGCTCTAAGGTGGGCCGAGTCGCTTAGTAGGCTCGTACCATTATGCAACCGCTAGGTAATTATGACTGACCCCGCTCTACATACGCTTATTACAACGACGTCAGCAGCACTGCTAGCGTACATTGCACTGTGGTCAGGGCTACAAACGTTTAATGCCAATCCTACCAAGCGCTTTATACGTATTTGGGTGAAGCTTGCATTATATTATGCCGCTTATACGATGCCTGTTTGGGCGATATTGCTTATCATGGTTTGGTCACAGGACCTGATGCCGATGTTAGCGCAGCTATCACTACCTGCCGTACTGATGGCAATATTAATGATGGGTTTATACTTTTATACTGTCATTGTACAGCCCAACCGCTTACGACTAGAGCATCATTCTATTGACTTAGACTTATCTACACCGCTCAAGGTCGCCGTATTGGCAGATTTACGTATAGGGATATACGGTGGTAAGCCGCGTCATATTCGCAAGTTGGTCTCTACTATTAATGCCTTGTCAGCAGACGCCGTACTGATTACGGGCGACTGGCTATACTATCCAAGTGCAGATTTAGTGGGTCAGTTAATGCTATTTAAAGGGGTCAATAAACCTGTTTATACAGTCATGAGCACCTCGGACTTGCGTTATCAATCTATGAATACGACCAAACAAGGTCAGCCACTATTAGAAGATACATTGGCCAGTACTTTTGATGTACTCGATATTAACTATATCGGTCAGCAATGTACGTCGCTGCCACTCAAATATGCAAGAGCAACAAATAAGCAGTCAGTCGTTAACCAGTCTGCTCATCAAACTAATAATCAAAATATTGTTGATCAAGAAAATTCAAATATAAATTCATTAGTAGCGGTGCTTTGCGGCTGGCAAGATGTACCCAAGCAATCTACAGATATCGAAACGTCAGAGGCGACTGATAAAGCAGTGCTTGGATCAGAGATTGCCAATGCCACCAGTCCAGTGATTATCTTGGCATCACGATTTGATAGTATCAGTGATCTGCCAAAATCTTTACAACCACGCCCTTTGTTGATAACCGGTGCTGCAAAAGCTATTCAAAAGAATATCCTGCTTGCTCAAAAACAAAACGACATTCGACGCAGTAGTGAGCAGTCAGCATTGCTATATAACAGTCGCATGGGTAAGCAGCGCGGCCTATATCAACATGCAAGTGCACAGATATTTGTCAGTAGTGGCATCGGTACGAGAGGGTTGCCTTTTCGATTCTATCGACCTACTATCGATGTGTTGACGATTCGTTAATATTACATAAGAGACTTATCAGCGCACGTTGATTACGCTAAACTGCTCCTGTAGTAGTGCGATTATTTATTTGGAAGGTTTTAGGCCAAGCTTTATATATATAAGCAAAAAATAATTCCCGTTTTTTGGTACTAAAATTATGTGCTGACTGCCAATTGATTGATAGCGGTCAAATCAAAATATGCTACACTAACGAGCACTCTTATTATTATATTTCTGTCGGTTAGTAAGCAGGCCTTTACTCTTGGTAAATTGCCATCACGACACTGATATCGTAGATATAATCATCTAGGATAAAAACGCCATTATAGTAATTAGAGACGCAGCATTAACATCAAGTAAGTTACGCCATCAGCGTTTATCAACGCATATAAAGCAATGGCCACTTGCAAACGACCTATCATGTGACAGCTTTAATAAAAGCTAGGATAATACAGTAAGGCACGGTTATGAGCACAGCATACGACGAGATCAAAACCCGACTACAAGGCTCAATGGTAGCTTTGGTAACGCCCATGCACCCTGACGGTAAGGTCGATTATAAACGTCTCGCAGATCTCATAGATTGGCAGATCGAGCAGGGCACGCACTGCCTTGTGGCTGTTGGTACTACTGGTGAATCAGCGACTCTATCTATGCAAGAGCATAGCGATGTCATTCGCTATTTTGTCCAGCATGTCAAAGGTCGTGTACCGGTTATCGCGGGTACTGGTGCCAACAACACGATGGAAGCCATCAAGCTGACTCAGGATGCTGCCGATGCAGGCGCAGACTGTGCGTTGCTCGTTGCTCCTTACTACAATAAGCCGCCACAAGAAGGCTTATTTCAGCATTATCAAGCCATTGCCAAAGCCGTAAATATACCGCAAATGCTGTATAACGTGCCTGGACGTACAGTGGTTGATATCGCTCAAGACACGGTCGAGCGTTTGTGTGACATCGATAATATCGTTGCTATCAAAGATGCGACAGGATCTGTCGATCGCGGTGAGCAATTGATCAAAGCTGTTGGTGACAGAATGGTTGTGCTATCTGGTGATGACGGCACTGCACTTGATCTAATGAAAGTAGGCGGCAAAGGCAATATCTCAGTCACTGCTAACGTGGCGCCAAAAGCCATGAGTGAGACTTTTTCTGCAGGTTTGCGTGGCGATTTTGAAGCGGCTGGTAAAATCCATGACGTGGTCAAGCATCTGCACCGTGATCTATTTATCGAATCAAGCCCTATCCCAGCGAAGTACGCCTTGCATAAAATGGGCATTATCGATAAAGGTATCCGTCTGCCATTGGTTTGGCTCGCCGAGCAGCATCATGCGACTATCGATGAAGCATTGGTTCGAGCAAACATACGATAAATTGATATTTAGCCAATTGATATTCGGCGATTTAAGACTTGCTGCACATTAGATGAGTGCCATTCGAGCTAGCAGCAAGTCAACTTATCACGATAAGTCAATCGCCTACATGAGCAATAACTGCTAACTCAGAGAGACAACATGATGACAGTAACATCAAAGACAGCATCATCAACGAAAAAATTATTTCCAGCAATGCTGACCTTGGTTTTGGGTAGCACTTTGGTATTAGGCGGCTGTCAAGCGACCAAAAACCTGCTTGGTAAACGTGATAACGGCAGCTTAGATTATCAGCAAAGCAAAAAGCTTGCACCGATAGAGCTACCTGCCGCACAAGAAACGGCACCCTTTGTACCTTTGTATTCAACACCTAATGCTGGGGCAAACACGCTCCAACTACAAAATGAGTCAGGCAATCAGTATCAGCTGCCAAAACCTCAGCGTGCTGTTAGTAACACTTCGAACTAAACTTATTCCCTTATCTATATCGCTGACTTTTGCGTTTTTATCATAGCCGCAAACCATGTATCTTACATCAGTCAGCGGTAGCTGCGCGTTTTTACCACATAAGCTTGAACGAACAGGAACCCCCATAATGCAAAAGCAACAACTGCTGTATAAAGGTAAAGCCAAATCTGTCTATGAAACAGAAGATAATGATCTTCTGATTTTGCACTTCCGTGATGATACCTCAGCGCTTGATGGTAAGCGTATCGAACAATTAGCACGTAAAGGTGTGGTTAATAACCGCTTTAATGCTTTTATCATGCAAAAATTGTCTGATGCTGGTATCGAAACACATTTCGAGAAGCAATTGTCTGATGACGAAGTGTTGGTTAAACGCTTGGACATGATTCCTGTAGAGTGCGTGGTGCGTAACTTTGCAGCTGGTAGTTTGGTGCGTCGTTTAGGCTTAGAAGAAGGTCAAGCGTTGACGCCGCCAACTTATGAGCTTTTTTATAAAGATGATGCGCTAGGTGATCCGATGGTTAACGAATCACTTTCTGTATCTCTTGGCTGGGCGACCAAAGAGCAATTGGCTAAGATGGAAGAGCTCACCTATCAAGTCAACGATGTACTAAAGGCATTGTTTGATGCGGGTGATTTAATCCTAGTTGATTTCAAACTAGAGTTTGGCGTATTCCATGACCGTATCGTATTAGGTGACGAGTTCTCACCAGATGGCTGCCGTATCTGGGACAAGAACACTAAAAAGAAACTTGATAAAGACCGTTTCCGTCAATCATTAGGCGATGTGATTGAAGCTTATGAAGAAGTGGCTGACCGTATCGGTGTACCATTAAAATAAGTATCTGATACTTAGCATAAAATAAAAAACTGAGCCATGTGCTCAGTTTTTTTATGGCATTATATTTATGATGGTTCCTTAGTGAGGACTTGAACATAAGGCTGTGAGCTAATGGTATCAACGTTTTAACTTTCTGAGATAGTCGCAATGTACTTCATAGCATACTTAGCATACATATTATATCTATGGTCAGCGTGCTATACATGTCTTGTACTTAATACGTCTATGTAAACTAATCACACTGGAATCTGGCATATTAACAATACATTCAACAAGCTGCTACTTGGAAAAATCAGTAAATGAACTTAAATTTTCGTGATTTATCTACCCTTGGAAAGCTATACATTATTTTTTTAACCTTTATGGTTGTAGTAGGCACTATCTACATGCTTATTGTGATGGATGTAGATAGAAAATCTGATGAATATCCGGTTGATAAATCAAGTATCTATAGCAGTAAAGGCGTTTTAACACTAAGAGAAACTTATAGTAATGAGTATTGGCTAAACCTAAATAGCAATGGAAGCGATACGATTATTAATTGTTATTTGGGTGCGCGAATGCCTAATGGGAATGGCGGTTGTCGCATACCTTTTGAAAAGATAACTCTTATTCAAGGTAAGGAAGTTACTGTTCATTGGTATAAAATCCCTAAATTATATTGGTATCATAACCCTTATAAGCAACTGATAAGTATTAGCGTTGATGATGAAATTATTTATCAGACACCAAAAGGTAAGAATCAACTTCTGGTAAATGTTGGTCATGCCTACTTAATGCTTGTGTTATTTATGGGAAATATCTTAATGTTTTTCGTCATTAGATATCTTATTAAGTCCAATTTTAGTGAGTTTAAATAATTTAAATTAGAAGATCTTTATAGCGTATACGATAAGAGAACCATTTATCTCACTCTTAAAACCTATTAACAAACCACCATAATGGAACCACTTATAACAGACTGCAATTCCTATCTATTTATCAAGCAGTATTACTCTTTAGGCACAGGCTTGTAGTTTAGCTCGTATAGAAAATCAAACATAGCGCCAACACTGTCCCCGATACCTTATCTTACTTTTATGCTAATTTACTAGTGCTTACTCATATTGATTAAACCATAAAAATAAGAAAAGGTTTCGCTGATGTCTACTGCCTCATCAACCGTTTTAGAGCCTGACTGGTTCACTCGTCCGACCTGTGTGGTCGCTGCTGACCTGATTGGTAAAGTATTATGTCGACAGCTAACCGATAGTGATGGACAGCAAAAAACGCTACGTATGCGTATCTCTGAGACCGAAGCCTATATTGGTCAAGATGATCCCGCTTGCCATTCACATGCAGGCACTCGAACGTCGCGCACAGAGATTATGTATGAGCAAGGTGGCGTGTTCTATGTCTATTTGACATACGGTGTGCATCATATGCTAAATTTGATTAGCGGCTCTGTAGAGTCGCCTGAATCTGTATTGATTCGCGCTGGGTTTTTGGCCGATGATAGTGACCGTCTGATTGAAGAGCAACAACTCAGTCCAGATAAGCAGTTTACACATCTTAAGCAGTTCGCAGGCCCTGGCAAATTGACCAAACGCTTGCAGATTGATCGCGATTTATATGGCAAATCTATCTCGCCGACATCAGAAGTTTGGATAGAAGAGGATGGTTGCCAACCACCTGTATCACTACGCCCACGTATTGGTATTGATTATGCAGGTGATGCCAAAGACTGGCTGCTACGTTATATATGGACCGATCACCCTTCTTTATCTAAGAACTAGCAAATTGAGACTAAAAACCATTCTATGAGGTAAACCTATGTATAAGTTGACCGTTTTTATTCCTGATGCAGCGTTAGAACAAGTGAAATCTGCTCTGTTTACTGCTGGCGCTGGGAAGATTGGAAACTATGAGCAATGTTGTTGGCAGGTACGAGGAGCCGGTCAGTTTATGCCATTATCAGGCAGTATGCCGCATATTGGTATACAGGATAGTTTAGAAACGGTCGATGAGTGGCGAGTGGAAATGGTAGTGGATGAAGTATTTATCGATGCTGCTATTACTGCGTTAAAAGAAGCGCATCCCTATGAAACGCCAGCTTATGATGTGATAGAAGTTTTAGATTTTTAGTTTTATATAGAAAAATACCAGATTCTTGAGTGTAAGAATTCTCATAAAAAAACCAAATAAATCATTTGATGACTTATTTGGTTATAGAGTTTTTGTTGTTTCAACTGAGTATCAACAGCGAATATCAGACCCTAACAACTGATTAATCTTTTTTAAGTTTAATCACGTTGTAGCTTGGATAGCCTAGCTCGATTTTATAATCGTCGCGTCCACGTTCAGCCTTTATCTTAATCTTACGATCACCGTTTTTATACTTAACGTCTTTGACACGATATCCCATGCTACGGACTTTACTAGCAGCTCGTTGCTCGACAACGGAGACATAGCTGTTTTTATCGTTCTTTTTGTCTTTGTGTTTTTTATGGCCTTTATTGTCCTTATGAGTATGCTCGTATAGGTCGTCATAGCCATTGTAGCCATTCGGCGCAGTCACACAGCCTGTGGTCACTGCCAATAAAGCTGCGACTATGCTGCCAGTCGCTACCGTTTTTAATGTTGCAAATGATAGAGTCTTCATAATGATCTCCTAATAATATATCGTTGCTCAATATGGGTAAAAGTTAAATGTACCGAGGTAATTAGCTAAAAATGCTGCAAGTAATCAATCTTTTCTGACTTTGATCACATCTAAATTTGGATAACTTAATAATATTTCGTACTTCTGTGAACCTCGCTTGGCCTCAATCTCAAAGACACCGCGCTTATTTTTTTCTTCAAGATCGATATCTTCAACACGGTAGCCCATAGCCCTTACTTTGTTGATAGCACGGCGTTTGATAGCTGGGTAACGTGATTCTCTTTTAATAGCGTCTTCGACATCGGCTTTTTTATAGCGCTGACCATTTTGATAATTATCTTGATGCTTGTTTTCTTTATAGCGGTCATTATCCTTGTGCGACTTATTATTATTCCAGTTATCTGGCCATGCTTTTTTGCTTGAGCTGATGAGTCTTAGGGCAGGGTAAGTATATTTTAGCTCGTAGGCTTGGTTGTTCTTTTTAGCATAAGCCGTAAGAGCTCGATCACCACGGTAACTATCAGCTCTGATATCTATAACTTGATAGCCTTTGCGGCGCAAGTCTTGTCGAAGCTGCTGACTTACGCGATTAAAATCATTGTTTTGGCTATTATTATCACCACGATAGACAGGCTGACTGTCATATCCTGAGCCTACAACTGTACAACCCACTGTCGTACCCAATAATGCAATGACAAGACTAGTAGACATAATTGCCTTAATAGAGAAGGAGTTTATCGTTTTCATGGGGCAGTATCCTATAATGGTATGAAGTAGGCGATATATGTTAGAAGTATCTATATTTGCTATAACTATAAGATTTTTAATACATTTTTGTGCGTTGAATGAGTTCGTAATCAATAAGTATTTTTAGTAGTTTATTTTCCGAAATATTTCCTTACATTATCTATAATAGAGTACAAAACTTTGCGCTAGGTGTCATTTGCGTTAATAAGTTGTAATAATTGTGGTAAGTAAAATAGATTGCGTGTAAGCATATGCTTACACGCAATGACGTTTACGCGACTTAACATACGAGTGAGAGTTAGGCATTATAGTCACACGGCATTAGGGAATGTGACTCAAGGATTGAGTTGACCGCATTAAGGATAATGATTCGATAACTAGCGTCAGGATGACAATAGCAATTGAAGTAAGGACACAGTCCCTTTGCTGATAGCAGCAAGTAATACTGAAGCTGTAGTGTATTGAAAAGGGCAGGATGCCCAGTATCACAATATACTGAATATTTGTGCAAGGATGCATGAAAAGCAGTCGTGATAGGTAACATGGATAGTTAACAATAAAACCGCATAACAATTGATTGCTATGCGGTTTTATCGTGTCTGGAGAATGGTAATTTATTTCTCCAACAGCTTATCTGTACAGTATAAATCTGCCATAAAAAAACCGCATATATTTCTATGCGGTTTTTCAGTTTATTTAGTACAGTAATTATGCAGCAAGTATGCATGCAATGAATATATTAGTACTTATTTTCTACACGCCAGTCATCGACTTCACGCTCTGCGTCTTCTTTGGCATGACCATAGCGCTCTTGTACGCGGCCTACTAGCTTGTCACGGCTACCTTCGATATGGGTAAGGTCGTCGTCTGTTAGCTCAGCCCATTTTTGTTTAACTGAACCTTTCATTTGGTTCCATTCGCCTTTTAGAGTATGTTCATTCATTGTATTCTTCCTTTTATTGAACTTATTGTGTTTGATTTATTTTTTAGTAACTATTTTGGTTCTTATTTCACGATATCTATTACTGATACTACTATTTAATTTTTATTCTAATTGTATTGCACAAGAATAAAGGATTTTTTCCAATTATCTTGTGAGATCAAATATAGGACTTTTCAATTCAGCTGTCTGTATATGCTATGTTTATAGTGTTACTTAATTATAGTGAGGGTTTACTAAGTGTTATCTACAAGGCTGTTGTAGTAGTGCCACGTAAATTGCGTCTATTGTGCGTGATAATAATTTTTTCTATGAACTTGTTTTTTATATGAATATTAAGAAAATATATTATTTATTCAAAAATACTTATGTAGATAAAAAAGCAGATACTCAAAAATAGAGTAGCTGCTTTTTTTATTATCTTTAAAATTGATTAAAAACTATCTCGTTGGATATTTATTCAAATACTGATGATAGCGTTTGGTGAGTTTCTTTATTCGTATACGATCAGAAATCAAGGAGAAAATTGGCGACGCATTTGGTTTGGGGGATTTTCCTTGCCCCATGCGCTGTAATTGTCGCTTGATGACAGCCATTGTAGCAACCGCACTTAAGGTCTTATCTTTCCAGCGTACCACAGGATTATGAGCACTGAGCGTACTGTCACTTTTCCAGTTATTCGGTAGAGCGGGGTTAATGGCTAATGCGGTTCCCATACCAACCATATCAACCCCTTGCGCCAGTACATCTTCTGCGACAGCCAATCGTCTAACGCCACCTGTCGTCATAATAGGCATGGTAGCAATTTGAGCAATCTCTTTTGCGAAGTCTAAAAAGTAAGCTTCTCGTTGCAACGTGCGACCATCTGCTGTGCTGCCTTGCATGGCTGGGCTTTCATAGCTGCCGCCTGATAGCTCAACTAAATCTACCGCCAATTCATTCATCGCTGAAATAACCACTTTAGCATCATCTGCATCAAATCCTCCGCGCTGGAAATCGGCCGAGTTTATCTTAACAGCGACTGCGAAGGTAGGCGCAACTTTAGCACGAACGGCTTTGACTACTTCGATCAATAGTCGCATACGATTCTCAACCGAACCACCGTATTTATCTTTACGTTTATTGGTAAGCGGTGATAAAAATTGAGAAATTAGATAGCCGTGGGCGGCATGAATTTGTACACCATCGAAGCCAGCCTGTTCTGCTTTTAGTGCACTATCGGCGAACCGTTGGATCAATTGTTCAATATCTTGCTGCGTCATCGCACGCGGTTTACCAAATAAATGAGAGTGCTTGCCCAAGTCAATTGCCACGTCAGAAGGTGATAGCACATCGCCGCCCATGGCAGCATATACTTGACGGCCAGGATGGTTGAGCTGCATCCAAACATGGGTATCGTTTTGCTTGGCAGCATTTGCCCACGCTCTAAAAGGCGCTATCTCACTGTGTTTGTCTAATACGACTCCACCAGGCCCTGTCATAGCGCGGCCATCGACCATCACGTTTCCCGTGATTAACAGACCTGTCCCGCCTTCGGCCCAGTTTTTGTATAGACGGAGCAGAGTAGGGCCAGGGACTTGACCGACATCAGCCATGTTTTCTTCCATGGCAGCTTTTGCTAAGCGGTTGGGTAATGTAGCGCCACAAGGCAGCACTAAAGGGGAGAATACAGGTGATGTCATGATGGTGGCCTAAAAATAGTTATTTTGTGAAGCATGAGTTCGACTATGGGTTTGGCTATAGACATATGGTTTAAATGACTATAACCTTATAGCTAAGATATTCGCTATCGGCAATTGACCATTATCATCACATTTTTTTGGCACAATATCACCTAAGGTAAATTACTGGTGTGTCGATATAATTATCTATTGAATAGGAAAACTTCTGCATTGAATGTATTAGCGCAAGATTTGACAGGCCCAGTAGAATCTAAACGTGAGCTGGCGAAAGCTAAGACTCGGCGTGCGTTATTAAAAAGTGCCTTGCGGTTGTATAGTTTGGAAGGTGCTCAGGGCATGAGCATGAATAAAGTTGCCAAAGGTGCAGGTATCGCCCAGCCCAGTTTTTACAATCATTTTGAGAGTCTAGAGGCGCTACAAAATGAGCTGAGCGCCCAACTAAAAGACAATTATCTATCACCGATGCGACTGGCATGGGTCAATATGCTCAAAGATTATGATGTGTTGAGTAAAGATCAGTTTAATCAGCAATGTCGACAATGCCTGATTATGATTTTTGATTCTGCATTTGAGAATATTGCGCTGTTTCAGCATTTGCTCGAAGACCGTCCTAGATTTAGTGACAGTATAGAAAACCAGTCATCATTGAATAATGGACTGGGCAATCTGATTACCGAAATACAAGAAGAATGGACAGAGATATTTATTCAGGGATTGCAGTTATCCAATCGTACTTGCGAGCGTAGTGCTGTCAATCTATGCGTCGATATGGCGGCGGCACAAGTACATGAGTTGATATTGGGCTGTCATCAGCAGCGTTACTCAAGACAACAAGCGATTGCCACCTTGAGTATCAGCTTTGATGCACTGTTCGCCAATTTTTTGCACGGAAGCAATACTAGTCAGTAATGATAATTAGCAAAAATTATTGTCATGAAATCTAGAACAAAAAAACACAACAGGGAGAGTGACTATGGCCACAACCACGGCTGCACCAACGTTAGGCGAAGCGCAAACGCATTTTAGAACTTGTACATTGTGCGAGGCAATGTGCGGCGTCGAAATAAAGCACGACGGCGAAAAAGTATTATCGATTAAAGGCGATAAAAATGACCCTTTTTCTCAAGGATATATTTGCCCGAAAGCCACGGCTTTGCAAGATTTGCATGAAGATCCTGACCGTTTACGTCAGCCAGTAGAGAGAACGGTAGACGGTTGGAAATCTATTAGTTGGCCAGAAGCGTTAGATAAAGTTGCTGCAGGTATTCAATCCATACAGCAAAAGTATGGTCAAAATGCGTTGGGTGTTTATCTAGGTAATCCTAACGTACATAACATGGGCGGTATGTTGACCATCAAACAACTGCTTACCAGTTTAAAGACACGCAGTCGTTTTTCTGCCACTTCTATCGACCAGCTGCCACATCATATTATTAGCATGCATCTGTTTGGTCACATGCTGCGTATTCCAGTTCCTGACGTCAATCACACGCAATACATGCTGATCATCGGTGGCAATCCACTGGCTTCCAACGGCAGTATCATGACTGCGCCCAACATGCGCCAAAAGCTAAAAGATATCAAAGCGCGCGATGGCAAGGTAGTAGTGGTTGATCCAAGACGTACCGAAACTGCCGACATCGCTAGTGAGCACCATTTTATTCGTCCAGCGACGGACGTACTGCTGCTATTAGCTATGTTGAATGAAATCTATACGCAGGGCTATGCAAAGCTCGATACTAGAGTGGCTACCTTGGCACCTGAGATCGATCGACTTGCTTTGTTTGCTGAACAATACACACCTGAGTCAGTGGCAGATATCACGGGTATTACCGCAGCCGAAATCAAACGTATCGTTAAAGAGTTTTGTGAAGCGGAAAGCTCAGTTTGTTATGGCCGTATGGGCATCTCAGTGCAAGAGTTTGGTTTGCTCAGCCAATATCTATCTATGGTCATCAATATCGTCACGGGTCGTTTAGATGAAGTGGGCGGACTCATGTTCCCAAATCCTGCTGTCGATGTTGTGAACAGCTCAGGCCCAGGCTATTTGGGTAAACGTCACAGCCGCGTCAGTAACTTGCCAGATTTTAATGGTGAGTATCCAGTGGTTGCGATGGCAGATGAGATGTTGGTCGAAGGGGAAGGCCAGTTAAAAGGATTCGTTACGGTCGCTGGCAACCCGGTTCTGAGTACGCCAAATGGTGAAAAGTTGGATGAAGCACTATCTCAGTTAGAGTTTATGGTTTCGCTTGATTACTTTGTGACTGAGACCAGCCGCCATGCCAATATTATTCTGCCGCCTGTATCGCCATTAGAGCGCGACCACTATGACATTACTTTTAATGGTTTTGCCGTGCACAATGTCGCCAAATATTCGCCTGCTTTGTTTGATAAAACTGACGATACCAAGCATGATTGGGAGATTTATTTAGGACTGGCAGATCGCTTAGACAAAGATGCGCCAGAAGCAACGCAAAAAGAACGTGCCGCGACAAAAGCCTTTGGTCCTAAGTTCTTGTTAGAGCAAGGTCTTAAGTATGGACCTCATAAAGAGGTGACATTTGAAGCACTGGTCGAAAACCCACATGGTATCGATTTGGGTCCACTACATCGTATGTTGCCAGAGGCTATTAAACACGCCGATAAGCAAATTCATCTTCATGTAGATTTTTATCAGTCAGATTTGGCACGTGTCAAAGAGATGGTACAGCAGTACAATAGTAATGAGATTTTGCTAATCGGTCGTCGTCATGTACGTAGCAACAATTCATGGTTGCACAATAGCCATCGATTGGTAAAAGGTAAATCTCGCTGTACATTGATGTTGCATCCGCAAACAGCAGCACAACATGGCATTGTAGACGGTCAAGATGTCAGAGTAACTTCTCGAGTGAGTAGCGTGGTCATTGCAGCAGAAGTGACGGATGAGCTGATGCCAGGAGTGGTCAGTATTCCACACGGCTTTGGTCACGGTCGCAAAGGGGTTAAGCAAAAGATTGCGCAAGCGCATGCAGGGGTTAGCGTTAATGATTTGACTGATGAGACGTTGATTGATCAGTTGAGTGGTAATGCCGCCGTTAATGGTGTGCCTGTGCAACTAGAAGCATTGGATATGGATGTAGATGGTTTATTTGCTGCTACAGAGACTTTAGCGGAAGGCTCACTAGCATAAAGTTAATCATACCTTTGTAAAAGTATAAAAAAGGCGTTCACGTAAAATGAGCGCCTTTTTTTTGCAATCCGAATACATCACTGAGCTGATTAAACGCTCATACCGACGAAATCAAAATTGACATTAGGGGTTTCGCCTTGGATTAGCAAACTAAGGGCTTTTGCAGAGCCGCAAGAGTGTGTCCACCCTAATGTACCATGTCCTGTATTGAGCCATAAATTGTCAAAAGTTGCTGAAGCATTATGACTACCATGTTTGACTTGACCACAGTGTGCGCGACCAATAAGGGGCACGTTCGATGGGGTCATCGGGCGCAGTCCTGTCCAATATTGCACCGAGTTTGCGATGATACCTTTCGGAAATAATTGCTGTACACGCCTAGTGATGGCCTCACAGCGCGTGGCATTTAAGTCTAGGTTGTAGCCATTAAATTCTGCGGTGCCAGCCACCCGTAATTTATCACCCAATCGTGAGGTGACCAGCTTAAATTCATCATCAATCAAGCTAACAAAAGGCGCTAAATGCGGCGCTCGTGGGTTGACGGTATAAGTAGCCGAATAGCCTTTTGCCGGAAATATTGGCGCGTGTATCCCCAAAGGTTTTAGCAGAGGTACGCTGTAGCTGCCAAGCGCGACCACATGATTATCAGCCGTGAAGGTCTGCGCATTTTCGCCTTTTGGACGGATAGTAATACTGTGTACATGCGGACGCGCAGAGTCAGTATCAGTATTGAGTGCTAAAATTTCGGTATCATATAAAAACTGTACGCCATCGTCGATACAGCGCTGCGCCAAACGTTGGGTAAACAGGTGTGCATTGCCAGACTCATCACGACTGGTATAGGTTGCTCCAGTCAGCTTATGAGCAATTGGGTAAAGGGCTGGCTCTAAATTGACAGCATTATTAATGTCAATCACGTAGCGCTCACAGCCAAGCGCTTGCATGCGTTCGGTTGGTTCGATGGCAGCATCAAACTCTGCCTGATTGGTATAAAAATGCATGATACCGCGTTTTTGCTGCTCGTAGTCGATACCAATATCTGCACGCAGCTGCTGCAAAGCGTCTCTAGAATACAGACCCAGACGTACCATTTGTACGAGATTGGCATCGGCTCTATCGGCGCGGCATTCTTGTAGAAACTGCATGGCCCATTTGAGTTGGGCTTTGTCAGCCCGCAAACGATACAGTAGCGGGGCATCCTCCTTAAACAACCACTTGAGTGCTTTCATCGGGGTCGCAGGATTGGCCCAAGGCGTGGCATGTGAGACAGATATTTGACCACCATTGGCGAACGAGGTTTGCATACCTGCTGCTGATTCGCGCTCAATCACAGTCACATCATAGCCTGCTTGACGAAGATACCAGGCGGTGGTGATGCCCACCACGCCTGCTCCGAGTACCGCAATATGTGTCATAGGATTCTCTATGCTCATGTTAATCATGATGGTAGCGCTGTATTGATCTACCATCACCTTTGCTGCGTCGCTTGCTTAATCCGATTTACTTTTATTTTGGACGTGCAACATCTACCTGTAGAGCAGCTGGCAAGTCCAATATGCTCAAATCGCTTTCTACTAACTGTTCAGGGCGAGCAACGACAAGAGCTATAAAACCCTCGTCATTTTTCATGGCATTGACCACTTGGATTTTATCAAGTTTGTCACCTGCGCTTGGTGCTTCACCGGTGCCTTGTACATAGTGCAAAAATGCTTTGGGTGCAGATTTAAAATAAATACGAGCGATGACTTCTTGACCCAGATAGCAGCCTTTGTCGTAATCCATGCCGCCGCGCTGATGCAGACGCAGCTCTTGCGGTTGGAACTCGCCTTGAGTGGCGGCTACGATCCAATAGTTACCAGTGGCAATACTGCATTGCATCCAAGCTTGTGTATCCTCAGTCGTATCATGGTCATCTTTATGGCTAAAAGTTGGTACATTATCAAGGACACAAGGATAAATAGCGACTGGTGCACTGGTCTCAAACTTTGAAAATGCACCATATTTCTTAAGGTGTGCTTGCAATGACTCAGCGCAGTCGCTACTTATGACTACATCATACTGCTTTTCGGCTTGTTTCTTAATCCAAATACCAAATTCAATACGGCCTTTTAAGTTACCGATGGCGGCTGCCTGATAGCTAAGCCCAAGTTTGGTAACATCACAGGTCAATTGTCCTTGAAAGAATTTTTCGGCGTCTTCGCCTTGAATAGTCAATTGTGAAAACTGCGGCAGTGCTGATGTGTCTGGAGACTGAGTCATTGTTATTATCCTTCTGATGAGAGCTTACTTAGTAATAATATAGATGAAATCGAAGTGATAAAAAATTATATGAGCGCTTTTATCATTGACAGTATTTGTGCACATAAATCTAAATGAGGCTAAGAAGAGTACCACAAAAAACCCTATCATAAAAAACGTCATCAGTAAGCGATGAGTTAAGTGTTAAATTGGGCATAGCGTTTGATTTTCAAGCGTACCAATTGGTTAAAGATGGTGAGTTACGGTACAATATCAGCTCTACAATTAACTTAATGTACGATGGCTGCCGAGGAAATAATGAGCTTACCAAATTGCCCTAAATGTGATGCTGAATATACGTATGAAGATGGTGCGTTACTGGTATGTCCTATGTGTGCTCATGAATGGACGGCGGCTGAGACTGATGCAGCACAAGCTGAAGACCAAGACGCAGTCATACGTGATGCTGTCGGCAATGAGCTACAGGACGGCGATGCGGTGACGGTCATTAAAGACCTAAAAGTCAAAGGCTCTTCAATCGTGATTAAAGTAGGAACGAAAGCGAAAAGCATACGTCTGTTGCCAGATGCTACTGACGGTCATGATATCGACTGTAAACTTGATGGCTACGGACCAATGAAGCTTAAGTCTTCTGTGGTCAAAAAAGCTTAAATTGTAAAAACTTCTTGAAAGATACGATAATAAACAAATATAAAGCAGACGTTTAATCACAAAACATTGTCGTTATAAATGTCGCTATAAGTAGAGAATAATTATGAGTACTAAAAACGAACAGCTTTTTGCGCAAGCACGTAAACATATCCCAGGTGGTGTTAACTCACCAGTTCGCGCCTTTGCAGGGGTCGGTGGTACGCCAATCTTTATGCACCGTGCCAATGGCAGCAAAATTTATGATACCGAAGACAACGCCTATATTGACTATGTTGGCTCGTGGGGCCCAATGATTTTGGGTCATGCGCACCCCAAAGTCATCGATGCGGTGAAAAAAGCGGCTGATGACGGTTTGAGCTTTGGTACACCAACGCCGTTTGAAACCACCGTTGCTGACAAGATTTGCGACATTGTGCCGAGCGTTGAAATGATTCGTATGACCAGCTCTGGTACCGAAGCGACCATGAGTGCGATTCGCTTAGCACGTGGTTATACCCAGCGTGACAAAATCGTTAAATTTGAAGGCTGCTACCATGGGCATTCAGATAGCCTATTAGTAAAAGCAGGCTCTGGCATGCTTGATATTGGTGAGCCAACGTCGAAAGGCGTGCCAGCAGACTTTGCTAAGCATACGATTACGATTCCTTATAATGATCCGCAAGCGATTAAAGACTGTTTTGAGAAATGGGGCGAAGAAATTGCCTGCGTTATCTTAGAGCCTATCGCTGGCAACATGAACATGGTTATCCCAACACAAGAGTTTCATGATACGCTGCGCGCAGAATGTACAGCTAATGGCGCAGTATTGATTTTTGATGAAGTGATGACTGGCTTCCGCGTTGGTCTTGGCGGTGCACAAGCACACTTCGGTATCGACCCTGATTTAACTTGCTTTGGTAAAATCATCGGTGCAGGTCTGCCAGTAGGCGCTTTCGGTGGTAAAGAAGAAGTCATGTCTTGCATAGCACCACTTGGCGGTGTCTATCAAGCTGGTACATTATCAGGCAATCCACTAGCGATGCGCGCTGGTATCGCTATGTTTGAAGATTTAACCGCAGAAGGTTTCTACGACGAGTTAGCAGCGAAAGTTGATCACCTAGTGGATGGTTTCCAAGCAGCAGCTGACAAACATGGTATTCATCTACGTACCAATAAGCTTGGCGGTATGTTTGGCATGTTCTTTGTCAAAGACAGCACAACCGAAACACCAAAGAACTTCGATGACGTGACAGAGTGCGATATGGACGTATTTAATACTTTCTTCCACGGTATGCTAGATCGCGGTATTTACTTGGCACCGTCAGCTTATGAAGCAGGATTTATGTCTATCAAACATAGCGATGAAGACATTGATGCATCAATCAAAGCGGCTGATGAGATATTTGCAGAAATGGCGAAGGCATAGTTTAGCCATTTAAGCTATTAGCTCGTTAAAAAGTTGCAGTTTAAAAAACCAGCAAGATCGTCCTGTGATCTCTGCTGGTTTTTTTGTTTATCGATATCTTATTTATAATCGTATTGGGAAGAATATAAAGTTTGTCACTTAATTTATATGGCGACTAAACTTTATCGTGCTTTATCAAACTTACGATCTCTCAAGCTCAGATTGCCTCGTAGCACATCGCTATACATACGAAAATCACTGACAAAGCTTTTCAATGGAAACTTAAAAGAAGCGGGCTTGTTCTTTTCAAAGAAAAAGTGTCCAACCCATGCACAAGCATATCCAGCGGCAATGCCCTTTACCAAAGGTTTGGCTGAGCCAGTTTTGACAGACTTTGCCAGTCCTAATAAGCCAAAGCTACTGCCTGCGAAATGTAGACGGCGACAGGCCATGTTTTGATGCTCATCTAAGTAAAAATCATAAAATGCCTGTTTAGGCGAACTTTCAGTTTTTACCATGTCTTTTTTAGCGCTGCTGATAGGGGTCTCAGTAGTTTGGGTAGCGTCTTTTGTAGTGGTCTGATTCATGTGACTAGCTTCCTTGCTGGTGGGTTTGATAACTATTAATTGCAGATGATTTTTAACCGATTAGTTGGTGGCTTTTGAAGTAAATTATACGGATAAAAATTCTGTAAATAACGGTTTTTTATCATGATATTGATAGCTTTCAATGTAGCAAACCGATATGAGTAACACAAGCGCTAGATGCTGAGCCGATACCTGTCAGCTTATAGGGTGGTTTTTTATGTTCCCACTACAGTTTTGCATCGCTTGCGAGTGTTTGGCATAAATGCTTTAATAATAAAATTGCCCTGATTTTTGTGGTTACTACTTTTTTCTATACATGTGATTTTATAACTATATAGCACGTGATTTTGGTAAACTATCCACTCTTTCTAACACGGTGACGACTTGTCCTATGCCTATTGACTACCTTACGAATCCGCCAATTGGCGATGATGAAATGATGGCAGCCATCGATATTGGTTCCAACAGTTTCCATTTAGCTATTGCTCGTCTTGACCATGGGGAAGTGCGAAAAGTAGTCTCGATGTCTGAAAAGGTACAGCTCGCTGCTGGATTGGATGAGAATAATATTCTAAGCGCAGCAGCCGAACAGCGTGGTCTCGATTGTTTGAGTCGGTTCGTGGCGCGCTTGGATTCAGTACCCCCAGAGCGTATTCGTGTGGTTGCGACCAACGCCTTGCGTCAAGCCAAAAACGCCAACGACTTTATTTCCCGTGCTAATAAAATCCTGCCAAAACCTATTGAGATTATCGCGGGCCGCGAAGAGGCACGATTGATTTATTTGGGCGTCTCACATACCAATGAGAGTAGTGATAAGCGCTTGGTTATGGATATTGGCGGCGGTTCGACAGAGTTTATTATTGGTCAAAATTTCGATCCATTATTGACTGAAAGTTTACAAATGGGCTGTGTTTCTTTTACCCAAAAATTCTTTGCTGACGGCCTGATTACTAAAGAAGCCTTCAATAGTGCAATTTCAGGTGCACGTAAAGAAGTCTTAGCGATTAATGGTCGTTATCAAAAGACAGGCTGGAGTAGCGTAGTCGGCTCAAGCGGTACAATCAAAGCGGTGCGTAATGTCCTAGTATCAAAAGGTTGGGCCGATGAGCAAGAACGCATCACTTATAGAGGCGTCAAAAAATTAGAGAAATTGCTGATTAAGATTGGCAATATTGATGATATCGAGTTAGAAGGCGTCAAAGAACATCGTAAAGCCGTATTTCCTGCTGGTGTGGCAGTATTGCGCGCGGTGATGAAAGTGCTGGGCGTTGAGACCATTACCTACTCAGATGGTGCGTTACGTGAAGGTGTTATGTACGATATGCTCGGACGCTTTGCTAGTGAAGATGTGCGTGACCGCAGTGTCTTGGCATTAATCAAGCGTTATTCAGGAGACAAAAAGCAAGCCAAGCAAGTGGTGAAAACCAGCCGTCATTTATTTGAACAAGTAAAAGACAAGCTTGCGCTGTCCAATGATGATTGCGACTTGCTCAGACGTGCTGCATTCTTGCATGAGATAGGACTGGCAATCAGTCACAGTAGCTATCACAAGCACAGCGCGTATTTGCTGGAGTACTCGGATATTCCAGGATTCTCGCAAGTCGATCAGAAACGCATGGCGCAGCTGATGCTGAACCATCGCCGCAAGCTCAAAGCCGATATGCTAGAGCAGACTTGTCAGATTGGCGGTGATCAGTTGGTTTATCTCTGCTTATTGTTGCGCCTTGCCGTACTGGCACATCATAGTCGCAGTGATTATGCGCTACCAGAGTTAGAATTAAAGGTAGTCGCTGAAAACAGCTGGCAAATCACCTTGGCGGATAGCAGTGAGCATTATGCTTTCTTGCTCGCAGATTTACGTACTGAGATTGACCAGTTTGCTAAGTGGGGCGTACAGCTTAGTGTGATTGAAGCTCAAGAGGCCGAGACTCCAGAGGTTGAGCAGTTACCATTGTAGGTATTGAGTTAAAGATTAACGTAACAAAAGCGGCGTTGTCGATAATGTCATGCTATTTAAGATGTGCTACTATAGCTCCTATTGAGTTTACAACTGTACTTTCATTATCTGAATACGGATAACGATATTATTCTTAAACATAAATACATTAAGTATAATTATTATAGGGAAGCGTCTATGAGCACTGTCTGGGATAGTGTGCAGCTTGCACGACACGCCAAGCGTCCATTATTTATGGACTATGTTAATCAGCTTTTTACCGAATTTGACGAGTTGCATGGCGACCGTGCTTTTGCCGATGACAAAGCCATTTTGGGTGGTCTTGCACGTTTTGATGGTCAGCCTGTGATGGTGATTGGTCAGCATCGTGGTCGTAGCACCCGTGAGCGTATTGCTCATAATTTTGGTATGGCCAATCCTGAAGGCTATCGCAAAGTGATTCGTTTGGTCAAAATGGCCGAGCGCTTTAACATTCCTGTGATGACCTTTGTGGATACCCAAGGTGCTTACCCTGGTATTGGTGCAGAAGAGCGCGGACAAGCGCAAGCGATTGCAGAAAGCATTGCTGTATTTTCTAGTCTGAAAGTGCCTGTGATTGTGACTATCATTGGTGAAGGCGGCTCAGGTGGCGCATTGGCGATTGGTGTCGGTGATAAAGTAAATATGCTACAAAACAGCATTTACTCAGTGATCTCTCCTGAAGGCTGTGCTTCTATCCTATGGAAAACCGCTGAAAAAGCACAAGACGCTAGTGAAGCGCTAAAGTTAAACGCCATCAACCTGTATCAAATGGGTTTGATTGATGCCGTTATCGAAGAAGGTGAAGGCGCACATATTCAGCCACAGCCGGTGATGAATGCCCTTAAAGCATTGATTACTGAACAACTTGATGAGATTAAAGATTTAGATCCTCAAGAGCGTTGTGAGCTACGTTATGAAAAGCTAAAGTCTTTTAACTCAGAAGTGATGTTACCTGCTTAATTGGTTAATAGGATTTTTCTGTTATTAAGCCGCTATTATTTAATAGCTGGCTTTTCATATTAGAGTCTGAGTCTTAGTGCTAAAATAAAAACGTGTCATTTAATGGCGCGTTTTTTTTTGGCTGTTAGTATATGAAGCATCTAAAATAACGAAAAATAAGGCTGACTATGACCAG
The DNA here is from genome assembly GCF_001435845.1 of Psychrobacter sp. P11G3. Taxonomy (NCBI): domain Bacteria; kingdom Pseudomonadati; phylum Pseudomonadota; class Gammaproteobacteria; order Moraxellales; family Moraxellaceae; genus Psychrobacter; species Psychrobacter sp. P11G3. The sequence continues at coordinate 236,003 of NZ_CM003596.1, forward strand.
CAGCGCAATCATCTCACATCCTATTAAATCAATTGCCGATTTGCCAGTTGATAAGACACTAGCAACCGCATTATTGAGCAGTATGTCTGTTTATAGTGATCAGTTGCATGGTCGTCGTCTTTGGTTGGCATGTAGTGGTGGGCGTGATTCATTGGCACTTGCGGCGCTGTGTGTGCAGCTCTACCGACAAGGTAAGTTGCCATGCTTGCCGCAGCTTTTACATGTCGATCATGGCTTACAATCGGATAGTCAGCATTGGGCCAAGCATGTTGCCAATTGGGCGCAAGCGCAGCAGTTGCCTTGTCGCATTTTACAGGCACAAGTGAATGGGCATGATGAGCAGGCCGCTCGGCAAGCGCGTTATAATATTATGCGTGCTCATATTAACCAAGATGATGTATTGCTATTAGCGCATCACGCTGATGACCAAGCTGAAACGGTGCTGATGCGATTGATTCAAGGAGCAGGAGTCAACGGTCTGTCTGGTATACAGCCGTGGAGTGTACGAAGACAAGGCGGGCAGCGCAATGTCCTGTGGCGACCTTGGCTCACCATAAGACGCGCAACTATCAGCGCCTATGCCAAACGCTTAGCGCTGCCTTACATCGATGACCCTACCAATAAAACTGGAGATAATGTACGTAGTGGGTTACGCCGCGATATCATGCCAGCACTGGCTACGTACAACCCCAACGTCATTGATAATATTGCTCGTAGTGCGCAGCTGTTAAGTGATGCACAGGAAACAGTCAATGCTCAAGCTATACAGGACATGCAGCAGACGGAGAGTACAGACCTGCAACTTTTACCCGCACAGCGTGTATTAAATATTGATGCGTTGCAACAGCTACCCATGTATCGTCAGCGGCAACTACTGCACTATTGGCTGGGTCAAGATGAGCCGTTACCACCTGTTAAGCAACTCGTCGATGATGTGTTAACTCTCAGCCAACGTGATGACCAAGATCATCAAACAGAACTGTTTTGGCAAGGTCGTAAGGCATCTTATACCATTCGCCGCTATCGTCAGCAGCTCTATCGTATGAGCAGCGAATGGATGTCTTGGCTGAAGCTACCACTGACCGAGCAGGTACTGACTTTATCTAGTAATTTATTTAGTCATTCAGCTAATAATTTAACATCGCTCACCATACGTAGCAGTGATCGTTATACTTGGCAGTTGCAAGTAAAGGTAGATGCGCTGGTACGATTGTTAGAAAATAGTGCGGACGGTATAGCACAACAGATAGTGTTAAAAATAGTGCCATTAAACCGTGAGCAACGGTTAAAGACCGAGATGGCTGCGCGCCCACAAGCAGGCAAAAAACTGTATCAAACGCTTGGGATTCCACTATGGCTACGAGACAGCTTAATGGTAGTCAGCATTACCCTTACAAAAAAATCTGAAGATGGAAGCGACATACAAACTGATATTCCTCTGTTACTAGCATCACCATTTGAGAGTTGGCTTTTGAGTTCTGAGCAGACGGATAGCGATGCTAAAAGCAATCAATTGGCTGAGTACATCAGAAGTGAGCTTAGTCTAAAATAAAAAGTGTCAAAAGTTTAATATCTGTTGGCTGACTCGTTGATTTTTATCAGGTTGATGTCAGGCGCGACATTTTGAATTTATCAAACGGCGATAGTGGCAGTATGATAAACTGAGTGTCGTTTTACATATCAGTATGTTAAGTTGAATACCTTTTGAATTTTGTGACTAGGAGACAAGTATGTCGGTATTAGATAATAAAAAAATCAGTTTTATTGGTGGCGGAAACATGGCACAAGCGCTCATTAGCGGGCTTGTGGGTTGCGGCATCAAACCAAATCTAATCACGGTCGCCGATCCTAGCAGCGATGCACGTGAGCAATTAGCTGCCAAAGGTCTAAATACTGTTGATCCAATGGCTGATCCTAAATCTGCTGTGATCGGTGCGGATATCGTAGTGCTAGCAGTCAAACCACAAATGATGAAAGTAGTGGTAAGTGCTTTTGCTGATGTACTAGACACTCAATTGGTCATTTCAGTGGCGGCAGGCTTATCGACTGATCTTTTATCAAACATGTTGGGCGGCTATAGCAATATCGTGCGTGCAATGCCAAACACGCCTTCTATGATTCAAATGGGTGCGACTGGCCTTTATGGTACAGACAATATCTCAGCAGAACAGAAGCAGCTAGCAACAGCCGTTATGGAAGCATCAGGTTTGGTCATGTGGGTCGATGACGAAGAGCATATGCATGCCGTTACAGCTGTATCAGGTTCAGCGCCAGCGTATATGTTTTACTTCATCGAATCGATGGTCGATGGGGCAGTTGCATTAGGGCTGGATAAAGAACAAGCCTCAGCGCTTGCTATGCAGACCATGTTAGGTGCTGCAAAAATGGCGATGAATAGTAATGATGCACCAGCTGAGTTACGCCGTAAAGTTACTTCACCGAACGGTACTACTCAGGCAGCGGTCGAGTCAATGCAAGCCAATGAGGTTGGTCGTCAAATCAGCGAGGCCATGCAAGCTTGCTATGATCGTAGCCAAGCGTTAAGTGAAGAGATGAGTAAGTAAACACTGACAAGGTGTGCTGTGAGTCACCACTGACGACACATTTATGTAATCATCAGCATCTGATAATGACATTTGTCATCTTAGAATCTGTTAATAATGTCACATTGAGTAGCACTTCATGAACAACATGTTATTTCAAATTTTTGATTTGGTCACCACATTCGCTATGATGCTGGTGTTTATTCGTTTTATGTTGCAGTTTGCAGGGATGGATGCGAGCAATCCGATGATTGCACCTGCTTATAAAGCGACGCATATCGTCGATGTATTCGGGCGTATTTTTCCGACTGTTGCACAGGGTCGTATTAGCATTGCTGCTATCGTCCTGATGTTTTTGATTCGTCTAATCGATATCTCTGGAAAGGCCGCATTGACGCATAAAGGTATTGCGCCTGTACCGCTATTCTTTACGGGCACGACTAGCTTATTGTTAGACTTTTTACGTATGTGTCGCTACCTAGTGATTGGTTCTATTATCGTTAGCTGGGTTGTGGTGTTTACCAGATCTGAGCATCCGATTATTGGCATTATCATTAATTTGGCTGAGCCTATTTTAGCCCCGTTTCGTCGTATCACGCCGAATTTAGGTATGCTAGATTTATCGCCAATGGTTGCTTTCTTAGCATTTTATTTGTTGGAGATATTTATCGGTGGTTTGGCTGCGAGTGTGTTGCCAACCTTGGGTTAAGTCTAATCAAATTTAAAAACTGTCATAAAAAAGGCGTTCTATAAAAATATAGAGCGCCTTTTTTGCGTCTGCTACTTGGGGAAGCTATGGCTTGTTAGATATGCTAAAAACGAACAAAGCGATTTGGTATGAGTTGAGCTTGAGTATCACCAGGATACGGTGCATCAGCTGCCCGCAATGTCTGGGTAATCCAACTGTCTGCCGCTTGCACAGCATCGATGAGAGCATCGCCTATTGCCAAGCGTCCAGCGATAAAGCTGGCGAGTGAACATCCTGAGCCATGGAACTCACCATCTAAGCGCGGTAAGGTGCTTTTATGCACCATCTCGCCCTGTATATATAAGTACTGCTCGATGTCACCGCTATCAAAATCATGTGAGGTCTTTACTAATACTGCATAAGCGCCTTGAGCACATAGCTTCTTTGCCCCGACATGCAGATCTTGCTCACCGCTAAGCGCTCGTAGTTCATGAGTATTTGGAGTGATTAAAGTGGCGTAGGGTAGCAATTGTCTAAAGGCGCTAACCAGAGTTTTTTCATCACCCAAACTGCCCCCGCTATTCGCGACTAGTACAGGGTCTAAGACAAATGGCGTATCCTTATCGATAACTTGATCAGCAAATAGTTTGGTTAACATTGCGATATTATCAGTGGTGCCGAGCATACCTGATTTGATAGCCCTAACAGGCAAGTCATCAAGCACCGCAGTAGCTTGAGCTTTTACCAACGATGCCGCACAAGCCTCAAAGCCAAACACCTGCTGCGAGCTTTGGATAGTGACCGCCGTACACGCGATGGCTGCATGCGCCCCTGACTGTCCAATGGCCTCGATATCCGCTTGTAATCCAGCACCGCCTGAAGGGTCCAATCCTGAAAAACACAGTACGACAGGTCGCATAATAGCTCCTTTTGAGATATTTTGAAGTAAGTGACAAATACTATAGCCACCTACTACTAAAAAATCTATCATAGTCTTATGCTTGTGGGTGAGTTATAAGATTGCAAGATGAATGTCGCTCAACTTAATAAGCAGTTTGGTTGTTATATTTAGCGGTAATATGCCACAATTTTCCTTATAAAAATGCGATATAAGTACTTATATCTACAATTTTGATAAAAGCCGCATTAAATCTGTAGACAACGCTTGCAATTCGTTTTGGCTTTGTTATAATACTCGCCCACGACATGAGACGTATTGTTAGCATCAATACTATGTTTATAGAAATTTTATAAATGTCTTGAATCGTTAGGTGAAGTGGGTGAGTGGCTGAAACCAGTTCCCTGCTAAGGAACCATACGTGTAAGCGTATCGAGGGTTCGAATCCCTCCTTCACCGCCATTTATTCAGTTGTTATTAGAGTAGTAACGCAATATACTGCGTTAAACATTTTAATAATTAATTCAAAAAATAATTTGTTTTAATTAAAAAAGATGTTGACACAAGCGATATTATCTATATAATGACCAACCTAATTTACTGCAAAAGATATTGTCTTCGCAGTGGATAAAGTGCAAAATACGCGCCTGTAGCTCAGTTGGATAGAGCACTTGGCTACGAACTAAGGGGTCGGGAGTTCGAATCTCTCCAGGCGCACCATTTGCATAATAGCTTAATATAAGCTGATAAAACATTAAAATAATCGCCTGTCTTATGACAATTGGCGGTTTTTTTATGTCTGTAGCTTTTACCCTTCTACTTATGTATTCTACGACCATCTCTTATATGTAGCATGATTGGATAGCCAACTAATAATATTAAAGAGCAATCTACGATATTGGAGAGCCATCTACGATGTTAGGCCATCTACGATGTTAGATAGTCATCTAGGATAATGTACGATAGCCCCACCATTTACGGTACAATAGCGTTACTATTCACTGCTTGCTATGAGCTTGTACCATGTCAAAAAGTCCATCTAAACGTCCGTCAAAAACGACTCGAAAATCAAAGCCTCAATCGAGTGCGCCTGTACAGCAAGATCCTAACGAAGAGCCAACCATCGCTAAGCCTATGATTCGTGTCGTGGCGATTCTCTATGATGGTATGCTGATTTTAGCGTTATTGTTTTTGGTAGGGACGATACTAACCGTCGTCGGTACGCTGTTGACTATGGAGACTGGTACTGAGTCGTCACAAGCTCAGTCACTGCCACTCTGGTATCAGAACGCCATTATGACGCCATCATTTGTACTGACACTCGTGGCATTCTATGGGATATTTTGGCGCCGTGGTGGTCAGACATTAGGTATGCAGACGTGGCGATTAAAAACGATTAATGATGCAGGTCAATGGCTAACGTGGGGTCAGTCGTTTAAGCGTATTTTGGCCGCTTGTATGATGCCGCTGATTTTCGGCATTATTGGCAGTCTTATTGATGGGTCACGCGCCGCCTTATTGGCCAGCGCGTTTCTTGGTTTGGTATTCAACTATGTGTTCTGTCTGTTTAACCCTCGAGGTTTGGCAGTACAAGACATGCTGTCCAACACCATCACCCTAAAGATGCCAAAAGTGGCACATGAAGGGCTATGGCGCGGTTTTAAAAATCGTAAGAAAAAATCGTAGTCTGATTTTATTGACGTAATAATTTTTATTGACCTAGTAACTCTTATCGACGTAATAATTTAGTTGTACCAATGCTCAGTTGCTTTAGCCTAAACAGTTACATACTAACGCTTTGAATCAGCCATGCGGTGTAACCCATAAAGAAAAGTACCAACGTAGCGCCCGACGTACGACCGAATTGGCGTTTTGTTTTAAAGGCAAATACGCATAGTGTCACTAGCAATATCGTCAAGACTCCCATTGCCATAACATCACGCGACAGAATCACTGGGTCGGCGGCTATAGGAGCAATGACCGTTGCTAAGCCGACAACTGCCAAAGTATTGAAGATATTAGAGCCAATAATATTACCAAGCGCCATATCATGTTCGCCTTTACGGGCGGCTGACAGGCTAGATACCAGTTCAGGCAATGAGGTCCCAACGGCGACAATCGTTAGACCAATGATAAGCTCACTAAGACCCCATAGCGTTGCCAACTCGACAGCACCCCAAACGATAGCGCGTGAGCTGGCTACGAGCATCAGCATACCGATAATTAAACTCACAAGACCACGCGTTACGCTTGGTTCTAGCTTTTCTAAGCTCTCTGAGTTATTTAAGTGCTCTAAGTTATTTGAGTGCTCTGAGTCAGCATTAGCCACGACCATATCGTCTTCGTGCTCATGATAGCCTTCGCGTATACTCATTATGATCTGTAGCCCTAAAACGGCGACCAACAAAATCAACAATACGATACCATCGGCTTGGCTTAACGTACCATCACGTAGCTGCCAAGCGGCGATGACAGTAATTAGCAGCAGTAAGGGCAAGTCGCGCTTTACGATGCCTCTACGGATGATAATAGGGCTAATCAATACGGTTGCACCGAGTACCAATGCGATGTTGATGATATTTGAGCCATAAGCGTTCCCTAGAGCCAGCTCAGGGCTGCCTTCTATCGCTGCTAGTACTGATACCACCATCTCAGGCGCTGATGTGCCTATACCCAATATTAAGACACCTATTAAGAAGCTAGGCACACTAAATTTCTTGGCTAGTGCTGTCGCCCCATCAATGAAGACATCGGCACTCCAAACTAAAATTGCTAACCCAATCAGTATTGCAAGCGCGGCCAACCACATCAGTATGTTTCCTTGTATATGATGAAAAATGTGAATTTGATAAATAAAAATGGCATAAAAAAAGCCGAATCTTGATTTAGATTCAGCTTTCCCTTTAGCATCGAGATTTTTAGTAATAATAGCAGCTAATTCAAAGATGTAACTTTGTGTTTATCTTAAATTTACCAAAACCTCACCATCCTGTCATATTAAGCAACTTGTACAGGAATGATATTTGCTGTGTCTTTAACTGTGTTGTCTTCGTTGCAATAGACCAGTTTTGGCTGATACGTTGACGCTTCAACTTCATCAAAATACGCGTAAGCACAAATGATAACGATATCGCCCAAATCTGCCATATGTGCAGCAGCACCATTCAATGAGATAATACCAGAGCCTGCTTCAGCACGGATAGCATAGGTGCGAAAGCGCTTACCGTTGGTCACGTTATAGATATCAATAGATTCGTTTTCACGTAGACCAGCAAGATCTAATAGATCACCGTCGATACCGCAAGAGCCTTCGTAATGAAGCTCGGCATGGGTAACACGGGCACGGTGTAATTTGCATTTAAGCATATTAAGTAGCATAGGTTGGTTCCTTGGCGTAACTGATATTAATTAACTAAATCAAAAGGTTAATGGGGATAAAACTGCCAAAATAAAAGGTCATTATCATTGAACGACTATATTATTCTGTTAATTTAAAGCCATTAATTTGTGAACGTGCTTTTTCGACATCACCATCTAACAACAATGGGAGCGCTTCAAAAGCAGCTGTCAACGCGCTATCAATCGCAATCTGCTCATCGGGAGATGCTTTAGAGAGAACGTGTCCACTAACTTTAGACTTGTGACCAGGATGGCCGATACCCACACGCAGGCGATGAAAATCATTGCCAATATGCGGCGTGATATCACGTAGGCCGTTGTGACCACCATGTCCACCGTCTGTTTTGAGTTTGATACTACCAGCTGGAATATCGAGCTCATCATGAGCAATCAACAATTCATCATTTTTGATGCCATAGAAATTTACCATAGGCACCACTGACTGACCAGATTTATTCATAAACGTCAGCGGCATAAGTAAACGCACATCAGACCCATGAATCTGCCCACGCCCTGTCACTCCATGGAATTTCTTATCAGGGGAGAGCGTGATATTAAACTGCTGAGCCAAATGATGGACAAACCAAAATCCTGCATTATGACGCGTAAACATATACTGCTGACCAGGATTACCAAGACCGACAATAAGCTTTATGGCCATAAAAACACCCTGCTTGAATTTGATAAATAGGGGTAAGGATTGAAGTACTGATAGCCAGTTTATTTTCAAACCTTACTTACAAAAACAGCAGGAGATTTTAATCACCTGCTGTCTTATTGACTAAACGAATGTATCACTAACCAGCACAAAATAATGTACTAGTTAGAAACAGTACATTACTCGCTGTCTTTGTTTTCTTCAGTACCGTCGTTTTGCTCAGTTGCTGGTACTTCATCAGCATCAACGTCAGCATCAGCATCAACTTCTTCTACTGTTGGTGGCTGCATGTTAACGATAGTACGGTCATGGCCGTCTTCTAGCTCAAGCTCATGAATAACAACACCTTCAGGAAGTTTGATGTCTGATAGACGGAACAAATCACCGATTTCCATGCCAGACACATCTACTTCTAGGTATTCAGGAAGTTGTGATGGTAAGCAGATAACTTCGATATCAGATACTAGCGTAGATAGTACACCAGCAGCAGCAGTACCAGGCGCATCTTCACGACCAGTGAAATGAACAGGAACGTTCATGTGGATTTTCTGACCTTTTACAATGCGCTGGAAATCAGCATGCATTGGGAAGCCTTTAGCTGGATGGCGCTGCAAGTCTTTGATAACTGCTTGATGCTCTTCACCGTCAACGTTGATAGTCAAGATGTGTGAGAAAAACGCTTCGAATTCTAGTGATTTTACTAGTTCGTTAAGCTTGATAGAGATAGCTGTTGGCTCTTCGTTACCACCATAGATGATAGCAGGAACTAGGTTCTGCTTACGTAGGCGGCGGCTCGCACCTTTACCTTGTAGTTCAGCAGCACGATCAACGGCGTTTAGTTCAAAATGATTAATGCTCATGGATATAATCCTATAAAAAAAATGATGAAGTGTCTGGTCATAAAAAAGTGGATTTGCGACCAATCCACTAATACGTGATGATAGCTAATATTATCGTTACGAATAAAACTCGTAATGTCTAAGCTTAGCCATTTGCTTATAGCAGCGCTCGCTACGATAATGACCATAACGATAGTTACTGTTAAGCATGATCAGCACTTTTGATAGTGCTGACCTAATAAAAACAACGAAAAGGTCAGCACAGGCGCGCATTATACGTGATTCTGTAGCAATAATAAAGACCTACGCAAAACGCCTACACGAAACAAAGCGTCAAGTAAGGATACTTGACGCTCTGTTTTTTAACTATTTAAGATGTCTTACTACAATCATTGCTATTCGAGATTACTGCAATAGCTGTTTTAAAAATAACTGTATCAGGTTAAGCGTCAAACATCGCGCTAATAGATTCTTCGTTATTGATACGGCGTAAGCTTTCAGCCAGCATCGGTGCAATACTTACCTGACGAATTTTGCTACAAGCTTTGGCTTCAGCAGATAGTGGAATGGTATCGGTCACAACCACTTCATCCAATGCAGATTCGCTGATGTTTTTCAGTGCGTTACCTGATAGGACAGGGTGCGTGATATAAGCTAAAACGCGACGAGCACCATTTTCTTTCAATGCTTCAGCGGCTTTACACAATGTACCTGCAGTATCGACCATATCATCAACGATAACGCAATCACGGTCACGAACATCACCGATGATATGCATTACTTGTGACTCATTGGCACGAGCACGGCGCTTATCAATAATTGCCATGTCGGTATCGCCTAACTGCTTAGCCATCGCACGTGCACGAACCACGCCGCCTACATCAGGTGAAACAACCATGATATTGTCATAGTCTTGCTTTTGTAGGTCGTTTAGCAATACAGGTGTGCCGTAGATATTGTCTACAGGAATATCAAAGAAACCCTGAATCTGATCTGAGTGCAAATCAACAGTCATTACGCGATCGATACTGACGATGTTTAGCATGTCAGCGACCACTTTAGCCGAGATAGGTACACGAGCTGAGCGTGGACGACGATCCTGACGAGCATAACCAAAGTACGGCATAACAGCTGTGATACGGCCAGCACTAGAGCGACGCAAGGCGTCAGCCATCATCATGATTTCCATCAAGTTGTCGTTGGTCGGTGCACAAGTAGGCTGCATGATAAACACATCTTTACCACGTACGTGTTCTTTGATTTCCACGGCAATTTCGCCATCAGAAAAACGCGTGATGTCAGCTTTACCAAGAGGTATGTGAAGATGATCGGCTACGGTTTTTGCTAATTCTGGGTGGGCATTACCCGTAAAAATCGCCAAATAAGGCATGACAGAAGTCCTATTGATTGACTCAAGCAGCGACCGCTAAGCAGTGTCAAACTGCTCAAATTAAGAAAAGAGTGGTGAAGGTGTTGAAGTATACTATTACAGTAAAAAATGGCAGGGGTAGCTGGACTCGAACCAACGGATGTCAGGATCAAAACCTGATGCCTTACCAACTTGGCTATACCCCTGTAATGTCTAGGCTATGAACAACCGATATATAATAGCGACTAAGTAATCGTTCTCAATATGGTGTCATGACCTGTCAGTTATCTAAAAAACGGATAAACCGTTTAAAACATAACTTTTCCCTAGCGGTGTCCATTGCGAACTATACCGAAACTGGGATAACGTTGTCAATGACAATAAGATAAGTGGCTGTCTATAAACCGCTTATACTCGATGTATCTCTAACGCTTCGTACTAAAAAATGGCAGGGGTAGCTGGACTCGAACCAACGGATGTCAGGATCAAAACCTGATGCCTTACCAACTTGGCTATACCCCTATTGTGGCGACCTATTATAAGTAAATTTTCAGATTTTGCAAGTCATTTGCGGCTTTTTCTGGTATTTATTCATCATAGGTTACTGCTGGCGCTATTTTAGCAAATTAAAATAGGCAATCCTACCGTTGTCATTATTTAGATGATAGGAAGTCTAAAGGTTGTATGTTCTGTTTTAAGTTTCCAGCGATATATGCCGTACAAGGCGCATCTGCAATCCACTTCGCCACAAGGTTTTTATTAGTAGCCACGCTCGTATCTAGAGGTAAAAACACGGCACTACCAGAGCCAGTCATTCGTGCTGTGCTCATTGCTTGCGCTTCTAACCCCTGTAGATAACTTAAGGCATCTGCAACAGCAGGAGCGAGGCTCGTGACCACTGGGGTAAAGACATTATGATAGGGCGTAGTGAGCGTTTGTACATAGTCAGCGTATTGGTTTTGGATAGTTGCAACCGATAGGAGCGCGATATCTCGCTGTAGTTTAGGATGCGCAAATAGTTTGGCAGTATTTACATGAGCGTTAGGCATCAGTATTAAATATCTCTGGTCAGGCAGCTCAATCGTAGTCAGTTCTTCACCAATTCCCATCGCAATAGCGTCTTGCCCAAATATAAATATTGGTACATCTGCACCCACAGTCGCGCCAATCTTTATGAGCTCATCACAAGTAAAATTAAGCTGCCAAATCTCATTGAGCACCAGCATAGTCGTTGCTGCATTAGATGAGCCACCGCCTAGACCCGCGCCCATTGGCAAGTGCTTATCTAAAGTGATATGCACTTTTGCTAATTGCTCAGGTAAAGTGTTTGACTGTATGGCAAATGCTAGCAATGCGCGTGCCGCTTTGAAAATTAAATTGTCTTCTATACTAATAGTGATAGCCTCTGCACCATCTAGTATCAGTAGCTGGTGACAGAGTTGATTAGCACTTAATTCACTAGCTATAGTAGAAATTACGACATTGTTGCTGACCGAAAAATGCAAGTAATCGCCCCAGTCGAGCAAGCGAAATACCGTTTGCAAATTATGATAGCCGTCGGTACGTTTACCCGTGATATGCAAAAACAGATTGAGTTTTGCAGGTGATAAACGAGTAATCATAGAAACAGATGGTTCGGCTATATTTTCAGTCATATTTTTTTATCATAAGGTACAGTTATAAACAGCTATCTTAATTAGCAATGATGGTTTTTAGCAGGCTTTCTGTTGTTAGTAAAAGATAGATTAATGATTAATCGTCATTACAACTTTGTTGCCTTGTGGCTGTACAGCACTAATTTTACTAGGTAGCTTATCCGTACCTTTATAAGTAAAGCTGGCTGTCCACTCACCATTGACTGAACTAACTAAGCGGCTCTGATCATCGATCTGTGGCGCGCTGTCTGAAGGTGCTGGACGACCAGAAATCCAGTAAGGCATTTGTGAAATTGGTGCTTGCCAACCAGTGGCTTTCTTTAGCAAGGTTTCAGGATCGTCAGCGGTCAATGTACCTGTCTTTTCGCTAACTAGAGTAGCGGTTTGACCATTGTATTCAATGTTGGTTTTACCAATACCAAGTGCGCCAATCAGCTCAATGGCAAATCGGTCATTTTGCTGACCCCATGCATAAAATGCACTACCACCTTGAGTACCTGTCGAATCATTCGCAGGCGTCGTTACCCCAATTTTACCGGTGATATTGAAGCTCTCTAGCTTTTTTGGTTGATCAGCGTTTTGGCCTTGTACAGTCGTCGTCGGTTGGTTAGTTGCATTGGCCGTTTTTAATGACTGACAGCCAGAGGTAATGACCATTGCTGCAGTTATAGCAGTAAACAGAGCAAATTTATTTGGTTTATAAGAAGTGATTGATGCTGACATAATAGTTTCTCAAAAATTGAAAGATGAACAAAGGTATTAGCTTAAGCGTTATTTGTTGCTCGGTTATGCACGGCTGTTAGCTTCTTATAACGACCTTGTAATTTATAAATGCTTCGTTATTTATAAAAACCTTATCAATTATCATATCTCTGTGACTACAAAGCTCGAATAACATATCCAAAATCAGCGCTATTAATACAGCTGTATGCGGTCATTGATATTATGCTGTCCAAATGAGAAGCGCTGCTGCAAATCGGCGAGTAATGCCTCAACTTTGTCATTGTTACCTAAGCCTTGATAGGCGCGCAATAACAGCGTGCCTGAGCGCAGAGTTGGCAGCACATCATAAGGTGTCTGTAGATAGTCGATGACCTGCTGATAGTTTTCTTTGGCCAATGCATTGCCCGCCAAGACATTTAAGGCTTGCAGATGTAGGTCGTTATCATAACGTGGGTCATCATAGCGAATCTGAATAATTGCGGTAGCTAGTGCCAGACCTTGCTCTGAGCTGCGCTCATTTGCCAGTAGCAACTGTGCATAGCTCAACTGATAAGATAAGTTACTAGGATCTAAAGCCTGCAAGTGATTCAACAAGGTGCGCTTAACGACATAGTCTTCTTTATCATCTAACAGCTGAGCCCGTGCAAAGAGTAGCATCTCATTGTCAGGATATTTACGAGCGGCACGGGTTAGTAAGCGCAGTGCTTCATCCGACTCGTTTTGTTGCCACAAGATATCGGCTTGCATGACAAAAGTGTCAGGCGCGAATACCGTAAAGTCTTTGCGCAGCTTCTCTAACGTCGCGATGGCCCCATCGACGTCGTTATCGAGTAATTCAAACGCCACTACCTTTCTACGCGCTTCTAATACCAAATCCTCTTGCATAACACCATTGAGATAGTATTTGGCTTGATCGAACAACTGCTGACGCTCAGCACTGATACCCAGATAATAATAGGCTTGATCAAGATAAGCTGGACTCTTAGCAAGCATATTGAGTAGCTCATCGGCGCTAGTATACTCTTCAATATCTAAGCTCACTAGGGCTGCGAGCAGAGTAATCTCAGAATCATCACTGAAACGGCTATGCGCCTCAAGCAGTAACTTCCACGCTTGTTCGCTTTTCTTTAAATCTAATAGATAGCGAATCTCATACAGATATAGGCTTTTGCTATCAGGATTGCGTAAACGAGCTTGACTGACATAATTTATAACAGTCTCTGCGGTTACGATTTTGCGCAATATATCCGCTTTTAACGTAATAAAAGGCACATAGTCTGGCTGACGCTCTAGCGCTCGATTGATATGAACGATAGCGACTTCAGGTTCGTTAAACTGATAGAGTAAACCCGCTTTTAATACTGACAATGAGGCATTTTGCTCGCTATCTAGTGGTTGTAACGCAGCAAGAAGTTCACGTTTGTCATCATCATTATTTGGGTAAATACCTATGAGGATTTCGCTTAAGTCTGCGCGTGGGTCATAGCGCAAGATGCGGTTTAACGTTTCACCCGCTAATATATAGTCGTGGGCACGTAGGGCCAAATGCGCGACATAAAACCAAGCAGGTACGTGGTCAGGGTTTTGGTCCTGCCATGTCTTGGCAAACTGTAATGAGTCTTCAACCCTTTCGTTACGCAAAGACAGGCTAAGCGCTCTCTCAAATACGGCTGTGGCATCTTCTTTAAAAGACTGCTGCTTATAAATGGCAACTGCACGTCGTTTGTCATCGCGATCGGCAGCGAACTCGGCATCCAGTAGAGCGTACAAGCTTGGTTCGCTAAGCTCAGGTTGCCATAGACTGGCTGGCGCTAGGCCATTAATATTTTTTACGTTCTCTATGGTGAGCGTGTCTTCATTATAAGGTGTATCAATCGCAGCATTATTATCATTTATTTTATTGCCATTTGACTTATTGGCAGTTGCTTCAGTATCGGTAGCAACGGATACTTTAGGAATTTTTGCTTCTAGCAATACATCGGGATGGCTAGCATGAACAGGGGCTGCCAAACACAGGCACACAGCTAGAGACAACGCTAGCTTATACCGTTGACACAGGCGCTCAATAGCGACATGCAATAAAGCACGGAAGCTAGAGTATTCGCTATAGGGATGTGGTGACCGAAGTAATGACCCAAAAAAAATCATAGATAGCCGTATTCGCCCATGGTTTACCTACACAGATAAGGCAAGTTTGTTTTAATCATTTCAAGTTAAATATTGGCAATATGTACCCATGACAAACATTATAAGAGTAGACCGATGAGATAAACAATAGCATCCGTGTTACTCAGATATTGGCAGATCTGACTGTATGAATGTGCTACTAGTAGCGAGTACGTTGCCAAAGAATGATACTGAAGATGATTAAATATAGATATGTCTGTCGAACTGAATATTATAGAAATATAACAAGTTAAGATAGAGTAAGCGAATGATTTAACATTATATTATTGACCATAAGTCAAAACCCAGCTATTGATTTTATAAATCGTATGAGTAGTTGATTTGTTACATTTACGACCAGATACAGAGATATGGTTATCATAGATGGGTGAGTGTTAATTAAAGCCCGCAATAATGATATAATAGGCGGTTTTTAGGGTCTTCCTTTTTATCGCTGTCGTCAAAAACTGTCTTTTAAAAATAATAAGATAGCGTAAGGGGCAACTGAGCGTCATGTTTATGGTCTATCGATAATGAGATTAGTGGTCATTGGGGTCAATCACAAAACTGCACCAGTCGCTCTGCGAGAGCGCTTGGCGCTTGTGGGTGACGATGTAAATGTCGCACTCAAACAAATAGAAGCCTTTACTGATGGTAGCGTGATCGTCTCTACTTGTAACCGCACCGAAATCTATGCGCTAGTGCCACAAACGCCAACGTCGCAGCACGCTAATAGCCAACTATCTGACTCACAATCATCCGATATACAAGATGTCAAAGCTGCTGGCCAATCATCATCCAACAATACTTTTAGTAGTAGCATGAATATCTCATCTGCTGCGATTAGTGCGCATATTACCAAAATCAAAACGTGGCTGGCTGATTTCAAGCAACTACCACTCGTTGATATTGATCCTTATCTCTATGTACATCGTGATACTCATGCATTGACTCATTGGTTAAGAGTAGCGGCTGGTCTGGACTCTATGATACTGGGTGAGCCGCAGATTCTCGGTCAAATCAAAAACTCTGTGCATCTAGCTCAAGACCAAAAAGTACTCAGTAATCAGCTAGGCTGGATCATCGATCAAGTATTCGCTGCCGCCAAACGAGTGCGTAACGAGACGCAGGTTGGCGCTCAAGCCGTATCGCTTAGCTTTGCTGCAGCTAAATTGGTCACACAAATATTTGATGATTTACCCAGCCGTACTCTACTGGTCGTTGCAGCAGGCGAGATGAATCGCTTGGTGGCCACCCATATCGCAGGGCTAGGGGTCGGACGAGTCATTATCTGTAACCGTAATCCCGAACGTGCCGAAGCATTAGCGGCTGAACTACGTGGTCCTAATCGCCGCGTAGACGTTAAACCCTTACAAGAGTTGCCACAAGTATTGGCAGAAGCCGATATCGTTAGCAGTTGTAGTGGCAGTATGGATTTGTTGATTGATAGGACAATGACCATACAAGCGCTAAAGCGTCGCCGTTATCAGCCAATGCTTATGATAGATTTGGCCGTACCGCGCGATATCGATTCTACCATTAGCCGTATTGATGATGTTTATCTGTACTCTGTCGATGATTTGCAGCATGTCATTGCAGGTAATATCGAACAGCGTCGCCAAGCCGCAGTGGATGCTGAACTGTTAGTCAGTCAATTGGTGGTCGAGATAGACCGCCGCTTTCAGGTTCGCCAAGTCGGTAAAGATATTCAGCAATACCGTGCGTGTACTCAAGGTCAAGTCGATAAGCTGCTGCATGAATCTATTGCTAAGCTGCAACAGGACGATGTCAGTCCAGAAGATATCATCACTGAGCTATCGCGACGTCTGACTCAAACCTTGACTCATGCACCATCGAAACTGATGCGCAAAGCCGCACGCGAAGGCGATAGTGATTTACTAGACTTCGTGGTGTCAGGACTACAAGATGCTCATCGAGGGCATTGATGTTTTTATCGTGGCTTTTAAATCAAAACGTATCAACCAATACCTACCAATAAATGTTCGATAGCGCAAGTCATATCGTTGCCTGAGCGTATCGTTGTCAACCTTCAGTATCAGTGCTAATATCAAGCTCTCATGGATGGCTTAGGTCAAGATATGTGCTGGTGTTTGCTCGTAATATGACTATAAATATATTAACTTAATGTTAGTAGATCTCATCAGTGTCCGTTGTTTTTTATTCGCTTAAAGACAACGCATCTCTAGACAGCGCAAGACCTCACCATCAAAAATAATAGTACTTGATTATAGTGCTATCTAATCCATGTCGCATATTATCTAACCATACACTAGGAGTGTTCAATGCCTGCATTACGTCAAGATATCGATCCAAACGGCTTATTAGAGTATTCAGTGGTTTACACCGATCGTGCGCTGAACCATATGTCAAAAGCCTTTCAGCAAGTGATGAACGACCTATCTAGTGACCTAAAATCTGTGTATAACGCGGATGCAGTGGTGATCGTTCCTGGTTCTGGTACTTATGGTATGGAAGCCGTCGCTCGTCAGTTGGCAAATGATGAAGATTGCCTAATCATTCGTAATGGCTGGTTCAGCTATCGTTGGACGCAAATCCTAGAAAAAGGCAAAATCGCCAAATCATCTACAGTCCTTACGGCCAATCGTGCCGATGATAGTGAGTCGCCAAAGCCGTTTGCTCCAGTCGATATCGACGTTGCTGTAGCTAAAATCAGAGAAGAAAAGCCAGCAGTTGTATTTGCGCCGCATGTCGAAACCTCCTCGGGTATCATTTTGTCAAATGACTATATCAAAGCGTTGAGCGAAGCTGTGCATAGCGTTGGCGGATTATTAGTCATTGATTGCATCGCCTCAGGATGTGTATGGCTAGATATGAAATCATTGGGCATCGATGTGCTGATTAGCGCACCGCAAAAAGGCTGGAGCAGTACGCCGGGCGCTGGCTTGGTCATGCTAAGCGATGCTGCTGTCAAAAAAGTAGACAGTACTGAATCTGATAGCTTTAGTATCGACCTAAAGCAGTGGCTAAACATCATGCGTGCTTACGAAAATGGCGGTCATGCGTACCATGCGACTATGCCGACAGACAGCTTACGTCAGTTCCGTGATGCCGTGAATGAAGCCAAAGCAATCGGTTTTGATAAATTGTGTGACGCGCAGTGGACACTTGGCAAACGTATCCGTGAAGTACTAGAAGCGAAAGGTGTTGAGAGCGTCGCTGCTGAAGGTTTTAAAGCGCCAGGTGTTGTCGTCTCTTATACTGATCGTGATGACATGCATAAAGGTAGTGCGTTTGCTGAAATCGGGGTACAAATCGCGGCTGGCGTACCATTAAAAGTGGGCGAGCTTGATAATTTCAAAACTTTCCGTTTGGGTCTATTTGGCTTGGACAAATTGACTGATATCGATGGCACAGTAGAGCGTTTTGAAACGGCACTTGATAAAGTGCTGAGCCTGTAAAAATTGTCATTATGAGGGCTGATAAAGATAGTAATAGGATAGCTTATTAAGTCTTTTTCATTGCCCTTTTTAAAGCCTTCGCAATACAATCTTTGCAGTTATAAAAAATACTGAACTATTAGCATTATGCTAGGTTCAGTATTTTTTTACCTTTTTATTATATTTTATAATATAATGTATTTTTATAAATTAATATTCAAGCACGTATTCAATAAACTTAATTAGGTAGTCCGTTATGAGCATACAAATAGACTGGCAAGCATTTACGCCGATCTCCTTGGTAGGAGGTCTGATGCTAGGCGTAGCGACGGTTATCTTACTGCTAGGTATCGGTCGTATAGCAGGTATCAGTGGTATTTTTTCAAGCCTACTAAAACCCAAACGTGTAGAGATGTGGCAGGTGCTCTTTATACTGGGCTTGGTCATTTCACCACTGCTATATCAGTTGGCAAGACCACTACCTGAGGTAGCTATCAGTACTTCCGTGCCATTATTGATTGGTGCAGGGTTACTGGTCGGCTTTGGCACGCGTTTAGGTTCAGGATGCACCAGTGGGCATGGTATCTGTGGTAATGCACGGCTGTCTCCACGGTCATTGGCAGCGACCGCCACCTTTATGCTGTTTGGGATTATGACCGTTTATGTCGGTCGCCACGTATTAGGCCTACTATAGCGAACTCATGGCAGATTGCCAGATGAAGACTGATGGTCGGACTCATACGCGAACGACATACGATGGTTAATGAAAGATAATAATAGCGAGATACGACGATGCTAAAAAATATAATCGGATTGCTGGCAGGATTGCTGTTTGGACTTGGACTACTGGTGTCAGGTATGACCGATCCTGTAAAAGTACAAGGTTTTTTGGACGTATTTGGTGCATGGGATATCTCCCTTGCCCTTGTGATGGGCGGTGGTCTGATAATGGCGTTTTTTGGTGTACGATTGGCAAAGCGTCAGCAGACAAGCTGGATTGGTACACCGATTGATATGCCGAGCAAAACTGTCATTAATAAAAAATTGCTTATCGGTGCGATGTTGTTCGGTATCGGCTGGGGGTTGGTTGGTATCTGCCCAGGACCAGGAATTGTATTGCTTGGTACTGGTCAATGGCAAGCCTATGTCTTTATTCCTGCCATGATTATAGGAATGCTGGTTTATCAATGGCTTGAGCCTAAGCTTGGCTGATATAGTCAGTTCTCTATAAATATAGTCAGAGAACTACTAAGCGGCTACGGCTTTATCCTCCCTAGACGTACTATTTGTAAAATCTGCAGTCGACTGCCTTGTACCTGTTTTAGAATTCTTTGACTATAAGCGAGCGCTCAAAAAAGGTCAGCTACATATAGCTGACCTTTTTGATAGATGTTGATTGATGATACGACTTAACAAGTCGCCGTTTTATTTAGCACTAGTGGTTACTTTTGGCGTTTCGTGTGCCAAGGACTTAGCCGCTTGGCGTAGCTCAAATTTTTGCACTTTACCGGTACTGGTCTTGGGTATTTCTGCAAAGATAATATATTTTGGCACTTTAAAACCTGCTAGGTGCTGACTACAGTGCTCTATCACCGTATCGCGTTGCAAGGTGCTGCCAGCGTGAATTTCGATAAAGGCAACGGGCACTTCGCCCCATTTATCATGTGGCGCGGCGACGACGGCACAGCTCTCAATCGCAGGTAGTTTATACAAGACGTTTTCTACCTCGATACTAGAGATATTCTCACCACCTGAGATGATGATATCTTTTAATCTGTCCATGATTTTGATATAGCCATCAGGATATTTAACACCCAAATCACCCGTGCGGAACCAGCCATCAGCGAATGCCTCTTCGGTAGCCTTGCGGCTTTTTAGATAGCCTTTCATCACCATATTGCCACGTAGCGCCAGCTCACCCATCTCTTCTCCGTCAGCGGCGACTGGCTCAGTCGTACCTTGCTTAAACACGTCAAACCCTGCCATCAAGTGAGAAGTCGTGCCTTGACGTGATTTCTTTTGGGCACGGGTGGCCACATCAAGCTCATTCCATTCTTCCTGCTCAGCACAAACCGTCACTGGCCCATATACTTCAGTGAGACCGTAGACATGCGAGATATGAAAACCCATTGCT
Source organism: Psychrobacter sp. P11G3 (assembly GCF_001435845.1). Classification (NCBI taxonomy): domain Bacteria; kingdom Pseudomonadati; phylum Pseudomonadota; class Gammaproteobacteria; order Moraxellales; family Moraxellaceae; genus Psychrobacter; species Psychrobacter sp. P11G3. The sequence goes on from NZ_CM003596.1 coordinate 256,494, forward strand.
TCCATCGCGGCCAGCATGGTTTCAGATGGCGGTGCACCAGCGACCCAGCCTTTGACCGTATGGGTGATGGCTTCTTTATACTCTGGTTTGCCGCCAGCAATCATATTGTGCACGACTGGCGCAGAGCAGTAGTGACTAACTTGATGCTTGGCAATCAGCTGCAATATCAAATCAGCATCAATTTTTCGCAAGCATACATTGACCCCAGCACGTTCAGCGATGGTCCACGGAAAACACCAACCGTTGCAGTGAAACAGTGGTAGCGTCCATAGGTACATCGGGTGTTTGGGCATATCCCAATCTAAAATATTAGAGATAGCATTGAGAGTTGCACCGCGATGGTGATAGACCACGCCTTTGGGCTTGCCTGTCGTACCAGAGGTATAATTCAGTGCAATGGCATCCCACTCATCTGTCGGCATCTCCCAGTTATCCAAACTGTCTGAGCTGGCTACCAATGCTTCATAACTCATGTGCCCAAAGCGATCGACATCGATAGCTTTGTCCGTTGAGTGAATGACGATTAAGTCTGGAAAAGTCTCATCAATAATCTCAGCGTGCTCAGCAAATTCGCTGTCTAAGATTAAAACCTTTGCTTCGGAATGCTGCAAACAAAAGGTAAGTGCATTGATATCAAGGCGTGTGTTCAACGTACAGAGGACGCCGCCTGACATCGGCACACCAAAGGCGCATTCGACCATCGCAGGCGTGTTCGGCAGCATCACGGCTACGGTGTCGTTTTTCTCGATACCCAATTTGCGCAGACCATCAGCGAGTTTTCGGCAGCGAGTATAAGTCTGTTGCCATGTCTGAGTCAGGTTGTTGTGTTCTAGGTCGTCATAGATGATGGCAGTCTTATTAGGATAAACTTGCGCGCTGCGAATGATAAAATCGATAGGGGTAAGTGGTTGATGGTTGGCAGCATTTTTGCCAAGACCTGTATGGAAATCTGTCATGTTGATAGTCCTTTATCGTATTTCTATAATGCGTCAGTACATTAACGTCAGTATATTGTTTAGTACAGTAATCTAGCATAGAAATTATAGGTATAAGTCGATATTTATCGATTTATATCTTAGTCTAATCTCTAAGTAACATTAAGCTAACGGTATATAACCTACCTCAAAAGTTGGCTAGATTTTGTGGTGTTTGCTTAACCATATGCCACAGTACCGCCTGATACACCGTCCCGCTCGTTATAGCAATTAATATAGTGCTCACTCATCAGTCGCTTGTCTGCATAGCTGACAATAATCGCGGTGTGTTACGATATCGATGATGCTAAACCCCTTAGGCCCACTAATTCTAAAAAGCCGTTTTTAAAAAGTAGCCTCATAAACTATTCATAAGGAAAATGATATGTCTGCCAGCCATAGTGCCAATACGATCCAAACCGCTAGCACCAATGAACACTATCCGCATTTATTTGAGCCGCTAGATTTGGGCTTTACTACGCTAAAAAACCGTATGGTTATGGGCTCGATGCATACTGGGCTTGAAGACCGTTTTTATAATTATGGCAAGCTGGCGGCGTATTTTGCAGAACGTGCCAAGGGCGGCGTGGCAATGATGATTACTGGCGGTATCTCGCCCAATCGCGAAGGTTGGTTGTTGCCTGCTGGCGGAACGATGAATACTAAAGCTGACGTTATCAATCATCAGCGCGTCACCCGTGCTGTGCATAAACATGACAGCAAAATCATCATGCAGATATTGCACAGTGGTCGCTATGGCTATCATCCTTTTGCCGTATCCTCTAGCCCGATTAAGTCACCAATCTCACCATTTAAACCGCGTAAGATGAGCATCAAAAACATCGAGCAAACGGTAAAAGACTATGCTCGCTCAGCCAAACTTGCCAAGCAAGCAGGCTATGATGGTGTCGAAATCATGGGTTCTGAGGGTTATCTACTCAACCAGTTTTTATCAAGCCATGTGAATAAGCGTAAAGACATTTATGGTGGTGATATTCATGGTCGTATGAAGTTCGCTGTCGACGTGGTTAGAGCCGTTCGCGAGGCGACTGGTGAAGACTTCATTATTCTATTCCGCTTATCTGTTATCGATTTGGTCAAAGACGGTAACGTCATGGATGAAGTCATCACCGTGGCTAAAGCGCTAGAAGAAGCGGGTGTGACTATCATGAACACTGGTATCGGCTGGCATGAAGCGCGTGTTCCAACTATCGTGACTAGCGTGCCACGAGCCGCTTTCGTTGATTTCACTGCTGAAATCAAAAAGCATATTAGTATTCCGATGATGGCGGCTAACCGTATCAACATGCCAGAAACAGCAGAAGAAATCGTTGCGACTGGTCAAGCTGACATGATTCAAATGGCACGTCCATTCTTAGCGGATGCGCATTGGGTCAATAAAGCCAAAAACGGACAGACAGATCGTATTAACACCTGTATCGCTTGTAACCAAGCTTGCCTCGACCATACGTTCGAAAACAAACGCTCGACCTGTCTCGTCAATCCGCAAGCCTGTTATGAGACTGAACTGGTCTATAAGAAAACCAAAAAGCCCAAAAAAGTCGCCGTCATCGGTGGCGGTGTCGCTGGTATGTCAGCCGCTCATGTGGCCGCTTTACGTGGTCATGACGTGACTCTGTTTGAAGCTAAAGACGTGCTTGGCGGGCAGTTCAACTACGCCAAAGTTATCCCTGGCAAAGAAGAGTTCTTTGAGACTATTCGCTACTATATCAATGAGCTTGAGCACTTAGGTGTTGAGATTAAACTGAACACCAAAGTTGATAAAGACATGCTTGAAAAAGCGAAGTTCCATCATGTCATCGTAGCAACGGGTGTCGTACCGAGAAGTCTAGAAGGTAAGCTCGAAGGGGCTGAGCTGCCACAAGTCATGAGCTATGCTGAGCTGCTATCTGGCGAAAAAGCAGTGGGCAATACCGTAGCGGTCATCGGTGCTGGTGGTATTGGCTTTGATGTAAGTGAGTATCTGACAGCTAATCATGGCAAGTCGCTTGATGAGATCGGCCCTGAGGGACTAAAAGATCCAAGCTATCGCCCTGAGCCACAATCTATCAGCGAGTGGCGCGAAGAGTGGGGCGTGACCAATGATACCGACTATCAAAGTGATGGTGGTCTGGTCAGACCACATGCGATCAAACCGATTCGCCAAGTTTATCTCATGCAGCGTAGTAAAGGCCGTCTGGGTAGTGGTCTGAACAAAACTTCAGGCTGGGTACATCGTGCGCATATCAAATCGCACGGCGTGATCCAAGTCGCTGGCGTACAATATGACAAAATTACCAACGAAGGTATCTGGGTGACTAACCCACAAGGTCAAAGCCAGTTATTACGCGTTGATAGCGTCGTTGTCTGTGCCGGTCAAGAATCAGTCGTTGAGCTGATGCCAAACGTGGGTGATGCACCAGACGCGCAATACCACCTAATTGGCGGTGCTAAGCTAGCAGCTGAACTAGATGCCAAACGTGCGATTCGTGATGGAGCAGAGGTTGCAGCAGCGATTTAAGAGTTAAATAGAAAGCAATCGTAAAGAAGGCGGCAGGGATATTATCTTCTGCCGCTTTTTGGTTTAACAAATCTGAATTCTTATAATATGGACTCAGATTCTCTTAGAGTTTTTTCAAAGGTAAAAGTATTCTCCTTACTTACTCTCGTTCTAATATGATGCCATCAAAATAGCCGCGCATACCACAATGCAGTTCTCTATACTGGTTATCAATGTCTCTCAATAACAACTGAGTCCTACCTTTATAAAATGCTGGATATAAACGCAGCTCAACATCTTTGTTTGACTGTTCATCATTAATGACCCAATGATTCTGTGACCATATGGCTTTACTCTCTCCCAAATCACAGGTATGAGCATTGGTAAAAATCAAAACGCCATCAATGATGGAAAGATAAGGCTTATTAGCGATACTATGAATCGATACCGTGTTTTTTGCCTCTCCTGTATCTTCCCAGCGCTGAGTACCTGAATTATATATTGAGATTTGAGTGGTTTGAGAAAACTTACCAAAGGCACTTTTACTCGGTAAATCAGAAAGACTTAATTCATCTGAAAAATTCCAAGCCACACCGTAACTGATTTGCGCTTCGATATACTCTTTATACTCACGTATCAGACATTCTTCACTTTTACAGGTATTACGCTGAAACGTAAGCCATGTGCGTTGGTTAGCAATGAACCTATCTTTGAAACCTTTGCTGTCTTCATGGTCAGGAGCAGCGTCAAGATTGATTTTATATTTCTTCGCCATTGTGTCATCAAGCTTAGAAAGCTCAGGACTGTCGCAAACTGTTTTTTCTACCCACGTAGCAGCCTTATTGCAATCAAAACTTGCTGAATTTGCATAAGTGGAAAGGAGGCAAGTGCCTAAAATACCGATTGTAGTGATGCATAACTTTTTCATATCACCCTCATTTTTTAGTGCTTGATTGTATTTTAAGAACGCTATAACTGTGATATACGTGTCATCATTATCTGCAAAAACAAATCAGCCTAGTCAGCCTCACTTACCTACCAACTGCCAATATTTTCCATCGAAATCCAAGGCTCAATAGGTTCTAAGTCTTCGCCATTTTGTAGCAACTCAATTGAGATATTATTAGGGTCTTTAACAAAAGCCATATGGCCATCTCTAGGTGGTCTTAATATCTCGACCCCTGCCTGTATAAAGGTGTCGCACTGTGCGTATATGTTGTCGACTCTAAAGGCAAAGTGCCCAAAATTATCGCCATTGGTATACTCTTTTTCATCCCAGTTGTGTGTCACCTCAATTTCTGGTGCACCCTCATGCGTTGCTAAAAAATATAAGCTGAATCTGCCTGATTCAGAGTCTCTCTTTCTTAGCAGTTTTAAGCCCATAAGGTCACAATAGAAAAACAACGTTTCTTCTAGTTTGTTGGTTCTAATCATTGCATGTAAGTACTTCATGAAAATACCTTAATATTGCTTATTAATAAAAAATGGAGTAATGGCAGGGTGCTTGTTATGCATCATTAATATACAAAATCTAAAATGGCGTACGTGTGATATCAATACTATTAACTATATACAGCGCATTTGTGTCAGTAGCTTTTTATCAAGCAGTGCAAGCGGCACACTCTGCAATACTTGCTATATTAAATCTGACGTCGCAAAATCTAACCTTCTATCTCACCAACCAACCATTTTTCAAAATCACTAACTTGTGCTGCTAATTCAGGTTGCGAATTTGCTAGGTCATCGAGCTTGTTTTTAATCTCAGGCTTATTATATTTAACGCCAGTCAATGTCTTCTTAAGCAGGTCGATAAGCTCAACATTTAGCGCATCAGAGAAGATGACAACTTCGGTAATCATCGCTTGCTTCACATCCATATGTACATCCATCATGCCCCAATCAAAGCGAGTCTCGATATGATGAGTGAACTCAGGCGTTTTACCAAAGCGCCAATCCCAATCTGCCATTTGTTGATAGTAAGCGTTTAGCGTGGGCTGCTTAGCAAGGCTAGCCTCATCTAATTGCTCGACCTGTGCACTCTCTCCATGATATTCACAAAACGCTTCGATGATCGCCTCAGACAATGTCTCGTGATTGATAGTCTCATTAAAATCTATCAAGTTTGCCACGCGAGCGCGCACAGATTTGATGCCTTTTGCTTTTAGCTTTAATGGATGCGGGTTCAGATAGTCGCCAAGCTTTTGCATATTGGCATTGACCAGCAATGTGCCATGATGAAAGCTGCGATCGGCGGCATGTCTAAATGCGCTGCCCGATATTTTGCGGTCGCCGACCTGCATGTCGTTACGACCAGACAGCGTGGCGTCTATGCCGAGTTTCTTAAGCGCATTGATGATGACAGTGAAGTTTGCTTCTTGATTATAAGCATCACTGGGGGATAAAAAGGTAAAGTTGGTATTACCCAAATCGTGAAACACTGCGCCGCCGCCACTCTGACGCCGTGCTAAAAATACATCGTCTGCTTCCATTTTATCGGTTTTGCACTCTACCCATGGATTTTGTGAGCGTCCAATAACCACGGTCTCAGAGTTACGCCATAAAAATAGGGTATGTGAGTCGGGATTGAGCGTATTAAATATCCAATCCTCGGTGGCAAGATTAAACCAAGGATTGGTCACAGCAGACTTTAGGATGCGCAGTTTCATGTATTTGACTCTTTAACAAACTGGGTTGGTGAGCAGATTTTATAAATAGATAGCACCATTCTTACCGATGCAGGGTTGTAATTCAATGGCTGTCTAACAGGGAGGAGGATTTTATCAGTGGCTTTGACAGTGGTGAAGACGTTGAGCATATAGAAAAAACGGTGAAAAAATTTCATAGAGGATGGTGCTAAGGTTGATGCTTCAGTTTTAGCAGGCGGCAATAAAAGCCAAGCAAAACGCTCAGCTTTATTGCACTATAAATTGCCAGAGTATTTTGTTCTATTTAGCACAAATCTCCCACTGCGATTTTGTACTAAGATAACATTGCATAACCGCTTTACCAGACTGCGCATAGGCATCGCTGACGATACGCTGATTGGTTGGCAGACGATATCTGATGATCGCGGGCTCGTCATTGACGGTGGTCGTCCATCCAGTCACTTCATTACGGTCATTATAGTTTGCACTGGTAGAGGTTGCCATTTTGCCAAACCCTGGCAGGTTATAGGAGACCTGTCTAAAACTATAACTCATCGCTGCACCCTCAGCGCCCTCATACTGACAGCTTAGCTTTTTTTGCAGTTTATCTTGTTTATAAACATAGCAGGTGGTCTCATCTGAGAACTGACCAACCCCGCAAAAACCTGCCGTTGCAACTGATATCATACCGAAAAATAACGCTATCCTTTTCATAATCATTCCTCAATAATTTATAAATCCTACTAATGATGTTTGCCATCTATTTTGTGTATTGCCAAATACTAACCAATACCTTTTAGATAGTAGGAAATTAGTAAACAAATATCAACTAATATATTTTAAGAAAATCTTGAACTGATGTATTAAAGCTACTTTTAACATCAGTATTATTAAGAGTAGCTGTTATAAGGTAGTGCTATAAGCAGGATTTACTATGACCGTGAATCTGTTTTTATAGGTATTGAACGGATGACTTACTTAAGGATGACTTTGGAGTTCTTTAGTATGTGAATAGAAAGGCGCTGGAATAGGCTAAAGTATAAGAAATATAGGATAAGCGCTGCTTGCTATATAGTGCTTACTAAAAGGGATTTGTCCAGATTTATAAATTATCAAAAGGTGCAAACCTTAAAACTGTGCTAGAAAAATTAATAAGTGGATAAAAATTCACTATAAATTTTATAAAAAATTACCCATCAAACAATTAAAAAGTTATCATCATGAGTTTTTAATCACATGATAATTTTTACAACGCATCAGACGCTTATGACCGACACGAGTTGGTAAACGCAGTCTAAGCGCTTAATAGGATTACCTAATGACCAACCGTGACCTCATCATCTTTGTGACGCTCTCTTTTATGTGGTCACTCTCCTTCGTTTTTTATCGTGTCGGCGTGCCTGAGTTTGGCTCATTGGCATTTGCCAGTTTGCGTGTGATATTCGCCGGATTGGTCATGTTGGTCTTTGTATTGCTCAATAAGAAAAACAGAGTCGGCATCAAGGAGCATTGGAAAATGCTAGCGCTCGTTGGCTTGTTTTCAGCAGCGCTGCCTTTTGTGTTGTTCTCGTTTTCCGCGCAGTCAGTGAACGCAGGCGTGCTAGCCGTGCTAAATGCTTCTGTACCGATGATGAGTGGTTTTATCGCCAGAGTCTTCTTTAAAGATAGGCTATCGAAAAAACAAGCACTTGGTTTGGTCATCGGAGTGATTGGGGTAATCATACTGATGAGCGAAAGCTTATTTGGTGGCGGCGAGCCAGGCAAAGGGTTGGTCGAAGGTCTATTACCAATGGGCTACGCGCTATTAGCTTGTGTAGGTTATGCGCTTGGGGCCAACATCACCAAAAACTATTTGTATGAAGTGTCGCCAGTCGCTATCACCGCAGGCTCGCTCATTATCGGTAGTATCATTATGCTACCTGTGGCTTTTAATGAATTCCCTTATGGTAAAGATATCAGCATAAAGGCGTGGGTATCCGTGATCTGTATCGGTGTATTTTCGACCGCCATTGCGCTTATCTTTATGAATCAGCTGATTAAAAATATTGGCCCGACGCGTGCCACCAGTATTACTTTAGTCATTCCAATTTTTGCCATTATTTTAGGGTATCTACTACTTGGTGAAGCCCTAAATATCCAAGCCATCATCGGTTCAGTAGTGATATTGTTTGGCACGTATTTGTCACTTGAGCTATCTGTCAAAAAGATGCTACAACAAAAGAATTGACCCCTGCTGTCAATCCCGTAGAACTAAACTTGGGAGATTTTAGTTACGCAGCCTGACGATAAAAGTCAAACCACAGCTGTCTTGGCGATTTATAGCCCAAACCCTTTTGAATCCTAGTCTGATTGTAATACAGCTCGATATATTTGATGATATCAGTAATGGCTGTGAATCGTGTTTTATAGTCCTTATGATATATTAGCTCATTCTTTAATATGCCCCAGAAGCTTTCTATTGGCGCATTGTCGAAGCAATTACCTTTAGCGCTCATAGAGCCTGTAAAGTGATGCTGCTTGATGATTTTGTGGTAGGCATGGCTACAGTACTGACTGCCTCTGTCTGAGTGCACAATTAATCCTTTATTAGGTCGTTTGTTTTTGATTGCCATATTGAGTGCACGGCAAACCAAGTCAGCAGTCATGCGTTTGTTGATAGCATAGCCGACAAGCTCTTTGGTATATAAATCTTTAACGCCTGCCAAGTACAGCCAGCCCTCAGCAGTCCAGATATAAGTAATATCGCTTACCCATGCATCATTAGGACGGTTTGCATCAAACTTCTGATCCAGCACGTTTGGATAAACCAGCTTGTTATGATCAGAGTCAGTGGTGACTTTAAAGCGCTTGTGACGACGGCATTTAATGCCGTATTCTTCTTTGATGCTTCTAACCATATATTGGCTGATATCGTACCCTTACGCTCTTAGGTGGGCATGCAGTCGATCTACGCCATAGCACTGCTTGGTCTGAGTATGAGCGACTTTAACCAGTAGTTCACACTGATTGCGATGTATCTGTTGGTCGCTGAGATCACGACCCAGCCAGTCGTAATAGCTTGATAACTTAACACTTAGCACGCGGCACATAGTGGTGATGCGAAAGAGGTGCTGGTTATCTTTGATGAAGGCGTACCTGACTAGCTGTGCCTTGCAAAGTACGCCGTCGCCTTTTTTAGAATTTCGCGCTCCTCTTCGGCTACTTTAAGCTGCCGCTTGAGCTGCTTTATTTCTTGAAGAGCACTCATAAGATCAGGATCATATTGTTCTGTGCCAATAAGCTTGCCTTGATTGGCTTTGTTCTGCCAGTTCGATAACGTTTGCATCGCTATGCCAAGTTGCTTGGCTGTGGCTGAAACATTACCGTTATTGTCTGCTATTTTCTTAACGGCTTCTGCTTTAAATTCGTCACTGTAGGTTCTTACTTTCTTGGTCATGGTAAACTCCAGTTAATACGCTTAGTTTACCAAGTTTAGTTGTACGGTTTCTTCAGCATAGCTCAAATCCCACGCGGTCGGCGTGAGTTTAAGCTACGGTAAACTGTCTTCGTAGCCTTTAATTATAAAGATTCAAATATCTAAATATTGGTGTTTCTGTTTGTAAATACTGCTTGGAATAATTGCATTTGCCCCCTATAAAGAACTCGGCTTATGAGTAGCGTACTTCGCAAATTATAGAACGACAGCTAAGTGCTACCTACTAATATAAGTGCTATTTATTACCAATAATAGTAAACCTGATACTAAGGTTTAAAACAATAAACAGGGCTTTTTATGGCACATGATAATCTATTTGAAACCGTCGAGATGGGTACCCAAACCCTAAAAAACCGCATCATTATGGCACCGTTGACGCGTCTGCGTTCGGTTGAGCCAAGTGATGTACCAACAGCATTGGCAAGCGAATATTACTCACAGCGCGCAGGTTCTGGCTTGGTAATCACTGAGGCGACGCAAGTATCTTTCCAAGCGAAAGGCTATGCTGGTGCGCCAGGCGTTCATACCAAAGACCAAATTACTGCGTGGAAAACCATCGTAGATAATGTCCATGCTAAAGGTGGCAAAATCGTCGTACAGCTATGGCACACGGGTTTAGTCTCTCATGAGAGCGTACAGCCAGACGGCAAAGCGCCTATCTCTGCTTCTAACGTTGATGTTGGTGTACGTACCTCGCTACGTGACAGCGACAACCAAGCCATTCGTGTAGATGCAACGCCGCCACGTCCAGCCACACTTGAAGAAATCAAACAAGTTATCGCTGACTTTGGTCAAGCAACTAAGAATGCCAAAGAAGCGGGTTTTGATGGGGTAGAGATTCATGGTGCTCACGGTTACCTATTGCATCAGTTCTGGGTTGAGCAAACCAACCAGCGTGATGATGAATACGGCGGTAGCCGCGAAAACCGTGCGCGCTTGACGCTTGACGTTATCGATGCATGCGTAGATGCTTGGGATGCAGATCATGTTGGTATTCGTATTTCACCACTTGGTACGTTCAACAACGTAGAAGCTGGATATAACGAAGACGAAAATATCTGGATGATTGAGCAGATTAACAAACGCGGTATCATGTATCTGCATCTGTCAGAGCCAGATTGGGCAGGTGGCACGCCGTATAGCGAAGACTTCCGTAAGCGTGTGCGTGCTGCTTTTGATCAAATGATTATCGCAGCTGGTGGCTATACTGCCGAAAAAGCAGAGCAAAATGTAAAAGCAGGTTATATCGATGCAGTCGCCTTTGGTCGTGACTATATCGCCAACCCTGATTTGGCTGAGCGCATTCAAAAAGGCGCCCCGCTTAATGAGCAGCATCCAGAGTCTTTCTATGGTGGCGGTGCTGAAGGTTATACCGACTATCCATTTTTAGACCAAGCGTAATAGTTAGATTTTTAGCTAAATAACGCAGCATAAGAAGCCGCTTAACTAGCAATAGTTGAGCGGCTTTTTTTTATGCAGAGATTTTTATTATTTTCCGAAAATGCCTATTTGATAATCACGAAAGGTTTGACGTAGTTCTTCTTGAGTATTCATGACAAAGGGACCGTGACCTGCGACTGGTTCGCCGATTGGCTTGCCGCTTAGCAGTAGCAATTTGATAGGTGTGTCTTCATCGGTAGTTGCAGGGTAGGTCAATTCGATAGTATCAGTCGTAGGTAAGGATGAATGTTCAGATTGAGTGCCTACATGATTTCGAGTAGGCGCTGAAAACTCTATTAGGCTACCTGCGCTGACGGCTGTATCGTTGACCAATACTTGACCTTCTTGTACCAGCAGTAGGGTGTTATGCGTTTTCGGTACTTGTAGCGAGGTTGTACCTGCTTTATGTAGCTCGATATCCCACATATTGACTGGCGTAAAGGTCGTTGCTGCTCCCGCTATCCCATGCCAGTCACCGGCAATAATGGCAGCTTGGCCAATGACAGTTTGCTCGTCGCTATTGTCTATCAGATCAACAATAGGCATATCAGCACGTTTGATAGATTGATATTTGGGGTCGGTCAGTTTGTGGGCGCTTGGTAAGTTAACCCATAACTGCACCATACTAAAAACACCGCCACGTTGCCCAAAGGCTTCAGAGTGGAACTCTTCGTGTAGAATGCCGCGACCCGCAGTCATCCATTGTACATCGCCTTCTAAGATATCGCCGCACCCACCTGTTGAGTCTGCATGGCTAATCTCACCTGAATAGGCGATGGTTACGGTTTCAAAACCTTTATGTGGATGCAGTCCAACACCATGTGGCTGTAGCTTATAATCAGGATTGGGTAAAAAGGTCGTAGGCTTACCATAGTCAAATAATAAAAAAGGATCGGTATGGCTATAGTTAAAATCAGGATTATTATCGAGATGATTGATTAGGGTTTTTACAAAAAAGCCGTCACCTACCCAATGCGGCTTTTTATCACCATGAATATTCTTGATTGGACGCATGGATTACCTCATAAGTCTAAATGACATTACTATCAATAGGATGAATGCCTTACGTTAATTCTACTATGAAAATAGACTTATGTTGTGTTTATTCTCATCGTTCTCTAAGATTACTGTTAAAACCCCTCAACTATCATCAAACATACTGTCAGCCATTATCTGAGTAATAGTCAATTATTCAAATGCTGACAGTCATTAAAGCCACTATTATCGCTATAGATAGGGAGGTTATTGAAGTTATTAAACAACTTCACCACTGACAAAACCACTGGCCCAAGCCCATTGAAAATTATAACCACCAAGCCAGCCAGTTACATCGAGCACCTCACCGATAAAATACAAGTTATCTTGTAAGTTGCTTTGCATCGTTTTGGAAGATACTTCGTCGGTTGTAACGCCGCCGCGTGTGACCTCAGCGGTACGGTAGCCTTCTGTACCAGAGGGCTTGAGCTGCCAGCCATTGAGCGTAGCCCCAAGTTCTGTGAGTCGCTCGTCTTTGATATTGGCAAGTTCTGTATCTTTGATGTCTTCCCACAGATGCGTCTGTAACGCTGCTAATAGTTTCTTGGGTAGCGCATTGTCCGTGTTTTCTGCCAATACTGTACGAATCAGTTGGCGCGGATGTGATTTTTTGCGAGCAAGTAAAAGCTCAGTGACATCTATCTCAGGCAACAGATTGATACTGATGGTTTCGCCAGTCTGCCAATAGTTGGATAGCTGTAGCATGGCAGGGCCAGAGAGACCGCGATGGGTAAATAGGACGGGTAATTTAAAAGAGATACGCTCGTTACTGGCAATAACTGGCAGACTGATACCAGCCAAAGCACGGATAAGCTCGCCTGTTTTATCAGTGAAAGTAAACGGCACAAGACTGGCATCAGTAGGCACGAGCGTATGCCCAAACTGCTGCGCCAACTCATAGCCGATACCACTTGCTCCCATGGTTGGGATAGATAGGCCACCAGTAGCGACCACCAAAGACTCACAGCTATAGCGTGTCTGCGAAGGTTGAGTGCCGCTCGCGATGTCTTTTTTACCAAGCTTTTTGCTCGTCGTTAGATAAAAGCGTTCGCCTTTATCATGGGCAGCAGTTTTAACACGATCAATCTGAGCATTAAGCTTTACTTGTACGCCTACGGCCGCGCACTCATCTAGCAGCATAGATAAGATATCTTGTGCCGAGTCGTCACAAAACAGCTGACCATGTTCGCGCTCATGGTAGGCAATCTTATGCGACTCTACCATGCCGATAAACTCCCAACTCGGGTAACGACTTAGCGCTGATTTGCAGAAGTGGGGATTGGCACCGATAAAATGCTCAGGCTCTACAAAGTAATTGGTGAAATTACAGCGACCACCACCCGACATCAAAATCTTTTTGCCAGCTTTATTGGCATGATCCAACACCAATACGTGGCGACCGCGGCGACCAGCAGTCAGTGCGCAATACAGTCCTGAAGCACCAGCACCGATGATAATGACGTCATAGTGGTTATCAGTAGATTTTTTGGCTGACGATGGATTACCCGCTGATGAATTGCTTGGCTTAACTGACTTTGCTTGTTTTGGCATTTGACTCATGATGATGACTTATAGAATAGGTTTGGATAGACGATATAAAGTAGCTAATTATACCATGCCAATAATGGCGATGTTTTTAGGTGAGTAATATAAATAGCTTTTGCCACTTGCTATAAATCGTTGAATAACTTTGATTTTTCTATAGACAATAATTCGTAGTTGGTATAATGTGAATACATGAATATGATTTGCTACTACTGCTGCCATGTTGATTACTTACTAAAACGCTAGTCGTTTTGATATGAAGAAAATGAATTTCTTTACAAGTAGTTGATGAAAAAGTCAGTCGATTGAACCGCTTATTCAAACATTGTCACGGATGATAATGTTAAGACAAAAGGGACTTTATGGATATCCTACAACTGCTCATTAGCGGGATTGCTAATGGTTGTATATATGGGCTGTTAGCGCTGGGTTTTGTACTCATTTACAAAGCCTCAGAAGCGGTAAACTTCGCCCAAGGTGACATGCTTATGCTCGGTGCCTTTTTAGGCATATCTTTCATCAATGCCGATCAGGCAAACCTTCCCTTCTTATTAGGCATCACCTTTGCTGCTGTCATCATGGGTGCATTTGGCTACTTACTAGATCGCTTTATCCTACGTGGTATTTTTGGTCAACCGCAATTTGCGATGGTCATCCTTACCATCTCGCTTGGTTTCCTAATGCGCTTTGTCGCTGGTGTCATCTGGGGACATAGCCCAGTCTCACTACAGACACCGTTTTCAGGCAAGATGTTGGCATTAGGCTCACTGAGTATCGCTTATGTCGACATTATTATCATCATATCTACTATCGCATTAACCTCTATTTTGTACTTCTTTTTTGCCCACACGCGGCTTGGTATTGCCATGCAAGCCAGCAGTCAAAACCAAATGGCAGCCTACTATATGGGTATTCCCGTCAAACGGGTCAATGGTATCGTTTGGGCGTTGTCAGGGGTGGTTGCCGCACTTGCTGGAATACTCTTTGCGGCCAAAGGCGCTATCGAACCCTCCGTCGGATTACTGTTCGGTATCAAGGCCTTTGCCGCTGCGGTAATCGGTGGCTTAGGCTCCTTGCCTGGTGCGTTGGCAGGTGGATTGCTAGTAGGGGTGATAGAGCCCTTTGCTGGTCGTTATCTACCCCTAGGTCTTAGTCAAATTGCGCCTTATGTGGTTATGTTGATCGTACTAATCGTACGTCCGGGCGGTATTTTTTCTCAGGTCAAACAGAAAAAAGTATAGAAGCTTTGATCCAAGGCAGCTTTGATTCAAGGATGACAAAGCGGCCTCTAAATCTTTTCAAGGATGAGTACTGCCCATGAAAGCTCAGTTTAAACACAGCTATGATCAAGATATCAATATCTTCGATGACAAAAGCCAACTCATAAAGTATGGCGTGCTTCTCTTGCTATTACTGATGGCGCCTTGGTTGTTGAGCAACTATTACATCAGTGAGCTTAGCGCCATATTGATTTGGTCTATCTCTGGACTGGGTCTGATGCTCTTGACCGGGCACACTGGACAGGTCAGCTTAGGGCATGCCGCCTTTATGGCGATAGGGGCATTTAGCCATATGGCACTCATGGCTCGAGGGTGGAATTTTTTCCCTGCTTTGATTGCTTGCGCACTCATCACTGGGGTTATCGGTGCGATCATCGCCAGACCAATCTTACGAACCAGCGGCATCTATTTAGCCATCGCGACTTTGGCGCTTAGTATTATCGTTGAGGACATCGCTATCGTAGCTGAGCCTATTACGGGCGGTATCTCTGGCACCTTTGCCTCTCCTATCAATCTGTTTGGTTACACCATCGATCGCTACATCACGCCCAAAGCCTTTTATTATTTATGCCTCGCGCTCGTAGTGCTAGTTACCTTAGGGTATATCAACTTACTTAGAAGCGGCACTGGACGATCGTTCTTAGCCATCAGAGACAGCGAAGTATCCGCCCGCGCGCTTGGCGTCAATGTACCGCAAGCCAAAACGCTCGCTTTTAGCATATCTTGCGCGATTACCGCTATTGGCGGCGCTATGTATGGGCATTTTGTGCAAGCGGTCAATTATGAGAGCTTCACCGTTATCATCTCTATTACCATCTTACTGCAGATTGTCATCGGTGGTTTGGGCTCCATACATGGTGCATTTTTTGGTGCTGTCGTCGTTGTCTTATTGCCACAAGTGATTGCTATCTTAGGCGATATGGTTGGTCAAGGTGCGGGCTCTAGTATCACCAGTATTCCTGGTATTGATACAGCGCTGTTTGCCTTAGTTATTGTCATCATGATCATCTATGAGCCACGCGGTATATACGGTATTTGGATAAAGATACGGACTTGGTTTCAGATGTTTCCGTTATATCGAAAAGGACTGTTTCGCCGTTCTAAAACTTATCTTAAGACGGAGCGTATGCGATGAGTTTATTAAAAGTTGACTCCTTATCTATCGCGTTCGGTGGTGTGAAAGCCGTTGATAATATTAGCTTTGAAGTAAATGAAGGTGAGGTATTCACTATCGTAGGACCTAATGGGGCTGGTAAATCCACGATTTTTAACTTAATCAGTCGCTTGTACGAGCCGCTTAGTGGTCGTATTACCTTTGATGGTACTGATATTACCAAGCTACCTGCTCACGATATCGCAAAACTGGGTATTGCCCGTACGTTTCAAAACATTGAGTTGTTTGATCACTCAAGCGTGCTTCAAAACCTGCTTATCGGTCGCCATTCGCAGCGCAATACGTCATGGATACAGGACTTGCTGTTTCTACCAAAGGTACGCCGTAGCGAGCGCGAGCATCGTTTGCAAGTTGAGAAGATTATCGATTTTTTAGAGTTAGCGCCTTATAGAGATAAACTAATTGCAGGTTTGCCTTATGGTATTAGAAAAGTGGTTGAGATTGCGCGCGCATTAGCCGCTAATCCAAAGCTTATTTTGCTCGATGAGCCAGCCTCTGGTCTTAGCGTAGAGGAGACGTCCGAGATGGCATGGTGGATTGAAGATATGCAAAAGGATCTTGGCTTGACTATCTTGATGGTAGAGCATGACATGAGTCTTGTGAATCGGGTGTCAGATCGCGTATTGGCCGTCGCTGAAGGTAAATTTTTGGCTCAGGGCACGGCAGCTGAGGTGCAAGCCAATCCACAGGTTATTGAAGCCTATCTTGGACAGGAGAGTGTGTAATGTCAGCTATTAAAAAATCACTATCCTCTGCCGCGCCAGCTACTGAAATGAACTTGGTCGACTCCGAAGTAAAGAACAACGTGCTAGAGGTGCGAAATCTAGAATCCGCTTATGGTCCAGTGATGGCATTGAGAGGCGTGAGTCTAGAGGTGCCCGAAGGCAAAGTGGTCACTATTTTGGGCGCGAATGGTGCAGGCAAGACGACGCTAATGAAAACCATCTCGGGGGTTATCAATCCTCGCAAGGGCGCAGTATGGTTCCACGGAGAGCGTATCGATGGCACTGAGCCTGATCGATTGGTCAAAAAAGGATTGTCGCACGTACCCGAAGGGCGCGAGGTATTTCCTTTTTTGAATGTCGCCGAAAACTTAGCGATGGGCGCTTATACTCGGCGTGACAAGTCTGAGATACAGCGTGATGTCGAGATGATATATGAGTATTTTCCTATTCTAAAAGATCGCCGTACACAAGCAGCGGGCACGATGTCTGGTGGTCAGCAGCAAATGCTCGCTATCGGTCGCGGGCTAATGTCACGACCCTCTCTTATGCTACTCGATGAGCCGTCTCTTGGACTGTCTCCATTATTGGTACAAGAGATATTTGCCATTATTCGACGATTAAATAAAGAGCAAGGTGTGACGATTCTACTGGTTGAACAAAATGCCAGAGTTGCCTTGGCAGCAGCGGATTACGGTTACGTGTTAGAAACAGGGCGTATTGTCATGGCAGGCTCAGCGGACAAACTGATGCACTCTGATGATATTAAAGAGTTCTATTTGGGACAAACCAAAGATAACACTGCGGAAGCCACTCGGTGGAAACGCAAAAAGACTTGGCGATAATAATCATGACGACCTCCATTGATATTGATGTTAATACTGAAAACAATACTTCACTTTCGCCTGCGGATGTGGCAGACATGAAAGTAACATCTGCTGCGCCAGTATCGTCTCACGATCGCTCTGAAAACCATGCTAAAAATTATGATTACGATACGGGTCAAAAGATACACAATGCGCCTTTCGATCATGCACCTCAAATCCTAGAAGGGTGCGATACGTTAAGCAAACTTTGGCGACAGGTTTGCTTGAGCCGAGGCGACAGGATTGCGCATCGCGAAAAGAGCTTTGGTATTTGGCAGAGTTATAGTTGGCTAGACTATTATCATCATAGCTGCGATATCGGTATGGCTCTCGTCGAGCTTGGTCTGAGCAAAGGCGATACCGTCTCTATCTTGAGTGAAGACAATAAAGAATGGCTTTATTTTGATATGGGTGTCTGCGGCGTAGGCGGAATACCCAACGGTGTCTATACGACAGACAGTCCTGAGCAGCTTGCTTATATCCTAAATGACAGCCATTCTAAGTTTCTGATTGTAGAAAATGATGAGCAATTACATAAGTTTTTAGAGATTCGTGAGCAGACACCTCATGTTAAAAAGGTAATTGTCCTTGACCGTAAAGGCTTGCGTAGCCTAGAAGATGATCAGGTTGTCTTCCTCGATGAGCTATATACGATTGGTCGAAGTGTTGATAACGCAAGAGAGCGCTTTAACGATTATATCGATCAAGGCACACCTAATGACATACGTACTTTAATCTATACCTCTGGCACGACAGGTAACCCAAAAGGCGCGATTTTAACGCACGCCAATGTCCTCTTTGAGCTAAAAACAAGCATTGATATCCTTCCTATTTTACCTACTGATGAGCAGCTCTGCTTTCTGCCCTTATGTCATGTACTCGAACGTTTAACGTCAGTGGATTTGCCTATCCATCGAGGTTGTATCGTCAACTTTGCTGAGAGTACAGAGACGGTATTTGAGAATATGAAAGAAGTCTCACCTGATACTTTTACCGCTGTGCCCAGACTATGGGAAAAAATGTACGCCTCCATCAGTAACATGCGTAGCGACGCCAGTGCACTCAATGGCTGGGCATTTGATCAGGCCATTAAAGCAGGTCATGACTATGCTGATATCGTGATGGCAGGCAATACTCCTACGACAGGTCAGCGACTGCGTTACGAGTTTTGGAACAGACTGGTGCTATACAAAATTCGTGACCTTATAGGCATGAGTAATATTCGCCGTGCCACTACTGGTGCTGCGCCCATATCGCTAGATATTATCCGCTGGTTTCATGCGATAGGCGTACCTATCTATGAAGGCTATGGCATGACCGAAAGTGCGGGCGTGATATCGGTCAATACGCCTGAAGCACAGATGGCTGGCAGTGTAGGCAAGGCACTACCAGACTCTGAAGTCCGTATCGCCGACAATGGGGAGATACTCGTAAAAGGGGCTAACGTATTCGCAGGCTATTGGAACAAGCCAGAAAAAACGGCTGAGGACTTACGTGATGGCTGGCTACATACGGGTGATGTCGGCGAGATAAGAGACGGTTATATATTTATCACAGGTCGTATCAAGGACATTATCATCACCGCAGGCGGCAAAAACGTCACACCAGTTGCGATTGAAAGCAAACTTAAATTCTCACCTTATATCTCAGATGCGGTCGTCATTGGTGATAAGCGGAAGTATTTGACTTGTCTGATCATGATAGACCAAGAAAACGTCGAAAAGTATGCGCAAGACAATCAAGTGATGTTTTCTGATTTTCGCTCGTTGTGTCATGCGCCAGAAGTCATCGCCTTGATAGATGACGTCGTACAGTCTGCTAACGAAACCCTAGCTCAGGTAGAAACCATAAAGCAATTCAGGCTTATAGATGTGCTGCTCAGTCCTGAAGATGATGAATTGACCGCGACGATGAAATTGAAAAGAAACTTGGTTGAGAAAAAGCATCATGCTCTCATCGACTCTATGTACTGATCTAGCTCTTTAATATAGTTTAGTTTAGCACCGTTCAGCTTTTTTGAAATCGTCTCAACCTCAAAAGTATTAATCTCAAGAGCATTAAACTAACAGCGACGGAGTCGCAAGGAGAAAGGCAATGAAATGGACATTCAAGACCACGCTACTAGCACTCACAGTCGGTACGATGGGTCTAGTAGGGTGTAGTGATCCAGAAACGACCGCAGCGACGGGCACTGATACTGAGGCTGCTACATCTACTTCTACAAGCGATATGCCAGTACAAGGTGTGACCGATACTGAAATTATCTTAGGCGGTGCGAATGATTTATCTGGGCCGTTCGCTGGATTTGGTAATCCTGCAGTCGCCGCAGCCAATATGTATTTTGATGAGGTGAATGCGGCAGGTGGGGTCAATGGTCGAAAGATTCGTTACATCGTCGAGGACCATTCTTATCAAGTACCAAAGGCCGTACAGTCTGCGAACAAACTGGTCAGCCGCGATAAAGTGTTTGCCATGCTGATGTCGCTAGGCACACCGCACAACTTAGCGAGCTTCCCTATTATGGATCGCGCCAATGTTCCTAGTATTATGCCGCTCACTTTTGCGCGAGCCATGCAAGAGGAAGGGGATTTCAATCGTCGTTATACCGCTGGTAGTACCTATTATGATTCAATAAAGCTAGGTATGGAGTATCTTATTGCCGAAAACAAAGTTAGCAATTTATGTGTCATGTATATCCCATCAGACTATGGTGAAGAGACCAATGAGGCGGCTAAGGATATCAGCGATAACAATCCTAACGTCACTTTAGTTCAGTCCAGCTCCCATCGTCCTGATGAAACAGATTTTGCTGGGGCAATGGCCAAGTTAAAAGATGCTAAATGTGAGCTTATTGCCTTATCTCTAACCATCCGAGGCGCTATCACAGCGGTCGGTACAGCAAATGCTATGGGCTGGAGTGATGTGAAATTTATCGCTCCTGTAACTGGTTTCCATCCTGCAGTTGCAGCGGCACCAGGGGGCGCTAGTGAAGGTCTATACTCTGTGTCGTACTATAATGATTTGGCACTAAGAGCGAATGAACCTGAGACTAAAGCTTGGGTTGAGAAGTTCGAAAAAGCCACAGGAGAGGAAGTATCAGCAGGTGCTATTCTTGGTTATCTTGCCGCTAAAGTAACCGTTGATGGTCTAACTGCAGCAGGTCCTGACTTAAATGCCGACACTTTCAACAAGGGTCTAGAGACTGTCAGTTTTGTCGATGGCGTCACAGGATCTACAGTTGCTATCACGCCTGAGAGCCATGTCGCGATTAATGATATCTATTTATCGCAAGTACAAAATGGTCAGTGGAAAACGGTGACGCAGCTTAAATAATACATCCTAGATGTTTAGGGAGCTTTCGATAGCAGCAAGCCATACATAAGTATGGCTTGTGTCGTTTATACGCTTCGGGCTTGGTAATAATTTCATTTTATATGTTAACTATTGTAGGATTATTTATAAGTCCAAAACCCTTCTCAATACAAAATAAGCCATAAGCTATAGACAATAAAAATTGACTAGAATGCTGAGTTAATTTAGCTTATAGCGACTAGATTATTTGTGCCTAAACATACAGATGTACAGTGAAATTGTTATGTTTGGCTTTTGATGTCTTGCAACCGTCACGCTTATTTGTCAAACTAACGATGAGTGTCACACATTATGGAAGATGACTCTTATCGCTTACATGGGGCGCGTCATAGACGTTTATCCGTGTAGGTCATAATAATTAAAAGGGACCCAACACTATGACTCAGAAATTATTTCCCATCTCAGCCGAGTTTATGGCTGCTGCCAATACCACACCTGATAAGTACCTTACAGACTACCAGCAATCTATCGAATCACCCGAAGCAATTGATGCTTTTTGGGCGAAGCGTGCTGAGCTAATCGACTGGATAAAAAAACCAACCAAAGTCAGTAACGTCAATTATGACTTAGATGATTTTCGCATCAAATGGTTTGAAGATGGTGAGCTAAATATCTCAGTCAACTGTCTTGATCGTCATCTCGAAGAAAACCCATATAAGCCTGCTATCATATGGGAGGGTGATCACCCTTCACTGCACAAAATCATTTCTTTTAAAGAGCTACATGAAGCTGTCTGCCGCTTGGGTAATTCATTGCGCAAGCTTGGCGTTGTAAAAGGTGATCGCGTAACGCTATATATGCCGATGATACCGGAAGCTATGGTAGCGATGCTGGCATGTGCGCGTATCGGTGCGGTGCATTCAGTGGTGTTTGGTGGTTTTTCTGCCGAGAGTCTGGGTAATCGCTTGATAGACAGTCGCTCAAAAGTTGTTATTACCGCTGACGAAGGTTTACGCGGCGGCAAGCACACACCGCTCAAAGCTAATGTCGATCACGCACTCGACATGGATGGCACTGAGAGTGTCGAAAAAGTCATCGTCGTTCATCGTACAGGTAACTCTATACCGATGAGTGGCCGCCGTGATGTGTGGTATCACAATTTGGTCGATGGTCAATCAGAGATCTGCGAGCCTGAAGTCATGAATGCCGAAGACCCGCTATTCTTATTATATACCTCTGGCTCTACTGGTAAGCCAAAAGGTGTAGTGCATACTACAGGCGGCTATATCACCTATGCTATCTCAACGTTCCGTGATGTTTTCGATATTAAAGAAGATGACGTCTACTGGTGTACGGCAGATGTGGGCTGGATTACCGGTCACACGTATTCAACCTATGCACCACTGGCCAATGGCACGACAACGGTAATGTTCGAAGGTGTGCCAGAACATCCAACATGGGCACGTATTGGTCATATTATCGATAAGCATGACGTGACTATCCTATATACCGCCCCAACAGCCATTCGTGCGATGATGAAAGAGGGCGATGCCTTTGTTCGAGAGTCGGATCGTTCTAGTTTGCGTCTGCTAGGGTCGGTCGGTGAGCCGATCAACCCAGAAGCGTGGGACTGGTACTACAATGTCGTTGGTGATGGTAAATGTCCTATCGTCGATACATGGTGGCAGACCGAGACTGGTGGCATCTTAATGGCGCCAATACCAGGCACGGTCGATCTCAAACCAGGCGCGGCAATGACACCACTATACGGCGTCAAACCAGAAATCGTTGATAGCGATGGTGCGATTTTAGAAGGCCCCGCAGAAGGTAACTTGGTGATCAGTAGCGGTTGGCCAGGGCAAATGCGTACTATCTACAATGACCATCCACGTTTCTTAAAGACTTACTTTAGCGATTATCCAGGTCATTATTTCACGGGTGATGGCGCTCAACGTGATGAAGATGGGCATTACTGGATTACCGGTCGTGTCGACGATGTACTCAACGTGGCAGGGCATCGCTTGGGCACAGCAGAGATTGAAAGCGCCGTGGTTGCGCATCCTGCAACTGCTGAAGCTGCGATCGTCGGTATGCCGCATGAGATACGCGGTACAGGTATCTGTGCATTTATCATTCTAAAGTCAGGTGAAGAAAAGACCGACGATCTAAAAGCAGAACTAAAACGTCATGTGCGTGCCGAGATTGGACCAATTGCGACTTTAGATGCCATCTATATGGTCGATGCACTACCAAAAACGCGCTCAGGAAAAATCATGCGCCGTATCTTGCGTAACCTTGCAGCAGGGCAATATGTGGGACTGGGCGACCTGTCTACGCTTGCTGATAGCTCAGTAATTAATGACTTGGTTGAAGAAGTCAAAGCAGGTCGTGGAGAGTAGTTCAGTCTGATAACGAACCTGCAGTATTAAGGATAGTTATTCAATACTAGCCATTAATATTCATATATCAAAGTTAAATAAAAGCCATGTTATCGAGAATAGCATGGCTTTTTTACGTAGACGATATTGATATTGAGTCATTTTGAAGGTTCAATAATACTAACAGGATAATATCGCTACCATTTTAATTGAGGATTGATTGACGAGCCACTCGGTACTTACTAGGCTAACTAATTAATATAGTAGCGACTCATAAATACTTTATAAGGTCCACTGTCATTATGACTGATCATGCTTCGTGCTCAACTGTTCTATCTGCCCCAAAAATCGCCATCATCGGTGGTGGCCTAACGGGATTGCTTACCGCAACACTATTAGAGCGTGCGTCAAACCAATCAAGCTCGTCATCTAACACCCCGCAAATCACTATCTTTGAAAAATCACGTAGTGTAGGCCGTTTAGCGACCCGCTATCGCAGCGATAGTGAGACTGGTAAAAACTGGCAATGGTCGTTCGGTGCGCAGTTTTTTACTGCGAAAACTGCTGACTTTCAACAGTTTATCGCGCCTTGGTTAGATACAGGGTTGCTACAGCCGTGGTGTGCTGAAGTGGTTGAGTTAACGCCTGCAAGTGACAATGAGCAGTCGCCTAATATCCAAAGCAAAGAGCAATGGGACGCGGTGCATGCACGCTATATCAGCACACCGAAAATGACCAGTTGGGGCCGTGAATTGGCCGCCGCGCTCAAGCATACGACCATAGTATTTAAGACCCGTGTCGCACCGCTCACTCAGTATTTGCACCGTCAAAACCCACAGCAGTCTCAGAACCAAACTTACAATCCAAACAGCAATCAAACTGAGCTATTTGACGAAACTGGCGCCAGTCTCGGTTGGTTTGATTGGGTGATATGTACAGCGCCAAATGGTCAGGCGGTAGAGCTGATAGCGGATAGCGGTTTTGCTCAACAAGACAAAATTACTAAACCTCAAATGCAAGCCTGCTATACGTTGATGCTTGGTTGGGATGATGTGCAAAAACTACCTGAGACATTAAATGGCCAGCTAACACCGCAATGGGATGTCGCTTATTTAAATAGCGCTATTCTCGATAGGATATTTATTGAGCATCAAAAACCTGCTCATGGTGAACTACTACCAAGTGTCACCATTCATGCACGTAATGACTGGTCAGAAGCCCATGTCGATGAGGACATAGAGTTAGTCGAAGAACAATTATTACAGGCGGCAAAACGAGCATTAAATTGGAATGAAGCTAGCGCACCTAGCCAAACAGACTGTCATCGTTGGCGCTATGCAGCTACTATCGTAAATCAGGATACTGAAGAGTTAGGCATCTTAATCGATGCAACCAAGCAATGGATCGTCAGTGGTGACTGGTGTGCGAAAGGTAATATAGAAAGCTGCTATCGGATGGCGCAGCAAACTGTTAAGGCAGTCATGCAAACGCAACAAGCGTAAAATCCGTGCTCATTATTTTGCATCATTTAACGATATTTGGTTTTAGCAAAATGTAAGCAAAAAAAGGCCCACAGAGGAGGTACTGTGGGCTGAGGAAAACGGGTCATGTATTAGCTACACAGGCCGTGGTCAAGAGTTGTTGTAATTATTGGTGCTCTCTACTGTTATTTATAAGGGTAGTAATTATCGATACAATAGGTGGAGATATTTACTTCGCTATTTATATTTACTGATTTAAGTGTACAAGTGTTCTGGTACAGTCGCTATGATAGCGCAATTGAGTGCTGTCTGGCGGTTTTGGTTACAGTATATTACGTTGTAAAAATTCAAAAGACGCAAAGAGTTGTATGAAGTACTGATATTTAGAGTAAGTAGCGGAGGTTTATGGTGAAATCATTGATAAAGGCTTCCAATAATTTCAATACGTTATGTCGATAAGAGAGCATCTAGTCGATCTTAATACCTTTGATAACTTAATCGCTGCAGAGATGGCATGACGCCTTGTCCGAAAAATGCTAAGCTATCTGCCATTATTATGTTCATATTAAACTGGGTTTGCCATGACTGACAGCACGCATTTGCATACGCAGGAAGAACCGCCAAGTTCGCAAAATACCAAGAGTATTTTTAACTTGCCTAACAACCTTACGATTGCGCGTATCTTGATGATTCCGCTATTTGTTGCGATTGCCTATTGGCCGCCAGCCATGGGTATCGGTATGCCTGCGATTTCAGATAATGTCATTGCGCGCGTTGGGATGAGCGAGTTTAGCGAT
Organism: Psychrobacter sp. P11G3; assembly: GCF_001435845.1. Classification (NCBI taxonomy): domain Bacteria; kingdom Pseudomonadati; phylum Pseudomonadota; class Gammaproteobacteria; order Moraxellales; family Moraxellaceae; genus Psychrobacter; species Psychrobacter sp. P11G3. The sequence goes on from NZ_CM003596.1 coordinate 282,118, forward strand.
AGCTTATTACGCCATTTGTTATTGACTGGCGTCTTTATTATTGCTGCGATTACCGATTGGCTCGATGGCTATTTTGCTCGTAAACTTAATGTCATGTCAGCCTTTGGTCGCTTTTTGGACCCTGTTGCTGATAAGTTAATGGTAGCTGTAGCGCTCATCGTTCTGGTACAGTGGCATCCCAATATCATTATGGCGATAGCGGCTATCGTCATTATCTCGCGCGAGATCGCAGTATCAGCATTACGCGAGTGGATGGCGGAGCTGGGTAAAAGCACTAGCGTCGCAGTATCCTATGTTGGCAAATTAAAAACTACGTTCCAGATGGTAGCAATTACCGTACTACTGCTTAATTGGCAGTCGCTTGAAACCATCGGTTATGTATTAATGGTCGCTGCTGTGATACTTACTTTATGGTCGATGATGATTTACCTAAAAGCCGCTTGGCCTTATTTAAAGCAAAGCGGGTAGTTTCATCAGACAAAAGTAATCAGCTCAAAACTTAGACGATAAAAAACGCCAGTCGCATTAGCCACTGGCGTTTTTGTTTTTATTACTTATTATTCAGATAGTTTATAGTGTCACTGAGTTGTTTTCACCTAAGTTGGTCGCTTTCTTACCGTCCATTACCGCAGCAGTAGTCATCTTAAACATGTTGACGACTGAGCTACCGCTTAGCCAGTATTCTGCACCATGTGGAACGACTTTAATTAACTGGACGTTTGGATCTTCTTTACCTTGCTCATAAAATGCATTGTAAATTGGCGACCATAGCTCGTCTAGCTTCTCTTGGTCTTCGACCAATTCCGCTTTACCGTTAATCGAGACGTAATCTTTTGAATCTTGACTGACATAAGCCAAGTTCACTTGTGGGTCTTTTTCAATATCTTTAATGGTTTCAGTTGTTTTATCACCAATGAACCAAATCTCTTTTGCGCCAATGCTCGTCTCGCTAGTAGTCATTGGGCAGGCATGTAAATGGCCTTCATGAGTACGAGTGGTCATCATGGCAAATTTCACTTCTTTTACCAGTTCTTGTACTTTATCGATATGGTCTTGTCTACTCATAGTAAATTTCCTTTTTTATAGTGTTTTAATTGGGCCTGTATAGCGTTGTTTTAATTAGCCGAATTGAACAGTTGATTATTTATAGTAATTTTTCTTTAGGCTAGAATGTCTAACCATTAAATAAGTTCAAAAGTTAAACGTCATCGTCGCCTTAACAACTGAGACTAGAATACCGAGTTGTCACCCTACATTTATATAGGTTCCCAGTAATGCGATGTGAGTGTTTGTAAGGAATATGGAGGTTAGGTAAAAATTGTGACAGCGTAGATTTGAGCGTTCTATTTTTCGATGGATTAATCAAAAACGATTTAAAAAGATACTTTTTTAATTTATTGATCCACAAATAGTAAGTCGCGATAGAACGCAACTTATCGGCAATTTATCTTGGTTTAGACCTGCTTATTACAGGTCTTCTTGTTATAATACCCAGACCATTTACTTAGCATGGCAGAGATGCCTTGATCTTACGGATTATGCCTTTATGATGACCATCGCCGGACAACCGTTTCTTACCGATTTTCAGACGCAGCAACTCATCAGTCAGTTTCAGCAAAAAACCGAGCTAAATGTCAGTCAAATAAGTACACAGCAAGTGTATGTGCTATCACGAGAGCTATCTGGTGATGAACATAAAAAAGCGCTAGATTTACTGGCGGTTGACCAGTCAGCAACGCTAAATGCGCCGCAAGACAACCAATTACAAGTCATCGTTGGGCCACGTTTTGGTACGATATCGCCATGGGCAAGTAAAGCGACAGATATCTTTAATAACTGTGAAATCGAGATTAATCGTGTTGAGCGTGTCGTTGTTTATACGTTGACAGTTGATGGTGACTCAGGCGAAAAACTACCAGTAGACGCCGAGCAGTTATTGTTTGACCGTATGACTCAGAGCTTGGTCTATGACTTGAGCGATGTCAGTAAATTGTTTGATGATCAAGCGCCAGCCTCATTGAACCATATCGACGTGATCGGAAAAGGTCAGTCAGCACTAGAGTCTGCCAATACAGAATTCGGTTTTGCGTTATCAAGTGAAGATATTGATTATCTGATGAATGCCTATGTCAATGAGTTGAAACGCAACCCAACTGACGTTGAGCTGATGATGTTTGCACAGGCAAACTCAGAGCATTGCCGTCATAAGATCTTTAATGCTCAGTGGACAGTCGATGGCGAAATACAGCCAAAGTCACTGTTCCAAATGATTAAAAACACTTACCAGTCTAATCCACAAGGTATCTTGTCAGCGTATAAAGACAATGCTGCGGTCATGGCAGGGTCTGATGGCATGCGTTTTTATCCTATCCCAACCGACGCGATGGATACCAATTCAATTCATCCTTACGACTTTCATCAAGAAAACATCGATATCTTAATGAAGGTCGAGACGCACAATCATCCAACAGCGATTGCCCCGTATTCGGGTGCGGCAACAGGTGCTGGCGGTGAGATTCGTGACGAAGGCGCGACTGGTCGTGGCGGTAAGCCAAAAGCGGGTCTAACAGGATTCCACGTGTCACATCTGCATATTCCAGAGCTAGCTGAAAAGTGGGAGCAGTCAGGTCAATTAAGCACGCAGGATTATGGTACGCCAGATCGTATGGCAACCAGCCTTGAGATCATGACCGAAGCGCCATTAGGCTCAGCCAATTTCTCAAACGAGTTTGGTCGACCAAATCTATGTGGTTACTTCCGTAGTTTTCAGCTAGATACCTCTGCGGCAAAAGACGGTAGCGAGATGCGCGGCTATCATAAGCCAATCATGCTGGCAGGTGGTTACGGCAATATCAAACGCAACCTGATTGAAAAAAATGCGATTCGAAAAGGCGATTTACTCATCGTCCTTGGTGGCCCTGCGATGCAAATCGGTCTGGGCGGTGGTGCCGCATCGTCAGTCGATAGTGGTGACCTTGATGAAGGTTTGGATTTTGCCTCAGTTCAGCGCGATAACGCTGAGATGGAGCGTCGTTGCCAAGAAGTCCTTGATCGCTGCTGGGCCTTAGCTGGTAATGAAGAGTCGGGCGATGATGTCGATGTAAGTAATAACAGTAAAGACGGCAACCCAATTGTCTCACTACATGATGTAGGGGCAGGTGGTCTGTCTAATGCAATGCCAGAGCTGGTCAATGATCATGAAATGGGCGCGCATCTGAACTTGCGTAAGATTCCATCATTAGAAGCTGGCATGTCGCCAATGGCCATCTGGTCAAACGAAGCGCAAGAACGTTATGTGCTGGCGATTCGCCCAGAGAGTAAAGATCAGTTCGATGCTATCTGTGCCCGTGAGCGCTGCCCATATGCTATCTTGGGCGAGGCGACGGATATCCGTCAGCTAATCGTTGATGATGAGCTGTTGGACGAGCAACCAGTCGATATGCCGATGCAAGTACTGCTCGGCGGTACACCAAAAATGCAACGCAGCTTTGAGCGTACCGAGAGCACGTTACCAGCATTAGAGCTTGATGACGTTAATCTAGCCGAGTCAATTACCGATGTATTGCGTCACCCAACTGTCGCTAGCAAATCATTCTTGATTAGCATTGGTGACCGTTCTATCACGGGTATGGTCGTGCGTGATCAGTATGTCGGTCGCTATCAAGTGCCTGTATCAGATTGTGCGGTGACTGCTTCTGGCTTAGTGGCGCTAGATGGTCAGCCAATGACTGGCGAAGCCATGAGTGTCGGTGAGCGTACGCCTGTTGCGCTTATCAGTCCAAAAGCCTCTGCGCGCCTAGCAGTCGGTGAAGCGATTACTAACATCGCTGGTGCGCGTATCGCTCAGTTGTCTGATATCACGATGTCAGCGAACTGGATGGCCGCGTGTGGTGATGATGTAGAAGATGCTGCATTGTTCGACGCTGTCCATGCCGTTGGCGAAGAGCTATGCCCAGCACTGGGTATTGCTATCCCAGTCGGTAAAGACTCGCTATCGATGCGTGCTAACTGGACTGACAACGACAATGGCGAAAATCAAGACAAGTCAGTTGTGTCACCAATGAGCTTGGTCGTAACGGCGTTTGCGCCTGTCGTTGACGTGGCAAAAACGCTAACGCCTGAGCTAATCAATGGCGACAGTGCGTTTTACCGTATTGACTTGTCTAAAGGCAAGCTACGTCTAGGTGGCTCCATCCTTGCGCAAACGCTCAGCCAATTGGGTAACGACTGCCCAGATCTAGCGCAGCCAAGCGACTTGATCGACTTTTTTAACTTTATCCAAGCAGGTAATGCGCAAGGCGTCATCAGCGCCTATCACGATATCGGTGATGGTGGTTTACTAGCGACTATCGCAGAGATGCAGTTCACTAGCCGTCAAGGTATCAAGCTGTCATTAAATGATGATAACTTACTCGGTCAGCTGTTCAGTGAAGAGCTGGGTGCGGTCATCCAAGTACTGCCAGAAAACGTCGCCGCTCTCATGCAATTGGCAGAAGAGTTTAACGTCAGCGATATGCTCAGCCTCGTTGGTCAAAGTTCTGAAGAAGATAGCCTATTAATCCAAACGCCTTTGCACATGGGTGACGATACCTTACGCTTTAGCCGTACTGAGTTGCAGCAAGCGTGGACACAGGTCAGCTATCAAATCGCGCGTCGCCGTGATAACCCAGCGTGCGTACAGCAAGAGTATGACTTGATTAGCGACGCGAGCCATAAAGGTCTGATCGCTGCGCCAAACTTTGATCTGAATCAAAAAGTGGAAGCGCCTTATGTAAACAGCCGCGCTGATGCTAATAACAGCCAACCAAGAGTCGCCATCCTCCGTGAGCAAGGCGTTAATGGTCAGACGGAAATGGCAGCAGGCTTTACCCAAGCAGGCTTTGAAGCGGTCGATGTACACATGAGCGATCTACTGAGCGGTCGTATCAACCTACGTGACTTCGATGGTTTGGTCGCGTGTGGTGGCTTTAGTTATGGTGACGTACTCGGCGCAGGCTCTGGCTGGGCGAACTCTATCTTGTTCCATGACGAGCTACGCATGCAGTTTGTGCGCTTCTTTGCCCGTCCTGATACCTTTAGCTTGGGTGTCTGTAATGGCTGTCAGATGATGGCGCAGTTAAAAGATCTGATCCCAGGTGCAGAAAACTTCCCACGTTTCGTCGCGAACAAATCGGCTCGATTTGAAGCGCGTACGGTCAACGTAAAAGTTGAACGTACCAAGTCGATCCTGTTCAAAGGCATGCAAGACAGTATCTTGCCAATCGCTGTGGCGCATGGTGAAGGCTATGCCACGCTGGACAATACCGAGATCGACGGTATGGCAAACCACGGTCAGCTCGCTATGCGTTATGTCGATAGTCAAGGTCATCCAACCGAGACCTATCCGCTCAATCCAAACGGTTCGCTCGGCGGGGTTACGGGTCTATGTAGCACCGACGGTCGCGTTACGATCATGATGCCGCATCCTGAGCGTAATCTAAAAGCGTATAACCACAGCTGGAAACCAGAAGAATGGGACGAGGACGGCGCGTGGATGCGTATGTTCCGTAATGCCCGAGCTTGGTTGCGCTAGTCGCAAACCTAGAGGCTTGATTAGCTTCGTCAAACTTGCTGAGCCTACGACATGTAGTGCTTGCGCATGTTTTCCTCGCTACTCAAACCTCTAGCAATTGCTTATAGTTTTAGATAGCTGTTTTTGAAGTAAAAAGGTGTGCTTCGGCTCACCTTTTTTGTATTTGGGATTTGGATGTTTTTAGGAGTAGGGGAGCTATCTCCCGCCTGCCACTTGTATCTGCTAGTCTAGGCGCGGCGCTGGCTATGGTTTGGGTCGTCGCTTGCTTCGCGTCGCCACCCCAAAACCTAGCTACCGCAACTTGCCCAAACTATCAGGATACCGCTACAGTCGGGGCTAAACTGCCTATACAATGCAGGTATAATGTACTAATCAAATACTAGTTTTAAGGGACAGAGATATCTAATTAAAAGATAAAAAGCCATTTCTGATATGAGTGTCTAACTTTAGATATAGAGTCGATTTTAATCAATGTTAATAAGTTTTTTAACTCTCCATCTGTTCCCATTTACCAATGACTCAAAGGTACCATTTTCAAGAGTTAGATTATCTACATGGTCAGTTACTATTATTTGAGGTGAGAATCCAAATTCATCATTTAAAGAAATACAGTAATTATTTAATTGATTGAAAATATTTGTGACAGACTTCATATCTTCGTCAATTTTACTATCTCCCAATCCTTCGATAGATTTGATATCCTCTTTTGAAAAATCCTTATTTGTATCACGGCTAAAATTTGGAAAGTAGACTTGAGTAGGTTGATCCAAAAACAGTATAGATGGGATTAAGCATTCTTCACCTAATGAGACAAAATATTTATGTAATGCAAGAAATAGCGTCAAATGAGTATATAACCAGTTAGCTCCACTACCCATTGACCTCAAGTAGATTCTTTTATCCTTGTCAATATCGTCATGATACAAGTCAAAGCTCTCCAACGAAAATTTTAAATTTATTGGATTATAAGTGTCTTCAAAATCAAATTTATTGCCAATATCATACATATATTTATTTATTTTTTTCTCAGCTTCTTTTATAAGAGTATCAATATCGTATCTCTTGAGCTCTCTAGTTATATCTTTTAATTCTTTCTTAAGTTTAATCAGTTGCGAATCAATTTTTGTATCAGTAGCAGGGTTAAGCGAATCAATAATACTAAACAACTTATATTTTTGATTATATATTGCTTCAGAAAAATCTTTCCTTTCCTTAACAACTTCATCAATATTTTCAAGTTCCCTCTTTTCAGCCTGTAATTCTTTAACTGCTTTAGTAAGTTTATCGGCCTGTATTTCAGTATCTGCTAGAAGTGTCTGAAAGGGGGCTCGCATTTCTTTTGTCATTCTAAGGGTTTGATTAAGCTTTTTAATAGCTGATTTGAGCTGTCCAGCTGATTCAGGTAACTTACTGTGCTTAGTCTCACATAAAGGACAAACAGCATCGGAAACTTCAATCGCACCTTGATTAACAAGTTTCTCTGAGTTGAGTAATTTGTCTTCTTGGTTCAACGAGTTTTCGATAGAGACAATTTTATTTCTTACACGGTTTAGTTCAACAACTTTTTCAGCATGAGATTCTGAAATCTCTACGTAACGCTTATGAAATATTTCTGAAGAAGAGTCGAAATTATCAGGGTGCAATATAACATGAAGTCTAGTTTTACTTTCTACAGGGTTAGATATGATACTTTTTAACTTAATAGGGTCTTTAGAAAACCTCATTAGTGCATACATGTTTTTCAGTTCAGGCTCTAACTCTAGTTCTTGTTTTTCCTTGTAATAATTAAATATCTCTTTTTCTTTTTTGAGTTTCCTTATTTCTATTTCGATCGATTCTTTCTTTTTCATTTGTATAAAATATTCTTGCTTTACAAATCCCAAAAAAAAGTTAGTATGCTTAATGACTTGTTCACGCTTTTCTTTTTCATCGAATCGATAGAATAGAGCATGCTTATTCGCTATCAAATTTTGATGTTGGAGTAAGAACGACATATAGCTACGTATTGTTGGACGACTCTCTCTTTGACCTTTATAGAATGTATCTTGTGTAGACTCATCAATACTATCTATATCTAAAAGCTCGTTTCTCATGTACTCTTTAAATTTGCTGATAGCAAACCTATCTTCAAAAAAATCTATATCAATTACGTTTTTTTTATATTCCTGAATTGTTCTTGTATAGACTCGATTACTCTTAGGTTTTCTACCGAAAACATATATTTGGTTCGAGATTCCCATACAAACATAATAGATTTTAGCGTTGTCAGTAATTACACCTTCAGGAATAGTATCTTCCGAGCTTCCTAAGCAGTAGTCGAATATCTCTATTAACGCACTTTTACCTGTTGAAGATGCCCCTGTAACAATATTTAGTCCAGCTTTGAAGTAAACTGGATGTTTCTTATCACTATTATCTATTACACCCGTTTCATAAATCATTGACCTCATGGGTTCACCCTTAATCCTTTATAAATTTCAGTAATGGATAGACCACTAAATAGCTTTCCTAAATTTGTAGCTCGCTTACACATTTGTTTTTTGTCGTGGTTTCCGTTAGCGATAATTTTTAAAGAAGATTTGTCAACAGTCATCCAATCATTAACTATGCAGTAATTTAAGCTCTGTGCAGATAAACTTTTTAAGGCGTCAATTCGCTCTTGTAAGTCATAAAACTCTTTAGGATTATCGAACTTGGTAAAAAAAGTTGAACGACTTTTGCCAGATAATCTCACTGTATCCAATTTTTTAGACAGTTCAGGATGACCACATATTGGTATAATGAGGGGAAGTAATAATATATTCTGCTCTACTTCTTCCAATGAGTTGTAGAATGATATAATGTGACTTCCATACTTGAAAGGGTTGTAGTAGTAAGTGTGAATAGCATCAATCATATCCACTTAGTTGATCTCCCATTTTAAATCATCATTCTCATCATCCATAGAGTCATGAATCAGACCATTTTTATATGGTTTTGGAGTTGTTTCACATCCAGGAATTTGTTCTGGAGCTTCATCAATAAAATCGTTGTATAGTATTTGAGCACGTACTTTTTCAGGTAGATGAGAGTACTTAAGAGATGTTGTTTGATGAGTTCGTCGAAACCTGTTTATTAAGTTAGACTTATAGTTTTTAGTTATTCCCTTATATTTAGGTGAGTAAGACAGTTCTTCTAATAGTGAATTAGTTAGTTCAGCGTAGTTTCCAACAGCTTCTGGAATTTGCCCTTCATGTTCTATATTTTTTATTTTTTGAACGAAAAGAGACTCATTATATTTTATCAGATCAATTTCAGTTGCTGATACGCCAGTAAAATCTGGGAAAGTAAATTTTCCTCTACAATATTTACTAGTTAATTCCTCAATTTCTTCTCTAAAGTCACAATAATTAATACACCAGCTCTCTTTATCCATCTTTTCATATACCCAACCAACAATCCCTTCAAAGTATTGATTTATATTATCGTCAGGAATTCCCAGTGGTTTATGGAGCAATGTCAGTTTCAAACTATCTATATCATCTGCACTATCATTAATTAGCATCTTACCTAATATATCTTTGATTCTTTCACTATCAGAATCTCTAAAGATAGTTTGCTGAAACTTCAAAACACCTTTAGCATCTTTCTTTGTTTTTTCGGCATTAGTTCTCTTATCATAAATACTTCTTATGATACCTAGTTTTTCATCAGGATTTTTGGAGTTCCAACCATTGAGTTGGCTTGTTTTTGCTGTAGGCTGAGTTGTATGAAGAATTAAAAAAGCATACTGTGTATGATCAAAATCATCTTTAAGCCAATTATTCAGTGTGTTCCAGAAATTAGCATGACCGTCAGTGAGAAAGTCCGTTTGATCATAATGTTTACTTTCTATTTGTTCATTATTTTCTACTGCATTACCACGTATACTTATATCACCATCACTTTCAAACCAAATTGACTGACCTTCATTCAACTCAAAACACTTTTCAATACCAAGTAAAACCTGATAGTGAAACCCTAGTAAAGTAGGTAGTACACTGCTTTTAGTTGAATTCATTGTGATACCGCGTTTAGATTTAAATCGTAAGTTTTAGATAAAGTGAAGCTTAGCACTTAGATATCATACTTTACAACTAATGTTTAGATTAGCTTATAGTAGATAAATTTACTCAAGACCATCCCAGATTCTGTGTAACTGCCATTTAGATTAAATGCCTGCTGATGCGGTCATCAACTATGAGTAAAAGGTAAGCGAGAGAGGGTGTTAACAACTATTCATCCTCTGAACGCTTTTTAGCCTCAGCTATCAACTCATGAATCTTAGCACTTTCCTTTAGCACACAAGCATCATAAGCAGAAAGCGGCTCAGGTTTCTGCTCCTTTGCCTGTGCTTGCTTAGCTTTTTCTTCCAAATATTTTTCAAGTTTATCCGCTTCAGAGTCGCCCATAGTTTATCCCCCATATGATTTTTACCACATAAAAAACGGCACTGAAATCAGTGCCGTTTTAGAAGTCGTGACAATGTAAAAGCTAACCACGATTCTTCAAATGCTGAATCATCACGATCAATCCCAGCTTAAAATCACTTTACCGCATTGTCCACTTTCCATGATATCAAAGCCTTCTTGAAAGTCATCGATGTGCATGCGATGGGTAATGATTGGTGTCAAATCAATACCGCTAATCAGCATTTGCTCCATCTGATACCACGTCTCCCACATCTCACGCCCATATATACCCTTTAAGGTTAACGCCTTAAAAATAATCTTGCTCCAATCCACCGTGGTGGTGTTGGGTAAAATACCCAAGAGCGCAATTTTAGAGCCGTTATACATATTGCTAATCATCGAATCAAAGGCCTGAGGCGAGCCTGACATCTCAAGCCCAATATCAAAGCCGTGCATTTTTAACGTATCGATAGCGCCTTCGATGGTTTCACCTTTGGCTGGGTTGATGGTCATCGTCGCGCCCATTTTTTTGGCAAGCTCTAAGCGATAATCGCTGATATCACTGACCACGATATTACGTGCCCCAGCAAAGCGGCAAATCGCTGTTGCCATTGACCCGATCAGACCTGCACCCGTAATCAGCACATCTTCACCCAGTACAGGAAAAGATAAAGCGGTATGCGTCGCGTTGCCAAAAGGGTCCATAATGGCGGCCATCTCATCGCTGATACGCTCATCGAGTTTGATGACGTTATCGGCAGGTATCACCAAATATTCGGCAAACGCGCCATCGCGGTCAACGCCCACACCGATGGTGTTTTCGCACACATGCAGCTTACCACGGCGGCAGTTACGGCAATGCCCGCAAGCGATATGGCCTTCGCCTGTGACGCGATCACCCACTTCAAGATGCTTGACGCCATCGCCCATTTCACTAATGACACCGACGTATTCGTGTCCGATAATCATCGGCGTATTTATAGTCTTTTGTGACCACTCATCCCACTTATAAATGTGCAAATCTGTGCCACAAATGGCAGTTTTTTTAATTTTAATTTTAACGTCATTGATGCCGACCGTAGGTTCAGGCATGTCTTGCATCCAGATGCCTTTTTCGGCATGAGCTTTAACCAATGCTTTCATACTTTTCTCTTATTTAGCTGTGTTGTACTTAATTATTGAATTTAGATAAGTTCTGAATGATGCTTAATCAATCATCTTCATTTGCTTGGCGACTTTGATAAAGGCGGCGATACACTGGTCGAGCTGCTCGCGAGTATGAGCAGCAGAGAGCTGCACACGAATGCGAGCTTCATTTTTGGGTACGACAGGATAGAAGAAACCGATCACATAAATGCCTTCTTCAAGCAGTGCGTCTGCCATTTGTTGCGAGACATTGGCGTCATAGAGCATCACCGCACAAATGGCCGATTCAGTAGGCTTGATATCGAAGCCCGCATCTTGCATCTGCTTCACAAAATAGGCGGTATTTTCATGCAATTGGTCTTGTAAGGTATTGTCTTGCGATAGCATTTCAAACGCTTTTACCCCAGCGGCAGCCACCATAGGAGGAATAGAGTTTGAAAATAGATACGGGCGCGAGCGTTGACGCAGCATCTCAATCATTTCTTTTTTACCTGTGGTAAAGCCGCCAATAGCGCCGCCAAACGCCTTGCCCAAAGTGCCAGTGATCAGCTCAATATCGCCACGCAGATCAAACAATTCAGTCACGCCGCCACCAGTGCGACCGACCACACCTGCTGAATGCGATTCGTCAATCATGACCATGGCATCATATTTTTGTGCCAACGCATAGATCTCATCCATTGGCGCTACGTTACCATCCATCGAAAACACACCATCGGTGACAATCAAACGAAAACGCTGTGCTTGCGCCGCTTGCAATTGCGTTTCTAAATCTTGCATATCTGCATTGGCATAGCGATAACGAGCAGCTTTACACAGGCGCACACCGTCGATGATCGAGGCGTGATTTAGCGAATCAGAAATAATGGCATCTTCAGCAGTTAGTAGTGGCTCAAATGCGCCACCATTGGCATCGAAACAGGCGGCATAAAGAATGGTATCTTCGGTATTAAAGAACTTAGAGATCGCTGCTTCTAATTGCTTATGCAAATCTTGCGTACCACAAATAAAACGCACTGATGACATGCCATAACCTGAGTTTTCGATGGCTTGGATCGCCGCCTTTTTAATCTCAGGATGATCAGACAATCCAAGGTAATTATTGGCACAGAAGTTAAGCATCTCACGACCATCGGCAATCTTGATGAGCGCATCTTGCGGAGAGGTGATCACGCGCTCGTTTTTATATAGTCCTGCCTCGCGTATATCACTGATTTCTTGTTGTAGGTGTTTTTGAAATGCTTGATACATAAATATTCCTTTTTTAGTATTATTGGGGTTCGTTTGATAATAGAGATATTAGGACTGGTAATAGAATCAAGTTATCAAAGCCGTGCAGCATCCTAGCCATCATTAAAACCAATAATGCAGGAAGCCAACGAGATGGTGCGAGCAGTGATACTATCTATAACCTTGTGAGCGGTGATTTTATCATTAGCCTATCGCAATAAATAGCCTAAATAGTCGGTAGATAGTCCTTCTTTTATAAAGCTATATAGTGCTGTTTAGTTGTAGTGTTGGTCTCATAGCGGCTTAGCTATGTCTCAAAACATAAGACATCAACTTGCGCATTTTTATCATCTTGATTGGTAAGTATTGATAAGTACCGTCTATCCAGTTAGTCATCTTTGGGGCGCTTCTGAGCCTCAGCGATCAACTCATGAATCTTGGCACTTTCCTTTAGCACACAAGCATCATAGGCAGAAAGTGGCTCAGGTTCTTGCTTCTCTTTCTTTTCCTGCTCCTGTTCTTGCTTGGCTTTTTCTTCTAGATACTTTTGCAGATCATCTTGCTCATTTTTTTGAGAGTTATTCATGGCTTATGTCTCCTGATAGTCTGTATTCTTTAATAAAAATCATCCCGACCAGCATACTTCTTATTTAGTGCTTGCAATATCGCATAGGTCTCGCTATCCATATTACCCGTTGGCTGCTGCGCTCTAAAATGCAGCTGAAACGCATAGACGACATCGCGACTGGCTTTGTCCCATGTATCGGTATCGTTGATTTGATAGCCATACTTGCGAAACGCTTGCTTAATTTCAGGTATCGTGGCCGACGCAAATCCATCTTGATTCATAAAGAACTGCTTATCAAATTCATCATACCAAGCGCCGATACCGTAATCGAAATACAGTCGCTCCCACGGGAATTTGGCACCGGGGTCTATCTTGCGCGAGGGTGCCATATCCGAGTGACCGATGATATTCTTCGGTGAGATGTCATAGCGCGTGGCGATATCTTGCACCAGTTGTGCGACTTTTTTAATCTGCAACTCATCAAATGCCACATAATGCTCATAAGGATGATAATCGAGTGTGCCATTTTTTAGTGCGTCTCGATATTCAGGCTTGATGCCGCTATTGACGATCTCGATACCGATAGAGGTATCGTTTAATATCGTCCGTCCTGCAAATCCGCCATCACCTGCATGCCATGCGCGCTCGCTCTCTGGTACTAAGTTATAGATTTTATTGTCATCATTGTCTAATACTAGATAGTGCGCGCTCACATTGCCCGTGGTCAATGTCTTTATCGAGCGCTCATTATCAGAGACTGTATAGTGCAGGACGATGGTTTTGATGCGCTCGCTTTTGCCCGTGGCTTGGTAGCTATCGCTGTCGATGACATACCGCGGTGCTGTCGTTGATACGCAGCCCACAAGCGATAGCATAGAGGATGATATTAATACTGATGCCAATGCAATCGAGGAAGTGTTTTTTGCCATGAAATGCTCTATATAGGAAGAGTTGCGGTTATAGCTTCGTTTGCGTTTGATGTTTACTGTGCCCAACTAGCAAATGCTATTTATGTTCAATTAACATTAGGATTAACTGCGATTTTTTTATAACCAATCGCCCCAAGCAGAATAAAGAATCCTAGCAAGACATAGGCGTTAAATGATAGCGCCGCTGGTGAAAATGGTAGCAGCAATAGCGATATAAAGACCACACTGATTAATACAGAGAGATAATTTAGCAGACCTGCCTGTTTCTTTTTTCGCTCATTGATGAGGTCAGCGGTCGTGACATAAGCAAAGCCAACGGTTATACCCAAGGACGCCATTGTCACGATATCGAGTAGGTAGTTTCTACCCAGCCAAGGAGAGAGTAGGCACACCAAGCATATCAATATAACGGTTTTTTGCTTACTGAATTGGTTGTGTTTATCCGTAAATACGCTAGGCAATAACGACGTGTCGCCCATAGATTCTAAGAGCTTGACCGAAGACAATATAAAGCCGTTGATGCCACTCATTATCGAGCCAATCATAGCGATCGACAGTAGCCAGATACCGATGCTACCAATCCGATTGTCTATGCCTTCACCTGTCGCCCAGTGGCTGTCTTTGATTGCTTGATAGTCAAAGCTCATGTTTAGCGCGGTAAAGTAGTTGATTAAAAAGTAAAACAACACACCGGCGATGAGTGAAATTAGGATAATGCTTTTGGTCTTGGTTTTTGAATCACTAATCGCCTTTGAAATCTGCGGTGTGGTCTCAAAACCGACATACGCCCATGGCATAACGGCCAAGATAGGTAACCATGCCAGACTGGTGATAGAGCTGCTAGACATGTCAGTTGGCAAAAATGCTTGGGTCGTTGGTGTCATCCAAAGCGAGGCAAAAAACAGCGCGGTGACTGATAGAATCATAAAGAGGGCAATATAGAGTTGGATTTTTGCGCCGACTCGTACGCCTTTTAGATTGATATAACTGAACAAAATAATAGCCGCGCTGCATAGAAATACTTCACTGGCGTAGACTTCCCAACCAGCAATCGTATACAGATAACCTAATTGTAAGCCGCTAGGTAACAGATAGCGCAGTAGCAAAGCGACGGCTGATATATTGAGCGCGATAATAGAAATATAGCCTATCGTAACGCCCCAACCATAAATATAGGCATGCTTGCGATTAATGTATTTTTCAATCCAATAGATACCGCCTGACTCGTTCTCTGGCGTTTGAGTCAGCAAATTAATATAGGCACGCGCAACCATATAGATGGCTAAAGTACCGATAATAATAGCGACAGAAGAGCCTAATAGCTGTGACTGCGGTAAAAACAAATCGCCTGGCATGACATAAGCGCCCCAACCGATAATCGCACCAACGCTAATCGCTATCGCTTGTAGGTAGCTGATACTTTCTGTCTTTTCACTCATAGAGTGCTCCTTCACGATCAAAGATGGAGAAAGAGAAGGAGAGAGTGTTTATTATGGAGCTGACATAGAACATGAAAAACCTTGTGACGCCATTACGCAGGGTAGTGGCTATCTTTTATAAATAGAAAAGTCATATTAAAGGTTTTTGTTGAGTGTTACCTTTTCAATCCTGTTGGATTTTTTTAGCCAGAACCTTTTTCCAACTGTCCTCTAAACAGTCAATCGCGAGCCACTGTTCAATAGTATCTGCATCATATTTCTCTTTAGAATTGGCCAATTGCCATAGCGTCTCTAGTGTCGCAAACGGATAAGGGCGCTCAACTAAATATACGGGTAAATCAGCGTCTATAACGCCATCGCGTACAACTTGGAAATACCAACCAGAGATACCTTGCTTGCTGACCCATGCCGCGATATTTGGTATTTTGGTAAACTGTCCGATTTGGTCATTGATTTTGTAGCAGGGACGGCGTGGTTGGACGATCCGTAGTTGAACGCTAGTATCATCATTACTAGTGTCTTGACCGTTTTCAAAATGCCCACCGTATTGAAAAACGTCGCCAATACAAACCGTAGATTCGGTCATTTCAGGCAAACCATCGACTGCTTCAGTTGTAAGGTTTTCACCCAATGTACCGACGCGAACTTTTAAACTGAATTCTGCATTGATTTTTGCATACGTCGCAGGCGCTAGCTGATGCACGGCTTTGAGTGGGCCACCATGATGCTTACGGTCAGCCTGTTCATCAGTGGTTAAGCCCATAAAGTTGACGGCGACAGGAGATTTGATAGGTGCTTTATCAATGGCGCTCATTTCTTCACGAGCGAATGGCATAGATTTGCCAGCGCGAACACAAGTGAGGGTAGCGATATGTAGAGGCAAGTCTTGGTTAAAATCTGTTAAGGTTTGCTCAGGTGATGACGTGATCGATTCTGCGCTCATATGGTTTCCTAATAGGTAGAATGAATAGGCTAAGGCGGCTTAATTTTGGCGGTTTAACTTTAGTGGCTAATAAATATTGATATGAAATGAGCTTATCTGTACTAAATGATGTATTTGATTATACTGGTTCATCACCATAAAATTTACATAAAAAAAGACCAGAATAAGTATTCTGGTCTTTTTGGTGGAGCGTTTCTGAATCTTGAACGAATATAGTCACTGATGAATTTATTTGTTTTTGTTACGACGACCTGCAGTTTTCTTTTCGCGCGGCGTAGCAACCAGCTCAGCCAACTGCTCAGGTGATGACCATAGGCCTTCTAGGTCATAAAACTCACGTGCTTGCGGCGTCATCATGTGGACGACAACCGCGCCCAAATCGATCAACGTCCAGTCAGAGTCGATGCCGCCTTCACGGCCAAGTGGCATAAAACCAGCTTGCTTAGCTTCAGCGCCGACGCTATCAGCCATCGCACGTACATGACGCTTTGAGGTACCATCAGCAATGATGATGCGCTCTGTTACGTCAGTCAACTCTTCTACATTCATTACAGTGATGTTCTTTGCTTTCATATCATCTAGAGCGCTTTGTACTAGGGTCAAGCATTCTGTTAGGCGTTCTGCAGTCATGGTGTTGGTCATAAATTTTAATCTCTTGAATCGTAAATATGTAAAATAAAGGGGTAAAACGTCAATTTGTCTTATCCGACTGATCATATGTTGTCAGTCACGCATAGAGACAGGATAGGCAAAATGACATAGATAAGGCGATTTTAACGGAATTGAGCAGCAGAATATAGCTGATGGGCGATAATATATTGATAAACAGCAGGATTTAGCCATTTAGCTAATGGATTAGATTCAGTATTGCTAATGATATCATTTATTGATGCTATAGATGCGATTTGCCTCTCAGTGACTGGCATTTTATTTGTTTGATCATCCAATTTCTGTAGCTGCTCGCGTATTTGTGTGCTTGATACCGCAGTAATAGGTCGCGAATCTATATAAATGCGTCCTGGATTGGCGTTTTTCAAGTCAGTGCTTTTTAAGTCAGGGCTAGTCGGATCAGTGCTATTTGGATTAGTACTGTTTGAGTTCGAGCTATCTGTTGAGTGCTGAGTAAATGGAATTAACAGCTCGATAGGTGAGTCTGTTATATGGGGCTGCAATGACAATGGTAATAGCGTTTTTAAGAAATTAACATCTTGTACGGACGCTATTTTCTTTTTAGGAGAGAGAGTATTATCAGAAATGCCTTCGCTAATACCATCGCTCACATCGGTACTGCTCTGACGATTAAATATCCATAGATTAACATGGTCAGTGAGACGTAAGCCATCTTTCCATTTATCCAAACTATGTGCGCTGTCCATACCCATGATAAATATCAAATTATCATTAGGATATTGCTGTCTTAATGTGCGTACGCTGTCGATCGTATAGACAGGCGGCGCTTGCCACAGCTCCAGCTCATTAATCTGTATCGGTGTATTCTCTGTCGCCAGCTTTAACATGTTTAAGCGATGGTTAGGGTCTGTACTTTGCGTCTTAAATGGCGAGCGCGCATTGGGTAATAAGGACACATGCAGGGCACGCTGTAGCTGCGTTGCAATTGGTAGTAGGTGCTGATAGACAGACATCGCGACTTCCAAATGACCATTATGTACGGGATCGAACGAGCCACCAAGATAAGCACGAATGGCAGGTGTAGGTGTTTTCTCTTGAGTAATGCTGCTCGTATTTGGCATAAATAAATGTATAAAAGTAGATAGGGCGTACGTAAACTTTCATGCACCTTACTCTTTTACCAGCTGACCTTTCAGGGTAAATAATTTGATGATAGCGCTATTGTAGAGGGCAGATGAGCATCTGTCACCACTGTCTGCCACCAGAGCACCAATAAAAAACCGACCATCATAATGATAGTCGGCTTTGTATAGGAATTTAACGGGTAAGTCTTACAGCGATTAAATCAAATCGCTATACGCTTGGATAGCGGTTAACGCGATGGTATAGACGATATCGTCGACCAAGGCACCACGTGATAAATCATTCACGGGTTTATTCAGACCCTGTAGCATAGGGCCGACACTGACGACATTTGCACTACGCTGTACTGCTTTATATGTGGTGTTACCAGTATTGAGGTCAGGGAAGATAAAGACGTTGGCTTGTCCAGCGACAGGTGAGTCAGGTGCTTTTTGTTTACCGACGCTCATGACAGACGCTGCATCATACTGTAGCGGGCCGTCGACCTTGAGGTCGGGTGCGCGCTCACGAACGATTTGGGTTGCACGGGCGACTTTTTCGACATCCGCGCCTGCGCCTGATGAGCCGGTAGAGTAGCTGATCATTGCAACTTTTGGATCGATACCAAAGGCAGCAGCAGACTGTGCTGATTGAATGGCAATCTCTGCCAGCTCTTCAGCGTTAGGATCTGGGTTGATCGCACAGTCACCATAGACGACCACTTGCTCAGGTAGCAGCATAAAGAATACTGATGACACGAGCGAATATTGCGGTGCGGTCTTAATCAACTGGAATGCTGGGCGTACTGTATTGGCAGTGGTATGAATCGCACCTGAGACCAGACCATCTACTTCGTCTAGTTGGAGCATAATAGTACCTAAATAGACCGTATCTTTTAGGTATTCAGCAGCGACTTCTGCAGTGGTTTTACCTTTACGGCGCTCTACGACAGCGGCGATATATTTGCTCATGTCGAGGTTGTCAGGATCGATAATTTCTAACCCTTCAGGCAACGTCAAATCACGGTTTTTGGCCACTTGCTCAACGTCACTGCGTTTAGCAAGTAATACGCAGTTGGCGATACCGCGACTCTGACAGATACAGGCAGCTTCGACCGTACGTGGTTCCGCGCCTTCTGGCAGCACAATACGTTTCTTAGCGTGCTGTGATTTCTTGACCAATTGATGGCGAAACGCTGATGGTGACAGACGCGGTTCATGATTGCGGCTGAAGTATTCTTTAATCCAGCTCAGATCCAAATGCGCAGCCACATAACGAGCCACTTCATCAGCACGTTCTGTATCATCACTTGGTATCTCAGAACTCATATGCATCAGGCTCTGTACCGTCTCGTAGCTGTCGCTTTCGACACTCATGACTGGTATGCCAGTTTTGAGCGCTGATTGCCAAAGCTCAGCAACTGTATCGCTTGGAGTGATACCACCTGTCAACACCAGACCTGCCAACGGAATTCCATTGATACAGGCCAATCCAGCAGCCAATAGCAAGTCATCACGATCGCCGGGCACAACCATTAACGTACCACGCTTAAAGACTTCGTTGACGCGCGCCACTGAACGAGCGGTTAGGCTTATACGATTGATACGTCGTGTCTTTGCTTCGCCAACATTTAACCAAGTCGCATCAAGCTCCGTCGCGATATCCCATGTGCGAGGCACAGACAACGAGTCACTAAAAGGAACAACCCCGATAAGGCGGAACACTTCGGTATTAAACGAAGGCGATAGACGCTGAACCTCTTGTAGGAAGTTCGGATCTAAGCTGACAACGGCCTCACCCGGCGCGACAGGTTGGTTGTCAAAGGTGTTCGGCACGTCTTGTACCCGCATCAATATCACGCCTAGCGTACGTGAATCGATGACACCGCCAAACTCACGGGCATGGACATCTAGTTTATCCGCTAAATAAGCAGGTTTACTGATATCAGCGGTACTGACAAATATAATCTTAGCATCGAGCGCGTGGGCAAGTGCACGGTTGATTTGTGACGCATAAGAGGTCTCAGTGGTTGGCACCAGACCTTCACAGATAATCACGTCATGACCATCATCGATCGTATGAAAATTGGCAATCACTTCTTCCATCAAGTCATCAAGATTGTCATCGCCTAGCATACGCTCGACGTGTTGACGGTTGATAGAGTCAGGCGGATTTAGGCCAAATGCGTGCATGGTCAATGCGCTTGAGCTGTCTAAGCTGTGCTGTTTGTCTAGCGTATCATCTTGCAAAAACGGCTTCATAAAGCCCGCTTTGATACCGTTATAATCAAAGGCACGGATTAGCCCTAGTGCGGCTGATGTTACACCGATACCGCGACTAATGGGAACAAGTAAAATGGTTTGCATAATGTGTCCTACAATTTATTTTATTTTAGACGTCGAGTCGTTTTGAGCAGCATAAGCAATGCAGTATAAAAACACCAAGCGCTTTATCTTATTTGTTTTCAGCTTTTTAAAAGCGTTTAGAACGATAAGCGCTAGGCATTATAATCAATCGTCTTATACTAAGTTCAATGCTTGACGAGTCTCTTGAGCGATGCGGTATTCTTCATCTGTAGGAATAACCCACAGCTCGACACTGCTACCTTCTGCTTGGAAGCTGCCTTCTTGGCCACCGTACAATCCAGCGTTCTTTTCAGCGTCCATCTTGATACCGAAATGACGCATGACGGCTAAAATACTTGCGCGCGTGGTGACAGAGTTTTCGCCGATACCACCAGTGAAAACAATACCAGTAAACTCAGGCAGTGCACAGCTTAAGCTGGCAAGGTATTTACCAGCGCGGTAGCAGAACATCTCGATGGCGAGCTGCGCATCTTTATGGCCTTCGCTCGCGGCTTGTTCAATAGTACGCAAATCATTTGATAGGCCAGAAATACCAAGCAGACCGCTTTCACTATTTAGCATTTTGTCCGTCTCTTCTAGACTAATACCGAGCTGACGTTTCAGATGCATATGTAAGCTTGGGTCGACATCGCCGCTACGTGTGCCCATCATCAGTCCCTCAAGTGGGGTCAGACCCATGCTGGTATCGAGACTTTTGCCATCGTATACGGCGGTTGCTGAGCAACCATTGCCTAGATGCGCGGTTATCCAGCCATGAGGACCTTTTGCTTCAGTAATCTGGCTAGCACGTTCTGAGACATAAGCATGAGACGTACCATGGAAGCCGTAACGACGGATTTTGTGCTCTTCGTATAGATATTTTGGCAACGCATAGCGGAAGGCGACGGGTGGCATGGTTTGGTGAAAGGCGGTGTCAAATACCACAACTTGTGGAATGTCAGGGTAAATAGCTTGAACCGCTTCAATACCCAAAGCATTTGCAGGGTTATGTAGTGGAGCCAATATCTTTAAACGTTTTACTTCCTCTAACGCATGCTGATCAACGCGAACAGCTTGAGAGTATTCACGGCCGCCATGTACCACACGGTGCCCGACTGCGATAAAGTGATATTGCTCTAGTAGCTCTAGGATTTTTTGCAGGGCAAGTTTGTGACTACCACCAGGGATAGAGATCTCTAACTTATCGCCATTTAGCGTGGTATGTTTGATACGGGCTGTATCGAGACCTAAGTTTTCGGCAAGACCGGTGATACGAGTAGAATTGTCATCGCTAATCAACGCGTATTTGATAGAAGACGAACCGCAGTTGAGGACTAAAGTGGGGCTGGTTAGGGTTGATGTTTCGCTGTTCTTATCATCAAAAGTGGTACTTAGGTTGGCGCTCATACTCTATCCTTAGATTGGTTTTTATAAAGGGCAAATCAATTATATCGTTGGTTCGATACAAAAAAGACGTCTATTGCCACGTCCTGTTTTATTATCATCAAATGCTACATCGCTGATATCTCAAGTGCTGTAGTAAAGGTCACTGAGACATGATGTCATTATTATATGGAATTGATGAAGTTGATAACCGCCGAGTAAATAAAAATAAGCTATATCTATGCTGATAATATCAAGCAAGTATATTGGCGATTTTGTTTATACTTGGGCTACTATTTCTGACAGTGCTATGCATCCATGCTTATGAGGTAATGCGTCTGCATCTCAGGCTAGCATCCTATTGCCACCGCAAACTGGGAATATAATGTAACACATTTTTGTTTCTACACCGCGACAGGGGCAAGGTTTAAAGTGTGTGATTAATAAATGGCTAAATATGGAATAAATCAATTATATTCAGTGAGTTATAGAACTATAGGTGGATAACTTGTATGGGCGACATAACAGCGCTATTGTTCACGAAATTGTAAGAAATATTGTCGAGACACCCATATGTCATACATTCATATCTAAGCTCGCAGACGATATTACTATAAAAATTCGACTAATGTTCTAGAAAATATCCAACATCACGCAAATTTATTCACCAATCATATTCAGTATCCGTACAGCTTTATGTAATAATGCTATGATGAAAATGGTCATAACGACAGTGCTTTAACTGCTGGTTTGGCTGTCCGTTTGTTTTTTATTTATCACGATTTACTATCGCCATTATGCCGTCGTAAGCTCACAGGTTATCTATTATATGTCTACTATACACAGCCCCTCAGCAGCCAAGCATGCTAGCTCATTCGCTCGTACCAGTCGTCAGGCTGTCGCCACTTTATTTATTGGCAGTGTGGTTATGCTAGGATTGTCAGGCTGCGGGCAAAAAGGCGATCTATATTTGGCAGACTCTAGTAGTCAAACGATAGAGGGCAGTGCGTCTGTACTGGATAGTACTAGCCATCCACAAGATGCAGCCTTTGCGGGTATCGACGACGATAACTATCAAAAAAACCGCTACCTAGAAGAGCAAATGGTGCTACCTGAGCCTAGTACTGATCCCAACGACTATTAATTGCTAAGCTATTAATTACTAGGCTAATAGTTGTTAAGCTAAGCCAATAAATAGTGGTTAGGTGCTTTTTAATTAACAGTTTAACCAACTGTCGATTCTTTACTGCCTGATTGACTAAATAGCTTTGCTACCTAAATTTAATTTTCACCCTTGATAATCTGATTATATTAGAGATGTTTATATGAGTCATTCTGAACTACCTGCTGACTTGACCGATTCTACTACTGGCGAATCCGTTACTATCCAAACTGAGCAAGGACTATATGTTGACCCGAAAGCGTTGAGTGCTCACTTGCCAGCGCTAAGCTATCGCGACGATGCATTGTATATGGAGCAGGTCAGTATCGATGAGTTGGCAAAACAATATGGCACACCTTGCTACGTGTATTCAAAGCAAGCAATATTGGACGTTTATCAAGCTTATACTGATAGCTTCGCTAGTCTGAATCATCAAGTATGCTATGCCGTAAAAGCAAACTCTAACCTTGCCGTGCTTGGTGTCTTGGCACAGGAAGGCGCTGGGTTTGATATTGTCTCTCGCGGTGAGTTGATGCGTGTATTAGCCGCAGGTGGCGCAGCATCACGTGTGGTATTCTCAGGCGTTGGCAAAACGTATAGTGATATCGAATATGCGCTGACTCAAGGTATCGGCTGTTTTAATGTTGAGTCTATCAGCGAGCTGACTTTAATCAATGAAGTGGCAAAGTCACTTGATAAGCCTGCGCCAATCTCGTTACGCGTCAACCCTAACGTCGATGCCAAAACCCATCCATATATCTCAACAGGTCTTAAAGACAACAAGTTCGGTATCACTCACGAAGACGCATTAGCGGTCTATCAGCAAGCGGCCGACTTATCACATATCGCCATCGTTGGTATTGATTGTCATATTGGCTCGCAGTTAACTGAGGTAGAGCCATTTGTTGCAGCGTTAGATAAAGTGATTGAGCTGATACATAGCCTGCGTGACGCAGGTATTGAGTTACAGCATATTGATTTGGGCGGCGGTTTAGGGGTGCGTTATATTGATGAGACGCCTGTGTCTATCGATGAGTTTGCCCAAGCTTTATTACCAAAACTTAGCGAGCTTGGTTTGACTGTGTTCTTTGAGCCAGGTCGTAGTATCGTTGCCAATGCTGGCGTGCTATTGACCCAAGTTGACGTACTCAAGCCGACTGAGCATAAGAACTTTGCGATCGTTGATGCCGCTATGAATGACTTGATTCGTCCTGCTTTATATCAAGCTGAAATGGCGGTGATTCCAAGCGTATTGCCTAACGATGGTATCGATACGGATGGCACGCAGCCGTGGGATATCGTTGGCGCGATTTGTGAGACGGGTGATTTCTTGGCAAAAGACCGCCTACTATCATTGGCCACAGGCGATGTACTTACCATTACAGGTGCAGGTGCTTACGGCTTTACCATGAGTAGTAACTATAACTCACGCCCACGTGCTAACGAAGTGATGGTTTCTGGCGATAGTCATCAGCTAATCCGCAAGCGCGAAACGATTGAAGCGTTATATGCAGATGAAGCGTTGTGGCAGGAGCAGTAAGGCGATTAAAGACAAGCCAAAACTATTGCCGTATTTGATGGTTGAAGAGAACCCATTGTGATAATGACAATGGGTTTTTTTATGACTGGATTTTGAGGAAAGTGTTTTTTAATTAAAGCTGATTCTTAATTGAAGGCATGCCTTTAGTTGAAGACAACACCATTCATAAAAATTGGAGTAGCAAGGAAAACGAGTGCAAGTACTACTCACTGTAGACTAAACAAGTTTGACACCGCTAATCGTATTTTTTGGGATTGGTATTATTATGATTGTATCTGACAGCGTGCTAAGATAAGGCATACATAAAAATAGGATAGGACATCAAAGATATGCTAATAGAGTTTACTAAAATGCATGGGTTGGGTAATGATTTCATGGTCATTGATTTAGTGACCCAGCGCTTAGATTTGACCAAGGATTTGGTGCAGTTATTAGGCGATCGTCATCTAGGTATTGGTTTTGATCAATTGCTCGTAGTCGAGCCACCCATGCGCCCTGATGTCGATTTCAGTTATCGTATCTTTAATACTGATGGTACCGAAGTCGAACAGTGTGGCAATGGCGCGCGTTGTTTTGCGCGTTTTGTGCAGGCACGTAAACTGTCATTTAAGCAGCGTCTACGCGTTGAGACGGCTAGCGGTATTATTTCTCTAACTACTGATCGTTACGGTTGGGTAGATGTCGATATGGGCAAGCCTAAATTTGAGCCAGATGAGATTCCATTTAGCCCAAGAGCGACGACTAAAATTCAAAACACCTATCATCTTGATGTAAATGGTACGCCTGTGCAGCTGTACGTTGCCAATATGGGTAACCCGCACGCTGTGATAAAAGTCGATGACGTACTCGATGCTGAGGTTGAGACTCTAGGTAAAGCAATTGAGTCGCATCCTGCATTCCCAGACCGCGTCAATGTGGGCTTTATGCAAGTGATGAATCAGCGCCACATTCGTTTGCGTGTGTACGAGCGCGGTGTAGGCGAGACGCAAGCTTGTGGTACAGGCGCATGTGCAGCAGTAGCCGTTGGTATACGTGAAGGCTGGCTCGATGAGGGTGAGGAAGTTCGCGCGCAGCTATATGGTGGCAGCATGATTATCAAGTGGCAGCCAGGCTATTCAGTCACGATGACCGGACCGACCGCTTTCGTCTATGAAGGCGTATTTAGCCCAGATGGCCTGATGGCACAAGCAGGCCTTAAACCCAACGCTGAAGGCTGATAACGGTTGTTAGACCAATCTTATAAATACCAAGGATGGTTCCAATATGGTTATGTCTAATAATAAAGGCAATCAGGCAGCGAACTCAGCACCTTGGCTATCTACTGAGCTGGCCGCTACTATAGAGTCCGATGCTGCGTTACGAGAGCTACTCACACCTGTGCATCGTTGGCTCAATACGTTGTCTGTGCGCAACCATTCGCCGCATACTCTGACCGCTTATTTTGCTGGTTTAAATCAACTGGCGTTATTTTTGCGTGGTAAGCGTCTAACGTGGACACGCTGTGATAAACGGCAACTGGCCCAGCATATTAGTCAACGTCTTGATGAAGATAAGTTGGCACTTGCCAGTATCCAGCAAGAGTTGTCTGCGATTCGGCATTTTTATGGTTGGATGATTGAAGAAGAGTTAGCACGTATCAACCCAACCACTGGCTATCAGCTGAAGCGTAGTCCTAGACCGCTGCCTTCTATCGCTGATGTCGATTTACTAACTCAGCTACTCGATCAAGAGATGCCTGATACACCAGAGCAAGCGCGCTTATGGTTACGTGATAAAGCTATGTTTGAACTGCTCTATAGTAGCGGCTTGCGTGTTGGGGAATTGGTTGCACTCGATATGGCAGATGTGGACTTGTCTGACTTACGGGTACGAGTCACGGGTAAAGGGAATAAAACACGCCTAGTACCATTAGGGATAAAGGCTGCAGAAGCAATTAGTCGTTACCTGCCGCATCGTAACCTATGGGTAGAGCAGATGGATTGCGCATTGTTCATCAGTGAAAAACTCGGCACCAGATTATCAACACGGGCAGTGCAACAGCGCTTAAAAGTCGCTGCTACCCGCGCAGGTATCGCCCAAAACATGTATCCTCATCTACTGCGTCATTGTTTTGCATCACATATGCTGTCAGGCAGTGGTGACTTGCGCGCCGTACAAGAGATGCTCGGGCACAGTGATATTAGCACCACGCAAATTTATACCCACGTTGATTTTGCAAAATTAACGCAGGTTTATGATCGCGCGCATCCACGAGCAACTCATGCTCAAAATGAAGAATTGCCTTAGCAATTAGGCACGAAATCCACTGAATTTCACAATCTACGCCAAACGATGGCAATCAAAGATAGGCAGTTTTTGGCGGCCTTGCTCTTGCGCCTGCTTGTCTAATGACGCCATGACGATGGCATATTGTTTATCCAACTCGCTATCGTCATAGCTTGCGATAATACTACTGTCAAATGCTGTAATGGCTGCATGTCCCCATGTCTGGCGCGTGCTACCATCTTTGTAGAGATGATCGCCACCTTGCGCTGCGCCAATGACCATACATTGACTATCTAGAGCACGAGCCTGTAACAGCAGTGACCAGTGCGATTGTCCAGTTAAGTAGGTAAAGGCAGAAGGTGCGCTTAATAGTTCAGCACCTGCTTGTCGCAGACGCTGCGCCAATGCCGGAAAACGTAAATCAAAACATACCATCATGCCGAGTTGATAGACTGTATTGCCTACTGCTAGTGGCGCAATTACGGTCTGCGTACCCGGCTCAAAGGTCGCCGCTTCGTTATAGCTGCCATGCTTATCGGCCACAGTTGCGGTAAACAGATGAATCTTGTCGTAGCGTGCGATAAGGGTACCATCTGGTGCGAACAGCTGGCTCACTTGGCGCAATCTGCCATCAGGAACGATAGTGCCATCAGGACGATAATAGCAGGGTAATGAGCCTGCTAGTACATGGATACCAGCGGTGCGGGCGTAATCTGCTATCGTCGCTGATAAGTCATCAAAACGCTCGGCAGTAGCAGATTGCTGTCCCATACTACAGCAGTTCTCAGGCAATACAACGAGCTCAGCACCTTGAGCTTGTGCGTCTGTGATAGCGGCTTTGATATCTGCTAGATTATCCTCAACATTCTGCTGACTGTTCATTTGAATAGCAGCGACGTTAAGTTGATGGTTACTTAAATTCATGACAGTATTCCTATTGGGTATGAGCTGTATTGGTCATTTGCGGCAATTTATTTATTATAATATTTTCGCGGTAATGAGCAGACTGCTCGTATTTATGGATTGCTCATCCTTGCCGAGATGATAGTCTGCTATCGATAGCAAACCAAACGTATCCGGACAAAACATAAATTATCATAGCAAAATTGTGGCAAAAAATGCTATCGTCATGTCCTGATAAGATTTATGTCGTTACCTTTACTGACAGAATAAACACAATATCACTAAGATCGGAGTGCAATAAGCCGCCCATGAGTATGTCGTTCGGATTGGCGACCACGCTGAGCAACTCACAAAAGCTAACCCCGCAAATGCAGCAAGCCATAAAATTGCTGCAGCTCTCTAGTCTTGAGCTCGCACAAGAGGTTCAGGCAAAGCTAGATAGTAATCCATTACTTGAACGTATCGAAAATGATGACGAATACGACAGTGGTGACGATGAAATAGAGGAGTGGAACGAGCCGTTGACGCTTGATAGCTGGAATCAAAGTAGTGACTCATTCGACTCAGTACCTACTAGCGGTACAGAGTACAGCGGCGATAATAGTGATAGCTTCAGTGATAGCTTGGATAAGCTTCAACAGCCTAATATCGATGATAGTGCAATAGATGTAGATAACTATAGCAGTTCTGATGCCGATAGCTTTGATATAAGTAGCTTTGACACGGATAACTACGCCTCTACTGCAACGGGCTCTGGCAATAGTAGGGGTGATGAAGATTTTGATAGTTACCAAGGCGGTACATCGTCTACCATTCAAGATCATGTGCGTTGGCAGCTGAACTTTAAGCGTCTATCAGAGGCCGATACGTTGATTGCAGAGTATTTAATAGACTCCATGGATGATATGGGCTTTATTCGAATTGATATAGATGAGCTACTGCAGAGCTTTGATACGATGGCAAGTTTCTATCAATGGGATGAGCGCGTTGAAAAAGAAGAAGTCTTGACGGTATTACGTATTATCCAGTCCTGTGATCCCGTTGGCGTAGGGGCACGTCATTTAAGCGAGTGCTTATCTATTCAGCTATCTAAGCTAGATGCCCGCACCGAATATCTACAAGAAGCCCAAGCGTTGCTATCAGCGAGCGAGCATTTAGTCAGTAATAACATCAAAGCACTGACTGAACGTACAGGGCTTGCACCAGAATACATCACACCTGCGCTTACGCTACTACGTACCTTAAATGCTTCACCAGGGCTGCTGTTTCAGTCTAGCCAGCCTGACTATGCCCGGCCGCCTGAAAGCTATGATATTCCAGATGTGTTGGTCACACCTGTTAGAAACAATAAGGCGACCAGTAACTCTGAAGCTGAAGAAGATGGTTGGTATGTACGCCTCAATCCAGATACCTTACCAAAACTACGCGTAAACCAAGAATATGCCAACTTAGTCAAGCGTGGTGATGACAGTCCTGACAATCAATATCTGCGCGAAAACCTTACCGATGCTCGGCTGTTTATTCGTAGTATCGAAGAGCGCAATCAAAACCTACTCAAAGTAGCGACCAGCATTGTACGCTATCAACAAGAGTTCCTGCAGCATGGTGCAACCGCCATGCAACCCCTAATATTAAAGGCCATTGCTGAAGAAGTTGACTTGCATGAGTCTACGGTCTCACGCCTTACCACCAGTAAAACCATCTTGACGCCGCAAGGGTTGTTCTCTTTGAAACACTTCTTCTCCTCTCACGTAAGTAGTGCTGATGGAGATATCTCATCGACCGCTATCAGTGCCATGATTAAAAAGCTCATCGCTGACGAAGATCCCAAAAAACCATTGTCAGACAGTCGTATCAAAGATGAGCTGTTAGCAGATGGTATCGATATAGCCAGAAGAACCGTCGCCAAATATCGTGAAGCAATGAATATTGGCTCGTCTACTCAGCGCAAACAGAAATATTAATTATCTAAGATCATCCTTCTACAAGGTTAATGGCTACCTGTCTGTATAGTGCAGTCGAGATATAAAAAATAAAATTTTTTGATTATATAGAAACCAAGTAGAAATAATAGGTATTGTTACACTTAATTACAATTTAATGGCTTGCTACTGGGCGATTTTCATGACAAATTAGAGTCATACCAACAACGAAAACCAAGTGCCGATTTATAGTATTTATTTACAATTAATAAAGGAGACGATAAAAGGATACGTCGACACATTACTAGAGGCTTTGGTGTAGTTAGTGGTAAGGCAGGATGACAAAAGCAAGAATGCTACCTCATCTGTTGATTGTAAGTTACAAATAAAAGGACAACAATATGAATGTTTCTATCAGTGGTCATCATATCAGCGTTACAGAAGCTATGGACACAGCAGTACGCGAGAAGCTTGAAAAAGTAGAGCGTCACTTCGATCAGATACAAAGTATTCAAGTGATTTTATCGTTAGACAATAGCGGTGCTAGCGACGGCGGTAAAAAGAGCCATAAAGCTGAAGCAATTATGCGTGTCTCGGGTCAAGAAATGTTTGTCCAAGCGTATGAAGATGATATGTATAAAGCCATTAACGAGATGGCAGACAAGCTAGATAGACAAGTACGTAAGTACAAAACCCGTCAAGAGCGCAAGAAGACTCAGGGTGCAGGACGCGATAGTCGCTATCAGGATCTAACTCCTGCAGAAGCAGTACCAGCAGCATAGTTCGAGTTTAAAAATTTGAACACTATCGTTACAAGCTAGTGAAAGCAGACTAAGAGAATAAAAAATTTATAAGTAGCTGCTGCATTATTTTGTAATTGACATAAAAAAAGACCTCTAACGTGTAATACGTTGAGGTCTTTTTTAGCATTAGTAAACTTAGTTAGTAAACTTAAAACGAAAATGAACTAGCTGTCAGCTCAAGCTTATCTGTCTAAACATTATTAACCACCACCGACGGCTTGTACTACTTCGATATTCATACCTTCTACGATACGTAGTTGAGCAAGCTCGCTTTTTGGCATCAGCTCACCATCTACTTCTACAGCATAGCGACCTTGACTAAGGCCAAGCTCATTGATAACCAGTTGTACAGTCTGATGAGTGGTTTGCAAGCTTTTACCATTGACACTAATGGTGCTCATATTAAATACTCCCTAATATTTTAAAATTCCTGTTCATTCGCTACGTATCTTTTGTTTTATTACTGATAGTTAGTCGCAGCTAATGCAAAGAGCTAAAAATCACAATAACTGTTAAACAGCTCAGCTAACTGAGTCCTTCAATCGAAAGGCAGAAATGGCCAACCATAGCCAACCTGCAATCATAAGAACGCCGCCAATAGGCGTAATCGCACCGGACCAGCGCGGTGCACCAAGCGTCATGGCATACAAACTACCAGCAAAAATGATAATACCAATTTGTAGTAACCAAGCGGTCGTCTGAGTAATATATTTCAAACGAATTAGCAGACCGACAAGTAATAATCCTAGCGCATGTACGAACAAATACAGCGTTGCCGTATGCCACCATTCAAGCTGTTGCATGCTGACGCGGCCTTCTAAACCATGAGCACCAAACGCGCCCAGAGCAACAGCAATAGCCATATTAACTGCAGCAATACCAATCCAATTTAACATTGAACAGCTCGTATCATCTTGGGGTTACTGGATATCATCTGGCAGAATCACACTATCAATGGTCATCGCATCGCGAATCTTGTCCATAGCATTTTTCTCGATCTGACGGACTCGCTCAGCTGAGATAGAATAAACCGCAGCTAACTCATGCAGAGTAGATTTTTGCTCAGATAACCAGCGCTGTTCGACGATATCGCGTGAACGATCATCTAAAGTACCCATAGCAGCGATGAGTGCTGATGAGTTGTTTTCTTCCCAATCCGCTTCCTCTAACTGCTCAGCTGGATCGATGCCATCTTCCAAAAATAGCTGAGGTGCATAGCGACCATCATCATCGTCGCTTGACTGCGCCTCGAACGAAGCGTCATAAGAGGTTAGACGTGACTCCATCTCTAACACTTGCTTGCGCGTGACATTCAAGTCATTAGCGATAGCGTCCGCTTCTTCTAGTGTTAGCTGATTATTAGTCTTCTTAAGGCTACGCAAGTTAAAGAACAGTTTACGATGAGCCTTTGTAGTCGCAACTTTCACAATACGCCAGTTGCGAATCACAAACTCATGAATTTCAGCTTTGATCCAATGCACAGCAAAGGATACCAAACGTACGCCTTTATTCGGGTCAAAACGTTTAACTGCTTTCATTAATCCTAAGTTACCTTCTTGGATTAAATCTGCTTGCGGCAATCCATAGCCCGAGTAGCTACGTGCGATATGAATTACAAAACGTAGATGCGACATCACCAGTAGACGAGCAGCTTCGACATCACCTTCATCATAATAGCGATGTGCCAACTCCTGCTCTTGTACTGGCGTCAAAATAGGGATCTGATGGACAGTATTGATATATGCACCCAAGTTGACCCCTGGCGCTGACAGGTGAGTTGGCATAGCTGGTACTAAGTCGCGCGTACTGGTATTGCCTAATGTACTCGCGTCATAAGGTGGTCGCTGAGCAGCGGCTTTTAATGCAGCATCGCGTGCATCATTTTTTGTAGGAGCTGAGCCATCTTTTTTATTTGTATTTACAGCATCAGTAGAAGTATTAGCCATATTCTTGACCTTGGTTAAATAGTTAAGCAAATAGTCAGATAAAAATCTTTATGATTTAATTGTAAAGGATAGCAGCGCTTAGTTGCTATCAGTTTTGGTAATGATGAAGTGATATATTGTAGCGAAACGCTGTAATGATGTGCCATCAACTGACGAATGGTCAGTAACTTCATTGACCACTAGCTCTAAATAATCTGCCGACTGTGATTGCTGACTTTGTCGACAAAACGCTGTGATATCAGCTTGCGAGTTAGGGTCGGTTGCAACCACATACAGTGATTCGCCAACTGTCACATCACGTAATGCGACCTTAGTTTTTAACAATGGCATCGGGCATGCAAGACCGCGTCCATCAACAAAACCTTTTATATTTAGTTCAGATCGCGCTGTAGCTAAATCATCTGGCTTATGACTTTCAGTCGGTAGCAACTCTAGTAAACTCGCAATGTCGTTCTGCTGTGCATCAGTCAAATTCGCTGATAACTGTATAGAGTGCGACACACGTTCAATGACTAATTCACTAGCAGCGGGCATAACTGAAACCTTGTAGATATCTATATTTTAATTTGTTCTATTAGCAATAGGCTTCGATATTGAGTACGAACATAATCCAGCAATCATAAATTATGAGGTCGCCATCACAGTCATCTAAACTTACTATTATTGTTGCTTATTATACCAAATAGATAATGTATAGTTGCAGTTGAATATAATCAACGCTGTGTTCGGTTCACTAGAATCATATAACCAAGAGTTGCACGATTAGCAATTGCCCGATTAATAGTTATACGATTGAGACTTACTGCATAATTAATATCTCAATGAATAATTACACAGCCATGTTGCGCAATCGTGACGGGTGGCTAAGTTATTGGTAGTTAAGTTCATTGTAGAATTGACCTTGGATAAACAAGCTCGTATAGTCGAAAAGACGTCGTCAATTATCTTATAGGATATGCACTTGTACCAGGCTAATAGAATGAAGCGACCCGACAGCAATAACTCTTTAGTAGCCACAAATTCTGCAGGCTTGCCACTTATATTGTCTAAGCAAAAAGGTAAACGTCATTTTATGAGTGTCGCTTTGCCAAATAGTATCAAGGTAGGGCTGTCTATGATGCTACTAGCCATGGCTAGTGGTGCACATAGTCAAGAGAGTCAAACGCTGCCATTAGCTGATAGCTCGTGGCAAGTCACAGATTCGCAAACGCTAGATCTACCAAACCTGCGCGGGCAAGGCTTGAGCTTTGCTGAGCAATATCAAAACAAAATGCTTGGTGAATGGTCATTACAGAATATCAATGGCCGCGTCAGAATGGAACATGATCCTTGGGTACAAGAAACGATAAAAGACATGACTTGGCGTCTCAATGCTCAAGCTCGTCAGCAAGCACCACTTGGCGTCGTTATCATTGATAATCCTAGTATCAATGCTTTTGCAGCGCCTGGTGGCGTAATCGGTATCAACACTGGAACGATACTGTCAGCTAGCAGCATGGATGAGCTGGCGAGCGTCGTCGCGCATGAAGTCGCACATATCAGTCAACGGCACTACGAAAGCGGCGCTGACGAACGTAAAAAAGCCTTGCTGATGCAGCTAGGCGGTATGCTAGCTGCGATTGCCGCCTCAGCTGTCGATGGTGATGCCGCTGCGGCTGTGATGATGGGCAGTCAGACAGCCTCTATGAATAGCAGCATGGCCTTTAGCCGTAGTAATGAACGCGAGGCTGACCGAGTAGGGATGCAGATTATGACCCAAGCGGGTTATGATCCTCGGGCGATGCCACGGTTCTTTGCCACGATGAATCAACAGAGTCAGTTAAATCAAGTCGAGAATCAATTCTTACCGAGCTTTGTACGCTCACATCCTCTGAGTAATGAGCGGTTGAGCGAGTCACAAAGTCGCGCTCAGCAGTATCCAGCGCTCTCATTGAGCCAGCAGCAGCGCCATCAAGCACTGTTTGATTTACTGTATTGGCGTGTGCAAGTGACTGGTAAACACGCATCCGAAGTCACACTGACAACGGCCGCTAAAAACAGTCTCGGGGCCAAACTTGCGCTAATGCATTGGTATGGAGAGCAGCAGCGCTTTAAAGATGCTAATAAGGTATTGGCTGAGATAAATGCGTTATCAAGCACGCAGCGTCAAAATTTAGAGCCTCTATTGTCGATTACCCACAGTCAGCTATTAAGTGAACAAGGTAAATGGCAACAAACCGTAGATGTCTTAGAGAGCCAGCAGCGTCTATATCCGGAGCGCCGTGATTTACGTCTTTATCTGGCCGAAGCGCTGACTAATAGTAGTCAGCCGATAAAAGCCCAAGCGCTGTTAAAGCCACTAACAGAACAGCAACCAAGCGACCGTTATGCATGGCAAAGCTTACAACTTGCCAATGAAAAACTTGCTAAGACCACCACCTCACCACAGTTAGCCAATATCGCGACGATTAATGCATTGCGCTATCGCAGTTATGATCAGCTATGGAGTGGGCGTTATGAGAGTGCGCTGACCTCTTTGACACAAGCCAAACAGTTGGCGGAAAATCTGCAAACCACAGATCATGCCAATAGTGCGCGTCCGTTATTGGCCAATATTAATGCAGAACTCAAAGCAATAAAAACCGCCAAAGACTTTAAGCCTTAGGCGGTTATTTATACAGAGTAGCCTGCCAGTCAATAGCAAGTGCTAGCCTTGTAGCGCATCTTTGACCATTTTAGAAATCAAAGCAGGATCAGCACGGCCAGCTGTTTTATTCTTTAAGACACCCATGACGCTGCCCATATCGCGCATAGACGTAGCACCTTGCTCAGCGATTTCAGCATTTACCAATGCCATGATCTCGTCTTGATTCATTTGCTGCGGCATGAATTCGTTGATGATATCAATCTCAAACTGCTCTTTTGTGGCTAAGTCATCACGGCCATTTTCTGTAAAGATAGTTAGTGACTCTTGACGCTGTTTTAGCTGTTTTTGCAAAACTTCTAATACTTGCGCATCATCAAGTTCTGTCTGACGGTCAATTTCGATTTGTTTCACTACTGATTGTACATTGCGCAGTACTTTAACGCGCTCAAGCTCACGAGCTTTCATCGAAACTTTAATATTGTCTGATAACGTCTGTTTAAGTTGGCTCACTGCTATTATCCTTATCGATCTGTTAAATGCTATTCGTTAGATGTCGTTTGTTAAATTTTTAGAACAAAACCTGCTGATAGTGGTTTTAATAAAAAATTATGTCAGCAGTAATAACAAAAATTGTAGCATAAAAAACGCCACTGATATCGATTGATAACAGTGGCGTTAGTGTAGCGCTTGTACTTAGCTAATCAGATTACTGATTAGTACATACGAGTGGTACGAATAGTTTCGCGTTGTAACTTCTTCTTATAACGCTTTACGGCAGCAGCTTTTTTACGCTTACGTACTTGCGTTGGTTTTTCATAAAACTCACGCTTACGTACGTCTGATAATACACCAGCTTTTTCACAAGCACGTTTGAAACGACGGATAGCGATATCAACTGGTTCGTTTTCTTTAACCTTAACTGCAGGCATGAAGACTCCTCGATTAGGATGAGATATAAGGGCATTAGTTTGGCTGTGTATTAGTATTTAGCCGTAATATCTCAAGATTACAGGCATCAGCTCAAACTAGGACAATTCTCACGCATTAGCGTAAGGGCAGGTATTTTAATAAAAAATACCAACAAAGTCAATGATTTTAAGCATTTATTGCCGATAGGTTGTTCAATTAGATAGCTATTTGAATTTGGCTCTCAAACTATGAATTCGACATATATACAACGCTTTATCAATAAAAAATCCCTACCGTCTATAACGGTTTGATTGGAGTTTATGCTATGATAATTCCCATATTATAGGGTCTATTGAACTTTCAAATATTAGGGCTGCTGATGGCTAAAGTTACCCCAAACTAGGCGAAAACCGACGATAATGTTGAGACCTTAGCTAGGTTTTCAACAACGGTTGGGGTAATTTTAGCATCAGCCTTTCAGGGCAGTACTCTTTTTTGTCAATATATGGCGAAATAGTTTAACCTAGAATGACTAGGCTTCAACAATTTCACTGCATATTGTCTAAAAAATAGTGACTGCCAGCACCACATTTGAAAGTTCAATAGACCCTAGTAAGCCTATGAACCGTTTTGTGTGTATTTTATTGAGGATGTTGGAATGAAAAAAACAGTATTTAACACGGCATTAAGCACCGCACTTATCGTAGCTTTAGGTGTGAGCGTGAGCGCTTGTAGTGGCGGCGAAGAGCATGAAGAAGTAATGGCAATCGATCGCGTTGACGAAGCTGCTGAACTTGCCATCAAAAATGCGCCACCAGCTGAAGAAATGGAATTCCCAGAGACAGCACCAATGCCAGCACCAATGCCAGCGGCTGATGCAGCGGGTACAGAAGCTGATGCTACGGCTACTGCCGAAGCAGGAACGGCTGACGCTGATACTGCAGCAGCAGCTACCGATAGTGCGGATACAGCCGCTGCTCCTGCTGACAGCGCTGATATGGCGGCTACTGACGATACAGCTGCAGCCACTGCTGAGTAACTTCGTGCTGAATTGACCATTAGCTCAATGGACTATTAAACAGTCGTTGGTCGTATATGTAAGTAATTTAAGCTGATATAACGCATCACTAATTGATTGCAGACTGACTAAGTAAGGGTAAAACCATGATTGATATACAACCGTATATGAACAAGCTGAAATTGTCTGTGATCAGTATGAGCGTGGTATTTGCAGTGAGTGCTTGTAGCGGTGATAACACAGCTACGGAAGAGTCTGTAGTAGCCAATGAGCCTGCTACCGCTGTAGAAGAGAAAGCTGTAGCAGAAAGCCAAGGCACGACATCTGAGTCTGTGGTTGAGCCAGATACAGAACCAAAAGCAGCAACAGAGTCTGCCGACATAGTAGATGACGCAGTGGCAACACCTGCAACTGATTCTGAGCCTGAAGTGTTGGCAGCAGATACAGGTGCTAAACTGTATGAATCAAACTGTCAGGTTTGTCATGCTGCAGGTTTGCTCGATGCGCCAAAGTATGGTGATACAGCGGCTTGGTCAGCTCGTCTGACCAAAGACAAAGAGACGCTGTATATGCACTCGGCTAAAGGCTTTAATAAAATGCCAGCGCAAGCAATAAATGGTGTGACCGAAGCACAAGTTAAAGCAGCGGTTGATTATATGCTAGCGTCGGTAAGCTGATACGGTATATATAGATTATGTGAGCTATTGAAATTTGCTAAACTGGCCGTCATTGTGACTGACAATGACGGTTTTTTTATGCACGTTTTTTGTCATGCCAGTCTGAGAATATACAGCTGTATCAAGCGAATTCGAGATAGTGTGTGACTGATTGTATTATAGTCGGTGAACTACTAAACCGCTACGGCGTTACCCTCCTTAGATGTACTACTTGTACAATCTGCAGTCGGCTGCCTTGTACTCATTTTAGAGTTCTTTGACTATAGTTATCCAGTTTCTCAAAATGATGTAAGATAAAAGTGCGACAAAAATAGCACGAAAACGAAAGTATAAAGGCAAAAATATGAAAGTATTGGGCTTAGAGACCTCTTGTGATGAGACGGGGCTAGCGATTTTTGATAGTGAGCAAATAAATAGCGACAACCAAGGTTTGGTCGGGCAAGTACTGTATTCTCAGATTGAGCTGCACGCACTTTATGGCGGCGTTGTGCCTGAGCTTGCCAGTCGCGATCATATTCGTAAGCTAGTGCCATTACTCAATGAGCTACTCGAACAGTGCGATATGACAAAAAGCGAGATCGATGCGATTGCTTATACTAAGGGACCTGGTCTTATTGGTGCATTGATGACAGGCGCACTGTTTGGTCGTAGCTTAGCATATGGTTTAGATATTCCAGCGATTGGTATTCATCATATGGAAGGGCACTTACTTGCGCCGCTGATGGGTGCAAACCCTCCAGCATTTCCTTTTGTCTCTCTACTAGTATCTGGTGGGCATACGTTACTCATTGCTGCGCATGGCGTAGGGCAGTATGAGATATTGGGTGAGTCGATAGATGATGCGGCGGGTGAGTGCTTTGATAAAGCGGCTAAAATGCTAGGTTTGCCTTATCCTGGCGGCCCTAATATAGCCAAGTTGGCAGAAACTGGCAACCCTGACGCTTACGCACTACCAAGACCAATGCTACATCGAGGTCTAGACTTTTCGTTTAGTGGCATGAAAACAGCCGTACATAATCTGATTAAAGATACACCATGCTCGGGAGGGTCGGGCAATGGCGGTGATAGCGATCCACAGATTCGTGCTGATATTGCCGCCAGTTTTCAGCATGCAGTGGTCGACACGCTAGTGAAAAAATGTGTCAAAGCACTCAAGCAAGCAGATATGAGCCGCTTAGTAATTGCAGGCGGGGTCAGTGCCAATACTCACCTGCGCGAGACGTTGGAGGCTGAACTGGCTAAGATCAATGCGACGGTTCATTATGCACCGC
Organism: Psychrobacter sp. P11G3; assembly: GCF_001435845.1. Classification (NCBI taxonomy): domain Bacteria; kingdom Pseudomonadati; phylum Pseudomonadota; class Gammaproteobacteria; order Moraxellales; family Moraxellaceae; genus Psychrobacter; species Psychrobacter sp. P11G3. The sequence goes on from NZ_CM003596.1 coordinate 320,897, forward strand.
CTGCGCTATGTACGGACAATGGCGCGATGATTGCTTATGCAGGTTTTGAGCGCTTGCAAGCAGGACAGTCTGATGATTTGGCCGTTAGCTGTATTCCGCGTTGGCCGATGACAGAATTACCAGCCGTATAAATGAGCATTTGGTCCAACACGTTTATATGAATTAAGGATAGTCTATGCAGTGGCTTGCGATTGGTTTAGGAGCAGCATTTGGTGCTTGCCTGCGAGCTTGGCTATCGCGTTTTAATGTCTTGCACGGTTGGGTGCCACTCGGTACCCTGAGCGCCAATATCTTAGGAGGACTGCTGATAGGGCTGGCGCTAGTGTGGTTTGAGCGTATGGGTAGCAACTTATCTGATCATGTGCGCGTGTTCGTGATTACAGGATTTTTGGGCGGATTGACTACATTTAGCACGTTTAGTGCAGAGGTATTTGGCTTTATTAATGACGGGCGACTACTAGCAGGTTTAGCGCTTATAGGTTTACATGTTGGGTTAACATTACTGGCAACCGCGCTAGGATTTTACTTCTTTAAGTTGGTTTTGTAGCCATTGATAGGTGTTAATCGTTTAGTAGTCTGTTATGAGTGGTTTGATTATATCAGTGCAAGTCAATAAAAGGCCTATTTTAATGCGTATTGCTCCAAGAGTTGGATAACGGGTATGAATTTCTCCTGATTCCCAAGGTGTTTTTTCATACTATTTACTATACTGAGTTCATTATCACCATTTTTGTAATGAACATTGCCTCCTTTTTTAAGCATCATTTCAGTTACGTCTAGCCTTTCAGGCATTCCTCCAATCATAGCTAAAGGAATAACGTTGTCTCTGTTTGGTACATTTGGATATGCCCCTGCTTCTAGTAAGGCTATGGCTGCTTCTGCATTTTTACCTCGCATGGCATAGTGCAGTGGCGTCATACCATACCTATCTTGAGCGTTAATAGTCACTCCTTTATCAATATAGAATTTAACAGTTGCTAGTGGTGTGCCTGTCCATTCTTTAGCTTGATTAGGAATATGCATTAGTGAACGATGTAGCCAGTTCCACTTTGCTTCTTCCGTTACAGCTGAGATCGCAAGAAGGTTATCTATTAAAAAAACATTATTCAAAAAATCAATATCACCTTTCCTATTTGCGTGAGCCACTCGCAATTCAGGATCTTGTTCATAAAGCTCTTGATAACGTTTCGATATTTCTTCTCTTCTCTGCTTAGTCATTTTCATATCTACTTTCCTTCATTTAGAAACTGCTTCATTTCCACAACAATATATTGAATGGCCTCTTTTCCTGGCATCTCATCAGCATGACTAATATTAAGCTATGCTATCAATTCCTTAGTCATTGAAGGTATTTCTAGTACTAGAAGTTAGATGTCTGCATAGCGTATCTATCAATATGACCCAGAGGTAATAAAGTAATGATCAAACAAAAAAGTTTTAAACCTTATTCATCAGAAATATTACCAGTAGGATTCGTTTATCCTGCTGCTTACATCCAATTGACAAAAAATACAGAAACAGTCAAGTCTGATGAATATTTTCAATGGTGGTTCTTAAACTCTACAACTGAAGGAGCCAAACTAACATATAGTCTTAGAAACAATAAAATTAAGGGTTTTAACTTAGTTCCATTCGCTCAAAACAGCGAATGGATGGCTTACTTTGATGGCGATGATTGTTCAGGTGATCCAAGAGTAATAGTAGTTGATCTTACTGATTTGCCTTCATTCATGATATTCGAGAATTTTAATGAATGGCTTACTAAAGCTGAGCAGGATTACTGGTGATAGCTAATCTTAAGCTTGATAATCTAACGTTTTGTACACCATGAAGTATACTGAGACTATCTCAGCGAGTTAAAACGTTGATACCATTAGCCCACAGCCAAAGATTCAAGTCCTCACTAGGGAACCATTATTTACCATAACATTCGTTACGATATGAAAAGTGGCTAATACTTTATAACTATAAGAAAGTAATTAGTAATGAAACTACAATGGCTTCACTATCCCTTCTAATAAGCTGGCAAATCCTTGCATGTACGCGATATCTTGACTAGAAGTACGCGTCGCGGCGTACAGTTGACAATGCACGCCACTGCCTAGCGGCCGCGAGACCACCCAACCTTTTTTCTCGTATTCAGCAACCACCCAATCGGGTAGTGCTGCTACGCCGCGTTCACTAGCAACCAACTGAATCAGCATTGCGGTCAGCTCTGTTGTACGAACACTCTCAAAGCTTACTTGCGCTGGCGTCATAAAGTTAGCAATGATATCGAGACGCTTTGCTTCTACCGGATAGGCAATTAATGTCTCATTAATCAAATTATCAGGTTCAATAAATTTCTGAGCAGCTAAATCATGTGTTGGGGAGAGCACCAAACGACTCTCGTACTCAAACAATGGCTGATAGCTGATACCGTCGAGCGGTAAATCACTGGTAGTAATAAGCAGGTCAATATCGCCTTCCATGAGTAGATGATGCGGCTCAGGCTCAAACCCTGTGGCAAAATCCAGCTCGACATCCGACCATTCACGGCGATAGTGGTTCAGTATTGGCATGAGCCAATCAAAGCAGCTGTGACACTCTGATGCTAAGCGTAATCTACCTGCTTGACCATGCGCTAAGCGTTTAAGGTTGGATTTGGTGCGAGTAACTTGCGGTAGGATATTGTCTGCCAATGCCAATACTGCTTTACCTGCTGGCGTGAAGCTAAGCGGGCGTGTCCGACGATTGACTAAGCTGATGTCGTAATAGTTCTCAAGCTCTTTTAATTGATGCGAAACGGCTGAGGCAGTAACGTGTAGCTCATCCGCCGCTGCTGCAAGTGAACCATGCGCTCGTAGCGCGGTTAATGTATTAAGATGACGTAGCTCAAGCATAATATAACCTAACCGCTAAGGTGAGAAAAATTCATTATAGTCAATATAGCGCTGACTTTCACTCATAGTCCGTTATTAATGCTCGGTCAATAAGCAATTACTCAGCAATCAATATCTAGCGCTTGCGTAACAGTAACTGCGAGATGATAACCAAGATTAAAGAAGCAGCCAGTAGCAATGTACCGATAGCGTTGACTTCTGGCTTGAGTCCTACGCGCACCATAGAATAAATGCGTAGCGGTAAAATCTCATAGCTAGGCCCTGTGACAAAGGTCGACACCACTACATCATCTAGCGATAGGGTAAAGGCAAGTAACCAACCTGCCATAACCGCAGGCAAGATAACGGGAATCAATACTGTGCGCACCATGGTTGATTCGTTAGCACCCAAGTCGCGTGCCGCTTCCATTAAACGCTCATCCAAGCTACTCAATCGTGCAAAGACGGTAATCACAACAAACGGCAGGCAAAAAGTAATGTGTGCTAATAGTAGCGAGACGAAGCCCAGCTGCAAACCAATCAGTAAGAACAGCGCTAGCAATGAGATAGCTAATACAATCTCAGGCGACATCATCAGGACAAACAGTAGCCCATTTAGTAAGCCTTTACCACGAAAATTATAACGGTGTAACGCCAGCGCTGTAAGCGTGCCTATCAAAGTCGAGACGGTGGCTGCCACCAATCCTAATACAATAGAGTGCCAAAAAGCATCGAGCATCGCTTGGTTGTTAAACAGTGATTCGTACCACTTTAAGCTAAAACCGCCCCAGTTATAGCCAATTTTTGATTTGTTAAAGGACATCACCACCAAGACAATGATTGGCAGGTATAACAGGGTATAAATCAGTCCGAGATAGCCTTTGGCAGCGATACTACCAATCTTAAGCGGACGAGTTTTTGTGTTCGGTGAGCTATAAGACATTAGGCCACCTCTTTAAAGTCAGTCTTGCCAATACGGCGACTACTGGCACGGTAGGCAAGTAATAATACTGCCATCGCCAGTGTCAATAATACGCTGGCTGCTGCGCCAAAAGGCCAGTCACGCGCATCCAGAAATTGGTTTTTGATGATATTACCGACCAATAAATTACGCGAACCCCCTAAGATATCTGCCACATAAAACATACCCATCGCAGGCAATAGCACGAGCAGTACACCAGAGATAATCCCCGGTGTCGTTAATGGCAATACCACATGCCAAAAGGTTTGTGTTCTGGATGCGCCCAAATCTTGCGAGGCCAATAGCATATCATTGCGTAAGTCAGTAAATACCGCATATAGCGGCAGTACCATAAACGGAAATAACAAGTAGGTTAAACCTGCAATCACCGCACCTTGCGTATATAAAATATCGATAGGGGTATCAATTACGCCAATTGCCAATAGCAACTTGTTAATCAAGCCATTGTTAGCAAAGAGCAGCTTTAATGCATACGTCCGTACCAAGGAATTGGTCCAAAAGGGTAGTATCAGTAACATCATGAGCAGTGGCTGCCAACGTACTTTTGCTTTGGATATTAGCCATGCAAAAGGATAGCCAAGCAATAGGCAGATAACCGTTGTGATACCTGCCATCCATAATGAGTGGACAAATACCTCAAAATATAATGGATCAATCATCCGCACATAGCTGTCGATGCTAGCAGGTAAGCTGATAAACGCACTGCTATCACGGGTTAAAAAACTGACAGCGATGACTAGAATATTTGGTAATAGTGCAAATATCAGTAGCCAACCCCAGATTAGCCAAAGCGTGGCAGTACGAAATGGACTTTTACTGCCTAAGTGGTTGCGAGCCATCAGCTACCATCCTTTTGTACAGTCGTGTCTGGCATAGCTTCAGAGTCTTCTGGCAATACCCATTCCCAGCCATCCACCCATGAGACTTTGACGCCCTCGTTTAGTTTGTAATCAAAGCTCGGGTCATCTTCATCAAAGAACTCAGACGCCTTAATGATATGACCATTGGCCAGTTCGATAATTGAGTCTAAGGTGCTGCCTTTATAGTTACTCTCGATGACACGGCCTAGCAGTCCGCTATGCTCGTTGTCTTTTGGATCGTAGATACGCAGATCTTCGGGGCGCAGTAGTAAATTGACGATATCGCCTACTTGTACATCATTGGCAAAATTGGGACGACGTAAGTTGCGTAAGGTGGTTGGCCCTGCTTGCGCCTGCGCTTCACAGACTTCGACCTCGATACGTCCGTTGGTCACTTTACCATCTCTATCTGGCTGGTCTGGATAAACCCCTTTGACTTCAGCTCTAAACAAGTTGGTTTCGCCGATGAATTTGGCAGTAAACAAATTGGCAGGGGTTTCATAGATCTCGATAGGCGTACCAATTTGCTGAAACGTACCGTCTTTCATTACGGCAATACGGTCTGACATCGACAGCGCTTCTTCTTGATCATGGGTCACGAAAACAAAGGTTATGCCCAGCTCACGTTGCAGACGCTTTAGCTCAGATTGCATTTGCAGGCGCAGTTTATGATCGAGTGCGGATAATGGCTCATCAAGCAGTAGCAGTTTAGGACGATTAATCACCGCGCGTGCAATCGCAACTCGCTGCTGCTGGCCACCAGACAAATCTTGCGGTTTACGGTTGGCCAAATGCTCTAGCTGTACCATCGCTAGCATTTCGCTGACACGTCTTTGAATCTCATCTTTTGGAACTTTCTTTAGCTTTAGGCCATAAGCCACGTTTTGGGCAACGCTCATATGAGGAAACAGCGCATATTGCTGAAATACGGTATTGACCGGACGTTTATCAGCGGACAAGCCTGCCATCTGTACGCCATCCAAATATATCGCCCCAGCGTTCGGCTGCTCAAAGCCTGCAATCAAGCGTAGTAATGTCGTCTTACCACAGCCCGATGGCCCAAGTAGTGTCAAAAACTCACCGTGTTTGATATCAAGGTTGATGTCTTTTAGGACCTCGGTTTGATCATAGGTTTTTTTGAGACCAGTCAGCTTTAGTAGCACCTGATTATCATGAGGTGATGCAGAGGTGTTATGCGTATTTTGAGATAAATCGGTCATAATATCTGTTCCTAAGCGTCCAATATCTGTGTACAGCTGCCAAGGTAACTGGCTGTCATTATAAGGATTGGCATGAGCGTAAGCACGATTTGATTACTGTCTAAATGCTGTCTGAGTGCTGCGTATTATAACAAACCCTTGATATAAGTCAGTGCAAGTTCGTTATAAGTTACGCGAGTCATACTGTCGTAGCAGCGATATGTACAGCTGTATTTTTAGATATGACTACATTCATCTAAAGACATTTAGACAAATTTTTTTACCGTTTTTTGGTTTTTATTCCTATACAATCACGTTATGGCTGACAAACATGACTAGCCTGATAGTTTGGCGATAATTAGCCAATCTGTGCTTGAATACATGTATGCAAAACAGCTTATAACTCTAATATTATTGATGATAAAGGATCTCTCATGCCTACCGATATACGTCCAACCACAGGTCAAGAAGCGCTTGAGCTTTTAAAAGCAGGTAATGCACGCTACGTTGATAGCCTCACCAGTACCGATGAGTATATGCAGCGCCGTCCAGAGTTGGTCAAGGATCAAAATCCATTGGCCATTATTTTGGGTTGCTCAGATGCACGAGTACCAGTTGAGATTGTTTTTGATCAAGGGTTGGGAGATTTGTTTGTTATACGAGTCGCGGGTAACGTCGTTGCACCATCACAGATTGGTTCAATCGAGTTTGCAGCCGAAGCCTTTGGTACGCAATTGGTCGTGGTACTTGGTCACTCGAAATGCGGCGCTGTCACGGCTTGCGTTGAGACGTTAATTAATCCTGAACAGAACTATTCACCTAATTTGCAATCTATCGTTGATCGTATTCGCCCAAGCGTTTATAACTTGCACGAACTGGCAACTGCCAATGGTCAAGACGTCGATGCAGACGAGCTGGTCGATCGCTCTATTCGCGCTAACGTACGTATGTCAGTCAGTCAGCTAAAGCATGGCTCACGTGCATTAGAGGACTTAACCAATAGTGGTCAGCTATTAGTAGTCGGCGCTGAGTATGATCTTGAGACAGGAAAAGTACGTTTTTTAGATAGCTAATCAGTCTTAGGTAGATTCAGATAACTAGCTAGTTAGGGGATAAAGACGAACATACCTTGTTCATATTCTTACAAAACCCTATCAGTTATTTGGCCATTTTTCATTATGATAAGAGAACGACGCAAATTACGACAATCGTGATTTGCGTGTTTATGTATTTATTTTTGAATTATATTAGGATAATTATGTCTACTTCATCTAACAACAATAACGACGCAATAGACCAGCCTGCTAGCAGCGTTAATACTGATGGTGTTCAGCCAATCTCATCACAGACGACCGGTTTTACTTTTAACCACACCATGTTGCGTGTCAAAGACCCTGTTAAATCATTAGAGTTTTACACTGGTGTCTTGGGTATGACCTTGCTTGCTGTTAAGAAGTTCCCTGACATGGGATTCGATTTATATTTCTTGGCTAAGTTGACTGAGAGCGAGCGCGAAAACTTGCCAACTGGCGATGATCTAGAAATTTTTGCTTTCCGTCAACGTGGTATTTTAGAGTTGACGCACAACTACGGTACCGAGACAAAAGCTGACTTTAGCTATCATGACGGCAATCAAGATCCACAAGGTTTTGGTCATATTTGCTTTAGCGTACCGAATTTAGAAGAAGCAGTTGCTTGGTTTGATAAAAATGACGTCGAATTTAAAAAGCGTCCAGAAGATGGCAGCATGAAAAATATTGCTTTTATCAAGGACGTTGATGGCTATTGGATCGAAATCGTACAAGCTGATTTGATGTCATAACTGGCAAAGAAGCAGTGAGATTTTCATTTGTTTATCCCCTTAAACACGCGCTAAGACAGCAATAGGAGCAACCCTTTATGCCCACCCCCGACGTGAGTCGCATATCGAATACTCTAACCGATGGTGTGACCATCTATCAACAAGTGGTCTATACCACGCAAGACTTGGCAAGTGGCTTTATTGAGCGCATTCCATATTTTGTGGCGGCGCTCATTGTGTTGGGGATTTTTTGGCTATTGTCGATTATTTTCAAAAAAGTAGTGCATAAAACCTTAGGCGCGCGCGTGCGTCATCAAAATTTGGTGAAGGTGTTTCAGCGGATAGGTGGGGCACTTATTCTGTTTATTGGCTTTATGATCGCCATGGTTGTTGCTATTCCAGGATTTACACCAGCTAAGCTAATCGGCGCACTAGGTATTGGTTCTGTGGCTATCGGTTTTGCTTTTAAAGATATCTTTCAAAACTTGCTCTCTGGTATCTTGCTGCTAATTTCAGAGCCGTTTCGTATCGGTGATCAGATTGTTTCAGGCGACTATGAAGGAACAGTCGAAGATATTAAAATCCGTGCAACTACCATCAGGACTTATGATGGTCGGCAAGTGGTGATTCCAAACTCAGATCTTTATACTTCAGCATTGACCGTCAATACCGCTTACAAGCAGCGTCGTCTGCAAGTCGCAGTTGGTATTGGTTATGAAGATGATATCGAAGCTGCCAAAGCTGAGATTATAAAAGCACTAGATAAGATAGAAAGCGTTTCGAAGAAAGCAACACCAAGCGTAATTGCCACTGGTTTCGGCGGTTCGTCCATTGATCTAATGGTACGCTGGTTCATCGAAGATGGTACGCAAGCCAATAAGGTTGCCTCGATTCATCAAGTAATTGTAGGTATCAAAAACTCATTGGATGCAGCGGGCGTAAACATTCCCTTCCCAATACGTACAATCGATTTGAGTGATCCTTCAGTGAATGCGATAGTCAATAAAATGAACGAGCAGCAAGACATTGTGGACGTGAATAGAACAGTGTCAGAGTAGCGCGCTCGGTGAAATATTTAATTAGTTTCGAAACTTTGATTTCCACATTATTTAGAAAACTAAAAAACCGCCACATCAATTGATATGGCGGTTTTTTTATACGTATCTACTTGCTATAAATACAAAGCTTTATTCGTCTTTTGCTCTAAAGTCGGTATGGCATGATTTACAGCTTGCACCAACTTGTCCAAAGGCAGGTTTAACATCGTCCATGCTAGTAGCGTTTTGAGCAGCAGCATTTAGCTCAGCAGTGACCTTTTGAAAGTTTTCAGCTTCAGCACTGAAGCCATCAGCATTAGACCAAACCGCTTCGGTAGCATTGCCTACCGCTTCTGGGTCTTCAAAATGACTCCAAGGCTTGGCGGCATCTTCTGCCAAGAACGCCGCTTGCTCTTTAAATACATCGGCATCAAATGTATCAGGTGCTTTTGCCATATCACCCATGACGCCCATTGCATCGCCCCAGTTTTTCATGGTGTCTTGACGCGCTTGTACGTCAGGGTTAGATCCTGTTGAAGTGCTACAGGCCGTTAGACCTAGTGCAGCCGCCATCAAGGTAACGCTAAACAGAGACTTGAAAGATTTGTTGGTATGAACCTGTGCCATATGACTTACTCCTTTAAACTTGGCTAATAGTAAGCGCGATTAAAAACGCTCGCTTTGACTTAAAATATAGTTATACAAAATACTGCCTAAAATTCTTTTGAGCACAGTTGCTGATAAAGAACGTCTTCTATTGTAACGGTTATCTGCGCGTTGGGAATTATATAGTTGTTATATCCTCGTAATATTTTCAATAAGCATACCTTAACTTGGTTGTGTGTGCTTATGTTTGCTTATAATGGATTGCAGTGATTTTATGGTAGCTACACAACATATTTCCGTACGATAACAACGTGAGAAGAGCTCTTTTGAATGGTACTGACAATAAAAAAGGCCAGCGATAGTAGCTGACCTTTTTAATATTTCCCAAAAATATGAATGCCGTTATATTTACGAAAACTACAGTGCTAACCAATCACGCGGTTTTAAATAATAATCGGTCAACTCAAATTCTGGCGTTCCTTCAGCAGGCTCAAAACGATAATGCCAGCTGGCAAGCGGCGGCATACTGACTAAGATGGATTCGATACGTCCGTTGCTCTGTAGTCCAAATAGCGTGCCACGATCATAGACCAGATTGTATTCGACGTAGCGGCCACGGCGATAGAGCTGAAACTCGCGCTGCGCTTCAGTATAAGGCGTATTTTTACGTTGTTCAAAAATCGGCATGATGCCGTCAATATAACCGTTGCCCACTGCTTTCATAAAGTTAAAACAGGTCTCAAAGTCCCAGCCGCGACTCTCAGTACTGACGTCATCATAAAACAGACCACCAATACCGCGCTGCTCATCACGATGGCGCAGATGGAAATACTCATCACACCACTGTTTAAAATCAGCGTAAATATTGTCTCCAAAAGGCGCACATAGATCATGACAAACTTGATGCCAGTGTACGCAGTCAGCGAGTACTGGATAGAATGGCGTCAAATCAAAGCCACCGCCAAACCACCAGATAGGAGCTTCGCCTTCGGCTTCTGCTACGAATAAACGCACATTGGCATGGCTCGTAGGTACGTTTGGATTTTTGGGATGGACAACCAGTGAGACGCCCATTGCTTGAGCTTTGCGTCCAGCGATATTAGGGTGACGCGCGGTCGCAGAGGCGGGGAGGTTATGTACATGAATATGGCTAAACATGACGCCCGCTTTTTCGATGACCTCGCCATCTGCCAATACGCACGACCGACCGCCGCCGCCTTCAGGACGTTCCCAGTCATCAGGAACAAAGGTCGCATACTCGTTGTCATTAGTGCTGCCGTCACGCTCTTGTGCTTCTAGCGATTCACAGATACGTGCCTGTAAATCAACCAAAAATTCGCGTACTCGCATGATGTCGTTATTGGTTGGCGTCGTCACGGACGCCACCGTTGATAAGTCTGTTTCGTTATTTGTATTTGTAATACTCATAAGATATCTATTTATTCAGGTGTATGGCGGTATTAAGGTCTGTATCGGGAGAAGCGTCTATATCAAGATTAATGTTTTTATCAAACAAGTGGCCCATGCGATCACGTTTGGTTGCTAGATATTCAGCATTCATATCATTGACACCGACCAACAATGGCACCCGTTCAATAACATCAATACCATGCTCAGTCAGATAAGCGACTTTGTTTGGATTGTTGGTAATGAGCCTGACAGCGTCAACACCGACATGGGCAAGCATCGGACCACACATATCATAGATACGCGCATCGGCAGGCAAGCCTAACATGAGATTGGCATCCAACGTATCATGCCCTTGATCTTGGAGGGCGTACGCACGAATCTTATTGGTCAAACCAATACCGCGACCTTCTTGACGCAAATACAAAATCGCACCGCAACCTGACTCTTGGATGGCTTGCATGGCAGTATTGAGCTGCGGACCACAGTCGCATTTCAATGAGCTAAACGCGTCGCCTGTCAGACATTCAGAATGAATGCGAATGAGCGGCACTTGCTTTGCTATAGATTCGTTCTTCTGGTTTAATATCATGTCGTCTGAGAGTTGGCTAGCCATGACATCTGTCTGTTGATCGACCACAGCTAGACCAACGGTCAGCATGACATGCTCTTGACCTTCGCTATTTTCAAAGATATGAATATCAAACTCGCCGTGACGAGTGGGTAATTTGGCACTAGTGATAAATTGATATGACATTGCTGTCCTACATAAGCCTAAAGTCGTGGCGGTGAAAAGTATGTTATTGCTGTTCGAGATGAACGCTGTTAGAGCCGGTTACTGTTCGAGATAACTACTGTTTTCGAAATAACTATTAGTTGAGATGAGCATGTCACCTCAACTTTACTGCTACAATTAAGATGATACCAGTATAACCTGTTCATAAAGACAGCGTGCTCATTGTATTTTTTATAAAAACACACAAAGTTCACAGACGACGCACGATGATTAAAGCGACAATTAAAAAAAAATGCTATTATGCCATACTATTTTGACGGATACAGTGACAAGTCTTTACCCTTACATTACTATGTCGTCACTAACATCCGCTATTGATGCAAAATAATAGGGCATAATGTCACCCCTCAGTTGTCAATAGTATGAAAGCATCAATATTTTGATATCAAAACGTTGGTATTGACGCGCAGTCTATTGTGCTAGCGTGTCTACTGTCGTAAGTAGCGCAGCTATACAAATACGAAAGTTGCATGAATAATTATATGGTCGATTACATCAATAATGATGTAGGTATTATTGACGTCTTTTGATTATAGTCACCGCTATATTTTAAAGACACGTCTTGTCAGCAGATTGGTAGGTATCGTACGGTTTATGCAGCAGTCACCTCATTCTCCAAAGTCTCAGTCCCTATCTACATCAGTGCTGGATTCTGCTGCTCAGCTATCGAGCTTACAGCAGACCTATACTGTGATTCCACGTGTGCGTCCTCATACGCCATTGCTTGATGCAATTGATACACCCACTGACCTCAGCACGCTTTCGGCTGCCAAGCTTATTACGCTGGCTGATGAATTGCGCCTTTTTCTATTATATTCAGCTGGTCAGAGCGGTGGGCATTTTGGTGCCAATTTGGGCGTGGTTGAGCTGACCATAGTATTGCATTATTTGTTAGAGACGCCGCAAGACCAAATCGTCTGGGACGTGGGTCATCAAGCCTATGCTCATAAAGTACTGACCGGTCGCCGTGAGCAGCTAGGCACTATCAGATCTAAAGATGGTCTGACAGCATTTCCTGAGCGTGCAGAGTCTGTCTACGATACATTTGGCGTTGGGCATTCATCGACCTCTATTTCAGCTGGTCTGGGTATGAGCCTCGCACTGCGTTATCAAGGCCGCGAGCAAACGGTTGCTTGCATCATCGGCGATGGTGCGATGACAGGTGGTATGGCATTTGAGGCCATGAATGACGCAGTACAGCAAGATGCTGATTTGTTAGTCATCCTAAACGATAATGATATGTCGATATCATGCTCTATTGGTGGATTTTCACGACATTTAGCCATGCTTTGGGAGTCAGGTTATCAAGTTGATATCTCTGAGTCAGGTGAGCCAGTACTCTGCCGCCGTCCTGATATGCAGGCGTTCGATCGCCGCAAGCGTCATAAAGAGATGCGCGATGTGCCACAGTTAGAAGATAACTTATTCAAAGCGATTGGTTTTACTTATTTTGGTCCTTTTGATGGGCATAATATCCCTGAGCTACTGCGCGTATTGTCACTGGCGAAGCAAGTAAAAGGCCCAGTATTGGTACATATCTATACGACTAAGGGTAAAGGGTTTGCACCAGCAGAATTAGACCCAGTGGGCTATCACGCAATCAGTAAATTGCCAGTCGAAAATCATAAAGACCATGAAGCGTCTAAAGCTGATTCTATAGAGCAGCTAAAAAAACAACCAAGTACAAAGCCAGCGTTAAAATATTCGCAAGTGTTTGGCCAGTTCTTATGTGATAAAGCAGATGAAGACGACAAGCTACTAGCTGTCACCCCTGCCATGGAAGAAGGCTCAGGGATGACGGACTTTGCTCGTCATTTCCCAGAGCGTTTTTTTGATGTGGCCATTGCTGAGCAACATGCTGTCACGCTAGCAGCTGGGATGGCAACTCAAGGCGTCAAACCTATTGTCGCGATTTATTCAACGTTCTTACAGCGTGGATATGATCAGCTGATTCATGACGTGGCTTTACAGAATCTCGATGTAATGTTTGCCATAGATCGAGCGGGTTTAGTCGGTGAAGACGGTGCCACGCATGCTGGCGTGTTTGATTTTGGATTTTTACGTTGTGTACCTAATATGGTGATTGCAGCGCCAAAAGATGAGAACGAATGCTACCATTTGCTCAATACTTGCTATGAGTATCCAGGCTGTACGGCGGTACGCTATCCGCGTGGTACAGGCACAGGTGCTGATATTAAGCAACCAGCCCAAACTTATAAAGTTGGCAAATCAGTTGTTGAGTCAGTATTAGGTAAAGCTGATGCACCTTACAAATTGGCACTATTGGCCTTTGGTACGATGGTCGCGACTGCTCAGCAAGCCGCAGAAACTCTAACAAATAACGATGCAGCGTTAGATTGCCAGATACAGGTGGTCAATATGCGCTGGGTAAAACCGCTAGATACAGCAATGCTCGAAACGTTATTAGCGCAAGGGGTCACTCATATAGCAACCCTAGAAGAGCACATGATTATGGGCGGCGCGGGTAGTGCAGTGAATGAATATTTACTCAATGAATCGGCTGCCTTTAAGCAAAGTCGTCCAGCTATTGCTAATATCGGTATTCCTGATCGTTTTATTGCTCATGGCTCCCAAGCAGAGCAGTTAGCTGACTGTGGTCTAGATGTCGAGGGCGTGACTAAACAGCTTAAAATATTTTTATCGTAAGCGTTACAATATTATTTTAAAAAATTAATGCGCTAAAAAGGCATGAATTAAAACTGATATAAGCTCTTTAAACAGAGCAAACACCTGCTAGCCGTAGGTGCTAACTTTTTTACAACTTGCGCAGTTTAGATGATCGCCAAAGTACTGGCTTGGTCAGCGTAACGGTTTTTTCGTTTTTATCGAACAATTTTAGTATAATGCGGGTGTCTTTTATAAGTTTTCGTTTATAAGAGACACGTTTTTAATCGCATAGATGTGGTGTGATGCGGCGGCTGTTTGGCATGTTGTGGGCACAAAGTTAGTCTTATTTTTTATATTCATTCATCAAGCAAATAGGTTATTTATGGAACCCATGGTCGTCATCGCAGCGCGTACTGCTGAAAAAGTTGGTAAAGAGATTTTATATGCGCATCAAAACCGCCACAAAATCGAGTTAGATATCGAGTCTAAAGGACTTGATGGTCTGGTTACCCGCATTGATCGCTTTAGCGAAGAGCTCACTATTGAGACGCTAAAAGCCAGCTATCCTAATCATTCATTTTTGGGTGAAGAGTTCGGTATGCAAGAAGGTCGCGGCGAAGATGCTGACTGGTGCTGGATTATCGATCCACTAGATGGCACTAAGAACTTTGTCCACGGTGTACCGCAGTTCTGCGTATCTATCGCTGTACAGCATAAAGGTGTCACCCAACATGGTGTGGTCTATGATCCTGTTCGTGATGAGATGTTCTCAGCGAGCCGCGGTAAAGGCGCGCGTTTGAACAATCGCCGTATGCAAGTGAGCGAACGCAAAACCATTGATGGTGGTTTCTTTACGACCGGTCATCCACTTGAACGTAAGCGCAATGGCGAAGTTATCTCTTATGCTAAACAGCACTTTGAGAGCTTACAGAAGATATCTGAAGCAGGTGGTCAGGTACGTCGTATGGGTTCAGCTGCGCTTGACTTGTGCTATGTTGCTGCTGGTCGTTTCGACGGTTATTTTGAGATGTCTATCAAGCCTTGGGACATCGCTGCAGGCGAGCTTATCGTAACTGAAGCACGCGGTGTGGTGGTTGATCATACTGGCGCGCACAACTCTATGACATCAGGCTCTATCTTCGCTTGTAATGTGAAATTGCTCAAGCCATTGATGCAAACAGTTGTACCAATCTGGGGTGACGCAATCTAAACGTTAACCTCGTTGGTATTAACGTTTAGCGCCTAGATATAGTTAATATCTAGATTAAATATGAATGAAAAAAGCTGGTTCCGTTATGGAGCCAGCTTTTTTGTTTTATCGTTACCTTTATTGCCTGCTTTATCTTCGACGGTAATACCTTTGAATGCTAATTCTTTACTGGTAGTTTCTAGCAGCTGCAACTCTTCTTCTATCAGCATCAGCATATCTTGTACACGCGGTAACGCCTTGCTACAAGCGGTGATACCAAACTCAATCTTATCTAGATAACTGGCTAAGGTGATATTCATCGCTTGACCATTAAAGACGATAGAAGCGGGGTACAATGATTGCAAACGAGCACCATTCCAGTACAGTGGTTTTTCAGAGCCAGGTACGTTAGAAATAATTAGGTTAAATGCCTGCTTTCTAGGAAACAGTCCTGTCGCCAAATTAATGCCTTGCCACGCGTATGAGACGATACTGTAGTTAATGACCTGCGCTTGGTTCATGCGGCGAAAGCGACGTTTGCCATGATTCATACTACGATGGATAAGCTCTATTCTGCGCAGTGGATTGTCCAAATGCGTACCCAAGTTTGCCAATACAAATGACAGCTGGTTGCCCGAGATACTGTTATCTGTACGCAGTGACATCGGTACAAAGGCAATCAACGGTTTGTTCGGTAGCGCATCCATTGAGATTAGATAACGACGAATAGCACCTGCACAGACCGCCAGTACCACATCGTTTCTACTAATTTTGAGCCTTTCGGCGATATCGTTAAACCGTTTTATATCATAAGACTGTGCGGCTATACGTCGTGAAGCTGATATACGTTTATTCAGGATACTCATCGGTGCGTCAAAAGTACCGACGTACCCTTCATCACCGTAGTTTTTCACATTATCTAGCAGTTCTGTAAATACAGGTTTGATGGTAGATATCTGCTCTTTTATGATGCCCCTGATAGATCGTTCGGCAGGCAAGATAGCGTTTACTTGGTTACGATGGCGCGCCATCAACGACCAGACAGGAAGGGTAACTGGTTCGGTTGGCGATTGTGATAAGGACTTTTGAACCAAACGCATCGCTGCGATGCCATCAACCAAAGAGTGATGAATCTTAAAATACCATGCAAAACGTTCAGGTCCACCTTCGACTTCTGGCTGGATACCTTCGATAACATGACATTCCCACAAAGGCATGGCACGATCTAATAAACGTCCATGTTCTCTTGAGACGTACATCAATAGTTCACGTACGCGTCCAGGACTTGGTAGCGCAACATGATGCAGATGATGCTCGACATCAAAATCTTTGTCTTTTTTCCAAAAGGCTAGATGCTCAAGTACTTGATTAAAAGGAAAGCTGGGCGGCACATCAGACTCTTGCATTTGTTTTACCAATTGATAGACAAAATCGCTATCCGCATTGTCTGGTAATTCAAATACAAACAGTCCACCAACGTGCATGGGCTGTTTACGCGACTCAAGAAGTAGAAACAACTGGTCGACTGCTGTGAGAAGTCGCATAATAAATCCTTTTATGACGATAAGTGTTATGTGAAAATTATAATAAGTAGATTTTCAATCAAATAACATTTTTTATTATTTTATAGAGCGTGTTAAGCAATCAACCATAGCACTGACAGCGCTATACGTAAATACTCAACACGCTCTATTATGATATGTCATTTATACTTTAATTTATTGAAAGAAATACCCAGTTTGTGGTGAGCTAGCAGTAGCCATCTTACGCATTGGCATACGACCTGCCAAAAACGCAGCGCGACCTGCCCATATAGCATGTTTCATTGCATGTGCCATCATTACTGGATTTTGCGCATTGGCAATGGCTGAGTTCATCAGTACGCCATCACAGCCAAGCTCCATTGCAAGTGCAGCATCAGACGCAGTACCGACACCAGCGTCAACCAATACGGGTACTTTGGCATTTTCGATTATTAAGCTAAGTGTATGACGATTAAGTAGACCAAGCCCAGACCCAATCAAGCTGCCAAGTGGCATAATAGCGACACAGCCCATGCTTTCTAATTCTTGTGCGACGATAGGGTCGTCTGACGTATAAACCATCACTTCAAAACCATCATCGATCAATACTTTTGCGGCTTTCAAAGTTTCCATAACGTTTGGATATAAGGTTTTCTCATCACCCAATACCTCAAGCTTAACCAAGTTATGCCCACCCAATAACTCGCGAGCAAGCTTACAAGTGCGAATGGCTGTTTCGGCGTCAAAGCAGCCAGCAGTATTCGGTAATATCGTATATTTATCAGGTGAAATCACATCTAATAAGTTAGGCTCATCACTATTTTGTCCAATATTGACACGGCGAATGGCGACGGTCACGATTTCGGCTGCTGAAGCGGCAATAGCTTCTCCAGTCTCTGTCATGTCTTTATACTTGCCAGTACCAACCAGCAGACGCGAAGAAAAGGTACGGCTACCGACAGTAAAGGTATCTTGTAAAAGTGGTGTTGGATGAGTAGTGCTAACGTTCTCTGACATAACGGAAAATCCTAATATCGAGCGGGAGAAGGGGACAGACAAAATATGATGGGTAATCTAAGCAATCTAAAAGGTGTAATAGACAATGGCAAGCTGTCAGCAAAAAAAGGCATGATATGCTAACTCTGATAGTAATAATATGTGCTAGGCGAGATATATAAAGCGCCAGTCACATAAAATAATACCCGTCTAAAACAAAATGCTATTATAACAAACTCATGCAACCTTACTGGCAGTCTTTTTTGATTCGAACTGTTAAGGACAAGGCATCCATCATGTCTTGGCGTGCGTACTTCTTATCTTTTCTTCACTTATCGGGCCGTCTTTATGATGCAGTTGCCATACAGCTTTGCGAAACGCCATCAGATTTTGGCCATACTTGCGATAGATCCTGAATTACCGCCGACATTGGTACTCACCAAAGCTACTCCGTTATCAGCGATCAATGAAGCGGTACGGTTTTTACAGCAGCAAGGCATTCGCGGTGTACCCACTTACGAAAGTGTCAGCACGGATGATTTTGAAAAACGTATGAACGCCGCTTATGCTGGTAATACAGGAGAATCTCAGCATATTGCTGCTGGACTTGAGGACCATCCTGATCTCGATAGCTTGGCAGATAGCGTCCCTGAAACTGAAGACTTGATGGATCAACAAGACGACGCGCCTATCATTCGTTTGATAAACGCATTATTGTCCGAAGCCATCCGTTTAAGCGCCTCAGACATTCATATTGAGACCTTTGAAAAGCGTTTGGTCGTCCGTTTCCGAGTCGATGGTGAGCTAAAAGAAATCATCACACCAAAACGTCAACTAGCTCCATTGTTAGTTTCGCGTATTAAAGTGATGGCTAGGTTAGATATTGCTGAAAAGCGAGTGCCGCAAGATGGTCGTATCAGTTTAAGACTGGCAGGGCGAGAAGTCGATGTGCGTGTATCGACCTTACCATCGAGCTTTGGTGAGCGTGTGGTGATGCGTCTATTAGACAAGCAAGCTGGTCGTTTGAATATGACGTATTTGGGGTTGTCTGATAATGACTATACTGAGCTAAAGCGCTTAATTCATCGTCCGCATGGCATTATTTTGGTGACAGGGCCGACTGGATCGGGTAAAACCACGACGCTATATTCTGCATTGACCGATTTAAATGATCAAACTCGCAATATCTTGACTGCTGAAGATCCGATTGAGTTTCAGCTTGATGGTATCGGACAGACGCAGGTTAATAATAAAGTAGACATGACATTTGCTAAAAGCTTGCGTGCAATGCTCCGTCAAGATCCCGATGTGGTGATGGTTGGTGAAATTCGTGATTTAGAGACAGCTGAGATTGCCGTACAGGCCTCTTTGACAGGGCATTTGGTACTATCGACGCTGCATACCAACACTGCTATTGGCGCGGTTACTCGCTTACAGGACATGGGTGTTGAGCCGTTTCTGTTGTCGTCGTCGCTTATTGGCGTAGTAGCGCAGCGTTTGGTGCGTACCTTATGTTCACATTGTCAAAGCTGGCAGGCTGCTGATACTGAGCAAGCCAAACTATTTACCGAAATTGGTATTGGGTCAATGCTGAAAAGTGATACCAAAGATATAGTAAATGAGTCAATTCGCCTACCCAAGCCAGTTGGCTGCGATAAATGTAATCAGTCAGGGTTTAAAGGACGTACCGCTATATATGAGGTCGTGCCAATCGACGATACATTGCGCCGTATGATTCATAGCAATACGGCTGAGTATGAGCTAGAAGAATATGCGCGCCAGCAGACCCCATCGATACGTGCAGATGGTTTGCGTAAGGTCATAGAAGGGCGTACGACATTGGAAGAAGTGCTACGAGTGACGAAAGAGAGTGCATTAACGGATGACACGATACTGGTATAAATTTGCGAACTGGATCTTGCAGACTGGATATTGGCCTAGCAGACAAAAAAACAACTGGCGTAAATAGCCAGTTGTTTTAATATTTTTCTAATTTTGAAGCTTTAGAGTTTTTAGCCGCTATTATTTTGCAGCCATACACTCAATCTCAACGCTTGCTCCAGCAGCCAGTTCTGATACGCCAAAAGCTGAGCGCACAGGATAAGGCTTTATCATCTCAGCCTTGTAGACCTTATTGAAGTCATCAAAGTCATCCATATCAGTCAGCATGACCATACATTTAACGATGTCAGACTTACGGTAGCCGTATTTTAATAGCGTGCTATGGATGTTATCGAGCACTTGCTTGGTTTCAGCTTTGATACCACCTTTGACCAGTTTGCCATCTTTAAAGCCAATTTGTCCCGACATATATAATGTATTGCCTACGCGTACAGCCTCTGAAAAAGGATAAGTACCGCCATCGCCCAAAAAAGTAGGAGCAGACTTAGCAACGCTGACAGCTGTCGTTGTATTGGCATTAGCGCTATGAACAAAACCCAATGAGCACATAGTGGCTAGCGCTAGCGTAGATAGGCAAGTACTAACTTTGGACATACTGTTTCCTCATTGGGTTTATTATCAATTTTTATTGACTACTTGTCATCACTATTATTTTGAGTAGATGATGCATCGCTTTCTTCGATTGGTGCCTCGTTTTCAGTGTCATCTTCTGCGACTTTTTCAGACGCTTTACCTTGGCGGCGTGCCTCTAGCTCCGCTTTTGGTATCCATGCCCACGTCATCTCAACCACAATTGGATCGCGGTCACTATCAGATTCACGATCTTTGATGACACAAGGAATAATCATCTCACCTTTTGGTGTGTTTAGGATATCCAAACGCTGTTCATCAGACAAGCTTGCAATAGCAGCAATTTGACCTTTTTTGATTGGACGATGGAAATTTACCGAGTAAGATTTAATCAGTAGGATACGATCAGATGGCAAGTTTAAACCCAAAATAAAACCCGTTGCTGTCTCTGCCAGTAACGTGATGGCGACTGCATGGATAGAGCCGATATGGTTTTGGACGGCTTTATTGTTGTTTAAACTAACGACAACTTGGTTTGGTTCTACCGTCTCATAATAAATGCCAGTCGTGCCGACATATGGGACGACCTTGCCAAAAGCTTTGGATAAAATGCTTGAGCGTGCTCCAGCAGGCAGATATTTGGTGACTGATAACAGTTTGGTAAATTGATTGCTAATTGGTTTTAGCGTGCTGCTAGGCTTCTCAACTGAAGGTTTTGTGCTGTCAGATACTTTGGCTGGCAGTTTATTGGTCAACTTGGCGGGTAGTTTTTTTAATAATCCTGACATACAAAATTCCTTAACGTAAATGAGTTGAATGACATTCTTAGCATGGCTTTTTATGATAGCGACACAAATATAGATAATGAAAGTCGCTACAAATACTATGGTACATCAACCATTGCCTTCCTACTATTATTAGCATGAACTGCTGCGCTTACAAAACAATAGTAGCGTGGCTATGTTGCTAGGTTATGTCATCAGTTTAGATCGCCACTTAAAGTAGCCTAGTCATCTTATCTATCAGCGTCATTTGGACAAAGGATGCCTGAGTGGAAGTACTACAAATAGTAGACTAAGCGAGACTGACACCGTATCCAATTTATAGAAGGTTGACTATAGTTACCATGCCAACAGACAGCCACGTTATAATGACAAAATGTTAGCATGTCTATTTTAAACCTGTTTTCAATGCCGCTGGATAACGTTATGCCTGATATGTCTACTCATGAACCGACCAATATTATTTATACGGGCGTTGCTGGTACAGGTAAAACCTATAGATTGCTGCAAATCGCGAAGCAATATACCGACTATCTACCCAAGACTGAAAATGAAGACTTATTAGCACAGCTGCTGCAAGGTCTAAGCTGGCGCGAAGTATTGTGTCTGGTGTTTTTAGATTTACGTGCTGAACAGCAGGATTTGTTAAAGGTACGAGAAATTACTGATCATCCTTTTTTTATGACCAAAGCTGCTCAGAACTCACGTGATAAAAATTTGGATAGTACAGCTTGGTTAGAGCTACGCAGACATAGTCCTACGAACTCTCAAACAGTCAGTTTTGATAACCGTGCTAGCCAAGCTTATTTTGATAAAGACAATAGTGGATCATGGTATTTATTGCCAGAGAGTATGGTGCTACTAGAAAATTTATCGCAGCAATTAGCAGAGTTTCAGCAGGCACAGCGTGACGACCAAGCCCATCAAAATCAAAACATTGCTCAGCAACGCTTTAGTATGGTGAGCTTCCATCAAGCCTACGGTTATGAAGAGTTTGTAGAAGGTATACGCCCTGTCATGAAGGGTGCCGCTCAAGCAAATAACAGCCATTCTAATCAAAATCAAATGAGTTACGCGGTGCAAGATGGAGCATTCCTGAAGCTATGTCAACGCGCAGCTCGTGACCCTCATCAGCGTTACGCAATGCTGATTGATGAGATTAACCGTGCTAACGTGTCACGAGTGTTTGGTGAGCTTCTCAGTTTGATAGAGCCTGATAAACGAGCGGGCAAGCCGAATGCGATGACAGTGAGTTTGGCGTATTCTGGGCGTGCTTTTAGTGTTCCTGCCAATGTCGATATTTATGCCACTATGAATACCCAAGACCATTCTTTAGCACCACTTGATATGGCATTACGCCGACGTTTTCGCTTTATTGACTGTCCGCCGCAGCCTAATTTACTATCGACAATTCGAGCCAGCAATGACACCGACACTGGACTGTCTGACGGTTTAGAAGCAGATACGATAGATTTGAGTAAATTACTAACAGGCTTGAATAGACGTATCATGCAGACGCTGGGAGTAGAAGCGCAGTTGGGGCATGCGTTTTTGTTTGCCGTCACTCAGTTAGAGCAATTACAAACAGCTCTCGTTGAACAAATTATTCCTCAATTGGCTCAAGCAGCTGGTGGCCAAATTACGGTGTTGCAGTATATCTTTAGAGATGAGCAGCAACCGACGAGCAAGCAGTTTGTACAGGACAGTCAAGCGTTGATGAATGACGACTTGTATAATCCGATGGGCAACCAAAACAATGCTTCCGCTGAACACCAAATGTTTGCAGGGCAGGGTTCTTTTCTTGGTCAGTCTATGAGTATGAATAGCTATACTATCAATGCCGATCTGATCGCTAGGGATGGTGAGTTTAGTCATGCTGCTATCTATCAGCGTTTGTACTAGCAGGATGACTGTTCAGTGATAACGAATAATCCATATTACGCCAAAGAGCACGCTATTAGGGTAAGCAGTCGCCAGACTCGTATCCCTAATAGTAGTGTCGCTACTATGAATGTTATTACCGTGTTTGAGCATCAACGTTTGACCGTGCATGATTTTTTGCAAGCATCTGATTTCGATTGGCTAATAGCGCAAGAGTTTGCAGCATTTACTATCAAGCGTAAGCAAGGCCAATGGCAGCTTAAGGTTGAGCACTACGTTGGGATTATTCTCCTGCCTAGTGGCATGACGCTTGAGATATTGCCAAAGCTCAATCAGTCTACTCAGCCTAGCGATATCGTACAGACTCGTCATTGGGTACAGGGTATGCTATCGGATTTGATACATCTTGATGCGCATAACAATCGTAAGCTACCCATTACGAAAAACTTCGGTCAGTTTAGTTCCCAGTCCACTCCTTTACCCTTAAAAGTATTGCCTATATCAGACTGGCTGATTGAGCAGTTTTTGCAGCGTTTAATGGATTATCAACCCACCAAGCATTATCAGGCTCAGATTGAAAATCAGGCATCACTGCAAGGTCGACTGCTCATCAAAGAGCAACTGCGTCATAATAGTATGCAACCGCATAAGTTCATCTGTGAAAGTAGCGTATTAAGTCACGACATGTTGGCCAATCGGCTGATTAAGAGAGCATTGGTTTACTTGATGCCTTTATTGCCCCAGTTTATTTCTTCAAAATTGTTGCAGCCATGGCAGCAGGTGTCTACGCTCAACAACCGCGAAATGCAGCAGATAGCGGTAACATATACTCAAGCAAAGCGTCAGCTAGACGTTCAGCCACTCCAAAAGCAAAAATTGCACACCTCGCAGCAGTTAGTAGACTTGGCATACTGGTTATTGAAACAGACGACAGCTGCGACAGGTAACGGTATTGATCCAAGCAGACAAAATAGCTCTCAGCTAAGATTGTGTTTATTGATTGATATGAATCAAGCTTTTGAGCAATGGGCAAGTCAGCGTATCGCAACGATGTTTCAGCAGATTAGTAGCAATTACCGTCCTCTTTACCAAACCCAAAGTGTCTGGCTAAACGATGCTGAAGGACTAGCGTGTTTATCTATACGGCCTGATTTGCTGATATTTGAAACCGTTTCTAATGATTGTCAAAATCAGAACGATATAGCAGCTAGTCAAACTAAAACCAAAGACAAGACTAAAGGTCGCTATAGTCATGTCATCGATATTAAGTGGAAGTACTTACCGCATGCTGCTGCGATTAGTGCGAGCGACGCTTATCAATTGACCAGCTATGCACAAGCTTACTTGGCGGGGCAGGTCTGGTTGGTTTATCCGGTGCTAGGTAGTGATAGGCAACCAGTAGCGCTCAAGCAGCAAACTCATTATGGTAGTAATGACAGTGACAGTAGCGATGATATTAAAAACAATGAATCAGCTGATGCCCATTTATGGTTAATGCCGTTTGATGTTTTGACAGGTACACTTAACGGTGAAGTACTGCCACATTTGGACAAAGCTTAATATCATTATCAATGACAGCGTGAATGACTGATGGATAAAGGGTCTGGCTGTCACTATTTTGGCGAAATTGACGTAATTTTAAAAAAATTAGCGATTATTTGAAATTAATCGAAAATAGGTGTTGACACAATCGCCTTTACCCCTTAATATGTGCACCTCGATAGCGAGGAACATTAACAAGTTAGCGGCATTGCCAACAACGAGTTGATTAACAAACTATCGTGATAATAGAGAATTTCGGAGTGTGGCGCAGTTTGGTAGCGCATCTGGTTTGGGACCAGAGGGTCGTAGGTTCGAATCCTATCACTCCGACCATCTATTTTAAGAGCCTTACAGGCTTTTTTTTATGTATAACGGTTTAGTTTCTGATATAGTAAAATATATCGCAAAGTAAGCTTAGTATATAAAAGTCTTCTAAGAGCGCCTGTAGCTCAGCTGGATAGAGCATCTCCCTTCTAAGGAGGTGGCCGCAGGTTCGAATCCTGCCAGGCGCACCATTTAGCCTGCAAATCTTGCCTATTCTTTGGCAATAGTTATGGCGGTTGTAGCTCAGTTGGTAGAGCCCCGGGTTGTGATCTCGGTTGTCGTGGGTTCGAGTCCCATCAGTCGCCCCATATTTTATTCTGTATGTATCTACATACAAATCATATCTTAATTTAAAAATATATCAGTAATAGCACTCGCCCTTGATGGCGATTTTTTTATGCCTATTCGATTTTATCTCTATATTACCTTTATAAGATTAAACAGATAGAGTTTGATAGCATCTTCAATATTAGATAATCCCCCAAATTTTTATCAATACTTCCTGTAGGTTTTCCTTAAGGCCTAGCGTGACTGTGTCTCCTCTATTATTGTTTAGTAATTCTAATAAGTAAATAGACATGACATTTTAAATAATGCATTATGCTTAAGTGTTGTCCCATCCATTGTATTTAATAAAAATTATTTATTGGGGCGAGTATTGGCATAGAGGAAACTGACAGAAATTGTTGTTAAGAATACTATTATTTTTTTAAGATGAATCGTTATTAATCTGCATTATTGAGGAATTGATTGATGGACGCACTGAGTGTATTGCTGCAAAACGTGCATTTATTTGAGACTAAGTATTATCGTCTAAATGGCACTGGCAATTGGTCTTATTCTATTACTAGAAAAGACACCATTTTATTTTACTTAGTAATGTCTGGCGGTTTTTGTATTGATGTTGGTAATGGTCTACGAGAAGCTCGCGCTGGCGACATGATCATGATTCCGAATGCGCACAAGCATGTGAGTTACGCACTTAATCACCATGGTGATGTCGCTGAGTCGCTTGATGAACTATTGAGCAATTGCCCTGAGCGTACACTTGATATCGATGGTGATGGCGACCCCAATTCATCTTTGATACTGATCGAATGTAAGTACGACAAAGAGATGATTAATCCTCTGTTGTCGGTACTGCCACCGATCTTGCCTGAACTCAATGATGCTGCTGACGGTCGTTTTGAAGTGATCGATGTAGAGATAAAGCTGCTAACACTAGAAGCTGAGCGCGAGCGTATGGGTAAAACGGCCGTAATCAATCACTGGGCAAGCATCATGATGATTGAGTGTTTGCGCGTCTATATCGAAAGCTTGCCTGAAGCCACAGAAAACTGGCTCAAAGCCATGAAGGATCCGTTTTTGACCAAGGCACTAGCCGCGATGCATGGGGCACCGAGTGAAAGCTGGACCATTCATCAACTTGCCGAAGTAGCAGGAATGTCGCGTTCCAGCTTTGCACAGCGTTTTAAAGATATCGTTGGTATGCCGCCACTGACGTATCTGATCGATTACCGCTTACGATTGGCGGCTCGCTATTTACGCTTACAGCAAAATAGTATTAGCCGTATCAGCGAAATGGTGGGTTATGCTTCAGATTCAACTTTTAGTCAAGCATTTAAACGTGTGTATGGTGTCTCGCCAAAAGCGTACCGTCAGCAGTATCGACAGAACAATCTTGCATAGCTCTAGTTTCTGTTTATTTAAATAGAATCTCGACGATAAGCGCTAAGGTCATTTACATGTCCTTGGCGCTTTTTTAATTTGTGAATACTTGTTATTTGTAGATGTTGAGTCACTCATATCTATAAGGCCCTTGGTAACTTGCTATGGCTATTTTAGTTAAGGGCAGCTGACATTGAGTCTGTGTTCAGGTACTATGGGTTGATGAGTCGTCGAGACAAAAGCGTTGGTATTATAACGCGTTATATGTCCTTATATGATAGGTGTATAAAAGGAACGAGACGATGTTTATTTTCGCTGCTGATGGTATGTTATGACTGAACCGACCGCAAAGCTAAATGCAGGAAGCAATGGCCAACAAGAGGCTGCTGCAACTGCTAAAATAGAAAGTAATGTTAATAAAAACACTGCTATAGATAACCCGCATGTCAGCAAAGATGCGCCGAAAAATGAGCCAGTAGAGACACCTGATAAGGCGGCGTTATTGACGATGTTTACTTTGTCAGATATCGAGGCGGTAGCAGCTGAAGCAGTAATATCTGAGTCATCCGATAGTCTTACAGTATCTGCAAAACCTGCGGCTCAAGAAACCAATGTCGCTACGCAGCGTGTTGCCCTTTATCGTGCTCAGCATGAGCGTACTCGACTGTTATATATGGCATCTGCCAATACGCGTCCTACTTATTTAGTACAAACCCTGAAGCCGCAATTCGCAGAATATCAGCAATATTTACTTGCGCAGCAGCTCGATAAACGTGGTTTGATGGATACGGATACGCTCGAAAGACTCTGGCAGCAGCTGCATGTGGTCGATGATATTATTGCAGATATCGTGCGTCATATGCCTGCACAGCAGCCTGCCGGTTGGCAGCTGACGACTCAAGATGGCCGCAATCCATTGTGCTTTGCTACGGTCGGTAAGTTAAAGCACAGCAAGCCAATTCGCGACCAAGGTAGCCTCAATAGTTATGTGCTTGGGCACTTTGGCGTGAGTAGTTTTACTTACGATCGAGGCTATTATATCGGCCATGTGGTTGGTTATTTATTCAGCTGTTATTATTGTGCTCACTTGTCGATTACTTATGGCGTCACAGCTCTTGGCCAGCAAGTCGTGGCTGACTATGATTACGCCAGTCTTGAAACCCCGCATATGGTTAGGCTATTACAAGGTCTTGACGGTTATTGCAAAAAACGCATTTATCAGTTGGCTGTCATCTGTGCGCGCTTGAGTGTTTTTGCGAGTGATAAACGTATTGAAAGAATGCTAATCGCTGAGGTCAATGACTTTGATAAAAAACTACAGCAGCAGCATTTGGATGTCTTGTTATTACAAGGTTTGATGCCTGATAGTAATGACTCAACGCCACTTTTTTAAGCGTAGAATGTCAAATTAATAGAATTCTATTAAGTCATAAATCATAACTATCTACCTGTAAGCCTCTTAGGATATCTGCTGCCATGCCTGCCTATCATTTCAAAGCGCTTGATGACCACGGTGTTGTTCAAAAAGGCTTGCTAGAGGGGGATTCTGCGCGGCAAATTCGCCAGCAATTGCGTGATAAGCAATGGACGCCCGTTGAAGTCAACCCGGTCAATGACAGACAGAGTCAGAGCAAAAACCGCTATAAAAAACCGTCTGCATACGAGTTGGCATTGCTGACACGTCAGTTGTCTGTATTATTGGCAGCGGGTATCCCACTTGAGGAAACCTTGGCAGCGGTTGCTAAGCAATCTCCAAAGACTCATATCAAATCCTTAATGCTTGCAGTGCGCTCACATGTCTTGGAAGGGCTCAGCTTAGCACGTGCCCTGCAACAAGCCGCTAGCTTTCCGCCGTTATACATCGCTACGATTGCCGCAGGCGAAAAATCTGGTCACCTCGACCTTATCCTCAATCAGCTAGCAGACTACACCGAAAACCGTTTTGCGCTCCAAAAGAAAATCCAAGGGGCCATGGTCTATCCAATTGTCCTAATGGTAATGGCAATTGCGGTAATTATGGGGCTGATGAGCTTCGTCGTGCCCAAAATTGTTAAAGTCTTTGAACAGTCTGAGCAAGCGCTGCCTCTAATTACTCAAATCGTGCTCACGCTATCGAATATCATTACTCAATGGTGGTGGCTAATACTATTGGTATTGGCAAGTACCGCATTTTTATTCTACCGTTTCGCCCAAACGCAAGCAGGTAAATTAACGATTGATAGCGTGGTACTAAGATTACCGATACTAGCTAGATTGTCCAAAGGTCTGAATGCCGCACGTTTTGCCAGTACCCTTGCGATACTAGTACGCTCAGGAGTGCCTTTAATTGAGGCATTACATATCGGTGCTGCGGTCACGACTAATTTGCATATCCAAAAAACCATTATCACTGCGGCTGATAGGGTCACAGAAGGCTCTAGCTTGTCTAGCCAGCTAGAGAAATCTACTTACTTTCCACCGATGATGGTACAGATGATAAAAAGTGGAGAGAACTCAGGCGAGCTTGAAAATATGCTCAGCCGTGCTGCCAATATGCAGGAGGCAGAAGCAACCAATTTTATCAGCACCTTATTATCATTACTTGAACCTCTAATGCTAGTGCTAATGGGCGTAGTAGTCATGATTATTGTAATGGCGGTTATGCTACCTATTGTCAATATGAACGATTTAGCAGGCTAGGCTCATTCGCTAGCCGATGATTCATTGTGCTATTCATATACAGACAGCTTTCCTATTTCAAAATTTCTATTTTAACTCTCTTTCACTCTACTCATATCACCTCACTTGCTTGCTAAGCCTTGGAATAGCTTTCTTAAGGTTTGCTTACTGTTGTATATTGTTGAACGAACGCTATTTTTGCTATGGCAAACACCAGCGCCGCGCTATAGTAAGCACGGTTTAATAGTCATACATGTAGAGTCAGCTAACATTTGGCTTTGGCTAAAATAGCAAACCCAAACCCAAACCCAAACCCAAACTAGGTACAGCGCTGGATAAAAATAAAACCATGGTTTATAGTGACAATAGTTTCAGAGCTCATTGATATATCATTAATGAGAGCCATGATAGAACGCCACTTTTACTATTTACATAACTGTGATGACCAAAGCGATGACTATGACTGACAAACTCCAAGTAAATATGACGCCAAAAAGTGCTATTCAGGATATGCAATCCCATCCGAATGTTGTAAATGACCAAAAGACTGTTTCTTCAGCTATGCAGCGTAGTGTGGCGAGAAAGTCTGGTCAAGCAGGATTCACTCTTATCGAAATTATGGTCGTTATTGTGATCCTAGCCATTCTTGCTGGATTAGTGGTACCAAAAGTAGTTGGTCAAAGTGATAAGGCCCGTGTTAAAACAACTGAAACGGCGCTTGCCACTGTCTCAAATGCGTTAGATATGTATAAGGTTGATAATTCACGCTATCCGACGACCGCTCAAGGATTAGAGGCGCTTACGACACCGCCTGCTGATGCAAAAAACTATCCTGAAGGTGGGTATATTAAAGGTGGCTATCCAACCGATGGCTGGGAAAATGAGATGCAGTATGTTGCACCAGGTAGTGAAGGGCGACCTTACGATTTGTTTTCATTAGGTGCTGATGGTCAACAAGGTGGTGAAGGTCAAGATGCGGATCTTTATGCTCAGCTATAAAGCTTAATAACAGCCGTATAGTGAACAAATTCTGATACTGATATAGCTTTGTAGAATGAAACATTCGTTCATTGATGCACTTTCAACAATTTATAAATATCAACCAATATTCCCTTATTGGTTGATATTTTTTATCAGTAGATAAATTTCCTACTGTTCAGTACAAGTTTGATAGTCAGTGCTATAAATATATCTAGGCGCTCAGCAAAACAGTCATCGCAAACTGCAATTAAAGGTAATCATCTATGTCGATCCAACAGTCTAATAAATACTTTTCTAAAAACCTTTATAAATTGGTTCTAACCGTTGCAAGCACTTCATTAGTAACGGTTCTGTCAATGACATCGATCAGTGTACAAGCAGCAGGGTTAAATGACTTATTTAAAAATAGCTCCTCGGCAAAATCAAAGTTCTTACCAGTGGATGAAGCCTTTCAGGTGGTCAGTAATACTAAAGCGACTTCCAAAGGCACACGGCTGTCGATCAGTTTTGAAATCACGCCAGGGCATTATGTCTATAAGGATAAGCTTACGTTGAGCTTCCCTAAAGGAATAAGCGCTACGCCGTTCACTTTCAATCAAGCACCAATATCCATCAATGATCCGACCTTTGGTCAGGTTCCTGTATTTACTCAAAGAAGCGTCATTGCAACCACGACACTGACGACGAGTAATGGTAAGGGCGCCAAAAACGCGCCTGTTATTATTGGTTGGCAAGGGTGTGCAACGGCTGGGCTATGCTATCCACCAGAAAAAGTTAAAACCAAGATAGACATTGCTGCGACCCGCAAATAAATAGCGAGTAGGTTGATTAAAATATCGGTAATAATAGGTAGCCATTCATGTCCATCAAGACATCACTAAAGTCCTCATCATTTAGCGTATCTACTCATTCGAAAAAATCCCATATCTTAGCGCTTGTCATCGCTAGTGGCTCATTGTTGACAGGTTTGTCAACGACATCAACAGTACAGGCGGCAGGGTTAGGCGACCTTTTCGGTAGTAGTGAAAGCTCATCGAAGTCAAAGTTTTTGCCAGTAGATCAAGCGTTTCAGGTGAGTACGGGTAGTACCCCTGTCAAAGCAGGTACGCGGTTATCTGTTAATTTTGATATCACTCCTGAACATTACGTCTATAAAAAGCAAATTAAGCTTACGCTACCCGCTGGCGTAACGGCTGCACCTTTTACCTTTAGCCAGACACCATATTCGATAGATGATCCAACATTTGGCAAGGTACTGGTATTTGACCAAGCGAATATGGTCGCTACCACAACACTGACAAACAATAGTGGCAAGAATATAGATAGTGCCGCTATCGTTGTCGGCTGGCAAGGCTGTGCAAAAGCAGGGCTGTGCTATCCACCTGAAAAGATTAATACGGCTGTCGATATTGCAGCTGCATCGACGCAGGTATCAGCAGATAGTGAGAGTACTGCGAGCTCGACCGATTTAGAGAATAGTGCTACGACGAAACTAGAGGAAGTAAGCTCAACAGCTCTTGATAATACTTTGCCTGATGAAGCGCAAGCACTGACAGACGATGGTGCTATTGACTATGATCTCATTGATGACAGCGCTGTAGAGTATGATTCTTTAGATAGTAGTGCAGCGATGAATACGATTTCTGCAGCAAATAGCAGCGTAACAGGCGAGACGGCCAATAGCGGAAGTACCTTGAACAACAGTTTCGTTGATAGCGATCCTTTTGGTTTGGCTTCTCACCCTTGGCTGGCATTAGTACTATTGTTTTTAGCAGGCTTAGGCTTAGCTTTGACGCCTTGCGTCCTACCGATGCTGCCTATTGTGGCCAACATTGTAGCCCGCGAACAAAACCCAACGGTCAAACGTGGTGTCATCTTGACCACCAGTTACGCGATTGGGGTAGCGACTGCTTATGGCATTTTGGGCGCTGTCATTGCAGTATTCGGTGAGTCTTTAGGTATTATAGGTTGGCTGCAGAATCCAATTATTCTCATTAGCTTTGCTATTGTTTTTATACTTCTCGCACTATACATGTTAGGTCTTTTTAGTGTGCGATTACCACAAGCGATCAGTCGAAAGATGCAAGGCTTAAGCCAAGCAGGTGACAGTAAGCTTGGTAGTACAGGCGGCAGTTTAATCGCTGGGTTTTTATCAGCGCTAGTCGTGTCACCTTGTGTTTCTGCGCCATTATTTGGGGCATTATTGGCGGTCTCTACCATTGGTAGTCCGTTGCTCGGCTTTGCTGCTTTATTCATGCTGGGTTTTGGGTTATCAGCGCCGCTTATCCTAATCGGTGCTACTCAAGGCAAGATTATGCCAAAGGCAGGCGAGTGGATGAATTGGGTCAAGCAAGGCTTTGCTTTACTACTGTTTGCCGTGGCACTGCTATTGATTGAGCGCGTCTTTATATCGCCAATCATGCTGATGGTATGGGCGTTATGGTTTATGGTCGTGGCAACATGGGCATGGAGTTGGCTAGGTAAAGGTCGTATGCTGACCCAAGCATTAAGCCTTATCGCTGGTATTTGGGCAACATGTTTAATAGTTGGCGCTGCATTGGGTAATGATGATAGCTTACATCCACTAGCGTCATTGGGTGCAGCACCGATGATGGTACAGTCAACGTCTGGTCAACCAGTGAATAGTGATAGCACCACTGATAAGACGATCACGACGCTTGCAGAGCTAGATACCATTGTCGCAGCCAATCCGAATGTCATTGTCGATTTGACAGCAGAGTGGTGTATTGAGTGCCGCATTATGGACAAGAACCTGTTTCACAATCGTCCAGTGCAGATGCAAGATTGGCAATTAGTGAAGCTTGATATCACTGAGACGACAGCAGACTCAAAAGCTGTGTTGTCTCGTTACCAACTCTTTGGTCCACCAGCGCTACTGTATTATATTGATGGTCAGCTAGTAAATCAGCAAGTTGGTGAGATTGGTCGCTCAGAATTCGAGCAAACATTATCGGCGTTGAACAACTAACATTTAACAATGAACACTTAAGAAACCAGTGTAATATTTCGAAAATTCTTAAGAATATTAAGAAGGCCAGTATACTAAGAAAAGTATGCTGGCTTTTTTAGTACTATTAAATCCATACTATAGAATATTTAGTAAGTATTTGTTATATAAGTGATTATATTGATAGGCGCTTATTTTAACTATCGATAAAGCTAGTATCGTGCTTATATTTTCATTACAATAAGGAAACAATGCAGCAGGGGCGCTAATTGTCATTTTTTCCGCTCCTAATATCTGCGATTAGCTGATAGCCTCAGTCAATTCTATTTTAGCGATAACGCTAATGGCCATATTAATTACCTCATATACTCTGCTAGCGCTAATGCTAGTTAGATAAAGGACACTTATGTTTGCCCATACCATTACTCAGCGTCACCAACAGCCGTCTTACCAGAATGCACATATGCCTCTTCGTATTGCAGTTGCGCTTGCGTTGAGTTGTACCACGATACAAGTACAAGCTGCTGATGACTCTCAAACCTATAATGAACTGCCAGCACCCGAAGCTGCGTTTGAATACGAGGGTCTTGACCTATCACAGAGTCTCGATAACAGTGCGATATCTTCTGATGTGGGTACACAAAATGGCAAAATAATTAGCAAAGAATTTATTGCTCAGCAAGCCAAGCTGTTTTCTGAATGTACTCAAGTCCAGTCTAGTGCTGCTCGCCTCGCTTGTTTTGATAAAGTGGCTGAACAAGGTAAGACACCAAGCTATACCTCAACTAAACAACCAATTGATTTGGCAAAAACCTTTCAAAGTACGGTCTCAGGTAATCCAAAAGTGATATTGGCTGAGTCTCAAACGGCAATGAGTGGGACGACAGTTGAAGATGCAGATACCATCTTGATGACCAATCAGCAAACAGCTGCCAGCAAATTGAAGGCAAATGGCAACGTAGAAGTAGATGCTGAAACGAATAGCGAGGCACAGATTTTAGAAAATGTTGGTGTCACTCAAACAGACATCGAAAAATTCTCGCCACTCAGTCTATCTTATGACCTAGACAAAAATAGTGAGCGTGGTACTTGGACGGTCAGACCATATCGACCGACATACCTGTTGCCATTATTTTATACCTTCGATCCCAATTTGAATCCAAGCACACCATCACAAGAAACAGATCCTTTTGATTCTAATGATATACGCGAAACTGAGCTAAAATTCCAATTATCTCTAAAAACAAAAGTCGCAGAAGATTTGTTTGATACCAGTGCTGATCTATGGTTTGGCTATACCCAAGAATCACATTGGCAGGTTTATAATGAAGACAATTCACGACCATTTCGTGCTACCGATTATCAACCTGAAATATTTTTGACTCAGCCTGTAACGGCAGATCTACCTTTCGGTGGACGTTTACGCATGTTAGGCGCAGGTGCTGTACACCATTCTAATGGACAAGATGATCCATTATCACGTTCGTGGAACCGTGCTTATCTGATGGCAGGGGCCGAGTGGGGTAAGCTGTCAGTCATACCGCGTCTATGGGCTCGAGTGAATGGTGATAGCAGTAGCGATGACGATAACCCAGATATCGAAGATTACATGGGTTATGGCGATATCAAATTCTTATATGATTTGCCAGACAAACAGAGCGTTAGTGGTACTTTGCGTTACAATCCAAGCACTAATAAAGGCGCGGCACAAATCGATTATATCTATCCGTTGTCAGAAAACGTCAATGGTATGGTGCAGCTGTTCCAAGGGTATGGCGAGTCTATTGTCGATTATAATCATGAAAACACTTCTATCGGCTTTGGTATTGTGCTTAACGATTGGAAAGGTCTTTAATATAGCAGAGCCTTATCATGCATTATGATGATAAATAATCTATGCACAACTTAGCACCGTATCAAACTGGACTGTGGCTGGCAGAGTATATAGATAGACGCTGCCAGCTATGCCGTATTTACCGTAGTACACCAGCATCTAAGCTAATACCGCATCATGCGCTATCTAACGCTAATCACTCACTAAGCTCAAAATATGAGAGTACAAAATCTAAGCTCGCATTGGTAACTAGCGACGCTTTACTTACTCGTACTCATCAGATCGGACTTCGTCTGAGCAGTGGCTTACTTTGTACTCACTGTCATCATAGTATCGCGTGGCTCCCAGACCCTTTTAACGTTGATATCGCTTTTGGTAAGGCGCTATCCATACAAGCATCTACTTATTATGACTATCCAATACGCCAAGCAATTTGGGCGTTTAAGCACCATGAAGACATGACCAAGCTACCTCTGTTGCTACATGTGATACGCCAGCTGCCACGTCCGCATGGCTGTCATCAGCACAACAGTGTAATTGTCGCTATGCCGACCACCGATAAACGCCTAGCAAAACGAGGTTTTGATCCTGTTAGTATCTTATCTGCGCAACTATCAAAACACTGGAACATTCCGTTGTGGCACGGTGTTCAGCGTATTGACGATACGATGAGTCAGCAGGGCCTGACACGTGCTGAACGTCTAAGTAACCTAGATGATGCTTTCGCGCTCTCACAGAGCCCTCCTGTAAAACGCTTACTATTGTTCGATGATGTCTCTACAACAGGTGCAAGCCTGCAGGCACTAGCACGAGCATTTATCAGACCTGACCATTCAAATACGATAAATGCTCAACGTAATAGCAACTATCATATCTCAGCATATGCTTTAGCGCATGGTAGTCAATAGCATTAATTAAGCTATCTGTTTGAAATCATTAATATATTGCTAATTCTTTACCTTCAGGATATATTATTAAATACGTATATAGTTGTTGATACACTGAATAGGGATTTTTGTCGTTTTGTATATAAACTCAACAGAATATTGTGGAACAAAAATTGCATGTTATTAGTTAGATTAACTATAAAATTATCAGCAAAACCGATACCGGATTTTAGTTGCTTTAAAACAAAGACTGATAAGAGACAGACATTAACAGTGCTAAATAGGGATTTGATGTGAATGCATCTGTGAATAATCGACAACCCAACATACGGGTAGCTCATTCAGGTTTTACCTTAATTGAGCTCATGGTGACGATTGCGGTACTGGCTATCATTGTAAGTATTGCTGCACCAAGTATCAGTACACAGCTTGCCAACCAGCGGGTTAAGTCAACGGCTTCTATAATAGAGAGTGCTCTAAAAGAAGCCAAAGCTGAAAGTATTATTCGTCGTCAGAATATAACCGTACGATACGAGACTTCCGGTACTAGTAAGAAGATTGACTTGCACACCGGTATTACCAATACATCTAGTACCAATATCTCTAGCCATAATATTAGTGAACAGAGTGTCGTAAGTATCACACCTGCAACAGTAACTACTGTTGTCTTTCAGCCAAATAAATTAATTGCAGGTGACGACGAAATATTGTATTCCATATGCGATAGTGGCTCTACCAACGAAACACTTGGTCAGGTACGTGTGAATAAAATTGCTAATATCAATACTACAAACACTGGGGGCTGCTGATGGTAGCGAAATCTACGCAGAAAGGTGTAGGGCTAATTGAGGTGATGGTCGCGCTATTGTTACTAACGGTAGCCGTGCTAGGCTATACTGCATTACAGGGAAGAGCTATTCAAGCTACTAACGAATCATTTGAGCGCTCTCAATCATTAGTCATGATGCGAAATATAGCAGAAAAAATTCATGCAAACCCATCTGCTATTGAAACATACGAAGAAAGTTTTAATGAACCGTATGCTTCATCAAGCGCCCCTGGTGAAAAATGTGGTTTGGATGGGTTAGCTACAGAACTGTGTAGTCCAGAGCAACTAGCAGCAGTAGAAAGCTACAACCTTAAATCCAAATTACAGGGTTACGATTTTCAAATTCAGATGCATCCTTGCCCTAATACTGGGGGAACAGGTACAGATGCAGCAGACAATATTATGTTCTCTTATTGTCTAATTTCTGCGTGGGGAGAAACAACACCTACTATTGGTACAGATGGTGAGACCGACTGTCTGACCGAACGAGTAGTCGGTGAAGATGATTCTGTAGAGGCAGCTGGCGGGAATTATCATGCTAAAGCGACGTGTATGATGATGGAGATATGAGATGAATACAAAAATTTATCAGCTTGTCTTGTCGGATACTGTCGTTATACCTTCTAAAAGCATATTAGTGTCAAGAAAGGATGAGGGTTTTACTTTAGTTGAACTAATGATTGCCTTGGTACTTGGTTTACTTGTCTCAGCTGCTGCATTACAAGTATTCTATACCAGCTCAGTTAATAGTCGTCGTCAAGAAGCAAGCTCACAAATTCAAGATAATGCTATTTTTGGCTTCTCTGAAATGCAAAAAAACTTAAGACGCACTAACTATGGTGCTAAATCGACTGATGCTTATGATGAATTCTTTATGAATCACCTAACGCCGCAAGGCGGTGTGGTACTTACTGCACCAGAAGCCCCCGAAGATACTTCAGATAATTGGTTAAACGGTAATTTATCAGGTCTGGTGTTAGATGGTAAAGCGATACCAGCAAGTTTATTGTCTAGCAATGAATCTGCTAATAGTAGCAGCAATGTGAGTGTAGATAATAGTGATCAGTTGACCATTCAATATCAATCAGGTAGAGAAGACTTGTTCGACTGTGAAGGCGCTGCAATACCAGAAGGCTTTTATGTGATTGAACGCTACTTTGTACGTCTGGATAAGACAATAACACCAAATACATTGGGTCTGGCATGTGCTTCGGCTATTTACGAATATAATGAGAGTACTGCTGGAAGTAGTACAGGTCTTGATATTGCAAGCTATACTGATTCTGAAGGTGATTCTCAAAACAATAATCTATCTGGTGATGGCACGATAATCATACCCAATGTCGATTATTTCAGAGTGCTATTTGGCGTATCAGATAGTATAGGGTTTGCTACTTACCCTGATCGAGCAAATATTGCTTATATGCCAATTCCAGCACCTAGTAGCTTGGACTCAGACCAGCGTATTGTAAGCTTACAGATAGGTATCTTATCGCGATCGGACAATCCAACAGCAACCCAGCAGTCTAACAGCGAATTGAGCTTTGATATACTCGATGTAGCGAATACGAAACTTGACACAGATACTATTGCAGGTCCTACCTACCTACGCAGTGTCTATGAGAGTATGATACTACTACGCAATGCCAGAGGTGGATTATGATGAAACGACCTTTTATGAGCTATCCTAGCTCATCTCTTAGTCCTAGTACTCAGTCAGGTGCGGTGCTTATCGTAGTGTTGTTTGTACTCATATTAATCATGATAGTAGGTACAATTGCGGTCAGACAAAGCACTACAGATCTGAGAGTGGCAACGGCAGATCAAGTAAATAAACTCTTATTTCAAGCCAATGATGCCGCGTTTATGAAAGTAGAAAAAGAAGACCGCATTTTAAGTGAGCGCCGTGGTAATGTTGATACGCTCAAAGGCTATATGTCAGCGACACAAAGAGAAGGACATGAGGTAAGCTTTTGTGTAAGGCCGCGAAGTACTAGGCTCTTTAGTATTCTGGAGATTAGTGAGCTCAATAAAGATGGTGGGTTATTGAACAGTAGAAAAAACGGCTACTGTGATCCAAGTGATGATAACGATTATGTTAGCGAAGGTCGAGTGATTACCCAGATGACCTTTGTAGCGCCCGTAGCAACTGATAATGAAGGCATTCTTGATAGAGAAGTCGTAGGCACATTTTCTAATAACTTCGACACACCAGAAAATGGCGGCAATACAACTATCGAATGTACGACATTTATTGGCTATGTTACTTCAGTCGTACCAGCATTGTCTCAAGCATCACTGTCTTCTATAGCAAGTTGTCTTGAGAAGCCGCGTACAGGTACGGATACGGTAGATAGCTGCCTAACCGCACTTGACACTCCATTTCAGACGCAGCAGCAAATCTATCTAAATCAGCCTGTGGGTGTCGAGTGTATCTCTGGCAGTTAGTACCACCTATTTTATATCTTAGAGCAATACAGACTAGGTATAAGTTGTTACTTTCTAACAATTCACGGATATGGGTAACCATCATGAAAATATTACCAAGCAATGTAGACAATACCTCCTACCGTAATGTATCAGACTGGTCTGTAAAGCTATTATCGACGGTCATAATAGGCTGTATGGCAACGAGTGCAGGGCACACCTCTGATCGTGAAATATATCAAGGGGCAACCTACGGCAATGCGTCCATTATGATGATGTTAGACAACTCATTTAGTATGGGAGCTGTGAGTGTCGCAAGGGACTATCCAGAAATATCATCGAGAGACCGCATTTATAATGATAGTTTGACTCAAGTTATTTTCGATGATGAAGGTAATCCAACGAGTCAGTCGGTGACCTATGAAGTTGATTATGCTTACAAAAACCGTCAACCTTATTTTGATCGGATGTCGCGTTTAAAAAGGGCGCTTATTCCTTTGCTTGCCAATCCTAAAGATGAGGAAAAAGGCTTTGGACCGAACGTTGAGCTAGACAAGTATAGGATTGGTCTAGGAAGTTTCTTTGGAGGATATGGAAATGGTGGCGGACTCATCAATGCCCCAATAGCAGATTTGACGCTTGATAATAGAAAGTTGCTACTTGATGTTATCAAAGATCTTGAACCAACAGCTTATACCCCAATAGCCAATGCCTATGCTGAAGCGGGTGCCTATATGCTAGGAACGAATACTCAGACAACGGAGACTGAAACCGTATATGAAATGGTAGGTGTTTTAGAATATCGCTACAGCAATAGAAAATACACATTGTATTATGATTGTGTGAGTATCAGCTCGGATATATATTCAGATAATGGTGATAAATATTCTGATTGTATAGGTAATTCTTTTAGAAGGTCGCAAGGTAATGATAGAAATCTAGGTAATATTAACTTTGGTTTGTTAGGAGGTCCTGATCTAAGCAAAAATAATATAGTATATACTCGAGATGGAATTTTTACTTTCTATTATAAAGC
The DNA here is from genome assembly GCF_001435845.1 of Psychrobacter sp. P11G3. Taxonomy (NCBI): domain Bacteria; kingdom Pseudomonadati; phylum Pseudomonadota; class Gammaproteobacteria; order Moraxellales; family Moraxellaceae; genus Psychrobacter; species Psychrobacter sp. P11G3. Next base: position 361,071 of record NZ_CM003596.1, read on the forward strand.
AGTTACAAGAGAAGTGGGAGCGAATCCTACAAGTGGTTTTAATAGATCAGTAGATACAGCCAAGAAAGAGGATCTTTTAACCTATGATTCACCTATTGATGGTCCGAGTCAGTGTGATGGTTATGGTGTGTATTTCTTGACTGATGGGGAACCAAATAATGTTTATGACGAAAATAATACTAAAAGTCTAATAACTACAAGCTTAAGAGCCAGCTCCTTTCCTATTAGCAATCCTCAGCTTCCCTCTAGGGGAGCACAAAATGAGAATGGCTATGACGATCAGTTCAGCCCTCCCGTCTTTGTAGGCAAGCCAGCATGGGAGCTGATAGGGCAGTACGCTAAAACGCTATATAACGAATCCAACATCAAGAGCGTACCTATTGCTACAGCGACAGTAGGTTTTGGAGATGTATATAAACAGTTAGCCCAGCAAGGGAAAGTTACTCAAACCATTACTCGTCAAAATGATACGGTCGAGACAGTCGATGTTTATCAGTGCGACCACCCGAATGTCACGAGCGTAGACGCTCAAAACCTATGTAAGCTTGGCGAAAAAGGTCAAGGCTTTGGTGAAGGTGGGTTTTACTATACTCAAGAACCAGAAGATATTGCGGCTAGCGTTAAGACATTTATTGAAGAGGTTGGTAATACTGAAATTGATTCAATATCTTCGGGGACAATGTCTGTACCGCTCGATAGTTTGGGCGGCTTAAAATCACGCAAATTTGCTTATCTGCCGATTCTCGATCCAGTCCCTGGATCACAACGACTATGGAATGGTAACCTCAAAAAGTACAATGTCGTAAATGGTACGCTAACAGGTGATGATGGTGATTTTGTCTTCGAAGATAATACGGGCTTGTTTGCCAAAAATACTCACGATATTTGGAATACGATTGGTATCGAACGTCCTGATACCATAAGGCCTGATGGTGGATTACCGCAAGTTGGTGGTGCGTATCAACAGATATTCGAAAACGCCAATGCACCTATAGTGGGTGATAGAAATGTATTCGTCGATACCGGCAATAGCTTGACCAATCTCAAAGTCACTGACCAAAAGCCAGTCAATTTTGCCTCCTTAACTGACGAAACTGAAAACAATAACGATAAAAAACTTGCATTGCTTAAGTTCATGGGTTACAGCGTAACTGACACTGTTACAGATGGTACAGCGCTAAGCGCGCCACAAAATAAAGATCTAAAAAACGTCGGTGGCGTGCTTCACTCTATACCGCAGCTGATCACTCAATCGGTAGAGGTTGATGCCTCTGGACAGTTCGACATCAGCACTCGTAAAGACTATATCATCTATGGCTCTATGGACGGTGCGCTGCATATGCTAGACGACAGCACAGGTCAAGAGACATTTACTTTTGTGCCCAAGCAAATCCTTGATTTGCAGCCAGACGCTCTAGCGAATAATGTGAATCGTACTGCTGTAGACGGTAGCTATCCGTATGGTGTCGATGCGCCTTGGTTGACTTATGTATCGTACACGACCAAGTCAAAGATTGACGAAGAAGAGAAAACAACGACCAATACTTATGAAGCGGCGCAAAGCTTTGCGCTAGGCGGATTGCGTATGGGCGGGTCTATGTATTACGCTTTAGATGTTACCGATGTTGATAAACCTGAGATGATCTACAGTGTAGGCTCCAACTACGCCAATCGTCGGAAGGGTGCTACGACAGTGGCGTTGAGTGGCACTAAAAACGGTACAACCGATAACATAACACTCGAACAACAAGCCTATGCACGCATGGGCCAGACATGGGGCAAACCGACCCTTGGCTATGTAAAGAGCGGTGGCGAGCGTGTGATGGTTAGCTTCTTACCAGGTGGTTATGATGACTGTTATGAAGATCCACAATTTAAACTAGGCAATAATGCAAGTAGTGAAAGTTGCGCAGATAAATCAAAAGCTCAAGGTAATGCCATGTATATGGTACAAATGGGTAAAGTTCAGATAGACGAAGAGAATAATGAAGAGACGATAAAAACCTCTGCTACTGATAGTGGTAAATTACTATGGTGGACAAGTAACCAAGATGATTCAGCAAACTACACCGCTCGTAGTACCTCGTTACAATACTCTAAAGCTGCTGATCTAAAACACAGTATTGTGACACAAGTAAGAGCAATAGACCGTAACTATGATGGCCTAACCGACTCTATATACTTTGCCGATCTAGGTGGACAAGTATGGCGCGCCGATATCAATAATAATAAAGATACTGTGAACTTTAAAGTAGACCGTGTAGTAAAAGTACTCGATGTCAGTGACCAAGCATCGGACGGAGATGCACCTCCTCGCATCTATGAGCGCCCATTGATTACGTTTTATAATGGGAAATATGACTATGAAGATGCGGCTGGCAACAAGGGTACATATTCAGGTGTACAGACAATGATAACGGTAGGGACGGGCGATCGTAGTAGCCCAGTATCAGCAGAGAGAAATACACCGGATGCGCTGTATACCGTTATCGACAAAGATATGGGTCGTAGAGATTTGTTTGATTACAGTAGTGATGCGGCCTCCACGATCAGTTTGCGTACCCCAGTCATTAAGGTTGATGGTTCTGATGATGACATAACCGGTAATAATCTTCAACAGCTCACGTTTACTGATACAGATAGAGGCGATACTGGTATTAGACAGAACATGACTGATAACGTAGTACAAGGTTGGTATATGCCTTTCATTTACTGGGATGATGGCGAAGTATCTACTAGCAGATACAAGCTCAAGATGTTTAATGAGCCAGATGCTATCGCTAGTGTATTAATATCCTCAACATACAACCCTGACGCAGGACAAGATATCCAAGCGTGTAGTGCAGGTGTCAAGGGCTCAACTCAGAGAGAGCGCACCTGTCTACCTTATGGTAGCTGCTCAGAAGATGCAGATACACCACGCTCAACTTTCGTTGCAGGATCAGGTATCGTCGATAATATTGTCAGTCAATATAACGATACATCTGTATTTTCGAGCCTTGTAAACCGCTGTGAAGGCGAAGACTGTGAGCCTGATCTCATCTGCCCAGATGGTAATTGCGGTAACGCCGACGATATATTTAATGAATGTGTCGGACCAAGTTGTGGCGTAGATGGAGGTATTAATACAGATAAACGTATTAATCCACTCAGCTGGATGGAACATTGATATGTTGTCTAAGAGTAGCCACTCGACCAGACAGACAGGCTTCACGTTGATAGAGATGATGGTTGTAGTTGCCATCATCTCTATATTGGCTGCCGTTGCCATACCAAGCTATCGTGCTTATGTCATTCGCAATGCTGAAGCAGACGTACAACGAAAAATGCTATCCTTGTCCGTTGAGCTTGAGCAATGGCGTGCAAAGGCGCTAACTTATCGTGGATTCAAGCCTCGCTCGGATACCATTAGCGATAGTACAGGCCTTATAAGTTTCCCTGCGGCTAATCCAAGATACAATATCAAACTCGGTCATATCTCAGGTACGCCTGCTACCTTTAATACACTGCATCAAGGGACAGGACGTGCTAATAACTGGGTAATGATGGCAACGCCCATCGATCTAGTAGGGGCCGATAGCTTCTTGCTTTCAAGCCAAGGGTTACGCTGCTCAAGCAATAGTGATTTTGATATCACAGAAGCAGATTGTGCAGGAGCGACGGTATGGTAACGTTGTCAGTAGAGACGAAAAAGCTCGTCCTAGATCGGTACTCATCTACTCAGACAATGCGTCAAGGAGGCTTTACGCTGATAGAGTTAATGATTGTAGTAGCTATCATCGGTGTTTTGGCAGCCATTGCTTACCCGAGTTATCAAGGATATATTGAGCGAACCAATCGTGCTGATATGATGAGCGAAATGCAGCAGATAGCCAGCCGTGTTGAGTCCAATAAGATCAACTATAAGCGCTATGATAGAGTGCCACTCTCCTCTATATTTTCAAGTAATCCTGCTACCGACGGTAGTGTAAGTTTTCCTAGCTCGGGAACAGCACTCTATACAGTTACCATAGGTACAGGCATACTGGGCGGAGAAAGTTGGAATACAAGTACTGATACACTAGGAGGGCGTGACTGGACGATTAGAGCAATACCAGTCTCAGGTCAACGTATGGCGGGTGATGGCACGCTCACCTTGTCTAGTGCTGGGCAAAAATGTCGAGGTAGTAAATGTGGTATGGGCGATGAGTGGCAATAAGTGCTCAGTATTCAGGTTACTTGACAAAAAACGTCAGCTGCCATTACGTATATCGTTCATAACTCACATAAACTGACAATTTTCAGCAATGAATTAGCAATATCATTTTCTAGCTTGATGCTTTTATGTCATGAAGTCGGTAGAAAATATCAAGATTGATCAATTGATGACTAGCTAAAATCTAGAGGCGATAAATACTAAGGGTTCAATTTAAAAAGAGTCTAATATTTTTTTAGTATATTAAAAAAAGTTGGCATAGTATCTGCAACAGTTATAATAAGAGAAACATTATATTTATAGCTGGCAGTTAGATAGTAATTCTATTGCCATATTATCCAAAAGGACAAGTCTATGAACGCTCAAAAAGGTTTTACCCTAATCGAACTAATGATTGTTATCGCTATTATCGGTATCTTGGCAGCGGTAGCCCTTCCTGCTTATCAAGATTATACGGTTCGTGCAAAAATTACTGAACCAGTATTAGCAGCTTCTACCTGTCGCACGACAGTTACAGAAGTATATCAATCAGCTAGTAGCTTACCAGCAGCTAATGAGTGGGGCTGTGAAGTCGGTATAGAAGCAGTAGAAGCGTCAGGAGAGGGACAAGATGCGGTTGAAGCGATAGACGCGGCTCCATCTACTAAATACACCGCATTAGTGGAAACTAATAACACAGGTGTTATTACTGTGACAACTACTGATGCAGAAGATTTAGGTGATGCTGCTGAAAAAACTTTCACATTGACTCCTAAAAATGCTGCTGGCGATACTATGGATGCAGACGATTTAGGAACTACGGTAAATGCTTGGGTATGTGGTCCAGGTACTATAAGCCCTAAATACCTACCAGGTTCTTGCCGCGGTGAGTAATCAAAATTAAGTAGGATTAACTTCCTTATTTAATCTGATGGATATAAAAAAGCCAAACATTATGTTTGGCTTTTTTATGGATAGCGAAATAGCTGTAGTAATAATAATTTATGGTTCATCGTTGATATCAAGATATTATACCAATTCTAAGGTGAGACTATTATGTATTCCAAAGTAGATGTGTTGCGAGATAAGTTAAAAGCATTTTTCATTCATTTTGCTTTTAGTATAGTGCTAGTTTTGGCAGCTTATCTATTGGTCCAGCTACTTTGGTATCCCGCACCGTTATTTAAAGCAACGGATGCCAGTAAACTATTTGTAATGATACTAGTAGTAGACTTGGTACTAGGTCCAATATTAACCTTCGTCATTTATAAAAAGAACAAAAAAACTTTACGTACAGATTTAGTGGTTATTATACTGGTTCAATTAAGTGCTCTATGCTACGGCTTGTATTCAATGTATGAAGCGCGTCCTGTTTGGATCGCTTATGTAGCTGATAGGTTTGAGCTGGTTAGAGTAAATGATATTATCGAGGAGGATAAGCAAAAACATAATTGGCCAAGGTTTGGTCCAGAATATATTTATGTTGATTTAAGCCAACTTAATGAGTCTGAGCAGTTAGACTCTATACTCAAAGAGACCCAATATAATATTAGCCCAGCTCAAAGACCTAAATTTTATAATGATTTTGACTTGGCTAAGCCTTTGATAATAAAAAATAGCCAAGATGTTGCCTTATTAAACAATTACAATGACTCGATAGAGGTGACAAGAATATTAAAGAGGTATCCACTGGCAAATAGTTTTATACCACTAAAAGCTAAAGCCGTTGATATGACCGTACTTATAGATATAGAGAATCAAGGAAGAATTATAAAAATTGTCGATTTACGCCCTTGGTAATAACATCATTTTTTCAATAACAATTTAATTTTCATTATAAAGTCAAATTTAATATTTAATTGACGTCAGATTCGACTAAAACATAAGCCAAAAAATGTATAAATTATGAGGCTGGCATATCCTGTGCAATGTTAGAATACCATTCGTTAAAGAGTTTGTCGTTATTATGTTATCATCTAAATCTAATCGATATTTTGAAACTCAACCGGGATTCGCTCTAATAGATTTGATGATAGCAATTGCTGTTATTGGCATTCTTGCTGCAATCGTATTACCTGCTTATCAAGACTATACAGTTAAAGCCAAATCATCAGAGGTAATGTTAGCAGCCTCTGCTTGTCGTACGTCAGTAGTAGCTGCAGTACAGTCCTCTTCAGCAGCTAATGTCTCTAGCATTTTACCCAATGCTTGTGATGAATTCACTGCGACCCAGTATGTAAAAAGCGTCACAGTAAGTAGCAATGGGACCATTACTGTTTTGGCTGACGAGGCAAACTTATCTACAGTAACTAGCACAACGAATACTTTGACACTAGCCCCTATCCAAACTGGTAGCAATGCTTTAGAGGGTATCACTGATGGTGGTAAAACTATTGCAGGTTGGCGTTGTGGTTCAGTAGCAGATGGCACGACTATTCCAGCCAAGTATTTACCCAGCTCATGTCGAGGAACTTATTAGTTATTCGATAATAGCACTAGAGAAGAGGGTACGCGAACCATAATCTAGTTTGAAAGGTCTACTAATAAACAGCGTAATAAAAAAGGCTGAAGCAACTGCTTCAGCCTTTTTGTGTATAAAATACTTTTTCAAACTATGAACTACTTCTCTAAATACTGAATCTTACCTTCTACGCCGTCCCACTTTTCAGCTTCTGGCATTTGTCCTTTCATCTCAGTGATGTTTGGCCATTTTTGCGCCAGCTCTTCATTGAGCTGAGTGAACATCTCTTGTCCTTTGGGCACTTCGTCTTCTGAAAAGATCGCATTGGCTGGACATTCAGGTTCACATAGTGCGCAATCGATACACTCATCAGGATCGATGACAAGGAAGTTTGGGCCTTCATAAAAGCAGTCCACAGGACAGACTTCTACACAGTCGGTGTATTTGCAAAGAATGCAGTTATCTGTAACGACAAAGGTCATAGTAATGTCTACCTGTTATTGATTTGGCTTTTGGCTAAATAGAATAGTCGAAAATAAAGCGTATTTTAGCGCCTTTACTACAATTTGACAATTCCCTTTAATGACTAATGATTTTCTTCAAATGATAGATTAAATCGTGCGCTTGTTTAGGGGTCAGGCTATCAGGATCAATGGCGCTTAGTTCGTCCTCTATGCTAAATAACTGATTTTGCTTTAGATTATCCGCTACATTTGGTGATTGTATCGCGTAACTACTTTGTGATTCTAAAACAACATCGTTGTTAGACTCTCGCTGTTTATCCGTTACTGACTTAGCTAAGTCATTTTTATCATCAATAGTTTTTTCATTTTCTGCTTTTAGATTGTCTATCAAGTAACGTTTGGCATCATTTAATACTTGTGCGGGGATACCCGCCATTTTGGCGACGTGCAATCCAAAACTAGAGCTTGCTGCGCCTTCCTTGATTTGATGAAGGAGAAGTAACTGACCATCGATTTCACTGGCGGCGACATGGACGTTACGAATCTCGTCACTTGTCTGTCCCAATTGCGTCAGCTCAAAATAATGAGTGGCAAATAGTGTCAGGCACCCGATCTCGACTAGACGGTTGACACAAGCATGAGCGATAGCCAGACCATCAGTAGTGGCAGTACCGCGTCCGACCTCATCCATTAATACCAGTGATTTGTTCGTTGCTTGGTTTAAAATATTGGCTGTCTCTATCATCTCAACCATAAAAGTGGATTTGCCACCAGCTAAATCATCCGCGGAGCCGATACGGGTAAATATTCGGTCAATATCACCAATATGTGCATGCTCAGCGGGTACAAAGCTGCCGCAATGAGCGAGCAGTACAATCAGCGCGGTCTGGCGCATATAGGTAGACTTACCACCCATATTAGGACCAGTGATGAGGAGTAGTCTTTCAGAGTGTCCTTCATCAGCATGAGCACTACCCAGTACGCAGTCGTTCGCGACAAAATGGTTTGTACTTGATGCAACACCGTTCCGATTGTTCGCATTCGCTTGATTTAACGCCGCTTCGACCACGACATGACGACCTTGGCGGATATCAATATGGGTCTGATTTTTGGCTATAGATTTGCTCTGGTTTTCTGAATCTACTCCCATAACTGGGCGTTGCCAATGGTAAGTCGTCGCAAGCTGCGCCCAATTACTCAGGACATCAATTTGAGCAATCGCAGCACTCAGCTGTTGTAACTCAGCCAAGTTTTCGCTTAGTTGGTTGAGCAGCGCTTGGTAAAGCTGCTTTTCGCGAGCCAATGCCAGAGACTGGGCGCTTAAATACTCCGTCTCGACTTCTTTTAATTCATCAGTAATAAAACGCTCACTACTCTTGAGCGTTTGCCGACGAATAAAGTGAGCAGGGGCATTTTTCGCCTGCATCTTGGGCAGTTCAAAGTAAAAGCCACTGACTTTATTAAAGCCTACTTTTAGACTCGGTAGTTGGTTATCTTGACGCGCTCGCTCTACCATTTCGTCCAATGTCACTTGAATGTTGTCATGGAGATGAGTGAGGCGGTCGAACTCGTCATCATAGCCCGCTGCCAACATACCACCATCACGGATATGTGCAGGTGGCTCAATGACAATAGCGCGCTCGATTAACTCAGCGACAGATTGAACGGCTGGCAGTTGAGCGGGCAATTGCTGCATCAACATCGGCAATAGACCAGCGTCTTCATGGCTGATACCTGACGCTGTCAGCAGAGTGGTAAGCTGGGCGCTGCTAGCGATACCATCGGCAAGCTTGCGTAAATCACGAGGTTTGGCACTCATCAGTCCGATGCGACTGCTGATTCGCTCAATATCGCCAATGGTGTTTAGCGTATCGCGTAAACTGGTGACCAGTGAGCTATTTCCTGAATTTTGATTTGAATTACCATCCGCATTCAATAGGGACGTTATCGCGTCTAGACGCATATCGATGCGCGCATGCTGACGCAGTGGACGCTTCATTTGCTGTACGAGCAGTCGCTTGCCCATTGGTGTTTGGCAATGGTTGAGTACGGATATTAGGGAAGTACCACTACTACTGACTGGACTAAATAACTCAAGGTTTTGCTGGCTATTAGCATCGATAATCAAATAATCATCGCTGTACTCGACAATGAGTTGGTTGACTTGAGGTACGTGGCGTTGCTGAGTTTGACGCGCATAGTGGATAAGCGCAGCGCAGCTGGTTTGCGCAAGTGGAGCCTCATGAATGCCCAACCCATCGAGACGCTGGACTTCGAACTGCTGACAAAGCGTGTCACTAGCATGCTCACGATGAAAATCGTTGGCAGCCACCTCTATAATAGGGCAGTCCAGATTTTGTCGTAACCACAGTAGCCACTCTGAATCAGTGCCACTAATGCTGCCGCCAACGCCATCAATAAGTGCTTCACTAATGATGCATTCACTAGGCGCAAAACGTGCTAATACAGTAAGCATTTGAGTTTGCAGACCATCTATATCGTTTTTGTCCGCTATCAGTGTCTGGGTAGTCAGTGTACCTGCAGCCAAATCCATCTGACTAATAGCTGCTTGTAACGTCTGGCTATTGTCTTGCGTTTTCATAGTCGCAATATCGATGGCAACCACAGTCGGCGTATGATTGGGGGCAATTAACGCATCATCGGTAATAGTACCTGCGGTAAGCGTTTTAACCACTTCGCGGCGCATGATGCTACCAGCAGCAGATTTGCTTTTGTCTTTCTTTTGCTTGTCGCCCATCGCAGGGACATTGGACTTATTGTTAGCACTGCCAGCATTGGTCGTTGTCGACTCGTCAATTTGTTCACAGACGACGACCGTTTGCCCAGCCGCGATTAGGCGTGCCATATAGCTATCGGCTGCATGGAAGGGTACACCTGCCATGGCTATCGTGTTGCCTGCTTTATCCGTACCACGGCGCGTTAGTGTGATATCTAGTATTTGCGCCGCACGCTTAGCATCGTCAAAGAACAGCTCATAAAAGTCACCCATCCGGTACAAGAGCAATGCTTGTGGATAGTTGGCTTTCATGGTTAGATATTGCACCATCATCGGCGTATGATCTGCTAGGTTATAGACTTCATCGCCTATACTTAAGCAGTCAGAGGTCTCTTGTTTTGATAAGGGTTTTTCTGATGAATTGGGATTTGATGACTGATTTTGTACAGATGGCTTTACGGTCATGCAGAGTCTCTTATAGTGCTTTAATGAGTGGTAATGAGTATTTTGTGATAGAGATACTAAAGGGTTATTTTTCTTATATATGAGTTTGATATATAGCTTTGGCTTTAGCAATAAGCCAGTTACTTATAGATAAATGGCTCAACGACAAATTTTGAACCAAGATGCAGTGGTAGCAAACGTATAAAAATCGAACTATGACAAATTATAAAGACGCTGAAAAAGCTAAGAAATTTAACAAGGTATTCGCTATTTTAACACGTCCTACTAGGTTTTTACTGTGGCAAATATCTACTCGCTGCCCTTGTATCCATCAGCGTCATAACCATATATAATGACGGCACACTTAATTGGGCGATACTAAATTAGGTAGTACTTAGTCGGGTGATGACAAGGCAGAGAGCTAAGCTTTGGCTAATGCGCACTAATTATCGAATATTCCATAGGTCAAAAAATTATGTTATCAAAGATTATAGGCAGTGTGGTTGGCACTAAAAATGACCGCGAATTAAAACGCATGCGTAAAGTGGTCAGCAAGATCAACGCACGAGAGGCTGAAATACAAGCCCTGTCTGATGAGCAACTACAACAAAAAACTGAAGAATTTAAAGCGCGCCATCAAAAAGGCGAAAGCTTAGATGCATTATTGCCAGAGGCATTTGCTGTCTGCCGCGAAGCATCATTACGTGTCAACGGCATGCGTCACTATGACGTGCAGCTGATCGGCGGTATCACCTTGCACGAAGGCAAAATCGCTGAGATGAAAACTGGTGAAGGTAAAACCCTAATGGGAACCTTGGCCATGTACCTAAACGCTATCAGCGGTAAAGGGGTTCATCTGGTCACGGTCAACGATTATTTGGCCGCACGTGATGCTGAGCTAAACCGTCCGTTGTTTGGGTTTTTGGGTATGACTGTTGGTGTAATTTACTCACAGCAGCCGCCACAAGAAAAAATCGAAGCTTATCAAGCCGACATTACCTATGGTACCAATAACGAATACGGTTTCGATTATCTGCGCGATAACATGGTCTTTAGTCTTGCTGAGAAAAAACAGCGCCCGCTAAACTTTTGTATTATCGATGAAATTGACTCAATCTTGATTGATGAGGCTCGTACGCCGCTTATCATTTCGGGTCAAGCTGAAGATTCTTCACGCATGTACGCGTTGATTAATACGATTATTCCTGTGCTGATTCGTTCAAAAGACGAAGAAGCAAACAAGAATAACGAAGAAGAAGACTTCTGGATCGATGAAAAAAATCGCCAAATTGAGATCAGCGAAAAAGGCTACGAAAAAATCGAGCGCTTCTTAATCGAAGTGGGTGAGCTGGGTGAAAACGAAAGCTTATATAGCCCAAGTCGTTTGCCACTTTTGGCTCACGTTCAAGCTGCCATCCGTGCGCATCACGTGTTTGTCAAAAACGTTCACTATATCGTCGATGAAGGCGAAGTGGTCATCGTTGATGAAAATACAGGCCGTACCATGCCGGGTCGTCGCTGGTCAGAAGGCTTGCATCAAGCAGTAGAAGCGAAAGAAAACGTTGAGATCCAAGCAGAGAACCAAACGCTTGCAACGACGACATTCCAGAACTATTTCCGTCTGTATGACAAACTGTCTGGTATGACGGGTACTGCTGATACTGAAGCTGCCGAATTCAAATCTACTTACGATCTAGATGTCATCGTGATTCCAACGCATGAGCCGATTGCTCGTATCGATATGGATGACCAAATTTTCCTAACCAAGTTAGGCAAATACAAAGGCATCATTCGCGAAATTAAAGAAATTCAAGCCAAGGGTGCGCCAGTACTGGTTGGTACAGCGACGATTGAAGCTAGTGAAGAATTGTCTTACTTGCTCGACCAAGAAGGCGTCAAGCATAATGTCCTAAACGCCAAACAGCATGAGCGTGAAGCAGAAATTATTGCACAGGCAGGTAGTCCAAAGTCAGTCACGATAGCCACCAACATGGCAGGCCGTGGTACTGATATTATCCTCGGTGGTAACTGGCAGTCGTTTATCGAAGATATCGATGCGGTGAGCCCAGAAGAGATGCAGCGTCTAAAATCTCAATGGCAAGTCAAACATGACCAAGTCGTAGCAGCTGGTGGTTTACATATCATCGGCTCTGAGCGCCATGAGTCACGCCGTATTGATAACCAGCTACGTGGTCGTGCTGGTCGTCAAGGCGACCCTGGTATGTCACGCTTTTTCTTATCGCTTGAAGATGATCTGATGCGTATCTTCGCAGGCGATCGCGTGGTCAATATGATGCGTGCGATGGGCCTCAAAGAAGATGAAGCCATCGAACATAAAATGGTTTCTAAATCGATCGAAAACGCGCAAGGTAAAGTTGAGAGTCGCGATTTTGATGCCCGTAAAAACCTATTGAAGTATGATGATGTTGCCAATGAGCAGCGTAAAGTTATCTATGGTCAGCGCGATGATTTATTAGCAGAAATGGACTTATTAGAAGCCATCGAAGTGATGCATCATGAAGTGTATAACGCAATGATCAATCAGTTTATTCCGCCTGGCTCTATTGATGATCAGTGGAATATTGACGGCTTAGAAGACGAATTAGAAGACGAATTCAAAATCTCGATGCCGATTAACGATTGGTTGGATGAAGATCGTCGTCTGGATGAAGAAGGGCTGCGTGAGAAAATCGTTCAAACGGCGATAGATCGTTATCACAGTCGCCGTGAGCAGATGGGTGAAAAAGACGCCGCTCAGCTTGAGCGTCATTTCATGCTACAGAGTCTAGATAAGCATTGGAAAGAGCACTTAACGCAGATGGATCAGCTACGTAAAGGGATTCATTTACGTGGTTATGCACAGAAAAACCCTGAGCAGGAATACAAGCGTGAGTCGTTTGAATTGTTCCAAATGATGCTTGGTGCAATTAAGTCTGAGACTGTACAAGACTTATCACGTGTTCATATTCCAACCAAGGAAGAACTGGAAGCATTAGAGATTCAGCAACGTGAGAATGCTGCCCATATGCAAATGCAGTTTGAACATGATGATGTAGATAACCTGGATAGCAATGCGAGTGGTTCAGCTGCTCAGCCGCAACCACAAAGCCGCAATCTAAATAGCGGTGCTGCCGCAGCTGGCGTTGGTGCTGCTATAGCAGGTAACGGTAGTAATGCTAATGAACCAAACCCATATGCAGGTATGAATATCAGTCGTAATGCAGCGTGTCCTTGTGGATCAGGTCTTAAATACAAGCAGTGTCATGGTAAAATCTAGTCGTTAATCATAGCAAGTCATTAGCTATTTACTGAACTGCTATTAAAGCAAGCTCTTACCTAAAAAAGCCCTTAACTTAAGTAGATAAGGGCTTTTTTATATCTGTTAGATAACTTATGCAAACTTAAAATTTGCTAGACTAAGACCAACAAACACTTTGTATTGATTACTTACAAATTCAGCATAGGCGTGAATTTATGGACACGCTATAGTGTTTAACATATTTATTTGGGAGAGTGTCATGAGTGTAGAATTCTTAAAAAAAGTACGCAGCTCAGTAGTTTTATCAGGTTTGTTGGCTGGCGCCTTGACGGTCAGTGCTTGTCAGCAACAGGCAGAGCCAGAGTCGGGAATGGAAGACGGTGCTAATACAGAAGAGTCTGTTCCAATGTCAGCGGAGCCTGCTGAACCTAGTGATGTCGTCGTCGGTACCGAAGACGCTTCACTTAACGAAGTAGAAGGTGATACTACTGCTTCAGTAAACAGTGCCGTCATGCAGATGTCATATCTATGTACACCTGAACTAAAAGTTGAGGCGACTTATAAAGAAGATGCCAATCAAGTTGTTGTCGCAACCGACATGGGTACAGTAACGTTGAACCAGACCAATGAAGGTAGTAATCCTGAAGTGTTTGAAGTGGCGACCGCAATTGATGGTGGTCAAGGCTTCACACAATGGCGCGTAGGGCACGAAGCTCGTAAAACTGGCGTTATGCGTACTGCTGGTGCAGATGAGTCAAATGTTAATACATTCGAGTGTAATGAAGCCTCATAGTTGGTCTTCAATACTTAGCAGTTAATAAGCATTAAAAAAGCAACGCTAGGATAGCGTTGCTTTTTCATATTGTGAAATAATCTTTATCAATCATACGATTTCATAGTGTCTAAACTATCAGCACTTATTTTAACGGAGTTGTATCAGAACCATGAGCCAATAGACCTTCTTCAGTCACATCTAACTCTTCATGCTTGAGCTCTACTTGAATGCTGTCAGTATGTACATGAGTGCTTTTATTGATTTCGATGTCTTGGATAGCGTAGGTATCTTTGGTAATAGTAGCCACTTGGCGAGATAGCACAATATCGATCGGTTCATCGCCAATCTCTATTTGTTTACCATTAATAGTTACTACGGCCTTACTATCCAAAGAAGGCTCGACGTGGCGCAATATGTCTTTGTCATCGTAATTACCAGAGAGTAAATCTTGGCTCTCCGCGTCATGGTACTCAGTACGAATGGTGATATATTCTTCTACCAACTCAATTGGCACTTCGACAGTTTTAGTACGTGAATGCTTGGTAACGGTCACTTTACCTACGTCCAAGCGTTCTTTGTTAATCACAGGACGTTCTTCTAATAGTTCTAAGTGGCCAACATTGACGGTATTATTCGTCTGTTTCGTTGAGATATTTTGTTCCTTATCCAAGTTATCTTGGTAAAGGCTGTTTCCATTTTCAGTAGTCATTATTATTCCTTTATAATTATAAAATGATGAATTTCTAATAATTTCAAACGTTATATGTTAATTAACCACATATATTAACTAGCTACATTGAATACTATAAACCATTCGCTCATGTTATGAATACAAAAAAGACCAGAGACATGCTCTGATCTTAATGGCTAAACATATGAGCTTAGCTACTTACTATCATCATATTTAACTGACGGTATAGGAAGCTTACGTCGTTAAACTATGACTTATTAGCATATTACATGCCGCGAGCACGGCGTACATCTTCTGCTGTGATACCATCACGGTCTACTAAGTTACCCTCACGGTCAACCACGTTGCCGTTGCCATCAACATCTAGCTCTTCACGTTGAATGGTCTCAATTAGGGTTTCGGTATGGTGATCGGTCGTTTTACCGACATTTACCTCTTCAGAAACATAGGTTTCTTTGCTGACGCGAGCACGTTCGGCCTGTAGTTCGACTTCAACTGTTTCAGTAGCATCGAGGTCGCCGATTCGACGGTCTGTTGGACGATCTACGCTAGTACGCTGAATATTGGCATGCTCTTCTTCTAAGTCTACATCGACATTACGCTCTTCAGTGACGACATGCTTACCTACTTTTACTAGCCCAGCAACGATACGGTCTTTGTTGACTGTCAGACGCTCTTCTAATAGCTCTAACGTATTTGGTGCATCATAAGAGTGATCTGCAATATCAACGCGATCTTCTACAGGGAGTGTATCAGCAGTAAATGCTTGACGATCTCTTTCGTACTGCTCTTTATAGCTATACTGATAGTCGTGATCGTATACTTCCATGGCTTCTACTTGCGTTTTGGTCAAACTATCAAAGAAGACATCATCACCAACGATACGGGCTAAACCTGCTGGTACCAATACTTCTTTTGAACTAAACCAGCCACCTGCGTCTACAATTAAGTAACGAATACGACCAGTGGTATCTTCTACTAGGGCACCTTCAATCTTACCAATTTTTTCTTCATTGATACCGTAAGCAGTTTTGTGCGTTGGATCATAATAATCATCACCAATTAAGTCTTGATGAGTAGCTTGAATATCTTTTAAACGGATTAGTTGACTCATTGTTATCTTCCTTTTTCGCGAGTTTATTTTTTATAATGTAATGGTTGATGTTGTTATTAATTTTTAGTAATACCATATTTATTACAGTTAATGGTAAGCCACATGAATAGCTTCCCTATCAACTTGTAGCTATCCTAACACCGTGTTTTTTGATGAGATATATGAGCAAGGTAGCAAAGTGTGCACTTGCAGTAATTGCGTGTAATAGGCTGTAAGTGGCATAACATAGGAGGGGGTAGAAGTTAACGAGTCTTTACATAGAGTAATATTCAACATTTATCGAAAGAAAAAAGACACAAAAAAACCGCATTACCCTTAGCAATGCGGTCTCTCAATGAACAATACTTATCTAAGTATTATTTAGCTAACTTACTTTAAGTCAGTTAAACCTGCTTTATTTAAGCAAGTTCAATAGCTACGGCTACCGCTTCACCACCACCGATACATAGTGTTGCGATGCCTTTTTTGCCACCAGTACGTTTTAGAGAGTTGATAAGCGTAATCAGAATACGAGCACCTGAACAGCCTACAGGATGACCAAGGGCACATGCACCGCCTTCGATATTTACTTTAGCATGGTCAAGTTTCAGCTCGTCCATCGCAGCCATAGTAACCATCGCAAAGGCTTCGTTGATTTCCCATAGATCTACGTCATCTACTGACCAACCAGCACTTGATAGTACTTTTTCAATGGCACCGATTGGCGCAATAGTAAATTCGCTTGGGTGACGTGAGTTTGAGGCAGTAGCAACAATGCGAGCTTGATAGTCTAGGCCTTCAGCTTTCGCTTGTGACTCTTTCATTACTACGACTGCTGCAGCACCGTCTGAGATTGAGCTGGCGTTTGCGGCAGTGATTGTACCGTCTTTAGCAAATGCTGGACGTAAAGTAGGAATGCGATCAGCATTAGCAAGGGCAGGTTGCTCATCGGTATCAACAGTTTGCTCGCCTTTGCGAGTGGCAAACGTAACAGGCTCAATCTCATCTTTAAAATGATTGTCTTTGATAGCAGTCAGCGCACGGTTCAATGATTCAATAGCAAACTCATCCATTTGCTCGCGTGTATAGCCTTTTTCATCGGCCATTTCTTGAGCAAACATACCCATTAGCTTACCAGTATCAGCATCTTCTAGGCCATCTAAGAACATATGGTCTTTGACTTCTTTATGACCCATACGATAGCCGCCACGTGAACCTGGCATGATATACGGTGCATTGGTCATTGACTCCATGCCACCTGCAACAGCGACGTTGAAGCTACCCGCTTTGATACCATCGTGTGCTTGCATGACGGCTTTTAGACCTGAACCACAAAGCTTATTAATAGTGACAGCACCAGTCGCATCTGGTAGACCTGCTTTACGCATGGCTTGACGAGCAGGACCTTGACCCAGACCTGCCGTCAAGATACAACCCATAATGACTTCATCAACACTGTCAGCGCTAACACCTGAGCGTTCGACGGCAGCTTTGATAGCGGCGGCACCCAGCTCGGTAGCACTCATGTCTTTTAGTGCGCCTTGAAAGCCACCCATTGGTGTACGTGCGCCGTTTAGGATTACAATTGCATCATTTGACATCGTTATTATTCCTTGTTGTGCGTTTTGATTAAGTATCTACCAAGAAATCAGATGCCGATTGGCTAGCTTTTGCTTATATTATAAGCATCTGTCTTCTTCAGTATGTGGTTTATGCTAGCTCATCTAATCGTATGCGTACTACTTTATCAGTAATGGTCTCTAACTTTTCAATTTTTTCGATAGCAAGATTCATCTGACTCTCGACCACAGGTAGCGTCAGAATAATCACCGGCACTTGACCTACTTTATGTGCAGGCTTTTGCAAGATTGCATCAATATTGATACCAGCATCACTTAGGATGCGTGTGATATCTGCCAATACGCCTGGGCTATCATAGGCATGCACACGCAAATAGTATCCAGTTACCATCTGATCAGCACGCAATATAGGCGTGTCTGATAGCTGGTCAGGGATAAATGCTAAATGCGGGACATGATGTCCAGTGTTGCTCTGATCGTCGCGGTCTTTGCTACCCAATACACGAACCAAATCCATGACGTCGGCCATCACTGCAGAAGCGGTTGCACCAGCACCAGCACCATCGCCGCAATAGAGCGTCTGGCCTAGCGGATGTGAGTTGACCAATACTGCATTTTTCACACCATTGACGTTCGCTAATAGCGCATCTTGTGGAATAAGTGTTGGATGTACGCGTAATTCAACCCCTGCGTCACCATCATTTTCACTATCACGGCGTACGGCAAACCCTAAATGCTTGATACGGTAGCCAAGCTCTTCGGCATAGTTTACGTCTTGCAGGGTAATACCAGTGATACCTTCGCAGTAAACTTTATCAAACTGTAGCGGAATACCAAAAGCGATAGAGGCGAGTAGCGCCAATTTATGAGCAGCATCAATACCTTCAACATCAAAAGTAGGGTCAGCCTCTGCATAACCCAACTCTTGTGCTTCGCTTAATACGTCGGCAAATGGGCGACCCTTATCACGCATTTCGGTCATGATAAAGTTACCAGTACCGTTGATGATACCCGCGAGCCAGTCGATTTTGTTGGCAGCCAATGCTTCACGCATTACCTTGATAATTGGAATACCGCCTGCTACCGCTGCTTCATAAGCAACATGCACATTGTTTTCTTCAGCTAAGGCAAAAATCTCATTACCGTGTTCAGCGAGTAGTGCCTTGTTTGCCGTAACCACATGCTTGCCGTTTTTAATGGCCTGCATAATGACGTCTTTGGCTAAGGTAGTACCACCAATCACTTCGATAACAATATCGACATTATCGCTTGCGGCAATTGCCATCAGATCGCTGTTTTGCATGATATTGGTATCGATATCATCACGCTGACGACGCGTACCGACTTCGGTAATAATAATGTCGCGTCCGCTACGGCGTTTTAGCTCATTTAAATTGTCATTGATCAGATTGATCACGCCCGTTCCGACGGTGCCCAGACCAAGTATCGCTAGTTTGATGGAATTACTCACAGTATCCTCAAGAGGTTAAATACAATGAAGTCAGTATAAGCGGTGACAGTGTCAAATGAGTCTGCGACATCAAACAGAATGTCTGTGCGCATTGCCTGGTACTGCCTGCCTATCTACTTCATCATAGTTGAATAAAAAAAGCTCAAATAAAAAGGGTGTTGCTCATTTTGCATCGCGCTTTATCGTATCATACCGACAAGGCATTGTGACGTCTATACAATCTCATAAAAGCCGATTTTATAAAGGCTAATACCATAAAAGCCGATGTTCTGAAGGTTGATGTCATAAAGGCTAAGATTACAAAGACAACGTCATCAAGGTTATATCAGCTGACAATTATAAAAAAGTGGTAGCTTCAATCTTGTTTGGCATATGTATATGTCATTTATGCTTGATTGCCAATATTAGTCACTCTAATATGAGTGATTAATACTGGTAACTCATATTATTAGTTAGCGCCTACTGCTTGTGCCAATTCTGCTGCAGGTAAGTAGCCGCCTACTTGTTGTCCTGTTTCGGTAAACACCGCAGGCGTACCGCGCACACCAAGTCTTGAGCCTAGAGCCATATGTTCTTGTACAGGGTTGGTACAGCTAGGGGCTTGTACATTGGCACCGATTTTTGCTTGATCCATCGCAGCTTTACGATCCTGACTACACCAGATCGCCTCCATCTTTGGTACAGACTCTTGACTGCGTGGCCATGCCAGATAACGAACCTCGATACCACGCGCATTGATATCATCCATTTCTGAATGTAGTTTGCGACAGTAGCCACAATCTGCATCGGTAAAGGCATAAATAACGGCTTTGGTTTCGCCTTTTGCTGGATAAATCACCATGTCTTTTTTATCGACGGCTTTTAGCGCTTCTTGTGCTGTCGTAGCAACTAGAGCGGCACTGATATCAACCGGAGCGGCATCACCCACAGCGATGATCTGACCTTGAATAATATGCTTGCCAGCTTTATCAGTAAAGAAAGAAGGTAGACCTTCAGCGGTCACCCAATAAATACCATCCATATCTGTCGGTACAGCTGAGACAATAGTTTCCTCGATACCAGAGCTTTTTAGATTCGCCTGTAACGCTTTCACCACGGTTGCATCATTATCAGCTGAGGGATTAGTAGCAGTGGTATTTGTCTGTGCAGCATTTACAACGCTGGTATTGCTGGTTGCATCAGCGGCATTGTTTGAGCAGCCAGCAGCAATACCAACTAACAGCGCACTCATCATAAAACGAGATAGAACGGTACGAGAAAGAGGATTACGCAAGGTGGTATTTTTGATAGTGGGGAACGGCATACGGGTTTCCTATAGGCGTCGCGCCTAATCATGAGTTCGTTATAAAAAGCGCTATAAACTTTTCTATATAGTAATGTGTCTTGGCAGTGTTTTAAAGGTCTAACATTGAAGAAGTTTTTATAACTTATTGATAATAAAAGATAGGTAGTAATAGCCTTCATATTACCATATTTACGCCAAATAATAGCAAAGGGAAGGCTGCCAAGAAGTATCAATAAAGCCAACTTTAAAGAATAGCTATCAACATAAATTCAAAAAACAAGATACATTTGTGCTATTTAACATAGTTGCTTGAACTTGTAGTCTAAGGCTAATCGCATTGTTTTTATAAAAATCTATATAAAATGCGTTGTATAAACTATTTGAGAACGACTTACTTTAACAAATTTGCTTTAAGGAGCACACATGGCAGGTGCCAGTTTATTAACCTTACTCGATGACATCAGCGTCTTAATGGATGACGTGAGCGTCATGACCAAAGTTGCCGCCAAAAAAACCGCGGGCTTAGTTGGTGATGATTTAGCACTCAATGCCGAGCAGGTCACAGGGGTTAAGCCAAATCGTGAGCTCCCCGTCATTTGGGCAGTTGCCAAAGGCTCTGCCGTGAACAAAGTGATTTTAGTACCAGCGGCGCTATTGATCAGTTATTTTATACCGTGGTTGATTACTCCGCTATTGATGATCGGAGGGTTATACCTCAGTTATGAAGGGGCTGAGAAGGTCATTCACAAGTTTTGGCCGAAGTTGTTGCCTCATGATGAAGAGCAAAATGCTCGTTTAAAAGCCAACGCAGATGAGTCGGTAGATTTGGTCGCGTTTGAAAAGGACAAAATCAAAGGTGCCATACGTACAGACTTTATCTTATCAGCTGAGATTATTGTTATCTCTTTAGGCGCAATTACAGCAGCTGGTGGCGATATTGTCCAAAAAGGCATCGTACTTTCGATAGTGGCTGCTGTCGTGACCGTCGGTATTTACGGCTTAGTTGCAGGCATCGTAAAGATTGATGATGCGGGTCTGCATTTGATTGAAAACTCACAAGCAGGTGATAGTAAGCGCAAGTTTGGCGAGTTTATGCTTGCAGCTGCGCCAAAGCTTATGAAGTTTTTATCTATAGCGGGCACGATTGCGATGTTCTTGGTGGGCGGCGGTATTATCGTTCACGGTATCGGCTTTTTGCATCACAGTGTAGAAGACATTGCCCATCTTACTGGGGTATTTGAAGGGTTAACCGCGTCATTGTTAAATGGATTGGTCGGACTGATTGTTGGCGCTATTGTGGTTGCTATTGTTACTACTATTGGTAAAATCCGTGGTAAAGATGACACAGCGTCTTCTGCGCACTAAGCTTATCTGCTTTCTATTGTCTCTCGTTTGAATTAGCAAGTAAGTTTGACTGTATCAAAATAAAAAGCCCCAAAGCTACGAATAGCTTTGGGGCTTTTACATTTGAGCTTATATGACTAGCTGTCGCTGTCTACATCATCAGATGCGAGCTTTTCAGCCTGCGTCGGCTTTTTGTGATCCGTCTTAGGCTTACGACTGCGCGCCTTTGGTACTTTTGGCGTAGTCAGATTAAACATACCGGTCTGTGGTAGCAATTGCTCAGCCACATTTTCGATCATGTTTTTATAACTGGCTATGGTCGTTTTAGACTTAGCTGCCTGACTGTCTTCTTTGCTAGCTTCTTTAGTAGATTCTTCTACTGCCGAGTCAGTCGTCTGCTCAGTCTCTGCAGCATCTTCTACCTCATTGACAGTTTGCTCTGTAGAGGTTTCGACTTCTGCATTCTTAGCTTCTGACTGAGCACGTTCGACTTCTAGCAATTGCTCACTATCAGCACTGATATCATCAGTTTGAGCCTGATTGGCGAGGGCAGTTGCTTCAACGTCATGCGCATCGACTTCGTTATCAGTTTCGGTTTGCTCGACGATAGCTTGTTCAGCAGGCACGCTCAATATAGCTGGTTCCTGATAATCAGGGTGCTGACCGCGTGGATCGTTGCTAGCACGCTTAGTGATAGCACGTGGCTCAATGTCTGTCTTACCTTGCGATGCTGCAAATTGACTGACCGCTTGGGTCATCGATTCAAAGCGTGCGAGGTAGTCGGCAGCCAATGGTTGATAGCCATAGTTGCTAAAGTCAAAGCTCTGGCTAGCAGCATCAGAACTATTATGAGCATTCTGAGATTGCTCATTATGCAACGCAATAGTCGCGATAAAGCAGTTGATAATGCCTTCTTCTGCTAAGCGCGTTTGCGCCTCTGGTAATGTGGTACGAATAAACTCACCAACCGTGCCACGTATTGCTGGCACATTAGTAGCAGCTGGCTTGTCCGCTTGCGCGGCTTGCTGAGCGAGTACTACACGTGGATCGTTACTCGCTTGCCCAAATTTCTCAGCAGTCACATAACGTGTGCCAAAT
Organism: Psychrobacter sp. P11G3; assembly: GCF_001435845.1. Classification (NCBI taxonomy): domain Bacteria; kingdom Pseudomonadati; phylum Pseudomonadota; class Gammaproteobacteria; order Moraxellales; family Moraxellaceae; genus Psychrobacter; species Psychrobacter sp. P11G3. The sequence goes on from NZ_CM003596.1 coordinate 383,947, forward strand.
AGTGCTTCATGGGTTAGCTCAAGTGCTGAGTTACTCACATTACTTGTGCTTGCACTATTACTGTCAACCTGAGTATTTTGAGCTTCATCACTCTTACTCATATGTTCAGCAGTCTTGGTTTCCTGCTGTTTTGGAGTCTCTGTAGCTTTTTCAGCATCAGCAGTTACCAACGTTGGAGCTTCCGCTTTACTTTCGGTGTTACTCGTAGAGGTCGATTGAGCTTCTACAACTACAGGTGCTTTTTTCTCTTCAGTAGCCTGCTCATGCTTAGGAACATCGTTTTGCACCTTAGCTTGTTCGGTAGTTGCACGCTTATCATCATTTACCTGATTAGCTTTGGTTTCCACCGTATTTTTTTCGTTATCGCTTTTCTTATCAGCGTTCGGCGCACTGGTGTTTTGCTTATCAGTGTTCTGCTCATTGCTACTATGCTTATCAGTAGGTTTTTGAGCAGCTGTTTCGTTTGAACGCTCATCTTTTGCTACGTTATTTGTCGCGCTTTGTTTCTCACTAGGCTGAGTTTTGGCCTGTGTAGCTTTGCTATCATCTAAAGATAGATGAACCACTTCAGGCGCTTTTAGCTCAGTTGGCGCTTCATTGACCTGTAGCACGACCTCGTTAGGGTCTTGATTGCGACGTGCACTATGTTGATTTTTGCTACTGGCAGCATCGTTGTTTCTAGCGTTCTGCTGTTTGCCCTGCTTAACGCTGTCAGCCGTTAGTGTCTCACCGCGCTCTAGCTTACCGCGTGAGCCGCGTTGGCTATGCGATTTACGCTTAGTACGAGTTTGCTCATCTGCTTTAGAGCTGTTTTCGTTATCAGCATCACTGCGCTCGCTTGCGTTACGATTGTTGCTCTGTTGATTGCTATCTTGGCGGTTATTACGATTTCGATCGTTCGTGCGTCTGTTATCGTTCTGACGCTTGTCTTGCTGTCTTTGGTCTTGAGTATCAGACGATTTGTCATCAGCATTATTTGAGTTAGCACTGCTTGAGCCAGCACTGTCTGAACTACTGTTTACGTTGCCAGTATTCTCGTCAGCTGTCTCTTTTCTTTGACGCGGCTTAGAAGATCTAGACTTACGCGGCTTACGTCTTCTTCTGTCTTCATTGCTGTTGTCGTCAGTATCGCTGTCATTACGACGCGCTTGTTGACGATTAGCGTTGTTATCTGACTGTTGGCTGTCATTTTTCTGACTGTTGCTTTGCTGAGTTGGCTGCTCACTAGTTGCAGCTGCACTATTCAATGCATTGCTATCCACTTGTCCAAACGAGCCTAAGCTTTGCGCGCCAGTATTTACTAGCGCTTCGATTGCTTCAGCGGCATCTCGGCTACTGACACTAGGTGTTGTAGTAGCTTGCGGTGCTTGAGCAAATAGGTTTGATAACCACGCAACGGCTTTTGGTTGAGCAGTAGTTTCAACACTCTGTGTTTGCGGTGCTACTGGGGCGGCAACACTAACGTTTTTATTGGCTTGCGGTGCAGGTGCAGGCGACACGTCGTTGGTGTTTTTATGATTACGACGATCATTGCTATGATTTACCGTATCGTTCTGTGCTTGCGTAGTTGCATTCGACTGCGTGTTTGAGCGGCTCTGTTTATCATCTGCAGTTTTACGAGGTTGGCGAGTAGGTTGCTGTTCAGGACGCTCTTTTTCAGCAGTCTGCCAGTCAACGTTGTAGCCAAGGTCACTGTGCTCTTGTTGCTGAGTATCAGTGATACGCTCATAGCTCGATGGTGCAAAGCCATCACGGTTGAAGTGAAGCTTGAAGTTTGGTGATTCTAAATGCGCGTGTGGCAAAATAGTGATACGCGTGCCACTGTCTTGCTCAAGATAAACCAAGCTATCGCGCTTCTCATTTAATAAGAATGCTGCGATGTCAGTCGGGACTTCTGCCTGTACTTCACCTTGACGTTCTTTAAGGGCGATTTGCTCAATTTGACGCATGATAGATAGCGACAATGAACGCAAGTCACGAATCATACCGTTGCCATGACAACGTGGGCAGATATAGCCAGTTGATTCTTCTAACGAAGGACGTAGACGCTGACGGCTCATTTCCATTAGACCGAACTTAGAAATATCACCAAATTGAACGCGTGCACGATCGTATTTGGTCGCGTCGATGAGACGTTTTTCTACTTCTTTTTGGTGCTTGTTGTCATTCATGTCGATGAAATCAATAACGATCAAACCACCCATATCACGCAAACGAAGCTGACGAGCAATCTCATCGGCTGCTTCTAAGTTGGTATGGTAAGCGGTCTCAGCAACATCTGAACCTTTGGTTGACTTAGCTGAGTTAATGTCGATAGAGACCAGTGCTTCTGTTTGGTCAATAACGATTGAACCACCTGAGGGCAGACGAACTTCACGCTGATAAGCGGTCTCGATTTGCTTTTCGATATTGAAGCGCGAAAACATCGGTTCATAATCGGTATATTTGCGTAGCTTTTCGGCTTGTTTTGGCATTACCGCATCGATAAACCCAGCCGCTTCAATGTAAGCGTTTTCGTTATCAATCCAAATCTCAGCGATATCATCACGCAGATAATCACGGACAGCACGAGTGACAACACCAGCTTCTTGGTGAACTAAGCGCGGTGATGGGTATTTTTGGTTTTGTTCTTGAATGGCTTGCCAAATGTTGAGCAAGTGATTTAAATCGTGCTGCAAGTCTTCTTGCGTTTTACCAATACCAGCAGTACGGATGATGACACTCATGCCTTTTGGTAAATCAAGGTTGCTCAGCATACGCTTCATATCTTCGCGCAGTTTGCCCGAGATTTGACGTGAGATACCACCGCCACGAGGATTGTTTGGCATCAATACCAGATAGCGACCGGCTAATGACACATACGTCGATAGGGCAGCGCCTTTGTTACCACGCTCTTCTTTTTCGACTTGGACGATTAGCTCGTCGCCTTCTTTGATCAGTTTTTTGATGTTTTCGTCACGTGGGTTGCCGCTTAAGTATTCAGCAGAGATTTCACGAATTGGCAAAAATCCTTGGCGCTGAGAACCGTATTCGACAAATACTGCTTCAAGCGATGGCTCGACACGGGTCACATGACCTTTGTAGATGTTAGATTTTTTTTGCTCGCGAGTACGGTTTTCGAGGTCGAAATCGTACAGATGGTTGCCTTTACATAAGGCGACACGAATCTCTTCGTTTTGAGTGGCGTTGATCAAAATGCGTTTCATATTTGTATCCTATGAGTACGCATGGCAACGATAAGACAGTCTTTAGGACATAGTGGCAAGTGTGGCTAATATTGTGATTAGCGTGTGTAGATGTTCATTAACGGTAGAACGTAAATCGTGGGTTTCATAAAGCACATGGGCTTTTTCAACGGCTTCTTTTTTACCTGAAGTAATGAGCGGCGCTCAGATTAATATCAGTAATATAGGGTGTAAGGCTATGGTACTTATATTTTATCATCAGTAAACTTGGTACATATATGATTGGGTCAGCGAGTCAAAGCGCTCTTATTCTCAGTACGTTCTATTGGTAGTGATTTCAGCGCACGTTGTAAGCGTGGGCGAGGGTCAGTTACGTCTCTAAAAAATACTGATATTAAAAAGGCGTGGTGCTGTTGCCATTCATCCATCAAAGTCTAACAATAATATCGCGGTCATGATTACTACTATATAGTGGTGTCATTCAGCGGTTGTTTATTCAGGTGAAGCAATTGGTTACTCTTTGTTTATCGTTCTTTGTATAACGTCAATAATATCTTGGGTGTCTCAAGCTTAGGTGTCGCAGCTTTTGTTATCAGCGGGGCGTACTTGGCAAACAGAGTAATGGACCAGCTTGTCAGCGTGGTATCGTATTTACATTGTTATCGTCATCTGTTTGACCACCAATACTTAGGCAGCTATCGATATACTTTTCGATCCTAACGCTAAACTACCCATACTTGCTCAACTATGCTGGCATAAAGAACCATCAGATAAATAGTCATTAAATAATGATTGATTATCGAGTACGGTCGTTGTCATGCAATTAGTGAGTCAGTGTTGTGTTGTAATCGGTTAATAAGCTGATTTATTATCAGAGTGATTAACGCGATGGTATTTAGTGTCACTATTTATTTTATGGTACCGAATAAGATTCAGTACAGTATTTTTAATTTGTAGGGCTATATTTGGTAAGTAATACCTCTAAATAAAAATGCGCCCTAAAATCAGATGAAACGTGTCAGGTCAGCAGGATAAATAGTGTCAACCGCTTTACTGGCAAGTAGTAGAAAACTAACAGGCAATAAAATGGTGGTCAACTATTTGTAACAACAATGATTATTGCTGTCGCCTCTGCTTAATTGTCGCTCAACATGCTAAACTATAGCAAATCTTTGTGTAAATACCTAACTAAAAATGACAAACTCAAAAATGACTGACGACGCTACTACCCATGAAGCCCCTGCTATTTTTAATAGCAAAACACGCCCACAAAGCGCTGACGATGAGATTAGCAACTTCGGTAAGGTGAACTACCTCGAAGTAACGCGCCATCAACACGATCAACGTTTGGATAATTTTTTGTTAAACCGTTTAAAAGGTTTGCCAAAGTCACATATCTACAAAATGATTCGCTCAGATGAAATACGTGTCAATAATAAACGCTGCAAAGCACACGATAGAGTGCAGCGTGAAGATGTGGTACGTATCGCCCCTGTAGAACTGGCAACGCGCGAAAAACCAATTATTAGTACCGAGTTTGCCAAAAGCTTACTGGCGCGCGTGGTCTATGAAGATGATGGTTTGCTAGTGCTGAATAAGCCCTCTGGTATCGCTGTGCATGGCGGTAGCGGCTTGGACTTTGGAGTTATCGAAGCCATGCGTGAAGTGACGGGTAAAAAATACCTAGAGCTTATCCATCGCATCGACAAAGACACATCAGGGTTACTGATGATTTCCAAAAAACGCTCAACGCTCAAAGTGTTGCAGCAGCACTTGGTAGACAAGACCATTCAAAAGCACTACCTGTGTCTAGCCAAAGGACAACCTGCGCTTAATGAACAGCGTGTCAATGCACCATTGCTACGTTATACGCTTGCTAGTGGTGAGCGCCGAGTGAAAGTAGATAGCCAAGACCCACAAGCGAAAGAAAGCCAGACTGATATTATTATTCATGATCGCTTTACGATTAATAGTCAGCCAGTCAGCTTAATTGAAGCCAAGCCATTGACGGGTCGCACTCATCAAATCCGTGTGCATTTAGCGCATATCGGTCATGCCATCTTGGGTGATGACAAATATAACGTTCATGACAAATCAGGCGTACATCGTCTGTGTTTACATGCATGGCGCTTAGATATTCCAGGCTACAAGACCATTACTGCGCCATTGCCAGACGATATGGCAGATTGGCTACCAGAAACAACGAAATTGCCTGAATAGTTTTTCAAAATCAATTCTTAAGCCAAACTATTTTTGTATTTTTCTAAACGTCACGATATCTTATTTTTACGAATAAGCCACCGTGACGTTTTAGTATCTGCTATTTATTATTGATATTCATTAAGGTAAATCCATGACCAAACCAGCTACAACTTCAGAGTGTGTTATAAATGCTCAACTATCGGTAGAACACAATCTGTCTGACAAGACATTGATTATATTTGATTGGGACGGCACGCTAATGGATTCAATCGGTCTAATCGTTGAGTCTATGCATGTGGCTGGGGAAGCACACGGGTTTGAGACGACTGATAAAGCCGTAAAAGATATCATTGGTCTGAGCTTAATGAATGGCATCAAGATTTTATATCCGCAGGCAAACGATGCGCAACTGCTTGAGATTCAGCAAACCTATGCAGAGTACTATATTACCAATAGTCACAGTACGCCGCTATTTGAGCCGATAGATCATATGTTGCAAACGTTGCAACAGCAGGGCAAAACGCTCGCCGTAGCAACGGGTAAAAAAAGAAAAGGGCTAGATCGTGTATTAGATGCCTCAGATAGCCATGATTATTTTACGATTACGCGTTGTGCTGATGAGTCAGGCTCTAAACCTGATCCGCAGATGTTAACCGATATCTTGGAGTACACGCAGCAGCAGGTTTCTGATGCTGTGTTTATCGGTGACAGTATCTATGACATTCAAATGGCAAAAGCATTGGGCATGACCAGTATAGCGGTGAACTATGGTACGGCAACGAGTGCAGAGCTTGCGGAGCAAAATCCAACCTATCAGGTTGGTACTCCACAAGCGCTAGTGGATTTGCTATGCGGGTAGAGCTACTTTTATAACCCTCATTATTTTTATAACATACCGATGATAATAATGAGTGAATAAACAGGCAATAAAAAAGGGTTTATCGTAATAGCGATAAACCCTTTTTTTATGGAAAACTATGATAGCTATTTGCTTTCGTTTTGAGCGCCTTCTTTTTGAGAGCTGTCTTTTTCAGCGCTATCTTTTTCAATAGCGTCTTCTAACTCAGCGCCTTCTAGCAACGCAAAAGATGATTCAATGATTTTGTCTGCATCAAGCTGATACTCATACCAGTTGCCCATTATCCCAGCCAACTCATCGAGACCTTCTTTTCTGAGAGCCGAAAACAACTGAATGGTACAGTTTAAGCCCAGTTTTTTCAGGCGTTTACGAGTCTCAAGGAGGGCGTTTTTAGAAGCACCGTACTTCAGTTTATCTGCTTTAGTTAGCAGAATGTGTACTGGTAGTTCACCATCGTTTGCCCAGTGTAGCATCTGCTCATCAAAAAACTTAAGCGGATGACGAATATCTGTCATCAATACCAGACCTGCAAGGCTTGAGCGTGATACCAAGTATTCTTCTAGCTCAACCTGCCATTCTTTTTTCATCTCTAGCGGAACAGCTGCATAGCCGTAACCAGGCAAATCGACCAAACGTCTGTCAGTATCACCGATACTAAAAAAGTTAATCATCTGCGTGCGTCCTGGTGTCTTAGACGAGCGAGCCAATTGACGCTGATTGGTTAAGGCGTTGATGGCTGATGATTTGCCAGCGTTTGAGCGACCTGCAAAAGCGACTTCCAATCCCATGTCAGGCGGACAGAGACGAAAAGTAGGTGCTGACATCATAAACTCAGTTTGCTGAATTTTCTGACGAGATTTGGTATTGAACAAGGCATGTTCAGCGGCGACATCGTTAAACGGGGTACTCATAAATGGCTCATTAATCTTAAAAAATTGGATGCGATTATAAAATTTTAGTCAGCTGATGATTCAAGTCATCGGTGCGGTCAAGTAAGTGGTCAAGCAATAGGTAAACCAAGTTAAAAGGCAGTTCTTTATCAATACAGTTATGTGCAAATCATAAAAGTAGCTATTTAATATTACTGGCTATTCTATACTATTCCGCGTCTTACTTATTGAAATAACTGCGATTAGCATCATATAAATAGTAGGATAACATTAAAGTTGGTCAGTCATTAAGACAAGTTCTCAGCTTTAACAAAGCCATATCCAAATTCTCTATGTTTATATGACATATATTGTTACAATGTTTAATGAAGGATGTTTAATAGAACGATTGATGAGACACGTGAAATATCACGAGGAGGTGCTCTATGTTTTCAATCAGTAAACTTCTTAGCACGAGTTATCGCGCCATAACGGCTAGCAGTGCTGCACTATTATTAAGTGGCATTATGATTAGCAGCGCAGGTGCGGCGGATATCGCCACTACCTATAATAACTCATGTGCAGCCTGTCACGATAGTGGGGCGTTAAATGCCATCAAAAAAGGTGATAGTGCCAAGTGGCAACAGCTGATTAAACAAAAAAGTATGCCGACGCTTATCAAGTCTGTTAAAGGTGGGATGCCGCAGATGCCAGCAGGTGGTCTTTGCGACAAATGTAGTGATGACGACTATCGTAAACTTATCGAATATATGAGCAAATAATCGACTTATAAATATAATTTAAATATATAAAATAAAGCGCTGGGTTAACAACCTATCTGCGCTTTTTGTTTTTGCGTCATATTGTATATTGTGTTGCCAGAAAACTGATGGATACTATGATTAAGTAGGCAAATGATACAAAGTCTTGCTATAATAATCGAAAATAAACCCTGATGTTAGTAAGTACTTTCAGACTGCTTGTGTCCAAGACCTTAGAATATACGCCATTCTCATGATTAAAGAGGCGGCTATATCAGGTATCTTACCAGTGCAATCACTCTAAATAATGCTTACGCCGAGCTAGTAGGATTTGTATCAATGAAAAAGTTAATCGCTGCTGCCAGCTTATGCGTTGCAAGTTTCAGCGTACAAGCTGCTATTATTGTTCCTGAATATGACGTCAATGCAGGTCAAAAAGTTGCAGAAACCGTTTGTGCCGCTTGTCATGGTCTTAATGGCGTCAGCATTGTTCCTGCACAGCCAAACCTTGGCGGCCAAAACGTAAAGTACCTATATAAACAGCTAGTCAACTTTAAAGCAGGTTATCGCAAAAACGGTATTATGCAGTCACAAGTTGCTAACCTGTCTCAACAAGACCTAGCAAACGTAGCAGGTTACTATGCCAGTCAAGCGCCTTGGGACGTCGGCTACGGCAATCCTGCAACCAACCAAGAAGCGACTAAGCTATTCTTGGGCGGCGATAAGTCGCGCGGTGTCATTGGCTGTGCTGGCTGTCATGGTCCAGATGCTGCAGGTAATACTTGGGCTGCATTTCCAAAGCTAGGCGGACAGCACGCTCAGTATATTGCTACTCAGCTAAAACTATTCCGTGCCGCTGGACGTGTTGATGATATCGATAGCGATGATCAAAAACGAGTCAATGATGCAGCCAAAGAAGGCGAGATGGGTATGATGCAAACGGTTGCATCGAAACTATCAGATCGTGACATTCGTATCCTGTCAGATTATGTAAGTGCTATTCACTAATTGAGTCGCACTAATTCAATATCTGATACATGCTTTGCTTTACATAAAAGGCCAGTAAGTAAAGCCACTGAGTACTGAATCGCATATTGATTATATCTGAATGACTAAACCCCGATTTCGGGGTTTTTTTATAACTGTTTGTCCCTTATATTAAGACAGTATTTAGCTGAATTCATTTACAGAAGCCAGTCGTTGCTCTGTATAATTATAAATTATCGTTATTCACTTTATACCAATTTTCAAAATATGGTTAGCCGTGTTAAACATGTTCAGTCTACCATGCGTGGTACTTGCACTTGTTTTGTTTGCTAGTCCAGTTTTTGTAAATGGTATTAGATCGTTTGGATTGAAATTATGATGATCCGTTATGCTTCTTATTTTATCGCGGCGCTACTACCGTTATTGCTATTTCGTTGGTTTGCACCTGCGTCAATTGGTGAGATCGACTTTTGGCTGTTGTGGCTATTAGCCATGGTATTGGTTGCGCTGCCAGTTATTTATGCTGAGATAGCATTGGCCTATCGTAGCGTTGAAGGCCCTCTAGCGGGTATGCAAAAGCTCACTCGTGAAGCAGATGTCAGTCCGATATGGCGTAGCTTTGGTTGGTTAGCGGCGCTGGTTTCTATAGTGATTGCAGCGTTGGTTATATCTGGTGCAAGTACAAGTATATTGTCTGCATTAACTGAGCTAAATAGCGTACCCGATGTGCCTAGCTTCGCAGTGGCTGCAGGACTAATGGTAATTGCAGTACTTTTAAGCTTGCTAGGTGTCACTCCTCTACCTATTGGTTTGGGTTTGATGGTAATAGGGTTGCTGCTAGGGTTCGCAAACGGTGTGCCAAGTGCTGGTTTTGCTATGACTGATGTCAGTTTGACGGAATGGGCACGCGCAGTCGCGTTAGCGTTAGTGAGTGTCGGTGCGGGTACAGGATTATACTGGTTCGGTCAGAACTTGGTGAGTAAGCAGACAGTCACAGCGGTAGAAGCAAACCATCAGCAAGTAAAAAACAGAGCAGCTACTCGTGAGTACCGTGCAACCAAGTTAGTGTTACCGATTTGGGTGTTGCAACTGCTGATAGGAGTAGTGGCTTTATTTACTAGTGGTATGTCGCTACCGCCGATTGGACAACTGTTATATTGGAGCGGGGTGTTATTTGTAGCCAGTTACTTGCTTCATTACAGCACGCAGCAGTTAACGCATAAGTTTGGATTATTAGTTAGTTTGATAATCACTTTTGCTGTAGCGTTATTATTAGTGGTTGCGATTCCGACAGCATGGTTAGTTGGCATCTTGGTCATTATTAGTAGCATTGCTGTACTACTATTATCAGTATTTGCGGGTTGGCAGATGAAGATTAGCCATCTACGTAAGTCACTAAATTTCAGCAATGAAGCAGTTTATAACTTGTGGCGAGTGGCGATACGTTTAGTCGTACCATTAGCATTACTGCTAGCACTGATAGGTTGGGTGATGCAGTGGTTGAGCTAACAGTCGAAGGTCGTGACAGCAGTGTGCCACAGTTTACTCAAGCTAATTTAATGACCGTATATCTGGCGTATGCTGAAGATGAGCAGCGCCAGCATTACCTAGCTTTGCAGGTTAGACAAGGTACTAGTTTGTATGAGGCATTGGCGCAAGCGGGATGGCTTGAAAAGTTTGCAGAACTGGCAGAGTGGTGTGAGCAAGTAATAGATGTCACCACGCCAACTGCGAAACGTTGGCATGTGGGTATTTATGCACAGAAACAGCCATTAAGCTATTTGCTACAGCCTTTTGATCGTATCGAGGTATATCGCAGTTTAAGCGCTGATCCTATGTCTCAGCGCAAAAATAAATCTCGTAGCTAAACCATTAACTATCTAAGCTAATAGGTTTCGCTAACTATGACGCTGGCAGACTCTCAATACCTTCGATGCGCGTGACCAAACCATTATCATCAAAGTAAACAACTAAATGCTGGCTAGCGTTTTTGACATCTGCGATGCCTTTGCGGCTACCTTCAGTGCCTGCTTTGTAGTCATAGATATAATCCCAGCGTTTAGGCTCAAGAGTATCTCGAATCGCAGGGCTACCAAGAGTATAAAGAACTTGGTTTTGATTCATACCCACTTTTAGCTTTTGAGCTTGGGTTTGCGTAATCGCTGTGCCTTGCGGCAAATCAATCTTATAAACACTCAATAATGAGCAGCCAGACATAGCAACAGTAGCGCTAAGCATACTGGTGATAACGATCTTACGTAATGCGCTTGTGTGGCTTAACGGACGGAAATTTAATGTCTTTATCATGGTAAGATGACTCATAAGAAATGAATTAGGTGTGGCCAGCGTTAGGTCGTACCAGTCTGACCGACAATCTTGGACAAATGATACGTCATTTACTTGCAATTGCCTACCACTTACGACATTATTTACCAAACACAATCTGAATAGTTAGATTAATTATATTTTAAATTCATAGGCTTGCATCTCGATATTTAGAAAATAATAAGAGAGATGTCTGCATAAGTTTCATCAGTTTATTATTAATCATTTACTTTATATTAAATAAAAATAATCTTTGCTGATTATTTATCTCATATTTTCTATTTGTTAAGGCTGTTACAGTCAAAAGGGATATTATGGCTTCTTTTACCAATCAAGATTTACGTAGAGCAGGACTCAAGGTCACGTTACCTCGTATCAAAATTTTAGAGCTATTAGAAAGCGCAGAGCTGCATCACATGAGTGCAGAAGAAGTGTATAAGGCGCTTATCGAGCAAGGTGAAGACGTAGGTCTTGCCACTGTCTATCGTGTCCTAACACAGTTTGAACAAGCAGGTATTGTTGAGCGTCATAACTTCGAAAACAATCTATCTGTATTTGAGATTACCCAAGAAGAGCATCACGATCACCTAGTTTGTGATGTGTGTGGCAAGATTATAGAGTTTCATAATGAAGTCATCGAAGAAGAGCAATTGAAAGTAGCAGAAAAACATGGCTTTAAACTGTCTGGGCATTCTCTCGTGCTATATGGCATTTGCGCAGATCAAGCGTGTAGAGACAGCGCGAAGTAATTGTCTAGCGTATAAGTAGAAACGCTTATTTCTATAAGTACTACGATATCGAACAATAAAAGAAGCCCTCGTTATAAATAACGAGGGCTTCTTTTATATGTCTATTATGCGTAGAAAGCGCAATAATTTAGCTAACATCTAACGATAAACTATCAGCACCTTCATCTAAATTAGCTTTACCGTTTTTGCTACTGAGCTTAATTTTGAGGCGTAGATCGTTAGGAGAGTCGGCATGTAGAATCGCTTCTTTATACGTTATCTCTCCTTGTTCGTACAAATCAAAAAGCGCCTGATCAAAGGTTTGCATACCACTGTCTCGTGAGCGTGTCATCACATCTTTGATTTCATGGACTTCCCCTTTACGGATATAGTCACTGATCAGCTGCGAATTTAGCAAAATTTCGATAGCAGCGCGTCGTCCTTTACCGTCAGGCGTGGGAATAAGTTGCTGCGCGATAATAGCTTGCAGGTTCAACGACAAGTCCATAAACAACTGATTATGGCGATTGGTTTCAAAAAAGTGAATGATACGATCAATTGCTTGGTTAGCGTTGTTTGCGTGCAAAGTTGCAAACACTAGATGGCCAGTTTCTGCGTACTGAATAGCGTAGTTCATGACTTCACGGTTACGAATCTCGCCGATTAAGATGACATCGGGTGCTTGACGTAGCGTGTTTTTTAAGCCTGCTTCAAATGAATGGGTGTCGATACCAACTTCACGTTGGGTAATAATACAGCCGCGATGCTTATGGACAAATTCAATAGGGTCTTCTATCGTGATGATATGACCATGAGAGTTTTGATTGCGATGTCCTATCATTGCCGCAAGGGTAGTAGATTTACCTGTACCCGTTGCGCCAACTAATAGAACAATACCGCGTTTTTTCATGGCCAATTCTTTCAGCGCTGGCGGTAAACGTAATTCTTCAACTGTTGGAATGTTGTTTTCAATTTTTCGTAAAATCATTCCTGCCATGTCGCGTTGTACAAATGCACTGACTCGAAAGCGTGCTTGCTGCGCTTCATCAGAGATAGCAAATTGACACTCGTTGGTTTCTTCAAACTCTTTTTGCTGGCTTGGCGTCATTACACCTTTGACCAATCTCAAGGTTTGCTCAGCACTCAAAGGTGTCCTACCGACAGGTAAAATTTTTCCATTCACTTTCATGGAAGGTGCTACGTCAGCAGTAATAAAAAGGTCAGAGCCATTTTTGCTGATCATTAATTGTAATAGTTTATCAATGTCCATATCGCACCTGTACCAGATGTAAGTCAATTAAAATTATATTTCAAATACGTCAATAAAAAGTAAGAAAGTAATTACAGAGACCATAATTTGTTTATTATTTTTAGTGGTATCTGTCAATACTGTCTGTCAGTACTATCTATCAGTACTACAAAAATGCCTCAGGTTGCTTGGCATAAGGACGTGCAACATCTTTACTAATGGTTCCCTTACTTACCAAGTTCTTTAACGTTTGATCAAGGGTAATCATGCCATCGCCTGCACCTGTTTGGATGGCAGAGTACATCTGAGCGATTTTGTTCTCACGTATCAAGTTACGAATAGCAGGGGTACCTATCATGATTTCATGAGCGGCTATACGTCCCCCTGCTTGACGACGTAACAGGGTCTGTGAAATCACAGCTTGCAATGATTCTGACAACATCGCGCGGATCATGTCTTTTTCAGCAGCTGGGAATACATCAATAACACGGTCAATCGTTTTAGCCGCTGAGCTGGTATGCAAGGTACCGAACACTAAGTGACCGGTCTCTGCTGCCGTCAATGCCAAACGGATAGTCTCAAGGTCACGTAGCTCACCAACCAAAATAACATCGGGATCTTCACGTAGGGCAGAGCGCAATGCTGGCTCAAAACCTAAAGTATCACGGTGTACTTCACGTTGATTGATCAAGCTTTTCTTAGATTGATGCACAAATTCAATCGGGTCTTCGATAGTTAAAATATGCTCTTTACGGCTTTCGTTAATATAATCAATCATCGCCGCAAGTGTTGTCGATTTACCTGAGCCGGTTGGGCCCGTGACCAATACCACACCACGCTTAAAGTCTGAAACGCGTCTAAAGACATCGCCCATACCTAAGTCTTCCATCGTTAATACTTTAGAAGGAATGGTACGAAATACAGCGCCTGCACCGCGGTTTTGATTAAAAGCGTTGACACGAAAACGTGCTAGATTAGGAATTTCAAAAGAAAAATCCGTTTCAAAAAACTCCTCAAAGTCAGCACGTTGCTTATCATTCATAATGTCATAAATAAGCTGATGCACGACCTGATGGGTCATCTCTGGCATATTGATACGAGTCATTTCACCATCAACACGTATCATTGCCGGCATACCCGCTGAAATATGTAAATCTGACGCCTTATGCTTAACCGTAAAGCGCAGCAAGTCTTCGATATTAAGGTTATTTTTTTCAGCCATAATTTGATATTCCTATTACTTAGTCTAGGTAAGACAAAACACTATAAAAGTACGTGGTAAACTATTTATCGATAGCCTTAGTATAATAAGAGATGATAAAAAGCTCACCAGTACAGGTCTTTACCATCACTAGCATATTCAGCAGCATATGTTAAAGCATGTAACAATATCATAACAAGACTGTACGTATTTAACCATCTACTAAATTAAGAAAAAATAGAACTGGATCGTTTTAAAATAATTTTTATAGGAACTATTTCTAATTTACTTTTAAAAATCGGATAGTTGTGTTTTTTTATAATAAAAATTGCAGAAAAAATCTCAAAAAATTAATTAAGCAATAAGGGCAGAGCATGAAGGAAATGAATGGCAATATTGATGAAGTGACACTTATCGATAACTGGCAGCAAGTTAGTAAACAGTTGAAGCAAGCGTGTGATCATGCTGACAGACAGGTTGACAATATTATGCTGCTGGCTGTTTCGAAAACGAAACCTGCCGATATGATTGCAACTTTAGCAAAGCAGGGACAGCGTGATTTTGGTGAAAACTATCTACAAGAAGCCATCGAAAAAATTACTACTCTTAAAGCTCAACCTGTAGGCGAGAGTATCGTTTGGCATTATATCGGTAGTATTCAACGTAATAAGACACGTGACATTGCAGAGCACTTTGATTGGGTGCAAACGGTTGAGCGCGATATCATCGCTAAACGGTTAAATGACCAACGACCAGCTGACCTGCCACCATTGAATGTGTTGATTCAGTTAAATATCGATAACGAAGATAGCAAGTCAGGATGCCTGCCAGCCCAATTGCCAGAGCTAATAACAGCGATCAAAGGCTACGAGCGTTTGCAGCTACGTGGTCTGATGATTATTCCTGCTAAGGCAAATACGGATGCCTTTGCTCGAACTAAGCAGTTGTTTGAAGAGGTTAAAGCTGACCATCCAGAGCTAGATAGCTGGGATACGCTTAGTATGGGTATGAGTGGTGATATGGCAGAAGCGATAGAAAACGGTACAACGATGGTACGTGTCGGCACCGCTATCTTTGGTCAGCGTGCTTAAAGCAATGTGAATAGGCTAATTAAGCATTCTTTAACTATAGTTGATCCAATTTAAGAGCGGTACAAGGCAACCGAGTGCAGATGTATATGTGATACTTCAAGCGAGGTTAACGCTGTAACGCTTTTATAGTGGATTGACTATAGCTAGTAAATTAAATGACATCTTCTAATTTAGTTACTAGCATCTGTGTGATTTTAAGATTATCAGTCGCAATAATCTCAAATCGATAATTGGCATACTCAATCGTATCAGTCTTTTTAGGGATTTTTCGAAGCATATACATCATAAATCCACTGATAGTCTCGTAATTTTGACTGCGTGGTAGGTCGACGATATCTAATGCACGAATTACATCTTCGATAGGGGTCATGCCATCGATTAGCCACGAGTTGTCAGTGCGCTGGACAATAGGTTGTTCTTCTAGCGTTACCAACTCACCCATCACAATGCTCATCACGTCTTTTAAGGTGATAACACCAACGACTAGGGCATATTCATTCACGATGACCGCAAAATCAGCGCCAGTGGATTTAAACATCTCTAATACTTCAAACAAAGACAACGTATCAGGCACGAAAAGTGCTGGTTTTAATAGAGTCTTGTTTGTCAGGCTAACTTCTTGTTGGTTCAAAACCAAAGCTAAAAAGCTACGAGATTCCACATAGCCAACGATATGTTCTAAATCGTCATCATGGCAGACCAGAAATTTATTGTGTGGCTGCTCAATCATGATATTCACGACTTCTTCGGTACTTGTCTTGGTATCAAAGTAAACGATATTTTCTCGAGGGTTCATTACTGAGGTGACGGTACGCTCTTGCATATCAAAGATGTTTTCGATCAAGTGATGCTCTTGCTTCTTTAGTACACCCGCTTCGGCACCTGCATCCATCACTGCATAAATATCTTCTGGTGTCATATCATCTTGACGTATGGTTGAGATGCCAAAAAGTTTAAACAGGATATTTGCAGCCCCATCGAACACCCATATAATGGGCTTTAGTATAAATATTAACAACATCATCGGGCGTACAAGCCGTACCGCTATCGTCTCTGCATTTGACATGGCTAAACGCCTAGGCATTAGATCAGCAAGTAGTGAAAACAAACTCGTAATAAGTACAAATGATATAACCGATGCTATCGTTTCACTATTCAATAACTGCTCGAGATAAGGGCTGATGGCCGATTCACCCACGGCACCAGCTGAAATAGCGACCGCATTTAACACTATTTGTACGACGGTGATAAAACTACCAGGGTGCTCCTGCATATTGAGGACATCAAGTGCGCGAACATCGCCTTCTTTTGCCATAATTTGGAGCTTGATTTTGCGTCCTGCGGCGATGGCAATCTCAGCAGCAGAGACAAAGGTGCTTAAGGCAAGCAGTAAAAGAAGAAAGACACTAGCGGTTAGCAAACTCATGACGTACTCGAAAAAAAATAAAGATAATTGAGGCAAAATAGTTGGTAAAGCTGTTTGGAAAAGAATCGGGCTAGGTGTAAAAATTTTTGGTGAATAAAAACCAAAAAAGCTGGGCAAGCACCCAGCTAATAGTAAAAAATTCGATATCTTGTAAAACTGGCTAACTAGTACCTCTCAACTTATAGATAGTAAGAGTTGAGAGGTATCTAGTAATTAACCTTTGATTGACCACTTATTGACCAATGGATAACGGCGCTCACGTCCGAAAGCTTTATGGCTAATCTTAGTACCGATAGGAGATTGCAAGCGTTTGTATTCGCTGTTGTCTACCATTTTGATGACTTTGGCGACCATCTCAGCATCGAAGCCTTTATCAATAATTTCTTGATAGCCCATATCTTCATCGATATATGATGTCAAGATACCATCTAACACATCGTAGTCAGGTAAGCTGTCTTGATCTTTTTGATCTGGACGTAATTCAGCTGATGGCGGACGAGTAATAACGCGCTCAGGAATAACCGGCGTATCCTCTAAACGGTTACGATAGCTTGCCAATTTATAAACTTGAGACTTATATACGTCTTTTAGTACGTCAAAGCCACCAGCCATGTCGCCATATAGTGTAGAGTAACCCACTGCCAATTCTGACTTGTTACCAGTCGTGATAACTAAATGACCGAATTTATTGGACAAGGCCATCAAAATAACACCGCGCGCGCGCGCTTGGATGTTTTCTTCAGTAGTGTCCGCTGGCGACTTATTGAATAACGGTGCTAGCGTATGACGGATACCTTCGACAGCGTCAAAAATAGGGCAGACGGTATAAGAAACATTTAAGCGGCGCGCCTGTGCTTGAGCATCTTCTAGACTGATTTGAGAGGTGTATTCGTATGGCATCATGACTGCATATACCTTGTCAGCGCCTAACGCATCAACAGCAATACAGAGCGTCAATGCTGAGTCAATACCACCTGACAACCCGACAATAATGCCAGAGAATCCTGAATGATTGACATAGTCGCGTAGACCGACGACTAACGCCTGATACATTTCAGACTCGCGGCTCAAGGTTAGAGGCGCTTTGGTCTGCTCGTTAAACTTAGCAGTTTTTACATCTAACGTGGCTAATAGTAATTGATTCATAAAGCGCGGCGCTTCATGAGCAATGCTGCCGTCAGCTTGTACAGCCATAGAGCCACCATCAAACACGAGATCGTCTTGCCCGCCCACTGCGTTGACATAGACGATAGGTAGCTTGTTTTCACGGCTACGCTTGGCTAGCATAGTTTTGCGATTGTCTTGTTTTTCAATCTCAAAAGGCGAGGCATTTAAGCTTACGATTAAATCAGCACCTTGTTTTTTAAGCTCAGAGATAGGACCTTTTTCCCACAAGTCTTCACAGATAAGCAGACCGATAGTAATGCCTTTATAGTCAAATAAAACTTGATTGCGACCTTTATCGAAGTAGCGACGCTCATCAAACACGCCATAATTTGGCAAAATTTGCTTATGATAAAAGCCTTTTTGATGACCATTATGCAGGATGGCAGCAGAGTTAAAAGTACCGTGATGATCGACATGCGGATAGCCGACAATCATGACGATATCATCGATATCACTCAAAGTAGACAAAGCGCTTTTAACGCGACCTGATAAGCTTGGACGTAGCAACAAATCTTGTGGAGGGTAGCCTAACAGCGCTAACTCTGGGAATACGATTACGTCAGCACCTTGTTCGCGTGCTTGTAGTGCTAGGGTACGCATTTTTTCGACGTTGGTTGCGATATCACCGACCAAAAAATGTGATTGAGCTAGGGCAAAAGTGACAGTATCTTGTGGTTTATTGGTCTTAATGGCTTCGTTTGAGGTGTTAGAGTTGGGGTTATCAGTGTCTTTTGACATTGTTATTGTTCCTATCGATATATTATTAAAATTTGGTGTGTCTGTATTGATTTCAAATAAAATCAAAGTAAATCCGAAATTAACTCAAAACTGCACTCTGGCATATCAAGCTCAAATATTGAGCTGATATGCTGAGTCTAAATCTCGTATAAGACTTTATAAAAGACTTATGATTTTGCTCAAGTAACTTACTCTAAGTGATAGCGACACCCTAAAATTAGAACTTATGATAGTCTAAAAGAAGACGATATAAGCGGGTGTTAAAATCTGGCTCAGAGGATTCGATGTCTGTACAACGATGTAAATAAATATGTGCAAATAAACTTAACTACACTGAAAAGCTTAAAATAATTGCTTTAGTATAACATCAATTGTCGCGACAAATAGAACGCACCAGTGGATTCCCTTATAAGATAACAGTTTCAAAGCTGAACATAAAAGCAGTTTTCAATACATCATTTTTGCACACTAAATTCATGCATTATGCGCTAGTCATTATCGTCGTCATCTAGTAAGCTTGCATAGACAAAGTTGTAAGTAAAGATTACAACAACGCGTTATATAATTCACACGCTTTATTGCATAATAAAGTGTGCTAACTGCATTTTTATTGTGTTGTCTATGATAATAAATGGCTATGAATTTGTAGTATGGAGCTGAACACAGTCATACTATTTGACTGTTATATTACTTAATCTTCATGTGAATTTATAAGTCTGTAGCAATATAAGTCCGACACAATGCTTTTTTGTATGATTCGCAACTCTCGCTAATGGATATGGCTTACAGACAGTGTCTAAGAGCTGATATTCATCACACATTTATAAACTCGCCAGCAAAATTATCGTTTGCTGTCCGCTTTTGGTTTATACGCTATGATTGAAAACTGGACAAAAGAATTTATTATTCAGCGCTTATTAGCAATTACGTTGCTAGTGGTGCTGTTCGTATTGTGTTTTCAAGTGGTGCAGTTCTTTATTGTGCCAGCGCTGTGGGCAGCGATTTTGGCCTATGTAACTTTTCCTATCTATAATTTCTTCCATGAAAAGGTAAAGCTGAGCCCAGACTTTAGCGCCGCTATTATGACGGTGAGTATCTCACTGATAATAGGCGTGCCACTGGTCATCGGTGTATTTATCTTGCAGCAAGAAGCCTTGAGTCTAATCAGTAACTTGATTTATCGTATCAAGGTAGGTTACTTAGATGTGCCTGACTCCCTCAAAGATTTGCCTATCATCGGTCAGCAAGTCAAGGACGTACTGTGGCGCATCAACAAAAACCCAGAAGGGACGCTAGAAGCTTTTCGCATTTGGGTTCAGTCGCATTTATATTATGGCAAAATAGCATTTGATGTGGTGTTCAGTAGTTTGGCCAAACTCGGTATGGCGTTAATGACGCTCTTCTTTTTTTATCGTGATGGCACCAGTCTGGTTCGGCAGATTCGCCAAGCGCTGCGCAATATCATCGGCAATCGCATCGACGGCTACATCGATTCTGTGGGTACAACTACGCGTGCGGTGGTATACGGCATCGGGCTGACGGCATTGGCTCAGGCTTTATTGGCAGGTATCGGCTATTACTTCGCTGGTGCACCAAGTCCTATCTTATTAACCATCGTTACTTTCATTATTGCCTTGATTCCCTTTGGTACGCCATTTGTTTGGGGCGGTGTATCGATTTGGCTATTGAGTCAAGGACATACTGCAGAAGGTATTGGCCTAGCGCTATGGGGTGTATTAGTAATTAGCTGGGTGGATAACTTGATTCGTCCTATCGTTATTAGCGGCGCGACCAAAATTCCTTTTATTATTATTTTTATTGGTGTATTAGGTGGCCTAACAGCGTTTGGTTTTGTCGGTTTGTTTATTGGGCCTGTCGTATTGGCTATCGGGCTTGCGGTATGGCGCGAGTGGATATCTCAGCATAAGAATGAGATATTTGCTCAGCAAGAGGTGATGCTTTCTGACCCTCGTGCGATAGATCCTGTCCATGAACCAGAATAATGAGTCATTAGGGCGTATCTTCAATTCACCCGATGGCCATCTAAATGGGCTAAAAATGGCTAAATTTTGCCAAACATCGTCAAATAGCTATTTAATATCCTGATATTATCTACGCTATTTTTCTTGTTTAACGGCAATTTATCTCATTTTTATCTCCATTTTTGAAATGAAGACACGCCCTAGAAAATATGATGTAAAAAATTATCGATAGAGACGATGAGTAATGACAAATAAAAATATGGCAGAATCGACGAATAATAAGACTGATAAATTAAGTACAATTAAAAATATCACTATTTTAGCGGACAGCAACATCGCCAGTCTGAATGATTTTTTTAATGACGCTACGCTTGGTCAGCTGACTGAGCATACGGTTGACATTATCACTGTCGCTGGTCGAGATATTGATGCCGCGCTACTTGCCGATGTGCAGCCAGATGTTTTGTTAATACGCTCGGTGACGAAAGTAAATGAAGCGCTATTGATTGACAATAACAGTGTGCAGTTTGTTGGGTCTGCGACTATTGGGACCGACCATGTAGATCAAGATTATCTAACGTCTCGCAATATCACTTTCGCCAATGCGGCTGGTTGTAGCAAGTATTCTGTGGCTCAATATGTATTGACGGCTGTTTTCACTTTGCGTCCGCAGTATTGGCAGCAGTCGGCATCATTAACCTTAGGTATTATTGGTCTTGGTAATATCGGTAGTACACTTGCTCAATATGCCTATGATTTGGGTTGGCAGGTGCTAGGTTATGATCCCTTGTTACCAACCTCTAAAACTAATAATGCTAGCTTGGAGCAGGTACTTAGCCAAAGTGATGTGGTTAGTCTGCATGTGCCTTTGACCAATGAAAAGAATGCGACGAATCCTAAAGGTAGTGATTACCCAACACGTCACCTTATCAACGTAGCTGCCTTAGCAATGATGCCTGCCGATACGATGCTGATTAATAGTGCACGTGGGCCTGTAATCGAGGAAAGCGCACTTAAAGCAGATATTGAGCATACTGGACGTCAAGTGGTGCTAGATGTGTTTGAGCATGAGCCAGAGATTGCAGCAAGCTTGCTATCTAAGCTTGCTATTGCCACACCGCATATCGCTGGCTATACGCTAGAAGGTAAGCTGCGTGGCACACAAATCATTTATGATGCACTGTGTAAAAAATTAGCAATACCTCCAGCTCAATCTATGTCCAATCTGCTACCGCTAAATATGTTCTTATGGTCTGAATTAAAATCATATCCAGATAGACTGCCAAAGTTTTATGACATCATGCAAGATGATACCTCGTTGCGAAATAAAGCAGTGGATGGGCAAGTAAATGGTGCTGACTTCGACGGTCTGAGACGTGATTACCACTTGCGCCGTGAGTGGCAGTTTTAATTAAACAAGATACTGAGCAACCAATTATTCATCAGTCGCAGTAGAGCCCAATGACTCAAGCAAATAACATTTCTTCGCACCCTATTACTTCTAAGCCTAGCTACGCACCAACCATGACACTTGCGATGGCACAACAACGCGCGCAATTCGTCAGCAATATTCGTCAGTTTTTTACCAGTCGACAAGTGCTGGAAGTGCAAACACCGCTATTATCCCAAGCAGGCAATACAGACACTTTTTTGCAGTCTGTAGCAGCTCATGTGACCTATCAGGACCGTCCGCGCACTTATTATTTGCATACCTCGCCTGAGTTTGCGATGAAGCGTTTATTAGCCAGCTGGCAAGTATCTATTTATCAGATTTGTCCTGTCTTTCGTGATAACGAAATAGGCACGCGTCATAATATTGAATTTACGATGCTTGAATGGTATCAACCGAATTATAGTCTGGACGAGATGGCAACTGAACTTAATGAGTTGTTAGAGGCACTTTATGGTCATTCAATTGTGATGAGTCATTATCGCTATGTCGATGCCTTTATGGACTTTGTGGGTATACATCCGTTGACAGCGAGTTTAACTGCATTGCAAGCTGTGGCAGAAGATATGGGTTTGACAGGATTTGACTTTAATAATGCTGATGATAGCGAAGAAAACCGTCGCCAAAGCTGGTTGGATTTGTTATTCAGTCATGCCGTAGAGCCAAACCTAGGTCATGATTTGCCGACATTGATTATAGAGTATCCACCTGCGACCGCTGCATTAGCGAAGACAGCTATGGACAAAGACGGTAATAAAATTGCGAAACGTTTCGAGCTATACATTAACGGCATTGAGATCGCCAATGCTTATGATGAGCTAGCAGATGGTCAAGCGTTGCGCGACCGTTTTGAACAAGACAATCAATTACGTGCGCGTCATAATCTACCTCAAATGCCAATCGATGAGCATCTATTAGCTGCCTCCAATGATTTGATGCCATGTAGCGGTATCGCAGTCGGTATGGATAGATTGCTAATGGTGTTGACAGGTGCAAGCAGCTTGGAAGAAGTCATTCCTTTTCCCAGTGGGCAAGCATAATTGAATGAGCTTCTTTAGATTAGTTGTAATCTAAATACGTAATAAAAAGGTCGTTATCGATTTACCAATTAGATATTGGCGAATCGACAATGACCTTTTGTATTGGCTGTTTCTAAAATTTAGCAGACACAACCAATTTTGGTAATACTAAACTTATTTATACGGTAGCAACTGCTTCATTGATATCGATATCACCATTGTGTAGATTGAATACCTTACCTATGGTGTTATCCGCTGTGAGTACAGCAGCCAATGTTGTCGCTACATCTTCGATGGCATTCTCACCAGAGCTGGTATCATTAATAGTAATTTTACCAGTACCTGCGCGTTCTTTTAGTGCGCCTGGCTGTACAATAGTGTAATCCAGTGAGCTGTTGTTCACTAACCAATGATCGGCGTAGTGTTTAGAGATATAGTATTCTTTTAAGTCTGCAATACCAGGGTTTTCATCCCATTTTTCAGTTTCTAATGAGAAGACCGAGCTCAGCATAATATAACGTTTAATGCCTTTATCTTGTGCCGCTTGCATCGTTTTTACGGCACCGTGCAAGTCAACTTCTAAGACGTTTTTGCCACCAGATCCTGCAACAAAGTAAACGGCCTCGATATCTTGATCCAATTGTTTTTCAATAGAGTCTTTGCTGGCTGTAATGTCTAAATCTAGCTGGGTGTAATTGTCATTATCAAATAACTTTTCTTTCTGACGAGTCGTGCCAATAACTTGATGATCATCAGCCAATAACTGCTTAACCAAATCACCGCCCACTCGACCACTTGCACCAACGACTAAAATTTTCATAATCATTCCTATTTTTATTTGAATGCTATTGTTTGAATTATTCAGTAAGTTTATTTATCTTAAAAACCGAATATAGAGTAACAAAGATAGGTAGCACGCTTCGTTATAAAGCGTGCTAATTAAATAGTGTTTGGTTATAGAGTGTATACCGTTTGCAAGGAAGTAAACGTTGGCTAGATAATGTTACTTAATAGAAGACAGGATGAGTAGGCGTCAGATAGAACGATAAAAAGCACTAACGAACTAAGCGATTGAGACCGTCAGCAAAGGCTTTTTTATCTCGATCGCCGTAGGGTTTTTGACCGCTCATTTCCTGCAGCTCTAGGACACCAGTACCGCGCATAGTATCCATAAAGTCGCGCATATTGAGCTTTTGCTTGATGTTGTTCTTATCATAGACTAAGCCGCGCGTTGTCAGTACCATACCACCTTTATCCAAAATATCATTGGCTAAGGGGATATCGCTAGTGATAGCCAAGTCACCAGCCTGTATCTGCTCAACGATATAATCGTCAGCTTTGTCGAACCCTGACGGTACGACAGTCATAACAAGTAGGAGTGACTTGCGTAGCTTAATCGGCTGATTGGCCACAAATATGGCCATGGTCTTGGTACGTTCAGCCGTTTTAATAATCAAATCTTTGGCAATTAATGGTACCGAATCTGCGTCCACCCATATCTGCATTATTTCTTGGCCTTCTCAGATTTTGATGAAGGAGTAGTCAGGCTATCTGTTTGGCTGTCTTTATTGTCTAGTTCATCAGCTGTGGCATCGCTTTGAACACTGTTCTGAGTACTGTTTTTAGCATTACTCTTAGCATCGACATCTGCTTTACTAGGCTGAGTATCTACACTTGCATACTCTTTATCTAGACCAACCTTGTTTGGCAAGATAGCAACCAGTTTTGCCATAGCAGGTTCTAAATCAGTCACGTCATTAGGCATCAAGGTGATATGAGCAATCTTGCGATCGTCACGCTCAGCCTTATGATAGCTATGGTAATGAGCGCCATCGATGTTTAGCACTGCACTGATATCGGGATATTGACCCAGCACATTTACCATAATCGCAGGATGCACGTTATCTGTATCGCCTAATGGCAAGTTAACCACAGCACGGATATGATTCTCAAACTGACTGGTAATAGCGCCTTCGATACTCCAATGTCCGGAATTGTGTACCCGTGGTGCGATCTCATTTGCTAGTATCGCGTTATGACCACGAGCATCTTTGGTGACAAACAATTCAAGCGCCATGACGCCGACATAGTCCAAATGGTTCATGACTTTGGTAATGGCGTCTGTTGCTTGTTGAAACAGGTGACTCGTGCCAACAGCAGGTGCTTGAGTCTTGGCTAATATACCGTTGTGATGATGGTTTTCGACCAAATCGTAACAGCGTACCTGACCGTTTTGCGCTCTTGCTGCAATGATAGACACTTCACGACTAAAGTTAATAAAACCTTCAGCAATTAACGGCGCAGGTGTTGGCGTAAGTGACCCTTTACCACTGACGGCGTCTTTTAAATCTAGCCAAGCAGTTTTAATATCACTGTCTTGCTTGATGACGAACTGTCCTTTGCCATCGTAACCACCTCGGCTGGTTTTTAGAACGATAGGCAGGCCCAATTCTTTACAAGCGTGCTTGAGCTCAGTTTCAGAATTGACTTCCATAAATGGCACGGTTGCGATATCAAGCGTGTTGAACATCTGCTTTTCTTTTAGACGATCTTGGGCGATATCAAGCGCAATCAGTGGTGGGAACATGCCTTGCTTGCTGCCAGATTTTGACAAGCTAACCAGCTGCTCGACCGTAGACGTTGGCGTGTTTTCAAACTCTAACGTAAAGACATCCGCTGCTGCGATAAAGTCTTCTAATTGATCGCTATGAAAGACACGACCGTACAAGCTGGCAGGGCATTCTAGATTGTCTTCTAAGAATACGCATTGGTAACCCAATGGAATAGCGGCTTCGGCAAGCATCATACCAAGCTGACCACCGCCTAAAATACCGATGGTACGAATGGTTTGGGTAACAGGATAAGCGTTTGCTGTAGTCATGGCAGGCTCTTTGAATAAAAGTGAATAAGGTGTTTGGGCTATTAAAATTTAAAACTCAATGGGTGAAAATAGGAAAAGGTGCACTGTATGCACCTTATCTCTAATCGGAATTGCTTAAAAATATACAGTGATAGCTTCAATTGTTAAGCCTTCAATCTAGAAGACTCTGCTATAAAAGCTGATCGATTTATATTTACTTAAGGATTAATAATACCTGGTGTTGGGCTAGCAAGAATAGTCTCAGTCTGAGACTGGCGCATCTGATCGAGCTTAGTAGCAATCGTATCATCATGCAATGCCAATACTTGAATTGCAAGTAGGGCAGCGTTATAGGCACCAGCAGCACCAATCGCCAAAGTACCAACAGCGACGCCTTTTGGCATTTGTACGATAGACAGTAAACTATCCCAACCGCTCAGCATAGATGACTTTACAGGGACACCAAAAACAGGTAGCGGCGTTTGACTGGCACACATACCCGGCAGATGAGCGGCACCGCCTGCACCAGCGATGATCACTTGTAGACCATTATCTTTTGCGCTTTTGGCATAATCAAATAATCTGTCAGGCGTACGGTGTGCAGAGACAACTTCACAATCAAAAGCAATGTCAAAGTCTGCAAGCAATTGCGCAGCAGCACTCATAGTTGCCCAGTCAGACTGCGAACCCATGATAATGCCGACTTTTGGCTGACCAGCAGGGGAGGTGATTGGACCGTTCTGGTTAGCAGCAGTATTCGTGGTGCTCATGATTGGATATCCTCAAAAAGACCATCATACAAAAGTTTTGCTACACTCGTAAAGCCAAGTTTGACTTTTAATACTTGTATGGCGCTAATTGCATTGATATCACGATTTTATATATGTTTTTCATCGTGATAATGCTGAATAAAGTGATTGGCCGTCAATGGTAATGGTTGTTCGGTATCTAACTGGTAGCAGGTCAAATAACCGCTATCCACTGCTGCAGAGTAGTCGGTACAGGCAACTTGTGGACTGAGTGGCTCAGGTGTACCAGTGAGCCAATAATGCCCGACGAACACAGGTTTATGAGTTTTTAGCGCGAACTCAATATTTTCAGCCAGTGCGTCAGGCGGTATTTGTGCCAATGCGGACGATGGAGCACGAGACACTTCGCGCAGGGTACGTGTATTTAGCTCATCGAGCCACCAACGTACTCGCACTCGTGTACGCTCGGTACCTTCTTTATCTACCATCACAATACCTTCAGGTAAACCTGTTTCAACCCCTTTTAACACTCGCTCTAAAGCGTCAAAGGCAATGGTATCTTCTTTAGCTGTTTCGATTAGACCTGCCGGAGTCAAACAGTTATCGTCAGTCAGAAGGGGCTTTAGTATCGCCATGCTATCTGTATCCCAGCAAGCATGCACAAAACACGCATAGTCGGTCTCAATCCATAATGGAATTTCGTATAAACGCTGCAACCAGTACTCATGTTGCTCTGAGCCAAATGGTATCTCTGCTAAAAACGCCTCGTGTTGGCGTCTGTGGATATCATTGTGCGAGCGTAAATACTGGCTAGTATTATCAGGATCGCGCGTGGCATATGCCAACGCATTATATTCATGGTTGCCCATTACTGCATCGGCCACATCAGCATCTAGCATTGCAAAGACAATTTCCAGTGTAGCTAGTTGCTGCGAACCACGATCGATCAAATCGCCGATGAACAAAGCCCTGTGACCTGTCGGTGGCACGAAATGCTGACCGTTATGCTCATAGCCTAACTGATGCAGCAGACCGACCAGTTTGTCTGCATAACCATGTATATCACCGATAATATCTATAATCATAATGTATTAATAAATCTCAAATGTAGAAATATAACGTGCGCAAAATAGTATTTATAAAGTATAGCTGTCTTTTAAGTGATAGCTTTACTATACGTAAAAATGTCTAAAATCCCGGTGATAGCAACGCATTGATAAAATGCGGTAGTACTTTTGGTTCCAAAACAATCGTAGCGATAACGCCAAATGCGCCGCCCCACATATGAGCCATATGGTTGATGTTTGAACCACCGCGTCGATCCGCATAGATACTATAAAATATATAAGCCACGGCAAATAGTATCGCAGGAATAGGAACTACGGCAAAAAGATAAATTCTCTCCCATGGTGCTAACAGAATAAAAGCAAACAGCACAGCTGATACGCCGCCTGATGCGCCTAGACTCAAATAACTGGCGTTGTTCTTATTTTTCACGTAACTTGGAATCATGGCAACGATAATTGCCAACACATAAAAGACCACAAAACCGTAGCCGAATAAAAACGGCTGATATAGTCCTTCGATAGCACGCCCAAAGAAATACAAAGTAAACATGTTGAAGAGCAAATGCATACTATCAGCATGAATAAAGCCGTGGGTCACAAAGCGATCCCATTGCCCATTGTTAACTGCTGGCGGGTAAAAAATCAATCGATTAAATAGCGTCTTGTTTTGCCAAGCCAATAAGCTGACAATAACGGTAATAATGATAATAAGCGTCGTATGGTTTAACAAAGGAAAATCCTTAGGCCGTGCCTGATATGTGACAATGTTACAAATGACAAGCTACAAATGACAATATTCAAAGCCTAAGCGTTACGGCTGATTAAAAAGTAAGTTTGACGTCTGATCCGTATTAAGTACTAACCATTAGCAATAGACTAATACTAACAGTAGTTGCGATAACGCGAATACCTATTGTGTGACAAAACGATGCTTTTTTATGCGGTTATAGTGAATAATGTAGCAGTGTACCATGCAACATAAGTGAAACTTTTAAAGCAAGGTTAAAGACGAGAGTAGTGTTCATTCATCCGCGCTGCAATGAATCTTTTAGACAAAGAAGCAAAATACACAAATGACATTGACGAAAATAAAATAAGTGCTTAGTTTTTGCACATTCAAATAAGGCTGATAGAGGCAGTGAAATATGAACATTATTGACCGGCTAGAACAAACGGTAACCCCAGCTGTAATGGGTAATGATGACAGCAATAATGTCGCCTATGTCAGTCTACTTGAGCAGTTTTATGCTGTTTTGGCTGCGCGTCTAGCTGTGCCACAGGTTTACTCACAGTTGCTGCGTACTGATCACGTAATTACTAGCAGCAATAATGACAGCCCTTTATTTGAACAAATATGGCAAGATAAAAGCCTGCAAAAAACGATCGTCCAAGAATTGTCAGCTGCCCATCACATTGATGAACAGACAACTAAGCAATTATTAATTAGTGCCGCACCATTGGCATATCGTGAACTAAAAGTATTGGCCAATGGGCAGTTTTTGCCAGCATTCTTACAAGAAAAGCAGGCTGCTTTACGACCATATTTACCTATCTGGGCAGCAGTTGTGATTACGGCTCCTCAAGGCGTTAGTCAGCAAATACAAACAGGCTTTGGTTCAGATAATAATAATGTGCCAGTACAGGTGCCAGTAAGTGACGACATATCGAATAGACTTGACGATTCTACTTTAGATACTGGCATAGCTAGCATAGACAAACCAATAAAGAACACTGATGCAGAAAGTATAGAGCAAATATCAACTGCTGAGCGCGCAAACACTGAAGCGTTAGATAACGATACGATTGCCAATAGTGATGCTATTCATGCCAATCCGGCAGCCTACCATTTGGCAGAGAATAGTAACTTAAAGCGTGCACAAGTGCGCACTCGCAATCAACGAAACGATCTACTAATACGTGTGTTTTTATTAATAGTAGCTTTGGCTGCGCTTGCCCTAGCAGCATGGGCATTGTTAGTGAAACCCAATAATGAAATACCAGTAGAGCCTGTGGCCACGGCACCTGTTGAACTACCGCCAGCGCCCGTGCCTCCTGTACCAACAACGGCTCCTGTTGAGCTTATTGTTGGTGTAGACAATGGCGGCAACTTGTACACTTGTAGCGCGACCGTTGGCGATGCTGCATTGCAAAGCACGTTGCAACAGGCGCTTAATACAAGCTTTGGTGAGCAGGCAAGTATTTGTGAATTAAACATACAGGATGGGGTAGCAACCACAATCGCTAATATGCCTGCCGAAATACTGCCCAATGTATTGACGATGCTTAGATCAACACCATTTGCACGTTTACATGTGCAAAATGACCGTCTCACACTGGAGGCGCCAGACAATATGCTGCTGCAAAAACTGGTCACAGAAATACGCAACTTAGTACCAGCGATGGTAGTCGAGAGTACAGCGCCACTGCCGTTGCCTGATAATAGCAACATTGGTGATGCTACGAACAACATGGCAAACGCAAATAATCAGTTTGTAGATGATGGGGCGGGGATTAATAATCAATACAATAATAATGGGTTAAATAGTAACTCTGGCGAATACCAAGCATCAGATGATGATACTGGAGATCGTGTGATACCAATTCCTTTGCCTAACAATAATAGCTTTAATAATGCTCCCAACAATCTGCCTACTAATGGCGCGAGCAATATTCCCAACAACTTTCCTTCGAATAATCAAACGACCAGACCGCCAGGCCCTTTTTCACCTTCAGAAGTGGATGAGATGGCAAACACAGTCATCGTTGCTGAACCAGCTCAAATTAGGTAGTTTTTATAAGGCACGCTGTTTCATATGGCGTGTCTTTTTATATGGCCTATCTTTTCATGTAGCTTGGCTATAGTTACGTGTGCCAACCGAAACATTACTTACTGTATCATTTGCACAACAACGTACAGACTGTGAATAGTAGCTTAAGAATTTTATAATAATCAAAACCAAACAAAGTAGTTTGATGGATTTATCGCTATCATGATTACCTAATACTATAACGATTGAATACAAAAGAATGATATAGCTGCTTTTTGAGCGAACGAATGATATAAATAAAAATTAAGGGGAGAGCCATATTATGGATATTATTAGCCATTTGACACGCACCGTCAGCCCAGCCGTATTGGAAGATGACCGTAGCCCAGCTAAGAAAAATCTACTAGAACAGTTTTATGCCATTTTTGCTGCTCGTCTTGCAGACAACGATACTTTTAGTCGCTTTGCCAATGAAAATATTGCCCGTGATGATAATGCTTTTTATGACCGTGTATGGACAGAAGGCGCACACCGCGACCAAATCTCTCGCGAATTAGCAGGCAAACATAATGTCGATGCAACGGCCTCACGTGGTTTGATTGCGATGGCAGCGCCATTGGCTTTTCATGAAATCAAAAGCTTAGCTGGTACTACGCCTGTTCCGCAATTTTTGAATGACAATCTGAACAGTTACCAGCATCATATCCCTGCATGGGCGGGTACTGTTTTGCCTGCTAGTGCAGTCGCTGCCACTTCTACTACGGCTGGCACACCAATTTCTGATACGACCAGTACAGCGCCACTACAAAAAGAAGAAGAGCCAAAAGAAAGCTTTATGAAAGCGCTGTTACCTATTATTGGTTTGATTATCTTGGGTGCATTGGCTTGGGCTCTACTCAGAGGCTGTCAAGAAAACCCTGAACCTGTAGCAACGCCAGCGGCTACAGTGCAGCAAGGGGCACAAGGTAATGAGGCATTAGGGGTTGCAGGCGCAATTGAGCCTGCATCACTAAGTATCGCAACTGGTGAAAATAGCGAGCTGTATGCTTGTCGTATGAGTGTAGGTGATGAGACCTTACAAACCAATGTTATGAATGCTTTGACTGGTGCATTTGGTGATGAAGCCAATAAATGCCGTGCTGACGTTGATGATAACTTTGCAGTAGATATGCCAGCATCCGCTCAATTGGCAACGATATTACCAATTATCAAAAATGTACCGAACGCGAGCATGGTTATCAAAGGCGATAACATTACTGTCAACGCTCCTGATAAAGCTGCGTTGGGCAAGTTAGTTGCTGATTTACAAGCAGCTGCTCCTGCTATGACCGTACAAGCTGAAGGTCCATTAGATTTACAAGGTGAGATTGATGACAGTCTGGCTGCTGCAGATGTGGCGATGACCAATCTAGGTGAAAACCCAGATCCACGTGATGTTGCTCGCGCTTTGAGTATTCAGGTGATTAATTTCCAAGTAGATGAAGCGGTTATACCTGAAGTCAATAAAGCGCTGCTAGACCGTGCTGCAGAAATCATCAATAACGTATCTGATATGAAGCTGATGATTGTCGGTCATACGGACAGTCAAGCCTCTGATACCTATAATATGGAGCTGTCTCAGGAGCGTGCTGAGTCAGTGAAAGCGTATCTAGTATCTAAGGGAGTTGATGCCAGTAAACTAACTACCAAAGGCATGGGCGAATCAGAACCAATCGCGGACAATTCAACCGAACAAGGTCGCTTCCGCAATCGCCGTATTGAATTTATGGTCAATGATGAAGTGGTCAGCGCAAATAATGGCATGATGATAAACAGTGATTCGCTAGATCCAGATATGAACCCATTAGATAGTAACAACGATGATTTGTTACCAGATGGCGATGATGCTACCCAAGGTACTGCGGTAGACCCAACCAATTAATCTATTTGTTCTTATTTTGATTATAGCTACGCAGTAGTAGTTAAATGACAAAAACCGCATCTTATAAAGGTGCGGTTTTTTGTATGCTGCTCGATGATAGTTAAGTAAGCTATTGTTTATACAGAGTAGGATCTGTTGATTCTTTAGCAGTCTGATCATCAGCTTGGGCATTAAAAAAAGTCTGAGTAACATTTTGCTTGGCTTGCTGCCAGTATTCAAATTGCTGGCAAGTAAATTCAAGATCGCCTTGCCATGTTGGGATGTTGCCGCGCATGGTTTTGATACGTTGCTGGTTAGGGTAAGGCAGATCTTGCGCAGCTTTAGCAGCCTCATGAGCAGCCACACGGTCATTGCACACGAGGGCAATATCACAACCAGCATCAATTGCCGCTTTTACGCGAGCACTGACATCACCAGCCGCCTTCGCACCTGCCATCGATAAGTCATCAGAGAAAAGTACCCCGTCAAATTTAAGCTCATCTCGAATGATATCTTGTAGCCAAATTTTGGAGAATCCTGCTGGCTTGTCGTCTACTTGCGAAAATATCACATGTGCTGGCATAAGAGCGTCCAGACTATGTAGTGTTTGAGCAAAAGGTTGCATGTCGCTATTGATAATCTCATCTAAGCTGCGCGTATCGATGGCTTCCGATACGTGCGAGTCAGGAGCGATAGCGCCATGACCAGGGAAATGCTTGCCAGTAGTGGCCATGCCAGCCGCTTTCATACCGCGCATAAACTGTGTTGCAAGCGCAGTGATAGCTTGCGTCTCATGATGAAAGCTGCGATCACCGATAACTTGGCTAATACCATCTCTATCCAATACGGGTGCAAAGCTCAAATCGATTCCTACAGCCAGCACTTCAGCTGCCATTAGATAACCGCAATCGTAGGCGCAGCTAAGTGCTTGACTTGGGTCTTGATTGAATAGCTTACCCAGTCGACCCATAGCAGGCAAGGGCGTGAAACCTTCACGTAGCCTCGCGACTCGTCCACCTTCTTGGTCCACACCGATAAGTATGTCTTGATTGTGATAACGTATATCGTCGCACAGTGCTCTGACTTGGGCCGCATCTGTGACGTTACGACCAAACAATATTACTCCGCCGACCTGTGCTTGTTTAATCAAGCTGACATCTTCAGCGGTCAAAGCGGTACTATCGATATCTATCATTAAAACGCCGTACATCGCGTGTTCCTTATTATTTTATATATGGTTATATTATGAGGGTGACTGACTATACCTGTCTTATCGCTTAGCAGTCATTGTTCAGATATCTTATTATGACAGTTATTATTAATTGAGCATAATGTGGCAGATTATTGGGGTCAAATCAATTTGCTAATAGCCATCAAATTCAGTCATCAAATCGATGTTGATAGCCCTCAATTACTATGTATGATAAAAGTGATAGAAAGTTTGGTATGTACAGGTGTAGCGTGTAAGATTGCTTATACAGTTTGAGACAGTTCAGTATTTATGCGCATGATAATATTGATTGATTTTTGACTATATATCAGTATTTAATGATGCATAAAGTATAAGAATAAAAAACACAGCATTTATAGGTCATAACAGATTCGAGCATTTCTAATTCTGATGAATTACCCAATACTATTAACTTCAAATAACTAGGTACATATGATGAAAAAACAACCAGCACAGTGGTTACTCAGTGCAGCGTCAGTGGGCATCGCCGGTATTATCTTGACCCAAAGCTACGGTACTGCAGTCGCCGAGACCAATACGGGAAGTTTCGTTCAGACCCCTGAGCAAAAGGTCACCACCCGTCAAGTAGCCGCCTTGCTGGATCGCAGTCATTATCTTAATCAGCCTTTAGATAGCAAGACCGGTAGCGAAATCCTATCAATGTATATCGATAGCCTTGACCCAAACCATACGTTGTTTTTGCAATCTGATGTCGATGAGCTGAAGAAAAAACACGCTGAAGATTTTGGCGCTCGCCTAAAACAAGGTGATCTATCTGCAGGGGTAGAGGTGTATGATCGTTACCGCAAACGCTCAAACGAGTACTTTGCGATGGCAACCAAGATGCTCAAAACAGACATTGATCTGACAGGTAACGACACAATCATTCTTGATCGCGAAAAACTAGGCCATTTTAAAACCAAAAAAGAGCAGCGTGATTACTGGGAACGTCAGCTAAAGTTTCAGTTGATGAGCATTACCCTCGGTCAAGAAGACGAAAAAGCCAAAGAGAAAGTATTTTTAAGCAACCCAGATATCACACGTGGACAAGACTTGGTACGTAACGATGAGCGTACGCCAAATGAGATTTTGCAAAATCGTTTATCGCGTCAACAAGAGCAGTTTAAACGCCTCAAAGATGATGAAATCATGGAAACCATCTTAAATACGGCGATGCTGACCTATGATCCGCACAGTAATTACTATGCACCGATTCAAGCGACTGAACTACAAATCCAGTCTAGTCTTCAGTTAGAAGGCATTGGTGTCTCTATTCGTCCAGATCGCAAAAATCCGGACTATACCCGTATTGTGACTTTGGTCGATGGTGGTCCAGCCGCTAAGTCAGGTCAAATCAAGCCCAATGATTTGATCGTTGGTATCGCAAAAGATGGCGAAACCATGACGGACGTGGTTGGCTGGTCAACGCGTGAAATTGTCAGCTTGATTCGCGGAAAACGCGGTACATCGGTCACACTGAAACTACGTCAACCTAATACCCCAGATGCTAGCGCCCGTACAGTCACGGTAGTACGAGATATTATTCAGCAAGAAGAGTCAGGCGTCACTCAGCGAGTGGTAGAAGTGCAGCGTCCTAATATTGATAAGACACCAAAGCGTATTGGCGTACTTGAGATACCAAGCTTTTATTTAAACTATCGTGCACGTCGCAATGGTGAAGACTATCGTAGCGTCAGTATCGATACTGAAAAAGCGTTAAAAGAGTTGAATAAACAAAATATCGATGGCCTAGTGGTTGATTTGCGCAACAACCCTGGTGGCTCATTGGATGAAGTTGCCAAGATGTTAGGTTTCTTTATCAAGAGCGGACCACTGGTACAGATTCGTGATAATCGTGGCAACATTCAAGTATACCGTGACAACGATGGCGGCGAGCAATTGTATGATGGCAAAATGGCGGTCATTACCAACTTAGCATCAGCCTCAGCCAGTGAAATCTTTGCCGCTGCTATTCAAGACTATGGTCGCGGATTAGTAGTTGGTAGTACGACAACTGGTAAAGGCTCGGCACAGATTCAGCTCGATAGCTTAGCTTTAGGCTCTGCTACCTTGACTCAGCGTAAATTTTATCGTGTTACTGGCGGTAGTACGCAAAATAAAGGTGTCGTACCAGATGTTGAGCTAGTTAATATCTATGATGATGCAACCTTTGGCGAGCGAGCTCAGAAAAAAGCATTGCCTTGGGACACTATCAGAACGGCGCCGTATAAGCCTGAAGGGAAGTTTACCAGTGATACATTGGCGACGCTCAATCAGCAGTCTAAGATTCGCCAACAAAAAGACCCACAGTTTACTTATCTTTCGACGCTAAATGATATTCGTAACATGGATGATGAAAAGAAACCTGTTCGTTTAGATATCAATAGCCGCCGAGCCAAAATGCAGCTAATTGAGAAACGATCATTAGAAGCAGAAAACAAACGCCTTATCGCAACTGGCGAGCGTCCGTACTCTAACTGGAACACTTATCAAGCAGCGATGGACGCAAAATTTGAAGAGCGTAGCCGTATGAAAGCCGCTGAACGTCCGGAATTACCAGAGGATGAAGCGTTTATCAATGAGGCAGCTTACCTTATGCTCAGCGCTGAACCTAAGACGATGCTTAGCCCTGAAGAGAAGCTATAATGTGAAGTTATTATAACGTTACGTAATCTATGTAAGCATATGCTTACATAGATTGACGTTTAGACCTCTTACCAACGAAGGGTTAATCTGCGACTATAACTGTACGGCACGATTGAACGAAACGGTTCATTGATACTAGGGATTGGTATCTTAAAGGTCGCACTAGGGATAAGTAGTTTGCTGATTAAGGATGATAAGGCTGGATGCCTGTCAGTTATGAGATGCCCAGGGATTAGGTATCACGTAACGCTAACATGGATGGTTGGTAATAAAAGCCGCATGACGCTTGTCGTTATGCGGCTTTGTTACGTCTGGATATTAATAATTTTTATAGTGGATTTTTTAAATAGATCGTATGCAAGTTGAGCATATTTATATTAATTCGAAACTTACCATGAGATAAACATAAAAAAAGGCCAGCAACCTTATCGGCTACTGGCCTTTTATATTAGAGAATAAATTTAATAACTTATCCTCTAAATATTTTCACTATACTCTAGAAGAGATTAGTGCTCAACGCCACCTGCACCATGTACATGGCCATGGTTTAGTTCGTCTTCAGTTGCTGCACGTACTTCTTGGATTTCAACATCAAATGTCAAACGCTTACCAGCCAATGGATGGTTTGCATCAACAGTAACTTCTTGATCGTTTACAGCAGTTACGGTAACCAACATTACTTGGCCGCCAGCTTCTGACTGGAACTGCATACCAGGCTGAATGTCGTCAACGCCTTGGAAGTTGTCACGTGGTACGTGCTGTACTGCTTGCTCTTGATATTCGCCGTAGCCATCAGCAGGTTCAACGACTGCATTAACTTTTTCGCCAGCAGACTTACCTTCTAATTGTGCTTCTAGGCCTGGGATAATGTTGCTGTGACCATGTAGATAAGCAAGTGGCTGACCTTCTGGTGACTGGTCAAGGATATTGCCTTCGTCGTCTTTTAGTGTGTAATTGAATTTGACGGCAGTGTCTTTTGCGATAGTAGTCATAAAATATCCTAAATA
Organism: Psychrobacter sp. P11G3; assembly: GCF_001435845.1. Taxonomy (NCBI): domain Bacteria; kingdom Pseudomonadati; phylum Pseudomonadota; class Gammaproteobacteria; order Moraxellales; family Moraxellaceae; genus Psychrobacter; species Psychrobacter sp. P11G3. The sequence continues at coordinate 421,414 of NZ_CM003596.1, forward strand.
TATCTATGTAAAAAATTAAATACGGTTGCAATAAACCTAAAAAAGCCAATCTGCAAGCCAAAAGGCCACGTCATTAGTCAATTATCATCAGTTTATTAAAGTAACTTTAGCAGTTAGCATCTTTAATTGAGATGGCCCACATAACTTTCAAGGCAAAAAACATAAAAAATGCCAATTAATGCCACAATTTACAATAATAACTGCTATTTTCTATAGTTAATGCATAGCTATTGGCTATTCATGGTTTAGGAGTTGCTTTTTTAGAGCAGGACTTCTAGCATAATTATAAAAATAAGGACGAGAGATACGATGACTGCATTTGCCAATACCACTACTAAACAACCAGTGAGCAATGTTTCAACCAATCACGATGCTACTAAGGCTAAAACGATAGCTGATATAAGCTATCAATTTGGTTTTGCTCGTTTCTACGAGCATTTGGTCGATGTGTCACTGAGCTTTACAGCAGTATCCGATGCGCCGCAGCTTTGGTTACCAGCATGGATACCAGGCAGTTATCTGATGCGTGAGTTTGCCCGAAACATCACTGCGGTACACTATCAAGTAATAGAAGCTCAAACAGCGGATAGTGACAAGCAACCAGAGACTTATCGCGCGCAAAAAATTGACAAAAACACATGGCAGCTGCCAGCGATGCAAGCAGGGCAGACGGTCATCGTCGAGTACGAAGTCTATTGCTATGATTTATCCGTGCGTACGGCCTACGTCGATCAGCAACGACTTTACGGTAATTTCACCTCACTTGCGCTCGCCGTCGAAGGGCAAGAGCAAGCACCTGCCCAAGTTAGCTTAATCGTTCCTGAGACATTTTTTGCAGACAAAGAAAGTAGCAAAGTACTGTTGGCTTGTGGGTTGGACACTACGCACCTGCAGATTGATCAACAGCAAAAAGGCCGTCAGCAAGCGAACCGTCAGCACATCTATAAGTTACAGGCAGCCAATTATCACGAGCTGATTGATTATCCATTCGAAATCGCAGAACAAGAAAAGTTTGATTTTATTATTAACGATAATGAGCATCAGACGCTACATCATAGCTTTTACCTATCAGGTAAGCAGAATGCTAACCTAGGTCGATTACAGCAGGATATTACTCAGATTTGTCAGACCTACGTAGATTGGTTAGGCGATGCGCCATTTGACGATTATACCTTTATGACCTTTGCCAGTGGTCAAGACTATGGTGGGCTTGAGCATATCAACTCTACTAGCCTTATCACCCCGCGCAATGACTTACCCAGCACTAATGAGCCAAAGTTACCAAGTACAGATTATCAGCGATTTTTAGGCTTATGTAGCCATGAGTATTTTCACTCATGGTGGGTGAAGACGGTGCGTCCTGATGTCATGATCGATGTCGATTTGCGTCGTGAAGCATTTACGCCATTACTTTGGGTATTCGAAGGGTTTACGTCTTATATCGATGATTTTATGTTGCAAGCATCAGGCGTGATTGATAAAGCCAATTATCTGCGACTGCTAGCCGAGCAAATCAATCGCTACTATCAAACCCCAGGGCGTGGCAATCAAAGCGTGGCAGAGTCGAGCTTTGATGCTTGGATTAAACTGTATCGTACCGATGAAAATACAGGCAATGCGGGTATCAGCTACTATAATAAAGGCGCGTTGGTAGCTTTATGTCTAGACCTAATCTTACTCAAAAATAGTGATGGTCGTTATCGTTTGTTTGATGTGGTCAAAGCTTTTTATACTCAGGCCAAGCAGAACGACAGTAAGCGGATTGGTATCAGTAGTGCTGACATGGGCTCCGTCATTGAGCAGTTTATGCCGCTAGCAGAATGGGAAGATTTTGAACGCCGTTATGTCAATGGGGTAGAAGAGCTGCCAATTGAAGCGTTGCTAGTGGCAAACGGTGTCAAAATACAGGCGAATACCAAAGAAACGGCTGACAAGCATGTGCCTTGGGGTATGCGATGTAACGAAACGCCAGCTGGACTCAAGGTAAATCGTGTGATGCGAGATAGCGTTGCTGCCAGAGCTGGTATCTCAGCGCATGACGTTATTATCGCGATTGACGGTATCAAAGCAGATACGAAACAACTTACCACTTTGGTTAATACAGCGCATCCTGTTGAATGTTATTTGTTCCGCCGTGATGAGCTAATGTGTGTTCAGATTCAACCCGAAACGACAACTAAAGTTAAGCTGCGAGATGAGACAACTGGCATGACTGGAGCAGTACCTCCTCACAAAGTAAGCCTACGCTTAGCAAAAGGAGATAAGACTCTAGAGAATGATAATGAGCCATTAAAAGGTGAGGCAGGTTGGGAGACATGGCTCAATGTTATGAAGCGATAGCCTCGATGCTATATAAAATACCTTTCCATACGAAAAACCCCTCCATATAAAAAACCCTCTTCCGAGCATTCATGCTTAGAAGAAGGTTTTTATAATCTATAATATTGTAGATATGTCCAAGCAACTTAAATGCTCGATAGGTCAGAGGTTGGCAAGAAGATATACGTTTACTGCTCTTTAGCTTTATTATCTCAGCTATCTAGATTCTTATTAACGGTAGTTTCAGGCTCAATATTTTCATCTACAGAGCTATCGTCATCGTTGCTACTTGCAGCCTCAAGCGCAGCAATCCAGTTTTTCATCACATCAATTTCAGTTTGCTGGTTATCAATGACATCTTGCGCCAACTGACGCATTTCTTCATCTGTCCCATATTCGAGCTGAACTTTTGCCATATCAACAGCGGCAATATGATGCGGTAGCATGCCGCGTGCAAATGCCATATCAGGTACAGGATCAGACACGCCCAAAGTCATTTTGCCATGCATATTTTCCATGCTTTTAGCATATGCTTGCTGCATCGCCATAGTATTTGGCTTAGGTTTGGCAGCATCAGGATGGCTAGCTAACCATTTGTTTAAGACATCGATTTCAGTTTGCTGTGCCGTAATGACATCTTGAGCAAGCTGGCGCATCGCTTCGTCAGTACCATACTTCAGCTCTATTTTTGCCATATCTACCGCGCCGCGATGATGTCCCAACATGCCTTTAGCAAAAGCGGTATCAGGATCGTTATAACCCATCCCAATCATCATCTCGTCATACATTCTAGTCATCGATCTCGTATAGTCTCTGAGCATGTCACTCATTTGAGACTCATCATTGACACTGTTATCGCTGTCATTTGTTAGAGTGTCGTCTGCCATACCGTCATGCTCAGCATGTGGCATCTCAGTCACTGGCGGTGAGGTTTCTTCTACAGGATTTGATTGGTTGTCCTCAGTCGTTGGCTGACAGGCGCTCAATAAAAGCGCCGCAGAAATGCTAGTGACCAACGAAAGAAAACGACGAGAAGCAATCATGACATATCCCTATTGTGAAAAAACCAAACGATAAATGGATAATACCTATTATACATAATCAATTACGTGCTGAATGTTAGCAGATAAACCTTACCCATTCGAGACACTATGTTTAACAGGTCGTAATATATTAGTGTCAGAGCTTTATATTCGTGGCTAAACAACTAAACAGTGTGAATTAACCAACAATATATAAACTTAAAACCATCTAAACTAGCTAGAAATACCTAGCTGACGACAATGTTCGCTATTTAGATGAACGCGTACAAACTCTCCAACAGCTAAATCACCTAGCTCAAATCCTGCCACTGACCAACGTATCAAACGCAGACAAGGCAGACCGACGTGCGCTGTCATACGTCTGACTTGGCGATTTTTCCCTTCATATATTGTTAGTATCAGCCATGAGTCCGGTACACTTTTACGCTCACGTATTGGTGGATTGCGCTGCCAGAGCACCATCGGTAGCTCACTTTCACTGACATGTTTGACCTCGGCAGGTAGCGTTTTACCGTCTTTTAAAACCACGCCACGTTTAAGCTTATTGAGTTGCTCAGCAGTAGGAATTCCTTCTACTTGCACTAAGTAAGTCTTACCTTGTTTGCGCCCTGCATTGGCTTTTGGCGGATGAGTAATTGCTTTATTAACGCGACCATCATCGGTCAAAATCAGCAAGCCCTCCGAAGTGGCATCTAGCCTACCAGCAACTCGCAAAGCCTTGTCAGTAAAGTATTGCGATAGGGTGGCGTGGTCGTTGTTACTGTCATCTCTAAACTGACTTTGTACGCCGTAAGGCTTGTTGAATAAGATGAGACTAGACGTAGACATAAAACGGTGTTTCCTAGTTTTAGATGATTAATGGATCATTGTAGCGTATGTTTTGTAATGCAGAGCTAGTATTAAGCAACAAGACTAAAGGCGATATATTTAATGTGCTGTATGCCACATGACCTGCTACAAAAGTAGGACAGCGCTTGTATAAATTTGCTGTTATCCTAAATCCGTATTCTGATAGTGGTATTTATATTTCTGATATAGAAAAATCTACTATCTGCAAGCGGCAATCATTGTTTGGGTCTCTATTTTAATTTTTTTAGCTTAAAGCTATCTTTCATATTGTTCAAATCAATGCCGCAAGTGGCGTACTCATAAAGGCTTTGCTTAACCGATAAGCGCTCAGAGCGTTAAAACTATAATAAAACGGTTAGCATAACAAAGTGTCTAGTTCGCTTGCGACGTCCAATATACAACCAAGGAGTATCATCGATGTCATATGATAAGGTTATCGTGCCAAGAGACGGTGAAAAAGTGACTGTAAACGCAGATTTAACATTAAATGTTTCCAATCATCCGATTATTCCGTTTGTGGAAAGTGATGGAATCGGTGTAGATATCACGCCTGTCATGATAAAAGTAGTCAATGCTGCGGTTGATAAAGCGTATCACGGCAAGAAGTCTATCATTTGGATGGAGACGTATCTTGGTGAAAAAGCAGCGAAAGTATATGACGGCGACTATTTGCCAAGCGAGACGCTAGAGATTCTAAAAGACTATGTCATTAGTATCAAGGGTCCATTGACTACGCCAGTGGGTGGTGGCTTTAGCTCATTAAACGTCGCAGTGCGCCAAAACCTCGACCTGTATGTCTGTCAACGCCCCGTGCGCTGGTTTGAGGGCGTGCCAAGTCCAGTGCAGCATCCAGAGCTAACGAATATGGTTATCTTCCGTGAAAACACAGAAGATATCTACACGGGTATCGAGTGGAAAGCGGGCAGCGACGATGCCAAAAAAGTTATCAATTTCTTAAGAGATGAGATGGGGGTAACTAGTATTCGCTTCCCTGAAGACTGCGGCATCGGTATCAAGCCTGTCTCAAAAGAAGGTTCACAGCGACTCGTACGTAAAGCGATTCAGCATGCCATTGATAATGATTTGCCAAATGTGACTCTAGTGCATAAAGGCAATATCATGAAGTTCACTGAAGGCGCATTTAAGGATTGGGGTTATGAGCTAGCGGCAGAGCGTTTTGGTGCAGAGTTATTAGATGGCGGTCCATGGATGACCATGAAAAATCCGAAAACGGGTAACGATATTATTATTAAAGACGTCATCGCTGATGCGTTTTTGCAGCAGATTTTGATGCGTCCTGCAGATTATTCTGTAGTAGCAACGCTTAATCTGAACGGTGACTATATCTCTGATGCATTGGCCGCTGAAGTAGGCGGTATTGGTATCGCGCCTGGTGCAAACAAAGGCGGCGCGATCGCTGTTTATGAAGCGACGCACGGTACTGCGCCCAAGTACGCTGGTCAGAATAAAGTAAATCCAGGCTCACTGATATTGTCTGCTGAGATGATGCTTCGTGATATGGGCTGGACGGAAGCAGCTGATCTTGTCATTAGCGGTATCCAAGGGGCGATTGCCAATAAAACAGTCACCTATGATTTTGAGCGCCTGATGCCAGATGCTACCTTACTGAGTACTTCTGAGTTTGGTAAGGCGATTATTAAGCATATGGAAGCCTAAGACCACTTAAGCTCTCAGCATTCTATTTTATTGTTATGTACAAAAAGCCGCCTGATTATACAGGTGGCTTTTTTTATTTCACTCTTTATAAAGATTTTATAAAACACAAAAAAACACCCCAACGTTCGAAGACGGTTGAGGTGTTTTTTACTAAGACTTAAACTCGCTTAATCACTTCTGAGTATAAAACCCAAAGGCAATTAGGCTTAATGTCTAAGAGCAATCGCTTAAAATTATAGCGATGCTAATGTCTCGTTAAACAAAGCGCTTGGACGCATTGCTTTCTTAGCCAATTCTTCATCAGCATAGTAGTAGCCTTTGATATCTACTGGCTTGCCTTGAGCTTGGTTAAGCTCTTTAACGATGGCTGCTTCGTTCTCTTTTAGCTTTTGCGCGAATGGTGTAAATTGCGCTTTTAGCTCGCTATCTTTATCTTGCGCTGCAAGCTCTTCAGCCCAGTACATTGCTAGATAGAAATGGCTGCCACGGTTGTCGAGCTCGCCAGTTTTACGTGATGGCGACTTATCGTTTAGTAGCAGTTTTTCTGTTGCTGTATCTAGCGTGTCTGCCAAGATTTGAGCCTTAGCATTGTTGTCGTTGTTTGCAAGATGCTCCAACGATACCGTCAATGCCAAGAACTCACCAAGTGAATCCCAACGTAGATGGTTTTCTTCTGTCAGCTGCTCAACGTGCTTCGGTGCAGAACCACCAGCACCAGTTTCAAACAAACCGCCGCCTTTCATTAGTGGTACAACTGATAGCATTTTGGCACTAGTACCTAGCTCTAGGATAGGGAACAAGTCAGTTAGGTAATCGCGTAGGATGTTACCAGTCGCAGAGATAGTATCTAGACCACGAGCAACGCGCTCTAGGGTATAACGCATCGCACGAACCTGAGACATAATCTCGATATGCAAGCCAGTAGTATCATGATCTTTTAGATACGTTCTGACTTTTTTGATTAGCTCGTTTTCATGTGGGCGGTATGGGTCTAACCAGAAGATAACAGGCGTATTTGATTCACGAGCACGGCGTACAGCAAGTTTTACCCAGTCTTGGATAGGATCATCTTTAGTCTGACACATGCGCCAGATATCACCTTTCTCAACGCGTTTTTCGAGTAGTACTTCATCAGTATCAATATCGACGATACGTGCAATACCAGCATCGCTAGACTCAAAAGTCTTGTCATGCGAGCCATATTCTTCAGCTTTTTGAGCCATTAGGCCAACGTTAGGAACGGTACCCATGGTTTTTGGATCAAAGTTACCATGCCATTTGCAGAAGTTGATCATTTCTTGGTAAATACGCGCAAAGGTAGACTCTGGCATGACGGCTTTACAGTCATACATTTTGCCATCAGCACCCCACATTTTACCGCCTGAACGAATCATTGCTGGCATAGAAGCATCAACGATGACATCACTTGGTGAATGGAAGTTGGTGATACCTTTTGAAGAGTCAACCATGGCCAGACGTGGGCGATGCTCTTGACACGCATGTAGATCGCGCTCAATCTCTTCACGCTTTGAAGCTGGTAGCGTTGAGATCTTGTCGTATAAATCTGCCATACCGTTGTTGACGTTGATACCTAGCTCATCAAAGAAAGCGCCATGTTTCTCGAAAGCCTCTTTGTAGTAGATTCTAACCGCATGACCAAAGACGATAGGATGCGAGACTTTCATCATGGTTGCTTTTACGTGCAATGAGAACAAGATACCAGCTTCGCGGCAATCTTCCATTTCACGCTCATAAAACTCTAATAGTGCTTTTTTGCTCATGACCATCAGATCGATGACTTCTTTATCAAGCAAAGCAAGTTTAGGCTTTAATACTTTTTGAGTACCGTCATCAAGTAACAACTCCATACGTACCGTACGAGCTTTATCTAATGTCATAGATTGCTCGCCATCGTAGAAGTCGCCGCCATGCATGTGTGATACGTGCGTGCTTGACCATTGCTTCCATTCACCCATAGAGTGTGGGTGCTTGCGTGCATAGTTTTTAACTGCTTTAGGAGCACGGCGATCTGAGTTACCTTCACGGAGTACTGGGTTCACTGAACTGCCTAAGCTTTTGCCATAGCGCTTGCGTAGCTCTTTTTCTTCGTCAGTTTGTGGATCTTCTGGGAAGTTAGGGATAGCATAGCCTTTGCTCTGTAGCTCTTTGATAGCGGCTTTTAACTGCTGTACAGAAGCACTGATGTTTGGCAGTTTGATGATATTGGTGTTTGGATCTTGAGTCAGACGACCTAGCTCAGCTAAGTTGTCAGGAACACGTTGCTCTTCGGTCAAGTATTCAGGGAATTCAGCCAATATACGCGCTGCAACAGAGATGTCGCTGGTTTCAACTTCAACGCCTGCTGTTTTAGTGAATGCTTCGACAATCGGTAAGAACGACAGAGTCGCCAGCGCTGGGGCTTCGTCAGTTTTTGTATAAATAATTTTTGACATTTTAGTTAGATCTTCCTTTAGGCTGTAGTTAATAATAAAGCTCAAATATAGTGTTGAATATGCGTCAATGATACTATGCAATAATCCATGATATGGTTAGAACAAGTACTTCATATGTAGCTTCTTAGAAATTTTTAAGACAGGTCAGACATTTTCTTTTAATAATATTCATGAAAAAAGCATTTAAAGGCAACACGTTAACGGTCGGTGCAAAATCGCCTAAAAGTGAATCACTGACGCTACATTATAATCAATCCACTATAAATCCGATAGGATGTCAATCGTATACCATGAACTAAGTATACTGTTTTAGCTCGTATCCTATGGTTTCGAATTATACTAAGCTAATAACAACCTTATTCTACCAGTCATCGGCTTCGATATCATCTTTTCCATACAACTACTGTTTTTTCATGACGTTTTATATTGATCTCACCGCCCATGAGCGCAGTCGTACAAACCACCCGCGTTATCGTTGGTGGTTTTTTATTGGGTACGGATAAGTTTTTGCAAATTGTGACAGCAATGACGTAAAAATTTGCTAGTCTAGGTCATCAATAGATTGGTTATCGATAAATATATCGCGATTATAATAGTGACGGTGAATATGAGTTTAGAGTATGCGCTGATTAATGATACCAGCTGGCAGAGCCAAACAGAGTGGCAGACGTCAGATACCCCTTTTATGTCATTTGCTTTTTGGCAAGCGCTGACTGACACTGGAGCAATTGGTGAGCAGGCAGGGTGGCTACCAATATTTATTTTGGTACATCGTGTCGACGATGAGGCTGAGGATGCCGCACTGCAACCAGTCGCGGTGATGCCAGTATTTATAAAAGGTCATCATCGCGGTGAGTTTGTATTTGATCATGCATGGGCTGAAGCTTATGCGCGCTATGGCGTTGACTATTATCCGCGACTGGTCACTAGCGCACCATATACACCGATTACTGGTCAAAGGGTTTGGTTGGCAAAAGGTGAAACCTTAAATGAAGATATCCTCAGAACGGCCATCGCAGGTATCGATGATATTGCTCAACAAGTGGGCGCCTCAAGCTGGCATGGACTGTTTGTGACACCTGAGCTGGCCTCTAATGCCACTACATCTATGCCAACTGAAATTGATGTAGAGCTTGCCATAGCGGCTCAAGAAAGTGGCGTAGAGTCAGCTGTTATTGAGCTACCGATATTTGAGCGTCAAGGTTGCCAGTTCTTATGGCAAAACAAAGACTTGCTTAATGACAGTAAGCCATTTGCAGATTTCGATGCTTTTTTGATGACTTTAAAAGCTAAAAAGCGTAAAACCATTCGGGCTGAGCGCCGTAAAGTTGCCGAGCAAGGCATTAGCTGCCAGCGAAAGTGCGGTGATGCTATTAGCGACGCTGATTGGAAGGCTTTTTATCACTGTTATGCGATGACCTATGCAGTACGCGGACAGCAGCCTTATTTGACGATAGACTTTTTTATGGCATTGGCAGCGAGCATGCCTGAGCATATAATGCTTGCACAAGCACTCGACGCCAGTGGTGAGATTATCGCGAGTAGTTTGTTCTTATATGACAGACCTGATAGCGACAATGTTGATGGTGACAAGGCTGATGTCGATAATAATGCTACCTTATATGGTCGTTATTGGGGTGCGCTAGGTGAATATGACAGCTTGCATTTTGAGCTGTGCTACTACCAAGGTATTGAGTTTGCTATTGAGCAAGGGTTGATGTCTTTTGACCCAGGCACGCAAGGCGAGCATAAGCTAGTACGTGGTTTTATCCCAACCACGACACATTCTATCCATCGTATCTATGATCCGCGTTTTGTACCAGCGATTGGCGATTTTTGTGCCAGAGATCGGATGCATATGGCGCAGTATCGTCAGCAGGCCTTTGAGGCCTTGCCTTTTAATGCAGACAATATGCCTGAATTTGATGGCAGTGACTCATAGCAGTAATCAGCTTTAATTAACTCTGCTTCTATTTGCAAGCACCTTTTAACTGTTAAATACTCTCTAAAAAATACTAGCCATAAACTATGACCAGCAATTCTTTTAGTTCTACCAGTGGCCTACCTCCTACTGAACTCATACCTTGGCTCAATGCTGAAGGCTCTCTCACTGCGATATTAGAAGAGAAGGCGGGGCAGCCGCTGCGCGTAAAACGCAGCTTTGAAGGCTATCGTTCGCTGTCTTTAGGTCAAAAAAAGCAGCTGGGTGTACGAGGCATGATGCTAAATCGTCCAATGCTGGCATGGATACGGGAAGTGCAGCTATATGGTAATGATGACATGCCATGGGTGCAAGCACAGAGCATCTTTCCTTTAAACAGTTTAAAAGGTCAGTCTCGTCGTCTGCAGCATTTGAAGAACACACCTATCGGTTACGTGTTATTTAAGCGTCGACGTACCTTGCCAAATGAGCGTTTTATCAGTCATACCAGTGACGGTTGGCAACGACAAACGTGTTATGACTGGTATGGTCGCACGCTTATGATTAGTGAAACGTTCTTACCTGCGTTTTTAACTAGCGACCTATAAAAATATTACTAGGTTAACCTTGCTTGAGGTATTTAATATACATCTACACTCGGCTGCCTTGTACTACTTTTAAAGTGAATCGACTATATCTAGCGACGCTTAAAAATATTTTATGCCTAAAACAGCATAAAAGTGCAGGCAAGAGAAAAAATTCAGCGGGTAAATCCTTTATTTTATTGGCTATTTATCTGTGTTATATAGTCATTTAATTCGCTCATCTTAAGGTGAGGTTTTTTTGCGCTCACAGCACAAATTTTCATGTTACACTTAATGTTTCGCGATGATATTGATGCAAATGTACATCGATTTTATTGACGAATCAGTCAAGTTAATAACAGGTGAGTCGCCTGTATTTATTCTTATTTCAATCTTTGCTAATAGACTCCATTCACAATAATGGTCATACCATAAAACAGACTGCAGAAAAACAGCGTGTAAGGGTATTAATCGTACTTCAGCGACGTTGACGCAGTAGTTGTTTTATTGTGGGCAGGCTATAAGCTTCTTTTCAATGACGTTTTTTAATGACAGTCACTACTTAGGACATCACTATGTTTAAAGATATTTCTATCAAAGATTTTGATCCAGTACTTGCTGAAGCGATGGCCGCAGAAAGCGTTCGTCAAGAAAACCACATCGAGCTTATCGCCTCTGAAAATTACTGCTCACAAGCAGTGATGGAAGCACAAGGTACTGACCTTACCAACAAATACGCAGAAGGCTATCCTGGCAAGCGTTACTATGGTGGTTGTGAGCATGTGGACGTAGTTGAGCAACTAGCTATTGACCGTGCTAAAGAGTTGTTCGGTGCAGAGTATGTGAACGTTCAGCCGCATTCTGGTAGCCAAGCAAACTCAGCCGTATTTTTAGCATTGCTAGAAGCAAATGACACTGTACTAGGCATGAGCTTAGACGCTGGTGGTCACTTGACGCATGGCGCACACATCAACTTCTCAGGTTTGAACTACAATGCCGTACAATACGGATTGGTAGATGGCACTGGCCTTATTGATTATGACCAAGTAGAGAGCTTGGCGCGTGAGCATAAGCCAAAAATGATCATCGCGGGTTTCTCAGCATATTCACAAGTAGTTGATTGGCAGCGTTTCCGTGACATCGCGGATGAAGTAGGCGCGTATCTATTGGTCGATATGGCTCACGTTGCAGGCTTAGTTGCTGGCGGTGTTTATCCAAACCCAGTACCTTTCGCTGATGTAGTTACAACGACTACGCACAAAACCCTACGTGGCCCACGCTCAGGTATGATTTTGGCACGTGATGAAGTACTGGCTAAAAAGCTAAACTCAGCCGTATTCCCAGGCAACCAAGGTGGCCCGTTGATGCATGTTATCGCTGCAAAAGCGGTTTGCTTTAAAGAAGCGTTAGAAGATAACTTTAAAACGTATCAGCAGCAAGTAGTGAAAAATGCGCAAGCAATGGCAAAAGTGGTTCAAGAGCGCGGCTATGAAGTCATCTCTGGTGGTACTGAAAACCATCTAATGCTGATCAGCCTCGTTAAGCAAGAAATGACGGGTAAAGAAGCGGACAAATGGCTTGGTGAAGCACACATCACTGTCAACAAAAACGCTGTACCAAACGATCCAAAATCACCATTCGTGACTTCTGGTATCCGTATCGGTACGCCAGCGATTACTACTCGCGGTTTTAACGAAGCACAAGCGGGTGAATTGGCAGGTTGGATCTGTGACGTACTAGACAGTCGCGGTGATGAAGCGGTTGCTACTGAAGTACGTGCTAAAGTAGAAGCTATCTGTGCAGAATTACCAGTCTATGCTAAAAATCAGTAAACTTTAGAATGGTAATAAAAAAAACCGCTAAGCTTTTGCTTAGCGGTTTTTTTGTTATTGCTCTTTATAAATATTAGAGAATTTAACGCAAACATGTATTGGTAGTGCTATTTAGCTCTTTTTAATTATATTTCAGTCTGTTGTTTAACTTGAAAATTATTACCGACATTTTTCGATAAATGCAGTGAGCTTGACTAAGTTTTCCTATTGGTTTTAAAGAGTTAAGTCGATATTTAATGAAGAAAAATGTGTAAATCCCTTTGTTTATACAAAAATATTAGTATATAGTCAGTATTGAACATTTAGTAATAATACTAATACAAATTATAATAAATAGTTACACTTTGTATTAGTATCGCTGTAATTGATTGAATAATTATATAAATATTATTTTCAATAGAGGGATTTACATGAAAAAACAATCTTTAGTCGCAACGATGCTATTACTCAGCACGACTCTTGCGCAAGCAGCAGAACAATCAGGTTTAGCAGCATTTGGAGCAGGTCTCGATGGCTTTATGTCCAATATATTTGGCTGGTTCGTCGACCTTATTTTCTTTTCAGTACCTCTTGGAGACGTCAGCTTCCCACTCATTGTGGGTTGGTTATTAGTTGCCGCACTCGTATTCACCCTTTACTTTGGATTTATTCAGTTTCGACAAATAGGCTTGTCTCTAGATATTGTCAGAGGCAAATATACCGATCCCAATCCCGCTAATAAAGAAGAAGGCGAGGTAAGCCACTTTCAAGCCTTAGCTACTGCGTTATCAGGTACTGTTGGTCTTGGTAATATCGCAGGCGTTGGTGCAGCACTTGCTATTGGTGGACCTGGCGCTACCTTTTGGATGATTATGGTCGGCCTATTCGGTATGGCGACTAAGTTTGTAGAATGTACGTTAGGTGTCAAATACCGTACGGTACTACCATCTGGCGTCGTATCAGGTGGCCCTATGTACTACCTAAGTCGCGGTATGGCTGAACGTGGTATGGGCGGATTAGGTAAGTTTCTGGCTGTTGGTTTTGCACTCATGTGTATATTGGCGACCTTTGGTGCCGGTAACATGTTTCAGGGTAACCAAGCCTTTGCAGTCATGAGCTCTACTTTTAGCATTCCAACGGATTACAGTGTATTCTTTGGTATTGGCTTAGCGTTTTTAGTCGGTATGGTTATCATTGGTGGTATGCCGCGCATCGCAACCGTTACCGAAAAAGTCGTACCTTTTATGGCTTTGTTATACATTACTATGGCGGTAATCGTACTGATTGCTAACTTTAATCATATCGGTACTGCATTTGGCGAGATTTTCTCGGGTGCCTTCACTGGTGCTGGTGTGGCTGGTGGCTTTATTGGCGCATTGATTCAAGGTTTAAAACGTGCAACTTTCTCTAACGAAGCGGGTGTTGGTTCAGCCGCTATTGCTCACTCAGCAGTAAAAACTAAAGAGCCTGCTACTGAAGGTCTAGTAGCGCTATTAGAGCCTTTTATTGATACGGTTGTTATCTGTACGATGACGGCGCTTGTTATTACTATCTCTGGGGTGAACACTGCCGCAAACTTACAAACCCAAGCGCTGACTGGTGTGGATCTAACCCGTGCAGCCTTTATGGAAACGGCGCCTATCTTCCAGTATTTCCTAGCTGTCGCGGTATTGTTGTTTGCTTTCTCAACGATGATTTCATGGTCATATTATGGTCTAAAAGCTTGGACTTACCTTTTCGGTGAAGGTAAAGGCGGCGAGATGATATACAAACTTATCTTCTTAATCTTCGTTGTTATCGGTACCATCGTACAGTTTAGCTTCGTTATCGACTTCTCAGATGCGGCTCTGTTCGCTATGGCTATCTTTAACATCATCGGTCTGTACTTCTTGATGCCAATTGTGAAAAGAGAGGTTAATTCTTTCATAGCTCGTGTGAAAAGTGGTGAAATTAAAAAGTATAAATAATGGGTTTGATTGAACACTCTATTATAACTTGATAATTAAAAAAGCCCGCCAAGATGATTCTTGGCGGGCTTTTCGATGTCTAGTATTTGTTATTTGCTAGATAGCTATTAAGTTTTAGATAGAAGCAATCTGTAAAGAGTTGCCTGTTTATACAAGAAAACCCCATAGCTTTTGTTAGGTGGTTTTTTATTGCTTACGTACAAAATTTCAAATATATACTTTGTATTTAGTGGTTGCATACATACACACTTAAAAAGTAGTTAGTTCTTGTTTTTCTCCCTCATTTGAGGTTAAAATAGTGGAACTAATATTGATAAAGGAAGAAAAATGCACGCTTATAAAGTTGAACATATCACCCAGTCAAATGAACCTAAGGATGATAGTGATTTCAAAAAAATTGGTCTTCCTTATGAAGTGTTTGAGAAGGCAGTAGATGCAGCATTTAGAGCTTACCAACGTGAAGACAATAGTTTTTCCACAAAATCAGCAGCAGGGTACAATGCTTGGAATTATGCTGTGAAAGAATTAAGGCTAAAGGCGTTAGAACATAGTTGGGGAGTGCCTTTCGAGAGTAATGGTATTGAAGGTATTAAAAGCCCACTTAGAAAAATTACAATTATTGTTAATTCAGGCAATAAGAATACTGGTATTAAAGATAAAGAGCCAAAACCTAAAAATCAAAAAGGTTCGGGCTATAATGTTCTGATGAGTGATAATTTAGATTTATTCACTTCTTGTGATGACTTATTTGACGCAAACTCTATTACTGAAGAATCTACTGATCCAAATCAAACGTGGTTACTTCTTTTTCATATTGACGAGAGGAAGGAAGAAATTAGATTTGAGCTATTACTGCCTACAAAGATAGAGAATAGAATTATTTCTGGCTATAAAAAGCGAATTATTTTGTCACCTATTGATATTTCGAATAAGCCTAAATTTACATCCGTAACGAGTGAAGAAGACTCAACTGTAGGGATTGATTTTGATGTGCCTAGAAAGAGTGGATAAAGAGTTCAATCCTGATAGATTTAAAATTGCAAGACTAAGACGCAAGATGACATATAGGAGGCTTGCTGAGCAAACAGGGTTGTCTTCAAAAACGATATCTAAATACGAGAAAGATGGTATCAACAACCCGCCTTCTAGTGAGTCTTTGAAGAAAATATCGCAAGTTCTTAGTTATCCTGCACAGTTCTTCTTTGAAGATGATATTGATGAAATATCTACTGAGACAGTTTCATTTCGTGCATTAAGTAAAATGACAGCTGCACAAAGAGATGCTGCTATATCTGCTGGACGACTTAGTCTCATCGTCAATAATTACATACAAGACAATTTTGAACTTCCTAAACAAGATTTTATAGATTTAAGAGGTTGTGATCCTGAGATAGCAGCAGAGACAATTAGAGAGCATTGGGCGCTTGGAAGTAAGAAGATAGGTAATTTGATACATCTATTAGAATCAAAAGGTGTTCGTGTTTTTTCATTGTCAGAAAATACTCTAGATGTGGATGCTTTTTCTTTTTGGAAAGATGGCTTGCCATTTATTTTTCTTAATAATAGAAAGTCAGCAGAACGTAGTCGGTTTGACGCTGCCCACGAATTAGGACATTTACTACTGCACAAGCATGCTTCACCTTTCGATGACTCTATTGACGTTTCATTATCTCCTAGTCGAGTTGCTGAACAGGAAGCTGATAATTTTGCTTCTGCATTCTTGATGCCAAAGGCAAGTGTTGCAAATGCTATTCCTAACTATATAACTATAGAGGACATCATTGAACTAAAAAGTAGGTGGTCAGTCTCCGCTGTTAGCTTAATATTTAGACTACATAAAGTTAATCTTATTACAGAATGGCAGTATAGAAAACTTATGGAGGAAGCTTCAATAAGGGGGTATAGAAAGGAAGAGCCTCAGCCTATTCCTAGAGAAAAATCTTTAATATTTGAAAAGATAATGCCAGTGTTAGCTAAGGAAGGTTTGGGCGTAAAATCCTTTGCTAAAGAATTGAAATTACCTCTAGATGAAGTAACCAATTTAATGTTTATGCCAAGTCTTATAGCGCGCTAATACACGAACAATACTCTAATTAGTATTATTATCATTGCACAAAATAAAGCCCCGATTATAAAAATATAATCGGGGCTTATTCACATTAAATCAGTCTAACTTTCTACTAAGTAGCCTACATAAACGGCAACTTCGTAAAAATCTGCAATATCGTGGCATTGACGATATCAACAAAGAACGCACCTACCATTGGCACAATCAAGAATGCTTTAGGTGAAGGTAGGTAACGATCAGTGACTGCCTGCATGTTCGCAATCGCTGTCGGTGTCGCACCCATACCAAAACCACAATGGCCCGCTGATAATACAGCTGCGTCGTAGTCTTTACCCATAATTTTAAAGGTAATGAGGTAGACGTAGATAATCATAATGATAGTCTGTACAACCAATATGACTAATACAGGGCCTGCCAAATCGGTTAATTGCCAAAGTTTTAAAGACAATAAAGCCATCGCTAAAAATAGGCTTAAAGACGCATTACCAAGTACATCAATTGAGCGGTCAAACATATCAAAATTGAAGACCATCGTCAGCACATTGCGAATGATGACGCCGCCTGCCAGTGCCCATACGAAAGTAGGCAGCTCAAACCATGTACCTTCAGCAACGATGGCCATCACATCGGCAAAAGCCAAAGCACCTGCGAATAGTGCCAAGGTTTCGATAGTAGAAGAAGCGGTGATAAAGCGCATGCTATCAGGTCTTTCAAAGATATCTTTATTACTACCTGCAGACTCTTCATCATGTTTGGTGCTATATAACGATTGTGCACCAGCAACTTTTTCGATATCGCTAGGATCAGGGTTGGCTGGCGTTGGTTTTAGTCCAAGTCGATTAATCAAGCGACGGGCAACAGGACCGCCAACGATACCACCCGCGACCAAACCATAAGTAGCAACCGCAATACCAAGCGTCGTCGCACCGACCACGCCGTAGTCTTGTTCTAACGTAATGCCCCAAGCGCCTGCTGTACCATGACCACCCGTTAGAGCGATAGACCCTGTCACTAGACCGAGCAAAGGATCAAGTCCCAATGCACTTGCCATGGCCACACCAACGACGTCCTGCAATACAATAAACACTGAAACAACGATAGTAAAAATTAGTAATGGTGTGCCGCCTGCTTTTAATCGACTAAAATCAGCGCTCAGACCGATGGACGCAAAGAACATCAACATGGTGGCGGTCTGCAGCCCTTGATGAAAGTTAAAACTATATCCCCAAACCATATTGAGAGCATAGACAACAATCGCCGCGACCAAACCACCAGCAACCGGTTCTGGAATATTAAAGTCCTCTAAAAACTTGACCCTCCGCACCAAAAACCGCCCAAGCAGCAGCACTAAGGTGGCCAATATCAGGGTGTAATAACCGTTTAAGGTAATCTCCATAGGTTAATCCTTTCTATAAAATAAATTAACCTGAATTCGGGATAAATATGGCTTTATCTCGAATTCAGGTTTCTATGATGACGAATAATTATCGGTGACTATCGGCGGTCAAGCTTGCAATATATAGGCTTTTAATGACTAATTTTCTAACGCATAAGCTTCATCCTCAGATGGCACGATGACCCACAATTGTGGTTTGCCAAATTCTCTAAAGGCATCCTCAATGATGCTTTTAAAGACATTGAAGTCCTCAGTGTTTATCCTTTTGACGTCTGTCAAATCCAGCCTTAAATGAATTGCCTCACTGTCTGTTAGACAATCCCATGCACTGTCCCAGTTGTGTGAAAAATAACTAGGAAAGTCACAAGCCTTGCCTAAACTCGTCAATAGCTCAGTTTTTTCGAGCGTGTCACCTACGGCTATAGTAACAGCCTGCGCAGGAATGCTAGTACCCAGTGCTGTACCGTTTTGGTTAATGTGGTCTTGCTTCACGTGGCTTTGATTAACGTAGTGAATGGCTTGGTTCGTACTGTCTCGATTCATATCGGCTTTGTCCGTATTCGCTTGTTTCATATTCGCTTGTTTCACATTAAGGCACCTGTAGTCTTTGGAAGCTATCATAGTGATCGACAGTCAAGTAATAGACAGTAGGCGGGTTACCACCTGTGACGATACGCCGTGCGCCGCGGTGAGACACACCAGGGGTGGGTACGGTATATTCGCGGTAGTAGCCTTGTGACTGGGCGGGTAGTCTGCCTTCACGATTATAAAACGTCGTACCATCTTTATTTGGATACGGAAACGGGCCGCCTTGCTGAATAAGCGCAATCGTATTATCAACCTGTGCATCACCCGTTATACCAGCAGTAGTGGTTTGGCTCGTATTATTAGTGACGTCTTGCGATACCGTTGTCGGCTCGATACTATCAGCAAGCAATGTCGAATTTAAATCGCCGAAAAAATAGAAAGCGACGGCGATGATAGCGATGAGGCTAAATAGCGTAGAGCCTAAGCTTCTTTTATTTGGTCTGCTGTTTTGACTGCTACGATTTGAGTTACGAGTGCTATGATGGCTATTTCTATTAGCGTTAGTAGGTGTATAGCTTGGAACATCTGATGCAGTATCTTGGTCAAGGCTCAATGAAGACGAGGTCACTTCAGTGGCTCTCAATTGGTTTTTGTCGTTACGGGCACTGTTAAAGTAGACACTTTGACCAACCGTTATAGGCTTCGCCAGTCGTGCTTTGCTAATATGAAAGAACACATCTTCACTTTGATTGTCTACATCGATAAAGCCATAGCCTTTATCTTCGTTCCAGTGCTTAATCTTGCCACTTTGCATGGTCGTACCGCTCCCTATAATTTAAATGCCTTAATTAAAATACTTATGATTCAAACGAAGAAACGCCAGCATAATTGCTGACGTTTCTGATTACTCGTTTCGATAGTCGATGCTAGTATGATTAAGCACGGGTTTCGCCATGACCATAAACGATCCATTTTTGTGAAGTCAGACCTTCGAGACCGACAGGGCCACGCGCATGGATTTTGTCCGTTGAAATACCAATTTCAGCACCGAGACCGTATTCAAAACCATCAGCAAAACGGCTAGAGGCGTTAATCATGACGCTGGCCGAGTCCACTTCACGGATGAAGCGTTGCGATTTGGTATAGTTATCAGTGATGATGACATCGGTATGATGGCTGCCGTGCGTATTGATATGCTCAATTGCCTCATCAATACCTGCGACCACTTTTACCGCTAGGATAGGAGCTAAATACTCAGTATCCCAATCCTCAGAAGTGGCAGCTGATAGATGACCTTTAAGCTTAGCATTTTCATTTAGGATAGCTTGCGATTTGTCATCAAGGCGTAGTTGCATTGCGTCATCAGCAGCGACGATGGCCTCTGCTATTTTAGGTAACAGCTCATTAGCGACTGCTTCATCGACCAGTAGCGTCTCCATCGTATTACAAGTGCCGTAGCGATGTGTTTTGGCATTGACACTGACTTTAATCGCAATCTCAGGATCCGCATCACTATCAATAAAGGTATGGCAGTTACCATCTAAATGCTTAATTACAGGTACTTTGGCATCGTTGCTGATACGCGCAATCAGACCTTTACCGCCACGTGGCACGATGACATCGACATATTCAGTCATGGTAATCAGCTCACCAACGGCTGCACGATCGGTCGTTTGTAGCACTTGCACGCTATGTTCCGATAGATCAGTATGGCTAAGAGCTTTAATGATACATTTGGCAATGGCTTGATTAGATTCAAAGGCTTCAGAACCACCGCGCAAGATAATGGCGTTACCTGATTTGAGTGCCAGTGATGCGGCCTCTAAAGTCACATTAGGGCGCGACTCATAAATCATACCGACTACACCAAGTGGCACCCGCATTTTGCCCAAATGAATCCCTGATGGCTGGTAGGTCATGTCAGTGACTTCACCGATTGGATCAGGAAGGCCAGCGACGTCTTTAAGACCTTGTAGCATACCGTTAAATCGTGCTTCGTTTAGCTCCAGGCGATCGAGGAGTGCACTATCAAGATTGTTTTTTTGACCGTTGTCCATATCGATTTTATTGGCAGCCAAGATGTCTTGTTTGGCATTGACCAGCTCATCATGAATGGCTAATAATGCTGAATTTTTATCGCCAGTGTTGGCAGCAGCCAGCGCGCGAGAAGCGGCTCGTGCTTGCTTGCCGACAGACTGCATATAGGTCGTAATATCCGTAGTATTCGATTGACTCATAAATTATTTTCCTTATGTGATACAGGTTTTTTATAACTAAAAGCGCCCAATTTTATATAGGTAAAAGTACCTAAAAAGGCGAAAAATGTCGCAAAAAAAGAAGTTTTGAATGCCTACTGAAATAGCGGTAGGTCATTATGCTATTTAACATAGAGCAGATTGAGACGATAGTAAAGATGATTTTGTGAACAGAATCCGCTTTGCAACGCTCTTGTAGGGGCTTATTCAAAGTTATATTGCTCATGCTAAGCAGTATTTATTTAAGATAAGCGCGTTATCAGTACTACACTATATCTTTACGTGTTTTTAACAGAATTGCGCTGTAAATACTAAGGTAGCTGCGAGATATCCTCAGTATAGTAAGCATTAAAACAGCAAGGCTATCAGTAGATAGTACTTAATCTTATTATGATGAGTGATGGAGAACGAACATGGCTACGAAAAATACAACTTATAAAAACTGGTTAACGGTTGGCTTGGTAGCAGGCGCTCTGGCATTAGGTGCTTGTAGCAAAAAAGACGATACACCGATGGAAACTGACGCTGATACTACTGTAGACGCCCAAACCTCTGTAGAAGAAAGTGCAACAGCGAGCGACAATGACGATGTGGCCGTTGCTAGTGCCGATGATGAGGGTATGGACGTTACCAATAACGATGATGTGGCAGTGGCGACAGCAGAAGATGCGGATATGATGGATGGTACTGAAGACTCAGAGCATGTATCGACGTACTAATCGCATATTATAGAATGTACTAGCGATATATTAAATGTACTAAGCACATACTATAAATAGGCAGTTATCAGATAACGCAACGTCTCGTATTCTAAAGTGATAAAATAAAGCCCAGAGCGATAAATGCAGTCTGGGCTTTTTTGTACTCGTAGTTTGTTAGAAGCTGATTAACCCGTTGGTTAAATACAATATTTGCCTTTTTACTGCGTAATAAGAGACAATATGGCATTTTTCTCTTTGCCTCATCAGGCATATTACGATAATGCATCTAGATGCTTGTACTATATATAGATATAGCTCTTATTTTATTCGTGTTTTCACTCATATTTATTGGAAGTCTGCTGAACCATGCTTGATACTGCAAAAAACCCGACTCGGCCTATCGCCCTAGACTTACAAGACATCCATAAAAGCTACGGCTCATTAGAGGTATTAAAAGGGGTATCCCTGACTGCCTATGATGGCGATGTTATCTCTATTTTGGGCTCATCTGGCTCAGGTAAGTCGACGTTGCTGCGTTGTATTAATCTTCTTGAAAACCCCAATCATGGTCGTATCTTGATCGGTAACGAAGAGCTGATGCTAAAACCTGCCAAATCAGGTGAGCTACAAGCAGCAGACGTAAAGCAGCTAGAAAGCTTGCGCGCTCGTGTGGGATTTGTCTTTCAAAACTTTAACTTGTGGCCGCATAAGACGATTTTACAAAACATCATTGAAGGGCCAACACAGGTCTTAAAGATTAAAAAAGACCAAGCAATTAGCGATGCAGAAAAGCTGCTCGATAAAGTCGGCCTGCTCGACAAAAAAGACGCTTATCCTGCCAACTTATCTGGTGGTCAGCGTCAGCGTGTCGCCATTGCTCGTGCACTTGCTATGCAGCCACAAGTTCTACTATTTGATGAACCAACCTCTGCGCTAGATCCTGAACTGGTCAACGAAGTGCTTGCGGTAATGCGCGAGCTAGCAGAAGAGGGACGTACGATGCTTATCGTTACTCACGAAATGCGCTTTGCCCGTGAAGTATCAAGCAAAGTCGTCTTTTTACATCAAGGTGTGGTTGAAGAAATTGGCACACCTGAGCAAGTCTTTGATAACCCTACCTCTGAGCGCGTCAAAGACTTTATGGCATCGCACCGTCCTACTTAATTATTAGTTTTTTGCTTAATGTCATGTCTAATACAAATGGTGGCAACACGCTTGCCACTATTTACCCTACCAAATGTAAAATCACTGTAACGTAACCATTGTTGACTGTTTATTGCCCAATGATAACTGTGAGTATGCAAAACGTTTGTTTTTGATATTTTACTCAGGTATTATCAAAAGGTTTATAGGCCGTCACGTCTCGTGGCTGTCTGTTATTCTGCTATCTATATTGCTTGTCTGGCAGGGACGTCAGAGAACAAAATATCAGAACCCTAAGTCAGAAAATCCTGTCAAAAACTTATGTAAAACCCATCAGAATTTAAGGAACGTATGATGTCGAATTCTCGCCTATTGTGGTCATCAATGACCGTTACTGCTGCATTGATGTTGAGCGCTTGTAGCCAACCTGCCGATGAAACAACCGATACCAACGCTGACGCCCCTGCAGCAGAAACCACTGGTAAAACCATTCGTATCGCTACCGAAGGCGCTTACCCTCCATTCAACTACACCAACGCTGACGGCAGCTTGGCAGGTTTTGATATCGATGTTGCCAACGCTTTGTGTGATCAAATGCAAGCCAAGTGTGAAATCGTTGCACAGGATTGGGACGGTATTATCCCAGGTCTATTGGCACAGAAATATGATGCTGTGATCGCAGGTATGTCTATCACCGCTGAGCGTCAAGAAAAAGTTGATTTCAGCGAGCCGTACTTTGCCAATACAATGGTATGGCTAACCAATACGGATGGTGGTTTTGATCCTATGGCGATTAAAGACGCAACGCTTGGCGGTCAACGCTCTACTACGCCAGGTGCTTATCTACAGGATAACTACGAAGGCAAAGAAGGCAACACCGTTCAGTTGTATGACAACTATGACAATGCCTATCTAGATCTAAAATCTGGTCGTAGCGATGCGGTATTGGCTGAAAAAGTTTCTGCCAAATCATGGTTAGCAGAAAACGCAGCGGGCTTCGGTATCGTTGGTGATGAAATTGATAACGATGACAATATTGCCATTGCTGTACGTAAAGGTGACTCACTCAAAGCTGACTTTGACAAAGCATTAAGCGAAATCCGTAGTAACGGTGAGCTTGCACGTCTTGAGCAGATGAACTTTGGTCAATAATGACTCACTGAAGATTTATGCTTAGAACAAGTAACGTTTGATGCGAGTAATGCTTAAAACCAAGCATGTTTTAAATAAACGGTGTTTATAAGCATAAATCAGCAAGCAGTGATTGACGATACAGCTGGTAAATATATTAAGGAATAAAACTTATGACAATTTCAATGACATCATCAATGAGCAAAAAAGCACTGTGGCTAGCACCGCTTAGCGCAGCAATGCTAATGCTGGTAGGTTGTAACAATAGCTCAGCACCAGCAGAAAATGCTGAAACTGATACCGCTACTGAAGCGCCTTTAAATATCAAAATTGCGACAGAATCAAGCTATAAGCCTTTTAGTTATACCGATGCAGATGGCAAGCTGATTGGTTACGAGATTGAGCTGGTTGACGCACTATGTGCACAGATGAAAGCTGAGTGTGAAGTCATCTCTCAAGATTGGGATGGTTTGATTCCAGGGCTTAACGCACAGAAATTTGATGCAGCTATCGCAGGTATGTCGATCACGCCTGAGCGTAAAGAAGTGGTTGATTTCAGTGACCCTTACTTCCATAGCGGTATCATCTTGATCGGCAAAAAAGGTGATGACTTAAGCGTTGAGTCGCTAACAGGTCTACCAATTGCGTCACAGCGCTCAACTGTTGCCTCGCAATACCTACAAGACGAGCATGCAGATGCTGATATCAAGTTATATGATACGCAAGACAATGCTTATCTAGATCTAACCTCAGGTCGCGTGCGCGGTATGATGTCTGACAAAGTCACAGGTATTGACTGGTTAAAAACAGACGCAGGCAAAGGCTACGAAGTTAAAGGTGAAGAAATCAGCACCAATGATGACGCAATGGGTATTGCTTTCCGTAAAGGCGATCCGTTAATTGCTAAGTTCAATGCGGCATTGGCTGAGCTAAAAGACAACGGCACCTACGATCAAATCACAGGTAGCTATTTCGGTACTAGCTCAACGGCTGCAGCACAAAAAGCGGTGGCAACAACTGATAGTGTCGAAGAAGTAATGGTCGCTGAAGAAGAAGCGCCAGCTAACTAATACGATATCTAGCAGTTTGACTGCTGTTGTTTGAAGACGTGTTGTTTACTCAAGAAAAAACCAAGGATGATTATGAGCAACCATTGTGCCCCAATCTGTGCCACGACTGGCAAATCTAACATTACTGTAGCCAGTCGTCTGTCTATGTCACTGCTTGCATTAGCGACGGCCTTTACCATTGCTGGCTGTAGCAATAACCAAGAGAGTGCGGCTGATACCAATCCAAAGGCTACCGAAACAACGTCAGCCTCTACAGGTGATGTATTACGCATCGGGACAGAAGGGGCCTATGCACCTTTTAACTATACCAATGCCGATGGGACACTGGGTGGTTTTGATGTTGAGATAGCAAATGCACTCTGTGCGGATATGCAGGTGACCTGTGAGATTGTAGCGCAGGACTGGGACGGTATTATCCCTGGTCTGAAAGCGGGTAAGTACGATGCAATCGTGGCCGCGATGTCCGTTACTCCAGAGCGTTCGGAGCAGGTGAGCTTCACCGATCCGTACTTTAGCAATGCCTTGGTTTTTTTGGCCAAAAAAGACAGCAGCTTTGACCCTAGTAACAACAGTGATATCGACTCGCATTCTATTGCTGCACAGCGTTCAACCATTTCATCGCAGTGGCTAGAAGACACGTATCCAAAAGCCGATATGAAGCTTTATGATACGTTGAGCAATGCGTTTTTGGATCTCGGTTCAAACCGTGTCGATGCGATGATTTCTGATAAGCTGCCTGCGATAGAATGGCTGAGCTCAAATGCTGGTAGCAAATATGCGCTCAAAGGTGATGAGATCAATATCAATGATAACTTTGCGATAGCAGTACGCCCAGGCGATCCGCTACAAGCAAAGATCAATCAGTCTCTTGCTAATATAAAAGCAAACGGTACTTACGATAAAATCAACCAAAAGTACTTTGCGGTACCAGCGTCTGCAACGAGCACAGTTGATGAAGACGCAAATACAGGTGCGGAAATAGATACAGATGCAGACATTAGCGAGCAACCAGCGACAGAAAACGCTAGTTAATAGCTAACAGCAATTAAAGATAGCAGTCAAAAAATATTGTTTTGATCAATAAAAGGATATCGCCATCATGGTGATGTCCTTTTTTATTTGCCGTTATAGCAACGAATATACATAATAGCCGCCTACCAATTTTGCTCAAATTTAGTCGGCTTATTGTATGTCTCTAGAGGCAAGTGTCTGTTTAAGTACGGTTTAGGCGCAGCTTTTACGCGTCAGTATTAACATCACGGCGAGTGAATATGATAAAATCAGCGCTCATTTCTACTGTGTCAATTATCGCAGCATTAATCGTATTCTTCTGACGTCATTTTTTGACGCCGACCATCCCTATTGATTGGGTATAAAATACGGTGTTTTGCCGCGTTCAGCTATTGATGCTGATTCTTTTAACTCATATTTTGCAAATTGCTAATATAAAGAGACTGAGTGGATAATCGTGTTTGACTTACAAGGATTTGGCGCGCTTTTATTGAGCGGCGCTACCGTCACCATACAGCTAGCTGTGACCAGTTTAATCATTGGTCTGGCTCTAGGCTTGCTCGGCGCAACCGCAAAGATGTCCAATATCTGGTTGCTGCGTAAACTTGCGACTGTCTATACTGCGACAATGCGCGGTATTCCTGAGCTGCTATTGGTGCTCTTTATTTACTATGGCGGCTCTATCTTATTGATGAGCATCCTCAAAAAGTTCGGCTATAACGACTATGTCGAGATTAGCGCTTTTTGGGGTGGTGTCATGGCACTGTCTATTGCTTTTGGTGCATATGCGACTGAGATTTTTCGCATGTCCATTCAAGAGATTCCAGTAGGGCAGCGAGAGGCTGCGCAAGCAATTGGTATGCGTCCTTTTCAGACTTTTTATCGCATCACTTTGCCGCAAGTGTGGCAGATTGCTTTACCAGGTTTGGGAAATTTATTTCTGGTACTACTCAAAGATACCGCATTGGTATCGGTCGTGGGTCTCAAAGACATCATGTATCAGTCATCGCGTGCGGCACAGTCTACACAGCAGCCATTTACCTTTTATATGGCAGCAGCGATTATTTATTTGGGTCTGACCATGTTGATTACTGGCTTTATGATGTGGCTTGAGTGGCGCGCCAATCCTGCGGCACGCTATGCCAAAAAGATAAGCCGTCAATCCACTCACAGTCAATCGACCATAGGGTAGAGGAGAGATACTATGGATTGGAATTGGCAGGTCATTTTTGACCATATCCCTGATTTACTAGGCGGCGCGGTATTGACCGTACAGCTGGTTTTGTTTTCAGGTGTGATTGGATTGCTGTTTGGTTTGGTTTTGGCGTTATTACGACTGTCTAAGAATTGGGTGGTACAGATACTACCGTTTCTGTATATCTTCTTTTTCCGTGGTACGCCGCTGCTGGTACAGATATTCCTGATTTATTACGGTTTGGGTCAATTTGAGGCCGTACGCGATTCGTTCTTATGGGAGCCAGTGCTTAGCCAAGCATATTGGTGTGCCATCATCGCCTTTACCCTCAATACCAGTGCTTATCTAGCAGAGATTATACGCGGTGCGATTCAGACGATTCCGATTGGAGAGCTTGAAGCTGCTGATGCGCTTGGCATGTCAAAATGGCAAAAGCTAACACGGGTTACGCTGCCGCGCGCATTTGGTATTGTGATTCCAGCATACAGTAACGAAGTTATCTTTATGCTAAAAGGTAGTGCGCTAGCTTCGACTATTGCATTGATGGATATCACAGGTGTTGCTCGTACGATTAGTGCGCGTACCTATACCTTGATGGAGCTATTCTTTGCCGCTGGTATCGTCTATCTATTGCTGTCGTGGGTTATCTTGTTTAGCTTTAGAATGTTTGAAAAGCGTATGAACCGCCACGCCAGTTATGTACCGCCAGATGTGGTGACCAATACGATTCCATAGTTAGCAGTTAGCAGTTAGCAGTTAGCAGTTAGCAGTTAGCAGTTAGCAGTTAGCAACTAAAAATCGTCAAAGTCACTGTAGACAATATAGTATGGACTGCTGATAAAATAGCCATCATTTACAGGGAGAGTTTAGTATGAGCCAATCGCCACACGAGTCATTAGCGAACGCCATTGCAGCTGGTGTCAATGCCGAGCAGGGCGCTATCAATCATAATGAAAGATTGCGTGCTTCTATTGGTAAAGTTGTCTGTGTTGGTCGCAACTATGCGGCCCATGCTGCAGAGTTGGGCAATGAAGTACCAACCACGCCGATACTGTTTATGAAGCCTGCGTCTTCAGTGGTCTCTATCCGTGGTGATGTGGTTCGCCCAAGTCCAGAGCTGTTTGGCGAGACTCACTACGAGGCCGAGCTATGTATTCAGTTATCAGCTGATTTATCTAGGGCGACGATTGAGCAGGCTCAGCAAGCGATTGGTGGCGTGACATTGGGACTGGATTTGACCTTACGTGATTTGCAAAGCAAGCTAAAAGAAAAAGGTCATCCGTGGGAGCGTGCTAAGTGTTTTGACGGAGCTTGCGTCCTTGCTGATTGGGTCGACCCGCAAGCGTTTGGCAATCTGCAGAGTGTACAGTATCAGCTGTCTATCAATGATAAATTAACGCAAGATGGCGATAGTGCCTTAATGCTATTTCCTGTCTATGAATTGCTGGTCAATATCAGTCATGCCTTTAGCTTGCAAGCAGGGGATGTAATTATGACTGGTACGCCAAGCGGCGTTGGTGTGTTGCAAGCAGGCGATCAGCTTAAACTAAAACTAGGTGCTCATGAGTGGGTATCACAAGTAGAGTAAGCTTGATTGCAATAACAAACGCATATTAAAAACCCTGAGCAATTGCTTGGGGTTTTTGCTTTTAAGCCTTTATATTTATTTTTTAAATTTGCTAACTGCCAAACAATTCTATCTTCAAATTATTTTTTTCTCAAGAATCATTAGTACAGTCGATTGTCATCAGTTTGTCACCTATTGTTCAGCGTACTGTCATAAAGGTTGAGTAGACTTAAGCGGAATTCGTATTTTTGTGGTCGTAATTATAAAGCCGCGATCAACTCTCTGCCAATCTAGCCTAATAGCAAGGTGACTGATAATGACATTATTGAACAATGAGCGAACGCTTGCCCACGAAGTGGTTGAAGACTCAAATCCTACTAATAATACTGACTTTCAGACGATTATCAATCGTCGATTGAACCGCCGTAGTATCCTAAAAGGTGGCACAGGGTTGACGGCTGCTGCATTTTTTGGCGCATTACCTTTGGTCGGTTGTAGTGAAGACGACGATAGCAGTATTGTTGGTAATGACGATAATGCCGCTATCCCTGCACAAGGTGATCTAAAGCGTCCTGATACCCTAAAGTTTGAAGCAGTCGCGCATTCAACAGCTGATACGATGACCGTAGCAGCAGGCTACAAGGCAGAGATGATATTACCGCTTGGTACGCCGCTGAACTCTGGTATCGAGGATTGGAAGGACAATCGCGAGCAATCAGCAGAGTCATTTGAATGGCGTATGGGTGACAACCATGATGGGATGTGGTTCTTTGGCAAAAACGGTAACGCTTACGATGCTAAAGCGTCAGAAAACAGCTTGCTAGTCATGAATCATGAATACGTTAATAGCAGTGAGCTTAGCCCATTTGGCTATTACGTCACTCAAGATAACGATGCTGCGCCTATTTTTCAAAAACGTCGTCTCGCAAGCGACGTCCGTCGTGAAGTCAACTGTCATGGCGTCTCGGTGGTTGAGTTAACTCGCCGCGCAGATGGTATGGGTTATGAGATGGTACCTGACTCTAAATACAATCGCCGTATCACCAGTAGTACTACAGCACAATTGGCTGGCCCTGTGGCAGGTTCTGCTCTGGTCAAGACCAAGTTTGATCCGACAGGCTATCAGACTCGCGGTATCAATAACAACTGCGGCGCAGGTCTGTCACCTTGGGGTACTTATCTGACTACCGAAGAGAACTTTTTGGGTGTGTTTGCCCGTGGTCAAGATGCCAGTCAATTGAGCGCTGGTGATAACTATGCTCGCGAGCGCTACGGTGCGGTGGAGGACTTCCCAGGTTGGGAGTATTTATGGCATACCCCAGAGGCAAAGGATGCCAAGATAGCAGACGAGTTCTCACGTTGGGATATGACCGCAGTCGGTGCCAGTGCTGCGGAAGATTATCGCTATGGCTTTAACACTTTCGGTTATATTACTGAAATTGACCCATTTGACCAAAACTCTATACCGCAGAAACGCACTGCACTGGGCCGATTCGCTCATGAAAACTGCGCGTATGCTCCTGTTGAGCAAGGCAAGCCAGTGGTGTTCTACATGGGTGATGACGCCCGAGGGGAGTACATTTATAAGTTTGTCTCCAAAGCGATGTGGTCAAACTCGGACATCGGCGGCGGACTAAAAGCAGGTGACAAATATCTGAATGACGGCACGCTATACGTGGCGGTATTTAACGAAGATGGTAGCGGTGAGTGGAAAGCTCTCGTCCATGGTCAAAACGGATTAGATGCTTTCAACAGCGTATTGCCATTTAATGGGCAGGATGAAGTATTGGTCTTTGCTCGTGCAGCTGCCGATGCTGCTGGTGCTACTAAGATGGATCGACCTGAATGGGTATCGGTCAGCCCTATGACGGGTGATGTCTATGTGACATTGACCAATAATAAATATCGCGGCGTACGTGACGACCAGCCTGTCTCAGCTTCCAATCCGCGTAGCTATCAATCAAACGGAAAAGCGCTTGGTAATGACAATGGTCACATTATTCGCTGGGCAGAAGCAGGCGGTGACCATGCCGCAACGAGCTTTGAGTGGGACATTTATCTGTTTGGTGCGCCAAGTGATTTATCAGCAGAAAACCTTTCTCAATTAAATGACAATAATGACTTTTCTTCACCTGATGGGCTATATTTCGACCCACGCGGTGTCTTATGGATTCAGACAGACGACGGCGCTTACACCGATACCAGTAGCTGTATGTTGCTTGCGGCTCTGCCGGGTAAGGTCAGTGATGGGTCGATGACGACCACATCGGCAGGGCAGTCAACCCGAGTCGGCACATCTGCTAGCAATGACAATATCAAACGATTCTTTGTCGGTCCTGAAGGATGCGAAGTAACAGGTATCACCATGGCACCAGATTTTAAGACGCTGTTTATCAACATTCAGCATCCTGGCAACACATGGGGCGCTGTCGCTGGCGGTAGTATACCTCGCTCAGCGACTGTGATGATTACTCGCGAAGATGGTGATGTCATACTGGCAGAATCATTTGATACGGCTGATAGCACGACATAGATAGATAAGCTGTAAGCGAATAATAGAAATAACCAAAATGCTCACGACCATAAGAATCCCAAGTTAAGGCTTGGGATTTTTTATTATTATATTGATTTGATGGTTAAATAGACCGTCTATCAGTAATCTGGCTCTGCTAGTCGTCATCGCGCTCTAAAGTCAAACCATTCACTTCTATTTGCTGCCGTTACAGGATAATATAGACCATTACTTTTTTCGCTGAATGTGCAAATATTATGAGCAGTTCAAAGGTGTTTTATAACGACAGTGTTAGTGACAGCGACGCTCAAAACGATAGTAGCTATACTCGTACTCATCATGAGCTCGATGCGCATTTTGTCCCAGATGCGAGTGTACCGCTACACAGTCATCTATATGAGCAAATCGACCAACTCGAAGCCATTGATATGGATGAGCTGGTCAAGCTACTAGCAGATTCGGATGACAGTGATGAAATCAACAAAACACCTGTATCTTTGGCTGATTTTTTTGAAGGATTGGCGCAGCTTGCCACCATGGGTGTGGTTGAGATTACAGAAATCGTAGAAGCCATTCACCGTGAAGTTATCTTGCGTCCGCTAGGCCGCTTCAATGACAAACATTTAAATAAATGGTCGCGCGGATTTACTGGACGTATCTATGGCACGATACGTCATGTCATGCAAATGGTCGGTAATAATCTGGCGTCTGTACTACGCATATACAAAAACCTGATTCTCCAAAAGTCAGTGCAGCCACTACCAGACTCACTAAAAAAACTGGTGAATGTACTTAATGGTGTCATGGGTGACCATCTGGTCAATAATCAAAATGCGCTCGCCATTCCGATGATGCTATACACTCAAGATGGCAAGCCACAAAGTGAGACGCTATCAGGCCGTATCGTTATTTTGTGCCATGGTTTATGTATGAGTCATTTAAGCTGGCAAGCACAAGCAGGTAATGATTTAGGCGAGGCCATTCATGTCAGCCAGCCTGATACCACGGTGCTGTATTTAGATTACAATACAGGTCGCCGTATCTCTCGTAGCGGCCGTAAGTTCTCTCAATTGCTACAAACGCTGGTCGATGATAACCCAAATATCAGTCAGATAGATCTGGTCGGACATAGTATGGGCGGCTTGGTTTCTCGCAGTGCACTGTTTTATGGCGAGCAAGACCGCCTAGATTGGATAAAACGCGTGGGCAATCTCATCACGCTAGGTTCGCCGCATCATGGGGCAGTGCTTGAGCGTATCGGTAATTATGTACAAGACATCATTGCCAAGTTGCCGTTTGCAGGCTCACTGGCCAAGCTCGGGGATATGCGCAGTGCCGGTATCATTGATCTACGTCATGGCAGTATTCGTGATGCAGACTGGAAAGCATTAGAAGGACGTAGTGTCCTACCACAAGACTTTCGCCACCCTGCACGGTTGCCAAGTGGTATCAAGACTTACTTTGTCGCCAGTGCTTTGCTTGAGACGCATTATGATTCTAAGGTGACTGATTTGCTAGGAGACAGTTTGGTATCGGTGGCTTCAGCGTTGGGCGAGGATGACGCTGAGCATGCTTTGTTTGTGCCAGATGGTCACAAAGCAGTGTTTTATGGGGTGAATCATATGAACTTAATCCATAGTAGACGAGTGCGTGAGCAAGTCGTTGAGTGGCTGCTAGATAATGGACGAAGTGACTATGCTGGACGTCCGCGCATACACTCTTATCCTAGAAGTTTGGATGTGGCGGTGTAGAGAGTGGTGGGTATCATTTTGAGTTATTTACGTTATCTATACTGCGCAATTACGTTTTTATCATTTCAGAAAGTGCTACTGAGAAATGTGTCCTTGCTATTAGGTGGCGCACTCATAGTCATTAGTTGTGCAAAGCCAAATATATACGATCCTAACGCTCAAATTGAAGTAAATGTAGATGGTGACAATTATCTCATTCCCTTAAACCATATTGTCAGACCAGATACGGGTAGTTATGCCAGTTTTGAGACAGATATGGGTCATGGTTATTTCTTTTGGCCTAGCGGTCGTGGCCTTAATAATAGTGATAAAAATCCAAATGTCTTTGATTATGACAATAATATTATAGAGTTTTACTGGGCAGCTAGAAATTCAAAAATTGAAGGTGCTGATATACCGACTAGAATAAATAGTATCAAGCAAGAAGAGAATAGAGATTTGGATAAAGACAATTATGAACTAGAAGCATATATTGGGTCAGGCGATAGTCCCTTTATATACTATATAGGAAATATTGATCTAAACTCACCTTTTATGATTCGCTGTATGCCTACAGTTGATGAAGACCAAGATAGAATGTGCCAAATGGAGTACATGTACCCTGAGTACAATAACTATGTAAGACTTCAGTTTTCAAAAAATCATTTAGCTGACTGGCAGGCAATCAACACCATGGCGATCGATTATATGAAAAAATGGCGTCAAGATTAAAGATAGTTCAACGTCAAAATAGTCATACGTTTTTTAAGACTCCAAAAATAAAACCCCTCAAGCGTCACACTTGAGGGGTTTTTGTATTTCTATAAAGACAGATTTATAGCAAGTAAGAAAAACTACTCAGCAAATATCGCTGCTACATCATCTTTATTAAATTTATAGACTTCACCGCAGAATCCGCAATCCATCTCAAATGTACCGCCTTGCTCTTCGACGATATCTAACGCTTCCGCTTCGCCGATTTGTTCGATTGCCATCTCGCACTTCTCGCGTGAGCAAGTGCAACCAAATGATAGAGGGGCAGGCTCAGGGGCAACGATGTTTTCTTCGTGATACAAACGATAAAGTATTTCGTTAGCATCCAGTGTCGTTAGTTCTTCTGCTTTTACCGTGCGCGTCAATACAGACAAGCGCGTCCATAAATCATCGTCGATACCCGCATCTTGGTTTTGCTCAACTTCAGACGTTTCTTCAGCAGTACGCGGTAGCATTTGTACCAAGATACCTCCGGCTTGCAAGCCGTCAGATGCCAAGTTAATCAACGTTGGAATCTGGGCTGATTGCTTTTGATAATGCGCTAAGCAATCCGCTAGATTGTCATGGCTACGCTCAACGATACCTTGGTATGGCTCACCGCCATCAGGCTGAATATTGATAAACAATACGCCTTGTCCCATCGCACCAAGCTCAGCAAACGCTTCTTTGGCATGGGTCATATTGTCCCACGCTTGTACTTGCTCATCCGTCTCGCCTTTCCAGCTAGCAAGCGCACGAATGATACCGTCTTGATCGCATTCTGCCATTGCCCAGTTTAGTAAGCTGTCACTGTCTGATGACTGCAACTGAATAGATAGGCGACCGTTGATTTTGACCGTACTGATTAGCAAACTTGCTGCAGTCAGCATCTCACCCAATAAGCGTTTGATGGCTTCAGGGTAGGGCTTTTGCGCAATTGTGCTCGCATAGCTGCGTGATAGGCGTACCACATCACCGCGCACGGGTGAGTCTTCAACGAAGAAACGTTGGCGAATGTCGTTGCTGCCATGGTTGCCAGTAGTTTGGCTGTCCGTATTTGGGACTTGGATATCTTGAGTCATAAGTCATTTGTAGTATAGAGAAGTTGTTTGCTTTATGGGGATTACTGCCGATTTATCAATCTCACTTAGCAGACTGTTTTGA
Source organism: Psychrobacter sp. P11G3 (assembly GCF_001435845.1). Classification (NCBI taxonomy): domain Bacteria; kingdom Pseudomonadati; phylum Pseudomonadota; class Gammaproteobacteria; order Moraxellales; family Moraxellaceae; genus Psychrobacter; species Psychrobacter sp. P11G3. The sequence continues at coordinate 456,262 of NZ_CM003596.1, forward strand.
TGATTATGAGTAACAATTGACAATAATTAGCTTAAACAACCAAGCAGCTGTTTGTACAAAGTTCTGAGTAGATAGCCGCTATGAGCCAACATTTTATAGTTAGAATATAAACATATTCATAAATATGAACTCTCTCAAAAAAAATTCACCCTCTACTGCAAATTTGTTGTACAGTAACATTAAGTTGCATTGTGATAAACAACAGCAACAACCGTACGGATGCGGGGCAGTCTGGTCAATCAGACCTATGTCGTCCAAGCACTCACTAAATCTTGCGATAAAAGGATGTATTTCATGACATACTCATTTTCCAAACCGTTGACTTTAGCTGCTGTTATGGCATTAGGCTTAGCGGGATGTAATAACAGTAGCCAGACCAGCACTGATGCGCCAGCAGATGATGCAGCGACGACAGAAATCACGACCAACGGTACGCTACAGAAAATCAAAGACTCTGGCACTATTGTCGTCGGTCACCGTGATTCCTCTATTCCTTTCTCTTATATCGCTGATGATCCTAACCAACCGATTGGCTATGCACACGACTTGGAAATGAAAGTGGTTGAAGCAGTTAAGCAAAAGCTAAACATGCCAGACCTTAACGTTCGCTATAACCTAATCACTTCGCAGACTCGTATCCCATTGGTACAAAACGGCACGGTAGATTTTGAGTGTGGTTCAACAACCAATAACGAAGAACGTCAAAAGCAAGTTGCATTCTCTAATGGTTTCTTTGAAATTGGTACGCGTCTGTTGACCAAAAAAGACTCTGGTATTCAAGATTTTGAAGACCTAAAAGGCAAAACCTTGGTAACGACAGCAGGAACGACTTCAGAGCGTTATATCCGTCAGTACAATGATGATAATAAAATGGGTACCAATATCATCTCAGCAAAAGATCATGGCGAAGGCTTCCTAATGCTAGAAAATGGCCGCGCTGATGCCTTTATGATGGATGATGTGCTGCTTGCTGGCGAAAAAGCCAAAGCAAAAAATCCTGATGAATGGGTCATTGTCGGTACGCCGCAATCGTTTGAAATCTATGGCTGTATGATGCGCAAAGATGATCCTGAATTCAAAGCTGTGGTCGATGAAGCACTTGCTAATGTCTTTAGTTCAGGCGAAATCAATAGCATTTATGACAAGTGGTTCTTGAACCCAATCCCACCAAAGAACGTCAATCTAAACTTTGAGATGTCAGACAACTTAAAGGCCTTGATTGCCAATCCGCATGACAGCGCTCAGCCTAAAGAAGCAGCAGCGCAGTAACGCTCATTGTCCCTCAACATAGCTTGCCTGTACGTTCAGATAGCCAGTATTTTATTTGACGTATAGGCTTATCAATCGTTGCTCGGAGAGACAACCATGAATTATAGCTGGAACTGGGGTGTGCTCTTTGAGCAGACTGGTATTGGCAACGAGCTCTATATCCATTGGATGATCACTGGTCTTGGCTGGCTGCTATTGATTGGCAGTATCGCATGGGCCATTGCAATGGTCGTCGGTACTATCTTCGGTATCATGCGTACTTTGCCCAACAAGACCGCTCGTGCAATCGGTACGGCTTATGTGACATTTTTTCGTAATATTCCACTGCTTGTTCAACTGTTCTTTTGGTTTTATATCGCCCCTGGCTGGCTCACGCCGACGATACAAGAATGGTGGTATAAGGATTTGTCTCCGAATACCTCAGCCATGTTGTCAGCCAGTATTGGTCTTGGCCTATTTACCGCTGCTCGTATCGTGGAACAGGTACGGACAGGTATTGAGTCATTACCAGATGGACAGATTAATGCGGCCTATGCATTAGGGTTTAGCATTCCACAAGTCTATAAAGAAGTACTGCTACCGCAAGCATTTCGTATTATCTTGCCACCGCTCAGCTCTGAGCTGACTAACTGCTTCAAAAACGCCTCTGTGGCCTCGCTAGTGGGGGTAATGGAGCTGATTAGCCAAACCAAAACCATCAGCGAATACACTCAAAATAGTATCGAGATATATACTTATGCAACGATTATTTATTTGGTTTTCAATCTATCCTTGATCGCTATTATGGGGTTGATTGAACGTAAATTGCGTGTGCCTGGGCTTATTGCGGGAGGTCAGAAATGAATATGACCGAATTGGCAACAGCCTATCCTGGTTTGATGAGTGGCATGCTTACCACCTTAAAAGTGCTGTTTTTGGCTATTTTGGGCGGTATCAGTTTAGGAACTGTACTGGCATTGATGCGTTTGTCAGGTATCAAAGCGCTTGAGATTCCAGCAAAGCTATACGTCAATTACTTCCGCTCCGTACCACTACTACTGGTACTGCTATGGTTTTATTTTGCCGTACCGATGATTTATCTTTGGGTAGCGGGTAAGTACCTGCAACTCGATGCTGCGTTTGCCTCTTGTGTGGTCGCATTTATGATGTTTGAGGCGGCTTATTTCTCAGAAGTAGTGCGTGCTGGTATTCAATCGATTGGTAGCGGGCAGGTCAATGCAGCAAAAGCGCTCGGTATGACTTATGGGCAGACCATGCGTCTGGTCATCTTGCCACAAGCCTTTCGTAAGATGCTGCCACTGATTTTGCAGCAGTGTATTATTTTATTCCAAGATACGACACTGGTATTTGCGATTGGTTTGACAGACTTTTTCCGCGCAGCCTACGTGCGCGGTGAGCTAATGGGCTTACTCACGCCGTATATCTTAGGTGCTGGTGCTGTCTATTTTGTGATTAGCTTAAGTGCCTCTATTGGCGTACAACAATTACAAAAGCGTTTGCGGTTTTAATATAGTTATTTTGATACGGCTATGGCTTGCGCTTTTGAGTGTTGAGAGCTTGGATTGAGCGTTTGATTTACCTTTTTTAAATAATGATTATCGAAAATAATGTGGTTAGGAGCCAGTGATGAGCAATGCTGATACGTACTTAAATGCCTTTGGCGGGCTGGTTACCAATAGTGGTCATGCTAGTGATGAGATGGTCATCGAGATATCTAATGTCAGTAAATGGTATGGAGACTTTCAAGTACTGACTGACTGTACGGCGCATGTACATAAAGGTGATGTTGTTGTCGTTTGTGGTCCATCGGGTAGTGGTAAGTCGACATTGATTAAGACAGTTAATGGACTTGAGCCTTTTCAAAAGGGTGACATCATGGTCAATGGTATCTCTGTCGGTGATCCAAAGACCAACTTGCCCAAGTTACGCAGCCGTGTCGGCATGGTGTTTCAGCATTTTGAGTTGTTTCCACATTTGACTATTATTGATAATTTGACCGTGGCACAAATCAAAGTGTTGGGCCGTAAAGAGTCTGAGGCCAAACAAAAAGCGATGGCCTATCTAGACCGTGTTGGTCTGACAGTACAAGCGGCGAAATACCCAGCGGAGCTCTCTGGTGGTCAGCAGCAGCGTGTTGCGATTGCACGAGCGTTGGCCATGGATCCAGTGGCAATGCTATTCGATGAACCAACCTCCGCGCTTGATCCTGAGATGATTCAAGAGGTGCTAGATGTAATGGTCGAGCTGACTCGTGACGGTATGACCATGATGTGCGTGACGCATGAAATGGGCTTTGCCAGTCAGGTAGCCAATCGTATTATCTTTATGGATGAAGGGCATATCGTAGAAAACTGTAGTAAGGATGAGTTTTTTGAAGGCGCGAAAAGTGACCGTGCGCAGATGTTCTTATCGAAGATTTTAAATCATTAAAGACATTTTGATTTACGATTGTTTATAGCAGTGTTGCTAATATGAATACGTGTTCTAAAGCTTACTTTTCTTTCCACTGCTAATGATTATACAAAGCGCCTTATTAAAGACAGTTAAACGCTATCTTTAATAGGGCGCTTTGTATTTAGCCTTTTTTGTATAGCTATTTGAAAAACGATTTAGAGCCTATGATATTCACACAAAAGGAATTTGAATAAGATAGCTTTGAGACTATAAAGCCGCTGAAGATAGAGCGAGAATAGTCGTAGGATTAGCGAGGTTGCAAACGGCAAAGGCAAATGGAATGTCTCATCTGATTAATCAAATAAATTTGAAAAGATAGTAGTCATAATATAGATGAGTTTAATTTTATTTACTGCGATCAACTTAATTAGGATTGAATATGACGCTAAAACGAACCGTCGGCATACTACTGTTCAATGAAGTAGAAGTATTAGATTTTGCAGGACCTTTTGAGGTGTTTTCGTTGGCTGAAAATGCTGCCAGTTCTAGTGATGATAAGTACTTTGACGTTATCACTATTGCTGAGCATCAAGCAACGATATCTGCTAGAAACGGTCTACAAGTCATTCCTGACTATAGTTTTGCCAATCATCCAGACATTGATGTATTAATCGTCCCCGGTGGATACGGTGCCGAAAAAACAGAAATATATAATAAGGTGGTAATTGACTGGATTATCACTCAAGCAAGTTTAGCAGAGCTGACGCTTTCAGTGTGTACAGGAGCGTTGCTGTTGGCTAAGGCAGGTTTGCTAACTGGTAAGTCAGCAACCACGCACTGGATGGATTTGGATAATTTAGCATCCTATCCTGATATCGATGTGATCTCGCATACGCGTTTTGTAGATGCTAGTGATGATACTGGTAACATTATCACATCAGCGGGGATAAGTGCAGGCATCTATGCAAGTCTATACTGTATAGAAAAATTAATAGATAGTGAAACCATGCGTGCAACAGCACATCGCATGGAGTTCGATATTGACTAAGTGAATTGTTAGATAGGTGAGTGAATGGCTGTTTACTGATACAATAGCGGTCAATATTTTTGATAATTAAAATAATTCATAAACTATCTTGGAGTTTATATGAGCGTAGAAAATCCATCTGTAGCAACGAGCACAGCATCAAAAAAAGGTGTCGTTATTATTGGTGCAGGACTGGCAGGCTGGCATGTCATTGATGCCATTCGTGCCAAAGACACAGAGATTCCAATCACATTAATCACGGCTGATAGTGGCGACCGTTATCATAAGCCGATGTTGACGATGGCAATCAGCCAAAACAAACGAGCATCAGATTTGGTACGGGCATCTGGTAGCGAGGCTGCGAACACAGCAGAAGTGACATTGCTAGCCAATACGCAAGTGACAGATATTGATCCAGTGAGCCAAACTGTACAGGTGCGCTCTACTGCGCAGTCAGATGATACGCTGACGACTATCGGCTATGCGAAAATGGTGTTGGCGATGGGCGCGCACCCTATCTTTCCTAAAAGTCTGCCTCAAGATTTGGTCTGGCATGTCAATCATATCGAGCGCTTTAGTCAGCTACAAGAAAAGCTAGCAACAGGTAGCCAACATGTTGCGATCGTTGGTGCTGGTATGGTGGGTACAGAAATCGCAGAAGACCTGCTTAAAGCTGGTCATAAAGTAACGCTCATTGATTTAAATGATGCACCGCTTTCACAGATGCTACCAGCCAAAGCGACCGCACGTATCGCCAAAGCGATCGAGTCGCAGGGTATTCAATTCTTAGGTGGTTATCAAGTATCAGCTGTCGCTCGTGTTAATGACGATGACAATAATAATGACAGCGAAGATGGCGAGAAACTACAAGTAGACTATGCCCCATTATCATCGGATGCAGACAACGCTGATACTCAGCCGCTCGAACCACTGATTGTAGATCATGTGATTGCCAGTACAGGTCTGACAGTCGATGAGCAATTACCTGCGGCGGCTGGTGTGGAATTCGATCGCCGTACAGGTATCGTGGTGGATGCAGCGACGTTACGTACCAATGCAGCGAATATCTATGCCATCGGCGACTGTATGTCTATCAACGGGGTGGCTTGTCGTTATGTTGCGCCATTACGCGCGCAGGCTGCGACTATCGCTGATGATATCTTAGGTCATGAGCATAGTGGCTATGATCATAAGCCGCCGATGATTCGCCTGAAGAACAAAGCCATCTCTGTGATGGTGACGGGTGTACCGCAAGCAGCGGGTAATTGGCAAGTAAAGACTGAAAGCGATGATGAGCTAATCATGGATTTGATCGATGATAATGAAGCCGTTAGCGCAACAGTAACGATTAAAGCGCCTGCAGTTCCTAAAGCATAACGATTGTGATACCGTTTTTTAAAAAATATTGGATTCTCATTTATAAGTGATGTCCTTTATTAGATGCTTTCCAGAGGACTTAGTTAAACGACAGTATTGATGATTGAGCCAGCCCATTGCTTATGATGCGGCTGGCTTTTTTATGTCAAATATTTGCCATGATTCTATGTTACCTTTTAATAAATAGAAAGGTAGATTATCTAATTAAATGATACATACTGTATTGATATTGTTGACAGGCTTTCATTGATGGCGTTATAGTAGCTGAATGCTATGTAAGACCTGCCCAAGGAAGAAGGTTTGCACGCAGGCTATCAATAAGTGCTATTTATAAATAATATAAAAAGTAAAACGAAAGGACTCGTTATGACTCAAACTTCTGATTTCGATTCGACTCGCGTTGACTTCGACACTATTTTAAACAACATTCCTAGTATCAATATGGGCGCACGCTCAGCTAATGCACCACTTACTCAAAGCTATGATAAAGGTCCTGATGTACCGCTGATCGAAGCGACAATCGGTGACTTTTTTGATGCTATTGTTTCTAAATATCCTGAGCGCGAAGCACTGGTCGTTCGCCATCAAAATATCCGCTGGACATATCGTGAGCTACAGCAGCAAGTGAATCAGCTAGCCAGTAGTATGATTGAGATGGGACTAGAGATTGGCGATCGCATCGGCATTTGGTCACATAACAATGCTGAGTGGTTGCTCATGCAATTGGCCACAGCAAAAGTCGGCGTTATCCTCGTTAATATCAATCCTGCCTACCGCACCTTTGAGCTGCAGTATGCTTTAAATAAATTGGGCTGCTCAGCGCTCGTACTGATGCGCCATTTCAAAACCAGTGACTACGCCAGTTTAATCCGTGAGCTATGTCCTGAGATTTACCACAAAGACTACACTCAGCTTGATTTGGTCGAGATTCCGACGATTGAACGCATCATCTGGATTGATGAGCCAGAGTCGGACGAGACATTCGGCTTTATGCAAAAGTTCTCTGCGTGGATGAGCGAGGGCGATGCCAACGATCCCCGTGTTGCCGAGCGCCAAGCTCAGCTTAAGAACACCGATGCCATCAATGTACAGTTCACCAGTGGTACGACAGGTACACCAAAAGGCGCTACCTTAAGCCATCGTAACATCCTTAACAACGGCTATTTCATTGGTGAGGCCATGAACCTTACCGAAGAGGATAGGCTGTGTATTCCAGTACCCTTGTATCATTGTTTTGGTATGGTGCTTGGTAATCTAGCGATTCTCACGCATGGCGGTTGTATCGTATATCCAAATGATGGCTTTGAGCCATTGACCGTATTACAGGCAGTCGAAGAAGAAAAGTGTACAGGTCTGCACGGCGTGCCAACGATGTTTATCGCAGAGCTTGACCATCCTGAATTTGAAAGCTTTGATTTGTCTACCTTACGTACTGGCATCATGGCTGGCTCTAGCTGTCCGATTGAAGTTATGCGCAGTGTCATCGATAAGATGCATATGAGCGAAGTCACTATTGCCTATGGTATGACAGAGACCAGTCCTGTATCTTGCCAGACCAATGAGCACACGCCACTTGATAAACAGGTCTCGACGGTAGGACTGGTACAGTCTGCACTTGAGGTGAAAGTCGTTGATACAGAAACAGGTGAAATTGTCCCGCTGGGTGAGACAGGTGAATTGCTTACACGAGGTTATTCAGTGATGAAGGGCTATTGGGGCAGCCGCTTCAAAACGCGTGAAGCGATCCAAGATGGTTGGATGCATACGGGTGACTTGGCCACAATGGATGAAGACGGCTACGTAAAAATCGTTGGCCGTAGTAAAGACATGGTGATTCGCGGCGGCGAAAATATCTATCCGGTAGAAATTGAAAATTATCTCTATCGTCATCCAAAGATTCGTGATGTACAAATCGTGGGTATACCAGATGAGCGTTATGGTGAAGTACTCGCGGCGTGGATTATTCCGAAAGAGCCTGGCTGCTTGACTGAACAAGAAGTACGCGAGTTCTGTAGCGAGCATATCGCTCATTATAAAGTGCCGACTTACTATCGCTTTGTGACTGAATATCCAATGACCATCACTGGAAAAATTCAAAAATATAAAATCATTGAGCAAATGAAAGAAGAGTTGGGTTTGTAGTAAGCTTACTTATCTGCTCTAAAAAACAAAAGACTAACCATATTCATTTCACTGTAAAAGTATTACAGCGTTAACCTCGCTTGAAGTATCACACATACATCTGCACTCGGTTGCCTTGTACTACTTTTAAATTGAATCGACTATATGTGAGCAACGCTTAAAAATAGCAGTTAGTATCATTTATATAAAAAGCTACTCACATCTACGTATCTATCTATGTATAAGAAAAAAAGGGATATCATGAGCGCTATCATAACCAGTAAACTGAGTCCAAACTCAAGCGATTTTCAGCAAAACAGTGCCGCGATGCAAGAGATAGTCGATGACCTGTATGTACACTTGCGTAAAGTTGCCCAAGGTGGCTCAGAGCGCGCACGTGCCAAGCATCTAGCGCGTGGTAAGCTGTTACCACGCGAGCGGGTCGAGCGTTTATTGGATGTAGGCACGCCGTTCCTAGAAGTGGCACCAATGGCTGCACATGATATGTATGGCGAAGAGATTCCAGCGGCTGGCGTAATTGCAGGTATCGGCCGTATCAATGGTATCGAGTGTATGATTGTCTGTAATGATGCCACGGTAAAAGGCGGCACGTACTATCCAATGACGGTCAAAAAGCATCTACGTGCCCAAGAGATTGCGCAAGAAAATCATCTGCCATGTGTGTATCTGGTTGATTCAGGTGGTGCAAACTTACCGAATCAAGATGATGTATTCCCTGATAAAGAGCATTTCGGGCGTATCTTTTTTAATCAAGCAAATCTGAGTGCGGCAGGCATACCACAGATTGCTGTGGTTATGGGTAGCTGTACGGCTGGCGGTGCGTATGTGCCTGCCATGAGCGATGAATCTATTATTGTCAAAGAGCAAGGCACCATCTTTTTGGGTGGGCCGCCACTGGTCAAAGCCGCAACAGGTGAAGAGGTTACCGCAGAGGATTTGGGCGGTGGTGATGTGCATACCCGACTGTCAGGCGTGGTCGATCATTTAGCGCAAAACGACACTCATGCGTTATCAATCGCTCGTAATATCGTCAGTCATCTCAATCGTCCTACAAAAAATATTCCTAATCAAATTACACCACGTCCGCCACGTTATGATGCTAAAGAATTGTACGGTGTGATTCCAACGGACAAGCGCAAGCCATTTGATATCAGAGAAATCATCGCGCGTATTGTTGATGACAGTGCCTTTGATGAGTTTAAAGCGCGCTTTGGTACGACGCTAGTGTGCGGGTTTGCCCATATCGAAGGGATGCCTGTTGGTATTATTGCCAATAACGGTATCTTGTTCAGTGAGTCAGCGCAAAAAGGTACGCACTTCATCGAACTGTGCTGTAAACGCAAAATCCCATTAGTATTCCTGCAGAATATTACTGGCTTTATGGTTGGCCGCAAATACGAGAACGAAGGTATCGCTCGTCATGGTGCCAAAATGGTAATGGCTGTGGCTAATGCAAAAGTGCCAAAGTTCACCGTTATCGTCGGTGGTTCGTTCGGCGCTGGTAACTACGGTATGTGTGGCCGCGCTTACAGCCCGCGCTTCTTATGGATGTGGCCAAATGCGCGTATCTCTGTCATGGGCGGTGAGCAAGCAGCGTCAGTACTGGCAACGGTCAAACGTGATAACTTTGATCGCAAAGGCGAAGCGTGGAGTGATGAAGACGAAGCCGCATTTAAAGCGCCAATACGTGAAATGTACGAAGAGCAAGGTCATCCGTATTATGCTACCGCGCGCATGTGGGATGATGGCGTAATTGATCCTGCTGATACTCGTAATGTATTGGCTTTAGGTCTAAGCGCTGCATATAACGCGCCGATTGAAGAGACGACATTTGGTGTCTTTAGAATGTAAGCGTTCTAAAGTCTTCCCATAATAAGCGACTACTGCGTTAACCTCATTTAAAGTACGGTTTGTACATCTACGCTTAGTCTTTGCACTTGGTTTCCTTGTATTAATATTGTGGATTGACTAAGAGTTTATTTAAGAATTTACATAAAAAATATAGAGAAAGTTATGCAAAAAGACAGTAATAAAAATTATAAAAGCCTACTGGTTAAAGTGGAGCAGCATGTGGCAACAGTGACCTTAAATCGTCCTGAGATACGTAATGCCTTTAACGATGAAATGATTGCTGAGCTAACCGATGCGTTCAATACACTTGGTGCTGATGATGAGGTACGTGTCATTGTGCTAGCCGCTGCTGGTAAGGCATTTTGTGCAGGCGCTGACCTCAATTGGATGCGTGCCATGGCGGATTATAGCTATGAAGAGAATATAGCGGATGCTGACAAATTGGCGCAAATGCTTAAGACTATTTATGAATGCCCTAAGCCAACAGTTGCGGCTATTCAAGGCGATGTTTATGCAGGTGGTATGGGTCTGGTCGCTGCTTGTGACGTAGCCATCGCCGTTAAAATTGCCAATTTCTGCCTCAGTGAAGTGCGTTTGGGGTTGGCACCTGCCACTATCAGTCCTTATGTTATCCGAGCGCTAGGTGCTAGAGCCTCGCAGCGTTATTTCTTAAGTGCTGAGGTATTTGATGCCAAAAAGGCGCGTCAGCTTGGATTTATCCATGAGCGTGTTAGCGAAGAATGGCTGGCCGATGAAGTGGCTGCATTCTGTAATAAGGTCGTCAAAAATAGTCCAGATGCGGTCAAAACTTGCAAACAGCTATTACACAATATCGCTGGTGCACCTATTACTGATGAGCTGATCGCTGACACGGTCAAAGGTATCGCTGATATCCGCTCATCAACACAAGGTAAAGAGGGTGTACAAGCGTTTTTGCAAAAGCGTAAACCTGATTGGCTAATGGCAGACTAACTAGTAGTAGAACAATGATAGGCAAATGGGCAAATAGACAAGACGTCAAATAATAACGACAAGACACAGGGATAGTTATGTTTTCTAAAATTCTAATCGCCAACCGTGGTGAAATTGCTTGCCGAGTGGCCGCGACTGCTAAGCGTCTTGGCGTCAGTACCGTTGCTGTTTACTCTGATGCGGACCGCAGTGCTAAGCATGTGGCTGTCTGTGATGAAGCAATCTATTTAGGTGGTTCGGCACCAAAAGACAGTTATCTAAAAGGCGATGCTATTATTGCGATAGCGCTTGAAACTGGCGCCCAAGCAATCCATCCAGGATATGGGTTTTTGAGTGAAAATGCTGATTTTGCACAGGCTTGCCAAGATGCTGGCTTGGTGTTTATTGGCCCATCGGCGGATGCTATCCGTGCTATGGGCGGCAAGTCTGAGTCTAAGCGCTTGATGGAATCGGCTGGCGTGCCGCTGATACCGGGCTATCATGGTGATAACCAAGACGCACAGTTTTTGCAACAGCAGGCAGATGACATTGGCTATCCTGTCTTGATTAAAGCCAGTGCAGGTGGCGGCGGTAAAGGCATGCGTATCGTTGAAAAAAGCAGCGATTTTATTGATTTGCTCGACTCATGTCGCCGTGAAGCGATTACCAGTTTTGGCAATGATCAAGTATTGGTCGAAAAGTATGCGCTAAAACCACGTCATATCGAAATCCAAGTATTCGGTGATACGCATGGTAATTATGTGCATCTGTTTGAGCGTGATTGCTCAGTACAGCGTCGCCATCAAAAAGTATTAGAAGAAGCGCCAGCGCCCGGTGTCGATACTGCCATGCGTGAAGCGATGGGCACCGCGGCAATCGAAGCGGCTCGTGCGGTTGATTACGTTGGTGCAGGTACGGTTGAATTCATCGTTGAGCAGCGTGAAGACTCTATGAATTTTTATTTTATGGAAATGAACACGCGCTTGCAGGTTGAGCATCCAGTCAGTGAGGCCATTACTGGTGTCGATTTGGTCGAGTGGCAGCTGTTGGTTGCTGCGGGTCAGCCATTGCCAAAAACGCAAGACGATCTGGCTATCAACGGTCATGCAATTGAAGCGCGTATCTGTGCCGAAAACCCTGACAACAATTTCTTGCCAGCGACAGGTACGTTGTTCACTTATCAAAAGCCTGAGCATAGTACCTTTAACATTACCGATGTGCGTATTGACGATGGCGTACGTGAGGGTGATGTGATCAGTCCTTTTTACGACTCTATGATTGCCAAGCTTATCGTCCATGCTCCTACGCGCGAGCAAGCGTTAGCGAGACTTGATCGTGCATTGGCACAGACGCGTATCGTTGGTCTGCCAAATAACGTGGCATTTTTGCGTTATATTTTAAATACCGATTCATTTAGCAAAGCCAATCTTGATACAGCCTTGATAGAGCGTGAGCAGGATAAGCTTTTTGATCAGCACCCTCTTGAATTATCGACGCTTGTGGTGACAGCTATTGCGCAGCAGCTTGCGAGTGAGGCGACTACTCAGGGCTCAGATCCATTCAACCAGCCAACGGGTTTCCGTGCTTATAGCGATTATACTCGTTCGTTTAGCTTGGTTTATGATGAGCAAGCCTACAGCGCTCGCATCAGTAATTGGCATAATGCGAGTTGTGCTGATAGCAAAAAAGGCGGCGATAATCTCAGTAGCTTTACGCTTGTCATTGGTAAAGAAATCGCGAATACGCAGGATGATAGCAATATCAATGTAGCGGCTCAGACCGAAACGGTTTATGAAGGTCAGATCAGCTATGATAGCAATGACGCGCACAATCATACCTTATGGTTAGATGGTGCACGTATCAGTGCCCAAAGCTGGGTGAATAACGAGACAGTCTACGTATTCACAGATAGCGGACGTGATGAAATTACGCTTGTCGACGTAATGGCACATGTGGGCGAAGACACAGCAGCGATTGGCAGTTTAAAGTCACCAATGCCAGGACAAGTAGTTGCATTCAAAGTAGCTGTTGGCGATACTGTGAAAAAAGGTGAGCCACTTGCCGTCATAGAAGCCATGAAAATTGAACACACCATTACCGCTCCGACGGATGGTGTGGTAGCAGAGCTATTATTTGCAGCAGGTGATTTGGTCGCTGATGGTGATGAGCTATTGCGTATCGATAGCGAAAGCGCATAGCTGACGAAGCCTAATAAAAAACCCTTATAGAAGGGCAAATAACAGAAAGGACGACAAGTATGAGCCATTCGTATCCAAGCCATGTCACCATCGTTGATGTCAGTCCGCGTGATGGCTTGCAAAACGAGTCAACGACGGTACCGACTGAGGTTAAGCAAACGCTTATCAATGACTTGATTGCGGCGGGTATCAAAAAATTAGAGGCGACCAGTTTTGTCTCGCCAAAGTGGGTGCCACAAATGGGCGATAATAGCGTGTTGCTTGACGCGCTAGCGCCTATGCGGCAGAAGGACGTTTGCTACTCGGTACTGGTGCCCAATATGCGCGGCTTTGAAAATGCTATCGTACATCGCCCTGATGAAATCGTCATCTTTGGCTCAGCGAGTGAAACCTTTAGTCAAAAAAATATCAACTGTAGTATTGATGAGAGTATTGAGCGTTTTGCACCAGTGGCTGCGGCAGCAAAAGCACAAGGCATAAAGGTACGTGGCGTGATTTCTTGTACGGTTGGTTGTCCTTATGAAGGTGACATTGACCCAAGCCAAGTAGCGTATGTGACCAAGCGGTTGATTGAGATTGGTTCAGAGCAGGTTGGAATTGCCGATACGATCGGTGTGGGTACACCGCTCAAAGTACAACGAGCATTACAAGCTGCATTAGAATATGCTGATATCTCTATGCTATCGGGTCATTTTCATGACACTTATGGTCAAGCATTAAGCAATACGCTAGCCGCACTACAAATGGGTGTCAGTGAGTTTGATACTTCCGTCGCTGGCTTGGGCGGTTGTCCGTATGCCAAAGGCGCAACGGGCAATGTCGCCACCGAAGATGTGGTGTATATGTTGCATGGTATGGGTATCAGCACAGGTATCGATTTGGATAAATTGGTCGTGGCAGGCGAGCGTATCAGTGAATTTTTAAAGCGACCAAATGGCTCAAATGTAGCACGTGCTCTAATCAATAAACGTAAGTCTTAAAAATTATCGTAAAAATTAAATACTAAAAACAAGGAATAGTTATGAGTTTACCTGGATTAAATTTTCAACTTGGCGAAGATATCGACGCCCTACGTGACGTCGTACAGCAGTTTGCAGCAAACGAGATCGCTCCACGTGCTGCTGAGATTGATAGCAGCGATGAATTCCCAATGGATTTATGGCAGAAGATGGGTGACCTCGGTCTACATGGTATTACCGTTCCTGAAGAATATGGTGGCTCCAACATGGGCTACGTTGCTCACATGGTCGCGATGGAAGAGATTAGCCGTGCTTCGGCATCGGTAGCACTGAGCTATGGCGCACACTCTAATCTATGTATCAATCAAATCAAACGTAATGGCTCTGAGGAACAAAAGCAGAAATATCTGCCAAAGCTAATCAGCGGTGAATTCATCGGTGCTTTGGCAATGAGTGAGACAGGGGCTGGCTCAGACGTCGTTAGTATGAAACTAAAAGCAGAAGAAAAAGACGGCAGCTATATTTTGAACGGTAGCAAGATGTGGATTACTAATGGTCCTGATGCTGACGTAATGGTAGTCTATGCCAAGACCAATCCTGAATTGGGTGCAAAAGGCATGACGGCCTTTATCGTTGAAAAAGGTATGGAAGGTTTCGGTACAGCGCAAAAGCTAGATAAGCTCGGCATGCGTGGTAGCCATACTGGTGAGATGACTTTTAATAATGTAAAAGTACCAAGTGAAAATATCTTGGGCGGTCTCAATGAAGGCGTCAAGGTGCTGATGAGTGGCCTAGATTATGAGCGCGCCGTGTTGGCTGCAGGTCCTATCGGTATCATGCAAGCAGTAATGGACAATGTCGTGCCTTATATCCATGACCGCAAACAGTTTGGTCAAGCGATTGGTGAGTTCCAGCTTATCCAAGGTAAAGTTGCGGACATGTATACGATACTACAAGCCGGTCGTAGCTTCTTATATACTGTCGGGAAAAACCTCGATATGTTGGACGCGCGTGGTGCGGGTCATAGTCGAGAAGTGCGTAAAGATTGCGCCAGTGTGATTCTATGGTGTGCCGAAAAAGCCACATGGATGGCAGGCGAGGGCATTCAAATATTTGGTGGTAATGGCTACACCAATGAGTATCCACTTGGTCGCTACTGGCGCGATGCTAAACTATATGAAATTGGCGCAGGTACCAGTGAAATTCGCCGTATGCTAGTCGGTCGCGAGCTGTTTAACGAGACCAAATAAGAAGTAGCTAGCAATACGTTAGCTACTTTCTGACAGTAAAATAAAAAAGCAGTACGTTCAAAACGTGCTGCTTTTTTTGTGTCAACGTCGAACTGAATTATCCATAAGCGGTTAAGGCTTATTGCGATAATCAAAGTATCTTGCCAAACCGTTCAATAGCAAATCATCACGCAGGCGTACTGGGCGATTAATGTGCTGCGAGATAATGGCTGCATCACCACCTGTCATAATCAGTTCAAAATTAGGGTGACGATGGCTAATCTCATTGATCGCACCGACGATAGAGAGCAAAATCCCTCGATGCACCGCGTCTTGAGTGGTCAAGCCCTGACTAACGCTATCAAAAGTACCGTTCGAGATAGTGATTTGCTTAGTACCAGAGAACAGTGATTCACGTTGCAGGTAGATGCTGGGGAAAATATAACCACCCAAATGCTCAGCATGATCAATCAAATCAATAGTCACCGCTGTACCGCAACCAATCACACACTGGCGTTTTTTCTTATCGACCGCGCCCAGCATCTGTAGCCAACGATCACAGCCGAGCTGCTGATCATTATAAGCACTTTTCATCAGCGCGTGCGCCGCATCGACATGGACAAACTCAAACGGAATATTAAGCCGACTGAGCGTCTCTGATACTTTGGCATTAAGGTTATCACCCAATACTGATGAGATACCAATAAAGTCAGGCGCGTAACGCTCAAAGCGATCGGTCAGACCCATAAGTAGTTCGGCAGGTGCTTGCAGGTGCTGCTTAGCATCATGCGCGACTATTTGTCCGATATCATCGGTTAGCCAGTATTTTAGGCGGGTATTTCCAAGATCAAGCCAGAGCATAAAAGTCCCTTTATATAGTGCTCGTTAATGATGAGGTTCATCAATATAGTTGTCTAAGCCTAATAAATAACGTCGATGCGTCCAGTAAAAAGCGTAGAAATCTTACCGCTATCTTGGCGTAATTGCAAACAGCCATGTGTGTCGACACCACAAGCGATTCCCGTCACGACTTTTTCTTCATTATTATAGTCTTGCGTAACGCGTAAGTGCAGACCTGATAGCGCATCCATCGTCGCAAACTGCTCCAAAAAACTATCTAAGTAATAAGTATGACCCGTTGGCTGCTCTATGCCCAAATGCTCAAAGCGTGTCATCGCCGCCATCAATGCTTTGCACATCTGCTGATAGAGCATTGGTAGGTCTGGTAGGCTCGCAGGTTGTGTCTCTAAAGGCAGCATCTCATTAATATCTTGTAAGCTAATCGCTTGGTAGCTCATACCCTCTGACGTTTGCGTGGTGAGCTTTGGTGCTGCTTGTACGTTTAAGCCAATACCTAGCACCACACCGACCAACCTACCAGCTTTAGTCACTGGTTCTATCAAAATCCCAGCCAGTTTATTAAAGGGTAGCGTGCACTGATTCGCTACATCACTATTCAATACGGAATCTAATACCGAGCTGTCCGTTATGGATTGTTCTTTAGATAGCTCTTTAGATTGGCTCTGAGCTTGCTGATAAAACCCCAAGTCATTTGCCCATTTTACACCGATTGGTGTCAGTCCCTGCGCTTGCAGTTGCTCGTTCAGTGTTTGAATGACGGGCATTTTTGCCAGTTCAAGGCCAATGATGAGCGATAATAAGCCACTGATTGGCATATGCACAGGATGATATAGCGACAGATAGACATTGCCGCGCGGTGATTGCCACGAGCGCCCGTGCTGACCACGACCTGCGCTTTGGGTTTCCGCGGTCAAAACGTGTACGGTGGCGACATCTAACGACCCATTTTGCAAGGCTTCTATCAGCTCGCTATTGGTCGAGGCGCTACTAGCCACATGACGGTGATTGAGCTCGGATAAATAGGGAGGAAAACTAGTGAGTGGCGGCATAAGTTTAGTCGATGTGGTTAAAGGAAACTTTGATATACTGAGCGATTATTGCGGTCAGACAGTACCGAGTAAACAGCATAAAGGTCGCGTTGAGATTTGGCAAATACAATTAAGCACGCCTAAGCGCTAGTGAGTACTATAGTGCCAGTCAGTATTATAAAAGGTTCGTTCTATGATGTTATATGTGTGGTTTGTGATTGCAGGCGCGTTTGCCGGTGTCAGCGCGGGCTTGTTTGGCGTCGGCGGTGGCATGATTATCGTGCCCGCATTGGTTTGGATTTTTACCGCATATGACTTTTCGCCAGAAGTAATCACCCACTTGGCCATCGGGACGTCACTGGCGACCATCGTTGTGACCTCGATCAGCTCACTGACGGCACATAACAAGCGCGGCGGCGTGCGCTGGGAAGTATGGCGCAAGATGGCGCTTGGGTTGGTCATCGGTAGTTTGGTCGGCGCTGGTATCGCGGATATGATTGATGGACAGGCACTACAGGCTATCATTGGTTTCGGTGCGCTATTGGTCGCCTTAAAAATGCTGTTCTTTTCTAATAAAGAGCAAACAGGCAAATCATTGCCAGCAGCTGGTGTGCAGTTTGGTGCCGGTACGGGGATTGGTATGGCGTCGTCTATCTTTGGGATTGGCGGTGGCAGCTTGACGGTACCGTTTTTGAACTGGGCGGGGCTACCGATGAAGCAATCGGTCGGCACATCAGCAGCATGCGGTCTACCAATTGCCTTGGCTGGGGCAGCGGGCTTTGCTTGGTTCGGTCAAGACGTGGTCAATCTGCCCGAGGGCACGATAGGATTTGTCCATGTCACAGGATTCTTGTTTATTTCAGTCGCTAGCTTTGCTATGGCAAAAGTGGGCGCCAAGCTCGCTCATGTATTGCCCGCATTAATGCTTAAGCGCGCGTTTGGCATATTATTAATATTTGCTGGAGGGCAGTTGTTATTGAGTGGATTGGGTGTGATTTAGTTTTGGTGTAGCGAGGTAGTTACTAATAATAAATTGAGGGTTCGATATGGCTATTACTGACTTATTCCATAAAAGGCAGAAAAGAATTCGAGGCGAATATCCTGATTTTTATCAATACGATGAATTACCAAATAAACTAAAAGTCCAAATAATTCACTTATGGGATGAAACAATAGAAGCGGACTATTCTGGCGGTGGTTGGAATCCTAGCAGTTTAAATCGTGAATATTTGAAAAAATGCTACAAGAGTCTATGCAAAGAAATAGGTGTATTTAAACTAAATGAAGAAGATAGCAATGATGAAATTTACATTACCTACTTTGAAAGTATCTCTAGCTATTTTTTAAGTGAGGATAATATTGAACAAGCTCTAAGTATTATAGAGTTGATGACGCAAACTATTTCAAGCTTCGCTAGAGAATATAGGTATAAGGTTTCTATAAACATTGACGAAGCTATCAATGAATTGAACCAACGTTTCCGCGAACATGGTGTAGGTTATCAATATGAAAACGGTCAAATCATTAGAGTGGACTCTGAGTTTATTCATGCTGAAGCGGTTAAACCCGCTTTACAGTTATTAAGTAACCCTACATACAGAGGGGCTCAAGAAGAGTTTCTAAAAGCCCACGAACATTATCGTCATGGTCGCTACGATGCCGCTCTAACAGATTGTCTTAAAGCATTTGAAAGTACCATGAAAATCATACTAGATAAACATGATTGGGAATATGGCAAAAAAGATGCTTCAAAGAGGCTTATTGATTGTTGTCTAAGTAATGAGTTGATACCAAAATTTTGGACTGATCATTTTAATTCATTAGGTAATATGCTTACCTCAAGCATAGGTACACCTCGAAATAAACTTAGTGGTCATGGCAAAGGTAATGATGAGATAGAAATTCCTGAACACCTTATTCAGTATGTGCTACACATGACAGCATCTACGATTGTATTTTTAATCAAAGCAGAAGAAACGTTAAATTGAATAAACCTAGTATGTAAACCATGAGACATTCTTAGTATGAAAGCTGCAGAAAAATACCGCCGTGTTTTCGGCTCAATGAATCATCTAAAAGACCAGTTATCATGGACGACAGGTCTCTCTAATATGGTAGAGTTTTTGGCATGGGAGCCGCAGCGCATTTTAGGCATCACTAAAAAGCAATACGTACGCCAAATCATTGAGTGGGCGGCCCACCCAGAGTTAAAGGATAAAAATATAGAAGAGATTGAGCAATCAGTCATCAAAAAGCTCAATACAAAAATGAATGAAACTGAGCAGCTAGAGACGTATTCAACGCAAACGATGGGTATTTGTAATGTGAGAGAAGCCGTGCGTCGCGTAACGTTTTTTTCTGAAGACTATCTTAAGAAAGAATTCGATATTTTTTTGAGTTTGTGCAGTGATGTCTACTTGGATTTGTTTTATCAGCAATTTATTAGCTTTGAGCCAAGTGGGTCATGGTCGACACATGGTAATAGCGGTATGTTTGAAAACAGTACAGAGCTAAAAGCAATGCACATGGACAACTTGGCCTATAACCATCAGGCGAATGTGCTGATAGCAAATGAATTAAAACTCGCTGGTCGGAAAAACCCAGACCAAATCCTAAAGTATTGCTTGATGTATGAGCATTTACTAGAAAAAGGCTTTATCGATAAAGGGGCAAAGTTTTTACTGTTATTTATCGGTGGTGACGCGCTAAAGCAAAACAAGCAAACGCTCGTAGATCGGGAGCTGGCTCTCTGTCACAAAAGACCGAGGAAGTATCAGCATCTACTAAGACCAGAGCTGTTAGAGATAGTCGATCATTTAGAAGTAGCAAGTATCTCTTGGTCAGCCTTTATCGAGTTTAATAATCGCTACTTAGCAGAAAATAAGGTCTGCCAAGTGGAGCAAAAACTGTTACGAGGGTTCCATCAAAGCCTTGAATCAAAATCGTTTATGCAGTTAGCCGTTTAACCCTAAAAACCTACTACAATTTCAGGTAGAATAGCCGCCTGTTTTTGCTAAGTTTATTGACTCTTCATGCGTTTAAAATCTCTAAAGCTGGCAGGCTTCAAATCCTTTGCCAATCCAACCACTTTTACTTTTCGTCATGGTATCACCGCCATCGTCGGGCCGAACGGCTGTGGCAAATCCAATGTGATTGATGCTATCCGCTGGGTGCTAGGCGAGACCTCAGCCAAGCAGTTACGCGGCGGGGCGATGAGTGATGTTATCTTCGCAGGTACGCAAGATAAAACAGCAAAAAGCGTTGCCAGTGTCGAGCTAACCTTTGAGCATACTCAAGATGAACAGACTGGTATTCGCCACGAGTTTAACTTGTACCAAGAGCTATCGGTTCGCCGTCAGGTAAATAAAGATGGACGCTCAGATTATTTTATCAATGGCACGCGTTGCCGTCGCCGTGATGTGGTCGATGTGTTTTTAGGTACAGGGCTGGGTGCACGTAGCTATGCGGTGATTGAGCAAGGCATGATTGGGCGTATCGTTGAATCTAGTCCTGTGCAGCTGCGTGAGTTTATCGAAGAGGCGGCAGGTGTCTCACGCTATCAGGCTCGCCGTGAAGAAACGCAAAAGAAGTTAGAGAAAACAAAAGACAATCTAGCGCGCCTGCACGATATGCAAAGCGAATTACTACGCCAACAAAAATCACTGTCTAAACAGGCGGCTAGTGCGCAGCGTTACGAGGAGTTGGCATTAACACTAGCTGATATCGAGCAGCAGCTCGCTATTCAGCAGCTCTATCAAGCCAAGCAAACGCATCAACAGCAGAAAGTAGCGCATGAACGTAGTGCTACGGAGGTGGCGTCACTACAGGCTGACTACGACACGCTCAAAGCTCAGCAAGACAAGCTCACTGCTCGTATCAATCAAGAGCAATGGCTCAAAGACGATGCCCAAAGCACTCACTATCAGCAGCAGCTCGGCTATCAACAAGCGGAACATAAGTTAAGTGATGCTAAGTCACAGCTGGTTACTATTGAGCAGCAACTGTCTGGCTTGGCTCAGCAGCGTGCGCAATCACTCGTTGATATCGAACGCCTAAAAGCTGAACAAGCTGAGCAGAATCAAGCGTTAGAAGCGTTACGTCCGCAGCTTATTGAGCTGACAGATAAACGCAATAACTATAAGCGCAATGAGCAGCCACTACAACGCGCGTGGCACGAAGCGCAAAACAATCTGTCACGCTTGCAAGACAAGGCTCGCACGCTTGAGCAGCAGCAGGCGATTAATATCCAAGCACAAAAGCGCCATCAGCAAAGCTATGATAAATGGCAACGCCGCGAGCAAAACTGGCAAAAACTGTGGCTGCAATTACAGCAGTCTATAGCGCCATCTGCATCTGACAGTACTGATGTGAGTAAGATAAATAAGGTGCAAGATCTCAATCACGTGCTAGAACAGCAAGTCACTGAGCTAAGCACGCAGTTGCAGCAAGTTGAGCGTCAACGCGAAGCCGTCGATGAACGCTTGTCCGAGATACAACCGCAAGCGCATAGTTTGCAGCAGAGACTAAACGCACAACAGAGTGAGTTGAGCGATGATGAAAAGCGTCATGCGCTACTGGCAGGCGAATACGATACCCTGCATCAGATATTGCATCCAAAACCTATACAACAGCAATCAGAAAAGACTCAATCTACCGCGACAGATAATGCAGATAGCGATGGCATATATCATCAGCCGATAGCCATTGCAACGCTACGTGAGCAAATTGAGCTAAGTGCGAAGGGGCAGGAGTATGCGCCGCTACTCGATAGTATCCTAGCATTATGGCTAGATAGCCATGTGCTGGTTGCTAACCAACAAGCTAATCAAGCTAATCAAGCTAATCAAATCAAGCAATCAGACGTTAATAATGCTAACGGCATTTCTCAACAAGCTAATAACCTATGGCAAGCACTTGAGCATGACGTTGTAGATTTACTGACTTATCAAACGGCACAAAATATGCCTGCCAGTGCAAATGATAAAACTCTAGTAGAGACGGGTCATAGCTTATGGTTACCTACTGCGCAAAATGGCATCAGTGACCA
This sequence comes from Psychrobacter sp. P11G3, assembly GCF_001435845.1. Taxonomy (NCBI): domain Bacteria; kingdom Pseudomonadati; phylum Pseudomonadota; class Gammaproteobacteria; order Moraxellales; family Moraxellaceae; genus Psychrobacter; species Psychrobacter sp. P11G3. Next base: position 478,595 of record NZ_CM003596.1, read on the forward strand.
TGACTTTGTCAGCGAATTGCCAGATAGCTTAACTGATAAAGTATTGCCATTATCGCAGTTGATTACTCAGCCGCTACTCTCGCTATGGCAGCAGTGCTATATATATACGGGGCAGCATGAGACCAGTCAGCAGCATGAAATTGATACACTTACCGATGTTCTAAAGTCATTACCATCGTCCGCTGTTTTGCTTACCGTAGATGGTTGGCTGATCAGTCGTCATGGAACGATTAATTTAAGCAAATTCGCTGGTGCACAGGATGAGCAAAACGATAGCAATAGCCAATTCCTCACGCAGTGCCTGCAACAGCGTACGCGTCTACAAGCATTAGAAGACTTGCTTGATGAGTTTGAAACCAAAATACAAGATCAGCAAAAGTCTATTGCAAAAAATCAGCGCGATTATGATGCGTTGTTAGTTAGCTTAGAAGAAACGCGCGCGCAAGTTGAGCAGTTAACCCGTGATAAGCATCAATACCAGCAGCAACTGACGACCGAGCGAGCCAATGCCGAGCGTTTACAAGCAGATAGCCAACGCCTGAACGCTGATAAAGCAACGCTTGAGCAAGAAAAGCAAGAACTGGCGCAAGAGCAACAAACCCTTGAGCAAGAACAACAGCATATTGAAAGCGAGATCGTTACGCTTAACCCGCACATAGCAGAGGCACGAGCGACAACTCAGCAACTGCAAGCTGAGCGCAGCGAGCTAAACCGCGCGCGTCAAGCTGATGATGACGCTTGGCAAGCATTGCAACTGCGTATTCAGCAGTATGAGATGCGCTTGGAGCATAGCGTTAGCAGTCTGGCTCGTGCGACTGAGCAACATGACAAGTCGTTAGAGAATGAGCAGAGTCTACAGATGCATCACGAGCAGCAGCAGGCCAAGTTGCCAGAGCTACAAGCAGCGCTACAGTCTGCACAGGTAACGCGCGATGAGCAGCAAGTGCTATTGAACGAGCGTGATACTGCGCTAACAGCACTAAAACAAACGTACGCTGAGCAGCAGACAGCATTTGATACGTTGCAAAATACATTGCAAACGCAGCAAAGCGAGCTTGCCCGTCATGCTACTGAGTTGGCATTAAGCGCGGCACGGTTAGAGGATGCTAGCGCACACACGCAGAGCGCTTTAGATGCTTATTATCGTGTAAGTCATAAATATAAAGCGCAAGCAGAGCAACCGCAACAAAGCATGAGCGTCTCAAACTTGCTAGCAGATTTCATCGCTCATGATCGCCGCGTCCGTCCAGACAAAATCGCTGAGCTTGAATCTGAGCGCGCCAAGTTAACCCAGCAATTGAGCAAGATTGGGCCAGTTAATTTAGCAGCGGTCGCAGAGTTGGCCGAAGTGAACGAACGCCTAGATCCACTCGCACAGCAGACGGCAGATATTGCGGCCAGTATGCAGACATTGACCGAAGCGATTGCCTCTATTGATGAGACGACTAAAACGCTGTTTATGCAGACGCTTGATGCGGTCAATAAGGAGCTGGCCAATTTATTTGCAAAAGTCTTTGGCGGTGGACAAGCCAGCCTGACGTTGAACACCGACGAGATGCCAGCCAATACGCCAAAGTCAGAGCAGTGGCGGGCAGGGCTTACCTTAATGGCGCAGCCGAAGGGCAAACGTAATAGTCGCTTAGCGGTACTATCGGGCGGTGAAAAAACCCTTACCGCGCTGAGCTTGATTTTTGCGATATTTAAGCAGCACCCTGCACCGTTCTGTGTGCTTGACGAGGTCGATGCACCGCTTGATGATGCCAACGTCGCGCGCTTTACCAGCCTCATTCATGAGCTAGCAGATGATTTACAGTTTATTTTTATCAGCCATAATAAACTGACGATGCAAATTGCTGATGAGCTAAAAGGTATTACCATGCCAAGTGCAGGTATTTCTACACTAGTCAGTGTGTCGCTCGATGAAGCCGCGCGTTACGTAGAGAGCTAAGCGTGAAGTAGTTGTTACTAAAAGTGCTATGAGAATCAGTGCGATGCAAATATAATCAATCAATTGGCATAAATGCAAATAAGCTTGACCTCAGTCCAGCATACTGGTTATAAAGTACACAATGTGGTGACGATATAGGTCAGCCATGCTAGAATATTGCCATTTATGCTCGTTTGTGTATTCCCTTTTGTTATATATACTAGGATGTATTTATCATGACCGTTATTCAGTTTATATTGATTGCCATTGCCGCGTTTATCGTGCTCGCAGGGCTGTTTATGGTCATTCGTAGCTTTAAGCGCCGCGGTGCTACCGAAGCTGCTGCGGTCAATTATGATAAAAATGGTATTCCGATCATACCGCGTCACGAGCGCAATATCGTCGATCAGCCAGATCTTGATGATACGGTCGCAGGCGAGACGAGCATCGGTCCAGATCGTAGCTACTTGGATGCCGTCGTTGAAGAAGATCCATTGACGCAAGCGCATACCAACGTTGATGCTCAACTAACGGCTGATCGTGACCATGTAGCAGCTGACGATCATGACGTCATCGATGAAGCCGACTACGCGCGCTGGCAAGAAGAGCAACGCCGTGCCGACAGTGCTGAGTTTGTAGAAGTCGCAGATCAGATGCATATCGAGCAAGAGCCTGATGCGTTCTCTAGCCTAATGTCAGCGACCGATAGCCTGATGCCAACCATTGATACGGCAGAAGAGCCAAGCTTCGATGACAACAGCCCGATACTGGATCAGCATCTATCAGAGTCAGGTGATGACGCGCAAAACGGCCCCTTGATCAATGCTAAAGACAATATCAACATCACCATCTTGCCGCACCAATATCGTGACCGTCCAGCGGCGATTATCCGTGGTCGTGACCTGCTAGCATTGATTGATAAATATGGTCTACGCTATGGTGCGATGAATATGTTCCATCGCTATGAGCAAAAAGACGGCACTGGTATGTTGTGGTTTAGCATGATGGGCATTACCGATAGTGGTATTGCGCCATTTGATCCGCATAGTGTGGCGACCAACACTTATAACGGCGTCGTCGTATTCTTATCATTGCCGCATCCACAGGCCGTGCGTAGCTTCGATAGCATGATGAGCATTGCTTATATGATGGCAAGCGACCTTGACGCGATTATGCTTGATGAAGAGAACGAACCAATCACGCCTGAATACAAGCAGCAGCTGCGTAACCAAGTTCGTGATTACGAAGGTTAACGGTTTGAAAGCCAAAAGCTACGAAAGTTAAAAGCTGACTAATATCAGAAATCATAGAAAGGGCAAATAGCGATTAACGTTATTTGCCTTTTTTAATGAGCTATAGTTTCTGCAAAATTCTAACCATAGATAGTAGACTGAGCGAGCCTAACACAGTATCTGATTTATATAGGATTGACTATACCGAGCTTCCTGCAAACTTGTTATCATATCGACATCTTGAATTGCAAAAAAGACGCCGACTATGACTGACTCTACCTCATCAAATAATTCTAAAAATCCATCTGCTCAAGTAGAAAACCAAGCACCTGCCAAATCTAATGTATCTAGTTCGACTGACAGTAGTACCAATAATAGTGCAGAGATTGTCTCAAAAATGCGTGCGCTTATTGAAGCGATTAAGACGCATAACTATGCCTATTATGTGCTCGATAATCCAATTCTAGAAGACAGCGAATACGACCAATTACGTCGCTCGTTGCTTGAGATCGAAGAAGAATATCCAGATTTGGTGCAGCCGGATAGCCCAATTAATCAAGTCGGCGATATGCCGCTATCGGCTTTTACCCAAGTTACGCATGATATTCCGATGCTGTCTCTAGGCAATGTCTTTGAATATGATGATTTGCGCGATTTTATGCGCCGTGTCAATGATCGCCTCAGCGACTCGCAGCAAAATCCTGAATACGAGATGGAGCTAAAGCTCGATGGACTGGCGGTCTCACTGAAGTATGAGCATGGTAAATTTGTCCAAGCGGTCACGCGCGGTGATGGGCAAACAGGCGAAGATATTACCCAAAACGCCAAAACCATTCGTAACTTGCCACTATGGATAGCCGATGCTGCTGATATTGAGTTGCTAGAAGTACGCGGTGAGGTATTGATGCCAAAGGCAGGGTTTGAGCGTCTTAATCGATTGGCAGAAGAGAATGAGGGTAAAACCTTTGCTAATCCACGTAATGCCGCTGCTGGTAGTTTACGTCAGTTAGATCCAGCTATAGCAGCCAGTCGTCCACTGGCATTTTACGGCTATTCGGTCAATCAGGGTTTGCCAGATACTATCGATACCCAATCAGGGGCGTTGGCATGGCTTACTGAGCTTGGATTTACGGTCAGCGCCGTAGAAGTGGTGGCAAATCCACGCGCCGCGCAGACCTATTATGAGTCAGTGATAAAAGGGCGTAGCGATCTGCCATTTGAAATCGATGGCATGGTGATTAAGGTAAACAGCCTTGCGTTACAGCAGCAGCTTGGGTTTTTATCTCGCGAGCCGCGCTGGGCGACTGCCTATAAATTCCCTGCCGAAACGGTGATGACACGTCTAAATGATATCGAGTGGCAAGTCGGCCGTACGGGTCAAATCACGCCAGTCGGTAAGCTTGAACCGGTCAAAGTCGGCGGCGTTACCGTCAGCAATGTCACCCTGCATAACTTCGGTGAGATTCAGCGTTTAGATGTGCGTGCAGGCGACACGGTCAGCGTCCATCGGGCGGGTGATGTCATCCCAAAAGTCACTCGTGTCTGGCACGATCAGCGCCCAGCCGATAGCGAGCCAGTCACGCTACCTTCGACTTGCCCTGTCTGCGACTCTCCTGTCGTCTTGCCAGAAGATGAAGCATTGGCACGCTGTACGGGCGGATTGTTTTGCCCAGCGCAGCAGCAAGAAGCGCTTATTCACTTTGTCTCACGCCGTGCCATGGATATCGACGGGCTTGGTGCGAGTTGGCTGATTAGCTTCTTTGAGCATGGTCTGGTCAAAACGGTCGCTGATATCTATCAGTTGCACAATCATGCAGATGAGATGGTCACCTTTGAGAAACTGGGTGAAAAATCGGTACAAAATATCATCAACGCTATCGAAGCTAGCAAGCATGCGACATTGGCTCGCTTCATTTATGCACTCGGTATTCGCGGTGTGGGCGAGGGTACGGCGCAGAACTTTGCACAGCAATTTGGTGACCTCGATAGCCTAATGGCAGCCAGTATCGAAACCCTAATTAAAACCCCTGACGTTGGTACTATTACCGCCGAGCTGGCTTACGAGTTCTTCCGTGCGCCGCATAATATTGAAGTGATTAATTCATTGCTTGAAGCGGGTGTCTATTGGGATAAGGTCGAGCAAAAAGCTGCTGGAGACTTGCCACTTGATGGGCAGACGTGGGTCATCACGGGTGCGCTCGATAGCATGGCGCGTGATGAAGCCAAAGCCAAACTACAAGCGCTGGGTGCAAAAGTCTCAGGCAGCATCTCAGCAAAAACGACTGCGCTACTGGCAGGGGATAAGGCTGGCTCTAAACTGACCAAAGCAGAAAAATTGGGTGTGAAAGTGGTGGGTGAAGATGAGTTTTTAGAGTTGGTTGGGGGGGTAGGGTATGAGTACTAATGATTTAGAAGGTTTGGACGAAGCGACTCTAAAAGAGATTGAGGAGTTGCGGAGTATTACGCCTGAGAAGCATGGAAATGCGCTTTTTGCACAGGCACAGTTCAACCTTGGCGCAATATTCATAAGAGGTGAAAATATTGAAGAAGCCTTAAACACTTTTTCTAATATTCAACGCTCACATAGCTCAGCTTTATATGCAGCTGCTCAATATACCATAGGTGAGATACTAGAAAATGAAGGACAGACAAATAGCGCATTGAAAGTTTGGAAAAATATAAAACATTCTGATGATCCAAAAGTATATGCAGCTACCCAATACTATATTGGTTTTGTTTCATATGAACGCAGTGATACTAAAGAAGCTCTATCCGTATGGAGTGCTATTAAGCGTTCCGATAATATACAGGCATATATTGAAGCTCAGTTTGATATAGGTTTTTATCTAGAAGAAATTGGTGATATTGAAGGAGCAATATCTGCATGGAACAATATAGAGCGCTTAGATGATCCAAAGCTATATGGTCAAGCACAATTTAATATTGGTAGTAATTTGCTAGAAATTAATGAAATCAAAGAAGCGTTACTGGTCTGGCACAGTATTGATAAACTTGATAACTCAGAAGCATATGCCAAAGCTCAACTAAGAATTGGAAGTACATTGGCAGAAAAAGGGAATTATTCAGATGGATTGCTAGCATGGTGCAACGTTGAACGTTCAGACGATTCAGAAGCATATGCCAAGGCACAGTTTAGAATTGCAAGTTTTCTAATAGGGTTTAAGTACAATAAAGCAGCAATTGTAGAGTTACAGCTTATTAAGCTTACAGATGATGCTGAAGCATATGCTAAAGCGCAATTCAATATTGGCTTTTTATTAAATAACAATGATGACATAGAAGGTGCTTTGAGAGCATTTCGCAACATCAAAAGTGATAATGATATAGAGGCGTTCGGTAACGCACAGTATGCTATAGGAGGAATATTAATTAGTTATAGCCCTCTTACAGACTATAGCGCTGCTAAAACCTCTTTTGAATTAGCAAGAAAAATGTTCCCATATGAAGCTCAATGTTATATAAGGATTTGCGAAATATTGAATTCTTTAGAAACAGAAAGCTTTGGTCTAAGTGCATTAAAATTATTAAATACAGTATTAAATATAATTAAAATTCTAACCTTGGATTTTAATAAGTATGATAATGAGGAGAAGCCATTTGAGAGGAAGCTTGCTCATTATACTTCGACATATACATCTAATTTACTAATAGGTGATAATAAGAAAAAAAGATCTCCAAGCCTTTTTAGACTCAACACAATAAATAATGTTAATGATCCTAGCGAAGGTCAGTTGCTTGTTAGAAAATTAAAAGAAATTAAGAGTAATGAGTTTTATCCACTAGATTTTAATGAAAGATCTCATGCTTTTATTAGCTGCTTTACTTTTAACAATGACAGTTTAAATCAGTTTAGATTATATGGTAAAGAAAAGGACAAAGAAGCTTCTGGAATGAGCTTGGTATTCAGAAAAGATTTTTTTCAGTCTGAAAATTTCATAGGAGGTATTTCTCATCTTTCTATCGGTAGAGATACGAGTGAGAATATAAGTGATCCAAATAAAAATAATACAAATCTAAATAGTACAAAACTTGAAGATGGAGAGAAAAGTAAAGAGGTGTTGAAACGGCCTGTTATGAGGTGTGTATACTTAGACCCAACTTCAGAATATTTCCATTTAGCACAACGTAATCGCTTAACATTTTTCAGAGAATTTGGTGATAAAGTTATAGTTGTAAATGGTACTAAGAGACTTCAAGCCGAATATGAGTGGAAACTCTATGAAAAATATATAGATAACATAACTAGCAAGTTCGAAAAAGGCTATGAAACGCTTAAAGTTATTTATAAAGAAGTAGAGCAAGAAATTGATAGCATAAGAGTGAACCTTGATGCTTCTAAAGCTGAGGAGCTAATAGGGTTTACTGAAGAAATACTTCTACCTTTGAAGTATTTAATCAAACATTCAGCATTTCGTGAAGAGCAAGAGTGTAGGATGATTTATATTACTTCAATCGATAGACCTGAAGTGATAATGGAGTATGGGAGTTTTCTATATGTCGAGTATGAACCTAGCGTTAAAGACCATCTCGATAAAATTTATATAGCTCCTGCTGCGCTTCACCATAAACGATACTTCGACCACACTCTAAAAGATGTTGACGTACCAGTTGAGGTATCAGGTAATGTATTTCGATAGCTATTGCCAGTTATTTTCTTACGAAAAATCATAAATAGTATGGATGTTGACTCACATTCTATGGCCATTTATTCCTGTATAGGTCATCATCCATATATATGTCAACTTTCTACTCCGCCATCTCACCATGCGCTTTCACATCACCTTTCTTACCATCTGGCTGAATCACGATAGGCAGCACCAGTCCTTTAGCAAAGTCATCAGACAGTACATAGTCATAGCGACTGGCAGCGACATCAGGCGTGGTATGGATGATAAGCGTCATTTCATTACCATCGGTTAGCTCGTGCGAGACATAGGTTTCGCTAAGCTGATCCAAGGCTTTAGATAGTGCTTCGTTACTTGCCATGCTCACCGTCAGATTATGCTGCGCGGTCGCAGCGTCCACTTTGAAGTAATCTGCATAGTCTCGGACATTTTGACTGTCGATGGCAAACGGATACTTATAATTGGTAGGGTCAGCAGGCTTTTCACCGCTATCTACCAGTGACCAGTCGATGGTGTCGGCTGCTGGTGCGGATGGATCTGCTGCTGCCTCCGCAGTTTGCTCAGTGGCATCGACAGAATCGGTAGCGTTATCGCAGCCTGTCAGCGCCCACATGCTTGCCGTTGCAATTACCATCATACTTATCAGACGCTTTGCCATCGAGTTACCCTTTTGATTGTTGGTCATGATTGATTTGCTCTACCTGCTATTTTGACAGCTTTCTTTATGCTTCTCTAGCGAAATACATTAGATGGCAAATTTCGATATAGCTTAATCCTCTATAAAAGAATGACAGCGTTAAGCTCGCTTGAAGTATCACAGTTATATCTGCACTCGGCTGCCTTATACTACTTTTAAATTGAATCAACTATATAGTCAAGTCTATATAAATCCGCTACATCTTCATCCTCGCTAAGCGTACTAATGTATAACTTGCACTCGGTTTCCTTGCATCGAAATTATATTGAACTGACTATACAACTATCTATCTGATACTGATTTTTATAGCCATCTTTATACGCGTATCAAACGAACACGCATAAAAAAGCAGCCACTATGTGATGACTGCTTTTTGTCTATTACGATATGAGCGTATCTTTAACTGATTAGATTTGGCAGTTTACTTGATATTCTTTACCGTCAGCCCATTTCATCGCAAAGATACCTTTGTCACCTTTCATGTGCCATGCATAGACGACTTCTGGGTTTGAGTCATTTACATAGCTTGCGACTTCGCCTTTTACTTTACCGTTTAGGATGATTGGCTGCTCGGCCCAGTTTACTTTTGGCAAGGTGACGTTGAGCATCACTTGTTCTTTATTGATAGATTGCTTTGCCATGATTTTGCTGTCATCGGTACAGGTGTATGGTGCTGGTGCCATACGATCATAGGCAGCGGTTACTTTTTCTGGAACTGGCGTATCAGTTGCATCTGGGGTAGTTGGTGCGGTAGTAGCACAAGCGCTCAATAGGGCAAGGACTGGTAGGGTAGTCGCAATTTTAGTTATCATTTTCATAGTGCTCTCCAAAGCTTTTCGCTGATGTCATTTACTTGTTCTTAATGATGCGTTTAGCATATGAGGGTTATAGTAGCGAAAAAGAACCATTTCAATGTTAGAAATTGTTCGTTACCTGTTAGCTTCGTTACCCAACCGCTGTCTAATGTAACTTGCAATTTGCGACAGGGTGAAAAGTAAGTCGTATTAATTCTGAGATGCGCAACTATAAAATCAGCGCATAAAAAAGCGTCTATCAACGAGTGGCTGATAGACGCTCTTTTGTTTTACTTAACACGCTCTATATTGAGCATGCACTTTTATACTATAAACACTACCTGCTATGACACTACTTGGTTTTACGTGGTGGCAGACCAGTATGCTGAGTCTGGAAATTGCCTTTACTCACTTTCTTCTTACTGTTTTTACCGACAGCATTTTTACCCGCTGCACCTTTAGCTGACGCACTGTTGTTTGACGAGCCATTACTGCGCTTCACTGAGTCATTGCCAACACGGCTATTCTTTTTGCGCGCTGACTGATAAGTATCTTGCGCGGCATCACGCCCTTCTAAACTGGCGTTAAATGGTGGAATCAAGCAACCACGGTTTTTACCAATCAAGTCACTACGACCCATGTCTTGTAAGGCTTTACGTAGTAGTACCCAGTTTTTTGGATCATGATAGCGTAAGAACGCTTTATGCAGTTTGCGCTGCTTGCCAGACTTGACGATATCCATGTCACCTTCATCACGGCTGACCTTATGTAGCGGATCTTTGTGCGTATGATACATGGTAGTCGCGGTCGCCATTGGGCTTGGATAAAACGCCTGTACTTGGTCAGCACGATAGCCATTACTTTTGAGCCAAAGCGCAAGGTTCATCATATCTTCATCTTTGGTACCCGGATGGGCAGCGATGAAGTAAGGAATCAGATATTGCTCTTTACCCGCTTCTTGGCTGTACTGCTCAAACATGGCTTTAAATTTGTCATAGCTGCCCATGCCCGGCTTCATCATCTTCGATAGCACGCCTTCTTCAGAGTGCTCAGGCGCAATCTTTAGATAGCCACCGACATGATGACTGACCAACTCTTTGACGTATTCAGGATCTTTTACTGCCAAGTCATAACGCAAGCCTGAAGCAATCAGGATTTTTTTCACACCTTTGATATCACGCGCTTTGCGATACAGTTTGGTCAAATTACTGTGATCGGTGATCAAGTTTTCGCAGACGTCAGGATAGACACAAGAAGGCTTACGGCAGTTCTTCTCAATCGTTTCATCTTTACAGCTGAGGCGATACATATTGGCAGTCGGGCCACCAAGGTCAGATATCACGCCAGTAAAGTTCGGTGCGGTATCTCGAATGGCTTCCACTTCACGCAAGATTGAATCTTCTGAACGGCTCTGGATAATACGCCCTTCGTGCTCAGTGATAGAGCAGAAGGTACAACCACCAAAACAGCCGCGCATGATATTGACCGAAAATTTAATCATGTCATAAGCAGGGATGCGCGCATCGCCGTAGCTTGGATGCGGCAGGCGTGCATACGGCAAGTCAAACACATAATCCATCTCTTCAGTTGAGAGTGGCACCGGTGGTGGATTGAGCCAAACGTCGATAGAGGTATGCGAGTTACCAGCACCGCTACTATGACGCTGCACGAGCGCACGGGCGTTACCTGGATTGGTTTCTAGATGCAGGATACGACTTGCATGAGCATAAAGCACAGGGTCAGATTTGACATGCTCGTAGTCAGGCAGACGAATGACGGTTTTTTCACGTGGTGGCATTTTTAGCTTATGCTTACGTGCGGTCATTGGCTTATCAAAGCCGCGCATTTGCACCACTTGCGTCTCTTCGTCGACTTGTTCAGCGTTGATGACTTTATTGGCAACTGGCTCAGCGACAAAACCCTGATATTGCGATGACATAGATGAAGGCATGGCTTGGCCAACAGGCGAGTCCGATGGTTTGCTCTGCTCAATTGAACAGCTATCAACGTCTTCGGTCATTACATAAGGGTTGATGATTGGATCGACACGGCCAACGGTATCGACATCGTTACTCGCAACCTCGGTCATGTCTTCTTGCCAATGACGACGAGTCGGGGTCAATAAGTAAGCCGTACCGCGCAATTTACTCATCTGCTCAAAGCTATAGCCTTTAGACAGACCATGTACCACATCGACGATCGCACGCTCAGCATTACCATATAATAAGACATCAGCACGCGCATCCAGCAGGATACTACGGCGGACTTTGTCTGACCAATAATCATAATGAGCGATACGGCGTAGACTGCCTTCAATGCCGCCTAAGATAATAGGCACATCAGGATAGGCTTCACGGCAGCGCTGGCTATAGACGATAGCTGCACGGTCAGGGCGTTTGTTTGCCACGTTGCCCGGAGAGTAAGCATCATCGCTACGGATTTTGCGATCGGCGGTATAGCGGTTGATCATGCTGTCCATGTTGCCCGCGGTCACGCCGTACGCATAGACAGGTTTGCCTAATTCCATAAAGGCGTCTTTGCTCTTCCAATCTGGCTGAGCAATGATACCAACACGGAAGCCTTGCGACTCAAGCAAGCGACCGATAATCGCCATACCAAAGCTTGGATGATCAACATAGGCATCACCTGAGATGATGATAACGTCACAAGCATCCCAGCCCAAATCGTCCATTTCTTTGCGGCTCATCGGTAGATAAGGCGCCGGCTCGTAGCAGCTCGCCCAGTGTTTGTCATAATCATAAAGTGGCTTGGTGCCTTGTTTAAAGGCAGTGCGGGCGATGGTATCGGCAGACATGGGCGGACCTGTTAATTAGAAAAATGGCACTAAAAATACAGCCCTTATTACCCAATGATAATAAAGGCGAATTTAAAAGCGCTCATTTTAACATGAATCGCCTTCACTATGCGACCTATTCTATGAGGGGCGATTGCCGATAAGTTATTGATAGCGTGAGATAAACTGCTCATGCAAAGTAAGCTATCCGCACAGAAAAATAATAGCAAAAACAGCCTAGGCAGGACGGTCGTATTATCAGCTCTATAAAACTTCCTTCTAACAATCATTCTCTACCCTGGTTCAATTTATAACTACATCGTCGCAAGCATAACTATCAAAATACCGATTTGGCTGATACTGGTCATTTGTTTTCTTATATTTATGACTTTCTTTAATTCCTAATAGTAGATTTTGGCACAGGTTTTGCTCCACACTTGTTAGGGCTTATTTGTGTGCATTAATGAGTAAAAATAGTGCACCGATAAAATTTGAACGGCTAGATAAGTGTTTGGAGATAAAATGAGAACATCATCTGTTGGACTGGACACGATAAAGACATTATTAAAACTATTACAACCATTAAAACTATCGTTAAGTAATAGGCTGGTGCTAAGTACATTATCGTTTGCAATGATGGGTAGCGCCCAAGCCGCTGGGACCGACACATTGACAGTAGCACAGCTGCTCGAATATCAAAATATCGCTTGGATTATCTGGGGCGGGGTATTGGTGTTCTTTATGCAGGCAGGTTTTGCTCTACTTGAAAGCGGATCGGTACGTGCGAAAAATGCGGTAAACGTGATGATGAAAAACTATACCGATATGTGTATCGGCGGTCTAGCGTTCTACTTGGTGGGTTTTGGGCTAATGATGGGTAACAATCACTCCGGATTTGTCGGTACGGATCATTTTATGCCAGTCGCGTTGTCCAATATGGACTGGGCATTGATGTTCTTTCAGATGATGTTTGCAGCGACAGCGGTGACGATTGCTAGTGGTGCAATGGCAGAGCGTGTTTCGTTCATCGGCTATGCGGTCGCCGCATGTTTGATTTGTTTGTTTATCTATCCTGTGTTTGCCAGCTGGGTATGGGGTGGTTATTTTGGCGGTACTGGTTGGCTCGCTGAACTTGGCTTTATTGATTTTGCTGGGTCTACTGTTGTGCATTCTATCGGTGGTTGGTTGGCATTGGCAGGCATCTTGGTCATTGGCCCAAGATTAGGCCGCTTTGCACCTGATGGCACGCCAAGACTCATCGCAGGGCATAACATGACGTTGCTGGCGTTAGGCGGATTTATCCTATGGTTTGGCTGGTTCGGCTTTAATGCTGGATCGACATTGTCTATCACGGGCAATATTGGTCTAATCGCAGTCAATACTTTTGTCGCTGCAGTCAGTGCGGTGGTAAGCTATATGCTTATCTCCCGATCGCTTAACAAAGCCATTTTGCTTAGCGATAGTGTCAATGCCAGTCTGATTGGTCTGGTATCGATTACCGCAGGTTGTGCGACTACGACTCCTGTCTTTGCCATTATTATCGGTGCGGTTGCTTCCGTGGTTTATATCTTATCGTCGCAAGCATTATTAAAATTCAAAGTAGACGATGTGGTCTCGGCAGTGGCAGTACATGGCTTTGGCGGGGCATGGGGTACGCTCGCTGCAGGATTGTTTTATACAGGAGATTTGTTTAACTTATCACGGCTTGGCGTACAAGCGCTAGGCGTCGGCGTGGCGTTAGGTTGGGGGTTGGGATTAGGTCTAGTGATGTATAAGCTTATCGATTTAAGCTTTGGGTTAAAAGCAAGCCGCTTACATGAGCAGCGTGGCCTTGATTATACCGAGCATGCAGAGCTTGGTTACCCTGAGTTCCAGAAGCAAATGTTTGATTCCAAGAGTTTAACCGAGCGGCATTTATAGGAGAGAGCTGATGAACATTGATACTCAATCCGTAGACCAAGCTGTGACTGCAATGGCAGAAGTGCTTGCCGATTATCTACATCCTGAAGAGGTGCGGCTGCTCAAATCACAGTGGCAGCGATACTCAACGGTCTCTGTGAAAATGATGCAGCAGTGCGTCTTGGATGCGACACGGCGCTATCCTGAGCTGCAAGCTTATAAGTCTGATATTAGGAAAGGCTTTTGGGCTACGTTGCAAGCCGACAGTCAGCAGACAATTGAGTCTGACAGTCACAATAGCCATAATGAAGCAATAAAAGCGCCAGTCCCTGTCTCTGAGTTGGTTCTGGCATTTTATACCGTCATAGAAGCACTGCGCAGTCAGCTATCAGAAACAGAAAGTCGTAACCTATTTCTGACCATGCACCAAACTGTTTCGCAAGAACGCACCTTCAAAGGGCATAGTCTTAACATTAGTCAATTTTTGGAAGGCAATCGTCCGTCCGTACCTGACAATGAGCACCTATTAAATAATTTGATGCAGCTGGCTTATGTATGCTTATGCGATGTTGCAGGCCCTGTCGAAGCAGATGAGATGATGTTTCGAGCGGCAGAGAAGGCGAAACAGAGCTATCCGAAAACACTGGTCGAAAAGTTATTCTAAAATATTAAGTCGGCACGTTACGGTTGGGTACGAAATACCTTTTGATAACGTGCCTTATATAAAGGGGCTTTTATAACGTAGCTTTCAAGATGTAGCTTTCATGGCGTACCTTGAAACTTGATACTAGTCGATGAGCGGTCTAATAGTATTTAGCTATCTAGTCCAATAGCTGAAGTGGGAAAGTAACCACGTCAAAGGCGAGGGCAAAGGGTAGCAGTACTAGCTTTTGTGCGCCATTTGGACCGCTACGAGTGACGACATCCTGCTGAGTTTGTGTATAAAAACTCACCGTATATGGTTTAGTCAGTGCGCGATAGTTTGACTGAATCAAACCTAAGTTACTAACTTGCGGATAGATAGCGCCTTTGACAGGAACGCTAAAACAAAAACGCTGAGCATTGATACGTTGATCGCTCGCTGAGGTGCACTCTTTACCGTTATTTTGCAAAAAGAACTGATAGTCTGAGCGCCCAAACTCATCTTTTAATTTGGCATAAGACAGTTTCATCTCACCTTGGAAGTACCCATCGTTCTTGGGTACATGAAAGCTCATGTCGTTATCCACTTGAATGTTTTTTTGAGACAGATTACTCAGTAAGTTCACCATTTCTGTCCCACCTTGGGTGAGGACGTAGCTGTTCTTTTCTCCTACGATAACCATTGACGCGTTTGGCATTTTTGGTAACGCTTGAGCAGGGCGACCAAAGGCAATAATTTGATCTTCAGATAGAATTTGCTTCGTCGTGTTTGTGGTGACGTGTCCGCTATTGTCTAATAGTGAGCTGGTCGCACAGCCTGAGCTAGCTAGTACCGTGGCAAACAGAGCGCTTGCTATTACTTTTTTTGAATTTAATGGTTTTCGGTTTAACAGTTTTAGTGACGCTTTCAAATTCTTGTTATCAGCGTTTGTATGGTCAGTCATGATTAGGCTTCCTTGTCTAATAGATGTGCTTACGAAATTAACTATCGAGTTTTTATTTCTTCTCGGATGTCTGGTGAATATCGTACAGTGTTTATATGTAATTTAGCTACTTATCATCCATTGTCATATGATAGGCAATTTCAGCTGAGACGTATTAATTATAATTAATCTAGGGTAATTTTAGTTCCACTCTTAGTAAAGTTCATCACAAACTGGCTTTTGAAATTGCGCACATTATTTTCGTAAGTCAGTAAGCTGCGAGTAAACTGATGATAGTCGCTCATATTTTTGGCATTGACCATGAGCATAAAGTCAAAATCACCCGATACTTCATAGCAGCTCATGATTCGTGATTGCGCATCCATTAGGCGCTCAAACCGGTGCTGCATTGAGGTGTTAGAGCGCTCCATTTCTATCATCACTACGGCTGTCAGGCCATAACCCACTTTTTCAGGATTGACGATGGCTACTTGTTTGGTAATCACGTCACTATCTATTAGCGCTTGTATACGCCGCTGCGCCGTCGCAATGGATACATGCACTCGCTCCGCAACAGTTTTGAGCGGTAGAGTCGCATCATCTTGTAGCAAGTTCAAAATAGCTTTATCAATATTATCTAAAGTATGGCTCATATCAGGACATCCTTAATAGCAGAGTTTTCTATCGATTTTTATAATTATTATCACTAAAAATACTAATATAAGAAAATAATCATTTGTATGGTACATATTTGATATTTTTATTCATAAGTACATCTATATAGAGATAATATATCAAAGTACCCTAGTAAAATAGACCATACCAATCAGAACTGCTTTAAAAAAAGAGCTAGCAATTGGTTTTTTATCATCTATTAATAGCTACGGTGCTTATTATGTCTATCTCAATGCTCTCCAATGTATTCGCCAATACCCTAGCAACGACTGCTGCACGTTTGCCACTACTTACAATTTGGACGACAGGTAGCGCACAACAACGCACTCTGATATTAGGGGTGTCTTTTGCCATATTGTCCAATGTGCTATTTGGCGTACTCTATGCGTATAGCAGTTTTTTGTCGCCATTATCAGGGACGCAGGTTTTTATCTGGCGCATGCTCGCGATGTGGGCAGCGTTGGTCGGATACTTAATGGTAAGTGGGCGTCTGGGATTGCACATTGATAAGTTAAAAGTGCTCAAAGGCGCTAAGCAATGGGCTTGGCTGCTACTACCTACACCGATATTTCTCAGTCAATTTTGGTTATTTATGTGGGCGCCAGTGAATGGGCAAGGTGTGCAAACCGCGATGGGGTACTTCTTATTCCCATTAATGATGGTGGTGTTTGGTTGTGTCCTCTTTGGCGAAAAACTCAGCCGTTTGCAATGGTTGGCAGTGGCCTTTGCTGCATTGGGTGTGGGTAGTGAAGTTATCCGTACGCAAAGTGTCTCTTGGGCGACGCTATGGGTATGCGGTACGTATCCTATTTACTACATTTTACGCCGACTGCAGGGAATTGGCGCAGTAACTGGATTATTGGTTGATTTGACGATATTTGCGCCCTTTGCGCTGGCTTACTTGTTCTTCTTTGCCCCAAACAGTTTGGCATTGGTTAGCGGATCTGGTTTCTTTATCATGATGCTAATAGGTTTAGGTGTGCTCAGTGTCTTGGCGATGAAGACCAATATTGACGCCAGTCAAATGCTACCAGTCAACGTCTATGGCATGATGAGCTATTTGGAACCTGCGTTGCTATTTATTTTGGCAGTGACCGTACTAGGCAACCCATTTGAGTCAGCGATGATCTATAGCTACGGTCTGATTTGGTTAGGTATTGGGTGTTTGATTGCTCATGGTGTTAGGCAATTACGTCAGCCTAGTAGAAAGACAGCATTGTCTCTAGAAGAGCAAATTGCATAATAGAATGGATTGCTAAATGCTTGTATGAGTTATTATTGGTAGCTAAAGCTGGGCGATAATATTTATAGATATCGTAGACAACAAAAAAGGACGGCTCAGTAAATCTTGAGTCGTCCTTTCTTATATAGATTAAAAAATGCTTAATCTAAATGCTGTTTGAAACCGCGCTGCTTATCACGTTCCCAGTCACGATCTTTTAGTGTTTTACGCTTATCATGTTGCTTTTTACCCAAGGCTAGGCCAATTTGGCATTTCACCAGTGAGTTTTTCCAGTAGCAAGATAGCGGTACGCAAGCATAACCTTTCTGGTTGATTGCCCCAGATAGTTTTTCGATCTCACGACGGTTCAGCAGCAGTTTACGAGTACGAATACTGTCTGGACTAACGTGCGTTGAGCTCGATAGCAATGGCTGAATGTGCGCACCAAACAAGAATGCTTCGTTATTGCGGAATATGACGTACGCTTCAGTAATGGTCATTTTTCCTGCGCGAATGGCTTTGACTTCCCAACCTTGTAATGCCAGTCCTGCCTCAAAGGTTTCTTCGATAAAATACTCATGACGCGCCTTTTTATTGGCGCAAATCTGATTATCTGGCTTTTTTGATTTTTTTGACATAATCTCTCCATAAGGGTGACCTAAAACACAGGCTCCTTATTTAATCAGTCCCACTAATTCCTCATCCTAATCCAATAACTGGTCTTGTTTTTTATTTCGATTATGAGATGGATGAGTCGAACTGCCTATTGTATCAAAGCCTCTGATGAAAAGGTAAATCAGCTGTTAGGACAAATGTAGCAGATAAGTATTAAGTTTGAGCAAAATTTGCTAGCATATGGCCTAATATCACCGATTATATCAGTCATGCTATGAGCCACTCTATTTCTTCTAACTCCTCAAAGCTACATACCAAAATCCTATATCCTGGCACTTTTGATCCTATTACCAATGGTCATGTGGATCTGGTTACACGCGCCGTCAAGCTATTTGATGAGGTCGTAATCGCGGTTGCCTCAGGGCATCATAAAAAACCCCTGTTCAATTTTGAAGAGCGGGTCGCCTTGGTCGAAACCGTATTTGCAGACTTACCGCAAGTATCTGTGATTGGCTTTGAAGGGTTGCTTGTCGATTTCATGCGCGAAAAGCACGCTACGGCAGTGTTGCGTGGATTACGTGCGATGTCAGATTTTGAGTACGAGTTTCAACTGGCAAATATGAACCGCGAGCTAGACGAAAACTTTGAAGCAGTATTTTTGACCCCATCTCAGAACTACTCGTTTATCTCGTCTACCATGATTCGTGAGATTGCCAAGCTTGGCGGTGATGTTAATAAATTCGTCCCGCCCTGTGTCTTACAAGCTTTCGATAAAAAATTAAATATCGAATAGTAGATACTGACTAAACGGTTTGCTAGTAGGACTTGCCAAAATGGCAAAGAGAGACCAGTTACGCGTGAGACGATTAAAATATAAGGAGCAGTTTATGGCACTATTAATCACTGATGAGTGCATCAACTGTGATGTATGTGAGCCCGCTTGTCCCAATGAGGCCATCTCAGAAGGCGATGATATCTATGTCATCGACCCAGATTTATGCACAGAATGTGTCGGACACTTTGACGAGCCGCAGTGCGTGGTGATCTGTCCAGTTGACTGTATCCCTCATGATCCTGATCATGTCGAAACAGAGAGTGATTTATTGTCTAAATACAAGCGAATTACGGGTCAATAAAACATTGATAAGCGATTGATGACGTTTGGATTTACAACGTTTTGGGGACACCACGATGACCATGGAAACAACAACCACGCAAACAACAACCACCAAACCAATTCAAGTAGCAAGTGAGTTCGATCAGCGACATCTTTGGCATCCATATGCCAGCCTGCCACCCACTTATTCTAATATCGTAATCGATCGCGCTGAAGGCATTTATATCATCACTGAAGACGGCACACGCCTGATCGATGGCATGTCGTCATGGTGGGCGAGCGTCCATGGCTACAATCAT
Source organism: Psychrobacter sp. P11G3 (assembly GCF_001435845.1). Classification (NCBI taxonomy): domain Bacteria; kingdom Pseudomonadati; phylum Pseudomonadota; class Gammaproteobacteria; order Moraxellales; family Moraxellaceae; genus Psychrobacter; species Psychrobacter sp. P11G3. The sequence continues at coordinate 498,077 of NZ_CM003596.1, forward strand.
CCCAAGCTAAACGAAGCGCTGACCCAGCAGTTGAGTAAAATGGCGCATGTGATGTTTGGTGGGTTGACCCATCAGCCAGCGATCGATCTTGGCAAAAAGCTACTCGATATTGTACCTGCTGGACTTGATGCGATTTTTTATGCAGATAGTGGCAGTATTGCCGTAGAAGTGGCACTAAAAATGGCATTGCAATATCAAGTGGCTGCTAAGCGTCCATTCAAGCAGCAGTTTGCGTCAACCCATTCAGGGTATTACGGAGACACGTGGCATGCCATGAGTGTCTGCGATCCTGTTAATGGTATGCACAGCCTGTATGGCAAGCAATTACCGATGCAGCATTTTGTTCCAGCACCGCCGCTTGGCTTAGATCGCGCATTGACCCTAGATGAGCATGAATCATTAGCTCAGTTTTTTGTCGAGTATGGTGCGCAGCTGGCGGGATTTATCATTGAGCCAATTATTCAGGGCGCAGGCGGAATGCGTTTTTATAGTCCTGAATATCTACAATTGCTGCGTCAACTGTGTGATGAGCATGATGTGCTCTTGATTGCCGATGAAATTGCCACTGGGTTTGGACGTAGTGGTAAATTATTTGCGTGTGAACATGCTTGCATCAGCCCTGATATCATGACCATTGGCAAAGCGCTGACGGGTGGCTATATGACCTTTGCGGCAACTTTGTGTACCCGTCATATTGCCGATACCATTCATAATAGTGATTATCCAGCGCTGATGCATGGCCCAACCTTTATGGGCAATCCACTGGCTTGTGCGGTTGCGTGTGCATCGATTGATTTGATCCTGTCTTATGATATTGAAGCGCGTACCGCAAATATGCAACGCATTATGGAACAGCAGTTAGCGCCTGCCATGTTATTAGAAGGTGTTGCCGAGGTGCGTTGTTTGGGCGCAGTTGCTGTGATTGAGTTGCATGACGCGGTCGATATGCCTATTTTTCAATCTTTATTGATTGATAATGGTATTTGGGTCAGACCGTTTGGCAAGCTGGTGTACATCATGCCACCTTATGTGATTACTGATGACGAGCTAACTACCTTATGCCAAGTGCTACTAAAAGTGGTGCGTACGTATTTAGAAAGCCGAGGTCAGCTATGAGCGTGCTATTTGTATCTGGCATTGATACCGATATCGGTAAAACCTATGCTACTGGACTGCTTGCCAAAGCGTTGATGCAGCAAGGCGTAAATGTAATCACTCAAAAACTAGTGCAAACGGGCATTAGTAAACAAGCAAATGGCGAGCTAGGCATTGCAGATGATATCTTGAGCCACCGCAAGCTGATGAAGATTTCGCTGCAACATTGTGATTTAGATTTTACCACCTGTCCTTATCGCTATGAGAAGCCTGCGTCACCGCATCTGTCTGCTGCACTCGCGAATGAACCGCTTGACCCTGATGTTATTACGCGTTCTACCAAAGCACTGCAATCCGATTATGATGTGGTGTTGCTCGAAGGGGCGGGTGGCTTGTTGGTTCCCATTACTACTGAATTATTGACCTTAGATTATATTGCGGAGCAAGACTATCCTATTGTCTTGGTCACCTCCGGTCGGTTAGGTAGTATTAATCATACGTTACTGAGTTTAGAAGCCATAAAATCGCGCGGATTAACGGTGCATAGTATAATTTATAATCATATTCATGATGACGCTGAGCAAACGGATGCTGAAATTGCAAACAGCACTATTGATTTTTTGCAAGCCTATTTGGCTCGCCATTACCCTAAAGCGCATTGGTTGCAGCTCCCATATATAGAAGTTGCTAGAACCGATACAATATCGAGCGACTGTTGTTTGTCTTTACCAAAAGATTTTATCTAAGTTATTTGTGCCGTCTTTGAAAATAAATCCAAAAGACATTCGCAGGCCCTCATAAGTTTGCTATACTAGCGCGCTTGGTAGACTAGGCGATCGCCGCTGCACACTGGCAACAGATGAGCAGGGGAGGAAAGTCCGGGCTACATAGGGCAGCGTGCCAGCTAACGGCTGGGCAGGGTAACTTGACGACCAGTGCAGCAGAGAGTAGACCGCCTTTAGTATCTTAGGGTATTATCGGTAAGGGTGAAAGGGTGCGGTAAGAGCGCACCGCGTGAATGGCAACATTTCACGGCATGGTAAACTCCACGCGTAGCAAGACCAAATAGGCATCGGCATGGCGCGGCCCGCGTTCGATGCGGGTAGGTTGCTTGAGCGTATTAGCGATGATACGCCTAGAGGAATGATCGTCCACGACAGAACCCGGCTTATCGGTTTACCAAACCTTTTTTATTGTTTGTGGTAGTAATCGTTGCAATTAATCTGAATTACATTCATTTTTTTGCAAAAAATGTCCATTAGGGGTTGACGGCAGTCAACAGCTTGGGCATAATGTGCAGCCTAAAACGGCGATGTAGCTCAGCTGGTTAGAGCGCATGACTCATAATCGTGAGGTCAAGAGTTCAAGTCTCTTCATCGCCACCATATATAGCAGTACTAAAAAAACCAATCTATCGAGATTGGTTTTTTTTTGCCCAAAATAAATGTTTTTATAAACTAGAAGTAATTGATACATAGATTTTTAAGTGTGATTTACTTACAGATTTCTTACTAAATCATAGGTTTATCTGTCTGTATACAGATTAATTCTTGTAACTTATGTCGCGCTTACTTATCATAGGGGCTGTTTTCGGTAAAGTCCTGTAACGCCATGTCTGTACAACTACCTCCTTATCGTCCTATCAAGCATCGCAGTGGCCTTAAAGTCATGGGTGCAGCATTTCATGCACTGATCATGCGCGAGCTACAGACTCGCTTTGGTGGATATCGTTTAGGCTACCTTTGGGCGCCTTTAGAAATCATGTTTCAAGTTGCCATTTACTTAATAATATTTGGCGCTATTATGACTCGTGTGTTGCCTGGAATGGATTACATGCTATTTTTGGTTGCAGGTTTAGTACCATTTCGTATGATGAGTACAATAGCAACACGATCACTAGGGGCAGTAGAAGCCAATCAAGGTCTTCTAATGTACCGTTCGGTACGTCATATTGATGTCATTATTGCACGTTCATTTCTAGAGTTAGTGATTTACTTTTTTACATTTGTACTATTACTAACCATACTGGCTTTTATCGGTATTCCTATTAGTTTTGCTAATCTTCACGTGGTGTTATTTTGCTGGCTAACCCTGTTTATATTTGGTTTTGGGCTAGCAATGATAATGATGGTGGTTGGTTATTATGGTGGTGAAATTAGCAAAGTTATTGGCTTGATTTTTACTATTTTATACTTTGTATCTGGAATTATGTATTCCATTCATATTATTCCTGAGCCATATCTAACTTATTTGTTATATATTCCATTTGTCCATAATATTGAGCTAATGAGAAATGCACTATCTCCTACTTATCCTGCATATCATATTGATATGGGATATTTTTTAAAGTGGATGGTAGGTGTTAATTTTCTAGGTTTATTGATGTATAAAGCAGTCGAAAAAGACCTTATTCGTTCAAAGTAATAGCAGGTAAATGAATGATTGAAATTAGGAACGTCTCTAAATCATTTATGACCAAACAAGGTCGGCATTATCTATTCAAAGATTTGAATCTGACTATTGGTGATAAAAAAAGTGTGGGCTTGCTTGGTCGTAATGGTGCTGGGAAATCAACACTGTTACGCATTATATGTGGACTAGATAAGCCAGATCATGGAGAGATTATTACCAACTCGACTATTTCTTGGCCAGTTGGGGTGGCAGGTGGTTTTCAGGGTAGCTTAACAGGTCGTCAAAATGTCCGATTTGTTTGCCGCTTATATTCAAGCGGCCCTTATATTGATGAAAAAATTCGTTTTGTTGAAGAGTTTGCTGATATTGGCAGTTATTTTGATATGCCAGTAAAAAGCTATTCATCAGGAATGAAAGCACGCTTAACGTTCGGTTTAAGCTTGGCCTTTGATTTTGATTACTATATGCTCGATGAAGCAGGTGCCGTTGGTGATGCAGCATTCCGTAAGCGTAGTGAAGAGATTTTAGCGGCCCGCCGCGCACAAGCAGGATTTTTAATAGTGTCGCACAATATTGGTGATATCAAACGAAACTGCGATATTGGTATTGTACTAATGGATCAAACAGCACACGTGTTTGACGATACAACAGAAGCGATTGAGGTTTATGAAAAGCATATCCACAAAGCAAAAAAGTAAGATAATTAACTTCTCGCTGTTTATCGGCTTGGTCATCCTTCCTTGGTTGCTCGTTATATACTATGTAATGACACTGGCGCATCCGCGCTTCGTTTCGACTGCAGATGTAGTGGTCAAACAAGTCAGTGATACTAACGTATCTTCTGGAGGTGGCATATCAGCTCTATTGGGCGTAAATAGTACCAGTAAAGAAGATGCGACCTATTTGACGGAATATATTCTGTCGAATGATATGGTGAAGCGACTCGATAACAAATTTAAGTTCCGTGAAGCTTACTATGTTGATGGTTCAGACCCTATTTATGAAATCGATCCTGATGCGACCCAAGAAGATTTGCTTGAATACTTCAAGAAACGGGTTCACATTGATCTTGACGAGCAGAGCTATGTGCTTTCAGTATCAACAGAAGGCTTTGACTCAAAGTATGCTTTTGAGCTGAACAAAGCTATCTTAGGTGAGTCTGAGCGTTTTGTGAACCGCATTTCACAAGAAGTGGCTCGTGATCAATTGGCGTTTGCAGAAACTCAGTTAGACGAATCAGAAGAGCGTTTAAACGATGCCAAAGAGCAGTTGTTAAACTATCAGAATGAAAACGAAATCTATGACCCACAAGCCAATGCGCAAATCGTCAATCAGTTAATTGGCAGCTTGCAAGCGCAATTAAGCTCGTTGCGTACTGAAGAGCGTCAGTTACTCAGTTATCTAAATCCGGATGCGCCGCAAGTGGTTTCACTAAGAAGCCAGATAAAGGCTGTTGAAGAGCAAATCACTCAAGAACAAACTAAATTGACATCACCAAATACAACCAAATTAAACCGTCAGGCGGTACAGTTTGAGACCATCAAGGCAGATGTGGATTTTGCTACCGAGTTGTATAAACTGTCGTTGTCATCGCTTGAGAAATCAAGACTAGAAGCATTCAAGAAAATGAAAAACTTGATTGTAATCTCGACTCCCTATGAAGCAGAAGATGCAACATATCCGCGCCAAGCGTATCTAATTTGGACATCGCTTGCGTTGCTCTTAATGCTATACGGATTTGTGCGTTTGGTAATGGCAGTTGTCCGTGATCACCGCAGCTAATCTTGAAAAACCAGATATCAGTAATGATCGATAGATCAGGAAAGGAATATAACTCATGAATATGAAACCACGTTCTATCGTGATAGCGACAAGCTTGGCAATGGCGGCGACTAGTATGTCTGCAACAGCTGCAAGCAGTTATGCAGATCAAATATCAGGTTCAGGCTTTGGCACAAGCAACAATAACATGAGTCAATCTCAGAACCAGAGCAATATTAACGTGTCTACCCAAGCATTTGCTGGGGCAGTGCCAGGGCAAGCAACGACTCAAGAAGCGGTTAACGCAGCAAGTTTACCAAGCCAGTCAGTTATCAATACTACGCGTCCTTATCAAGATATCAAAACTCAAGATATGATGTTCGGTGAGCAATTGTTCCGTGGGGCATTTTCGACGACTTCAGGCTCTACCTTTAATGATAGTTATGTGATTAACCCTGGTGATAACGTCCAAGTAAGAATGTGGGGCGCTTATCAGTACGCTGCTACCATGACCGTCGATCCACAAGGTAATATTTTCTTACCGAATGTTGGACCAGTACGCGTCTCTGGTGTGCAAAATGGCAGCTTACAAAACGTGGTCAAAAGTGCCGTCAGTCGTATCTATCGCTCGAATGTAGGGGTTTATGCTTCATTAGAGCAGGCGCAACCCGTTAAGGTGTTCGTCACAGGTTTTGTTAAACAGCCGGGCTATTACGGTGGTCTAGCAGCAGACTCGGTATTGTCTTATTTAGATAGAGCAGGCGGCGTTGACCCAACGCGCGGCAGTTATATTGACATTCAAATCAAACGTAACGGTCAAATGCTACAGCAAGTCAATTTATATGACTTTTTGCTAGCAGGTAAATTACAGGCATTTTCATTCCGTGATGGTGATGTCATTACCGTGGCACCACAGAAAAAGACATTTGTGGTAAGCGGTCAAGTTCAAAACGAATATACCTTTGAGTTTGATGTGAATGATCTGACTATTGGTGATGTGTTGCAAGTGTCTAATCCGGCAGCCAATGCTACTAATGTCAGTATCACTCGCAGTGCAGGACGTGCACAAACGGCGGAGTACTACTCATTAAGTGAAGCCCAAAACGTTCCTGTTTATAACGGCGATCAAATGGTAGTAACGTCAGATCGTTACGCAGGTACCATCGCTGTGCAGGTAAAAGGTGCACATACTGGTAATGGTGCGATGGTTGTGCCATATGGCGCGCGTCTAAAAGATATCGTCCCTCAATTACAGCCGAGTCCACTGGCGAAACTGACGCATCTCACTATCTATCGTGAATCTGTTGCTGAACAACAAAAACGCATGATTAATGAATCGCTTGATCGTCTAGAAGAGCTAACGCTTGCTACCCAGTCGACGACTCGTGAAGAAGCCGCATTGCGTCAAGATGATGCAGCATTGGTTAAGCAGTTCGTTGCCAAAGCTCGTAATGTTCAGACGGATGGTCAAATCGTCGTTGTGCCAAATTCGTGGCAGGATATTATTCTGCAACAAGGCGACATCATTGAGATACCAGCACAAACGTCAGTCATTACAGTCAATGGTCAAGTACGAGCACAAGGAGCACTTACCTTTAATCCTGACTATACCGTTGGAGACTATGTGGCTAATTCTGGTGGTTTCTCTGATAACGCTGATACAAAAGATATCTTAATTATTCATCAAAATGGAGCGAGCCAAGTGGTCAATACTGCGTATCGTATCCAGCAAGGTGACGAGATTATGGTATTACCGAAAGTTAAAACTAAGCGTGTGGAGATTGCGCGCGGTCTATCACAGATTGTTTATCAGTTAGCAATTGCTGCCAAGGTTGTTTTAGATCTATAACGGTTAGCTAGTCATGACTCAATGATGACTGTCGAACAGATTTAACCAAAATTAACGAGTAAAGGTATTAAAGATATGGCAAAAGAAGTAGCGAATGAAGTCAAGGTATCTACTATGTCTACCTCTGATCATGCGCTACTTTCGCCATCGTCACAGTACCAATCACCGCCAAAGCAACTGGCAGTAGTTGGTAAAGGTATGTGCCGCAATAACTTGCTACTCTCGCAAGTGTTGCAAGCTGATATTCAGCGCTGGTATCCTTGGTCAGGCTTGCAACAAAGCCTGATAAATCGCAAGAAAAAACCACAACCTGAGGCATTTATTGGATGGGGGCACAAGAAAAGTTTCCAACGAGCTGATAAAGCTGCCACCCGTCAGGACCTGAATACTTTAAGTATTGAAGATGGATTTTTGCGTTCATTGGATTCAGGTATTAGTAGTCGCCATGGCTTAAGCGTGGTTGTCGATGACATTGGCATCTACTTTGATATGACGCACCACTCCCGCCTCGAGCAGTTGATTATTGAGCACACCAAGAGTACTAGCAGTAACCGCGCAGTGGACGAGGCACGTGCTCGTCATCTGATGGCACGTATATGCGAAGAAAAACTGAGTAAATATAATTCAATGGTTGATTGTCCGTCGTTGGATAAATTGATTAATGAAGAAAATATTAGCGAAAAAGAAAACGCTTCACAATCACATATCCTATTGATTGACCAAGTAGCAGGTGATGCCTCTGTTAAAGGTGCTGGTGCGAATAAACGTCAATTTAAGAAAATGCTAAAATCTGCATGTCGCAACCATCCTAACGCCCATATTTGGATAAAGGCTCATCCTGCGTCAAAATCAGGCTATTTATCCAACTTAAAACTGCCTAAAAATGTTAGGTTATTGACAGAGTCTCTCAATCCTATTGAGCTTCTTAAACAAGTAAGTGAGGTCTATACCGTCAGCTCACATATGGGCTTTGAAGCATTAATGCTAGGTAAAAAAGTACATTGCTTTGGAGTCAGCTGGTATAGTGGTTGGGGGCTGACCGATGACACTAATGCACCTAGAAATTTACTTAGATCAGTTCAGAAACGTCGTTTAGAGTCAGCTGAGACACTTCTCAGTAATAGAGATTTGTCAAACTCAGCAATGTTTCCTGCGACGTCACATAAAACGCTTAAAACGACGTTAGCAACATTGTTTTATAGTGCTTATATTGATTACAGTCGTTATGTAGATCCAGCAACGAAACAAGCTTGTGATATCGATGCAGCCATCGAATGGCTAGTGACCAATCGGCGATGGCAAGTGCGCCTTGAAGGCGATTTGACAGTATATGAATTTAGTCGTTGGAAGCTACCATTTGTCAGAGCCTTTGCAGACCTACCGCGTACGACATTATTCGTTAAACCAAAGCCACGTCTAAAAAACCTGTTACATCCAGACCATTTCCGTGTCAATTTCAGCCAACCTTTATTGGTATGGGGTTTGGCCAAACGTCAGCAAGTACAGAAGAAACTACAGAGTAAACTTGTTGAGCAAATTTTAGATATGCCAGCTATTTATTGTATGGAAGATGGGTTTATCCGATCAAATGGTTTAGGTGCTACTTTATTGGCACCACTGTCTGTTGTGATAGATAAGCAAGGTATTTATTACGATGCGACCCAGCCTTCAGACTTAGAAACATTGCTGCAAAATTGTCAGCCACTGAGTTCTGAACAGCGTCTTCGCGTAAACAAACTGCAAGACAAACTGCTGAATCAGCGGGTAAGTAAATACAATGTTGGGGTTGGTATAGATGTTTCTAGTATTCAAAATAACTCGTGGATGCAGGATGCCAAAATATCTGGAAGACGACGCGTTCTCATTATCGGTCAGGTAGAGGACGATTTGTCAGTACAGTACTGCGGCTCCACAATAAAGACAAACAGTGGTCTGATCGAACGTGTACGACAAGATAACCCAGACGCTTATTTGATTTATAAGCCGCATCCCGATGTTGAAGCAGGATTGCGAGCAGGTAAAGTATCAGAAGCCCATCTACGACAAGTTCAAGCGGTTGCCTACGATACTGCGATGCCTGATTGCTTAGAATGGGTGGATGAGGTTCATACGATCAGCTCACTGACTGGTTTTGAAGCGTTGCTGCGAGGGTTGGACGTTACCTGTTATGGATTGCCGTTTTATGCAGGGTGGGGGTTAACCACAGATATTGACGAGCAGTCATTACCGAAAGCGACTTACCTAAAAAGACGTCAACGAGACATGTCTTTGTCTCTTGAACAGCTAATATATGGCGCACTTATATGCTACCCGTTGTATCGTCTACCTGATGGCTATGGATTAGCACAAGTAGAGCAGGTGATTGATTATTTGTATCCTCTCAAAGACTCACAGCTGCTTGCGAGTAATGAAGAATCGCAATCTGAAATGGCTAGTACTTTAAATAGTTCATCTAAGACTGTGGCCTTGCCTTTATCTACAAAATTGAAACGTCACGCGACTATGCGTTTTATGCAGCAGCGTCATCGATGGCAGCAGAAATTGCGTAAAACGTCTCGTTAATTTACCAGAGTAGCACCGTATAATTGCATTGCGACAAATAGGTGCTTTTTCGGTATAATCACTTTTACGCTATGTGTTTTCACATGGTTGCATAACCTTTCTCATTTTTATCTCTTATTTTCTCATTTAATGGTAGCCCTGTATTATGGCAGCTTCGATGTCTCATTTGCTTACTCATCGACACGTCTTGCTACTACAAGGAAAAATGGGTGGGTTTTTTAATCGCTTTTCGTCATTCTTGCAGACTCAAGATATTAAAGTAAGCAAAATCAATTTTAATGCAGGCGATGCCTTTTTTTATCATCACGACAATACTTACGAATATACCAATACGTTAGCGCAATTTTCCTCTTGGTTGCAGGCGTTCATTAAAGAAAATGCCATTGATGCGATTGTATGCTTTGGCGATTGTCGACCGCATCATACTCAAGCAGCGTGTGTTAGTGAGAAGCTGGGTATTTCATTCTTTGTCTTTGAAGAGGGGTACTTGCGTCCTGATTACATTACCTTGCAAGAACATGGGATTAATGGCTATTCACGTCTAAACACTGCTGAGATTAAAGCACTTAAGAAAGCCAATGATCAGCCTCTATACACACATAATCGATTTTATCGCCTCAGTATCGCGGCCATCGTCTATTACATTATTGCTTGGCTTTATAAAAGCCGTTATCCACATTATTCGCATTATCGTGGCATGACCGCTTGGCAAGAGGCCATCGCTTGGTTAAAAGCACCGTGGCGGAAGCTACGAGGATATTTGCCAGATAAACACCTGCAAAATAGACTGACCAAGCAAGAAAATAACAATTACTTTTTGATTAGTTTACAAGTACATAATGACTCACAGATTACCCATCATAGTGATTATCGTGATGTGGTACAGTTCATTGACGAGTCTATCGCAAGCTTTGCAAATTTTGCTAAGCAAAAACAGTTACTCGTGTTTAAGCATCATCCGTTGGATCGTGGTCATAGAGACTATCGGGAGCTGGTAGCTAGCCTAGCTGAGCGCTATCAAGTATCTCATCGTGTTTTCTATGGTTGTGATATGCACCTGCCAACTTTGATGAAATATAGTATTGGCATGGTGACTATTAACAGTACGACAGGCTTGCAGTCGGTTTATCATAAAAAACCCACTAAGGTTATGGGTCGTGCAATTTACGATATTCCTAAGCTAACAGATCAAAAGCCGCTTGATGATTTTTGGCAGCAGCCTAAGGGCCCAGATAATGAATTTTATTTGAGATTTCGTGAGTACCTGATAGAGCAAACTCAAATAAATGGTGCTTTTTATGGCAGATCGCCATGGATGTATAAGTATCTGTACCAAATTGGCAGTGAAACGACAGACGTAGATATGTCTAAAACCAATTTACCCTAGTTATTTATTTTTCTTTCTAAGAAGTCATAGTAACTATAATGGTATCTATATAAAGAAACGAAGTTCAACAAGTGTAACGATTGTTGCGTTATCCTTTTTTAGCTGGTCATTTCATCTGTAAGTCACATCTCTTCTAACAAAATCGCCTTACTTTGCAGTGGAAAACTGCTAGAATACTCTTTTATGTCTGCGCATAAGAGTTAATGTGCTTGGCTATGGATTTTAGACGGTAGTATTAGCCCAATCGGCTTGTTATAACGGCTGACCTTCAAAGAAGTACAAGCATCTTATCAATTGTATCTGACAATATTTATTTTTTAGTTTTATTATTCTATCACCCTTAATTTAGTAGGCGCTTTGTGACTGCATTAGCCAATATTCGTAACTTTTCAATCATTGCCCACATTGATCATGGTAAGTCGACGCTTGCCGATCGTTTTATTCAAATGTGCGGTGCCTTGCAAGATCGCGAGATGCAGGCGCAGGTGCTCGACTCAATGGATATTGAGCGTGAGCGCGGTATCACTATCAAAGCACAGTCAGTAACACTGTTTTATGATCATCCAAATGGTGAGCGCTATCAGCTTAACTTTATTGATACCCCGGGCCACGTTGACTTCTCATATGAAGTTTCGCGTTCATTAGCAGCTTGTGAAGGTGCGCTGTTGGTTGTTGATGCCGCTCAAGGCGTAGAAGCGCAGTCAGTGGCCAATTGCTATACAGCCGTTGATCAAGGCTTAGAAGTCATGGCGGTGTTAAATAAGATTGATTTGCCGCAAGTTGAGCCTGAGCGCGTCATTCAAGAAATTGAAGATATTATCGGTATCGATGCCGTTGATGCACCGCGAGTATCAGCCAAATCTGGTCTGGGTGTTGATAAGCTGCTAGAAGCGCTAGTAGAGTTTATTCCGGCACCAACTGGTGATCGTGAAGCACCACTGCAAGCACTAATTATTGACTCTTGGTTCGATAATTATTTGGGCGTGGTCTCATTGGTACGTGTGCGTGAAGGTACTATACGTAAAGGTGACAAGTTATATATCAAATCGACTCAAGAGGCACATCTAGTTGGCTCGATTGGTGTCTTTACCCCTAAACCTGTAGATACGGGTGTTTTAGAAGCAGGGGAAGTAGGCTTTGTTATTGCGGGTATTAAGGATATTGCCGGAGCACCAGTAGGCGATACTATGACTCATGCTAAGACCCCTGATGTGGATCGTATCCCAGGCTTTAAACAAGTCACGCCACAAGTCTATTCTGGTATGTTTCCAGTGGATTCGAGTGATTTTGAAAAATTCCGTGAAGCTTTGCAAAAACTGCAAATCAATGACGCTTCGCTGTTTTTTGAGCCAGATACGTCGGATGCGCTTGGCTTTGGTTTCCGCTGTGGCTTCTTGGGTATGCTACATATGGAGATTATCCAAGAGCGTCTAGAGCGTGAATATGATCTAGATTTGATCACGACGGCACCCTCAGTTATTTACGAAATTGAGAAAAAGAACGGTGATGTAATCTATGTAGATAACCCCTCACATCTACCTGAGCCAAACAACATTGAAGAGTTCCGTGAGCCAATTGCCCGCTGTCAAATTTTGGTACCGCAAGAGTTCTTAGGCAATGTAATGACGCTATGTATTGAGCGTCGCGGCGTTCAGGTTGATATGCGTTTTATGGGTCGACAAGTACAGCTGATATTTGATATTCCAATGGGCGAAGTTGTCATGGATTTCTTTGATCGTCTGAAGTCGGTTTCACGTGGCTTTGCATCGCTTGATTATAACTTCGAGCGCTATCAAGCTGACAAGCTAGTAAGAGTTGATGTACTAATCAATGGCGATAAAGTCGATGCCTTAGCGATGATCGTGCACGAAACCCAATCACGTTATCGTGGTAATGCTCTAGTTACTAAGATGAAAGAGCTGATTCCACGTCAAATGTTTGATGTCGCCATTCAAGCAGCTATCGGTAGCCAAATCATTGGTCGTAGTACGGTAAAAGCCATGCGTAAAGACGTATTAGCAAAATGCTATGGTGGCGATGTTTCACGTAAGAAAAAGCTATTGTCCAAGCAAAAAGCTGGTAAAAAACGTATGAAGCAAGTAGGTAACGTGGAAATTCCACAAGAAGCCTTCTTAGCTGTGTTGCAAGTTGATAGCTAATCGCTAAACGTAACCTAAGATAGTCATTGTAGATAACAGTCAAATGTAGTGAGTCTTATCGTAAAGGTGTTAGATAAGCCGCTCGTTAATAGGCAATTTGGTATGGATTTTGATTTTAATTTAATTTTAGTGCCGTTAACTATAGTCCTAGGAATTGTTTGGCTGTTAGATAAGCTAGCGCTCAAACAGCGCAAAACTCGTGGTCGAGGTCAAGAAGGCTTACTAGTTCGTTGGGCTTATGACTTTTTTCCTGTGTTAGCAGTGGTATTGATAGTACGCTCATTTTTAATTGAGCCTTTTAATATCCCATCATCGTCTATGGTGCCAACGCTATATACGGGTGACTTTATTGCCGTCAATAAGTATGCATATGGCGTGCGCCTGCCGCTAACTTATAATAAGGTACTAGATACTGGTGAACCTGAGCATGGCGATGTAGCAGTGTTTCGCTATCCTGAAAACCCGAGCATTTATTATATTAAACGCGTTATTGGTTTGCCTGGCGATAGCGTAAGTTATAGCCAAGGCACGCTGTCTATCAATGACGTACCTGTTGAGACTAAGTCTGTAGATTTCGCGGCAAATGCTGAATTGACTTCACAGCTATACTTACCAGGTCAAGTTGGTCCAGGTCAAGTACTGACCGAAGAGAGTGCTTCTGCAATGGGTCAACAAGAAGAAGACGCGGCACAATATTTCGAAGAAATACAAGGTGACAATAAGCACCTCGTGCGCTATTTAGATGGCATGAACAGTTCACAGTATGCGCCATTTTTGCAACAACAATCACCAGAAGTGGTGGAATCAGAAGGTACTGAGTGGCGCATTGACGTACCAGAAGGTCAGTATTTTGTGATGGGTGATAACCGAGATCGCAGTGCAGATGGTAGATTTTGGGGCTTCGTTCCGGATGAAAACCTAGCAGGTAAAGCTGTTTATATCTGGATGCATAAACCACCTGGTCTTAACCTACCGACCTTTGAGCGTAATGGTACTATCAATTAAGGCAATGTGATTGCTTAGCGATTAATTTATCTATAATAGTTTTATGCTAATATCATTGCTATCTAATAAATAGCTATTTATTATTTATACACTTATTCGAAATAGTCGTTTATCTTTAGAAGGATCTTATAATGCAGCAATTATCTGGTTTGGCTACGCAGCGCGGCGCCAGTGTGACAAACATTGTTCTCATTATTATGCTTTTGGGTATTGCGACTAAATTGACAGTAGCTATCGTACCAGCTCAAATTGGTGACTACCAATTGACCAAGGTATTAAGTGCACAGCTAAAAGAAGCCAATAGTAATAACGAAACAGCTAAGCAATTCGTTGAACGTGTCAACAAACAGTTATCTATCAATGCTGACTATGATACCAAGGCAGAAGATGTATTTACCTTTACCGATAAAAAAATAGGTCAATTGGCTATCTATAAAGAATATGCAGTGACTAATAACTTTTTTAGCAATGTCGACATCGTGAACCGTTTCGAAGGTAACATCGAGATGGCAACAGCAGAGTAAGCCATCATAGTACGACATAGCACATTCATTATTTCATAAAATATATCAAATAATATTATTAAACTAAATCTGTCAAGCAGAAGGGATAACCACAAACCACGCATGAAACCAACTTCGCACCATTCCCAAGCGGTTCCTACTTCCCAAAAAAATAGTACGTCTGTTGACACGCTTGTTGTTAGCTCAGAATTTATTCAGCGGTTAGCAGTATTAACGCGTAAGTTAGGCTATGAGTTCAATGACTTGAGCCTACCTAAACTTGCGTTAACGCATCGCTCATTTGATAGTAAAAAAAACTATGAGCGCTTAGAGTTTTTAGGTGATGCACTGTTGGGGATGATTGTGGGTGAAGCTTTATATCATCGTTATCCTAGTCAAAACGAAGGGCGCTTAACGCGTATGCGTGCGACGTTGGTGCGCCAAGAGTCGTTGGTAATTATCGCCCAAAACTTGGAGTTATCTAACCATCTTATATTAGGAGTAGGTGAGCGCAAAGGTGGTGGTCGCAATCGTGCTTCTATACTGGCGGATGCTGTAGAGTCTCTGATTGGTGCTATCTATTTAGACAGTCAAGATATGGATATTACTCGTAAATGTGTTCTCTCTTGGTATGGTGATCTGATTGATAATGTCAATGACCAAAAAGCGTTGAAGGATGCCAAGAGTCGGTTACAAGAGTGGCTACAATCTAAACAGTTTGACTTGCCTAATTACGAGCTCATGGAAACGCGTGGTAATGCACCGCATCAAATTTTCGTTGTACGTTGCCATGTAAATATCAATAACTGTCCTGATATTACTGAATCTGGTGAGAGCCGCCGTATCGCTGAACAGAAAGCAGCAGAGCTTATGATTAATCAATTACATAAATTGCCAGGATCTGCCAAAAAACGTGTATAGCCGATGTCTATTAATGCATTTTTAGATGCAGAATATTAGCTTAGATTGGTTTATAGCTTGCAAAACATACATTAAAACTACCTCACATATTATTTATTTTAAAACTTTAAATGTTTCTAGCCCGTTTTCAATGGTGACTGAATAAATTTAGCATCAACGACTGTTCAGCTAGTCACAAACCCTATAGGATTAACTTATGAGCAATCATACTGATTTGCCATCAAACAATGAAGATAGCACCCAAAATTTGAGTGAGAATACAGATATTGAGTCAAGCCAAAACAATATCAAAGTTACCGAAGAGATTCATGCTATTGATGCAGAAGATATTGCATTAGACAATGATATGGCAATTGAAGAATTTTTTGCACCAAGTGGCAATGCCCGTATGGCTGATGATTTTAGAGCAGGTTATGTCGCTATTGTTGGACGTCCAAATGTGGGCAAGTCAACTTTGATGAATCACTTATTGGGTCAAAAGCTGTCTATCACCTCACGTAAACCGCAAACTACCCGTCATCGTATTCATGGCATTTTGTCAAACCATGAAATGCAAGCGGTGTTTGTTGATACACCAGGTATTCACCGTAACGAAGTACGCGCTATCAATGAACGTATGAATAAAGCGGCGGTATCGGCGTTAGTAGATGTGGATTTAGTACTGTTTGTTGTTGATTCAGATCAATGGCGTGACGATGATTTATTGACCTTGCAAAAGCTCGGTGAGACCAATTTAACAGTCGTATTGGTTATCAATAAGTCAGATACTCTAAAAGATAAAGGCAGCGTGCTACCACTTATCGAAACTTTCAACGATAGTTTCGATTTTGCTGATATCGTTCCTGTATCTGCACTAAAAAATCAAAACTTAGATCGTTTGCAAGAAGTGATTGCTTCACATTTACCAGTCGCTGCGCCTATTTACGATACAGAACAAATCACAGATCGCTCTGAGCGATTTTTGGCAAGTGAAATCATTCGCGAAAAAATCATGCGTAGTGCGGGTGATGAAGTGCCATATGATTTAACCGTACAGATTGATGAGTTTAAAGACGAACCTGCACATACTGATCCAAAAACAGGGCGTCCACGCAAAGCTTGTACTTTCATCGATGCGACTATATATGTTGAACGTGGTGGCCAAAAAGCCATCGTTATCGGTGATAAAGGTCAGCGTATCAAACAAGTTGGTATGGATGCTCGTAAAGATATGGAGCAGTTGTTCGGTAAAAAAATCATGTTAACTTTGTGGGTCAAAGTGAAACGTGGTTGGTCTGATGACGAGCGTGCGTTGACCAGTTTGGGCTATTGATAGCGGTTAAGAACGAACGCTTCAAAAGCACTGTCTGCCTTTTAGCTATTTAGGTAATAAAAAATGCGTAATGAAGCGCTCGTCGGGTATTTGTTACATCAGCGCCCTTATCAAGAAAAGCGAGCTTTGTATTATCTTTTTTCTCAACAACATGGTGTGATACATGGTGTTGGGAAAAAAGGTGCGCCACTATTTATGCCATTACAGCTTTTTGCTACTGGTAAGCGCGACTTAAAAACCTTTAGTCAAATTAATATTGCCTCGCAATATAATACTCAAGCTGACAGTGTTCAAAAAGACAGTGTTCAAAAAGACAGTAAACCCGCTGTCTTAGAGGCCGTACCTTACGCCAATATCAGCGGTCAACATCAGTATGCCGCACTATATATAAACGAGATTCTGTGGCGGCTGTTACCTACTGAAGACCCAATGCCAGTATTGTGGCAGCATTATCAAATCAGTCTACAACAACTCAAGCAGCCCTTAAGTAATAGCGAGCTTCGTCTCTGTCTACGTCAGTTTGAGCAGTATCTATTTACCGAATTAGGATTCACTTTAACGTTAACGCATGACAACGTTGAAGATCCCATCGAGTATGATTGTACTTACCGCTTTTTACCGGATGTAGGTTTGCTCCCTGTATTAGTACATAATGAAGAGTCTGAGCATTTAGCCAGTGAGTCTGGACAGACTGTTTTTAAGGGTGCGGATATCATAGAAATGGCACGTTTAGGTATTACTGAGCAAACGCTGAGCCATTGGTCAAAACTGCATCGACATCTTATTGATCATTTACTTGACTATCAGCCGCTACAAAGCCGTCTGTTATGGCAGCAGCAGCAGCGTTATCAATAACTGCATTCTCAAATATCATCGTAGTATCAACTATATAAGTTAGGCTGAATTGGCCAAAGGATTTTTTATGAGTATCTCTGTATCTACCTCATCTGAAAACAATTCAAAAAAACCTTTGTTAGGCGTGAATATTGATCACGTGGCAACATTGCGTCAAGCGCGTGGTGTGAGTTATCCAAGTCCTTTGGCTGCTGCATTATTGTGCGAAAAGGCGGGGGCAGACGGTATCACTATACATCTGCGTGAAGATCGTCGTCATATACAAGATGCAGATGTTTATGAAATGGCAGGGCAGTTGTCGACCAGAATGAACCTAGAGATGGCAGCAACGGATGAGATGCTTGCAATTGCCTGCGAAGTTAAACCTTTTTGGGTATGTTTAGTACCTGAAAAGCGGGCAGAGTTAACGACAGAAGGTGGTCTTGATGTTGCAGGGCAAGTCACGTCTCTAAAAGAGTATGTTCATAAGCTACAAGATTCTAATATTAAGGTTTCTTTGTTTATTGATCCTGATGACAAGCAGATTGCAGCCGCGATAGAGTGTGGTACGGACGCGATAGAATTGCACACTGGTGCTTATGCCGAAGCTGGCTTAGCGAATGATACCGACGCACAGTTAGCTGAACTGAAAAGAATCGAACAAGCAGTAGCTACAGCACAGAGCCTAGACGATAAATTGCTTATTAACGCAGGTCATGGTTTAACGTGTGACAATGTGAATGCCATTGCAAAGATTGATGGTATATATGAATTAAATATCGGTCATGCACTTATTGCAGATGCCGTATTTGTAGGACTAGAAAGCGCTGTAACAATGATGAAAGAGGCCATGTATAAATAGGTTTACATATATGGTATTTATTAACCGCTACATTTCGTAGGGTGGTCTGCATTAAGTTTGTGTTTGACGATGCCAGATTGGTTAAAAGAGATTTGGTACATTGACTTGTTATAAGAAGAGGTAGGGCAGTATTTTATATGGCCGAAGTGTCCTCGCGGTCTGCCACTATCACCCCAAAATTTAGTATAGTGACGCCTACCGCCAACTCTTAATTTCACTGTACTATATCTTAGGTTTAAGGATTGCTGTGTTAATAAGGTATCTACTTGAGAATCAAAATGATTATTGTTATTTTTATCTACGAATAGCAGAAGCGTTTTATCGCTGTTCCTATGACATTGCTGTGCATCATTCGATAAACAAACCAAGACATCCTGCCGACTTATATAACTTTCGGCCTTTGCTAAGGATAAAGTGTTCTCTAACTGATGCTTGACCCGTTGGGCTTCCATTCGTGCTAAGTGCGTTAAGATACTTGGCGCTGCAATAGCTGCGATAATTCCTAATACCATTGTCGTCACAGTTAGCTCAACGAGAGTAAAGCCATTTGATTGCTTAGCATTTAAAATATTATTGTTCTGAAGGGATGATTTCCTATAACTGACTAACTTCAATAGTTTATTGAATAACCTAGATGCAATAGCTAAGAAATTATCAATTTTATACCTGCCTTTTCTACAAATAGGTAAACAAAAGGTGAAAATGACTATTCTCTTATAATGGGCCAGTACCTTACTAAGTAAGTTCATAATGCGCTACATCCTATAGCTGTTTGTCATTCAGGTAAAAAACAACGTCTCACACATCCTTGTGTTGATTATCTTTTAAGCAAACCAATTGTCCAAATTCTTTAAACTTTCTCTTATTCCACTGTATATAAAACACATACAACATCTAATCACTTGATTTTCAGAAGAATATTGGTTTTTTACAATATATATGTAATATATAGCGACTGTCAAAAAATGTTTCAATTAGTGAAAGAACGACATTAGCAATAGAAAAAAAATTCTAATTGTAATAAAATGCTTCAAGAAAATAGCTATCATTAGACTATTCATCTATCGCAAACTGATGTGTAAAAGATAAGAAGCGTAAGGTGTGTTAGTTCTGGGTAACTTAGACTGTTTATTGTGTTTTAGTTACAACATTATCGTGTAATAATGTGTAGCTCGTTAACGAAAAAAGTTGTAAACTGAATTAATAATCGCTAAGCTACTCCTTAATTGGTTTTGCTTTGTAACTTAAAATGCGTAAGAGATGTCTATCTTAGTACGTCTTGAGAATCGGTTTTGCTTAATGCATCACTAAAATTATCCTTTGGAGGAAGTCCATGAAATTGAACAAAATAGCTCTAGCCCTTGTTGCTGTAGCGGCTGCACCGATGGCAGCTAACGCTGGTGTTACTATTAGCCCATTGTTACTTGGTTATCACATGACTGAAGAATTCAGTGATACCTCTGACAAACAGCGTGAAGTTCTTACTACTGGTAAAAACTTGTATGAAAACGCTAACGGCGATGTTATCGGTGATGGTAGCCGTGGTAACAGCAATGGTGGCGTAGCCAAAGAAAGCAGCCTATACACTGGTGCAGCTTTAGGTATCGAACTTACTCCTTCTACTCAGTTCCAAGTAGAATATGGTGTATCTGACGCAAACGGCGAAGCTTCTGAAGATTCAGCTGATGCCGGCGTTAACCGCTTTGATATTGAACAAGAAATGATTTCTGGTAACTTCTTGATCGGTACCGAAGAATTTACTGGTTACACTGATAGCGCACTTAAGCCATACGTACTAGTAGGTGCTGGTCAGTCTAAAATCAAAGTAGAGAACCAAGAGTCTTATGTTAATAGCAATGGCGATACCGTTGCTGCTGGTACTGAAGTATCAAACTCTAAAGACACTATCGGTAACCTAGGTCTAGGTGCTATGTATCGCATCAATGACGCGCTAAGCCTACGTGGTGAAGCTCGTGCGATTCATAACTTTGACAACAACTGGTGGGAAGGCATGGCTTTGGCCGGTCTAGAAGTAGTACTAGGTGGCCATTTAGCACCTACAGTAGCAGTACCACCTATGCAAGAGCCAGTAGTTGACAACACTCCAGTAGTTGTTGTTGAAGCTGATCTTGATTCTGACGGTGATGGCGTACCTGATAGCATCGATGCATGCCCAGGCACTCCAATGAACGTTGTAGTTGATGAGCGCGGTTGCCCAGTACCAGTAGACATTACTGACGAACTGAAAATGGAACTACGTGTATTCTTTGATAACGACAAGTCAGCTATCAAAAACCAGTACAAGCCAGAAATCGCTAAAGTAGCAGAGAAGATGCGTGAGTATCCTAACTCTACAGCTCGTGTAGAAGGTCATGCTTCTAAGACTGGTCCTTCAGCACGTTATAACCAACGTCTATCTGAAGCTCGTGCCGTTGCTGTTAAATCTATGCTAACTAACGAATTCGGTATCGCTCCAAACCGTCTATCAACTGTAGGCTATGGTTACAACAACCCAATCGCTTCAAACGACACTGAAGAAGGTCGTGCTATGAACCGTCGTGTTTATGCCATCATCACTGGTGACAAAACAATGACTGTTGAACAAACTAAAGATATGGTTGTTCAGTAAGTATTAGCAAAATAACCGTATAGTAAAATATACAGTTACAAAAAAAGCCACCCAATGGGTGGCTTTTTTTTATTTATGTATTGAGAAAAGTGAGTTATTACATAAATTTATGAATCAATAATGTTATACTAGCCACCCAAACATTCTGTAAATTAACAGTATGTACATTAGCATAGCAATCTGTATGATGAATTCGTCAGTATAGATGTTTGATTGTATTGAACTTTTTTATTTGATAGCATTATTTTTTGCGTCATCTTAGATTCAATATCTATCTGATTGATGATGAAAGTTTATTCAGCAGCGCTTACTGCTACTGCATTTTTTTAAGACGAAACGAGCATTTTATATGGCGAACGATATCAAACACCTGCGTAACATTGCAATTATTGCCCACGTTGACCACGGTAAGACAACTTTGGTTGATAAGTTATTACATCAGTCTGGTACTTTTGGCGACCGTGCAAACATTGCTGAGCGTGCAATGGACTCAGGTGATATTGAGCAAGAACGTGGTATTACCATTTTGGCTAAAAACACAGCTATCCGCTGGACAGATAAAACTTCAGAAACTGAATACCGTATCAACATTGTTGATACCCCAGGTCACGCCGATTTCGGTGGTGAAGTTGAGCGTGTAATGTCTATGGTTGACTGCGTACTTTTGGTTGTTGACGCTGTTGATGGCCCAATGCCTCAGACTCGTTTTGTGACGCAAAAAGCATTCGAACAAGGTCTAAAGCCGATCGTTGTTATTAACAAAATCGATCGTCCTGGCTCACGTCCTGATTGGGTAATGGATCAAATCTTTGATTTGTTTGACAACCTAGGTGCAAACGATGAGCAGCTTGATTTCCCAGTTGTTTATGCTTCAGCATTGAACGGTATTGCAGGTCTAGAAGCAGATGATTTAGCTGATGACATGACCCCATTGTTCAAAACTATCGTTGACGTTGTTCAGCCTCCACAGGTTGATGCTGACGCTCCGTTCCGTATGCAAATCTCAAGCCTTGATTACAACAGCTTTGTTGGTGTAATCGGTATTGGCCGTATTCAGCGTGGTAAAGTTAAACTTAACACGCCAGTGACTGTGATTGATAAGCATGGCAAAACGCGTAACGGCCGTATCCTAAAAATCATGGGTTACCATGGTCTTGATCGTATTGATGTTGAAGATGCGCAAGCAGGTGATATCGTTTGTATCACAGGTATCGATGCGCTAAACATCTCTGATACTATTTGTGATCCTAACAACGTTGAAGCACTACCAGCACTGACGGTAGATCAACCTACAGTATCTATGAACTTCCAGGTAAATAACTCACCATTTGCTGGTCGTGAAGGTAAGTTTGTGACTTCACGTAACATTCGTGAGCGTCTTGAGCGTGAGTTAATTCACAACGTAGCATTGCGTGTAGAAGACACTGAGTCTCCTGACAAATTTAAAGTATCAGGCCGTGGTGAGCTTCATTTATCAGTACTTATCGAAAACATGCGCCGTGAAGGTTTTGAGCTAGGTGTTTCTGGTCCAGAAGTTATCGTTAAAGAAGTTGATGGTAAGTTACAAGAGCCGTATGAAAACGTTGTCTTCGATATCGAAGAAGAGCATCAAGGTTCTATCATGGAGCAAGTTGGTCTACGCAAAGGCGAAATGACTAACATGGAGTTGGACGGTAAAGGCCGTATGCGTATCGAGGCGACCATACCAGCGCGTGGCTTGATCGGTTTCCGTTCTGAGTTCCTAACCCTGACTTCAGGTAGTGGTATCATGACCTCGAGCTTCTCACATTACGGTCCACAGAAGATCGGTGATGTTGGTGGCCGTTCTAACGGCGTATTGGTTTCTATGGCAAATGGTACTTGCCTAGGTTTTGCTCTATTTAACCTACAGAAACGCGGTAAGTTGTTTGCTGAGCCACAGCTTGAAGTTTATGAAGGTATGATTGTTGGTCTTAACTCTCGTAACGATGATATGACTGTTAACCCAACGACTGCTAAACAGTTAACCAACGTACGTGCTAGTGGTACTGATGAGGCACTGACGTTGACGCCAGCAGTGAAGTTCACTCTTGAGCAAGCGCTTGAATTTATTCAAGACGATGAGCTAGTCGAAGTAACGCCAAAAGCGGTACGTATTCGTAAACGCTACTTGACTGAAAGTGAGCGTAAGCGTCACGGCCGTGGTAAGAAAGGTGCTTAATATCAATAAGTGAGTTACTGAGTAATTCATGATATTGATGTTTGACGCAAACACTTAGTATCAGTAGTTTTACTGGCACTAAGTGATTCAAAAATTGAGCAGTATAAGGTGAGCTATTAGTGGTTCACTTTATACTGCTTTTTTTTGTGTTGTAATCTTGGAAAAATACAGACAGAATGAATAGTGGCATTAATGTATTCAGTTATTAACATGAAAGCTAGATGTGACACTAATTATATAAATATCTATTGGTTTGTAGATAAATTTTGAGGAAAAAACAATGAGTATGGTTTCAGAGTTTAAAGAGTTCGCTGTCAAGGGTAACGTGATGGATTTGGCAGTCGGTGTCATCATCGGCGGGGCTTTTGCTACCATTACAAAATCTTTGGTAGATGATATTATTATGCCGATTGTCGCTTTTATTTTTGGCGGCGAGATTAATTTTGAAAACATGTTCTTAGTTTTAGGCGATGCACCTGATGGTATTGCTATGACTTATGATGCGCTCAAAGAGGCAGGTGTACCTGTATTGGCTTACGGTAGTTTTATTACCGTACTTATTAACTTCTTAATTTTAGCTTTCATCATCTTTATGATGGTTAGAGGTGTCAATAAAATGCGCCGTGCTGAAGAAGTAGAGGAAGTTATAGAAGAAGCAGTAGAAGAGCCATCAGAGGAAGTGAAATTGCTACGTGAAATCAGTGCTAAATTAAGTAATACTAGTATTACGAAATAAATTATCGACTTGTTGACAATAAAAAAGGCTAACTTCTCGTTAGCCTTTTTGCTATGAAATAGTCACAGTCATTCTTGTGAACTATTTGATGTGCCTACTAAAAGCAAATTGTTACGGAGTGACCACTACATAGTCATTGGTATTAATTAGAATTTCTGATGGTTGATCGACAACGATACGTACCACGTTCTTATCAACAAC
Organism: Psychrobacter sp. P11G3; assembly: GCF_001435845.1. Taxonomy (NCBI): domain Bacteria; kingdom Pseudomonadati; phylum Pseudomonadota; class Gammaproteobacteria; order Moraxellales; family Moraxellaceae; genus Psychrobacter; species Psychrobacter sp. P11G3. The sequence continues at coordinate 522,505 of NZ_CM003596.1, forward strand.
TTGAGACTTATAATAGTTGTCTTCAGCAACTGTACAGCCTAAACAACGTCCCATCGCATCCCAAGGTTCAACAAATAGTTTCTGCTGTGCTTGATCTGCATTACCACCAATAAGTGAGAAAGGTAGGCTTACGATATAAGCTGCCGTACCAGCCACAGCATTCACGAGTTGCAGTGGCTTACCAACAATCGTATCGACTACCATCGTCTCGTATGAAGGACCGAAATCAGTTTCATCAATTTCTATAGCTGCAAAAGTAGGCTGAATAGTCGCAGCTACCAATCCTAAAGTTGCCAATACAGTAAAAAATCTCTGCTTAACTGTGCGTTGAGTTTTTGCTTTAACAGTCATAATGATATCCTGAAACTCATAGTAGTATGATTAATGGCTGCTGCTATCTTCACACAGGAATCTTGCGGCAACAATAGTTAGGCTAAATATTACAGAAAAATAAATGATACGCACTATTTATGTAAGCGCTAGCACTATTAAAGCAAGATGCGCGCTAATAAGCAACAAAAATGAGAATAATCTAGTTATAACTCTGACAGTATTTGATACTTTTAAAAATAAATATTCTGTCTAGATATTAGTTTCATTTAATCTAAATATATCACAAGCAAATAGATATCATTTATTAGCTATTTTAACGGCTGACAATTTGGACAATAAACACTGGCTCTACCAGTAAGCTTGATGTTTTCTAGCGTCGTACTACAATGTAGACAGCTCTCTCCTTGTCTACCATACACATTTAAAGTTTGTTGAAAGTAACCAGTTTGACCACTTGCTACTGTGAAATCTCGTAGTGTTGATCCGCCTAATTTTATCGCTTTCTTTAAAATTTCTTTAATATGATTAACTAAAATGACAATCTGATCGTATGAAAGTTGATTGGCTGGTGTAGCAGGGTGGATGCCGGATAAGTACAGACTTTCAGTCGCATAGATATTGCCAACCCCAACTACGACTTCTTGTTCCATGATGACAGATTTAATCGCTCGGGAGATGGATTTTAGTCGCTTATTCGTTTTAGTAACATCTGACGATGACTCATTGCTATCTTGACTAGATAAATCTATACGCTGGATTAAGCTGTATAAATAGTCTGCGGTAAAATCTTTTGAAAGTGGCTCAGGACCTAGATGGTCTAGTAGTTTATTGCCGTAATCTTCATGCCATAGTACTGAACCAAAGCGTCTCGGATCGTAATAGTGTAGCTGAGACTTATTATTAGCAGTATCATTAAAAACAACAACCAGATGATCATGTTTACGCTTATCAGTACCATAGCTGTGCTGCTGTAAGCTACCTGACATTCCTAAGTGGATAAGAAGCTGACGTGGTTCAACCTTGCTAGCTGACATGGGAGCGTTATTTTGTGCAGCTACTGGCAAAAAACTAAGAATCAGATACTTTGCTCGGCGCTCGACACTCTCCAATGTGTAATTAACCAGCTCGTCCAAGTTATCTGGCATCATCCAGCGCAGCTTTGGTTGAAATACTTTAACATCAATTACCTGTTGCCCCAACAATGGAGCAAGACTGGCTTTAGTGGTTTCTACTTCAGGTAATTCAGGCATAGTATTTTTTGACAACTCTATTATGGAATAAACAACGACTGACTTAACGTTTTATTTACACGACTGCACGGCGCGCGTGCAAAATACCGTGTTGCTGCTCTAATTTTGCGAGCAGCTTAGATAGATGCGCTAAACCTGAGACTTCAATATGGAACTTTAAAAAAGCAATATTGTCGTCGTTACTCAGTGTTTGAACTTGGCGAATATTGACGTTTTCTTTATCAATTATCTGTGTCAAATCACGTAGCAAACCGCGTCTGTCATATGCTTCGACATGAATATCAACGGGCTGATAACGACCAGTCTGTACTTGCCAAGCGGCTTCTATCTTGCGCTCAGGATCGCGCTCGACCAGACGTAAGTACTCTGGGCAGCCTCGATTATGCACGCTAACGCCACGCGATAAAGTGATGTAGCCAGCTATCGGTTCACCATGCACAGGATGGCAACAACCTGCCAAATTGATTTCGATATTATCCAAACCATCAATGTGAATTTTATACGCATCGAGCTTACCTGTATCTCGGTTATCTACATGCGGTACAAAGCTCTCTGGTGGTATCTCAGGTTCAAGATGCAGCTGACGTGAGATATGACTGGTCAATTGATTCAGACCAATGTCACCTGTCACCAGCCCCACGATAATGTCGTCGGTCGTATTGACATGAAAATGCTGAATATAGTCGTTTAAATCAATACTATTAGGATGAACAGATAGGCGCTCAAGCTCTTTGCTGAGCATTTGGCGACCTATTTCAATGTTCTTATCACGGTCTTGCTTATTAAACCACTGGCGCAGTTTTGAACGGGCACGGTTGGTATGAATATAACCTAAGGATGCTACCAACCAATCGCGATTGGGCTCACGAGATGCCTTGGTGATAATCTCAACTTGCTCACCTGTTTTCAACTGATACGTCAGTGGCACATAGCGCTGATTGACGCGGGCTGCCTGCGCACGGTTGCCAACTTGAGTATGCACATAGTAGGCAAAATCGAGAACGGTCGCGCCTTTTGGTAGTTCGGTAATATCACCATCACGGCTAAAGATATAAATACGTTCTAGTTCATCAAAATCAACGAGTTGCTCTTCTTCGTCAAACTCGATATCGTCTATCTCTTCGCCCGCTACCACAGCTGAGCGTGGCTGATTGCGTGTTTCATTATTGATAGATAATAATTGGCGTAATGAGCTGATTCTTTGGTTCAGATAATTGTCTTTTTTGTTCTTTAGCCCTTCTTTGTAATTAACGTGCGCGCACATGCCAAGTTCGGCCTCAAAGTGCATCTCATGAGTACGAATTTGGACTTCGAGTGATTTGTTTTCCGCAATTACAGCAGTATGTAGCGAGCGATAACCATTGGACTTAGGGTTAGTAATATAGTCATCAAACTGCTCAGGAATATAACGCCATAAGCCATGTACTAGGCCTAAAACGTGATAACAGTCAGAAGGGCTATTAACCAAGACACGTAAGGCGCGAATGTCATAAAGCTGATCGAACGATAAACCTTTAAGCTTCATTTTTCGATAAATAGAGTAGATATGTTTGACGCGCCCAGATACTTCGCCTTCGATACTGGCGTCTGCTAATGATTCATTTAATTTGTCTTGTACGCGCTGAATATAGGACTCGCGTTCGCTACGTTTTTCTGACAGCAGCTTAGCAATTTCTTTATAGCGATCAGGCGCAAGATAACGGAAAGCTAGATCTTCGAGCTCCCATTTTAGCTGTGCGATACCTAGGCGATGCGCTAATGGTGCATAAATAGTCATGACCTCACGCGCCACACGAGTTTGACGCTCTGGCCTAGAAAACGTCAACTCACGCATGGCGAAAGTACGTTCAGCCAGTTTTATAAGGACTACGCGCACATCGTTAGTAACAGAGATGAGCATGCTATAAATATTTGATAGCTGATCACGTTGATTATTGACGAAATGGTCTTCTAAGCGCTTGTTACTCTCAATAATCTCCGACAGCTTACCCATTGCAAGGGTGTCTTTCACAAGCGTCAAAATATCTGGACCAAAGTTTTTTTCAACTTCAGCGAGACTGATGATTGATTTGCGCGCACTGCGATACAGCATGGCCGCGACTAATGCGTCTTCATCTTGGTAAAGATAGGTCAAGATATCGGTCATGCCAATACCGGTCACATAAGCGCCTGAGCGCTCAGATTCACTGGTATTCATGTGACTGCGAATAAACTCGCAAGCTGCACTTAGGTTGGGTACTGACTCTTGTCCAATACGCTTGGCCACATTATCTAGCCAAGTCGGTACGTCGATATTGGCTTGGTCTAAGTCGACCGCCTCAAGCTCTTTGTTTGATAGCGTATTGGTATCATCTAAATACTCGTCTTCAGTGTGAGGGTCATGCAAATGATAAGTGTGTGCAGCTGAGCGATCAAAAGTAGTATGTAGCTTGTGAGTTGCCAACTGGTATTTGATGTCGAGGGGAATTTGGGCATAGCTATTGGCTGACTGGTGAGAGCGTTGGCTCGCCACCAGTTGCGCCGCAAGTGTTGCACTATCGGCCTGCGTGGTCTGTCCATCCACCAGCGGTAATCCTTCACGAATTTTTACCATAGCCGACTCCTCTTAGCTATTTTGAATTGATTATAACCTCATCTACTATGCACACACTCTGAATTAACGATCCATAAAGTGTCAGCTATAAACCAATACAACTGCTAAAAATGTTATTTTTAGCAGCTATAAAATGCGCGTAAAATATATAAAGCTATGAGTGCAAATGCTTGCTATGTAGCGATTGGAAACATCATCAAAAACATAGGAAGATTGTTTACTATTATCTCATTTTAAAGTGACAAATCAAGCGAGCCTCTGTATGGCTGTGGTCAATTACGCTAAATAATGGCTATTTATTAGCACAAACTTATTAAAGCCTTGAGTCATTTTAGATAATTGTAATAGCGCTTAATTGTCTCTTTAATCAGGTTTAACTATCAGTTGTTATTAACTATTAATCATTTTTGAAGATTAACAATGTTAAACCGCTACTTTTTCAAAGCGAGCGATAGATTCAACATGACCCGTATGGCAGAACATATCCATCACGCCAGCATGAGTCAGACGATAGCCTTGTTCTAACAATGCTTTTGTATCACGGGCAAGGGTCGCTGGATTACAAGAGACATAAACAATGCGCTCAGCATTAAATTTTGGCAAATATTGCATAATCTCCCAAGCACCAGAGCGCGGTGGATCAATCAACAGTGCATCAAAACCTTGGTTGGCCCATGGCTTATCAGTACAGTCTTGAGTCAAATCTTGACTATAAAACTCAGTATTGTTGATACCGTTGCGACGAGCGTTGTCAGCAGCACGTGCGGTCATGGCCTCACTGCCTTCGACACCGACTACTGAGCCTGTCTCGCCAACGAGACGCGCTAGTGGCAAACTAAAGTTACCCAAACCACTGAATAAATCTAGTACGCGTTCGCCTGCTTTTAAATCCAATAAGTCACAGGCAAGCTTGGTCATCTGACGGTTCACCGATAGATTTACTTGAGTAAAGTCAGTAGGGATAAATTCAAAAGTCAGGTCATACTCTGGCAATTGATAATATAAACGCCCAAATTGCTCGCTCAAATCATCAGCGTCTGTCAACGCAATACGTTGGATGCTATCAACGCCTTTCGACTGCAAATATAGCTGCCAATTACGCGCCGCGAAAAACACTTTTAGTTTGTCTATATCAGCGTCTGACAACGGTTCTAAATTACGTACGATGAGCGCGACTGGCTGATTACCATCAGGTAGTTCTGGCAGTTGCTCACCCATGGCAAGCTCAAGCTGAGCAATCTTGTCACGGCTCTCTAAGGTGCTAATAAGTGTTTTTAGGTTTTCAATCTCAAACCCAATACGCGGATCTAAGATATGACATTCATTTAGCTCTGCCAAGAAGTTACTTGAACGCTCGCGGAAGCCGACAAGCGCGGTTTCTTTTTTGACGACATAGCGCACGCCCAAACGTGCTTTGGTACGATAACCAAGACGATCACCGACCACAGGAGGGAGCCAATTGTCAGGTTCTGCATTTGCTTGGTGCATCAGCATTTCAGCCAGTACTGACTGTTTAAAGTTTATTTGACCATCTGGCTGCCAGTGCTGCAAGTTACAACCGCCGCAAGTACCGAAATGCGGGCAGGGTGGTACAGCACGTTCAGGGTTTGGGTTGGAAGTGATACTAATGGCATCGCCTTCTTCAAAGCTAGCACGGCTATTAGTTATTTTCACTAAGGCGCTTTCACCGGGTAAAGCAAAGCTAACAAAGATTTTTTTACCATGCTTGTCTTCAGCATGGCCTTCAGCAACGTCAAAACCGTTACCATAGACAGCAACACCGCGACCATCATGTGACAAGCCATCAATATTGAATGGTATTGGCTCTGCATCTTTTAGACGACGACGTGTCTTTGATGATGGCTTTGATTTTTTCTTACTAGGCGGAATGACAATCGTTTGGGTGTCGTTGGTTTGAGCTTCATTCGTTTGAGCGTTACTGCTTTGCGCTGCCATATCAGATGCTGTAGATGTTTTTGAATCGGTGGGTTGCATAAACCTGCCTTAATAATAAATAACTAGAAGAGGGGAATAAAAACTACTAATAATGCGGATTCTATAATTCGGGTGCCGATGACCAGTCAGCGATAAACTCTTGATGTCGCGGACTACCGTCAGCTTGGGTATACTTTGCCAGATAGTCATAGCTCTGCTGCTGCCAAGCATCAAAATCTTGTGAAGACAACTGTCCTGTTAGACGTAACCAGCGTAAATAAATAAGCCAAGTGTTCATAACATCAGACTCACAGTATATAGATAGGGTCTGCCAGTCACCGCTACTAACAAGCGCGCCAACCATGCTTCCATCCACGTCAGTTTTACCGGGTAATCCGTACAGACTTGCGACGATATCCATGGCTTCGCGGCGACTAGCACCATACTGGCTAAACCGATCCATCAAGTCTAGATGACGTGTATGAAAACGATTAACATAGTTATCAAAGCGCATGTTTTTAATACGCTCGCCTTCTTCGAACAGCCATGGTGCTGACAAATCATATTGCATGGCACGATATATCAGTACAGGTATGTCAAAGCCTGAGCCATTCCAGCTAATAAGTTGCGGCAGTGTCTCAATGTCGTTAAATGCTCTAAAGAACTTGGCTAGGATTTCTTTTTCACTAAATTTATCGGCAGTCAAAGAAAATAGCGATAACTTACCATCTTTGATATACAGAGCTGAGATACAGACAATACGCTGTAGTGGCAAGCGCATAAAATCATGCCCTGCCTCTTGTGTACGTATCGCTGTCAGCGCGCTTAAGGCATCTGCATCGTTGAGATCGGCCAATTGCGGATAGATACGGCGTGCTGCATCGACATCGGCGACAGTCTCGATATCAAAAACCAAGATAGGGTCGGATGGTAGCGCTTGTGACATAGATAATCCTGACTATTTATGAGCTTATAGTTAATTCATTATAAAAGAATAACAGCATTGACCTTGCTTGAAGTATTACATCTGCACTTGGTCGTTTTGCACTTTTTTTAAATTAACGATACTAAATGGTATTTCTTATACATTAATTAACTTCTGCGCTGCTGTTATCCGTATTGCTATCGTCAACGTTATATAAACCCGTTGATAAATAACGATCGCCACGATCGCAGACAATAAAGGCAATAACAGCATTAGGATTTTCTTTTGCCACTTGGGTCGCTGCCCATGCAGCTGCGCCCGAAGATACCCCAGCAAAAATACCTTCAGTCTTCGCCAATTTACGCATATAGACTTCGGCAATACGCTGATCGATATCCATCACTTCATCAATCAAGTCTGCATCAAAAATACCTGGCATATAGGCAGCAGGCCAACGGCGAATGCCAGCAATCGAAGCTTCTTCGTCAGGCTGTAGTCCGATGATTTTGACGTCTGGATTTTGCTCTTTTAAGTAACGTGATACACCAGTAATCGTACCTGTCGTGCCCATCGAGCTAATAAAATGTGTAATTTTACCTTCGGTCTGTGCCCATAGCTCAGGGCCTGTAGTCAGGTAATGTGCTTGGCTATTATCAGGATTATTAAACTGATCCAATACAACCCCTTTGCCATCTGCTTGCATCTGCAATGCCAAATCACGCGCAGCTTCCATACCTTCGTCTACTTCAATCAGCGTTGCGCCATAAGCGATCATGGCATCTTTACGCTCTTGGGTAGAGTTGGTTGGCATCAGCAACGTTATTGGGTAGCCACGCATCGCAGCGACCATGGCTAATGCAATACCAGTATTGCCACTAGTAGCTTCAATCAACATATCACCAGGCTTGATATCACCGCGCTGTTCTGCTTGATAAATCATATTAAAAGCAGGACGATCCTTTACAGAGCCCGCTGGATTATTACCTTCAAGCTTAGCTAATACTGTGGCGCCATTGGCAATGTGCTCTTGCTCAGGCAGACGTTGAAGTTTCACCAATGGTGTTTGACCAACGCAGTCAGCGAGGGTAGTGATTTGAGTAATAAAGTTAGCATTTGACATGGCCGTAGTGGACATAAAGTATCCTTTTCTATTTTTTAAATATGTTTTTAATGGCTTGTTTTTGATGGAAGCGTTGTTTTTATTGTTTGATCATAATTTTAGACAGTCGCTTGGGTTATAGGTTTACGGTGATAAGCGAGCTAAAAACGAAAGGCATTAGAGTGCGCTCTCATATGTTATGACTATGAGCGATATATTGTGGTAAATAAAAAGTGGCTTTATTATATCATTTTGTTTTCAGCTGCGCTTATCGCATCAAGGATTAATAGTCACTGTATCAGGTCAATGTCAATGTTACATTGAAGGTTGTAAAAGTAGAGTTGATAGCTTAAAGCCATTTTTTCTTTGACACAGAGTGGTTGGTACTCTAATTATAACGTTATTCATCACATGGAATGCCTAACCAGTACTTATAGAATCCTGTTAAGATAATCTTGAGCTGTATAGTAGTTGGCCCGTCAAAATCAGTTAATTTATTAACGATTAATAGTTTCATTAAGAGTAGCGCCTTACCCAGATGCTTTGATATGACACGCTGCAAGTAACACGAATACTGACGTTATCACAAAAATTCACGGCAAGAATCTTAGTAGAGAGTAGACCTAGCATGGCATATAAAAAACGTTTCGATACCAGTAGTGCTTATGGTCAGCTGATCATACTGGTGTTTTTGCCTATCTGTGTGTTGGCAGCAGTTGGCGGCATTTTGGTATTTCACGAAACCATGCGAGCGAGCGACTCGGAGCAAGAAGTATTGGCTGAAGCGGTACTTATTCGTTATACGCCAGTCATAGCTGAACTGATTCCTGAGCTGCTAGAACAAGAGCGCCAGCAAGTAGGGAGTAGTGCTGAGAGGACCCAGCAAGCGGCAATGACGACGCTAGAGGGTATCCAAGATAAGCTTGGACGTATGCAGTCCGAGCAGCATGTACAGCGCATTGCTATTATTAATGAAGGCAATCAAATACTGGCAACAGTCGGTTATGGCCTCAATGAAGAATGGCCGCTAATCAGTGATTCCGCAAGCTTTTTGTCACAACGTCCAACGCCTGTAGGCACAGCGTATGGCAGTGTATTGGGAGAGTTTGAAGGGCAGACATTATGGTTGCTCGTCGATATGGATAATGAGCCGCTCTACATTGCACGCTACCGTATTGCGATGGCGTTAGTGATTACTGGTTTATTTACTATCTTGATTCTACTACTGAGCCTAAATATTTATTCGAAACGTTGGATTGCCCCCATTTATGAGCTGCGGTTGCAGTTGCAACGTACCCATGTTGATAATTTATACCAACCTGTACCAGTAGAGTCAGATGGCGAGCTGAATTTATTACAGCAAGATCTGGTCAGAACATTGCGCCGCTTACATAGAAGCTTTCAAGAGCTCAAAGACCATGCCGAGCAAACTGAGGATGATTTACGGTTGGCATTTGATGAGATGGAGATGCAAAACATTTCTATTCGAAATGCACGTGATGCAGCGATTTCAACCAGCCAAGCAAAATCTGCGTTTTTAGCCAATATCAGTCATGAACTGCGTACACCATTGAACAGTATCGATGGTTTTATTAATTTGCTGGCACGCCATGGAGAGCTCAATCCTGAGCAGGACTTGTATGTACAGACCATACGTAAGTCCTCAGCACACTTGCTCGCTTTGGTAAATGACGTCTTAGATTTTTCTAAAATTGAGGCAGGCAAGTTGGTACTGGATCGCCATGAATTTGATCTCTATGATACCATTTATGATGTGGTCGATATGCTATCTCCTGTCTCTGCGGAGAAGGGTTTGCGCATGGCAGTGCTGTTTTACAATGATGTGCCGATGCGTATCAATGGCGATGCGTTACGTCTTAAGCAAGTATTGACCAATATCGTTGGTAATGCCATTAAGTTTACGGATAGTGGTGATGTGGTGGTGCGTGTGAGCTTAGATGATCACCGTGATAATTATCTGATGATTAGCGTGCAAGATAGCGGCAAAGGCATTTCTCTGGCAGATCAAAAAATGCTGTTCCAAAGCTTTAGCCAAGGCGATCCATCAATCACGCGTCAGTATGGTGGTACAGGGTTGGGTCTGGTCATCTCCAAACAGTTGACGCGCTTGATGGGCGGTGATATTGGATTTCATGATAATGCTCAAGAAAATATTGCCAACCAAGGTGCGACGTTTTGGTTCCGTATGCCAGCTCATGTCGATGTGCTAGAAGCAGCAACTGGTCAGACCATTGAGCTACCAGTTTTGGCGCCGCTTGCGAGCGAAACCGATGAGTTTAACGTGTTGGTCTGGATTAATCATACCGCCTCAATACAAGTGCTCAAAGCAAGCTTGCAATACTTACCGATTAAGCTAACCCAAGCCAACTCATTACCGGGTGTACTGGAGTCACTAAAAGAGCACGGTAATTATTGGGATTGGGTCATCGTTGATGATGACACTCAAGACGATATGATGGCGCTTCTTAAGCAAATTCGTCTGCATTATCAAGGCAAGCTTGCTGTGTTTGGCTACCAAGTGGCGGCCGATCAAGCGCTACTAAACCGCTATCATGCCAACATACTGTATGAGCCATTAGACAAAAGACAGCTGTATGCAATGCTCGATACTCAAAGCCGTAGTACGCCGCAAAGCCTGCAAGAACCACGCTGGAAAGGGGTCACGGTACTGGCAGTTGACGACCATTTGCCTAATTTACTAGTGCTTGATGCTCTATTGAGCGAGCTAGGGATTCAGGTAGTCACTGCGAGCAGTGGATTTGATGCTATTGAGATTATCAGTAAACAACAAACCAAAAACATCAAAACTGCCAAGAGCGATAAGCAAAGCCTATCGAATAAAACGCAACTCTCTAAAGCAGAAACACGTGATGAGATAAACAAGAAAACAAACAGCGCGTTCTATCATGAGGACACGAGCGCTGACGATAAAGCAGCTACGCAAGACAAAGACAATATTGATTTGATCTTTATGGATATTCAAATGCCGCGTATGTCAGGTCATGAGGCAGCTAAGCAGATTCGAAATATCGAAAATGCGGATAGTCGTATCCCTATTATCGCTCTGACAGCTCATGGGTTGGCAGATGAACGTGACAAACTTATAGCCAGCGGTATCAATGACTATGTCGGCAAACCGATTAGCCAACCTCAGTTATTGCAAGTGTTACAGAAATGGCTTGGTCGCAAGAGTACTACACCACAATTGACCGCGCTGCCTGATACAGATTTGCAGAGCTTTGGCTTACAGCATCCTGACTTACAGGGTGATAACTTACAAGGTGCTAATGTACAGGATGCTAATGTACGGGCTACCGACTCATCAGAGGCTGAACTAACTGCTATAGACTCACTGCGCGGTTACTCAATTAACGATAATGATTTATCGAACGACTTGCTCTCTAACAATGTAAATGGGCAAGAGACTCAAGCCAGTTCAGGTATGTCTTCAGATGACTCAACCGATACTTATCCAATAATAAGAGGAGACGGGGTAGATCGTAATAGTACTTCTGTCAGTAGCGAGCCAAAAATTACCCGTCCACTATCCCTGAAAAAAATCCGTGATGATTATTTGCGCGATAGCCAGCCTCGTGAAGGCTATAGACGAGATACTGCGCGTGATATTCAGCCGCGCTATGAAAGCTTACGTCTACAAAAACAAGGTCAGTCGCCACTACTACAATCACCAACAAAATCTATCGACAACTCTCAAGATAAAAGCCCTCAAGACCAAAGCTTGCAAGATAGAACAGCTCACGATAATACGACTTTACACGAGCAAATCAATAATGACCTTAGTAATAACAATATAAGCAAAAGTGATACTTCAAACATTTTGGATTGGCAAGATGCGCTCACTCGTTCAGCGAACAAACCTGAATTGGCGGCCAAGCTTATTATCATGATGATCGATACTATCAATGATGAAAAGCAGGCGCTTATTCAGGCATGGGAAGCGCATGACCGCAACATGCTGGCACAAATTGCCCATCGTATATTGGGTGGGAGTCGATATACAGGTGTACCACAATTGCGTCAGGCTAGCCAAGATTTGGAAGATAAGTGTCTGCTGAATGTACAGCATACGACACCTGTGCAGTTTGCAATGATTGAGCCATATTATGAGGCATTATTAACGGCGCTAGACAACTTGCAAAAAGTAGATTTATCTTCTTATCCGCAGCTTAATTATCATCGCTTGAGCGAAAATGACATGACGTGGAAAATGATATAAGTTGACGGTAAGGTAAAATAGATAAAATCATTCAGGTTCAGAGAGCGATAAGTAACCTTATTAGATTTGCTTATTGCTCTCAGCTAGACAGTCTGTGTCTGCTGTATATGAAACTGACTATAGTATCGTGGCAGTCAGTTATTACTACGGTACAACAAAGACAAGCCTGCTAATATTGTGAATATCAGCACCATAGTTGTTTTATTCATTAATAAGGGTTGTTATGAACGTGATTGCAAGTTACCAGTATGAGACCTTACAAGTTAGTATTACAGACAACATACTGACGGTTACCTTAAATCGTCCACATAAAAAAAATGCCATGAGCTTTCAGGTAATCAATGAGCTGATTAAGCTGGCAGGTCGTATTAGCAAAGACAGAACCATACGCGCGGTCATTCTAAATGGGGCAGAGGCGACGTTTTGTGCAGGTATTGATTTAGGAGACTTAAATCATCCAAAAAACACAGCATTTGCGCTTTGGGAGCTGATTAAGCCATGGCAAAGTGCGTTCCAACGAGTATGCTTGGTATGGCGTGATCTACCAGTACCTGTCATAGCGGTGTTAGAAGGATACTGTATCGGCGCTGGGTTACAGTTGGCGTTGGCTTGTGACGTACGTATCAGCCATCCTGATTGTCAATTATCTATTATGGAAGCTAAGTGGGGTTTAGTGCCAGACATGGGACTGACCCAATCAGCATTTGGGGTCCTACGAGAAGACACTCTAAAAGAGCTCGCCATGAGCGCTCGTATCATCGATGCTAATGAAGGCAAAGAGTTAGGCTTGATTAGTCACTGTAATGAAGCGCCTCTTGAACAGGCACAAAAACTTGCTGCCGAGTTTGCAGAGCGCTCTCCTGATGCGGTGCTAGCAAGCAAACGCGTGATAAATGCGATGTATGATCAACCTGCTAAGACTTTATATAAAGAAAAAGCATGGCAGCTTAAAATGATGCTTGGTCGTAATCGTAAGCTTGCCCTCAGAAAAGCAAAGCAGGCCAGCACCTTATTTGGTAGACGTCAATTCCGCTAAAATTTTGCTACCAGTAAATTTTCTAGTGTTATTTTCTTTTGATTCACTCTAATAGAAAAGGTTGCTACTTAAGAATGCCAGACATATTTTGATAATTTCTTTCGACGAGTTTTAATTGTTAACGGTTGTTTCGCCATTGTCTTATAGCCATTGAAATGCAAGCAGATAGCACGATATAGCATTGTCTGCTTGCACCAATGTGGGTAAAGATGCACTATTGTCGTTAAAGATGTTCATTTTGATTACTGGATAAGCCAGTAAAATAACGAAAGCCTACCTAGCAATACGTGCAAGCAATTAAACGTCGAAAAATAAAATATTAAAAATAATAGCCACTATATAAAACGGTCTAAATATGTCTGCTTCAAAACCCTCCCTTCCAAACAAACCTATCGCTTCTGAGCGAGTGCGCTCTGCTGATTTGCCTGTTGCATGGATTATGATGCTTGGGCTGATGGTTGCAGTAGGACCATTATCGATTGATATGTATCTGCCAGCACTGCCATCGATGGCAGATGATTTCGGTGTTTCAACGGCCTTTATGGCCAACTCCGTTCCTGCATACTTTTTAGGCTTGGTATTTGGACAGCTATTTTACGGACCTTTTAGTGATCGTGTCGGCCGTGTCAAACCCTTATATATAGGTATGACGCTATATGTCATCGCTTCTATTCTTTGTGCGACTACTGACAATGAGTACGTGCTTTTTGCAGGCCGTACTTTACAAGCATTGGGCGCGTGCGTCGGTGCAGTAGTTACTCGTGCCGCAATTCGAGATCGCCTCACTGCCAAACAAACGGCGAAAGCTTTTTCCATCATGATTTTAGTGATGGGCTTAGCACCCATATTGGCACCATCGCTTGGCGCGCTATTCTTACAGTTTTTTGATTGGCACTCTATCTTTTGGTTCTTAGCTGCATTTGGCGCTCTAAACTTGCTACTTACCAAGTTTTTCTTTTTTGAAACTTTGACCGAAGAAAATCGTAACGTACGCCCTGCAAGAGAAGTGCTCAGTCAATATTGGGATTTATTAAAAGACCCGACCTTTAACTATCCAGCAATTGGTGGTGGATTGTTAATGGGAGCAATGTTTGTCTATATCAGCTCGGCTTCAGAGCTAATTATGGATACTTATGGCGTCTCAGCGACACATTTCGCTTGGTTGTTCGGAATGAATGCGGCGGGTTTTGTAGGTTTGACTCAGTTAAACCAATGGCTTACCAATCGCTTTCGAATACTAAGTATTTTGCGATTTGGGGCGATGATGCAGGTTGTCTCTGCGGGTGTGCTATTTGTGATTGGCTTGCTTTTAGGGACGGATGCTTGGCTACCACTGGTGCTGGCTTGTATTTTCTTTTGTATCGCAGGACTGGGTCTGACCCAGCCCAATGCTTCTGCAATTGCGCTCGCTTTTCAGAAACGCCGTGCTGGTATGGCAAGTGCACTACAAGGCTCGCTAATGTTTTCCGTCGGTATCTTCGGCGGCTTGTTATTGAACTTATTTCCAGTCAATCCAGTCCTCAAGGTCGGTATTGCTCTGTTCTCACTAATGAGTTTCGGTTCTTTCTTGATTTGGAAGATAGACCGTAATCTCAATTTGGACGACGCAGAGTAAAAGTGTCTCTATTTTAAGTTAACTGTATTTTAAAAAAAGCACTTATACGTTCACAGCGTATAAGTGCTTTTTTGTGCGCTCTATTTATTTTTATTCAAAGCCAAATTAAATTTTATAGGCGTTTTATATGATGGAATTTATTGATTATGAACGAGTATATGTTATTTACGATTATATGCAGCCTTTGCTATATAGGGTTTACCTTAAATAATGACCAAACATAATTATTGCAATCATGAAATTAGGCAAGTACTATCTAACGTAACTTTCTGTAAGTTAATATGTATAGACATTGCTTAACCTTGCTAGAATGTCAATTAATTAAAATGTAAAACAACGTTAGGTTTCAAGGATAGATTATGAAGCAGTTATATCGAGCGTTACCGATTTTATTGAGTGTGGGCCTATTTGGCTGTGGTAATTCTGCTACTCAAGAAAATGCAAGCGCCCCAGTAAAGGAAAATACAGATAGCTTTGTGAGTAAGCTACCTGATACAGCGCCAACATTGAAAGTTGCCATGACTGGTGATTTGCCGCCTTTTTCGTTCCAAGATGACTATGGCAATATGCAGGGCACTGATGTTGATTCAATTCGTGCTATTGGTGAAGAGCAGGGGTTCAAAGTCGAGTTTTATAAGGAAACTTGGCAAGACATGTTCGATAGCGTCGAAACAGGAAAGCGTGATCTAGCGATTTCTGGTATTTCTTACAAAGACGATCGGGCAGTGAGATATGGTCTATCAACACCATACTTTTTCAACCCAGCTACTATCATGTATTTGGAAGGTAAGTTCGATATAAAAGGCTTAAACGATATAAAAGGTCTAAAAGCAGGTACGTTAGAAGGCTCTAAAGAAGAAGACACACTAAAAGAGATGGGTAGTTCAGTGGAGCTAATTTCGAGACCTACAGCATTTTTGGCGTATCAGGATTTGGTTCAAGGTAATACGGATGTCTTCTTGTACGATATGCCAGTCTTGCAATATATCGTCAAAGGCTATCCTGAGCATAAAGTGAAAATTGTACCCTATGAAGCTGCAGATGCACCTTCAGCCCAACAAGTGGTGCTCATGGCAAAAGAAAATACTCAGCTTATCAAAACGGTTAATGAAGGTATTGCCAAACTAAAAGAAAAAGGGACATTTAAAGAAATTGAGGCGCGCTGGTTGGGTGAAGCTGACCCTGCTGAAGAAAGTGATTCTGACACCAATACTAAGCAATTGAACTAAGGAATTCTGAAGATGGCAACCGTACCTAATGTCGACAATAAGCGCTATCAAGGTCTGATTATTTCAATTGCACTATTTTTATCTCTAATCGGTGCTTTGCTTGCGTTCACGTTTTATACCTCAAATTTATTAGAACGAAACACAGCTTTAATTGACCAAACTAACCAAGTTGCAAACAGTGCACAGGCAGTAATTAAAGATCTTTTCGATTTAGACAGTAGTTATGGTGAGGATACTAACTCTCCGCACATACAACGAGTGCTAAGCCGTTTAGAACAAAATACTGCGCTAATCACCAGCTCGATTGCTGCTATTGAGCAAGGCAGTACAATTACAGATGCAGAAGGTAATAGCTATGACTTGCCAAAAATTGATAGTCAAGCACAAACCAATATTGCTGCGGCCAATGAGCAATGGGAAGCGCTAGAGCCTAAGATTCAAACATATCTAAAAGATGCTGATAATATCATGGTACCTTCTGCTGATGAATTGACGCAGGCCGTTGAACAGGCGAAGACATCAAGTTTGTTTATTAACGATTCTTTGGATAATTTGACAAAAGACGTGTTCGATAGTGCACAACGTCAAGCAACTACCATTCGTCTTATTCAGGTACTTGGTGTTGCCGCTATCTTTACCTACTTCCTAATCTTCGTATTCTTCTTTGTACGTCGTCTACGTGAGACGGATGCTGAAGCACTTGCCGCTCGCCAAGAAACGCAAGAGATTATGGAAACGGTAAATACAGGTCTTTTCCTACTTGATAAAGACTTGAATATTGGTCAACAGCATTCTCGAGCGCTGAATAATATCATTGGCTCTGATCGCTTGGCAGGGGAAAACTTTACCAATGTCTTACGTGGTCGTATCTCTGATAAAGACCTTAAGACCACCCAGCAGTTTATTGAGCAGCTCTATAACCCTCGCGTTAAAGAAAAACTGGTAGATTCACTTAACCCATTAAATAAAGTCATGCTGCATAATTTGTCTGAAGACAAAAATCTTGATAACCGCTTCTTAGATTTTAAATTCTCACGTGTTTATGACAATAAAGACATTGCCCGTATCTTGGTCAACGTGAACGATGTATCAGATGCAGTCTACTTAGAACAGCGCCTAGAAAAAGAGCGTTCACAAAACGATATGCAGATTGAGATGTTAACGACTATCTTGAATGTGAATCCAAAGATTATTAATGAGTTTATTGGTAATACACAAGCGCATATCGAGAAAATGAATAATATCTTGAAAAATCCTGGTAGCTCACAATACGAGCTTGAAGGCAAATTGAAAGCTATTTATCGTGAAATGCATAGCTTAAAAGGTGAAGCATCAGCACTAAAACTACATAGCTTTACAAAGATTGCTTCTGATGCTGAAGACAAGTTACATGCATTACAAAACCAAGGTCAGTTGTCTGGTAATGACTTCTTGCCATTGGCAGTACATTTGGATGATTTGCTTAGCTTATCGAACACGATTGCGACGTTGGGTGAGCGTATCAACCGCTCAGCACCGTCAGCAGCTAAGGCGTCAACCGTACAAGCACCAGTCGCTACTCAAAATCCAGTAGCAGATCATGCAGCTAGCAATGCTGACTTCGATGGTGGGCTAGATATCGACTTAGACAATGAAGCAGATGACGATTTATTGTCTTTTTACAATGAATTTACAAAAGAGATTGCTGCAAGACAGGGCAAGCAAGTACAGCTAAAAAGTACGACGCTGACCCAAACGAGCATTCCGGCGCATCTTGCAAAGCCAATCAAAGAAATCAGTATTCAGTTGCTGCGTAATGCGGTAGTACATGGTATCGAGTCGCCAAGTGTGCGTCACACTGCTGGCAAAACTGACATTGGGACCATTGATTTGGAAGTGCAGGACAACGGTTCAAACTTTATGTTGGTTGTGCAAGACGACGGACAAGGCATCAACTACGACAGCATCCGTAATAAGCTGATTAAAGAAGGTCGTTTCGGTACGGAAGAGGCAAATCAGCTTAGTAAAGGCGACTTGCTCAAACAGCTGTTCTCTTCTGGATTCTCTACCAAAGAGCACGCAGATGAAGATGGTGGTCGCGGTGTTGGACTTGATATCATCAAAGCAAAAGTAAAAGAGTATGATGGCAAGCTTAACGTAAATAGCGAGCTGGGTCAGATGACACGGTTTGTCATTACTTTACCTAAAGCTTAATCAAAATAGTAATTATATTGTCAGGGACGACAAGCACTTCATTAAAGGTAGTAGATAAGTTATGCATAAGTTAATGATTGTTGATGATTCAAATATTATTAGAAACCGTATTCAGCGCGCATACGATTCAGGAAAGTTCATGTTGGTTGCGACAGCGACCAGCGGTGTTCAAGCCATCGAAAAGTTCAATGTCCATCGTCCTGATGTGATCACCATGGACCTAACCATGCCACAAATGGATGGGCTAGAATGTATTGAAAAAATCATCGCGATTGATCCTGAAGTACGCATTTTAGTGGTATCAGCGTTATCTGACAAAGCCACAGGTATTGAAGCACTGTCGTTAGGTGCCAGCGGCTTTTTGTGCAAGCCTTTTTCGGAAGAGGAGCTTGTAGAGTCTTTGTATGAGCTGATGCAAGACTAATACCATTCATCGACCAAAGCAGATGTCATTATGAAAGAGCAAAAGCTACAGATTTTTTTAAGTATTATTAGTAATTATTTTGACCAGTTTGGTGGAGAAGAGCTTATTGCCGACACTCCTTACTTACTAGAAAACAAACAGCCAAAAGTCCACGATTATACGGGCGTGATTGGTATATCTGGTGGCCAAAAAGGCGTGGTGTATTTTTCGGCGACGCGTGACTTGTTGTCTTCAATCTTAGACAGCATGGGCGAAACCGATAAAAGCGAAGAGAACTATGTAGATCTGGCTGGGGAAGTGGCCAATACAATCGCAGGCAATGCACGTAAAGAGTTTGGCTCAGAGTTTCATATCTCTGTACCATTTGTGTTCAAAGGTGCGCCGCAAAGTATTGTATTGCCGAACGATGAGCGTTCTTTTATCATCCCCATCACTTGGCATTCTCAAGTAGGCGAGATTGTGGTTTGTTTGCAAGATTAATGCTGCCACGTAATACAGATGGATATTAATATATTATGGTTAAAGTAGAAAAATTGGGTGTGTTTCTAAGCTCGATCAATGCGTTTTTTGCGCAAATCGATGGCTCGGAAGTGTCAATTGATACCCCTTACTTGAACAACAACAAAAGTGCGATTGGCTTTGATTATAGCGGTGTCATTAAGATATCAGGGCCTTTGGAAGGCTGCGTCTATGTCAGTGCACCAAGCGTGATGTTGCGAGAAGTCATCAAAGTGATGGGCGAGCCTGACTCTTCAATCACGATGATGAAAGATTTGTTGGGTGAAATGGCCAATACAATCTCAGGTAACGCTCGGACAGAGTTTGGTTCAGAGTTTATTATCTCGCCGCCGCACATTGTTGAGAGTGCGCCAAGCGTGTCTTATTTACCTAAAGACCGTCAAAGCTATATCACACCATTTACGTGGCGTGGTTACAAAGCAGTCATCGGTATTTGCATTGCATAAGTTATAGTCAATGCTCTATAAACGAGTGATAATTATAAAAGAGTGACGGCGGTAACCTTGCTTGAAAAATAGCTATTAAAAAGATAATCATAAAAAAAGCGATGCAATTGTGTCGCTTTTTTTGTTTTATTATCGCCATAGTTTGTTTTTATCTTATTGATACGCTACGAACAAACTGCTGGAGATTCTGAGGCGTTATGTGATAAAATACAGCGCAGCTATTTTTTATAATTCACTTTATAGTTTAGATTCGGGCATTTGCTTCAATCTAGCGATAGCTTCTTTTTTAAACCAACCAATGACACACACATCATGGCAAAAAATTGCTGGGTGTTTGGCGACTTGATTAATTTGTGATCTGTTAGTGCTTTACTAATGAAAACTAACTGGTAGCAGATGCGTGTCGCTAAATAGGCTGTTTTTGTGATGTGGAGGCATAACCCAACCAATAGGATATATTCTCATGGCTACAAAGAATCCAACCAAAATCGAAATGCGCGACTTACTACAAGCAGGCGCTCACTTTGGTCACCAAACACGTTTTTGGAACCCAAAAATGGGTCCATACATCTTTGGCGCACGTAACAAAATCCATATCATCAACTTAGAGCACACCGTAAAAGCGTTCAACGAAGCGTTGACTTACGTAAACGGCCTAGCTGCTAAGAAAAACAAAGTATTATTTGTTGGTACTAAACGCGCTGCAAGCGGTATCGTACGTGAGCAAGCAGCTCGCGCTGGCATGCCATACGTTGACCATCGCTGGTTAGGTGGTATGTTGACTAACTGGAAAACACTACGCCAGTCAATCAACCGTCTAAAAGAGCTAGAAAAGCAAGCAGAAGACGGTACTTTCGCTAAGCTAACTAAGCGTGAAGCGCTAGAGCGTACTCGCGATATGGAAAAACTTGAGCGTTCACTAGGTGGTATCAAAGACATGGGCGGCCTACCTGACGCTATCTTCGTAGTAGACGTAGATCACGAAGCTATCGCTATTAAAGAAGCCAAGAACTTGGGTATCCCAGTTATCGGTATCGTTGATACTAACTCTAGCCCAGACAACGTTGACTACATCATCCCAGCTAACGATGATGCTATCCGTGCTGTGACTTTGTACGTAACTTCTATGGCTGATGCTATCATCGCTGGTAAAGAATACGCACAAACTCAAGCTGGTGGTAAAGCTGAGCAAGCACCTGCTGCAACTGAAGAAGCGCCAGCTGCAGAAGAAGCTGCTGCAACTCCAGCAGAATAAGTAGCTGACTTAAAAAGTTTAACTTTGTAAGGATGTCTTGATAGTGTATCTATCAGCATCCATATAATGTTTTGAACAGCGTATAAGCTCATAATAGGCATGATGTAGTTTTACTCGTCATGCCTTGTTATTGAATAAAGCCTTATTAATAATGCCATGCGTATAAGCGAGTAGCTATTGGGCGAGTATTATCGCTCCTACTGGTCATATCGCTATATTGTAGAGATGTTATTTGTTTGACATCATTGATGGCTATATTAGTAATCGTTCAAAACGAGCTGTCTGTTAGATTTTAAGTAATACTAAGATATCGAATAGAAATACAGCACTCCTATACATAACTATACTAAGGTGACTCTTATGACAGAAGTAAAAGTATCTGCCAAAATGGTAAAAGAATTGCGTGACCGTACTGGTCTTGGCATGATGGAATGTAAAAAAGCGTTAGAAGAATCAAACGGTGATGTTGAAGTTGCCATTGATAACCTACGTAAATCTGGTCAAGCTAAAGCAGCTAAAAAAGCAGGTAACATCGCAGCTGACGGCGCTATCATCATCGCTCAAGGCGAAAACAAAGCATTCTTGTTAGAAGTTAACTGCCAGACTGACTTCGTTGCAAAAGATGACAGCTTCACTGCATTTGCAGAAAAAGTTGCTAACCTTGCACTAGAAAACAACGTAACTGACGTTGCTGCTATCTCTGAATTGTCTTATGGCGAAGGTCAGACTGTTGAAGAAGCACGTGTATCACTAGTACAGAAAATCGGTGAAAACATCCAGATTCGCCGTGTTGAAACACTTGAAGGTGCTAACATCGCTGCATACCGTCATGGTCTACGTATCGGTGTAGTTGTATCTTTTGAAGGCGGCGACGCTGACACTGGTAAAAACCTTGCTATGCATATCGCTGCATTCAACCCTGTTGCTGTAGATGACGAAGATGTTGCTGCTGACGTATTGGCACGCGAAAAAGACATCATCGAAGCAAAAGCTCGTGAGTCTGGCAAGCCTGACAACATCGTTGAAAAAATGATCGAAGGTGGCCTACGTAAGTACCTAGACGAAGTAACTTTACTACGTCAGCCATACGTTATGGACAACGACAAAAAAGTTGGTGAAGTCCTAAAAGCTGAAGGCGTAAAAGTACTTGGTTTCAAACGTCTAGAAGTTGGTGAAGGCATCGAGAAGAAGCAAGAAGACTTCGCTGCTGAAGTTGCTGCAACTCAGGCTGCCAACAAGTAAGTACCAAATAGTATTGGATCAGGCTGTGAGTCTTTAATTGTGGCTCACAGTTTGGCTTTATTACTCTTAATGCATCAAGATATAAAGCATCCAAACATAAAAAAGCCCATTAATTCGTTAATGGGCTTTTTTATGTCTGATTTTTAGGTGACTGGCTTAGCGTAAAGCAGCATAGGCTGAGTTGGCATAGCTGGCACTATTCACATTGCTGCTGGTGCCGTAACTGACATTTTGTAAGCCATTACTGGTACTGGTGCTACTGGTTTGATTGTTAGCACTGATACTCGCACCAAACAGTCCTGCATCGTTCTTATACAAGCTATGATAACGGCTCATCACTCTTTGAACATAGTTACGTGTTTCTTTGAATGGAGGGATGCCACCATATTTATCGACATTGCCTTCGCCCGCATTGTAGCCTGCGACAGCATGTTCGACATTGTTATTGAAGCGGCGCATGAGCCACGCGATATATTTGGCTGATCCTTCGATATTATCTGCAGGGTTCCAAGGGTTGCTCACATTGAAGCGGCGCGCAGTTGCTGGCATCAACTGCATCAGACCTTGTGCGCCTACTGGTGAACGTGCATTTGGATTGAAAGCTGATTCAGTATGCATCATCGCTTTCATTAGGGCAGGGTCAACACCATTGCGCTCAGCGGACGCACGAATGTAGCTGTCGTAAGAGTTGCGACTTCCGCTATTGCTAGCGGCGCTGCTACCATAGCTATCGCTACTTCCGTCATACATCTTAGAGTCTTTATAATAAGTTACTTTTACTTTTTTCGTAAACTTATCAAAATTTCCACTAGGATTGACGTTGGTCAACAGTACTTGTCCACCTTTGTCTTTATAAATATACATATTGCCTGCATTGGCAGCGACAGAAAAGGTCGAAAGAGCAATGGCACTTAGTAAAAGGGAAGATAAGCAGCGAGTCATTGAAGTAGCCGTATTTATCATAGTAAAGTCACTTTTTATCGAATAACAGCAAATTGTTTTGCCTATATATGCGTTGATTTAGGCGCTTAAGCGGTTACTGATTTTGCAGAAGTATTTAGCCTACTGTGACGACAGCAGCTGAGCAATTATCACTTTCAATAAGGAACCACTTGCAATAGATACAAAAAATAATAGTTGCTTACTATAACATATAATAACTTTTTGGCGCATCAGATTGACAAACTAAGTTGTAAAATCAGATTTTCATTGTTAAATAATCTTAGGTAAATCAATATGCTAAATTTTCTGGGCTACTTTATGAGCCATCCGTAGTCGGTTTTTTCGTTTATGAATTCAGATAAATAAAGTATCTCAATTTTTTAAGAAATAATAATGACATCTGAATAGTCGAGGTGATTTTTAATTTCAAACTAATAGTAGATAAGCCTATTAATGGTTAGGTTTTTAAAAATATAAGAATAGTTTAGGTAGGGTTCTAGTTACGACTAGATACCGATAGCACTGATAAAGATAGGCACCCAAACTGCGGTAACTAACCCGTTCACTGCCAATCCAAATGCAGCATAACGTCCTGCTGTATGACTGATTTGCCATGCCTCTACTGTTCCAAACGCGTGAGCTGCTAACCCCAGTGCTAGACCTTTGGCTCGGTTGTCATTGATACCGCGGAACAAAAAGCGCGCGACCGTACCACCTATTAGACCTGAGACGATGATAATTAGGTTAGCCATTGCCAGTGGTGCTTTGATTAAATCTGCGACACTCAGGCCAATCGGCGTAGTCACAGAACGGGTAGCGAAAGCCAATAGGGTCTCATGGCTGAGTGAAAATAAGTAAGCCAGTGACATAGGCAATAATGCGCCAACGACGCTAGCAATAGCGACAATTAAAGTGAGCTTTTTGACTGGTAAGCCTTTAAAGTTCATCGCCGCCAGTGGCACAGCCAAGAGTACTGTCACATATCCTAACAGATGGTCAAATACAGGTTTTGCCGCGCTGTAATAGTTGTTGTAATCCCATTGCAGTACAAATAGGAAAACAAGTACTAGAACAAGTGCGGTAATGACCATCGGTAGCCATGATAATTTACGTGCCAATACACGTGCAATTACATGTGCTGCTAATGTCAATAATATTGCGGCTAGGGTTGCCATAAATACGCTGTCAAAAGTCATAATATCTCTCCGCAGCTCACGGCTGTCCCTTTTGCTCAGTGGTAGTCGTACTATCAGTGTTTGCAGCGTGATTGAGCCAGCGATTGGCCAATAATGCTAGTCCCCACAGTGGTATGAGCGTACTCACAATCATCGTTATCATCACACCCAATAGCTCATCTCCTAGAGCAAATAGCAACAAGCCTGCACCAGCAGAAACGGGTAAGAAGGCAAAACCACTATCGACTAGTAACGTATTACTGGCCTGTGTGAGCCAGCTCGGTAACCCCTTGAGCAGTCGCCAGGCCATCAAAATAACAAACATCGCAACCAAGCCGACAATATTGGCCGCTTTTTCGATGCCTGCCATTTGACAGAGAACAACCGCCGTTTCTCGAACAACGATGACCATGGTCAACGTTAGAATTAACGCAAGCCATAGTGGGAGATGGGGAGAGTGAGCAGGCTTCATAAGCAATTCTGGCCAAGTCAGATATAAATGGATGGTGTACAAAACAAAGTATATGATCGCACCAAGAACACAACGTAGAAAATGATGCTATGCATACTGATGGTAGCAATGATTCACTTTCGAGAGATTAACGCTATCTATCAATATTTGTTGAATGTATAACAGGCGATTATATAGAGAGTGAGGCAACTAATAAAGCCTATGCACCGTGACTCGTCATATCCAAAAAAAATAGACGATATCAATGGATATCGTCTATTCTATTTTAACGTACTATATGAGGGTCTGTGGTCGAACAGTATGAATCAAAAGTTCATTCAATTACTGCCGCAAATGACTCACTTTAACAATAGTTCTTATTTGACAGAAACAACGATTATTTTTCTGAATCAGCTGTTTCTGAGTGTAATGCATCAAACTCGTCAAACGCTTTTTCTTCAGCCTCTGTCATGGTTGGCTCTTCAACGTCATCAACCTTCTCAAACTCTTCGAGTACTGGCATCAGCAATGTTGCTTGTGCAAGTGGCAACACATCGATAGGTTTCAAGTTAGCTTGACCCAGTAGCTGTCTTAGACGGTCACTTGGCAAACGAATTGTCAGACATTCACGACCTGTATCGTCGTAACTTTCTTCTTCAATAACACCCAATTCATATAGAGTGTTTTTGAACTGTCCAGCATCATACGGCAAGGTCAAATCAAACGTCGTCAGTTTACCTGTCAGCAGTTGCTGTACGGCAAGCGTTAGCTCTTCCATACCGAGATTCTGTCTAGAAGAGACATAGACGCGGTTTGGCTGACCTTCGCTAGCATAGCCGATATGTGCAGGCTCATCAGTCAGATCAATCTTGTTGTAGACATTGAGCACAGGTACATCGTTATCGATTTCTGCCAATACCTCTTTGACCGCTTGAATCTGCTCGTGCATGTCTTCGCTAGAGGAATCAATGACGTGCAATAACAAGTCTGCTTCTAACGTTTCTTCTAGGGTTGCATGAAAAGACTCAACCAGCTCATGCGGCAGATGACGGACAAAACCAACTGTATCGACTAAGACGACACGACCAACTCCCTGCCAGTCTAAACGGCGCAGAGTAGGGTCTAGCGTCGCAAATAGTTTGTCAGCAGCGTAGATGTTTTCATCGACCAAACGATTGAACAAAGTAGATTTGCCCGCATTGGTGTAGCCGACCAGCGAGATGGTCGGTACATCAGATTTTTGGCGACGAGCGCGGCCTTGCGCACGGGTTTGACGGACTTTTTCTAGCTTGCTCTTTAGCTGGTTGACGCGAGTCTGTAGTAGACGGCGATCGGTCTCAAGCTGGGTTTCACCCGGTCCACGCAGACCAATACCACCTTTTTGACGTTCCAAATGCGTCCAACCACGTACCAGACGTGTTGATAGATGGTTAAGCTGAGCCAGCTCTACTTGCAGCTTACCTTCGTAGGTACGGGCACGCTGCGCAAAAATATCCAAAATTAAACCAGTACGATCCAACACGCGGCATTTCACTAGCGCTTCGATATTACGCTCTTGTGATGGCGACAGGCTGTGGTTAAACAGTACGATATCGGCTTCGTGTTCGCGCACTAGTTCTGCGATTTCTTCTGCTTTTCCGCTACCAACGAAGTATTTTGCGTCAGGGCGTGAGCGTGATCCAGTGACTAATGCCAAACGATCGGCACCTGCTGAATCAGCCAACAGCTCAAATTCACTAAGATCATCAGGATCTTGAATTTGGCGGATGTCTAAATGTACTAAAATGGCGCGTTCGCCACCTTCATGTCTTTCAAAATAATCCAAAGAGTATCACCTATTTAATAAAGTAAATGTCTGGCTATAATCAGCTCAATAAGCTTTGACGTAGCGTTTATATGATTATCTATATATGGTCTTATCACTTGATATTAAAGCGTATTAGCATAATTAGCGATGGTTTTATGTTACAGCGTTTGCTGCGGATAATTTTTTATAAATCTGCTTTATTACCCGTTTGTATAAAAGTCAGCACTCACTGAGTGAACAATCTATCACTGAGTGTGCGAACTTTGTTATACTGGGCTCGTTTTTTGACTATTAAACACCCGTTATTTAATCATGAGGGCGAAGATGAGCCAAGCTAAATCAAGCTTTTCACTCAGACGACAGTTGAGCCGAGGCAGACAGGTTGCTGGTATGACCACGACCATGGTCGGCGGCATACGCGCGGCAAAGCGTATCGGTGCATTTAAGCAGCCACCACGCGAAACCCTACCGCGCTATATCCAGACATTCTGCCGCAAGATGGCAGGCTCTTTTGGGGTAAAAGTGGTAGAAGTGGAACCTGTAGAGCAGTTCCATGGCTTGTGGGTATCGAATCATGTGTCATGGATGGATATCCCTGTCGTTGGTACTGTAAGCCCAGCGTTCTTTTTATCCAAGGCTGAAATCGGTGAATGGCCTGTATTTGGCAAACTTGCTCATGCCGCAGGGACGCTTTTCATCGAGCGTGGCTCCGGTGATGCAAGCTCAGTATCGGCGCAGATTGCTGACTTTTTAGCCAAAGGATTTTCGATTATTTTCTTCCCTGAGGCGACCACTACCAGTGGTAAAAAAGTAAAGCGCATTCATGGAACATTGTTGCAAGCAGCCATAGATGCTGATGTGCCTATCAGACCGATCATCATCGCTTATGTCAACAAAGACGGCACATTAAGCGACGCATTGCCATATTATGGTAAGCTTACGATGAAAGAAAGCATGAAAAAAGTGCTCGATAGCAAAAACGTGACCGCTTATGTATTGCCACTCGCGCCTATAGATCCAGAAGGTCGTAACAAAAGCGAGCTGACCAATTTATTGCAAGCACGCATGAACGAAGGATTGGCTGAGCTGCACTCAAGAGTCCTTAGCGCACCAGTTGAAGACTGATTACTTACAGTTGAACTAGTTAGAGTTGAGCTATTGTAGTTAATCTCAGCCAGTTAATAAAAGGGCGCAAATCGAAACGATTTGCGCCCTTTTTTATAGGAGAATTAATAGAGAGAACTTAATATTATTTATTCAGTAGGCTCTATTAACATCCAGTCTCTATAAAATATCAACTATGGCGATGGATTCGGCTGCTGTGTATGCACTGCTTCAATCGCCTCTAATACATCTTCTGTTAGCTCCACATTGACACTGTCGATGTTTGATTTGAGTTGCTCGGTCGTCGTTGCCCCAATAATGTTGCTGGTGACAAAGTGACGAGAGTTTACAAAAGCCAATGACATCTGCGCCATGTCCAAACCTGCATCAGCAGCTATCTTGGCATATTGTTCAGTGGCTGATTTGGCCTGCTCATTTACATAACGACCGAAACGATCATACATGGTCAGACGTGCGCCAGTAGGACGTTTACCATCAAGGTATTTGCCAGACAATACACCAAAACCAAGCGGAGAATACGCAAGTAGACCAACGTTTTCACGATGGGCTATCTCAGCCATACCAACTTCATATAAGCGGTTCAATAGGCTATATGGGTTTTGCACGGTAAGTGGTGGAATTAGGCCATTCTTATCTGCTTCCCATAGATAGCGCATCAGTCCCCACGCGGTATCATTCGATAGACCATAAGCACGAATACGACCTTTTTTGATCTCATCATTTAAGGCCTGAATAGTCTCTAAAAATGGGGTTAAATCGTCTAATGACTGTGCCGCCATCTCTTCATCATAGCCGCGCTGACCAAAGAAATTCGCTTGACGCTCTGGCCAATGCAGCTGATAGATATCAATATAGTCTGTTTGTAGACGTTCCAAATTACCATCGATAGCGCTGCTGATATGCTGTGCGTTAAAGCGCGTTTGTCCATCACGCAAAAAGTTCATTGGTGATATTTTGCTGGCAAGAATGACTTTGTCACGTTGTTTGGTCTTGTTAAACCAAGTGCCCATAAAGCGTTCAGTATCGCCTTGTTTGTCTTTATCTGGTGGTGACGGGTACATCTCGGCGGTATCCCAAAAATTCACACCTTCACTGAGTGCCATGTCCATTTGCTCATGTGCTTCGGACTCAGTATTTTGCTGTCCCCATGTCATCGTGCCTAGACAGATTTTAGATACTTTTTCATCGAGTTGCGGTAACGTTTGATACTGCATATAAGTCTCCCTTTTGATTTTTTTTCATCGATATTAATTTTTATCGTCGCGAGCTTTTATCTTAGTTAATGTCTAACGAGTTTTTGATAGTTTTTAAATGACTACATTAACTTGATGCCTGTGACACCGGGCGGTGTGACTTTAAAGATTTTTACTTTGAATAATACGTCTTGTCCTGCCAGTGGGTGGTTAAAGTCTACTTCGACTTGGTCTTCATCGATGGCGCTAATCGTACCCGGCAGCGTATTTTTGCCTTTGTCTTCGAACTCAACCATCATACCAATTTCTGGATTGTCAGCGACTAGAGCAAACTGAGTACGGCTAAAATGTTGGATGTTTTCAGGATTCCACTCGCCAAAAGCTTGCTCTGGCTCAAGGTGTGCGGTACGAGTGTCACCGGCGCGTAGATTCATTAGTACTTGCTCAAAGCCAGGTAACAAGCTCTCATCACCAATGGTCAAAGACACAGGTGCATCACGATTAAAGGTTGAGTCAATGATGGTGCCGTTCTCTAGTGAAACTTCAAAGTGTAACTTCACAAGGCTACCATGAGCGATACGAGTGTCTTCGTTTGGATTAATAAATTGAGATTGAGTCATAATAAAAAGCCATCGGTTGCTAGAATAAAAGAATAGAAAATAATGCGTTGGATTACAGTTTCTTTAATTGCAGTATTATAGTGTAAGAAATAATAAGCCATCTAAGACCAGATGTAAGCGTCAATAATGTAACGCAGATGGTGTACTATAATTGGCAATTCTAAAAGATATGAGGTGTCGGTAGTGAATAAACAACAAGGCACTGTCAAAAAATGGCAGGACGATAAAGGGTTTGGCTTTATTGAAACTGAAGCAGGCGAGTCTGTCTTCTTTCATATAAGTGAGTTTAAGGCTCAGCGCCGTCCTAATATCGGTGAGGCAGTGGTCTTTAGCATTGGACAGGATGCGGAAGGACGCAAGCGAGCCACGCAAGTACAAGAGCTTGGGTTTGTACAGCAAAAAATGGCACAAAAAAATCAGCAGATCCGTCAGCGCAATCAGAAGCGTAGCCATCAGGCAGAGTTTGAAGCAGGTCAAAAGAAACGTTCGTTTCTTGGACTGGCTTTTTATGGTGTCTTAGCTTTATTAGCAGCGACAGATAAACTAAGCTGGCTAGTGGTAGGCTGGTACGTCGTGCTAGGGATTATTACTTATGGCATGTATGCCAAAGACAAAGCTGCTGCGCAAAGTGGCGACTGGCGTACGCCTGAGTCTACACTGCATATACTAAGCGCGCTTGGCGGTTGGGTAGGCGCGCTATTGGCTCAAACGTATCTGCGTCACAAATCACAAAAACCCGAGTTTCGAGTGACTTATTATTTGACCGTCGTTGTGAATATGGCAGGGTTGCTATTTTTATTAGCAGGTGGTGGGTTAGAGACTGTCACTGATTTACTATCAGAGTTTCTATAAATAATAGCATTCACGATTAGCAGTATTGCTACGTATATGACGAAAGCACTAAAACGATCGATAAAAAAAGGTGGGTTACGACTACGTAACCCACCTTTTTCGTTTATAAATTGCATTAATATCTCTAGCTATAGACGGTTATGACCGTGGCATTTCACGCTTTTTTTCCAAAAATAGCATATCAATGACAATCAATAGTACACCGATAGATATACCGATATCCGCGATATTAAAAATCGGATAATGCCAAACATCAGCATAATGCACATGGATAAAATCAATCACATGACCATGTAATAAGCGGTCGATTAAATTACCAACTGCACCGCCCAATACTAAGGCTAGACCAAAAGATAACAGTGTGGCTTTGCGCGGTGCTTTAATCAGATAGATGATTAGAAATAGCGACATTAGTAACGCCAGTCCTGAAAAAAACCACTTCTGCCAACCGCCAGCATCTGCCAAAAAGCTAAATGCCGCGCCGTAGTTATAAGCCAATGTCCAATTGAGAAATGGCTCAATTACTGGCACTGGATCATGAAAGGTCAGTTTGGTTTCTGCCAGCCACTTGGTCCACTGATCGATAATGACAACAACCAATGCCAATATATACCATACAAAAGCACGACTACCATTGGCCACCAGCTTTGGTGTCTTATTTGTTGACTTGGTCAGGCGACTTCTAGGTGTAGTCGAGCTACCCGTAGTTGCATGAGCAGGCTTAGGCGAATGGTCAACCTTCACCTGCGGCTGCTGGTCATGCTGGCTTTCAGGTGAGTCTGTTGGGTTAGGCATAGTGACGCACCTCGCCATCGCCACTGACATTGGTTACGCAGCGCGCGCATAGCTCAGGGTGTGCGCTATCTGTACCGATGTCATCACGAATGTGCCAGCAGCGTACGCACTTAGTACCAGTAGCCGCGCTAACTTGTACCACTAAATCTACAGCCTCTTCGGTATTGGTATCGGTCGCTTCTGCTATCTGTGTGATGCTATCAGCAGGCGCTTCGCTCATTGGCTTTAGTTCTGCGTTGCTAGTAATGAGTACAAAGCGCAGTTCTTCATCAAGCTTAGCTAGACTTTCATACATAGTACCGTCAGCGTATAGGCTCACATCGGCAGATAAGTTGGCATTGATGATTTTTTCGCCACGTGCAGTTTCGATATGCTTGTTTACCATATCTTTGGCAAGCATAATGCGCTGCCAGTCATCGTTGCTGATAGCACTTAGCTCAAACGCTGGGAACTCATACCATTCCTGAGTGAATACATAGCCACCTTTATCAGCCTCACGTTGGTTCAGTACTTCCCATGCCTCTTGCGCCGTGAATGACAAGATCGGTGTGATCCAGCGAATCAATGCATGAGTGATATGGTAGATAGCCGTCTGCGCAGAGCGACGAGGTTGTCCATCCGCCTGCGTGGTGTACTGACGATCCTTGATAATATCTAGATAGAAGCTACCCAAGTCTTGCGAGCAAAACGCCGTCACGTGCTGAGTGACTTGGTGAAAGTCCATTGCATCGTAAGCGCTAATGATTTGCGCTTGTACGGTTTGTGCGCGCTCAATGATGAATTTATCAAGGCTAACCAATTCATTGATATCAATGCTATCAGTCGCTGGATTGAAGTCATCAGTATTGGCAAGCAAGAAACGCAGGGTATTACGGATACGGCGATACATATCGATCGCACCTTTAAAGACCGTCTTACCCGCGCTCATCTCATAACGATAGTCACTTGAGGCAATCCATAGACGCAGCATATCCGCGCCCGTTTTGTTGATTTCTTCTTGCGGGGTGATGATATTGCCAAGTGACTTACTCATCTTGCGACCGTTTTCATCGACCACAAAACCATGCGTCAATACTTGCTTAAACGGTGGACGCTCATACATCGCTTCTGACGTCAGTAGTGAAGTCTGGAACCAGCCGCGATGCTGGTCAGAGCCTTCTAGATACATATCAGCTGGATTGGTCAATTCATCACGCTGATCAAGTACCGCAAAATGCGTCGTTCCTGAGTCAAACCAAACGTCCAACGTGTCAGTTGCTTTGTCATAGTCAGCGGCTTCACTGCCTAAGAAATCTTCACAGCTAGCATCAAACCACGCTTCTACGCCGCCTTCATTGATTTTTTGTGCTGCGACTTCCATCAGCTCAAGCGTGTTTGGATGCAGCTCGCCTGTTTCTTTATGCGTAAAGAAAGTAATCGGTACGCCCCACGTACGCTGACGTGAGATACACCAATCAGGACGACCCGTCATCATTGATTCGATACGGTTTTGTCCCCACGCTGGGGTCCAGTTGACTGTAGGAATATCAGCAAGCGCGCGAGCACGTAAGCCTTTGGTTTCCATATTGATAAACCACTGAGGCGTAGCACGGAAAATAATTGGCGACTTATGACGCCAGCAATGCGGATAGCTATGCTCAATTTTGGTATGGCTGATTAAGTGGCCATTGTCATGTAGTGCAGCGATGATTTTTGGATTTGCTTTATAGATGTGCTCGCCGGCAAATACAGCAGCGCTATCTAAATAAACGCCAGTACCGCTTACTGGGTTTTCTACTGGTAAGTTGTATTTTAGACCAACGATATAATCGTCTAGACCGTGACCAGGTGCAGTATGTACCAGACCAGTACCACTATCAGTAGTCACATGATCGCCCAAGATGAGCAGTACTTGACGGTCTTCAATCAGTGGATGCTGGGCATGTAAGCCTTCAAGCTCGCTGCCTGATACAGTTGCTAGGATGCCGTTATTTTCTAGTTTAAGTTCGTTCAACGCAGTTTCGACAAGATCCGCTGCGAGTAACAGATTGCCTTTTTCAGTAGCGACCACGCTATAGTTATGCTCTGGATGTACTGAGATAGCTTGGTTGGCAGGTAGTGTCCATGGCGTAGTTGTCCAAATAACAGCAGCGATGTTATCTGCGATATCTGCCAATGCGGTCACTTTGTCCGTACCGAGCACATCAAAGCTGACATAGATCGCGTCAGAGACTTTGTCTTGATATTCTACTTCTGCTTCTGCTAGGGCAGAGCTACAGTCCAAGCACCAGTTAACTGGCTTCATACCGCGAGTCACATGACCATTGTCATAGATCTTGGCAAGCGCACGCACGATGTTGGCTTCTTGATGGAAGTTCATGGTCAGATAAGGATTGTCCCAATCACCAAACACGCCTAAACGCTTGAAGTCTGCTTTTTGCAATTCAATCTGAGTACTCGCATATTCGCGGCATAGACCACGAAATTCGGTAGCAGACACTTTTTGACCCACTTTACCAACCTTAGCTTCGACTTTTTGTTCGATTGGCAGACCATGACAATCCCAACCAGGGACATAAGGCGCATCAAATCCCGACAAGGTTTTTGATTTTACAATAATGTCTTTTAGTACTTTATTGACCGCGTGACCCAAGTGAATCTGACCGTTGGCGTATGGAGGGCCATCGTGCAAAATATACTTGGTTGCACCAGCACGCGCCTGACGAATTTTACCGTACACGTCATCTGCTTCCCAAGCAGCAAGCCAATCTGGCTCGCGTTTGGCAAGGTTTGCGCGCATCGCGAATGGCGTATCCGCAAGGTTCAGCGTGTCTTTGTAATCTTGGCTTGGTGTGTCAGTGCTTTTATCAGTCATAGAAGGTATCTTTTTAAAAGGTAGGTTTGTGTGTCGGTTCAAAACCGGATACAAGGCTCGATGTTCAATGTAGTTCAATATAGTACTGAGGGTCACGCGGTGTTGATAATGCTTAATTACTAATAGTAGGTATATTGCTCATCATAGTCGGTTTATCAACCATCATGTCAATAAATACCCATTGTCGCTCATTAGTCGGTAAATAGTTACGTCAATAATAAATGGTAACGAGACGATTGCAACATAAAATATGCTAGTAAAAATAATTCAAAAAAATATTTAGATCGGCAGCTATTATATGACAAAAAGGGTAGGGTAAAAAGAGCTGTGCGAGGTCGACCCAATTTTGTCCAATATCAATTGTTTATCTGTGTTGTATATCCTCAGCACGGACGTAGCTATAATCTCCTTACATAATGATTTATTGAAACATAAAGTACGATTCAAGTGCTAAAAAACAGATGCTAACCATAAGCGCAGTTTCAATGACCATAAAGGCTGAATCCCTGTTAGTCCTTGTGTCATCTCGCCATTCTCTAATACCACATAGGACGGTGTGACTTGTCCTTGCCAATCTGCAAAGATATTGCCTTGTTGATCATTTATGGTGGTGAAATCAAACCGATGTTGATCGAGGTAGCTGCGTAGCTCTTGATTTGAGCCTGACTGTACGGCAACAGTGACCACGGGATAATTATCTGCTGCTAACTTATTAATGGTGGGTGAGGTAAAGCTGCAGACTGAACACCACGTACCCCAAAAGTATACCAGCGTAGGCCGCTCATGACTCATCGCTGCCAAGTCGATAGTTCGCCCTTGATAATCGGTCAGTTGTAACTGAGGATTGGCAGGCATGATAGGCTGTCGCCACCAATTGACCACGCTATAGATCACGATAAACATGAGACCGTATAACATTATCGTTTTAAGTATCGAAAATATCTTCGGCTTCGGCTTCTTCTTTGGCTTTACTTCTTTTTGCTCAATATCAGTCGTCATGACATCCGCTTTTTAGTTTACAAGTTATTTTCAGATGATGGCTTATCGTCACTGCTTATTTTATCGTGATTGCCTATATGACCACTGCACTAAGAGTAGACAGTAGATAAAAATAAACGGCTGAAAATCAGCCGTATTATTTGTAAAGTCTACTATAAGTGTGCGACGTCAACCTATTATGGCTTTTGGGCTCGGTTTTGTAATGGATCACCAATAAGCACGCTGCCTGAATTCTCACGGCGTTCTGCATCACTTAACTTGCTCGCTGGCACTTTGGCTTTGCGCTTCCACTTTAAGCTGAACAAATCATCACGGCGGTCGATTAAGTTATGTACTGAGCCTTCATGACGAACGTGAGTCAGCTTGTCCAAGTTTACATCAGAGAAGAATACCATCTCAGTGTTGGCAGTGGTTTCTGCCATGATTGCATCATGAGGGAACGCAAAGTCTGACGGTGAAAAAATCGACGATTGAGCGTACTGAATATCCAAACTCTCAACTTGCGGTAAGTTGCCCACTGAACCACAAATCATCACATAGCATTCGTTTTCGATAGCACGGGCTTGTGCGCAGTGGCGGACACGTAGATAGCCGTTTTTGGTATCAGTCCAGAAGGGCACAAACAAGATATCCATGTCATCAAGTGCCATCAGACGTGCAAGCTCAGGGAACTCAACATCGTAGCAGACCAAGATACCGATACGACCCGCATCTGTGTCGAATACTTTGACTTCATCGCCACCTTCGATTACCCAAGCGCTGCGCTCATGGGGAGTAATATGAATTTTGCGTTGCTCTTCAACTGTACCATCACGGCGGCACAGATAGCTGACGTTGTATAAGGTATCGTCTTCGTCCAGTAACGGCATCGAACCGGTAATGACGTTGACGTTATAACTGACGGCTAAATGCGAGATTTCATTTTTGAACCACTCGGTATAACCCGCCAAAAATCGAATGGCAATATTTTGATCGGTTTCTTCACATAGACCCATCAATGGCGCATTGAAAAACTCAGGTAAACAAGCAAAGTCTGAGTTGTAGTCAGCCATGATATCGACAAAGAACTCAACCTGTTGTAGTAATTCTTCAGGTGATTCGACTTCACGCATTTGCCACTGAATACCACCAATACGTACTTCAGACTTGCGAGTATTAGGCTTATAGTCTTTGGGCTCATAATAGATATTTGCCCACTCAAGCAAGGTAGCAAAGCCTTTTGATTGCTTATCATCTGGCAGATAAGCGGTCAAAATACGTTTAACGATAAAGCCATTAGACAACTGGAACGACAAAGCTGAATCGTGAATCTCACGGCTTTCAACGGCATCAATATATTCGCCTGGAGTCAGATCTTTATGGTTATGATAGTTAGGTATGCGTCCGCCAGCTAAGATAGCGCGGAAGTTTAACTGTCGGCACAGCTCTTTACGTGCGTCATACAGACGACGACCGAGGCGGTAGCCGCGATAATCAGGGTCGATGAGCGCATCCAAACCGTAAATGGCATCACCTTCTGGATTGTCTCTGATGATTTCTTTTTGTCCAATTAAATCATCATAGGTATGCGGGTTTGAAAACTTGGCATAGTCAACGCGCATGGAGAGCACGATACCAATCAGCTGATCATGATCAAACAAGGCAATCTGACCTTCCGGAAAAGCGTCAATCAAAGTATGAATGGTTGTCTTTGACCAAGCGCCACCCAAGTTTACATAGACACGATCCATCAATGCTTTTAATTGTGGATAATCTTTTTTCTTAATCTCAGCAATCGTGAGGTGAAAATCATCTAATTTTTCCATCTTACTCATAAGTTTCCTGTTTTAAATAGCTATTGAATGTAGTGGTATCACATAATGGTGTCATGGCACATTGATGTACCGATTTTTGTGCAAAAAAGTAATAAAAACATTCCAATAGGAAGATATTGTCGTTACAATAATTTATTGCCGTATTTACAATAGGTTATGTTGATATCTTAGACTGTTTTACTCATTATGTTTGGTGCTTGTTTCGACTAACGTAGAGGGCTAAAGGATAGCAAACGCCGCATTCTATATCACTCTATACCTATAGGGTTTGTAAACATCGATAAGCGCACAACTCTGCATTATCATTGTACCTGCGACTTTCTTGCTATTTATTATTTCAATATAGAATCTAAATAATATCTATCAGCACCTTTTGTTTTGCTTGTTATCATAGCAAGCTGTAATGGTAATAACAGTCTCACGTAGTAAATATTTGCTACGTTTTTGTGAGTCAATTTTTTGTTTCAACTCAGGCATAGTATTGTGTTGCTTGTTTCGTTTAGCCGTATCTCATCGGCTTCTTAGGATTATTTTATTATGCCTTTAAATCATACCAATAGAATCATGAAGTGGGATGACATAGATGACTCCGCTTTGGTTCAGTTGGTTTATGTCAGTACGCTGACTCTTGGCTCGCGTCTAAGCACCTCTATCTTTGATGAAGTAGAAGGTCATGCACGTAACTACAATCAGCAGCATAACATCACAGGCACGCTATGCTACGGTAATGGTCACTTCCTGCAATGTATTGAAGGCAAAAAGTCAGACGTATTTAATCTGCAAGAGCGAATCTTCGTCGATAGTCGTCATAAAAATGTAGAAGTGTTGCTATTACAAGTCATCAATCATCGCAGCTTTGCCGACTGGCGTATGCGCTTGCTGTTTTTAGAGCGTTGGTTGTGGTCGCCCGCGACCAAAACACAGGCCGTACAATTATCTCCGTTTTTACCATTTGCGCCGCACGGCTGGTCGTCTGATCGGACTGAACAGTTTTTGCAAATCATTAAAACTTTCGATAGTCCACCCCATATTAAGGCGGCAGGTATTACTTATAATGCATTGGGTAATATGTTGCGTCATATCGCGGCACCGCATCAGGCATTTCTGATTATTCAAGGGTTTTTGAGCATATTACTGGTCGTTGCGCTGATACTGTTGTATTTATAAATCGTAGTTTTTGCGAATTATAAAGTAATAAAAAAGACGCTAGCCTCTCGGGTTAGCGTCTTTTTATTTGAGATAACTGTTGAACATCTAATCACATATCAAAAATCTTACCACGGTTCATGATATTGTTTGGATCAAAGACTTTTTTGATGTCTCGTAAGTAATTGATTTCAGTCTCACTGCGGCTATAGTGTAAGTACGGCTTCTTCGTCATACCAACCCCATGCTCAGCAGATACTGAACCGCCATATTTCTGCACTGTCTCAAACACATATTTATTGACGACCTGACACTCAGCAAAGAAATCATCTTTGCTCATGTTTTCAGGTTTTAATATATTCAGATGCAAATTACCATCACCGATATGACCGAACCAACAGACTTCAAAATCTGGATAATTAGTGCTTACAATACTATCAATCTCTTCGATAAAGGTCGGTACGTGACTTATTAGCACCGAGACATCGTTTTTATAAGGGGTAAATACTGAGATGGTCTCTGAGATATACTCACGTAGCTTCCACAGCTCTTCAGCCTGTGTGAGATTTTGACTCATCACCCCATCGACGACCCAACCTTGCTCCATACAATGCTCAAATATGGCCATGGCTTTGTCCATGATTGGCTCATAAGGCGCTTCAAACTCTAATAGCGTATAGAACTTGGTACGTGATTCAAAGGGTTCTTGTACTTGACCATGTGCCATCAGCTTATCAATGGCTACATCGTCAAAGAACTCAAATGCCGTCAAATCAATCTGTGCTTGAAAGGCAGAGAGTACGTTCATGACGTCATTAAAGCTGTCCATGCCAAGCACCATGACGTTTAAATCTTGTGGCTGACGCTCAAGTTTGATTTGCGCATGAGTGACAAGGCCAAGCGTACCTTCACTACCGATGAATAGTTGGCGCAGGTCATAACCGGTGGCGTTCTTTACCATGCCGCGATTGAGATGCAAGATATCGCCTTTACCCGTGACGACAGTTAGCCCCATGATCCATTGACGAGTCATGCCATAGCGAATGACTTTGATACCACCAGCATTGGTGCCAATGTTGCCACCGATTTGACTAGAGCCTGCTGAGGCAAAGTCGACAGGGTAGTATAGGTCTTTTGATTCAGCGAATTCTTGCAACTGTTGGGTGACCACACCGGCTTCGACTTCAACTATTCGATCGGCAGGATAGAACTGTCCGATCTGGTTCATTTTATCCATGCTAATGACTATCTCGCCATTAGCAGCCACGGCACCAGCAGATAAACCAGTACGACCACCACTTGGGGTGAGGACGACGTTGTGCTCATTGGCAAGGAGTACGATAGTCTGTACTTGTTCAGTGGTCTTTGGAAAGACGATGGCAGCAGCAGCAGGGGCAAAGTGCTTGGTCCAGTCTTTACCCCAATGCTCTAGACTTTCAGCATCGGTTTTGATTTGGGTCGGGTCGAAGTCATGGTTATCAGTGAGCGTGCTCAAGATGGTTTGCACGGCATTGGTTTCGGATGTGTTCTGAGCGGTAGTTGGCGTCATGGTCAAATCTCAATATTGGCGTAAGCACGATGCTGGGACTGCTTATTATATAGCGAAATAAATATAAATTCAGTGGTGAGTCAGCTCGTAGAAGTAATAAGTGGGTGATAATTTTTACCTATAAGAAGAGGTAAGTAATAAATAATTGATTCGAGCGGTTTCAAACAGAATAATTCACTATAGCATAAAAATTTTTCAGGCTTGATAACCAATAATTCATCTAATCTGCTAACATCGACCTCAAATTTTGTGTAAGATATCGGGACTGTTTTCGTTTCATCCATCATAGATTATCCAACAGGTAATCTTATAAAACAATTATAGGACAGTTCTCATATGGCGTTATCACTACAAAAAGACAAAATCCGGTTTTTATTGCTTGAAGGTCTACATGACAATGCCCTAAAAGTATTGGAAGGAGCTGGTTACCACAACATCGAGAATATCAGTCACGCCTTAGATCAAGACGAGCTGATTGAAAAGATCAAAGATGCTCACTTTATCGGTATTCGTTCACGCACTCAGCTGACGCGTGAAGTACTTGAGCACGCACACAAGCTTATCGGCATTGGTTGCTTTTGTATTGGTACCAACCAAGTAGATCTAGACGCCGCTCGTGATCTTGGTATCCCTGTCTTTAACGCGCCATTCTCGAACACTCGTTCGGTAGCTGAGCTAGTATTGGCAGAAGCCATTATGCTGTACCGCGGTATTCCTGAAAAAAATGCAACTGTACATCGCGGCGGCTGGGGCAAGTCTGCGACCAACTCACACGAAGTGCGCGGCAAGACTATCGGTATCGTCGGTTATGGCTCTATCGGCTCGCAGCTGTCTGTTTTGGCAGAAAGCTTCGGTATGAAAGTCATTTATCATGATGCTGTGACCAAATTGCCACTAGGTAACGCGGTACAAGTTGGTAGCTTAGAAGAGCTATTATCAACGGCTGATATCGTGACATTGCATGTACCTGATGTACCAAGCACTCGCTATATGATGAAAGCTGAGCAGTTCGCTCAGATGAAAGAAGGCAGCTACTTTATCAATGCGGCTCGCGGTACGTGTGTTGAGATTGATGATCTAGCGGATGCGCTTGAGTCTGGTAAAATCTTGGGCGCAGCTATCGATGTGTTCCCGAAAGAGCCAAAATCAGCTGACGAAGAGTTTGAGTCACCACTACGTAAGTTTGACAATGTGATTTTGACGCCGCATATCGGTGGTTCAACACAAGAAGCACAGGCCAATATCGGACTAGAAGTAGCAGATAAGTTTGTTAGATACTCTGACCAAGGTGATACGGCGACGGCTGTGAACTTCCCAGAAGTTTCTATTCCGTTCAAAGAAAACTCGCATCGTCTACTACACATTCACAAAAACGTGCCAGGCGTACTGTCTCAGATTAACCGCCTATTTGCTGAAGCTGGCATCAACATCCTAGCACAGAGCCTGATGACAGAAGGTGATGTTGGTTATCTAGTGATGGATGTCGATTACAATGATTCGACCGCTGCACTAGACCAATTAAAAGATGTAGAAGAGACTATCCGCGTACGTATCTTATTTTAATATAGTCAATCCGCTTTCAAATTGGATTAACTATATCGGTGCTATTAGTTTTGATACGCATTGAAGATTTGTCATAAAAAAAGAGAGGTTCTATTGATTAGAGCCTCTCTTTTTTGTTTCACTTCTTTTTTATTGTACTAATGCTAAGTTTAGTTGGCTTTGGCGTTATTTGCAGCTTCCGCTTGTAAACGAGCTTCCGTCTTAGCGGCTTTACGTTTTTCGATTACATCCATTACATCACTACCGATATGGGCTTCGCCACGCTTCTTGGCTAGCTGCATTTGGTGCTCACGCTCACGGAAACGGGCTTTTTGCTCGTCGGTCGCTTTGTCGATACAGTGTGGGCATGACTCGCCTTTGATATAGGCGGGGCTTTGCATCTCCTCAGCGGTGATCGGCATACGGCAAGCAAAACACTGCTCGTAGCTGCCTTTTTCTAAGTTGTGATTGACCGAAACTCGATTATCAAAAACAAAGCAATCGCCTTGCCACATAGAGTCACTGGCAGGGACTTCTTCAAGGTATTTTAGGATGCCGCCTTCTAGATGATAGACCTCTTCAAACCCTTGCTCGCGTAAATAGGCAGTCGACTTCTCGCAGCGAATACCACCCGTACAGAACATTGCAACTTTTTTATGCTTGGTTGGATCTAGCTCTTTTGAGACGTATTCTGGAAACTCACGGAAAGTTTCAGTGTTTGGGTTGACTGCATTTTGGAAGGTGCCGATTTGCACTTCATAATCGTTACGCGTATCGATCAAGGTGACTTCAGGATCTGAAATTAACGCATTCCACTCGCTTGGTTTTACATAACGACCAACCGATTCCAATGGATCGATATTCTCTACACCCATAGTAACGATTTCTTTTTTCAGCTTCACCTTAGTGCGATAAAAAGGCTGTGCATCAGTATAGGACTCTTTGAAGGTAAACGTACCAATCGCCTCAATACTACGCAGGTAGTCAAGAACAGTATCGATACCTTGACGCGTACCAGAAATCGTACCGTTAATGCCTTCGCTTGCAAGTAACAACGTGCCTTTTACATCGTTATCGAGCATAGTGTTTAGGATAGGCTCACGATATTGCTCAAAATTAGCAAAGCGCGTGAACTTATATAGTGCGGCAACGACGATATTATTAGTCACACTATCGTATACAGGGGCTGAATTGTTGTCAGTTATCGCGGTTTCTTTGATATTACTATCTTGAGAGGTGCTCATGTCTTTCTCCTGCTGGCTAGGTCGCAAACCTAGTGCGTTGGTAATAAAAAAATAGATAAGTATATAACATTATCTCAATTGTGGAATTGATTAATGCGCGCGTAGTGTAGCAAATTTTGGTAGTGTTTTGAATAGTTTGTATTACTTGGCTTGCTGCTATAAAAAACAAAAAAGCCCAGTAAAATACTGAGCTTTTTTCATATTCAATTCGTAATACGAAAACTAGATATTACTTACTCTGGAACCAAGTATCCGCTTTGCTACGAGCACTGGCGATATCATCACTTGATAGGTTCAATGCCAACTGACCAATTTTACCGCGCGCTTTGTTACGGACTTTTTCATCTAGCATGCCATCACGGGCAGCCAAGTCATACCATTTATAGGCATCGACCAGATTTTTTTGCTTTTCATCCAATAGTGCAAGCGTGTAACTGGCACGGTTATCGCCACGCATTGCAGCTTTTTCTAACCAAAGACGGGCTTGTTGCAAGTTAGGCTGTACACCTTCGCCGCGCAAATACATGATGGCAAGATTCAGCTGAGCAGGGGCAACGCCTTGCTGAGCCGCTTTTGTATACCACTGGATTGCTTGTTGGGTATTTTGCGCAATACCTTCACCTTTTTGTAAGCGCTTGGCCAGATAGAACTGAGCGTGATCGTTACCTTGGGCGGCACGACTAGACAACTCGCTCACAGGCATAAGTTCAAAACGAGAGGTATCAAGCGGTACGTTTGATATTAACTCAGCATTGGCTAAACCAGCACAAGAAAATAATGCAGTAAACAACGCAGCTTTTAATAATTTCATAGCAGCTCCAAAATTAGGCAGTTAATAAGCAAAAAAAATTGTACCGCTAAACATTGTCTCGCTAAAGACAGTCAGACGGCGATAACAATTAGGTGGAATCTTGCGATATGAACTTACCTAATCATTAGCAAAAGTGGGTTGTCATCTCTAGAACAGAGATTTCACCCTAACTGATTAGACAAACGGTCGTAATAGTGGGGCGGCTGACAATATTTTGCTAGCTTAACACCCAAACTTACGAAACTCAAATACTAATTACAAGGTCTCATAGACGTTTGTACTTGATTGTCCCTAACAAAATCAGACAGTTACTAAAAACTTATATTAAGTTAACAATCTATTAAGGTTAATGCCAGTACGTACAGCACTGTTTAGCAGTCTATAAAATATAAAGATAGCTGATGATTTATCGGTTATTTCTTGGTCACTCGGTAGATAGCGACGTCTGCTAATAAATTAGGTGCTTGCCTAATTAACGCCTTCATCAAAGGTGTATGACCTTTTTCAGAATCACTAACCGCAAAACGATTAATAATATGAATATCATGCTGCGCACATAACAGCTCAAAATCTTTGAAAGTACATAGGTGAATGTTTGGCGTGTTGTACCATTCGTAAGGCAGCGCTTCAGAGACAGGCATCATACCTTTAAGCCCTAAATGAATGCGGTTTTGCCAATGCGCAAAGTTAGGGAAGGTAATGACTGCTTCACGAGCGACTCTCAGCATATCAAGCAACAACTCGTCAGGTGCTTTTACTGCTTGTAGGGCACGTGCCATGACGACCGTATCAAAGCTGTTATCAGCAAAGCGCGCTAGACCATCGTTCAGGTCCTGCTCGACAATTGACAAGCCATTACCAATCGCCTCATTGATTTTGTCTTCATCAATCTCTAGTCCGTAACCTGTCACGCCTAGTTTCTGTTGTAAGTGGGCAAGCAGCTCGCCATTACCACAACCTAAGTCCAGTACATGTGCTTGTGGCGCAATCCAGCGCTCTGCCAGTTGATGATCCATTCTCATGAGCGCTCTCCTGTGACTGGGCGGCTAGGGGTGATAAATGGCGCAGTCAAAAATCCTTTAACCGCACCCATGTAGCGAGGAATATCAAACAAGAAAGAATCATGTCCGTGCGGCGCGTCAATATTGATATAACTGACTGGTTTGCCAGTGGCCATCAGTGCATCGACAATCTCTTGCGAGCGCTCAGGTGCAAAACGCCAGTCAGT
Source organism: Psychrobacter sp. P11G3 (assembly GCF_001435845.1). NCBI lineage: Bacteria > Pseudomonadati > Pseudomonadota > Gammaproteobacteria > Moraxellales > Moraxellaceae > Psychrobacter > Psychrobacter sp. P11G3. Next base: position 567,004 of record NZ_CM003596.1, read on the forward strand.
GGTAAATGATACGACCAGATACTGGCATTGTGTATGGGCAAAGGCCGCTTTGAGCGCAGAAAGCTCTTGCTGACGATCAGACTCAATATCTTCAATCGTCGCTACTGCATCTTCTAGCTCATTCTGTGCATTGGCTTTGCTAGACTCGACTGAGGCCGCGATTGAGTCTTCTATTTGCACTGTCGACTCTGTAGTATCTTTTGCTACCGTTGATGGATAGTCGCGTATTGGATAGTCGCGCGTCGGATCAAAGTAATCTAAGGCTTTGGTCATGAGCAGATAGGTATTGGCATCGAAGTTTTCACTAAAGCGCTCGCCTTGATAGCGTAGGTAGCTTTCGACCTGAAACTCGACATCGTAGCCGTACATAAATTTGCCAGATTTTAAATCACGACCAAATTTTGCTTTCATCGCGTCATCAGTTAAATAGGTAATATGTCCAACCATACGCGCTAATATTAGTCCGCGGCGAGGGTAAGTGCCTTCTTGTATATAGCGACCATCTTTAAAGTCAGGATCGGATAATATAGATTGGCGCGCTACTTCGTTAAAGGCGATATTTTGAGCAGATAGCTTTGGCGTACTGGCGATAACCACACAGCGCTTTAATCGCTCTGGATAATCAACAGACCATTGTAGCGCTTGCATACCGCCCATTGAGCCGCCGACAATGGCGTGCCAAACGTCAATGCCTAGACGATCTGAGAGCATTGCTTGGGTTTTTACCCAGTCTTTAATCGTGATCAGCGGGAAATCAGGGCCATACACTTGTGGCTCATTGCTACTATTTGCATCAAGGCTGTCCGAACCAACGCTATCAGGGTTAATAGTGGTAGGCCCTGTTGAACCAAAACAGCTGCCGATATTATTGACACATACTACATAGAACTGATTGGTATCAATCGCTTTATTAGGGCCAATCATATTGTCCCACCAGCCTGCTTTTTTGTCATCAGCGCTATGGAAGCCAGCTGCATGATGATTGCCCGATAACGCGTGGCAAATCAGAATTGCATTTGATTTGTCGCTATTGAGCGTACCGTAAGTCTCTACCATCAAGTCAAACGAGGGTAGGGTACGGTTGCATTCTAACGTTAAGGGCTCAGCAAAATGAAAATTCTGAGGCGTAACGATACCCACAGACCCTACAGCACTGTCAGTATTGGCTGAGCTATTAGGGTGAGGTTGTGAATTAGGATGCTGTTCACTGGTATTATCAGAGCGTGCGTTCAAAGCTACCTCGCAAGACTACAATCATCAATAAAATAAAAGCAAAATGGCACGTTGTTAACAGGCTATTTTACCTACACGGTTTTTATAAACTGGGCCTGCCTATTGTATGGTGATGCGCGTTGGAGTACAACCGTCGAGCGCGGCTTTCGAGCGTATCGATCATAGTTTGTATGTAAAATTCGCCATAGGCAAATAATGAACAAGTCGCTAGCATCAAGTAATCAAGAGTTAATAAATAGCAACTGCGTATCAAATTGTATAGGGGCGCTTTTAGCCCGCGCCATTAATGGATAAAATGCTACACTAATAAGGTGTTCATTCAACTGTGTCTTAACAGTATCGTCTCTTATTATTTTGACCTCACCCTTAATAACTTACTGCTAATAAAGTGCTGCTATGAAACCTAAATTGCCCCCACGTATTGCCGTTTTGTTAGTGAATCTTGGTACACCAGATGAGCCAACGGCACCTGCCGTACGTCGCTACCTCAAACAGTTTTTGTCAGACCCACGAGTGATTGAGATTCCCAAATTCCTATGGGCTATTATTCTGAATCTATTTGTCTTGCCAAGTCGTCCTAAGCGCGTAGCAAAGGCTTACGCCAGTATCTGGGAAGGTGACTCACCGATTCGTAAAATACTAAAAAGCCAAGTTGAGCTATTAGAACCACGTTTGGCTAATAGTGTGGCACCATTTCGTGTCTCTGTGCATCCTGCGATGAGCTATGGTAATCCTGGTTTGCCTGACGTCATGGATGCGCTACGTGGTGAGGGGGTTGATCACTTTGTTATACTGCCATTGTTTCCGCAGTACTCTGCCTCTTCAGGCGGTGCGGTATATGATGCGCTGACGAAGTGGACGCTCAAGCAACGCAATTTGCCAAATTATACGATTGTCAAAGACTACTTTGCCCATCCGCTATATATTCAAGCATTGGCCAACTCTATTCGCCGTTTTCAAGAGAAGCATGGCAAGCCTGAAAAATTGATGTTTAGTTTTCATGGTATTCCGCAGCCTTATGCTGATAAAGGCGATCCTTATCCTAAACGTTGTAAATGTACCGCTGCGCAAGTGGCACATGAACTTGGCCTGAACGATGACGAATGGATTATCAGTTTTCAGTCACGCTTTGGTAAGCAGGAGTGGGTCAAGCCATATACCGATGTGGTGTTGGAAGATTGGGGTCAGTCAGGTGTGCGCTCGGTACAGGTGATCAGTCCAGCGTTTTCAGCAGATTGTCTAGAAACATTAGAGGAGCTAGCCATTGAAAACCGTGACAACTTCCTTAATGCTGGCGGGCAAGAGTATCATTATATTCCTGCATTAAACCTTGATGAGACACATATTGAATTGCTTGAAGCGTTGAGCTTGCCTCTAGTAAAAGGTTGGGCTGGCACGTTAGGGGGCTGGGTTTAGACAATCGAGAGTCGCTGTTTCAGTAAGTTGAATAGTAAAACCAAAAAAGCACGCTTAATATAGTTAAGCGTGCTTTTTTGGTTTAGAGAGGTAGATCAACAATCGTATTAAGTTCTAAAAATCATCATCGTTGCTACGTTCGGCCGCTTCTCTATCCACAATATCCATCGCATCTGGATAATCGCTGTCATCAAGGTTGTCTTGAACCAAAATCTCATCGACACGAGACTCATCGATATTTTGACGATGCGCAGGTGTTAGTCCTTGGGTCGCATCACTACCGACTTCTGAATTGTTGAATCCCGCACTATTATCAATCACATCATCGTTATCAATAGTATGCAGCATAGGATTGTCCAAATCGACCAATTGGTTGTCTTGTTCATCCTGATTGGTGTTATCTAAGTTATCGACGCTGTCATTATTGTCACGACGATTACCGTCAATATGATCCATCTTTTCTGGTAGTGGGTTTTTTGAGTTTTCCATGAATAATTCCTTATTGTAGTTATTAGATGTCGCCATCATTAAAAATAAAAATATCGCGCTGACTTGTTAAAGTCATCGCTCATTGCAATGTAAATAATATGCTTCTCAGTTTGTACGCTTATTCAACTTTTCACTAGTAGTAAGGTGTGACAGGATGTTCAAAAAATGTAAGACGATAATTAGAACATAAAACGGCTACTCAAAATGAGTAGCCGTAATTATTTATAAAATTTGTGCTAAATCTTTGTAAGATAGCAAAGTCGCTACATAAGAAATAAAACTTATAGTGTTAATTATTGGCGTGGTCGAACTTGTAATTTAACTTCTGTACTAGACATGACTGATAGTCAGCCAGTTTAAATCGCCATAAATAGGTCAAGGCAATACCATAAATGGCAGTTTCAGCCAGCTCTTCGACAATTTCACCAAATGTATGTGGGAACATAATAGCGTTCTCGCCCATGTACTGAATGATAGCCAGTACAGTAACGCTAAGATAGAGTGAAACTGGCACGTTTTTTAGCACTGCCCATAGGTAATGCCTTGAGTAGACCAGCAAACCAAGCGCGACGAGATAAATAACGGTAAGGACGCTGTCCTCCCACCAGTCATAAGACTGACCAAGCATCAAAAAATCGCTTGGAACCAGTAAGTCTGGTAGATAGTTCAACTCTCGACGAATGACAGCGACAAATATAAGTACTGCTGCTAGCCAAAAAGCCTTAATTTGTTTGACATGACTTTTCATAACATATTGTGAACTGCGCAATAGGCATATTATCAAAAGTATAATGCCAGGGATTTCGATGATGCCATCTGAACTCAAGATAAATGACTCCTGCGTATCAAAAAGAATGTGTTAAAAACAAAAAAGTGAACCCAAAGGCTCACTTTAAAGCAAAAATATCGAATAGTTAGGGTTTAACAGATGACCTATTATAAACCCCGTACCCAGATATTATTGTTATGAAATATAACTAACTGGTCATAAGTGATTGTTAATATAAACAATATATAATGACTTATTGTAGTATCAGTTATCAAAAACTCTCATATTTGCAAGGTACATCGATAATCATACCTTGCACTCTTGATTAAGTGGCAGTGAGTGATTAATGTGCCTCATCCCAGTTTTGACCGCTATCGGTCTCGACTAATAAAGGCACTGCAAAGTCGACATTCCAGCCTTTTTCTACTGCTGTAGTCGTCAATACATCTTGCATAGCATCAGTAATCAGCTGGCTAACTTCGTCTACTTTATCGGCATCCACTTCGAACACCAGTTCATCGTGAACCTGTAGCAGCATTTTAGCCTGCTCTTTTGGCAATACTTGATCAACCGCAATCATGGCAAGCTTGATTAAATCGGCAGCAGAGCCTTGTAGTGGCGCGTTAATCGCCGCGCGCTCAGCACCTTGCTTGACCATACGATTACTATGATTGATATCAGGCGTATAGAGCTTACGGCCCAATATCGTCTCGACATAGCCTTGTTCATAAGCACTTGCACGCGTATTGATCATATAGTTTTTGACACCTGGATAGCGCTCAAAGTACATATCGATATAGTCTTGTGCTTCGCCGCGGCTCATCTGTAGCTGCTTGGCAAGTCCAAAGGCACTCATCCCGTATAGCAAACCAAAGTTGATGGCTTTAGCATTACGACGTTCGGTTGAGGTGACGTCTGCAACATCTTTACCAAGTACTTCGGCAGCGGTGGCCGCGTGAATATCTAACCCTTCGTTAAAGGCATGGGTTAGGTTTTTATCACCTGAGAAATGCGCCATTAAACGCAATTCAATTTGTGAATAATCGGCGGCTAAAATAACGCGACCTTTTGGGGCGATAAAGGCTTGACGAATTAAGCGACCAGTCGCCGTACGAATGGGGATGTTTTGTAAGTTAGGATCTGTCGATGACAAACGCCCAGTGCTCGTTAATGCCTGATGGTAGCTAGTATGCACGCGATCGGTTTCGCTATCCGCGACATTATCAAGCGCATCAGTATAAGTACTTTTGAGCTTAGATAATCCACGATACTCTAGCGTAATATCAACCAATGGATGATCGATTTTTGATAGTACCGCCTCACCAGTTGAGTATTGACCAGACTTGGTTTTTTTGCCACCAGCAACGCCTAGCTTTTCAAACAGCATCTCACCGAGCTGCTTAGGAGAGCCTAAGTTAAACTCTTCACCTGCCACTTCATAGGCGCGTTTTTCTAAGGCTATAATTTCTTCATCGAAGCGTTTTGATAGTTCGTTTAAAAAGGAGCGTTTAATCAAAATACCATGCGCTTCCATTTGGCAAAGTATCTCTGCCGTTGGAATTTCTAGCTCGTGTAGTAATTTGGCATTATTGGCATCATTAGCCAGCTCAACGCTGAACACGTCAAATAATTGATAGGTGATATCAGCATCTTCACAAGCATAATCGCTCGCGATATCGATAGCCACTTGATCAAAAGTAACTTGCTTAGCGCCTTTACCTGCCACATCTTCAAAGCTGATGGTTTGCGTCTGCAAATAATGACGTGCCAAATCATCCATACCGTGGCGAGCAGCTGCCGCATTGATGACATAGCTGGCAAGCATCGTATCCATTGCCCAGTTATTTGGCTGCTCATGTATGGCGCCAACTAGGTCGATATCGTAGTGAGCGAGGATGTGCGCATCGTACTTTAGATGCTGACCGATTTTACCGATATTTGGGTTCTCTAAGACAGGTTTTAAGCGAGCTAATACCGTATCACGATCAAGCTGCTTGGCTATTAGCTCATCACCTTCTAGGCTATGCGTAAGAGGAATGTAATACGCTTCGTGTGCTTGCAACGCAAAGGATAAACCAACAATTTGTGCATCACGCCAATGAACGCTAGTGGTTTCGGTATCAATGACAAAATGCGGAGCAGCTTCTAACAACTCGACCAAGCTATCAAACGCTGGCTCATCGAGTACAGTGTGCCATGCTTTATCATGATTAGCGCTGTCTTTGATGTTGTCGCTCTTGGTGGATTGGAGCGATTTTGCCACCTGCGCCTGTGATTCAGTATAGGCTTGGCTATCAACAACACTTTTAGAACCATTGGCAGGGTGATTTGGGTGATCGAGTGATGCCAGCTCATTTCTAAACTCAAGCTCATTATATAAGTCGCGCAATTCATCTATATGCGCACAAGGATCGGTATTGATTTTTAGATCATTCCAATCTTGACCGATGGCTAAGTTAGTGACGATAGTAGCAAGCTTTCTGTTAAAAGGAATATCGTCAGCATGCTCAATCAGACCCTTCGCCCCACGACCTTTGATAAAGCCAATATGCTTAAGCATGTTTTCGATATCACCATACTCAACAAGTAGGTCTTTAGCGGTCTTTTTACCGATACCAGGTACGCCTTTAATACCGTCAGAGGCATCACCCATTAGCGTTAAGAAATCGATCATTTGATTTGGATTGATACCAAACTTGTCGATTACCGCTGGTGTATCCGTGACTTTACCTGTAAAGCTGTCTTCCAGTATCACACAGTCGTTGACCAGCTGCATCATGTCTTTATCACCTGTTGAGATGACCACATGATGGCCTTGCTCGACAGCACGATGGGCAAGTGTACCGATGATATCGTCCGCTTCTGCACCCTCGATACGCAACAGTGGAATACCCAATGCAGTGACCAAACGATGAATATAAGGGATTTGCTCTACTAGCTCGACATCGATGGGCGGACGAGCAGCCTTGTAATCAGCAGACATATGATGGCGAAAAGTCGGTGATTTGGTATCGAAGCAAACAGCCATATGAGTAGGGTGATAGCGACGCATCAGCTTTAGTAGTGCGTTGAGTGTACCGCGTATCGCATTGGTGATTAAGCCCTGCGAGTTTTGCATGGTTTTTGGCAAGGCGTGATAAGTGCGGAACAGATAATAGGAACCATCAACCAAAATAAAAGGCGGCTGATCTTTGTCTACATGACTGGTATCCATCAGCGCCACGTTAGGCATGCTATCGAAGTTCGGTAATGCTTTGGGGTCAAGCGCTTGGTGAGAGTTGTGGTCGTTATCGGTGGTATTGTCAGCTATGTCATCAGTCATAAAAGTCACTTATCAGCTATTAGATAAAAATATATACGCTTATTATAACGATAAAATTAGCGCGTGCCGAACTGCTTAACCGTTACGAGATGTTCTATCGTGTTCTTTTTTATTGAAATCTATATTGGAGTTTTCGATATTTTATGTCTAGGACAAACAAATTGCTAAAAACAAAAAAAGAACCCAGATAATCTGAGTTCTTTTGGTATTGGATGACTATCGACTACTTGTCATTTAATAGACGTTGATAACGAGTCTTTGAATGCGTTATTTTACTTCTGAAGAGACTTCAACATCGATGTTACCGCTGGTCGCTTTCGAATATGGGCATACTTCATGCGCTTTTTCGACCAATTTTTGGATCTCGTCAGCAGATAAATCTGTATTATCAGCGATGACGTGAATTTTTACGGCAAGCTTATATTCGTGGTTGTCACCTTGTAATAGATCTACAGAGGTCTCAACAGTTGAGCCAAATGTTGCGCTTTCCATTTTTTTGACTACGCCTAAAGCGCCATCAAAACAAGCACCATAACCCATAGCGAGCAATTGCTCAGGATTATTACCTTTTTCATTACCGCCTGGTGGTACCATATTGATTTCAAGATCACTATCGCTTAAGGTTGCTGTACCCATGCGACCGCCAGTAACAGTAGATTTGGTAGAATATAGAGATTTCATGACACATCCTTTGTTGTGAGTTTTTATGTTTATAGTTGAGTGGTAAGTCTTAATATGAAACCTAGCATAACAAATCGCTCACGCAGCTCAGTGCATAGAGAGTAAATATATACTGCTAGTTTGTAAATGAGATTTTGCGCACAGTTTTATTCGTTTCTAGATTTACAAGCTTATCGTACAGTCGCCAAAGAGGTACAATAGCGGTAATGAGCCATATATACGTTATCAGTACGGATAATAGAAATCTGAATCATAAGGACATTGTTTGATGAATAGATGGATTGCGATACCTAGTGTTTGCTTTTTGACGACGCTTGCTTTGATAGGGTGCGAAGAAGAAGACGGCGCTTATGGGACGGCTAGTAGCAAGATTACATTGACAAGCTTTGCTAATAGTTACGATAGCAAAGCCAATGCTACGGCAATTGCGCGAATTGATGAAACGTATCGTACTGGTGCGCGCGAGATCAAAACAACCAATCTCATCAACAGTTATAGCAATCAAAGCCTGAATGATTTAGACAGAACCGTGCTAGCAGATGATTTCGAAGGTCGACTTGAAAATAAAGACATCGAGGTTAATGGTCGGACGGTCAAACGCCCCATTTATGAAAAAAATACCAACAACCAGCTAGACTACCAAACCACTTATAAGACGCTTAACTTATCAGGGCTGCGTGCGAACAGCTATGTTGCTAGTACAAACGTGAACAATAGATACGGTATTATTACCGACTTAAACAACTATTCTGAAATTCCGACCAATGTTGCTTTTCCTGAAGGGTCGGTTTGTTATATCCCTGTGGTAACCAGCGAGCGTTCGTTTTTGGCATTTAATGAGAAAAACAAGACTGGTTACGCTTCAATAGAAAGGTGGATTGAAGTGGCCAAAACTCGCTTTAGTGCAGATAGGGATCATAGAACCTCTCAGTTCGGAGTGGGCGTAGGCAATCAGCAACAAGCCGCGCAAGTTATGTTTTTTGAGTATGATGATCAGCCTGCTTATGAATATAGCGGTGTTGAGTACGGAAAGGACGTTTATGAAGCAAACTATGTCGCCAAGGGTAGCACCGACCCGAACACAGACAGTCGTTTTGACGTAGTTGATTGTACAATCGTCAATGAGGTAGCTGGCGACTTCTTGGCTGAGCAAATAGAACGCTACTATTGAGATGAATGGATGACTATTAGTCGTGCTAATTAAGCATGACGATCGCAATTTAAAAGCCCAAAAACACGCTTCGTTGAAATAACGGAGCGTGTTTTTTTATACGCTAATTCTGCACCCTGATGCTAAATCCGCTACAATACGCCCATTATTTATTTTATTTATTTAGAGTCACTTCTAAATCACATAACTGTTGAAGCTGAAAATTATGAGCGTAGATCCAAAGAAATTAAACAAAGAAGTTGCTAAGCGCCGCACCTTTGCCATTATCTCGCATCCCGATGCTGGTAAGACCACCATGACCGAAAAACTCCTGTTGTGGGGTCAAGCGATTCAGGTAGTGGGCGAAGTAAAAGGCCGTAAGACGGATCGTCATGCAACCTCAGATTGGATGAGCATGGAGCAAGAGCGTGGTATCTCGATTACGACGTCTGTCATGCAGTTTCCGTATAAAGACCATATGGTCAACCTACTAGATACCCCAGGTCACGCCGACTTTAGTGAAGATACTTACCGTACTTTGACCGCAGTAGATAGTGCGCTGATGATGGTCGATGGTGCAAAAGGTGTGGAAGAACGAACCATCAAGCTGATGGAAGTGTGTCGTATGCGCGATACACCTATCATCTCATTCGTCAACAAGCTAGATCGTCAGATTCGTGAGCCGCTTGAGTTGCTTAGCGAAATCGAAGCCGTTCTAAAAATCAAATGTATTCCAGTGACTTGGCCTATCGGTATGGGTCAAGACTTCATTGGCGTCTATCATTTGACTGAAAATAAAACTTACTTTTATGAAAAAGGTAATGGCGGCAAGATGACGGTTTCTGAGACTCGTGAAGGCTACGATTATCCAGATATCCGTGAGCGTCTAGGACAGTTGATGTTTGACGCTTTCGAAGAGTCGCTTGAGCTGGTACAGATGGCGCTAGAAGAGTTCAGTGTTGAAGCATTTTTGGCTGGCGAGATGACGCCAGTATTGTTTGGCACGGCATTGGGTAACTTTGGGGTAAACATGGTACTTGATACCTTGGTTAAATATGCACCGCCGCCAAAAGCCCATCCAACGACTGAGCGTGAAGTATCAGCCACCGAGACAGATTTTACGGGCTTTGTCTTTAAGATTCAGGCCAATATGGATCCGCGTCACCGTGACCGTATTGCGTTCTTGAGAGTGTGCTCTGGTAAGTACGAAAAGGGCATGAAAATGAAGCATGTGCGTCTGGGTAAAGACGTACGTATTGCCGATGCTTTGACCTTTTTAGCAGGTGACCGCGAGGCACTAGAAGAAGCCTATCCGGGTGATATCATTGGTTTGCATAACCATGGCACCATCTCTATCGGTGATAGCTTCACTGAGGGCGAAGAGTTAAGCTTTACGGGTATTCCGCATTTCGCCCCTGAATTGTTCCGCCGTGTGGTACTAAAAGATCCGCTCAAATCAAAAGCCCTGCAAAAAGGCCTGCAGCAGTTAAGTGAAGAGGGTGCAACGCAGGTCTTTATGCCGCAGATTAACAATGATTTGGTTTTGGGTGCGGTCGGTGTCCTACAGTTTGAGGTGGTCGCGCATCGTCTAAAAGAAGAGTACAAAGTTCAATGTACTTTTGAGCCAGTATCGATAGCTACGGTACGCTGGATTCATTGCGATGATGAAGTAGCATTGGCGAAGTTCAAGAAAAAAGCCCATGACCAATTATCATTAGATGGGGGCGGTTATCTAACCTATCTTGCGCCATCACGGGTTAATCTACAGCTGATGCAAGACCGCTATCCAGAAGTGACTTTTAGTAGCACTCGCGAACATTAAATTTATTTATACGCTCATATCGTTTATTGATTAAGACACGCCAGCCGTGTCTTTTTTATTGCCTGTATTTATGACTTAAATAGTAAGAATCAGATAACCGTTCGCTTACACCACCTCAAAAACGTGAACAGTCTTCCTACAATACATTGCAATTGTTACGGTAGAATATTAAATGGCATTTTATATTTGTAAAAGAGGACATATGCACACTACGACTCAAACTGATGATAAATCTATATCGGCTGATCTATTTTCGATAAAGATAAGCCAGAGAAGTTCAATTGCTATGTTGACTGGCAGCCTATTGTTAAGTGCCGTTAGTATGTCGGTAAATGCAGGAAGCTTTATTAGCAGCACGGAATATCTACCGTATCAACTACCCAGTAATATACAAGAGACGTGTGACAAGCGTGATAACTGTCCAGAGATTGAAGTTAAATATCTTAAAAGCAGTCAAAACTGGATAGATGAGATTACCAATGCCCGTATCGATAACTTAGTCGCCAATAGTCAGATGACAGAGTCAGCACCTATTAAGGGTAAAATCAGCGAAAAAGAAGTTAAAGATGCTCTTGATAGCTTTGTGAGCTCGCAATTCCAAGATATGCCTGATGATGTGTCGTGGGGTTATAATCTGATGGTAACGCCCAATTATCTAGGTCATGTCGATGAGTTTGAACTGTTTGAGATTAGTTCCTATGTCTATACGGGCGGTGCACACGGCATGCCTTATAGCGAGTACCTAGTATTTGACCCAAGTACCAAAAAGCAAGTCACGCTTGACGACATGCTTATCTCAGGTAAAAAACCTCGTTTTGAGGCACTTGCCTATGATGCGTATAAAGGATGGGTTAAAACGGTTGCTGAAGATGTGAGCAGTTATGAGAAAAACTGGCCATTTACGTTGTTCAATAATGTGACTTTGACAGATACAGGCGTTAGCATTCGTTATCAGCATTATTCTATCGGTCCATACGCTTACGGTATGCCTGTCCTTAATATCCCCTATAACAAGCTCGACAAAGTTATAAAACCTCACTTTATACCAAAGTAAATACTGTATGGTGTTTGAGGAAAGTACTTAATAAACCGTACTAGGCAAATATCATTAAAGAAATAGCGACAATACTTATCATAAATTGGCAGTAATATTTTAGAGTTATTATTTTTAGCATCATTGGATATTCAATAGAAAAATAAGGAGTTATAACATGACAAACGAGACAGAAAGTACGAATACGGCAGCAAGTACAACTTGGCAGCTGAATGCATTGACCGAAGCGCTAGGTGACCTAACACTGACGGTTAGTGATAGCTTATCTATAGGTCGTGGTAGTGATAACGACGTAGTCCTAGGTAGCAAGCAGGTTTCTCGCAATCACGCGGTACTCAGTGTGTTAGACGGTCAGCTGTACGTAAAAGACTTAGACTCTTCTAATGGTACGTTTATTAATGAGCAACGTATTGCAGGTAATGAATCTAGTCATCTCAAAGCAAATGATACGCTTGGCTTTGCAAGTTTTAGCTTTCAAGTACAGGCATCTGCTGCGCCAGTGACCACAGAGGAGTTAGTAGCAGATGCACATGAAAATGCTGACACAGCTGCCGTGCTGGAAACTACTGCTAGTGAGCCTGTGACTGAAGAGCAGATAATTGAGGAAAGCGTTCTTGAGGAAGAGCCGATCATAGAGCAAACAGTTAATGAGCCAGTGATCAAAGAGACTGGCATCGAAGAAATGTTGCCTGCTACAGATGATACTGTACCTGTAGAATCTTTATCTGTAGATGCCGGCTCAGATATGACCGAAGAATCAGTAACCCCTACGCACGAAACCGTTGAACCGGCTGTTGAAGAACCAGCTGTTGAAGAACCAGTTACTGAAGAAGCCGTTGCTACAGAGCCAGTTGTCAAAGAAACAGGGATTGATGAAGTACTGTCTGACGCGGATGCGGCATCGCCTACGCCAGTAGAAGAAACGCCAGTTGCCACAGAAGGGGTAGATGACACATCTGTACCAACAGCAACCCAAACAGAAGCTGTGACGTCTACAGAGTCATCACATGCAGCATCTACTGATAGCGCGCCAGTGGTAGAAGAGCAGCCAGCAGTGCATGAAGAGCCAGTAATGCATGAAGAGCCAGCAGTCCAAGACGAACACGACAAAACGACAAAAACAGAGTTACAAGAAGAAGCTGACCCTGAAGTTTTAAAAGCCAAACAGGCAGCTAGTGCACAGTTTTCAGGCACGGCTAATTTAGGGCAGGCGCGCGATCTTGGTACCGAAGGCAATAATGCGATGGATCAAGAAATCAGCAACCCTGCTCATGCAGGTCATGTAGAGAAAAAAGCGAGCGGCGGCTGGTTTATATGGGTATTTGTGACCATTCTAATTATCGGTTTGGCCTTATGGTTGTTTAATATGGGCGGTGCATAATTCAACTCTACACTAGGTCTTTGTCGTAATTTTTGACAGAGGCCCTTGTGTGCGTACCATTTTTTAAACAAATGACTCATTATAGCGTCGATATTTTAGCGAATATTGGCGCTATATTTTATAGAGCAGCTTATAGTTTTGTTATTGCCTATAAGGTGCTAAGAGAGCGCTATTATGATGACTTTTGAAGAATACCAAGCTTTTAGAGATAGAGGCTTTAGTCACGCACCGCTAGTAAAAAAGCGTCTGATGGATGCGCAGACTCCCGTATCTGTATTCTCCAAAGTACGTGATCTAAACGGCTCTGCCTATCTGTTTGAGTCTGTAGTAGGCGGTGAGCGCTGGGCACGATACTCCATGATTGGATTGGGTAGTGATCTGATTTTGCAGTACGCTGATGGCAATATTACGACCAAACGAAACGAGCATATCGATACAGAGTCAGTAGAGAATCCCTTTGATTACCTGCGTGAGCTGATGGCGCAATATCATATGCCAACCGCTGAAGATGTGCCGACGATGCCGAGCTTTAGCGGCGGTCTAGTCGGTTACTTTGGATACGATATGGTACGTATTATTGAGCAAAGTGTCGGCTTATCTGATGCGCCCAATCCAATGTCGATGCCAGATATGTGGCTGATGCTTTCGATGAGCGTGATTGTATTTGATAATTTAGAGAATACGCTATCAATCATCGTTTATGCTGATTGTCAGTCTGAAGATGGCTATAGTTCAGCTATCCGTGAGCTAGAACAAATCGAGGAAAAGCTAGCAGAACCGTCTAACTTGCGCGCACCTGTAAAGCCTACGCCTAAATTTATATCGCAAACAGGTGCCGAAAAATACTGTAGCGATGTCAATAAAATAAAAGATTACATTGCCGCTGGTGACGTTATGCAGGTAGTGCCAGCGCAGCGCTTGACAGCGGACTATACAGGTGACTCTCTAGCCGTCTATCGTGCGCTTCGCTACCTAAACCCATCACCATATCTGTTTTTGGTGCATGGCTATACACTCGACGATCACAAACGCTTTGATATTATCGGCGCTTCTCCTGAAATCTTATCTCGTATCGAAAATGGCAAGGTGACGGTAAGACCGCTGGCAGGGACACGGCAACGTGGCCAAGATGAGGCTGAAGACCTAGCGCTTGAGCAAGAGCTGCTAAATGATGAAAAGGAGACAGCCGAGCATTTGATGCTCATTGATTTGGGTCGCAATGATATTGGCCGCGTTTGCGAGTATGGCAGTGTCAAAGTCACAGAAAAGATGTTTATAGAGCGCTACTCACAAGTGATGCATATCGCATCTAACGTTGAGGGTACGATACGAGCTGACAAAGATGCACTAGATGTATTTTGTGCCACTTTCCCAGCTGGTACGCTATCGGGTGCACCCAAAATCCGCGCCATGCAAATCATCGATGAGATAGAACCAGTACGTCGAACAGTATTTGGTGGTTCAGTTGGTTATTTAGGTTGGAATGGTAATATGGACACGGCCATTGCTATCCGTACTGCGGTGATGCGCCGTGGTGAGATACATATTCAAGCCGGAGCAGGGGTTGTTGCTGATTCTGTACCAGAAAAAAAATGGGATGAAACCAATAAAAAAGCATTGGCATTAGTCAAAGCGGTAGAAATGGCCTGTAATGGCTTGCGTATTCGCTAATTAAATAGCCAGTGATGTGGCAAAAATAAAGGCTGCAAGTAAAAAGCCAATTTATTGCCATATTTTTATTTATAAAAAAACCAGCTTAATCAGTGACTTAAATATTTATATCAAATTAATTTAAAAAAAGATGAAAAAGTACTTGCGCATCTCAAAAAATTTGATAGAATAGCCACCACTTTAAGAGAACAAGCCGACTTAGCTCAGTTGGTAGAGCAACTGACTTGTAATCAGTAGGTCGCCAGTTCGATCCCGGCAGTCGGCACCATCTCTCTTAAAGTAGCTTTTTATGAATTTGTCTTAAATGTAAGTCATTTTTGTTCAAAGCAGCCTAAGGTGGGGTTGGGGAGCGGTCAAACCCAACAGACTGTAAATCTGTCGCGAAAGCTTCGAAGGTTCGAATCCTTCCCCCACCACCATATTTTCTAAAGTTTGTCATAGCGCCAAGCATACTCTCTATATCTCATAACTCTCGATTAGAGTTATCCTGAATAAGAGTAAATGCGGGTGTGGTATAATGGTAACACCTTAGCCTTCCAAGCTAATGACGCGGGTTCGATTCCCGCCACCCGCTCCATATATACACCATCGCAAAGCATAACAATAAATCATCACGAGAGTCAGTAATTATTGCTGCATCGTGATATTTTTTTTAGTGCAGTTCAAAGGTTTCAATATACGCTCATATAGCTCAGCGGTAGAGCACTCCCTTGGTAAGGGAGAGGTCTCGAGTTCAATTCTCGATATGAGCTCCATTTATTTTTTATACCTTTTATGCTTGTTTTGCTATTTATGTAACTTTGCGTCGATATCGAAATTATAGAATATTGAAATATATAACAGTAGTGCGGTAGACAATGATTCAAAGGTGACACTGAGGTGTTGCCTTTTAGTGCTGTCAGTATATTAATAAATATTGGTTTTGATGGTCTTATATAGAGAAGACTAAAACTAATAGGTCAGTATGCAGACATTAATACATTATTTTTTGCACTTTGGTTTTCCTCTTTTTATTGCTATTGCGTTTTTTAGAAAAGAGTGGAAAAAAGCATATCTGATTTTGCTTGCGACCATGCTGGTTGATATAGACCATCTGGTAGCAAACCCAATATTTCAGGCAAATAGATGTAGCATTAATTTTCATCCGCTACATACTTATTATGCGATGCTAGTGTATTTTGTTTTACTCTTTCTTCGTAAGCCTTTTAATATCATTGGAATTGGATTGCTGTTCCATATGTTAACGGATTTTACGGATTGTTTGATGATGTCGGTCAGCTAACATCGCGACCTTGCATATCAAGATAATTATACGGTTATAAGAAAGGTTATAATCAATTGAGCTTTATATCTACTAGTTAGAGAGAAGTTGATTTCGATTGAGAGATGTATGACTATTTAAGACAAGTCAGCGTATAATAACGGATACAAGAATTAGTTCGGAGCATTGTTTAAGCAGTGGTTCGTGCGGTTGATAGCTAGGTTTATGATGATTTAATTCTATTATGAGCCATTAAACAGCTTTTTATTGATCATTCACCAAAAAAAGAGGAAATACCCATGGCAAAGGCCAAGTTTGAACGTAACAAGCCACACGTCAACGTCGGTACAATCGGACACGTTGACCATGGTAAAACAACCCTTACCGCTGCAATCGCAACCGTAGCTGCAATCACCTCTGGTGGCGAAGCCAAAGACTACGCGTCTATTGACTCAGCACCAGAAGAAAAAGCACGTGGTATCACAATCAACACCTCACACGTAGAATATGACACAGATAGCCGTCACTACGCACACGTAGATTGCCCAGGTCACGCCGATTATGTTAAAAACATGATCACTGGTGCGGCACAGATGGACGGCGCAATCCTAGTCGTATCTGCAACTGACGGCCCAATGCCACAGACTCGTGAGCACATCTTGCTTTCACGTCAGGTTGGCGTACCGTACATCATCGTATTCATGAACAAATGTGACATGGTTGATGACGAAGAATTGTTAGAGCTAGTAGAAATGGAAGTTCGTGAATTATTGAACGACTATGACTTCCCAGGCGACGACACTCCTATCGTTAAAGGTTCTGCTACTGAAGCCCTAAAAGGCTCAGAAGAAAAATACGGCCAACCAGCTGTTGTAGAACTACTAAACGTACTAGACACCTACATCCCAGAGCCAGAGCGTGACATCGACAAAGCATTCCTAATGCCAATCGAAGACGTATTCTCAATCTCAGGTCGTGGTACTGTAGTAACAGGTCGTGTTGAATCTGGTATCGTTAAAGTTGGCGACGAGATCGAAATCGTTGGTATCCGTGACACTCAAAAAACCACTTGTACTGGTGTAGAGATGTTCCGTAAACTGCTTGACGAAGGTCGTGCAGGCGAAAACTGTGGCGTACTACTACGTGGTACTAAGCGTGAAGACGTACAACGTGGCCAAGTACTAGCTAAGCCAGGTTCAATCACTCCTCACACCAAGTTTGACGCTGAAGTATATGTATTGTCAAAAGAAGAGGGTGGTCGTCACACACCATTCCTAAACGGCTATCGTCCACAGTTCTACTTCCGTACTACTGACGTAACTGGCGCAATCCAATTACAAGACGGTACTGAAATGGTAATGCCTGGTGATAACGTTGAGATGGGCGTAGAGCTTATCCACCCAATCGCTATGGACAAAGGTCTTCGCTTCGCTATTCGTGAAGGCGGCCGTACTGTAGGCGCTGGTGTTGTTGCTAACGTATTGAACTAATCATTAAGTCTCAGCAATGAGCTTATGAATTAGTCATAAAAAAGGCCATCCTATCTAGGGTGGCCTTTTTTTGTTGGGAAATATTGATTGTATAATTACTGATCTACATGAATGTATGGCAAGCTCTATATATATCATCTAAGCATAATATAATAATAAAAACAGCCTAATAATAATCGTGTAAAAGGAACGTCATGTTTGTGATAGAAGCACTACCAACGAATGCAGTAGAACTCGAAAACCTTATTCAAACTGTCGCTAATATAGAAGCGATGGTGCAACCAGATGATGCTTGGAACCAGAGAACATTGACTGAGTTACTTGAGCAGGACAGTATTTGCCTATTGATTGCTTATGATCAAGAGAAAGAGGAGGGTGTATCTCATCGTGAGATAGTTGGTTATTGCTTATATCAAATGACTTTTGAGCAAGCAGAGGTGTTGCGTATCGGAACTGATCCAAAGTACCAACGCCAAGGCATTGCTTCACAGGTATTGAATAGGTTGCATGAACTGTTACAGCTTAATCAGGTCGAAAGTCTTTTGTTAGAGGTACGTGCAGATAATACAGCGGCGATAGCGTTATACGAGCAACAAGCGTTTAGCGTCATTCATAGACGCAAAGGCTATTATAAAGTGCCACATAAACCAGCAGTCGATGCATTAATCATGCAGCATAATTATATTTAATAAAGAAAATAAATCTTAATAAAAAATAAGCGATTATAATAAAGGTGGCTATAGCAGCTACGATATAAAAGCAGAATTAACTAAGATTTAAACTTTATTGTAAAGGAATTTTCTTTTTACAGACTTCCACATCAAGCTGATAGTCACTATCGGCTTTCATTCGACCTAAAATATCCAAGCGTTCGCTCAGTAACTCCACCATTATGCTGATATTGGCTTGTTGTTTTTTAACTTGTTCTAGCTTTTGCTGAGTGAGTAAAAGCTGCGAATCAATATCCAAGTGACCATCATAATAATCATTCAGACTGTTTTTGATTTCAGTAAGCGTAAAGCCAATAGCTTGTGCGCTTTTGATCAGCTCTATGCGTTCGATACACTCTGGATGAAATTCGGTATATAAACGTGAGCCTGCCTGACGCTTGCGAGATTTTAGCAGGCCTAATTGCTCGTAATGGCGAACCGTATCTTTAGTTGTATTGGCCTTTGCTGCTAGCTCTCCAATCAACAGAAACGATGTATCAAGTGCCATAATAACCTCTTATTTTTTTCGCTATGATAATCATAACTCTAGTTGCCACGGCGACTCGCTATCCAGTAGCGATACGGATAACGATTTATGAGAGTGCTTTTGCCATAGCACAGACTGGCTGCCAATTAGGTTGTCTAACTGAGTCAGAAAGTCAGCACGCGGTAAGGTAGTGGCACCTAAGCTCATTAAATGATCGTTCGGTAGCTGACAGTCGACGAGTGCGACATCACTTTGTTCACATAAGCGCATCAGACCCCAAAACGCTAGCTTTGACGCATTAGAGGCTCGGTGAAACATTGATTCACCAAAATAGATGCCGTTTATTTTTAACCCGTATAATCCGCCAATCAGTTGACCTGCCTCGTCCCAAACTTCAATGCTATGAGCAAAGCCTTGCGCATGCAATATGGTATAGGCTTCGATCATCTCATCATGAATCCAAGTATGCTCACCTTCGGGATGATTGTCATTAAGGCCATCACTGCGCGGTAAGCTACAGGCATGTATGACATCGTCAAAAGCTTGATTAAGCGTTACTTGCCAACGTTCGCGATTTGCTTGCTTACGTAGAGACTTGCTCGGTTGATAGGCCGAAGGAACGATTACACAACGCGGCTCAGGGCACCACCAAGCAATAGGCTCATTTTCGTTAAACCAAGGAAATAGCCCCTGAGCGTAGGCTGATATCAGCGTTTCAGGTGCTAGGTCACCGCCCATAGCGACGATGCCAATACCATCAGGGTCGATAGAAACGGGATCAGGAAAGTCATAACGCCCAAGACTTTTTAAAGTCTCAGGCGTAATGTGTTTATCGTGCTGTTGAGTAAAGTTGCCCATTTAGGCTTCTTTATCTGCAGTTAGTGTTGAATCGTAAGTGTGATCACGAGCGACGGTTTCGCCCAGTGCATCCAAGTACTTTTCAGCATCCAGCGCAGCCATACAGCCAGTGCCAGCAGAAGTGATAGCTTGACGGTAAACGTGATCTGCTACGTCACCTGCGGCAAACACACCTTCGATACTGGTCTGAGTAGCATTACCATTCAAGCCACTATTAACGATTAGATAGCCATCTTTCATATCCAACTGACCTTTAAACAAGTCAGTGTTTGGCTTATGACCAATAGCGACAAACATACCCATTGTATCTAGTTGTTTGGTACTGCCATCAATCATTGATTCGATGACGACGCCATTGACGCCCATGTCATCACCGACCACTTCTTTTACTTGATGGTTCCATTCGATTTTGACATTACCATTTTTGGCTTTTTCAAATAGCTTGTCTTGCAGAATTTTTTCAGAGCGTAGGCTGTCACGGCGATGCACTAAGGTCACCTCAGACGCAATATTAGATAAGTACAAAGCTTCTTCAACCGCTGTATTACCACCACCAATCACCGCAACTTTTTGGTTTTTATAAAAGAAACCATCACAAGTGGCGCAGGCTGATACGCCAAGCCCTCTGAACTTAGTCTCTGATTCTAGTCCCAAGTACTGTGCAGAGGCGCCAGTTGAGATAATGAGCGCGTCACAAGTATAGCTACCGTTGTTACCTGTCAATTGAAAAGGACGCTCATTTAGGTTTACTTCGTTGATATGATCATAGACCAGTTCAGTACCGAAACGCTCAGCATGCGCTTTCATCCGTTCCATCAATGCAGGGCCTGTCAAATCATGCGCATCGCCTGGCCAGTTATCGACTTCAGTAGTGGTGGTTAATTGTCCACCGACTTCCATACCAGTAACCATAACTGGCTTAAGGTTAGCGCGTGCTGCATAGACTGCGGCAGAGTAGCCAGCAGGGCCTGAGCCTAAAATAATGAGCTTTTCGTGACGTGGAGCAGTAGTGTCAGTTGCCATGAGTTGTTCCTTGCTAAATATACGAATTAAAAATGTAAGTTATAAATATAATAAAAGACGAATATCAAAAATGACTACAAATATGCTTCTTCTAATTGCTGTGTGATAATAACATAAGGGCACAGCGCACAAAGTGCAAGTTTGCTAAAACAAACACAGGTATCATTAGAATCAAAGAATAAATAACTTTGGAACATAAGTGCGAAAACAGAGACTATTTTATAGAATTTAGGCAATACAGCTAGCCATATTTTGCCACTCGTGTTTCGCTAACCAGCTGTTTTCTTGCGCAAATTGTCTACTGGTTTACTTTCTTACACGCTTTCTTGAGAAGACTGTCGCCACTGCACCTATGTATTTGTTATTATAAGAAGTTATGCCAAGTGTAGTAGGAGCCAAGCGATAACGGTTGTTTCAAGGCTCTATGATCGGCACACGCCAAACCAACACTTCGCTCGGTACATTTATGTCAACACTTTATGTCAGCATGATTAGGCTTAGTCATGCATTGGCGACCATTTAGTATTAATAACAAGGCAGATCTTACGTGATATCAGCACCGCTTATTGAGTATTTAAAAAAGGGAATGTTTACCCTCCTTGGGTTAATACTGGCCGTTTATCTGTTTGTCATTTTGATGACTTATACAGGCAACGATCCTAGCTGGTCGCACATCAGTAGTGATATGACCACGATTAATAACATGGGCGGCGAGGCAGGCGCATGGTTGTCCGATTTGCTTTACAGCTTTTTTGGGTTTGGTGCTTGGTGGTTTTTAGCATTTGTAGTTTATGAATCTATTCTGATTTGGTGGGAAAACAAGCCAACGTTTTGGCTCATGCGATTGGTCGCTTATGTGTTTTTACTATTAAGTGCTAGCGCATTATTTGCACAATTGGTCTCTCTAGTTCAACAAGTCACGAACCCTGACGCAATCGGTCTTGAAGGCGTCGCTGGTGGCATTATCGGGCTAGAGTTACAGGCGCGTTTGGCACAGCTGCTATCGCAGTGGGGGAGTGTGGTTTTCTTAGCAGTATTTGTTGTGATTACCGCTACGTTTGCCTTTAATATCCATTGGATGACGATATATCAAAGGGTTCGGGCGCTATCGTGGCTTGGTTCAGGTGTAAAAAGTCAGGATGCTATCGACGCTACTGAACCGAGTAGTACATCAGAAGAGGTTATCCAGAACTTAGAAAAATCGGTAGATAAAAAAGTAGAGCATGAGCAACTGCCACTTGAGTTGCAGTCTGCGGAAAATACTAGCGGTGCTCAAGACGTCAGCAGTAGTGGACGTTTCGGTAGTGTATTGTCAGACTTTTTGGCAACATCAGGATTGGCCGATAGTGTCAAAGCCTCTGTCATCGCAGCAAAAGCAGCGGCGACACCTAATAGCTCAAAAGGTGAGCAGGTAGATAGCGATACAGGCTCGCTTAATAGCTCTACTGATAATACAGCCGACAATGCAGTCCAGCCATTAGCCTCAAACTTGACTGCATCTATTGCTCGCAAAGTTGAGCCAAGCTTTGCGTGGAATGATGCCAATACGGTCGATGACTTACTAGCAAGTGAGCAAATGGCTTACAGTGCCAGCGGCATGAGCAGCTCGGCTATGCCTGTACCTAACTATTCCCAAACGGGTACTAGTACCACAGCATCGTTAGAAAAAACAGTACCTGCTACTGTGACCACTACCACGACAGAAGCGGTTGCTCAACCAGATATACACGATAAAGAATCACTAGCTCAGCCATCAGTTGATGAGTCAGTGCACAGCGATTTGGCCAGTCAACCAGTCATTGAACCTGCTGAGCCTAAAATCTCTATGACACATGAGACTGCGGAAGTAGATAAATTAGCAGAAGCATGGTTGGCAGAGCATGCTGATATATCAGAACCTACAGAGTCTATTGTAGAAACGTCTGAAGACTCTAAGCCTGTTCAGGAAACCGTAGCAGCTGAGCCAATAGTACCAGAGAAGACGCCAGAACCTATCGTAGAAGAGCCTATTAGTTTTGTACAGGATTCAGCCAATCAACTGTCTGATACGCCTGTAGAGTTGCCACATACTGAAAAGACAGCAGTAGTCTCTGAGCCTGAAGTTGCTCCGGTAACAGTAGAGACTGAGCCTGCATTGTCAGATTTGTCAGACGTTTCAGACATGACACCAACCAATACGCCTCCTGCCAATCCAAAAGCAGCACCTACTGTGGAGGCGGCCAGTCCTGTTGCTAGTATGCAACCTATAACGCCTGCCAAACCATCCGTCAGTTTTGCTGTTCCAGAAGGAGATAGCAGCAACCATATCACTGATATGATGCCAGACGATGACAGTCTTTCTGACGATATGACTGTGCCAGTTATGCCGCATATCAGTGATGATGCAGCCTTTAGCCAAAAGTCACGCTCGATGCAAACCGCCGCTTATCGCAGCAGTCTAACGCCTATTCCAGAGGTGTCGATACTAGACAAGCCTGATCCTGACCGCAAGCCCAGTTATACGATTGCTGAGCTTGAGCAATTGTCTGAGTTATTGGAAATTAAACTACAAGAATTCAATGTCAAAGCCTCGGTGGTCAATGCGATTCCAGGGCCTGTGGTCACTCGTTTTGAAGTGGAGCTAGCTGCTGGGGTAAAAGCCAGTAAAGTCACAGGTATCTCGCGTGACTTGGCGCGCTCACTATCGATGGCTTCTTTGCGTGTGGTCGAAGTGATTCCGGGTAAACCGTATATCGGTATCGAAGTACCTAACAAGAAACGTGAAATGGTACGTTTGATTGAACTGCTCAACACCGAAACGTTCAAAGATCCTAAAGCGCAGATTAGCATGGCGATGGGCAAAGACATCGGTGGCAACCCAATCATTACTGACCTTGCGCGTGCACCGCATATGCTCGTCGCTGGTACCACAGGTTCTGGTAAATCAGTATTGGTCAACTCGATGCTACTATCGATGCTACTCAAATATACACCTAATGAGCTGCGTCTTATTTTGATTGATCCAAAGCAGTTAGAGCTTGCTAACTATAATGATATTCCGCATCTGTTAACGCCAGTAGTTACCGATATGACGGAAGCGGCCAGTAGCTTGTCATGGTGTGTGGCTGAGATGGAACGTCGCTATCAGCTGATGAGTTTGCTAAAAGTTCGTAAGCTCAATGAGTTCAACAAGAAAGTGATCGCGGCGGAGAAGTCAGGCAATCCCATGCTCGATCCTCTATGGCGTCCGAATGACAGCGTAAGTATTAGCCAAGCACCTAAGCTAAAAACACTACCGATGATTGTCATTGTCGCGGATGAGTTTGCCGATATGATTATGCAGGTCGGTAAACAAGCCGAAGAGCTCATCACACGTTTGGCGCAAAAATCACGAGCTGCTGGTATTCACTTAATGCTAGCGACTCAGCGTCCGTCAGTCGATGTTATTACGGGTCTGATTAAAGCCAACATCCCAGTGCGTGCAGCACTACGAGTCAACTCAAAAGTCGATTCACGTACGATTTTGGATAGTGGCGGTGCTGAGGACATGCTAGGTAACGGCGATATGTTGTTCTTAGGGCCAGGGCAAATCGAGCCAGATCGTGTGCATGGTGCTTACGTTAGTGACGAAGAAGTTAACCGTGTCTGTGATGCGTGGCGTGAGCGCGGCGCCCCTGATTATATTGATAATATGGCAGGCAACTTTGAATTATCTAGCCCAGGCGGTGGTAGTACAGCCAATGCCTCTGGTGAAGATGATGATTTATATAATGATGCCGTGGCCTTTATCATGGAAACACGTAAAGTTTCTGCTTCAAGCATTCAGCGTAAATTCAGCATCGGCTATAACCGTGCTGCGCGTATTGTCGACTCTATGGAAGAAGCTGGATTGGTCAGCTCGATGGGCAAAAGTGGCAAACGTGAACTGTTGATGTAGGATTAATTATTAAGTTGATAACGAAAAAGCGAGTCATGAGAATGGCTCGTTTTTTTATGGAAAAAACTTGATAATACTTTCATAAATTGTAGGTTTAGAAGTAAGCTTTTACTATTAAATACGTTCTAGGGCTTGAAGAGCAGATTCGCATACTGGTTCATTGGTTGCCGAAATCGACCAGATGACTAACGAGTCCGTTTATGAAATATCAGGCACGGTTTTTTATACTAAACTGACAAGAGTTGATGAAAAAATAGTCATCAGTTTTAGAAAATATGAGTGCTACATAGTCTTAATAAAGTTACTCTCCAAGGAAGGTTAGTTATGTTTAAAGAATATACTCAGTATGATGGGCTCGCCTTAGCAGCATTGGTTAATTCAGGTGAGGTCAGCGCAAAGGAATTGCTAGATGCTGCTGTCCATCAAGCCAATCAAATCAACCCTAAGCTAAACGCTATTGTGCATCGTTTTGATGAGCGTGCATACAATGCTGCGCAGACGGGTTTGCCTTCAGGTGTATTTACTGGCGTGCCGTATTTACTAAAAGATTTGTCATTTAGCTTCGCTGACGAGCCGATTACAATGGGTAGCCGCAGTGTCAATATCATTTCAGAAAAAGACAGCGAAATCGTCAAACGGATGAAAGCGACAGGGGTCAACACCTTTGGCAAGACTAACACGCCTGAGTTTGGTTTGATTATCACTACTGAGCCAAAAGCGCATGGTGCTACTCACAATCCTTTTAAAAAAGGCTACAGTTCTGGCGGCTCGTCAGGGGGCAGTGCAGCAGCAGTTGCGAGCGGTATTGTACCAATGGCAGGCGGCGGTGATGGTGGCGGCTCGATACGTTTTCCATCTGCTTGGTGCGGTACGTTTGGGTTAAAGCCAAGCCGCGGACGTAATCCAATGGGCCCTAATCTTGGTGAAGGCTGGGAAGGCGCCGTGGCTGACCATGTGATTACGCGTTCAGTGCGCGATAGTGCAGCGATGCTAGATGCCACTAGTGGAGCAGAGATTGGTGCCCCTTATGTTATAGCTCCGCCAGACGGCACTTTTTTGCAAGCGGCAATGCGGGCACCGCGAAAGCTAAAAATTGCTTTGCATCAGCAGCCTTTGATAGCCAATACGACAGTGGACAAAGAGGTGCTGGCGGTACTTGACCAAACGGCTAAGCAATTAGAGTCTATGGGTCATGAAGTAGTACCAGCCGAGCCAAACATCAATATCGAGCAGTTTTGGCATGACTTTATCGTTGTAGTCTGCGCGCATACTGCTTTTACGATTGATAATATCGAGCGTGAGTTTGGGGCTGATCACATCAAAAACCTAGAGCCGCAAACTTATAATATGGCGCTGCTTGGGCGCTCATTGTCAGCGGTTGATTTGGCACATGCCAAACATGGCTGGCATCATAGCCAGTATCAGACGGGTCTATTGCTAGAAGACTACGACATGATTTTGTGCCCGACTGTGCCCACACCTGCGGTAAAGCATGGTGTACTACCGCCTAGCCGTATGGATGAGATGATGATGCGTAGCGCCGAGGTGCTTAACAAGGGCTTTAATATGGGTAGATACGCCTTTAGCTCAGGCATGATAGAAAAGCTCAGTGCCCCTGTATTAGGTAAGATGGGTTTTACGCTATTGGGTAATGTTACAGGGTTACCCGCGATGTCAGTACCAGTCGGTATGAGCAAAAAAGGCCTACCGATTGGTATGCAGTTAATCGGGCGCATGAATGATGAAGCAACATTATTCAGTGTGGCGGGCGAGATGGAGCGTGCAGGTTTATTTACCAAACACGCTTTTGAGAAGTAGGGTTAAATTTTAGTGTTCGCATTGGTCGCACTCAATCAGTCAAAACGATAGATATCCATACCCAAACTATGATGAGCCATACTTTGATGAACGACAGAGACGCGCTGACCAGTACCTAATGCAAAAAACAGCGGTAGCAAGTGCTCATCACTTGGATGAATGTCCTTGTAGTCTGGGTACTGCTGCCAGTCGAGCGCCGTGGGAATGTCTATTTTGAGCTGCTGCAACAACCACTGCTTAAACGTTTTGGCTGCTTGATCGATGCTGTCAGCTTCCCAGCGCAATGCTTGCAAATTATGCGTAATGTTACCTGAACCGATGACGAGGATTTGCTCATCACGTAAATGTGCTAACTGCGCGCCTAACTGATAGCAGGCAATACTGTCATAATGCTGCGGCAATGATATCTGTACGATAGGCACATCGGCTTCTGGGTACAGGTGTCTGAGCGGTGCCCACACACCATGATCACAGGCACGTACTGGATTGACACTACAAGTGATACCACGTGCGGTCAGCTGCTGAGCAAGTGTCTCAGCCAGCGCTGGTTGGCCTATAGCAGGATACTGAATGTCGTAAAGTTCAGGCGAAAATCCTGAAAAGTCATGCCACGTCTTTGGCTGTGGATTACTGCTAATCTCTAGCTTTGCTGACTGCCAATGCGCTGACATAATGACGATGGCTCGTGGCTTAGGTAAGTTTTGACCGATACGTGCCAGTGCACTGGTCGTCGCAGACTGCTCAATTGCAAGCGTAGGCGCGCCATGCGAAATAAAGAGCGCTGGTAGCTTAGATGTATTCGTCGCTACATCAGACGTATTTTCCCATGCGGCAGCCGCTGTGATAGGCGTCTGCACACTATGATGGTCATCACGTTGATGAGAGGTCTTAGAGGCGTTGGGTGTCGCACGTTTTGGATATTTCATGTTGCATTTATTAGGGCGTGCGCCAGTTTTTCAATCTATTTTAGGGTTGATGTTTCAAATCAAAAAATAGATTAGTATTTTATTTAATTACCACGGTGATAAGGGTGGTTATTATTGATACTCATCGCGCGATACAATTGTTCCATAAGTACGACGCGTACTAGCGGATGCGGCAATGTCAGTGCTGATAGTGATAATTTTGCATCGGCCTTTGCCAATACTTCTGGTGAGACGCCATCTGCGCCGCCGATGACCAAGGCAATATCATCGCCTTGTAGCATGCCATCAGCGAGTTTATCAGCCAGTCCTTCGGTCGAAATCATCTTGCCTTTAACATCTAGTACCCATAATTGCTCGCGGCTTGATGCATTATGAGCGGCCAGTATGGCCTGACCTTCTTGCTCACGGTACTGTGCCAAATTAGCATCTGAAGGGTTTTTTGCCCGCTTGGCTGCCGCAATTTCGACAATTTCTGTGCTTAGCATCGGTTGAATGCGTTTGTAATATTCGTCAAAACCCGTCTGTACCCAGCTAGGCATTTTATTGCCAACGGTCAAAATCCTTACTTTCATAATACTTACCATCTCGATAATTGAATTCAAGCTTACTAGGGTGTGTTCTTAATAGTTGTATCGCTCGTTCTTCATTGTCTGCAATTTACATCAGAGGATTAATCGTCTCTGATACGTTGCTACTTGCGCTTTGATCGTCCGCTTGGCTTGGCTTTGGAATGACAGTCAGCTTTGCATCAGACTCAAAAACAATGGCTTCGACATCATCAAAGCTATTAATCCCTTCAGTACGCATGGCACATTCGATTTCCTGACGCGTCAAGCGCTCATCACGCATGGCGTCTGACAAAAACTGCCCTTGATAAAAAACGATACGTGGCTCTGATAAAATAAAGTTACTAAATTGCGGTGACACAGACGCATATTTGGTCACCAAAAATTGCAATAGGTACAGTACTAAAATAGACGAAACCCCTTCAACAAAGGGAATGTCCTTGAGCAAAATTGTACTGGCACCTAACGAGCCGATCATGACCGTCACGATCCAATCGAAGTTGTTGAGCTGCGATGTTGAGCGTTTGCCAGAGACTTTGGTGACTGTCACAATCAACACGTAAACCATAACAGTCGTCAAAACAATACGACCAAGCTTGTCTATGTTGTCAAAAAAGATCATGTCCATAATGTTCGCTCCTATTATAAAGGTAAAACAAGTCATCGCTAAAATACTACTTACTAGGGCGCGTCTTACTTTGTCTCATTTTTAGTACTATTCTTAAAATAATGACACGTCCTAAACTTAGCCTAACGGATTTTACGCATTAGCAGGGGAAAACTTTGTAGCACCTTGTAGATGATGGTTTGTACTTACGTTGATTTGCGTATAGGGTCTAATAATCGATTGATAGACCATAGACTGATTCGCGCACTGACTAGAGTGAGAACCAGCATCAGCATTAGTGATGAAAGCAAAGGTAGTGGACGCTGCATCGCCATCTCAAACAATACCTCACGGCTTATCGTATCAAACAGCCAAAACCAGATGGCTGAAAAATAAATAACAGTCAGCATCCAAACAATCACAACCCCACCAAACATCAATTTATTAATCTCATCTCGCGCTAATGCTCGCTTCTGATGTTTGATAAATTTACTGACAGCGATGTAAGCACCCACGATAATAGAAACCACCATGACCAGTTGGGGATTGAGCGCAAGTTTGGTCTGTATCATCATAAATATGGTACTGGCAAGCGTGTATCCAATCGCAAAAAAACCAACATATCGAGCCAGTTTAGGCTGCACTTGTACAAGTGTCTGGGGTTTGTTGAGACTGGTTGTCTGGCGTGACATAAGCTAACCTTTATAAAGGTAAAAAATAGAGTATGGATGATACAACGTCTTAAAGCGTTAATTAAAATATCAACGCTGTGCCGCCCAGTCGAGCATGGCATCTAATACAGGCCTTGCTGCATAAGGATTTAATGCTTGATCAGTATTGATTATACCGACGACAACATAATCCTGTCCTGACAGCCCTTTGACGTAACCTGCCATTGAAGTGACGTTATTTAACGTGCCAGTTTTTATCCATGCGCGGCCAGTGGCTGCAGATTCAGGCAAGCGATCGCTATGAGCGGCAATAGTGCCACTAACCCCAGCGACACCTAACGAATCGAAATAGGCATCAAAATTTGGTCGACTATAAGCGTAAGTCAGTAGCTCGCTTAGGTTGGCGGCGGTGATAGTACACTCGCGGCAAAGTCCTGAGCCGTTGGTCAAATGTGGCGGTGGCGTACTGAGGTTGGTTTGCCACCATTGATTGATGGTTTGTAAGGCTGCAGGATAGTCTGTCGTAGTAGGTTTGCCAAACTGATATAAGCTATCCGCCTTTTTGCCACTAGATTTAACAGCCGCTACTTTATTATCCATCTCATTACTAGCACTGGCTTCATGACTGCCTGGACTAGTCGCAGTTGTGCTAGCAGGTATTGATTGAGTCAGCCTTTCTTTATCGTAAGCGCCTATAGATAGCGCCACTTGCTCAGCCATGACATTGTTTGAGAAGTGGTTAATGTCATGAATCTGCTCCGTTAAATTCAACGACGGATAGCTGACCATAGGTAGAGGAGACATCGCGATAGCCGTAAGCCCGTGCGCTCGTTTTGTCGTTTTGGTCATATCGTAAGGTGTTTCTTGCGATATGACCTGTCCACTTAAAGTATTCCCTAATGATTGCCATTTGGCAGCGATGACGTGTGCAGCAAACTCTTTGGCATTAGGATATGCCACGTAAAAGACATGCTCACCGCAGCTCTCGGGCAGACTGGCATTTAACACAAGCTGCGTGTTTTGCCACTGCGGTGCTAGGCTATAGCTTGCTTGCCCACAACTGGCTGCACGGGTATTGATTTTAGCAGGTAGCTGATAATTGGCTAACCGCGGCTTATAGGTCACGCTTGCTTGGCCGTTATCTTGAGGATAAGTTTTGATACCAATGGTGCTAAAGTTAACCAAAAACCCATCAGGGCTAGCGTTATAGGGACGTAGCGGTGAGTTGTCGAAGGCGGCAGGGTCTTTACTAACATTATTAAAAACAGCGCTGTCGATGACGATGTCACCATTGATATGACGAATACCGGATGCTTGCACTTTATACAGCAACTGTTTTAAGCGCTCGTGGGTCATTTTTGGGTCGCCACTACCTTGAATAATCAAGTCACCATGTAGACGGTTGCCGATGACAATACCTGTGTGATAAACCCGTGTATGCCACACAAAATCCGCCCCTAAAGTGTCCAAAGCGATAAAGCTAGGCACGAGTTTCATGGTGCTGGCAGGCGTACGAGGGATGTCAGACTGGTGATCCAGCAAAGGCGAAAATGAAATCTTTATAGAGGTTTTATTATTGCCTGCAGTATCTTGGGCTTTGGTATTCTGATCAAGCGTACGCTGATGTTCGTCAGGGATAACTGTTGGAATGCTCTCTACGCTCTGATAAGTATAAGGGTCATCGGTATAAGCATGTATTTTTTGCTCGTGCTTCTCAATGGTGCGCTGCTCTATGGTAATTAACGCGCTCTGGTGGCTCAGGTCGCTGGTACTTATATCTGTAGAGGCGTCTGTAGTTGGGTGCTCAGATACTATAGTAGTTGCAGATTGGCTGTCAGATTCATCACTATCAATGACTTGAATAGGAGTCGGCAGACGGCTGGCAGTTTTGTCACCTACAGGGGTAATAACGATACTGATATCCGCTTCTGTCAAGTCGGCACGCGCCAAGGCTTTTTGAATAGCTGCTGGTAACACGGCTTGTGCATGTATTGGCGCTACTATAACTGCTGCCAATAACGCTAACCTAGATAGACGTTTATTAGGTTGGTTTAGCAGTCGAAAATGACGACAAAGCGTGGTGATTTTGGTTGCAGCAGTAGAGTAATGACGGCGTTTAGAAGGGTATCGCATGAGCATCTTTCATCAGGTGGCAAAAACAGCCTATGGTAACATGAGTTGCTGTTTTCGCACACGATGTCAGCAGTACAATTTTAGGGCGTGACATCAATCTGAACAGTAAACTCTAAATGGGCTGAAAACGGCCAAATCTTTGCCAGACTGCGTCAAGTAGCTGGCTGATATCCCGATATTATCTGTACTCCTTTCCTTGTTTGGCTGCCGTTTATCTCATTTTTATCACCATTTTCAAAATGAGGACACGCCCTAGCGATAATAACGCCCTTATTTAGATAACTAACTCTAACTATAGATTGAACTGAGAGCATGACTTGCTGCTAACGCACATGTAAAAAAGCCATCGCCGTCATAACAGCATCGTTATAAGCATCATGCGCGCCCAGTTCAGGAATATTGTAATGGGCTAATATGCGATTTAGATGTTGGGCTTGTCCAGAAAGCCCTTGTGTGTGACCACTGATACGCCGACTGTGCAGATGACGCAAATCTATGACTTCGTTTGGTAGAGACGTTCCCATATAGCGTTTGACCAATGGATTTAAAAAAACCATGTCTAGCTGTGTGCAGAATCCAACGATTGGTCGATTACCTATGAATGGTAGTAGTAGTGCCAACATGTCATCGTAACTCATGCCATGTTCAACATCGGCGGTACGCAAGCCATGAATGACAATAGTGTCGCGGTCTGGCATGACAGGAGGTCTGCAAACTAAATGCATGCCATTACCCGTGTCGATGATATTGCCATTAATATGTATCGCTGCTACAGACAGCAGGTGATGCTTCTTGGGGTTCAGCCCTGTCATTTCGCAGTCAATCGCTACCCACTGTTCAGCCGAAGGTGTCGTAAACATTGAGGCCAACTCTGGACGCTGCAATTGCGTCTTTTGCCAAGCGCAAAATAACTGCTGTAACCAGCTCATATTGATTGCTCATCCATCTATGTTGTTTTTGTACTTACAAAATTTCTGTATTTATGAAGCCTCTATATTAAGACTGCCACATTCACGCGATTTCTAGTTGATAGTGTTGACGCAATTGGTTTTTGAAGCTTTTGACTACGGCCAGACACTCTTTGAGTAGGTCACGTTCAAGTGCGGTCAAAGTCGTTGGATCCACTTGCCGTGCATGCTTATCGTCGGTTGAGAGGGCCACAGATAAGCGCTGCGCCATAAAAAACTCCAAGGCTTCTAGCAAAGTATCGGCGCGCTCTTGGGTCATAGCATCAACCTGCAC
Source organism: Psychrobacter sp. P11G3 (assembly GCF_001435845.1). NCBI lineage: Bacteria > Pseudomonadati > Pseudomonadota > Gammaproteobacteria > Moraxellales > Moraxellaceae > Psychrobacter > Psychrobacter sp. P11G3. Next base: position 599,700 of record NZ_CM003596.1, read on the forward strand.
CAAGCCCTTTAAACGCGCCTTAGTACTAGGCACATCGAGCACATTATTTTCTAATGCTAAGGTACGGATACCATGCACCAAGGGAAAAATACCGGCTTTTTTTAGGTCGATATCAGGTGATGCTGATTTACCACTTAGTAAAGGGACAAACTTCTGCCACCATTGATTAACATCACCAAACTGTAGCGCTGCCCGCGCAAACTGCCTGACAAACATAGGATCTGCTTGTTGATGAGCAAGTTCTAAGTGCTGACGTACTTGAGTAAGCAGTGACTCATCGCCGCAGACGTATTCAGCATCTAGTATCGCAGACAAGTAAATACCATGCATCGGGTCGGAGTTTCTAAACCATAGGTTAATTTGTGCAGTGAATGGCTTGAGCGGTTGTCGCCACATAGGATTGCTCATCATAATATTGCCATCACACAGTGGGTAGCCAAGCGTTGCTAAATGGCTATTAAAAGTATCAGTGAACTGTGCTAAATCAGGGTGTGTATAGCCATCGCGAATGATGAGAGCGTTGTCCTGATCGGTACGCATGATTTGCTCACCGCGACCTTCTGAACCCATAACGATAAGGCAGGTATTGGCCATCACTTCATCAGGTACGATTAGCTGCCATAGCTTGGTAAACACCTGCGCATTTAGCGTCTGTACCATACGACTGATATTACCGATTTTGACACCATTGTGATGCTGTGCACGAATATAGCGCCCGATCAGCTCAACAGCGGTATCTAGGCTCGATAAGTCTTGTGCCTGTTCGATTTGAATACTAATCAGCTGCGAATGATGACCAATATGAGCGAGCATATCGCTTTGCCCAAGTACTCCGACGACATTGCCACTCTTATCGATGACTGGCAGTCTATGAATACGATAGCGAGTCATGGTCAGCAGCGCATCGCCAATCTCATCACTGGCTTTGATGGTACGTAGATTAAAATTAGCATAGCGCTGGCAAGGGGTGATAGCTGGATCTTTTCTGTCACTTACCGCGCGACAAATATCAGTATCGGTCAAAATCCCTAAAAGTAATTTTGTCTCATGTTGCGCTGTTTGTGAGCCACTTAAGCCATGTAGCGGTCGGACCAGCACATGTTTCAATCCAGCTTTGGTCATGATGCGGGCCGCTTCGTACAAGCTATCATTGGCATCGACGATATGGACTGGTAATAGATGAACATCTATCACTGGTTGCAGCATAATTTGCTGTACTTCTTGTTGGTTGGTATAGCTGGCAGGATCTAGCGTTTTGTTATGACGTCGTTGGCGCAATGCTTTTAATCTTTCAGGCAGCTTGTCTGATAGCATTTGGCGTACCAAATGATTTTGTGCACTGATTTTATCGATAGCGGTGCCATTGACTTGGAGCAGTAAGGTCTCTTCATTAGCTCGGAATTGATAGGGTTGTATGGACGTACTTTCATGCTCTAGCTGATTGTCCTTGGGAAGTGATTCAGGCAGGCGGCGACTATCAAACCAATCATTATTGTTCAGACCATCAGCGTGATTGCTACCTACATAGGACGCGACAAATTCACCATCTAATGATTGCTCGATTTGCCCTTTGATGACCACATACAGACATTGCAATTCTCCTGCAGGCAAGCTTTCATTTTTGGCAAGGTAGCGTATTTGGGTGTTTTTTCTAATGCTTTGACGCTCGGCTAAGCTCAATACGTCGAAGGGCGGTTGGCTAAAATCAAGATGGGGCATGGCATCATCCTTGATGGCATATTTTCGGCAGAGACTTTACTATAGCATTAATAAAACAAAAAGCCTCCAATAACCCTAGCTATATTGTGGTTATTGGAGGCTTTTTGCTACTGCGACATTTATTCCAGCTACATTAGATTTTTCTAATTAGCTTTAAGCACCTAATAGTTTGCGGATACGACTGATTGCTTCTCGGCTCTCATCGACACTCGCGACCAGAGCGATACGCACATAACCTTGTCCAGGATTATGACCATCAACTTCACGTGACAAATAGCGCCCTGCCAATGCATGAATATTAGCTTGCTCATACAACGCTTTGACAAAGATTTCATCATCACCGCCGAACTGTTCAGGTACTTTGACCCAGAAGTAAAATCCAGCATCAGGCATGCGTAACTCTAGCAATTCCCCAAGCTCAGACATCCATAGGGCAAATTTCTCTTGGTATAGCGCTCGATTATGAGCGACGTGTTTTTCGTCTTGCCATGCAGCGATAGAGGCCAGCTGATGAGGTATCGGCATCGCACAACCTTGGTAAGTACGATATTGCAAATAAGCCTGCAAAATTTTGGCATCACCAGCCACAAATCCAGAGCGTAAACCCGGTAAGTTTGAACGTTTAGATAAAGAGTGGAACACGATACAGTTTTTGAAATCACGGCGACCGAGAGCAGCACAAGCTTGGAGCAATCCAATCGGTGCTGTATCAAAATACAGTTCGCTATAACACTCGTCACTAGCAATAATAAAACCGTACTGATCTGACAGACGAACGAGGTATTCCCAATCATCCATTGTCATGACTGAGCCTGTTGGATTGTTTGGACTACAGACAAACAATAGCTGCGTACGAGTCCAAACGTCTTTTGGTACCGCGCGATAGTCACCTTTGTAGTCATTAGCTGATGTACAAGGGACAAAGTAAGGCGTTGCCTGTGCCAGTATCGCCGCACCTTCATATATCTGATAAAACGGGTTGGGCATGACAACCGTAGGCGATGTGTTAGACGCTGGAGCATTGCTCTCTTTGTCAGCTACATCATGATCAACGACCGCTTGTACAAAACTAAAAATCGCTTCTCGTGTGCCCATCACGGGTAATACTTGAGTATTGGCATCGACATGATTTAGAAAAAACCGCTTCTCTAACCAGTGGGCGATGGTTTGACGTAGCTCAAACATACCGTTTGTGGTTGGATAACGACTTATTTTGTCCAAGTTTTCGTGTAGGACGTCCAGCACAAATGCAGGGGGCTCATGTTTTGGCTCACCAATACCGAGCTTTATTTCACTGTAACCGTTGGCAGGCTTGCTATCAGCAAGCAATGTTGCCATCTTTGCGAATGGATAAGGATGGAGATGCTTTAAGTTGTGATTCATAAGTGTGATAACTATAATAGACAATTAATAATAAAGTTATAAAGAAAATTTACATTAGAGCAGTGTAGCACTTCTCTAATTTTTTGTCCTTTTCTTCTTATATCGTGAATAGGCATTTACCAAGCGTAAGCTATTCGTTGTATGACTACCAAATAGGTAGTCGCCAAAAAGTCTTTTGAACCTTTCATAATGTATAACCTATAACAATATAAAAAATGACTACATCACAAACGTGGTAGATCGTTTTAAGGATAGTTTGATATGTCTAGTGTGCTAAATAATGATGATCTCATCGCTAAAGATATCAATAATGAAAAACTTGATAACAGTTTGCAGCGCTCGAACCTGTATAAGCTGCTCAAAGAGCGTGAACAGAACTGGTGGCAAGCGCGCCAGCAACTGATCGAGCGTCAAGAAAAGAAAATGTTTTGGTATGGCGAAAACAGCCTAATTATGTGGCTGTTGTGGCAATTGGTCGGCTACGTGGTAGTGGCAATGGCCTTGATGCTGCTCAATAATATATTTGGTATCTCATTACCGCTATGGCAATACGTCTCTTTGTTTGTGATACAGACCCTATTTTTTGTCAGCGCCCTTGCTGCTAAAGGCCAGTTGGCAAATAAACTGCAGCGCAAGATAGATAATGACGAGCTGATGCGCGAAGAGGCACTCAACGAGATGATTATTTTGGCAGAGGATAGCCTGTATCCTGATGTACACGCCAAATCACCTATCTCTTTGGAAGCCTTAGATGATTATCTAGATGGCCAGTTTCACCTAGCAAGCTTGCAGTGTTTGCTACAAAAAGAAGTCGATGCTGGACGATTAATCATGGAGCAGCAGCCACCTGAAGTAGGGGTTTTGCCGCCAGAGCTTGCTGATGATGAACTGAACGAACATGCTAGCGAGATAACCTATAGAAGTACGTTATAAAACGTACTTCTATGATGACTATCAGACTACTTTTGCTAGTTAATATTCAAAATAATGGCTAACCAAAACTATCTAGCCGTATCAAAAATATATTACGCTATTATGCTCTTTCTGAACGGTAAGACTGGCTAACAACGCTGCCTTTAATGCTTCAAGTCTATCAGGTGATAGTGGCTTATCATTTTGATCACTGATATAAAACATATCCTCTGCACGCTCACCTAGAGTGGTAATACGCGCAGCATGTACTTCGATTTGCTCTTGCAGAAATACTTGGCCAACTCGCGCCAATAGCCCTGGCTGATCAAGCGTTTCTAAGCTCAAGATGTGCTGATCTGATGCTTCATTGAATTCAAAGTTAATCACCGTTTTTACTTCAAAGTGTTTTAACTGACGCGGCATACGCTTGTTCGTCAGTTTAAGTACGGTAGGGTCTTGAAACGAGTCAATTAAGCGTTGTTTTAGCTCTTGTTGGCTCTCCTCATCGACCAGCAATGTGCCACTAGGATCTAGCAATACATAAGAATCCAAAGCAAAGTCACGGGTCGCTGTGATAATACGTGCATCTAAAACATCAAGATTCATCTGATCAAATACTGCCATGGTAACGGCAAATAGGTTCATTTGATCTTGGGTATAAACAAATACCTGTACTGCATCAAGTGCCAATTCGCGATGCTCACGCAAAACGACCAATGGTGGACTGTCAGCATTAGAAGCCAGTCCAATCGGTGGGTGATTCAAGATAGCTTCAGTATGCCATAAGATATCTTCTGCAATCTCTCGCAAGAAATACTCATCGCCCAAGTCATCCCATAGACGCAATACTTCATCGCGGTTCATGTGCTGGTTATTGACATTATCTAGCATCGTTAACGCTTGCTTGCGTGTGGCACTAATCATATCTTGACGATTGGTAGGCGCATCGATATCAGCGCGCAAGATGCGCCGAGTTTGTGAGTATAGCTGTTTCATGAGAGTCGCCCGCCAGCTGTTCCATAGCTGTGGGTTGGTCGCATTCATATCAGCCACCGTCAGTACATACAGATGGTTTAGATGAGTCACGTTACCGATGAGATCAGAGAAAATAGTCACTACTTCAGGGTCTGAGATATCTTTTTTCTGTGCAGTAATCGACATGAGAAGGTGATAGCGCGTGAGCCAACCAACTAAGTTCGCATCCGCCAAGCTCATACCATGCGATAAGCAAAACTCAATCGATTCTGTTTGACCAAGCTCACTGTGATCGCCGCCACGGCCCTTAGCGATATCATGGAACATTGCTGCCAGCACCAAAATCTCTTTACGTTCGATACGTTGAAAGATAGAGCTGACCAACGGAAACTCTTCTTGAAAGGCCGGATCTGTAAATCGGTGCAAAATTCTAATCAAAAACAAGGTATGCGCATCTACAGTATATCGATGAAACAAGTCATATTGCATGAGGCCAGTAACTTGCGCAAAAGCAGGAATATAGTTACCCAATACTCCATAGCGATTCATGGTGCGTAGACGATGAAATAGGTAGTTCTGTTCTTTTAGATTCGATAAAAACAGCGCTTTGTGAGTAGGGTTGTCTCTATATATCTGATCGATGCCGCGTGCGGCAATTTTGAGTGCGCGCAGGGTATGGGTACGAACTTTATCGATGCCATGCTGACCCATCAATAAAAACATCTCTAAGATAGACTCTGGGTGCTGTGCAAAAACTCGATGATGTGCGATGGCAATCTGGTTGCCAATACGGTTGAATCGCGCATTTATAGGTTGTTTTTTTGGACGTTCATCGTCAGGCAGCTGCGGCTCTATGATCGTTTCATAATAATGATTGGTCAGCATCTCAGACAGCGTTGATATCTGCATTGCACAGCGATAATAGTCGCGCATAAACCGTTCGACCGCAGCATTAGGCTGGTCATCAGGTTGGGTCTCGTAGCCCATTAGCTGGGCAATCTCACGCTGATAATCAAACAACAGCTTGTTTTCATTACGGCCCGTCAGTACATGCAAGTAATGTCGAATTTGCCATAAATATCCTTCGGCAAAGCTCAACTCATCAAATTCTTTTTCGGTCAAAAAATTCTGTTGCACTAAATCATATAGCTTGCTCACGCGAAAATAACGCTTGGTGACCCAGCCGATGATATGGATATCACGTAGCCCGCCCGGCGCTGTTTTGATATTGGGTTCAAGATTGTACTCGGTGGCATTGTGCTGCAAATAACGCGCTTTGGATTCTTCCATTTTTACATCAAAAAATGCGCGTGGAGACCACTGTTTATTGACGATTTGAGCAGGCATGTCTTGCAATGTTTCATTACCGATTAGGAGTCGAGCCTCTAGCTGAGAACTGGCAATCGTATGATCAAGCGCGGCCTCTAGCGCATCATTGACACTACGTACAGAGAGCGCAGGCTCTAGTCCTATATCCCATAGTAGAGCGACCAGTTTATCGATTTTACTACTGGCATCAGTACCTATTTCACCAGGAGCCAGGAGCAAAATATCGATGTCTGAGTAGAGCGATAGTTCACCGCGCCCGTAGCCACCAGTCGCAAAAAATGCCAACTCAGTCTTATCTAACTCAAACCATTTGAATAATGCAATCAATAGGCTGTCGATAGCGCAAGCGCGTGCTGCAACCAGTTGGCGAATATTGGTGCCGCGTTCTAGTGAGCGGCTGATATCGTCGTTGATCTGGGCCAACCATTCAGGAATGCCAAGTAGGTTCTTGTCTGTCACATTTTTGGCTGACAGTGGGGGTGAGTCTGTCGCCACCTCACTTGGTAGTATTGGTAAAGGCGTCAAATCAACAGAGGCGATATCACAATTAAACATGAGTGTTATCCAGTTAAGAGTTTAGAAATAGAACGTTTGAGCTGAGCGCTATTGAGCAACTAATGTGCTGATGGCTAATAAAAATTACGAATAGCATGTATCAATAAAGATGCTGATAAATATATCAATAAAAGTTATCAGGTCATCTGAGTATAAAGACAAAGCGCCTATAAGCACAATACTCAATATGCCCTAATTAAAGACCAAAAAAAAGACCGCCTAAGCGATCTTTGATTGTACTACTGCGTCAAAAAACTTAAATCTTCTTCGGGGCGAGTAGTAAATACCTCACAGCCATTGTCTGTTACGACCATGGTGTGCTCCCATTGAGCAGACAATTTGCGGTCTTTAGTAATCGCCGTCCACTCATCTGGCAAAATCTTAGTCTGCCACGTGCCTTGGTTAATCATAGGCTCGATGGTAAACGTCATACCTGTTTTTAGCTCAAAACCAGTGCCCTTTTTGCCATAGTGCATGACTTGTGGCTCATGGTGGAATTCATCACTGATACCATGACCACAGAACTCGCGAACGATACTAAAGCGCTCGGGCTCGACAACGGCCTGAATAGCAGCGCCGACATCACCTAGGCGTGCACCGTTTTTAACCACGCTCATACCTGCGTAAAGGGCGTCTTGTGCCACTTTGCAAATACGCTGTGCCATGATAGAGCCGTTGCCGACGATCCACATTTTTGAGGTATCGCCATAGTAACCGTCTTTGATAACAGTCACGTCGATGTTGATAATATCACCATCTTTCAGCAGCTTGTTTTCAGTTGGGATACCGTGACAGACAACATGGTTGACTGAGGTACAGATAGATTTTGGAAAACCATTATAATTAAGTGGGGCAGGGATAGCCTGCTGCACATTAACAATATAGTCATGGGCAATCTGATTAAGTGCTTCGGTACTGACGCCCACTTTGACATGCTCGTCGAGCATGACAAGGACATCACTAGCGAGTTTACCGGCCACACGCATTTTTTCTATGGCTTCTGGAGACTGGATAAGGGATTTTTTAGTCATCATCGTATATCTTATAATTATGGGTTCATTGTAGATAGATTATACCATAAACGTACTAGTGACACTTTTACGTTAAGTGATAGTGTACCTATCATTATCATTGAAAATAATTGCTTTACAGCTTGGTAAGGGCTTATATGACTCATTAGTCAGACTAATATATTCATATTTTGACAAATTAGTTGAATGTTGCAGGATATATAAGTAATGTAATTTTGCCTGCTAACGGAATTAGCAGCAATTTTTACTGTAGTTGTGCAGTAAAAATAACCAAATCAATGATAACAAGGATGTTGTTATGACGCTTTCTTTGTACATTCGTGCAGCTCTCACACCGAAAACATTGTTACCAATACTGGGTTCAATCAGTGCTGGTGTGCTTCTAATGACCATGCAAACCACTTCTGCTCAAGCTGCAGGACAATACTATAATTGTGCCAATGCTAACGGTTGCAAGTTGGTGGACAGTAAATATTTCACTTCTAGTTACACTAAAACTCAATATCCGGTCGTCTTAGCACACGGGCTTGGCGGCTTCACAACGCTATTTGGAGTCATTGACTATTTTAATGGGATTCCAGAAGACTTGATGAAAGGTGGCTCAGAGGTATATACCACCAAAACGTCAGCGGTCAATAACAGCGAAGTTCGAGGTGAGCAACTGCTACAACAGGTCAAGACCATTGCCGCGATTTCAGGTGAATCTAAAGTCAATTTGTTTGGACACAGTCAGGGCGGTATAGATATCCGTTATGTCGCTGGCGTCGCGCCAAAGTACGTGGCTTCAGTAACCGCGGTATCAAGTCCAGAGCAAGGATCAAAAACCGCTGATTTTGTTAAAGATGTCCTTGAGCCAAATAATACTTCTGGACAGCCATCTAATGTCACCACCCAGCTAGTATCAGGCGTGTTTAATCTGATTGGTGGCTTCACAGATATTGGGTCAGGTATCAGTTTCAATCAAATTCAACAACAAGATGGCTGGCAAGCGCTCGTGGCTCTATCGACCGATGGTGCTGCTAAGTTCAATGCCAAATTTCCTGCAGCAATGCCCAAAAACTATTGTGGTCAACCGACTAGTACTGCGGTCAATGGCATCAAGTATTATTCATTTAGCGGCGTTGGGCAAATAACGAGCGCACTTGACCCTAGCGATTACCTATTGGCCGCAACGGGCGTACCGTTTGCAGGTGAGTCTAATGATGGATTGGTATCTGCTTGCTCAAGTCGTCTTGGCTATGTGATTCGTGATAATTATAGAATGAACCATTTGGATTCCGCCGATCAAGTCTTGGGTCTGACGGCATGGGGAGAGTCTGAGCCAAAATCTATCTATCGTACCCAGGTAAACCGTCTGAAAAACGCCAACCTATAAGCTGAACTACAAAATAATAATACTCATTGATTGAGAAATATCATTTATGTCAAATAACCGCCGTTCAGCCTATGCAACAATTGCTATCATCGTCGTGGTTATCATTGCCACAGCGGCGGTTATTTTGTGGTTCAAGCCTAGTAACGATGTAAATTCAGCTTCAATCAAATCCTCCGTCTCTGATAATGAGACTAACGAGTCAGTGACAACTGAGCTGGCTGCGGGACAAGTCGTGAAAACTACAATGACACCCAGCCGGTCTCAATTTGTCACAGGATTAGAAAATTTACCACGCTCATTAAAGGGCACCCAAATTGATGGTGAAATCATCATCGATGAAAATAAACAGTTGGTCGTTACTGAAGGTCTGCGGCGTTTGTTTGATTATTTTTTATCCGCCCTAGGTGAGGAAGAGGAAGCGGTTATATTTGCCCGTGTGGAGAGTTATATTCGCCATCACACACCAGAGCCTGCCGCTAGCCAAGCGGTCACTATTTTTAATCAATATGTTGCTTACCTTAAAGCACTTCCTGAGATAGAAAAGCGCTATGGTAATCTGCAATTACAGGCGACCAAAAGTGGTGAGCTGGACTTGAATGCAGTTGCCCAACAAAAACAAGATATCGCTAATCTACGACAGCAGTATTTTGACAAGCCAACCATCACAGCATTTTTTGGCGCAGAGGATGATTACGATAATTATAGTATAGAGATGGTCAGAATTGACCAAAATAAGCAGATGTCTGATGCACAGAAACAAGCTGCCCGTCAGGACTATATCAGTCGATTGCCAGATAATGCTACTAAAAGCAATATCATGCAACAAGCCAATATTAGCGAGTTGATGACTCGCACTGAACAGATGAAAGCTCGCGGTGCAACGCCCGAGGAGTTATATAATATGCGCCGAGAGCTAGTAGGCGCACCAGCAGCAGAAAGGCTGGCACAAGTAGATCAAGAAGACGCGAATTTTGACCAACGCTTCACCCAGTATAAAACTCAAAAAAATCGCTTATTAAGTCAAGGTGTCGATGCCGCCCAAGCGCAAATTCAAATCAATCAGCTTGAACAGCAACTATTTAATGACACTGAGCGTAAGCGTCTAGATGGTTATGCGGCATTGCAACGACAGCAAGCCGTGAATAATCCCTAATTACCGTCAATAGTGACCGTTAATAACCATCAATAATCATCGTTGATACGAATAGATAGAGTTAGCAAAATTATAGTTAGCAGCTCATTTAGGTACTGGCAAGAGCAAGTAGCTAGACATTTGCAAAGTAGTACAAAATGCATTCCGAATAACTACCCAGTTTATGATGACACCTCCCTGTGAGTCATGCACAATATTGCCATTGTTTAGAGCATTAAATAAAACAATAAATGAATCATAATAAATCTGAGCTTTTACTATGTCTATTAGCGCTTACCGCCTGTCTATTAGCGCTGATCACTCATACAGATAAAATGTCTAGTAAAAGTATCGGATGCAATAAAGCGAGGAATTGATATGAAGAACATGAGTAAAGTAATGATGGCCGCGACATTGGCAGTTGGTACGCTTGCTGCGGGTTGCCAGACGACGAGTTTACCTGCGCCAGTTAGTCAGCCAATCAATGCAGATGTCTTGCAAGCGCATAACTGGCAGCTCGTTGATGCCAAACGCAGCAATGGCGATAAAGTGACTCAGCTGTTTTTTGACCCAGCCAAGCCGTTAACGTTGAATTTTATGAATGATAACGGTAGAGATTACGTGGCATTTATGAATACCTGCAATAACATGGGCGCTGGATATAGCGTTGCAAATGGTGAAGTCGAGATTAAAAACGGCATCAGTACTATGATGGCATGTCCTGAACCGCAAGCCAGCTTTGATACTGCTGCCTTAGCTACTGTCAAAGGTAAATATAGTCTTAGTAAGAATGCCAACAATGTGCCTATTTTGACCATTAAAAATGATGATCAAGTCGCTTATTTTAAAGCCGTTACAAAATAGCTTAATGATTGAGTAAACAGTTTGACTGGTTCGTGAACTTAAGCAATTAGAGTTGCTCGTTTGAAGTTACTCATGTGAAGTTGCTCTTCTTAAAACGCAAAATGCCTCGCTATCAAGTGGGGCATTTTTTTATCCAAAATTTAGTCCAGTTTAGGTTACACTAGAGTAATGTTTCTGTAATATCTTTGATTTTTTTAATTGATGGTGATGGCTCTGAATTTATGTCGATAACGATCGCTTTTTTAGATATTTATAAGACTTTTATCATCAAGCTCTGTTGGATATGACGCTATGCTGAAAACTGCCATAAATAAAACAACCATATGTAAAGGGAGTCTATCTAAATCAAACATAGATAGACTAATGATAAAAGCACCTATTGCCATCGGCGTATTTGCTGTGCTTACCGGTTGCCAGACATTACCTAATACCTCAGTAAAAAAGCCAATCAGTACAGTTGAGACCAGTCCGCTGACTGCACGTATGCCAGTGATTGATCGCCAAGGATATATTGCCTATATAGAAGAGCAGGGCGTAGGTACGGCGAAAGTATCGACACTCTATAGTATTCGTCCTGACGGTAGCAATCGTCAGCTCATCGATCAGCTTAATGGATATATCTATGCGCCAGCATGGTCGACAGACGGACAGCTGCTTGCCTATAGCAAACAAGCCCCGCGTGAGCATCCCAAAATTTATATTTATGATCGTAGTAGCAATACGCGCAACCTAGTGGTAAATGCTGAAGGCAGCAATATGTCAGCGTCATTTTCACCCGATGGTCAAGATTTGCTTTATAGCTCTACTGTTGGTGGTAATGCTGATATCTATAAGATGCGTCTGAGTGATGGCAATACTCAGCAGTTAACGACTCTGCCGAGTACAGAGGTACAGCCAAGTTACGCTGCTGACGGCAAGAGCTTTGTCTATACCAGTGATAAAGTCCGTGCTGGACGACCACGAATTTATCGTTATGACTTCGCTACGGGTAATGCGACAGCTGTATCAACAAATGGGTATGTGGCCAGTCCTCAGCTTAGCTTAGATGGTCAGCGTATGGCTTATCTAAATGGTCGCAAGGCGGCTGTCATGACCTTGATGACTGGGCAAGTGGTCAACCTGGCAGAAACAGGGCTTGATGAGCCTGCACGTCTATCTCCCTCTGGCAATTACGCCGTCTATCCAACTCGCCGCTTGAGTGTGGGCGGGCAAGCAGCAAGCCAAAATGGTGGTAGTCTAGTTATCCATTCGCTGTCAGGCAATACCAGCTATGCCATTAGTGGACAAAATGGTGGAGTCATGCGTTCACCGATATGGGGTCGTTAATGTATTAAATGTATATTGAAATTCTAATATTTAATTCAAAAATAAGATAAATCTGAGGATAACAACGTATGGCGCACAAAAAGAAGAACGTCCGCAAAAAACTTTGCCCTGTCTGCGAGCGCGAGTTTAGCTGGACTAAGAAGCTAGATAAAAACTGGGAGAGCATGGTCTATTGCTCCGACCAATGCCGACGGGTGAAAAAATATGAAGGGCTAGATCATCAGAAGTAAGATGTTACCACAACACAAATAGTTAGAAGTAGATGGGAGCAAATAATGGCACATAAAAAAGTAAACCTACCGCAAAAAACCTGCCCCGTCTGCCAGCGCCCGTTTACGTGGCGTAAAAAGTGGGAGAAAGACTGGGAGCAGGTGATTTATTGTTCTGAGAAGTGTCGGCGAGGGAAAGCAAAAGATGAATAGACCAAAATATAAAGCTTCAGCCGATCATAGATTGGCTGAAGCTTTATTAAGTTGATGGCTTATTATTAGTAATGTTCTTTCATAAGTACTTCTTCCATTCGACACCGTCGTCTAATTTACAGAAGATGAGATATAGGTCGTTTACTTATAAATACTTTTGCCTAAAAAGACTAAAGTCATTCTCACTAGAAAATAGAGAATAACTCTAACGTTTTTATTGGCTATCAGTGGCTATTACACTGTTGGATTAGGGTCTTGAGAATTTAAACATCTCTTCATAGTCTATGACATCGTCTTGGTTATCGTCCACTTCAATAGTAAGGGCAGTATTACCTGTTACTCGAGCGTAACGCGTGCGTGGTTCTGATAATCCAGTCCCCGCATTGCCATCATAAATTATTGTAGTAGTTAATTGACCAGTAACAGCATCAACAGTGTAGTTACCCCATTCCATACCATTTTCGGAATTATCGACTGACCTATCCTCGTCAACTTGCAAGTAGATATAAGTACCGTTTTCTAAGAATGCTAAGCCCAGTAGCTCGTTGTCATCAGCATCATCGAAATCCCAAGGTCCTAAAATACTTTCAGACTTAGTTTCTGAGAAACGATAGCTTTCGTTACTATCAATGATGCCATTTCCGTTTTCATCTACTTTCAGGATAAATTTACCGTTAGATACCTGAGCATAACGCATGACAGAATCTGATAATCCAGAGGTACCGTTTTTATCAAAGATAGGCGTAGCGGTTAGTTTGCCTTCTGTACTACTGACGCTATAACTGCCTAATTCCATACCATTTCCAGCTTCACTGGTTGATTGGCTACTATCGACTTGGGTCTGTATATAAGTCCCATCATCCATGAATATAATAGTTGATAACTCTCCACTAGCGGTATCGTCGCTACTCCACATGCCGACGATTTCAGTATCAATATTGGGCTGATCAGGTTGTGTAACATCTGGTTGATCAGGTTGCGACGTCGGTGATTCATCAGAATCAGAGTCACTACCACATCCCTGTAAAATCAGTGCTGTTGTCATGGCTAATAATGCTAGTTTAAATGATTTCATTTTTATCTCTCCTTGATTTAAAAATATAAAATCTCACTCAGCTGAAAGTCAGTGCCTTGCATCTCCTTATTATGTTAATTAAAGAATATATAAATCAGTATTTATGAATATAACAAACATTTTTCAGTTAATCCAATCCAAAAAGTATTTTCTAAATGAGTAAAATGGAGAGGTTGGTTATGAAATAAAAAGAGTGTAAAAGCGAGAAGAAGCTGTAAAAAGTAAATTTATTAGCGAAAAGGTCAAAGTATTAAAGGTTCGAAGAGCTTTTTCGAGATACTGTTACTGGAAGATAGTGAACAATAAAAGTATCTATTTAAAAAATTGGCAGATATATAATTAAACGCCGTCTCCTTTATTGACTGCATTTCTACTGAATGAAAGAGATAAAGGAGACGGTATATTTAAACGTCATAGCTACATATATTTTTTGAAATCGATTTAAACGTAAGAAAGTTAGTTACTACAAATTGGGTTTCAACTATTCTTTAGCAGTTTTTATACTCTAACTTTCACGCTCAGTATGAATTTCTAATTGATCACGACTGAGTTTATCACCAGTTACTTAGCATCTCTCTTAGCAAAAATATTCGCAACCAACGCACCACTAAAGTTATGCCACACGCTAAAGATTGCACTCGGTAAGGCCGCGACAGGGTTGAAATAAGTCGCTGCAAGGGCAGCGCCTAGACCAGAGTTTTGCATGCCCACTTCCACCATAATCGCGCGACGTTGTCTCTCCGTAAATCCAGACAAGCGAGCGATTACATATCCCAAGGTATAACCCGTCATATTGTGCAAGGCAACGACGATAAAGACGATAGCACCACTATCTAAGATGGTTGCTTTAGACACGGCAACCACTGCCGCGATGATGATAGAGATACCCAATACCGACACCATCGGTAATACCTCGGTGACGAACTCGATCTTTTTACCCAAAAATTTATGAAAGATAACACCCAATAAGATAGGCAAGATGACGATTTTAGTAATGGTCATCATCATACTGGCCAAATCGATATCAATCAGCTGCCCCGCAAAAACATTTAATAGAATCGGGGTCAAAAAAGGCGCAAGCAGGGTAGAGATAGAGGTAATCGCCACACTCAAAGCGACATCACCTTTGGCTAAGAACGTAATCACGTTACTAGACGTACCGCCAGGGCAACAGCCAACCAAGATAACACCAACTGCGATTAAAGGATCAAGGTTGAAAATGACCGTCAATAGGTAAGCAATGAGTGGCATGAGCATAAACTGCGCTAATAGCCCTACCAATACAGGTTTGGGTCGTTTTACAATCTCTAGGAAATCTTCCGTTTTGAGCGTCATGCCCATTCCAAACATAATGATGCCAAGTATGGGAACGATTAAAAAAGCCAACGAGGCAAAAAATTCAGGAAAAATAAATCCCAAAACAGCACTGACCAATGCCCAAATTGCAAAAGTTTTGCCAATCCAACTAGAAAGTAATGCAATCTGATTCATAGCCTGTCTCAAAATAATAAAGTAGACAATAATCTAGCATGGTTCTTGTCAGTAAATGATAAAAGTATTTTGCTATGAACGTAGCGATAAGTTTGCTGATGGTGGGCAAAATAGTCTGCCATAAAAAATGGCTTACCCATATTAAATGAGTAAGCCAAAAAATAACTATCAAGTTTCTATAACTTGATTAGCCAATCGACTACAAGTTCGGATTTAACCATTTCTCAGCAGTCTTCATATCCCAGCCTTTACGCTCAGCATAACTTTCTAACTGGTCACGACTGATTTTACCGACGTTGAAGTACTCACTATCAGGATGCGAGTAATAGAATCCGCTGACCGATGACGCAGGCCACATCGCATAGCTTTCAGTTAGCGTTGTACCGATAGCATCGACCGTACCGAGCCAGTCAAACAACTTACCTTTTTCCGTATGCTCAGGGCAAGCAGGGTAGCCAGGTGCAGGGCGGATACCAACATACTTTTCTTTAATCATCTCATCATTGGTGAGTGACTCAGTCGGCTGATAGCCCCAATACTCTTTACGGATGAGTTCATGTAGATGCTCGGCAAAGGCTTCGGCTAAACGGTCAGATAGCGCCTGTACCATAATGGCATTGTAGTCATCGCCTGCCGCTTTGTATTGCTCAACCAGTGCTTCTGTACCGACGATGGAGACAGTAAAGCCGCCCAAGTGATCGGTATGCGTCTCTGATGGCGAGATAAAGTCTGCCAAGCTAAAGTTTGGCTTGCCACTGGCTTTATCGCTTTGCTGACGTAAATGCTCAAATTGGTAGGTCGGTTTACCGCCATCAGCAGGCGCATTGTCATAGACGGTGACCGTATCTGCACCAGTACGGCGCGCGGGCATCAGTTTAAACACCCCTTTCGCTACGATTGATTTCTCATCAATCATCTTTTGTAGCAGCTCTTCTGCATTTTCAAACAGATCGCGAGCTGCTTCACCGACCACATCATCTTGCAATATTTTTGGGTATTTACCGGTCAGACCCCAAGAGATAAAGAATGGTGTCCAGTCAATATAAGGCAGTAGGTTGGCGATTGGATAGTCATCCAATATCACTTGTCCCAGTTTATTCGGCACTGGTGGTACATAAGTTTCCCAGTCGTACTGAAAGCCAATCTTGACCGATTCGGCATAGGTGACTTTGGCGGCTTTTGGTTGACGCTTAGCCAGACGCTCACGTACCTTGATATATTCTTCACGGGTCTCATCGATGAGCGCTTGACGGTGCTCTTTTGATAGCAATTTGGTCACCACGCCGACTGAGCGCGAAGCGTCCGATACATAGATGACGCCATCATTTTGATATTGCGGCTCGACCTTGACGGCAGTATGCGCTTTCGAGGTCGTTGCACCGCCGATCATCAATGGTAGTGTCATGCCGCGCTCTTGCATTTGCTTGGCGACATAGACCATTTCATCGAGACTTGGGGTAATCAGACCAGATAGACCGATGATGTCGACTTTTTCTGCGATGGCAGTATCGAGGATTTTTTCACATGGCACCATCACGCCCAGATCGACAATATCATAGCCGTTACAGCCCAGCACCACGCCGACGATGTTTTTGCCGATATCATGCACGTCGCCTTTTACGGTTGCCATTAGGATTTTACCTTTGACTTCGCCTTCGACTTTCTCCGCTTCGATATACGGGTTTAGCCACGCGACAGATTGCTTCATTACACGAGCAGATTTCACGACTTGCGGTAGAAACATTTTACCAGCACCGAATAGATCACCGACGATATTCATACCGTCCATGAGTGGCCCTTCGATGACTTCTAGCGGTTTAGGATACTTTTCCCATGCTTCTTTGGTATCCGCTTCGATAAAGGTCGTCACGCCTTTGACCAGTGCGTGGGCGATACGTTCTTCTACCGTGCCTTCGCGCCAGCTCATATCGACAGTACTGTCTTTTTTCTTGCCGCCATCTTGGTAGTTTTCAGCAACCGTCATTAGACGTTCAGTCGCATCTTGACCAGTTTCACCTTGATTGCGGTTGAGCATGACATCTTCGATAGCGTCACGGGCTTCCTTTGGAATATCATCGTACAGCTCAAGCATGGCTGGGTTGACGATACCCATGGTCAGACCGTTTTTGATCGCGTGGTATAAGAATACAGAGTTGATCGCTTCACGGATTGGGTTACCACGGAAACTAAACGAGACATTGGATACGCCGCCCGAGACCATCGCGTTCGGTAGGTTTTCCGTAATCCAACGTGTGGCATTGATAAAGTCAGCGCCATAGTTATTGTGCTCGGTGATACCCGTGGCAACGGCAAAGATATTGGGGTCAAAGATAATGTCTTCTGACGGGAAGCCTACTTCGTTGACCAGCACGTCATAGCTGCGTTTAGATATTTCAATCTTGCGCTCGTAAGTGTCAGCCTGTCCGTCTTCATCGAATGCCATAACGATAATCGCGGCACCATAACGCATGCATAATTTGGCACGCTCAACGAACTCAGCGTGACCTTCTTTTAACGAGATAGAGTTGACGACCGATTTACCCTGCGTACGCTTTAGGCCTTCTTCGATTATGTCCCATTTAGACGAGTCAATCATCAGTGGTACACGGCTGATATCTGGCTCACCTGAAACCAAATTGACGAAGTGAATCATCGCCTGCTTGGAATCGAGCATACCTTCGTCCATATTGATATCGACGATTTGCGCGCCGCCTTCTACCTGATCGCGAGCGACATCGAGTGCTTCGGTATAGGCTTCGGTTTTAATCAAACGTAGGAATTTTTTAGAGCCTGTAACGTTGGTACGCTCACCGACATTGACAAACAAGCTATCAGAGTTGATTGTAAATGGTTCGAGTCCTGACAAGCGGCAGGCAGGTGCTATCTCAGGGATAACACGCGGTGGATAATTCGCCACGACTTTAGCAATTTGACGGATATGCTCAGGCGTCGTACCACAGCAGCCGCCCACGATATTTAAGATACCCGCTTTGGCAAATCCTTCGAGTAGGGCAGCCGTTTCTTCAGCGGTTTCATCATACTCACCAAACTCATTGGGCAGGCCAGCGTTTGGATGCGCAGAGACATAAGTATCAGCGATGTTTGACAATGTCTGAATATGTGGGCGCAGCGCATCAGCACCTAGCGCACAGTTAAAGCCAACAGATAGAGGCTTGGCATGGCGGATAGAGTTATAAAACGCCTCGGCCGTTTGACCAGACAGCGTGCGACCTGACGCATCGGTAATCGTACCCGAAATCATAATTGGCAGCTCAAAGCCGATATCGTCGAACACACCAGTAATCGCAAATATCGCCGCCTTGGCATTGAGCGTATCAAAGATCGTCTCAATCAAGATGATATCGACGCCGCCTTCTATTAGGCATAAGGTCGCTTCACGGTAGTTGAGTACCAATTCATCAAAGGTAATGTTACGAAAGGCAGGGTCATTGACATCAGGTGATATCGAGCACGTGCGTGAGGTTGGGCCCACGACACCTGCGACAAACCGCGGCTTCTCAGGCGTCTTGGCGGTAAATTCATCAGCCGCCTCGCGCGCAATCTTGGCTGCTGTTTTATTCAGCTCGGGTACCAAGTACTGCATGTCATAGTCAGCCATCGACAGACGCGTACCGTTAAAGGTATTGGTCTCGATGATATCTGCACCAGCCAACAGATGATCGTGATGAATGTCTTTAATCATGTGCGGCTGAGTCAGTACCAGCAGGTCGTTGTTGCCGCGTACATCTTGGTCGATATCAGCAAAACGCTCACCACGATAATCCGCTTCTTCTAGTTTATAGGTCTGAATCTGCGTACCCATCGCACCGTCTAACATCAAAATGCGTGATGCCATCTGCTCAGTGATACGTGCACGTGCGGTTAGCTGCTGCTCTTTAAATGGAAATACAGCAGGTGGCGTTAATATAAAGTCATTAGCGGATGAGGAACTAGAGGCGGTATCGGTATGAGAATCGGTTGGTGAGGTCGTCGTTGAAATCATAGGTGTGCTGCTTATATCGTAATTATTAAAAAAAGAAGGAATAACAAACCAGTAGCGTGCAGAGTCTCACGAAGAGGACCGCAAATTTGCATTATTTTAGCATGAAAAGTTTGCTACATAGGGATACTGCATATTCCTCTTTGGCAATAGATAAATGAGAGGAGAGCTAAGTGGTAAAGTAAGGTATTAGAGTCTATTTCATAAAGCAGATACGCACAAATGAATATCATTTCGCTAAGGGCTTACATAAAGCTTTTCTTTTGCAAATGAAAGCCAACGGAAACGTTCAGAAGTCAGACAAAATTTACACCCATACCACAAAAAATTGCGCAAAGTCAGGTTGATAAAGATTGCTTACATGTTAATTTAATTTCAGAAATACAAGGTCTTAGTAAGTCCTACTTATAAATATAGGCTCACTTATTATCAATAACTGGCACCAAGAGTATCAGTATTAGCAGTACGGTATGGTGAGCAAATGGCATTAGTAGGCAGGATGATCTGTAAGACAGTAATATCATAGTTGAAACAATACCAACGTCAAAGAAATTCAAATCATTAAGGAAAATGTTATGAAACTTACTAAAATTGCCACCATCGGTACATTGGCTATCTCAATCGCAGGTCTAAGTGCTTGTAATAACATGATGCCAGCGAAGACGGGTGATATGAAAGCACCAATGCACAGTCAGAGTATGGCTAAGATGAATGTTGTACAAATTGCGCAAAGCAATCCTGATTTTTCAGTATTGGTAGAAGCGGTACAAGCAGCAGGTCTAGTCGATATGTTGTCTGACCCTAATGCTCACTATACGGTATTTGCACCGACCAATGCCGCCTTTATGCAAGCATTGCAAGAAACCGGTATGACTAAAGCACAGTTATTTGCCAACAAGCCACTATTAACCAAAGTATTAGGTTATCACGTAGTCGCTGGCGATATGGCTATGTATGCCAAAGATGTGAAGCCTGGTAACGTAATGACCGCTAGCAAAGACACGTTGATGGTAACTAAAGAAGGCAAATTAATGGATGAAAACGGTCGCACAACGAATATCGTGAAGACTGATATCGCTGCCAACAATGGTGTTGTCCATGTAATCGATAGAGTATTATTGCCTAAATAAGTATTAGCTGAGGCATATCAACTGTATTTATTGCAAGACTAAACAGCCATTGTTTGTGATGATTTTATTATCAGACAATGGCTGTTTTAGACTTTAGAGCTTTATCTGTATAAGTTTCTGTTTATATTGGAATTTTAAAAAAGACATATAAAAGTAGTAAATCAACGGCATTTTGTCTTAAATATCGCAATAACTGATATACAAGCAAACAATGCTATATACGTGATTGATACAGTGTTGCTACCTAAGTAAATACCATTTAAAAATTAAACAGTTAGACTGAGAACTATCAATATAACGGACCAAATAGTATGACTAAGTAATTGATACATTTATCAATCATTGGTCACCATTATATTTATCGAAAGTTATTAATTTAAATAAATCCCTCAATCAATTACTTCTCCAAAAAGGAATTACCTATGTTAAAGAAGAACTTGTTATCTATCGCAGTTGTAACCGCAGCCATGTCACTAGCAGCGTGTAACGACACTGAAACTGTTGCAGAGCCAACTGAACCAGAAGCCACTGAAGAAATGGCAGTTGAGCCAGTTGCTGAGACAGAAGCTGTTGAAGCAGAACCAATGGCCGAAATGGACATGGAAGCGACTCAAACTATCGCTGAAATCGCAGCAGAAAATGAAAACCTAACTATCTTAACCGCTGCGCTACAGGCTGCTGGTCTTGATACTATGCTAATGGAAGAAACTAAGCATACTGTATTTGCCCCAACTGATGATGCGTTTGCGCCAGTATTAGAAAAACTAGGCGTGACTAAAGAAGAGTTGTTGGCCAATACAGATTTGCTAAAAACTGTCCTTCCTTACCATGTACTAGCAATGGAAGTTAAAGCAGCTGATATCCCATACGGTACTGAGATTGAAACGGCGAACGGTAAAACCATTACTATCAGTGAAGACAACGTAATTACTGATGCTACTGGTAACACAGCAAATATCACTGGTACAGATATCATGGCAACCAATGGTGTGGTTCACACTATCGATGCAGTGTTAATGCCTGAATAAGCTATTTCTTAATTTGTAGGTTTTGAATCTACAAGTTAGTCAAAGAAAGCCTAGTCATCGTGCTAGGCTTTTTTATGTCTATAAATTAAGAATAGGGGAACTGTGGCTTACCTATACTGGTACGACGACTTAATATAAATTAGTCTAATGCTAAAACGAGCTCTATAAAGAGGACAACCAAAATACAAAATGCCAGTTATATGTTGTGTCGAATATAGGTTAACTTTGAGAGATAAAAAGGTATTTTCAAGGTATTCAACTAGATTGTATGAACGTGAATTTTGATATTTTCTCGGTAAGCTATTCTGTAGCAGTGTAGAAAAATATCCAAACAAAAAAGCCCGAGAACATGGTCTAGGGCTTTTTATTTATTCAATAAGGTTAAATAGCAATCTTACTAAATTGTCTTACATTTTATCTTTACGTAATGGATCAGCGTTCATGCTTTTTTGCTGTGCTAGATGACGCTCTTCCCAATACGGTGCGTTTTTGATACCGAATTTAGCAGGATCAAAACTATAGCGAGTGACGCCAGCTTTGCGCTGAGCTTCATAGTCTTTAAGCATAGTAAGTGTTGGACGAGCCACGATAAAGATGACAAGAATACCAACAATGTTAAGCCAAGCCATAAGACCAACACCGATATCACCGATTGCCCAGATATAACCAGCTGAGTTTAGACCACCATAAGCAACCATCGCCATGATAAGCACTTTCACTAGGAATAAACCAGTTCTGTTCGCACTACGACCAAGAAAGCGTGTTAAGTAAGCGACGTTTACTTCAGCGATGTAGTAGTAAGCCAGAATTGTTGTAAAGGCAAAGAAGAATACAGCGATTGCGATAAAGGCATTACCAAACGTACCGTATACAGATTCCATTGCCATTTGCGTGAACGCAGGAGCATTGATTTCAGTAGTAGCAGCAACGTTTTGTACGATGAACTGACCATCTGGTAGCGTACCTTGAATGTTGTACATACCAGTAGACAAGATCATGAATGCAGTAGCAGAACATACTAGTAATGTATCAACATATACTGAGAATGCCTGAACGAGACCTTGCTGTGATGGATGTTCAACTTCAGCAGCAGCAGCAGCGTGAGGACCTGTACCCTGACCAGCTTCGTTAGAGTAGATACCACGTTTCACACCCCAACCGATAGCAGCACCAAAACCTGCTTGTGCAGTGAATGCATCACCAACGATCATACCAAATACATCTGGAATCAAGCTGAAGTTGCTGAACATGATGATTAGCGCTAGGGCAATATAACCTAATGCCATGAAAGGTACTGCAAACTCAGTAAAGGTTGCAATACGCTTAATACCACCGAAGATGATGATACCTAGCACCACTAAGATGATAGCCAAGCCGACCAAACGCATAGAGCCAACTTCTAGGCCTGCAACGTTCATGATCGTACCTTCGCCCATTACCTGTGCAAATGCACTGATAACACCGTTCGCCTGTACACCAGGTAAGAACATACCACATGATAAAATAGAAGCGATTGCGAAGAGGATGCCGTACCACTTTTGACCAAGGGCACGTTCAAAGTAATAAGCTGGGCCACCGCGATACTCGCCAGTTACCACATCTTTTTCTTTGTAAATCTGAGCAAGAGTAGATTCGACATAGGCTGTAGATGCGCCTAGGAAGGCTACGATCCACATCCAGAAAACGGCACCTGGGCCACCGAAGCCGATAGCAGCAGCTACCCCAGCGATGTTACCCATACCCACACGACCGGCGAGTGAGACGGCAAGTGCCTGAAATGATGAGATACCCTGTGCACTAGATTTACCAGTGAATAGGAGTTTGATCATCTCACCGAATAGACGTACTTGTACAAAGCGCGTCATAATGGAATAGAACAGACCGGCACCCAAGCAGAGATAAATCAGCGCTGGGCTCCAGATAATTCCATTTACTAAGTTAACTAAACCTTCCATATTTATGTTCCTAGTACTGTCTCAAGGTGGCACTGTTTGCTAGGAGTAAACTAACTGGTTAACTTACTTATTTAAGTTAAGCAGTTAAAGTCTCTGCATCGACTTATTTGTTGTCTAAGTCTCATGTGCTTGGCCACCAAGAATGGACTGTAGTTGTCTGTATTTACCCGCGTATCTCGTCAGTAATACGGACTATTTGCATAGCGCTTATCACTGACAATATAAATATCAGCTGCGTTTACTATTATTCTACAACCTCAACTACTGCGGTCTTCTATCATCATGTTATACATCAGATGAGTCATAAGTTAACCGGCGGATAAAACAGGCGGTTATATAATTAAATATCCATCACCATGATGGTATTCAACTTACTATGAGCTGTCTTGAATGAATCCATGACTGGTATGGCGAATTGACAGTATTTAGCGATAATTTGACAGTTAATTGATGTTTTTATTAAGAAATTAACAACTCGCTAATACTAATCAAACTATAAGTCCACTACCAAATGTATTCAAACCGTACGGCTACGTAACTGCAATTTGCCATATTTTTGTACTAATTACTAGAAATTTCTTTATAGACGGTAGATATATTCGTATTCTATTTAGCAGATACATTAGCAAGATTTAGATAATATATAAATAATTGTTTGTACTTTCATAACATTTATTCTGATAGCGCTAGACTGCTAGATTTTTGCTCTACATCTATCATGATAAAAACGCGTTATCGTTGACGCTATGCGGTTGTGTTTTGGTAACGGTCAATTGTAAAAAGCCGTATATAACGCCATCATTAGGACAACTTCTTTTGATATCATGCTGATAGAGTGATGCGCAGATATACAATATATAGAGCGTATGACTGCCGTATGAATACCAAGAAAACTTAAAAATATTAAAAACGTAGTACTGGATATTTGTTATTTATCATTATTAGGAGAATCAACAATGACGCGTAAATCTATTATGAAGCCGATGTTGCTAGCCGCTTTATTGACAACTTCTACGGTTGGTCTAAGCGGCTGTGGCTACAACAACCTGCAAGCACAAGATGAGCAGGTCACTGCTTCATGGTCAGAAGTGGTCAACCAGTATCAGCGCCGTTCTGATTTGGTGCCAAACTTAGTCAAAGTCGTACAGCAATACGCCGAGCAAGAGCAGGAAGTCTTCACCCAAGTGGCAGAAGCTCGCTCACGTGCAGGTGGTATCACGGTAACGCCAGAAGTGCTTAATGATCCAGAAGCGATGGAGCGTTATGCAGCAGCGCAAGAGCAGATGACAGGTGCCTTGTCACGTTTGATGGCAGTATCTGAGCGTTATCCAGATCTAAAATCAGATGCACTGTTTCAAGACCTGCAAGCACAGTTAGAAGGTACTGAGAACCGTATTGCTGTGGCTCGTAACCGTTATATCCAAGAAGTGCAGGGATACAATACAACGGTACGTCAGTTCCCAACCAACATCACTGCAAAAGTATTTGGGATGGATACTAAGCCCAACTTTAGTGTGGCCAATGAAGAAGCGATTTCAACCGCACCAAGTGTTGATTTTGGCGACTCTACAGAAAAGTCTGCTGAATAAAATTTAGAATTAACTTGACGACAGAGCAGCATAGGCAGCTCTGTTCATTTAGCTAATGGTTTGACAATGATTAGTTAGAGTCTATCAATTGGTAAAGATGTTATCTGAGGTGGTATAGATTAGATGAATAATTCAAAAGCAATCTTATCAGCATTACTGTTTACGTTAGGTGTCGTCAGCGTGCCTGCATTGCACGCTGCACCCAATGATACAGCGGTGGCGACAGATAGCACCTCGAATCTGCAAAACCGTAGTGTCGAAGAGTTGGTAGCCGTTGCTAAAGCAGGCGAGTCTAACGAAGCAATCAATGATGCTGTGTTAAATAACGATGCTATCAATGAAGCGGTGCTCGGCAACGACGCTATCAATCAAAACGCAGATAACCAAAGCACAGCAAATGGTACAGCCAATGCCCAAACAACCGCTCAGCCACCTGTACGCTCCAGTGCCGAGGGTGTTGACGCTGATAAGTTGATACTCAATGAACCAGTCGTTGATCAGGCCAGTATCCTAAATCCTCAAGAGAAGCTACGTCTAGAGGCTCAGCTTCAAAGTATTTATCAGCAGGGATTAGCACAAGCAGCAGTGGTTATCGTACCGACTACCAATGGCGTACCAATATTTGATTATGCATTGCAAGTTGCTGAGAAGTGGGAATTGGGTGATGAAGCTATCGATGATGGTCTGCTGATTGTCGTCGCTGTCAATGACCGTGATATGTATATCTTAACGGGTTATGGATTAGAAGGTGTCTTACCTGATGCGGCGGTTAACCGTGTTATTCGAGAAGATATCACGCCGTTATTTAAGCAAAATAACTATGGTGCAGGGATAATAGCTGGCGTTGAAGCGCTTAAAACACGCCTAACTGCTGATCCTGAAGTTTTAGCCCGTGCTGATGCGCAAGCCGCAGAACGTACTGCGCAGCAAAGCTCAGACGAGTTGCCGTCACCTATTTTCTTATTTATTATGGCGATGATTTTTGGTAGCTTTATTACGAATATATTGGGCCGAGTATTTGGTTCTATCATTACCGCTGGCGGGTTTTTTGCAGGTTCAATGGCATTAGGCGGCGGTTTCTTTATGACGCTGATTATGGCGATATTCATCTGGATGTTTTTGATCTCACGCGGCGGTGGTGGTGGAAAAGGCGGCGGCGGTAAAGGTGGGCGCAGAGGCGGCATGATCTTCTTACCCGGTATGGGCGGCGGCAGTGGAGGCAGCTTTGGCGGTGGTGGTTTCGGAGGAGGCAGCTTTGGCGGTGGCGGCGGTGGTTTCGGCGGCGGCGGGGCAGGTGGCTCGTGGTAAGTATTCCACACACTCAAACAAAATAAACTCTACATAACCATCGAAAACGACGTACTTGAGGAAATAATATAATGGTAGAAGACAACGCTTCAAACCCCAGTTTTGCCCGCTGGTGGCGCCAAGTTTTGTTCGTCCCTTTATTACATAGTAAGTGGCTAACAACAGAATCCAAGGCGCGTCTAACAGATGCTGTGACACGAGCCGAACGTGGGCATCGTGGTGAGGTGTTTTTGATTGTAGAAAACCATCTGCCTATCCAAGAAGCTTATCGCATGAACTGCCGTGAGCGTGCGATTGATTTGTTTAGCGAATATCGCGTCTGGGATACTGAAGAAAACACGGGCGTCTTGATCTATGTCAATATATGCGAGCGTAAACTAGAGATTGTCGCAGACCGAGGTATCAGCGCTCACGTTAGTCCAACGGTATGGAGTGCAATGTGTGAAAAGGCAGTATCTGGTATCGCTACCCAAAAGACAGAAGAGAGCTTGGCTGAACTGCTAGATGAAGTGGGGCAGGTATTACGTCAATACTATCATCTAGAGCATGATCCAGAAGGCAATGAGCTGTCTGATACAGTGGTGTTTTTAAAGTAGTTTGCGCCTTGTATGGTCTTATTAAGAAGGTTGCCTTTATAAGTAGCTTATCTATACGGTCAAAGGGTTTTGTTTTAGGCGATATGCTTTTAGTGTTAAAATAACTCTTTTGGGACAGATAACGCCTTATATATACAGTTTGATTATCCTACTGTGCAACATTTACTATAGCTTGTCTCGATAACGCCATTATTGGAATACTATGATTGAATTAATAAAGAAACTACCGAAAGCTGAACTTCATCTACATATCGAAGGTTCGCTAGAGCCTGAGCTGATGTTTAGATTGGCCAAAAAGAACAATGTAGAGATACCTTATGACAGCGTAGAAGACGTGCGCGCCGCCTATAACTTTAACAATCTTCAAAGTTTTTTAGATATTTACTATGCCGGCGCAAATGTTTTACTGACCAAAGATGATTTCTATGATTTGACATGGGAATATATTCTTAAATGTGTCGAAGACAATGTCATTCACACAGAGATATTCTTTGATCCGCAGACGCATACCGAACGCGGCGTGCCTTTTGAAGCGGTCATCACAGGTATCAAAGAAGCACTTGCAGATGCTAAAGCAAAATATGGTATTACATCATGCATCATCATGTGTTTCTTGCGTCATTTATCGCAAGCAGAAGCGTTTGAGACATTAGAGCAAGCACTAAAGTATAAAGACGACATCATCGGTATTGGTCTTGATTCATCAGAGTTGGGTAACCCACCATCGAAATTCAAAGAAGTCTTCCAAAAAGCCAAAGAAGAAGGCTTTAAGTTGGTCGCTCATGCAGGCGAGGAAGCTGACTTTTCGTACATCTACGAAGCGCTAGACTTACTGAATATTAATAGAATCGATCATGGTGTGCAGTCTATAAAAAGCCCAGAGTTGATGCAAAGACTCAAAGATGAGCAAATGCCATTGACCGTTTGCCCGAATTCAAATATCGAGCTAAAAGTCTTTGAGACTTATAAAGAGCACAATATCAAAGAGCTTTTAGATTACGGTCTAAATATCAGCGTTAACTCAGATGATCCAGCGTATTTCAAAGGCTACGTGAATCAAAACTTTATCAATCTATATGAAAATCTACCGATTACGGAAGACGATGTTATTACTTTGGTAAAAAACTCGTTTAAATCGGCATTTATCAGTGACGAGTTAAAAGAAGCTTACTTGGCGAGAGTTGATCTTGCATTGAAATAACTTTAACGAGCTTATTTTTAGTAGCGAAGGCTTAACGGTTTATATAAATCGTTAAGCCATTTTTATTGTCTGTCATGCAGCAATGTTTATAAGTAGTAGCGTTTATAAAGTAGTAATCTCTGCTATAAGCAGTGGCAAAACGATTCCAGCCTTTTCTACTAATGTGATATCGACGATAGTATTTGGTGTGGGGTCAGGGTTTATCTCAATAACTTGTGCGCCATTTTGTTTGGCTAGCTGTGATAATCCAGCAGCAGGATAGACCAAGCTTGAGGTACCGATACTGATAAACACTTCGCAATTAGCTGCAGCATCTTCGGCAGTTTGCCATGCCTGTACAGGTAGAGCTTCGCCAAACCAAACAATATCTGGTCTGATGTAACCGTCGCAATGTGGACAGCTAAGCAGTGATTCATCAAAGCTCATGGTGCCTCGATTATCGTACGATGCTCTCGATTGATCTTGATAAGGTATCTCACACTGACTACAGCGGTTACGCCACAGATGACCATGCAGGTGAGTCACCGCGCTACCAGCATGCTCGTGCAAATCATCGACATTTTGGGTGATGAGTGTCACCTGCTGATCGGAGGTTTGCGCATGATACTGCCACTGAGCCAACGCATGATGGGCAGGATTTGGCGCTTTATCTGCGACCATTTGCCGACGCCACTGATACCATGACCACACCAGCTTGGGATCACGAGTAAACGCTTCAGGGGTTACCAAGTCTTCGACTCCGTAGTTCTCCCACAGCCCTGTTTGCTTATCTCGAAACGTTGGGATACCGCTTTCTGCTGAAATGCCAGCCCCAGTCAGAATGCAAATACGCTGTTTCGACGCCAGTAGTTGTGCTGCAAGTTTTACTTCTGCTATTAACGCTGGTGATAATTCTGCTAACATGAGCCAACCCTTGCTAATAATGGATGTTTTTACTTATGATAGACGGAATTTGGTGGCTTGTCATATTGTTCGCTGTCATCGCAGTTTTATGGTTCGTGGCAAAATCGCGCGGCGCAAAAGTAGGCGAAAAGCATAGCGGCGCAAAATCAAAAAATGCAACACCGAATGATGCGCTGCAAAAAACATCAGCGATATTAAAACAGCATTTTGCTGATTATCGAGTCACACGTAAGGCAAATCATTTGCTCGTCAGTAAACAAGATAAAAAAATTGCGATGATTACGATTGATAAAAAGATTGCTGAGGGTCAGCGCCGTTTGGGTGATGTGCCCGTGATTAATTATCACCGTATACCTAGCCGTGCTCAGCTAACAGCTAACTTGCAGGACGCAGAGTAAATTCTATATAGGTGAGAGCCTCAGAAGTATACAAGCACAGAAAAACCGCAAACATTTTGAAGTGTAAGTTTAATAAGTATAGGAAGTTTAAGATAGTACTAAGGGAAGGGTAGAGCGAGGTTATAAACAATATGATTGGTGCGCTCGGCGGGAATCGAACCCACGACCCTCGGCTTCGGAGGCTAGAACCACCATATTTCGTTAAATGACTTTGATGTATATAAACCTACTATACGTTATAAATAAAGGGATAGGAAGAATTTTATGCCATGACGTTTAGCGTATTTTAAAGTATTTTATAGCAACATTGATATCAATTTTGGTCACTAGTTAAGTATAGAATTCAATCATTTTTTATAGTATTAATGTACGTATTTTATACTTAACTTTTTCAGAAATTACTGATTAAGCGAATTATTAACTCATCAAAGTAATATTGGAATAAATTACTGTAGAAATGGGCTGCTATAATTTCGAAAAAATAGTCAGGTATTTCAGCCGTAGTTTAGATCTTAACGATTTTTCGAATGCATTGAAGAAACGGTTCTGGACTACACTTGCAAATACTCTGATATTGAGTTTTTGACAACAACGTTTTGAGTTTATCTTCTTTTGATTTACCTTGTTAAGCCATCAATAATCCTACAGTAACCTCAAAAAAACACTCATCTTTGATAGTAATACTGACTTTACCTTTATGGGCATTAGCGATGGCCTGCACGATAGACAATCCCAATCCTGTACCTGCGTACTTATGACTAGTCTTATCATGACGATAGAATCGCTCGAATAATTTATCAGCCTCTTTCTGATCTAATGGTTTGTCTAAACGATTGGTTATCGTTATCCTTAACCGTTGCTGCTTTGAGGGTCGAACCTCGTCTTTAGTCACATTAAGTGAGGTGGTTGAGGTGAGGATGGTAGCGGATATCATGATAGTACTATCACTAGCTGCATAATAAATGGCATTTGATATCAGGTTGGCAAACAGCCGTTGCAATAAGCCTTCATCACCCAACACCATTTCAAAATCACCTGATTTCTCAAAAGTTATCCCTCGATCTTCTGCAATCATTTCATAGTAATCAACAAGCTTGGTGATTAAACTATCCGTATCCACGTGACTGATTTGCGAGTCACTTAATCCTTTTTGGGTTTTTGCCAGTAGCAGCATATTGTTTATCATGGCCGACAGCTGCTCTAACGTATCATGCTGATGATGTAGCTGCTCAATGTATTCGTCGCCTTCTCTTGGCTTAGTTAACATGACCTGCGTTTGTGTACTCAGCGTCGCTATTGGCGTACGTAGCTCATGAGCGATATTGTCTGAAAACCGTGATAATGATTCAAAGTTACTTTCAAGCTTGACCATCATCGAATTATAAGACTCTGCTAGTGGTCGCAGCTCTAACGGCATATCGCCAACCGACACTCTTTCGTCTAACCTTTGCAGGTTTATGCCTTTCATTTTTTGGACGATAGTGGCCAGAGGCGCAAACCCCCAATACACACTTAATGCCGCTACTGAAACCAACAGCAAGGTGATGGCTGTGAGTATCAAGCTCAGCTGGCGATTAAACTGGATAAGATATTGATGATGCACATTGGTAGGTAGGGCAATAAACGCCAAAATCTCTTGATTTGGAATAATAATGGCTCGGTAATGCCTATTGTTTATCTTGATCATAAACTGCTGATCGTGATGTTCCTGCCATAGTGATAACAAGCTAAAATCGGCTGGCAAATTATGAATGAAACTACTGGGGTCACTGGATAATAACTTGCCTTTTTTATCTGCTACTAAGGTTTTTAAATCATAATCCAGCCAAGAGGAATGCAAGTGATTGTCATCAATGAGTGATTGGGACTTTGACACTGTGAATGGTTCTATGGGCTCGTTAACACTAACCATGCGTTTACGCAGATTAAAAGCCGCATGGGTGATAATCTCTGAGTCCATTTGCTCAAAGTGTCCACTCACAGAGCGCTGCACCCACGCATAGATGATGACCTGAGAGATAATAACGAAGACTGTCAATAAGGAAATCGTTCGCCATAGCAGTGACCAGCGCCGGTTTCTGAGTGTATGGTTCATGCTATTTAGAATCGTCTCCGTCCGCATCACTTTGGACCTCAGTAGCCATCGCCTCTAAGCGATAGCCCATTCCACGCACAGTATGAATGAGCTTTGCCTCATGACCATCGTCTATTTTTATACGCAGACGCCTTATCGCCACATCAATCACATTGGTATCGTTATCAAAATTCACATCCCATACTTGGGAGGCGATCACGGTACGTGGTAGCACTTCACCTCGGCGCTCTAATAAAAACTGTAGTAAGGAAAACTCTTTTGCCGTGAGCTTAATAGGCTTGCTGCCTCTATGTACCGTGCGCTTGGCAACATCCATCTTGAGATCTGCTATTTGCAGGATCGTACTTTGATAATCGGCTTGATTGGCGCGTCGTAACAGACTCTTTATTCTGACGATCAATTCTGCAAACGCAAAAGGCTTAGTCAAATAATCATCGCCTCCAATCTCAATCCCTTTTATTTTATCGCTTAAGTCATCTTTTGCCGTTAGAAAGAGCACAGGTGTTTGCTTACCCGCTGCTCGGTAATTGCGCACCAGCTCAAATCCACTAACATCAGGCAGCATCACATCCATTAGGATCACGCTAAACTCTTCTGTCATCAATGCATGATAGCCATCTAGGCCTGTTAGGTGATGATCAACAATAAAACCAGTTTCCGTTAAGCCTTTTTTTATATACTCGCCTAGTTTCAACTCATCTTCTACCAGTAGTATTTTCATAGTAACCCCTCAATACGATTATGATTATTTGACATCCTAATCAATATAGATGACAAAAACGTTTTGTAACTGACAAAAATGTCATGTGCTCGTAATCAGATTGTCAGTCTTCTTTTGCTAATCTATATGAATGAAACATAGTGGCTCGTTCCTAATATCTAGCAGCTATGAATTATTTTTACAGGTCATTAATTTAATGACCTAATAACTCAAACACCTAACAACTTACAAAAGAGGCTTTATATGAAAATTCACGGCTCATTCAAAAAAGTAGTACTGCTGTCGGTATCTGTACTTATCGGTATTACCACTGCTAACGCGCATACTACGGATCTAAGTACGTCCATCATCGATAACTGTGACGCTGTTACTGACTTTGCAAAAAACTTGGATCATAACGATGCTCAGATTTCTAGCGCCCAAATGAAAAGCTATATCGATGCTAGAGTGGCTTGTGAGGTCGAACACAAAGATCAACATCTACAGTCTGAAAAATACTTCATTAACCAATATGGTAGCGATAAGTAATATCAGCTCTGATGTCATACTAAAGGATTGATGACAATATTAAAAACCATAAATAGCAAGATGACAGAATTGTAATCTTGCTGTCATCTCTCTGTCAGAATCAATAAAGTATGCTTTAAAGTAACTTAATATTTTAAAGTTTTTCGACTTCATACCAAATAAAATAAGGATTTACCATGTCACTATTCAAATCAATACCACTGTCTAAATCAATCGTAGCAACAGCTATTGCATTAGTCGTTTCAACGTCAGCTTTGGCACATGACCCAAAAATGCATGCTGAAAAAGATCAGATGAACTGTGAAAAAATGGAAAAGCACATGCAAATGATGGGCAAAATGGATCATAGTAAAATGGATATGAAGGATCCTGCTATGAAAGCCATGATGACCAACATGAGCAAAATGAAAGCGATGTACCAAAAGCACTGTGTTACTAGTAAAAGTGATTCTTAGACATTGATCGTAGAAATTCAATATTATTGTTAGATGGTTTTGTCGAGCAGTAATTGGGTATTAACAAAAATGGATTTTTAGGACAAAACTATGAAGTTTTTACTAGGGATACTGCTTACTGTCTTTGTCGCTATTACAGGTATTTTTATTGTGGTGACTAGTGGCGTGATAAATATCGGTGCTGATCAAGCCCATAGTCCGCTGGTTTACAATTTTTTAGAAACGGCACGTACGCGTTCAATAGCAAATGCTAGTAAGGACATTGCTGTTCCAAACCTAGAAAAGACAGAAATGATCAGCTCGGGCGGGGCAGACTATAAAGATATGTGTGCAGGCTGTCACTTATCTCCTGGGGTAGAAAGTACTGATTTTAGTGCAAGTTTATATCCAAAGCCGCCCAATTTTACCAATACTGAATTGGTTGAACGCTATAAGACCGATGCCGGTGCTCAGCAAGCCTTTTGGGCCATTAAACACGGTATTATGGCATCAGGTATGCCAGCATGGGGCGCTTCGCACGATGATGATAGAATGTGGGCAATGGTCGCTTTTATCAGATCGTTACCTGAATTAAATGAAAACCAGTACACCATGCTAACGACTAGGATAGACGATGATATGTTGGGCATGTCATTTGATGGTGAGATGGATATGTCAGGTGATGGATCCGGAATGCAACATTGATTTTTCGTAAAAGATGCAGTGCTTAATAGTGCTTCCTTTTGCGATTTGAGTTTTAAGCTTTACCAGTACTACTTTGGTCAGTGTTACGGCTTTAATTTTTATAAATGTGATCGTCAGACAGACGCTCAGGAGTGGTTTTATGAGACGCTATACTAATAGATTTATTAATGAACATAATCTGATATCTGGCCGTGTGCTCTCAGCGATTGTGGTATTGCCATTATCGTTAACGATAGCCGCTTGTAGTCAACCTAACGCGACTACTGCTGACTCAAAACCAGCGACTGAGCCAACTACCGCTACGCAAAAAACCGCTCTAGTAGAGCAACCACAAGCCGAAATAATACCTGTCAGTGCTCATTCAGATACCCAATCAACTATTTTGCGAAATGTGTCAGCCACCGTCTATAAAGATGCCAATTGTGGTTGCTGTAAAGAGTGGGTCGGTTATGCCGAAGGTCATGGCCTAAATGCAACCGCACAGAACGTCGAAGATTTGTCCTTGTTTAAAGAGCGCTACAGCGTACCGCAGCAGATGCGCTCTTGTCATACCGCTGTCACTACTGACGGCTACGTATTTGAAGGCCATGTCCCTGCCAAATATATGGCGCAGTTTCTAAAGAGTCCGCCAAGTGATGCCATTGGTCTTGCAGTACCTGGTATGCCAGTTGGTAGCCCTGGTATGGAATATCAAGATAAATTTATGCCATATAAAGTGATGCAGCTTAACAAAGATGGCTCAACAGCCATTTATGCAACCATTGACTCACCGCAGCAGCAAATCTAGTTTGATTAACACTTTACATAGCTCATTCTGTTCTATTAATGAGCCAACAGTTATATGAACTCAACTCCCATTTCACGGATTAAGTTAGGTAAATTATTATGAACAAGAATATGTTCAATCGCAGGCGTTTCTTAACAGGATCTTCTACTTTGTTAGGGGCATCCATGCTATCTACGCTGCCGTCTATTGCCAATAGTGCGCTCGGTAAAGGTCAACAAAATATAGCCGTCAACAGTGATAAAGCTGACCATATCGTACCCATCCTAACCGGTACAGAGTTTGACTTATACGTCAGTAAACAGTCCGCTATTGTGAACGGTAAAAAGAGCATGGCGACACTCATCAATGACTCGCTGCCAGCGCCAACGCTAAAGATGCGTGAAGGCGATACCGTAGTGATACGTGTTCATAATCAGATGGATGAATCAACCTCTATCCATTGGCATGGTTTGCTCGTTCCATTTGAGATGGACGGTGTGCCAGGTATTAGCTTTGATGGTATTCCTGCGAACAGTACCTTTACCTATACATTCAAACTGGTGCAATCAGGCACTTATTGGTATCACTCACACAGCGGGTTCCAAGAACAAACTGGTATGCTCGGCGCTATCGTTATTGAGCCTAAAGGTCGCGAACGTCATCCAATCGAGGAAGACCACGTTATCGTGCTGAGTGATTGGACGCACCGCGATCCGCATAATCTCTTGAAGCTTTTAAAGCAGCGTGCAGACTTTGACAATTATCATCTACCAGACTTCAAAAAGCTGCTGGCCGATATTGCAGCAACAAATCTAGAAGCTGCTCATGACAAGCGCAAAATGTGGAATCAGATGCGCATGATGCCGACAGATTTCACGGATTTGTCTGGTGAAAAAACCTTTACCTATCTGATGAATGGTAAGACCACAGCAGCCAATTGGACACAACTAGTGAAAGCGGGACAGCCCGTCAAACTACGCTTTATCAATGGCTCAGCACAGACGATATTTGATGTGCGTATACCAGGTCTGAAGATGACCGTCGTCTCAACGGATGGCAATGATGTCGCACCCGTCGATATTGATGATTTTCGTATTGGCGTTGCTGAGACTTATGACGTCATTGTCACGCCGACTCAAGACGCGCATACCATATTTGCCCAAAATATCGATCGTTCGGGCTATGTCGCGACCACGCTTGCAACCAAAAAAGGTGCACGTGCTGCAATACCTGCTATGGATAAGATCGAATGGCTAACCATGGCCGATATGATGGGTGCGATGGGTGACAAAGGCTACAAAGCAAAGCATGCTAAGACCGAGTATGACTTTAAATCTGATATGCGTGTCGACAGTCCACGTATGAACCTCGATGATCCCGGTATTAATCTGCGCAATATCAATCGAGAGGTGCTGAATTATAGTCAGCTGCGCTCTGTCGATGAGGCCATATTTGCAGAGCAGCGTAAGCCTACCCGAGAGATCGAGCTACATTTAACGGGTAACATGGAGCGCTATATTTGGGCTCTAGATGGTGTCATGTTTAAGGATGCAACGCCTGTCAATATTAAGCCAAACGAGCGCGTTCGTATCACCTTAGTCAATGACACGATGATGAATCACCCGATGCATCTGCATGGAATGTGGAGTGATTTGCGCACGCTATCTGGAGACTTTCAGGTACGTAAACATACGATTGTGGTGCAGCCTGCGCAAAAGATTAGCTTCGATGTGACGGGTGAATTTGGACGATGGGCATGGCATTGCCATCTGCTTTATCACATGGAAGCCGGTATGTTCCGAGAAGTTGCCGTCGTTTAACAAACCTTCAAATATGAGGCTTATTATGAAAATATCTAAGAAAAATCTGCCATTCATTGGTTTGTCATCGCTAGTCTTGCTCACATCCTCTTTTGCAACAGCTGCTGAGATGCCTGATATGGATCATAGCAGCATGGATATGTCAGGTGATATGTCTGGTATGGATCATAGCAGCATGGATATGTCAGGTGATATGTCTGGTATGGATCACAGCGGCATGAATATGTCTGGTGATATGTCTGGTATGGATCACAGTGGTATGGACATGTCGGGCGATATGTCTGATATGGATCATAGCAGCATGGATATGTCAGGTGATATGTCTGGTATGGATCACAGCGGCATGGATATGTCTGGTGATATGTCTGGTATGGATCACAGTGGTATGGACATGTCGGGCGATATGTCTGATATGGATCACAGTGGCATGGATATGTCGGGTGATATGTCTGGTATGGATCACAGTGGCATGGATATGTCAGGGATGCAAGGTGGGCAGCCACCAGCCGATGCTCGCAGTCCAGACTATTCAAATGGGGTTCCCTACGGACAGTATGGTAAGCCAATGATGATGGGCAGCATGCCATTATGGGGAGTGTCAGTAGACGACTTGGGCTATCAGTTTGATGAAGACCAAATCAACTTTGAGGCGACGGGTTGGTATGGTACTGATAGCAATCGTATAAGACTACGTACCGAAGGTAGTGCTCAGACTAAAGATGATAAAGAAATCGATAGCTTGAGCTCGCTTGCTTATTGGAAACCACTGAGCATTTTCTGGAATGGTGAAGCTGGTGTTGCTTACGATACTGAAAATGATAACGCGGCGGTGATGGCAGGTATTGTCGGCACCGCGCCTTATTTTATTGAAACAGATGCGAGAGCCTACTTATATACCGATGGTCAACTTCGTCTTGATTTAGGGGCAGAGTACGAATGGCGTTTAGATCAGCATTGGGTGGTCATACCGGAGGTGGGATTAACTGCCTTTAGTAAAGATGACCATGATAATGGTATTACCAAAGGCTTTAATGAGATGGAAACCGAGGTTAGGCTGACTTACGAGACGTTCAGTCGCCAGCTAGCTCCTTATGTGGGTGTTAGTTATGAGACAGCGCTTGGCAAGGCTCGTGGTCAACGACGTCAAGAAGATGAATCGGTTGATAGTAGTAGTTTGACTGCGGGGGTTAAATTCTGGTTTTAATATTATTAAAACAATAGGGGATATACTATGAATGCTTCAGATCAAAACAGCATGAATCATCAACAGGGCATGAACCCTTATGTAAAGTTCACTCTGATGATTGTGACGTCTACGATTGTGATGTACATCATGATGTATTTCAATACTTATGAATGGGATCATATTTATTTTAGTGAAACCCGAGCTTACATGGCGCTCTACATGGGTGCCGGTATGGCAGTGGTCATGTTGGCATTTATGACGAATATGTATAAGAAGACCAAAGTCAATTTAATGATCTATGGTCTAAGCGTATTGATGTTTGCTGTTGGTATTTGGGGTGTTAGATCACAAGCAACTGTCGATCAAGTCGATTGGATGCAAGCGATGATACCGCATCACTCGATTGCCATTCTCACTAGTAGTCGCGCTGATATTGAAGATCCGCGTGTACAAAAGCTTGCTGACGATATTATTAAAGCGCAAAAGCGTGAAATCGCTGAGATGAAGCAATTGATTGATGAGCTTGAATAACGATCTATACTGATAGGAATATTTTAAACAAATAAAATAATGGTCTATCAAATGATAGACTTAAGCATATAGGTCTTTTTATTCAAAGCTACTTTCACTACAGAATCAAAACATTGCTCATGAAAAAGCAATAAAAGGCTGAGTATGCATGGTTCACTTTCCCTACTGGCCTTCTGGCTGCTGCAATTGTTGTCTCTTTTAGTGCTTACTCCTATATCAAAATCTCTAACGCTTACCCGTCAGCTGGCGGTGCTGCGACGTACTTGCATCAAGTATATGGAGACTGTTTGACGACCGGTTTTAATGCTCTGCTGATGTAATTTTCTATAATTATTGCGCAAAGCTTTCTGGCTCGGATGCTCGGGTCATATACCATACCGTTGTTTGGTGGTGACGAAAGCGGTGTATAGCATCCACCAAGGAGAGTCAAGATGAACGAATTGAATTCAAAAGCGAATACTTTAAGAATTGGTCCTGTGGGCAATAGCGTTTCTCTGTTTCTGCTCATTAGCTATCTCTTGTGCATAGGCTTTGGCCTACTCGCACCTGAGCAGATAAGCATGCATGAGGCTTGGGCACCGCTGCTACCTGGTTTTGAATGGCTGACATGGTCAGGTTTCCTAATTGGATTTGTCGAATCCTATCTTTATGGTTGGTATTTTGCGATTGTGTTTGTACCGCTATATCGCTGGTTTGCTAAAGCAGGATGAGTCTAGCGTAGCCATTGAATCTTCGGCTCAGATAGGTCAGCTATGCTGAGAACGACGGACAGTGCGCTAATCTTGGATGGGATCAAAAGCTGGTGACTTAGACCTAAACTATCATTGCAATCAATAACGGGAACATAGTCATGAAACACGATACGACGAAAAATACTTCGGACAGCGAAGACCATGATTGCTGTGACGGTACAGTGAATACAGGCATAGAACCTAATAAAGATACCACTTACGATAAGGTGCCAACTGGCTATAGCGGAACCGTTTATACCTGTCCTATGCATCCTGAGGTCAGGGATACTGAAAAGAGCGATTGTCCGATATGCGGCATGTTCCTTAAACCTGAAGACGAGGTTGTTGATGAAGACAGTCATGCAAGTTGCCATGGTCATGGAGCGGATACTTCTAACAGCACTGATGTAAAATCTATCAAAGGCGGTAAATACGACAAAGTTCCTGCTGATTATGATGGCACGGTCTACACCTGTCCTATGCACCCTGAAGTCAGAGATGTTGAGAATAGTGGCTGTCCAATATGCGGCATGGCACTTGAGCCTGAAACGCTTACTATCGGTGAAGAAGATACCTCAGAGCTCGATGATATGACTCGTCGATTCTGGGTTTGTACAGTACTGACTGTACCGCTATTAATATATGTGATGAGCGGTATGTTTGACGTAAACGTAGTTAATTTCAGTCAGTATGGTATCTCCTCACAGATCTTACAATGGGCTGAGTTAGTGCTTGCGACCCCTGTCGTGCTTTGGGGCGCCGCCCCGTTTTTTGTCCGTGGTTGGCAGTCTATAAAAAGCCGCAATCTCAATATGTTTACTTTGATTGCGATAGGCGTAGGCGCTGCTTATATTTTTAGTATTGTCGCGACCTTTTTTCCCAATATTTTCCCAGACAGTTTCAGAGACGCTAATGGTCAAGTCGGTGTGTATTACGAAGCGGCAGCTGTCATTGTAACCTTAGTACTTTTGGGTCAAGTATTAGAGCTCAAAGCCAGAAGTCAAACTTCAGGCGCGATTCGAGCATTGCTTGAGCTCGCACCGCCGACTGCAAGACGTGTCGATGAAAATGGCAACGAAGTCGAAGTCTCGCTTGATGAGGTCGTCACTGGCGATAAGCTACGGGTTAAACCGGGTGAGAAACTACCCGTAGATGGTACAGTGATCGATGGCAATAGTAATGTTGATGAATCAATGGTAACGGGTGAGCCAATCCCTGTATCAAAAGCACAAGGAGATACGGTTACTGGCGGTACGGTGAATGGCACTGGAACGCTATTGGTCGAAGCGGTCAATGTTGGAGCAGATTCGGTATTATCCAAAATTGTACAAATGGTTGCCGAAGCTCAGCGTAGCCGCGCACCTATACAGAAATTGGTAGATAAGGTAGCTGGGTGGTTCGTACCGATCGTGCTTATCTGCTCCGTCATTACCTTTATTGTCTGGGCGATATTCGGCCCTGAGCCCGCTATGGCTTATGCTTTGGTTAATGCGATTGCGGTACTGATTATTGCCTGTCCTTGTGCCCTTGGTCTGGCGACGCCGATGTCAATCATGGTTGGTACTGGCAAAGGCGCACAAAACGGCGTCCTCATCAAAAATGCTGAAGCGTTAGAGAGTATGGAAAAAGTCGATACTATTGTCGTCGACAAGACCGGAACACTGACCGCTGGTAAGCCCGAGCTTACTGCAATTGACGCGCAGGTAGGTCAAGATGAAGACGAGTTCCTCGCATTGGTAGCCGCAGTAGAAAGTGCAAGCGAGCATCCTTTGGCAGAAGCTATCGTTAGAGCGGCTCAAGAAAGATCACTCATTATTCCTAAAGCTACTGACTTTAATTCGACTACTGGCGAAGGCGTACAAGCCGTGGTCGATGGTAAGAACATCGCTATTGGTAACTCTAAGCTTATGGAGCGTTTAAACAGCTTCGATCAGGATTTATCTACTAAAGCTGATGTCCGTAGAAAAGACGGTGAAACAGTCATGTTTGTGGCTATAGATGGTAAAGCTGCTGGTATTATTTCAGTTGCTGACCCTATTAAACCAAGCACCAAAGAGGCTATTTCACTGCTTCATGACGCGGGACTAAAAGTCGTCATGCTAACGGGTGATAACGAAAAAACCGCGCAGGCAGTCGCCAATAAATTAGGTATCGATGAAGTCCATGCCGACGTCTCACCAGAGGACAAAAACCGTATCGTCAAAGAGATGCAAGATAGCGGTAAATTGGTAGCAATGGCAGGTGACGGTATCAACGATGCGCCCGCACTAGCGCAGGCGAATGTTGGTATCGCTATGGGTACAGGAACAGATGTGGCGATGGAGAGTGCGGGTATTACCCTGCTAAAAGGTGATTTAATGGGTATTGCTAAAGCTTATAAGCTTAGCCACGCCACCATGCGCAATATCAGACAGAACCTGTTTTTTGCCTTTATTTACAATGCACTTGGTGTCCCAATTGCCGCAGGTGTGCTCTATCCCGTATTTGGGCTTCTACTTAGTCCAATGATAGCAGCGGCAGCTATGAGCTTGTCGTCATTCTCGGTGATTGTTAACGCGCTTAGACTACGTAGGTTAGACTTGTGATATGAATGTTAGGAAAAATTGTCAAAACGTAATGCCCAATACGGGTTTTATTAGAATTTAAAAATAAGGATATCGTTATGGGTAGTTTTTCTATTACACATTGGCTGATTTTATTGGTTGTGGTGGTGGTCGTATTTGGCACCGCTAAGCTTAAAAATGCTGGTAAAGATTTAGGCGGTGCAGTAAAGGGTTTTAAAGAAGCAGTCAAAGATGAAGAAACCGAGCATGCTCGCAATAATCGTGCACTTGACCATGAAAATAGTAGTCCAGTTGCAAGTAATGATTTAAATACACAGGTAGGGGCTCAGGCTGATGATACAGAAATCAGCCCTGTCACCACTGATGATCAGCACAAAGTATGAAGCGAGCCGCTTATAAATAGCGGCACTAAATAGTCTTTTAATATATGTGACTGTTATGTTTGATATCGGGTTTTCCGAGTTACTCTTGTTTGGCATCATTGCTTTAATCGTATTGGGCCCAGAAAAACTGCCGCAGGCCGCGCGTACGGCTGGGCAATGGTATGCCAAACTGCGCCGTACAGTATCCACTCTACAGTCTGAAATAGAAGCTGAGCTTGATCTGGCTGAAACGCGCCAACAAATGCAAAATGAGCTTGCAAAAATTCGTCAGACTGAGTCAGATATGAAGCGTGAACTAGCAGAGATGCGCGGTAGTATGCAAAAATTTGAGCAGTCGCAGAACCAAAGCTTAGACGCTTCACATCAACCAATCACCTCTTATGATAAAGAGCATCAACCGAATACTTCCTCCTCGTTCATTAAACAGGAGGCGGATCAGTGAGCCTATTTAAAAAGCGAAAAAGTCGACAAGAAAAAATCGCTGCTACGGAACTTGAGGCGCCAACAGATACAACACAGAATAATGAGTCTGGAGATAGGTTAGGTACGCTCAGTGATATGCCTATCACTGAACACTTGATTGAACTACGCAAGCATCTCATCAAAATATGCGTGGCCGTCTTGATTATATTCTTAGCATTGGTAGGGTTTTCACGAGAGCTCTATAATCTTTTATCAGACCCATTAGTGGCGCAGTTACCCATCAATTCGACCATGATTGCCACTGATATAACGTCAAACTTTATGGCACCCATTCGCTTAACGGTTTTTGTCGCTGCATTTTTAGCGATGCCTTATATCCTGTATCAAATTTGGTCGTTTGTCGCCGCTGGCTTATATAAGAAAGAGAAGAAAATTGCTATTCCTGTGCTGTTGTCTTCGATATTTCTATTTTATACGGGGGTTGCTTTTGCCTACTTTGTCGTGCTCAAAGGTGTATTGAAATTTTTTATCCTATTCGCGCCGCAGAACGTTATACCGATGACCGATATTGATAGCTATCTGAGCTTTGCCCTCAAGTTGTTTATGGTGTTTGGACTGACTTTTGAGATTCCAGTGGTTACCTTACTACTGATAATGGTTGGAATCGTTTCTACTCAGAGTTTAGCAGACAAGCGTCGTTATATCATTGTCGGCTGCTTTGCGGTTGCAGCGGTAGTAACACCGCCTGATGGCATATCCATGCTCTTGCTAGCGATTCCTATGTGGCTATTGTTTGAGTTGGGTTTATTCTTAGCAAAAATGTTAATCAAAGAGGAATGAAGCACCGCTTTAGACTCAGGAAGTGAGACATTAAAAAGCAACTAGCATCATCGTAAAAACGCCAAATACCCCTTTTGTTTTTTGCTGTTTACTAGAGTATGTCAGCGTAAGCACTCTACTTAACGACGAGGTTTAAATGGAACACTTAACCAGCAACAACGAAGAAACTAATGACGGTCTTGCAAATCAACTGAATCAAGAGTGCTACTGCATTACTCTCAATCGTAAAGCGCTCAATACAAGCCTTCAAGATCAATTAATGGAAACTAGAAACAATCCAATAGGAGCGAACGAGCTTAATAAGCTTTTTTCAGCAACACCAGTGTTCGTCCCTAAAACAGAGATAGAGACAATGGTGCGAATCGTCGCAGCTATTGAGTCGGCTGCTAAACTTCCATCTTACCAACAGCAAGTATTGTCATGGGCACCCAAAATTGCTGCTTTCGATCCAGGGCCAATAGGAGCCTTTATGGGTTATGACTTTCACTTAGGTAGCGATGGCCCTCAACTTATTGAGATCAATACTAACGCTGGAGGCGCATTTTTAAACGTAGCACTTGCCCGTGCACAAAAACAATGCTGCCACCCTTCTGAGCAAAGTGCTGATATTACTAAAATGCTTGATGGGTTTGAAGAAGCTGTCACTAGCATGTTCATACAAGAGTGGCAGCGACAATCAGCTACTGCCATGCCTAATCGCATAGCTATTATCGATAATGACCCTAAGAATCAGTTCATGTTTTTGGAGTTCCAGTTAGCACGTCAACTGCTCCAAGCTAAGGGCGTTGACACTGTGATACTAGATCCCTCTGAACTCGACTATGTCGATGGTGCTCTGACAGCCCATGGACAGAAAATCGATATGATATACAATCGTCTGGTCGACTTTGCATTTGAAAACCCTAACCACGCCGTGCTTAAAAGTGCTTATCTAGAGGGTGCTGTGGTGGTGACACCCAATCCCCATGTACATGCTATGTTGGCCAATAAGCAAAACCTGACCTTGCTATCCGATTCGCAGACATTGCGCGCTTGGGGTCTAGATGAGGCTGCAGCGAGGTACCTTGAAAAGTCGATACCAAAGACTAAGCTTGTATCAAAAGACGAGGCAGCAGCGTTGTGGCGTACTCGGCGACAGCTGTTTTTTAAGCCAGTTGCTGGTCATGGAAGCAAAGGGGTCTATCGCGGTAGCAAGCTGACTCGACGCGTTTTTGAGAACATTCTTGATGAGGATTATATCGTACAGACCTTTGTTCCTGCAGGAGAGCGATCAATAAAAATTGATGACACTGTAACAACGAGAAAGGTGGATATACGTCTTTATACGTATGACGGACAACTGCTACTACCTGCGGCGCGTGTGTATCAAGGTCAGACGACTAATTTCCGTACACCAGGAGGTGGGTTTGCGCCCGTCTTTCAGGTGTAATGAGCTAAATAGCACCAACTGCTCTTAATGCTAAC
The DNA here is from genome assembly GCF_001435845.1 of Psychrobacter sp. P11G3. Classification (NCBI taxonomy): domain Bacteria; kingdom Pseudomonadati; phylum Pseudomonadota; class Gammaproteobacteria; order Moraxellales; family Moraxellaceae; genus Psychrobacter; species Psychrobacter sp. P11G3. The sequence goes on from NZ_CM003596.1 coordinate 644,588, forward strand.
CTCTATTAATTGGATATCTGCCAACCTAGGAACATCCACTTGACAGTGTAGATTAACAGTATCGGAATGACCACCCACTGAACGAGCGGCAACGCACCTATGCTTAATAACGGAACATCAGGCATCAGCCCACTATAATTCCACCTTTGGCCAGCGCCAGTTGCCCAGTATTCAAAGAGTATTGTTACGGTCAGGCCAACGCCAAGGTATATCGATAAAGTCGACAGACGCCACGGCTTTGCAATCCAAAGCCAATCTTTTACAAATAACGCCGCAAGCACGTAGGCGCCAAAAGCAATATTGGCATCACCGACGGTCGCACGCGTACAAAGCCAGACCACGTCCCAGTGTCTCGCTTCGGCCATACCGGAGAAGAACGGTACCTGTGCCATCTCCCAAAAAAAATGGAGAAAGAAACTTACGCTCCATATCATTAGGGCAAGCACTGCTGATGTCGCTGCTCGGCGGGATAGGTTTGCAAGAGTCATCATTCCTCCAAAAATAGCCATAGCAATAAATGCAGTTCCATGTTTACTCGTTCGTTATTACCAGACCGAAACGCCGCTTACTGGCGTCTCCCAACGGCAGATTAGTATGTTACTTGCTGCGCGTGTTTATTAAGGTCAGGTGACTAACTTCCGTACGTCAGGTGGTGGATTCGTGCTTGCCTTTCAGGTGTGAAGGTATACCTCAGATCGTGTATGATACTCTTAGAACAATTTTTAAAACACCCTCTTAGTTCGGAAAAAGCGATGAGTCAAACCGTTATCCATTATTTTCTACATTTTGGCATGCCGTTGATTATCGCCTATATGTTTTTTCGTAGTGACTATAAGCGAGTTTATTTGATCCTAATAGCAACCATGCTAGTTGATTTAGATCATCTGCTAGCGACACCTATCTTTTCGCCCAATCGTTGTAGTATTAATTTCCATCCGCTACATACTTATTATGCGATGGCAGTATATGCGGGCATGTTGTTTCTACCAAAGCCCTATAAGATAATTGGTTTAGGGTTATTACTGCATATGTTGACTGATTTAAATGACTGTATAATGACCTATATTAATTGTCCACAGTGTTTGAGTCAGGCTCCTGCCCGTGAGTTGGTAGCGTGGTTAGGCAGAGCTATTAAGTTTTAATACGGTTGTGACTACATCCCTTTGTATCTCTCTCATAAATCATCTCTTTAATGACTCCTAGAAGTAGATATATCGCTATCCAATCCTGAATAAGTCCTCGCATTAGATCGCTTGTGTTCCAATTCGAGGATTAAGGTTGTCTAGCTTGTTACTCTAAGCTTAGTGAGATAGCTCTGTTTCTAATCAGGCATAGCGGAAAGAATTAACCGCTACTTCTTTAGTTTAGTATGACTATTCAATGTGCCACGTGTTGTATCAAGCAGATCGGCGACGTTATTTAATAAAATGTAATCTTTTGGGGTTTTTGATTCCCTATTGAATATTTCACTCCATATCTGACTTTTATACTCTTGCATTATTGTTTTAAGGCTTGGATACATAAGCCCAGGTTTAGCTAACGAGAGTATTGATATTGCTCGGATAAAGTCCATGTATATAAAGTCAATCACATCCTGATCAAATTCTTTCTTAACTTGTTTCTTATGCTCAGGCTTAGAGTCTTTTTTAGAGGTTTTATAACTTAAGAAAATAGTATTGTTGTTATTAATATCTTTGAGGTTAAATACAGGTGAAAAACAACCACCAATGAGTAAATACTCATTCACATCCTTATTTACTAACGATACATTATGAATAGGTAAACTGTTATAACAATCAAACTTAGTCTGCATAGATTTAATATAGGCTTCTTGACCACCACTTAAGTAGGCTTTCACTATTAGCTTAGTTAGTTGGCTAGCCAACGGATGAAGACTAATTTTAGTGCTACTATTAATGCTGATAGACTTTGCTGACAGATTCATGGCTTGTGATCTCCTAAATTAATTCTTTGCCCTATCATAATGAAAGCGTAATGACAGAAAATTTGTAAAGTTCTAACGGTCCATTGCTTGATTGGGAGATTTGATTTCTCTCTATTATTAAGCCTAGTCTGCTCAGTTTGGCTAGATAGTGATAATTCAGCACGGATCTGCTTTTTGTATATCTTGCCGTTTAATTTATCAGCTACATTGCACTTTTTTATTTGAGATGAGGCAAGTAATTTCATCACAGGCTTCCATTGCTCTTTATCATCATCGCTAGCTTGTGCATAATGGTATATTTTTAAATTAATATTTTTTTTAAAGACTAGTTGTCCTAATACTTGTATATAGCTATATAGATCTAATGCTTGATCAAAACTAATATGATTTTTATGGTATTGGGAGTTCATAAGCGTATGCGCTATAAACTGAAGCATAGATTCTCGTCTTTTTTCTATCTTATATAAGTCACGAAATTTATTGGTCATCTGCATGAGTATGTTGTTATCTTCGACATACCTGTCGAATACCGGTAATAAGCTCATATTATCATCAGGCGCGAATAATCTTGAATTACCATGTATGGTTTTAAAAGAAGGGTGATCTTGCAACTGCTGAGCGTTATTAAGCCATATTTCAAAAGTATTTTGATCAAGCTTATAAATATCCATTTTTTCCTTGAAATCTTCTTCCTTATCATGTACCTCAAGAGTCTGACGGACTTCATCGAATGAATATCTTTTTGGCTTTGTAGATGTTTTATCTTCTGTCTTTAGTAGTTCACTATGTTTTGGTTTAGGCAGTGGTTTAAGTTTGAGCTTGTTAAGCAAATAATAATTAATTGCAGTAGGTGTAGCACCTAACAGCTTTTCCCTACGTCTAGGAACGCTTAGTAATTTATAGTGTTTAGCCGTCAACTGGTAATCCATGTGCCAAAGTAGCAATCCAATCTGAATGTCAGTCAAATGCACATAAGAGTCAAAAGTAGTGCTAGGACTGGCATGTCCAGCTACTCCAGCTAAGGCATATATTTTTTTGTATTGTAGGGATGTCTCAATATAAGCCAATATTTTACAAGACTTGTCTTCGTCATAAGGTAATAAGTCTTTTAAAGTTTGAGAGCATTGATGCCCATTAAAAGCATTAGCTTTATCATACAAAAATGACATTAATTGAAAATTAGTTAAGAAGCTATGTCTTAAATGATGGGTCGTGAGATGAGAAAGTCCTGTTGTAGTTTTAATTAACTGAGATATGGTTTTTGATAAATCACTGGCACGATAAGCCATACCAGCTTGATTAGCGATTAAGGTATCCCCTTTACTTTTACTACGCCTAAGCTCGACTCTCTTGAAAAACGACATTTCTGAATTTGTTAAAAGTTGTTCTAACAATGTCCGTCTTAAGGCAGAACTCGTTTTATTATTACCATATTTATTATTACGCACTTCTAGATAAGCTGAAGTTATAGCCACATCTTTTAATCTAATCTTAACTATTTCACCTATCCTGAGTCCACAGCGCTGCCCTAAAATCAAAGCGAGCTTCACCGCTTCTATTTCATCCTTAGTCATTTCAAGATTGTCAGCATTATTAAGAATAGCCTGAAACATGGTTTCTGAAAGATAGCCTGTCCTATGATGCGCTCGCTTGGTAGATGAAAAAGGTGCAATAGGTTCAATGCCATGATGATTAACTAAATATGCATGTATCTCATCAATATTAGTGGCAATAGCATTTTGAGCGTCTTTAGACTTACCAAGTTCGATAAGTTCGCTATAAAGTTGAATATAATCCTCTTCAGTATGATCCTCAAATGCAACACCTTGAGTTAATGATAACCAGCGATTCGTAATACCACCGCTATGAGTCCGCATGCTGCTTACCTTTTTACTAGTCACTGTTTTCGTCAGTAACCAACCTACGATTGCAAGCTCACTCAAAGGAGCGTTGTTCGTTAATAAACGTTCATATAGCTGCTTGAGACCAATTGTGAATCTAGCCATTGAGGTTTTTCCATCTTTAGTCGTTTTCAATAGCTTTGCAATCTCAACGGTAATGGTAGGATTGCCTTTTTTAGGTTCCACTGCGACATCTTTGTGACACTCAATGTTAATAGCTATCTTAGTAGTGGGCTTATGAGATATGCTAAAGATTAAAGACTGCCAGTTAGCTATTGACAGGCCATATGTCGTCTCCAAACCAAGTAGTAGATACCAAGTATGTTCTGGCAGATCTAAAAATAGATAATCTTCTAAAACATAGACCGCACCTATCAAAAACTCTTCTAAAGTCATAGATAGGTGATTTTGGCTAAGAGATTTTGTCATCTTTAACATTTGATAAAGATTTTGAACATCAGTACTAGACTTTAATTTTCTAGTTTCATTCCCTTTGACATAGAGCTTGATCAAATAGCTCGTTAATGGCGATAAAAAGACTTTTACCTCATGCACCGCTTTTGAATTGCTATAAGTATTAGTATGATAGCTATTGTCGTCAATAATGAGAGTTACTACAGGCAGTTCAAATATGCTTTCTATAGTTAATGATTTGTCACTGATGCAAGATATAATCGTTTGCAATACTGGCTTTCTCAATATAGCACTGTGGAAAATCAGTGATAGCATCAAATCTGTGATAGTAATCTCGTAAGCTTTGCTAGCTATACTATCCATCCAATATAAATAAAAATCTAATATTTGCTTTTTTTCAGAAAAGGTCACTTTATTTCTAAAGGACTTTGGACGGTATGAGGTAACGATAAGCTTTGGAAAGCCAATAGCAATGTCCTTATCTTCAATATAGTTTTGACAGCAGTTTACTGCTTCGTTATATCCTTCTACATAACTAAGATAGCCCTGAAAGTGTTTGTTTTCTGATAATCTCTTATCAAGCTGCTCCCACATAGCATTAAATATTGTTTGAGGATCACTTGAGGCAATAATTTGGTCAAAATCTATAGACTCTTTGACCAGTCGTTTGGATAAGTTTTTACGCTTCGAGGTTTCCTTATGTCTATTTTCTGAACGCTGGTCAATAGCTGATTTACGCTGAGCCATTATCTAGTCTCCAAACTTATGACTTTAAAGCCGTTATATTTAATTATTCCATTAAGCTCATCAGAGAATCGGCGCAACTCGCTCCTTCTAAGTCCACTGTGCTTATCGTAGTAGTCAAAACCAAGCTCATCAGCGTGACCCATCCAAGCGCCAATTACATCGTGACCGAAGCTATTAGATAATGATGAGTTAGGCTTAGCAGAAAAGATTCCAACTTCTAGGCTTTTATAAGATCGTATAAAGTGACGATGCCAGTTTGATGGGAGATCTAAAATTTTAGACAGTCTTCCGTGAATAAATGTTTTGGTAAGACTAACTTCAGTAATAGTGTTAGTTTTTTCATCCAGCTTTAGATAAGTAATAAGGCCAATATTACTGTCAAGAATATCTGAGTAAATATCACCTAGACTATTACCCAGACTATTTAAAATAAAGGCATTACTCTTTAAATACTTGATGTACTGCTCAATCTGTTGATTTGCTATATCAGGTAGATAAATATATCTGCCTCGAGTATGTTGACGGTTTTCCTTGTCGCTAATAAAATATTTTTTAGTTCTAACATCTATATCTACAAGCCTACCAAAAGGTTCACGTACGGGACGATAACCGCTTGAGACCGAGAGCAGAACATATAAATAATCAGTAAAAATATTATGTAGGTCAACTATAGATCTAGGATTGAGAGTTTTTTTATCCCAAAGGGCAGAATTGATCTGAGTGATTAAATCGCTAACTATAGATGTTAAGCGGCTTTCTCTTATGGCTAAAACACTACCTATTTGTTTATCCCAATATCCTGTAACTCTTTCGTCAGGTAATTCAAAAAATTGATATTCTTCATTACATTTGGATTCATCGCTGACTGTATTAAATGCTATATCATACAAATGATCATTAAAATCATATTGGCATAAGAATAAATCTAGCTGGCTAACATTAAAGTAAGGAAGTGCTGAAGAATGGTGTATTGGTTTGCTAATTAGAACATTAACTAAAGCTTGATCTCGACCACTCTGTATGAGGTAGTGTTCTAAATAGTTCTTAACTTTATTAAAAGTTAATCTAGTTTTGCTCTTCTTATTTATAGCCTTTAGAGCCTCACTGGCCTTTTGTTTGACCTCCTCCAAAACCTTTGTGCTTATGTTACGTAAAAGATGAGAATATATATTGCCAACTGCAATAGGGTAGAAAAGATTGAGAGTAGATGTATTATCTGCGCATAGTTTAGAATCCCAGTTTTCTTGAACTTTACTACGAGTAGGTGCAAACTCTAGTGGATACCGATAGCATAAATAACTCTCCCTCAAATCTTCTGAGATAAGTAGTTCAGATCTACCTGTCAATAAAATTATTAGTAGATATAAAGAAGTTTGATGGTCTAGATCATATTCAATGTTTAAAGTACCTTGTTCATCATTGTTGTCAGCATTTATACTTCTGATATCTAAACTCATCAGACTATTGAGTAAATATGTGACTAAAATCTGTACTTCATCAGCATGTGCAACATTTACATCAGTTACCTGACTTAAAGTCCGTTGATGTCTACAGTTAACTTGTTGTTCAGCTCTGATTTTATCTAGATAGTAGTTTGTAGGTTGCTCGAAATTAACCTGCTCAAACGATTGCTCTTCATCGTCTTGGCGTTCTTGGTCTTCAAATCCATTTGCTTCGCTAGCATTTTCTGATATGTAGGTGAGATCGCTAACAGTATTGCCAGTGATATCATCTTTATCCTGTAAGATACTTATAATCTTATGAGTCTCAGTCGTCACGCGAGTAATGCCGGAGTCATTTTTGAAATAGTTTTCGATTGGTAAGATATATTCGTAAAGGTATTTAGCTATACGTTCATTGATTTCAAATTGAGCTTCAACAGATGATAGAGATGTCTCTTTACTTAATAATCTATTCTTGTACTTCTGTATTTCAAAATCAAAAGTTAGGGGCCGCTCATCAAGCCATCTAGTGTAGCTATCGTTTTGTTGAGCATTAATAAGAAACTCCTCAATATCCTTTAGGCTTTTCAATTCTGTTACATCAGGTAAAAACGGAACTAAAAATTCACGAGTTTTGTTCGTTAAAAATCTGCATTCATCGAGCGTAGTTTCAATTCGACTATCATAGTCAGTTAACTCAACCATCCTTAAACATAGAAAAAAGTAGACAGCACGGATAGTATTTATTTTAGACGAGTCTGCTCGATGGATTAAAAAGGTAATTAGATAGAGATCTTTTAAATGCAGATGAGGCTTTCTAATATTTTCTAAAAATACTTTATGAGCAATTCCATTTTCGTATATCTGTAATTCATGCGTCTTCGTCAAATTACTATTCACATCTAATGTTTTTATCCATTCAGACAATGTTCGATACTCATCTTTCAATTCTGATCTAAATTGCTCAGGTAAGGTATCTTTTAAAAATTTTAGCTCGATAAGTAATATTTCAAGATCATTGCCATTAGCGAAATCAAGGAGATTTAGCTTCAACCAATCCTTAATATTTGTAGAGTTACTATCTTTATTAGCCATTATGCTGCTACCGTTACAAGTCATTCAAATAACTGTAGCTTCATTAATGTAAAGCATCCAGCATTAAAATCGAAAAAAGACATCTATTTGGATGTCTTTTTGTTAAACATAGGTATTTTCATGGATTTTGTATTATACCTCGCTCTATCAGTAGCTTATCTAAAGCACTCCCATCCTGACGAGTTAGATTGGGCACATAACGTGAATACACTGTGAATAACATTGTAGTGCTGCTATGACCCATTTGCGCAGCAATCCATTCAGGAGACTCGCCTGCAGCAAGCCAAAGAGTGGCAGCCGTATGTCTACTTTGATAGGGATTACGTATATCAAGCTCCAGATATCGCAATAACGGATACCAAACTCTCTTTGTCACATTGCGATGACTCAAAGGAGTACCTGCTTTTGTACTAAACACAAACTCACTTCGATGTTTAGTGAAGCTCTGCTGCTCAATCAATGCATCGTAAACCAGTTGATTCATGTGGATAATACGATTAGAGCCGGAAGTTTTAGTGTCACCTATAACACCTCCAACAATTGCTTGATCAATAACGATTTGTCTACGTTCAAAGTCAATATTTTTCCACGGTAAACCGTCAATTTCACCTGTACGCATGCCTGTAAAAAACCGTACTGTGAAATATGGCTTATAGTCTACTCTGACGTTGTCAATGATGAGCATGACTTCCTCTAAGGTAAAAGGACTAACATTACTTTTAGGTACACTTAGTGGCTTTATATTCTTCCAAGGGTTCTCAAAATCAAAACGCTCAGATGCTTCGGTAATCACCATACGTAATGGCGTCATAATGTGGTTGATTCGAGATGCTGATAAAAGTCGTCCACTATTTCCTTCCTTGACTAGATTACCCCGAAAAGCCATTATTTTAGCTTTGTTTATGGTATTTAGTGGCACATTGCCAAAATGGGGAAGTAGATAAATCTTAAGTATGTTTTCTACATTAGTTATCTGAGAGCACCGCCATTCCGGTTTTTTTTCCTCTAACCAAACTCTGCTAAAGCAATCAAATCCTGAGCTTGAGTCCTTATGGCTATTCGTTGATCTCATGAGCTCTAAGCTTTGAAACTGCTCAAGCTTTTTACTCTGTGGAAAATAGTTTTCATATCGAAAACTACCTAATTGAATCTCTGCTTGCATTTTACTAACGAAATTTTCTAGACGCTTTCGATTAGGCTTAGTGTCTGCCAGTAAGGTTTGCTCTCTACAACGTTGGCCTATGTATCGAAAATCTACATATAGGTTGCCATTACGGCTATTGATACTCGCCATGATTACGCTCCCGCTGCAAATGGAATGTTATCGTCGTAGCCTGTCAGCATTAACTCTTCAATCTTTTGCCATATGAAAAGAATTTTTCTACCTCCAAATGGTTTGATGTAATGAACGCCCTCAATGAATACCGCATCCTTAAGTTGATTGCGTATTGTCTTGCTGTCATATTTAATACGTTGTGACAGCTCTTCGGTTGTTAAATAGGTATAACTCATAGTAAAATCCTTACTAAAGATTAAAGTGTTATTATCTAATAGCTTTATGACCTGCTATAGAACATAATTTACACTAAAAATCATCTTTTGCAAGACATTTTTATCTACAGTAGGTTATTTTATTATGGGGGAGGTTATGGTGAAATGTAATTTATCTAGAATTATGGGCGAAAAAAGACTTAAGATTGCCGATGTGTCTAGAGATACAGATGTCAACAGAGGCACAATCACACGTATGTATAACGAAGAAGCGACCAGAGTGGATCTAGAGGTAGTAGAAAAGCTATGCTTATATTTGGATATTGAAGTGGGCGACCTTTATGAGCTAGTTAAGGAAGAAGAATAAACTTTCCTCCTTTTAAAATTCAAGATAGTGCTGCGCTTATCAGTTATTACACCAAATAATACGCAGCAATATAGTTTCTCAAATGAGTTAAATGTTCTATTAAGTAATAAAAAGCTCTATAGAAGGTCATTTTGATTTGCATCAGCTCAAAATGTATGTATAATTCAATCTGTAGGAAGTCATTACGACTAACAGAAAGAAATATTAATCTACAGGAGGTTATACATGAACACATTTATTAAGTCACCGCATGCTTCAATCTGGTTAAGCGCCGAAGCGATATCGCTATCTACCAAGCTTATGGTAAACCTGCAAATACAACAGGGCTCGCAGTTAGCAAGAATGCTAGGCGTTAACCCCCTTTTCTACAATGATGAAGCGGTTAGGATATGGGTTCAACGTGAGCTCAATGAGGGGTTAGCGCTAAATCATTATGCATTAACGAATCTTGAGACCAAATTTTTGGACATTATGAATCACTACGATATTCCTTATTCGTTGTGATCAACGTTAACTATTTGGTTTGGAGATAACCATGAGCTTAAAACTTATTTTTAGCGCCAATGCAGATCAGTCCGACATACAACTATGTGAAGACTATTGGGCATACGGGCATGATGGACGGTATGTAGAGCATATAGAAACGCTCTGTAGACAGTATAGTGTTGATTATCATATTTTGTTTGGTGTATTAGCGGAGTGCCAAGCTTACTTAGATGATGTGCACTGTGAGTACTGTGGACGGCCTTATCAACTTGATGTACCAGCGGATATACCTTATATCAGAAAACAATCATCTTGGTTCTGCGAATCATGTATTAGTTTTTCTGGCGGGCAGCTTACAGTTGGCAGGTAACAATTTGAAATGTACTTGATAACCAGATTGCTAATGCTCTCTGGTTTTTTTGCAAATGTGATTTATTTATAGATATATCGAAACGAGGGGGAAGAGTTGAGGCTTGCTCTGATTAATGATTAAGCTTTACTAGATGTTTTAGATTCATTTCTAACTGTTCACGAACTAAGGCAACAGGTATGTGCCACAATTCAGATAACTGCTTAGTAGCAATATCACTATCCCATGGCATTAGAGACTTTCTATTAAACTTTGCAAACGGGCCATCCGTTTCAGTAAGAATCCGATCTTTTGGCATCATTGATACCAAAGCTTGCCCTTTTTTAGTATTAAGCATTGCAGGACCAACGGTGAACCAACAACCCATATTAATCGCTCTTTTAAGCTGTCCTTGAGTACCTGTAAACCAGTGAAGTAAAGGAATGCCATCAATGCTTTTTAACTCATCTAGAACTTCAGAGGCACTCTTTATACTATGAATACTCATAATCCGACCACCAGAATTGTGCGAACTCTTTAGGATATGGCGAAAAACTTTCAACTGAATGTCCCAATGCTTTTTGAAGTTAGTTCCTCCATCAAGACCAATCTCACCGATATACTTAGCTTCAGGTAGTAGAGCATCGAAAAGCTCAATTTCGTGTGCTCGATGATGAGCAAGTTGGGGATGTAGCCCCAAAGCTGTTCTAATACGAGAACTGCCATGTGCTAATAATTTGGTTCCTTCCCATGCTTTGGGAGTCGTAGTTACTGATAATAAATATATGCCTTTATCGTCACATTCTTTAGCTACTTCAAATGGGTTTTGATATAGATCCAAATGACAATGCATATCTATCTTCATAAAATACCTTCTGATTCGAAATATAGCTTAACTTCATTAAGACCTTGAGTAAACACAGTCTTATAATCTGCTAGCTCGTTTTCAGGTAAAGGCCCACTATTTAGAACCCAAGTGCTAATATTCTTACGCTCTTTTTGTGCTACAGCAATTAACATCGCCATAACATCATCCCGATGGTCAGGATCAGATAGTGCATTAGTAAGTGTTTTAAAATAAGTTATATTTTCTTGAATACCTCCTGTGTGCAGAGATGCTTTACGAATAATACAAGGCACACAAGTTCCACACTGTTGATTCTTACGTTTCCAATGGCTACAAGAGACTGTTTTATTTACTAAGTTTGCAAGTAGCGTTCTATCTTGACATTCCAAAACCATTTGACCCTTAGTTTTGAACTGATAGGGGTTAATGATAGTACATTCAATACCAACTTGATCAAAAATACTCTGAATACTTTTAATAAAGTGAGGATGGGTTGTTCTTGTACTTAACGTACCAATACGTCTAGGTGTAAGAGGCGCATTTAGGGAAATAAACCCATTTTCAGGTACGTATAAATCAACATTCTGTAAACTGTTACTTTGCTGTAGAGCGCTTGCTCCCACAACTGCAAAAGCTAAAAAGTTTATACTGCGAGTGCGCATCGTTATATCTGTTTCACCATTGGCACTAAGAGGATATGCGTTTACTTCAAAACGTGAGTACTCGCCCGACAGAATTTGGTTTATGTCTTCTTGATGAGATTTATCGCCTTTATAAGCATGACTAACTAACAACGGCTTATTCCCATCACTGAGTAAACCTATTACCCCAATAGCTGAATCTAATCCTCCTGAGAATAAACTTACGCAGTCAAGTCCATCTAGTTTAACCAGCTTAAATCTTTTACCATGGGGAATAGGAGGTTCATAGCCACCTCCTGTAAGATTTACACTCCACATATCTCCACTTAAAAAATGTAAGGCTCTCTCTAAATCCTCTTTTAGATGTATCCAATTTTCTGGCTCACAAAGCGGAATTGTGAGTGAGAGCTGCCGTGTCCATCCGTCTGCACTTTCTGAACGTAATACAAACGTATCAGCAGCAGTAACAGCTAAGGCAATTGATAAAAAATCTATTGCCTTATTACTTATTTGAACACCTAGGCGCTGAATTTTGTCAATAATTGGATTGCCTATTACACCAATATCACTACGAGAATGCTTTCCATCAATTCCGTATAATTGAACAGGTATTAGTGAGTCGTTAGCTATAGGGAGTTGATGCCAATCATGATGAAACACTAATTCTGTCATACGTAATTCTCCCATTCAGTCCAAACATCTTTAATTGTTTGTCTTTGAATATCTTTTATTTGAGCTTGGCTAATTGACTGAATATTGCTTGGAAATTTATTAGCCATATGCAAATCTACAGTTACACAAACTAAATCATTAAGCATATTCTCCATGTTAATAGCTTGGGTAGGAGTCTCTGCTTTATCAAACGCTTTGTTTGAGTCCATCATCATTTGTAAAAATATAACTTCCGAGAGATAATTGATCATAGTATGGATGATGATATCATCAGTAATACTCAAAGGATCAAAGGTTTCAATACCCTCTAAGGCTTCTGCTAAAGCCTGATTCATAGCAGATCTAATTTTTTCAGAATCACCATCGTCTGTTAAAAGTGCTTGAGTAATAATTGATATAGCAGTATCACAAGGAAGCCCAGTCAAACCATTCAAGTCGACTATCGAATCGGTTGTTCCACCTCCTCCAATGAGTAATCCAAAAAGTTGTGTACCAGCCTGAGTTGCGCTGCCCATGCGTCTTACTGCCGTTTCATTACGTCCATTAGATTTTCTTGCGTAATGTCCTATCGCTATTCTTAAGTCAGAACGACTTCCATTGGAAACTGCTCTACCTAAGGCTTGTCTGTATCCAACATATCGACGATCTGATGGTTCAGGAAGAATTTGGTCAGGACTATCATCAGCCCAAGGAGGTACTAGTGGTGAGTTGCCGCTTGGACCTGGACTAGATTGTGAAGTTCCCATTATTATTCCTTATACCAAGATTGACTTTTCAACATCATGTTCATCCAAGGCGGATTTTCATTTAGCCCATTTAAATATCTAACAAAAACTTTTGCAGCTTCTGAAGAGTATTCTGCAAGTATAAAAGCTCCTGCGAATCCTTCTGGCTGCGCATTCCAATCAGAAACATTTCTTAAATGACTAATAAGGCCTTCCATAACGGGAACCTGCTCTTCTATTACAAGCTCTTCTAGACTTTTCTTAGCAGCTGGAGATGATACTTTCTTAGTCTTACTTAAAGATTCTAATGCGACTCTACCTATTGGAGACAAACCAGTTACATAACTACCTAGTGGTATAGTCTCACGAGATAAATAAATTGCTGGTCTTAGATCGATTTCACTTAGCTTAGGCTCAAGTAAACACCACTCGTTAATGAAATCGCGTCGTTGATTTAGTGACTCTGGTAGAGATACTGATTCATTTTTGTCTTCTAAAGCTTTAAGAAAATTAGGTTTACCTTTCTCTTTATCAATTGCACTATAGAATTCCTTAGTTGCAGCTGCTCCAGCACATCTTTCGAATATTACTAGTTTAGTAATAATAGCTTCGTTAATCGGCATGTCACGCCGCTGCGCAGTTTTAACACGCATTTTTATTACATTTAGCAATCTTTTTACAGTTCTTGGGTTTCCATGAATAATTGGTGAGTTAGCTAATATTGGAGCAATACGGTCTGCTCGTTCAAATGATTTTGCTAACTCGTTATCCTCAGTAAATCCGAGCAGAGCTAATGCATCATTTCTAGTGATAGGATCATCTTTCCAAGACTGTTGTAGAGCAGCTTCTAATCCCTGTCTAAGATTACTTAGTTCAGTAGAGTCGATTCCAGCTTCAATAGCATATAGCATAAATAAGTAAGAACGAATCTCTCTCATACCAGCTTTGGGCACGCGGATAGGCACTTGAATGAGTTTATCTATGTAATCAAGCTGGTGTCTATCTGAACTGCCTTTGAAATGCTCAGCAACTGAAGATTTAATCATTTCTTCATCAGCAGCAATTATAAAAGCTGTGTTTTTAAGGAACAAAAACAATCGAATAGCTTCAAGTGTGTGGATTGCATTAGCAGGCAAACAGCGATCTAAATTATCAATAATAATAACAACAGGCTTATTCAATGCATCTAATATTTCTTCATATTCTGTTCTAAAAGCATGGATTTGTTGAGGAGGAGTTTTAGCTTCTTTAGGTTTTATCGTTTTATCAAACTCATTTTTCACATCCGCTACTACAGCACGACCTTCTGTATACTCATCCTCGTCTTGAACTCCATCGGTTGCATTACTAATAGCATTAACTCCTCTCGCAAGAAGTCCTGCTGTAGGAACACCAGCAAATAGTGCAGCACCTTCTGCAGCTAGCCCTAATACTCTAAAAATATTCACTCGCTTAAGTAAACCTTTACCTTTCTCTACTAAGTCTTTATCTCCTTCAGCTTCTTCTAAAAGTCTTGTAGCTATTACTTCTAGAAGGGCGGCTCTTGCATCATCGAAACCTTGATAAAGCCATGCATCAAAATTTATTACGATATAATCCTGCTCGTCATCTTCAAGTTTAGTTTCAATAAGCTTGAGAAGCGAAGACTTTCCCGCTCCCCAGTTACCGAAAATTCCAATTGAAATAGGAAGCATATTTTTAGCAGATAAAATATCAACCGCAAGATCCGATACTTCACCAAAATTAAGATAATCTTCACTTGATTCAACGTCAGACCACATATTTTTTATCTCATTTATATAATTTTATAAACAATAATTATAAACTATTGTGTATATCTAAAATTGAATGAATATGGTAGTTTTTGAGTGTTATTAGATATTTTTTAGTTTTGATTTAGCTAGATGCGACAGTACTTGACGTATGAGATGGCTTGTACCTATCAATTTTTGTGAGGTATTGGTATATTTAAATTGAAATAGTAATCTGCAAATCATGAAATACCTCTTAAATTGTTTTAACTATTACATTAAACGAACCATTTCCTATGAATCAGAATGCAACATCGATTAACTTTTCAAGAGCTGGTGATATATTTCATTAT
Source organism: Psychrobacter sp. P11G3 (assembly GCF_001435845.1). NCBI lineage: Bacteria > Pseudomonadati > Pseudomonadota > Gammaproteobacteria > Moraxellales > Moraxellaceae > Psychrobacter > Psychrobacter sp. P11G3. The sequence continues at coordinate 659,814 of NZ_CM003596.1, forward strand.
CGCTGGGCTGTCAAACGCTGCTTAAAGCTATTAGATTTCGATACGGATTTGACTCATATTACGATAGAAGGCTCTGACGATTATAGTCAGGGTGGTGAAAATGTTGTTGATTTGGCCGAGTATAGGGAGTCAGCTAATGGTGAAAAGTCGGTAGAATACTTTCAGTTGAAACACTCTACTGTTAGAGCCGATGAAGACTTTAAGATATCTGACCTGAGAGACACTATTATTGGGTTTTCCCAAAGATATGTGGACTCCGTAAATAGTAATCATTTTCAAAGCTATAAATTCACTGTAACAACCAATAGAAAAATATGTCCTAACTTTAAAAAAAATATTAGTAGTCTTGCCCATGGCATTCCAGCAGATAAAGCATTCGTCAACACTATAAAAAGATATACCAAGCTTAGTGAAACAAAATTGAAAGATTTTTGTTCACATCTTAACTTACATGATATCGAAGGCAATTTTAACGTACAAAAGCAAGATATTCATGAAGAGCTATCTAGAATTTGGATATCAAAGAACGTTACTGATATGGAGCGTTTGTTGGTAGCAACAGTTTGGGAGCGTTTAGAACCGAATAAGAGAAATATAGTAAAAAAAGAGAACATTCTTGAAGCGTTTAATATTACTGATATTAATGACTTATTTCCTGCTCCGCCAAAATTTGAAGCCCTTCCAAATAATTATGTTCCTCGGCAACAGCAAGATGCCATAATTAATAGTATTCAATCTACTACTACTCATACTATCATCACGGCATCAGGGGGTGTAGGCAAGTCAATTCTAAGCAGTAATTTAGTTAATATTTTACCTATGCCTAACATAGTGATTGCTTATGATTGCTTTGGCAACGGTGGTTATCGTAAAACTAGCGAGAAACGCCATACTGTCAAAGATGCAATGACGCAGGTTATTAATGAATTAGCCAAAGCTGGGTATTGTCTACAAATTATTCCCACTAGAAATGAGCCTGATGAACATTGGATTCTTCAGTTTCTAGACAGGATAAATGAAGTCTGCAGTAACTTAACAGCCGATCATCCTCAAGCATTACTGGTAATCGTATTTGATGCTGTGGACAACGCTATGATGGCGGCAGATGAGTTCAATGAAAGTTGCTTTGCTAATCAGCTTTTAAAGGAAGATGTGCCAGATAACTGTCGGTTAATTTTTACCTGTAGGCCTGAAAGGCTGGAGCTACTTGATCCACCAAGCTCTATCGTACCACTAGAGCTATCATCCTTTACTACTAAAGAAACGCTAAAAAACCTTCAACAATATTATGCTGATGTAGATATAGCACAAGTAGAAGAGTTTAATAGTTTGACAGGGGGTAACCCTCGAGTGCAAGCCAATGCATTGGCTTTACGGTATGAGTCATTACATGAATTACTCTTATCTTTTAACTCGGCAATCATAACTGTTGAGGACTTAATAGAAAGACAATTAAAAGAAGCTATGAGCGATTTGAAAGACAAATTCCCGTTAGTTTATAGACAGGACATCGATAGCATTTGTATAGGACTGGCAACATTACCACCTTTTATTCCTTTATCCGTATTAGCCACTATTGCACAGGTTCCAGTGGACTTAGTAAAAAGCTTTGTAGCAGATTTAGGGCGTCCTTTATGGCTGACAGACCACGCTGTTCAGTTTCGGGACGAGCCTACTGAAAAATGGTTTCAGGATAACTTTAGTGCAACCAATGCTCAAATATCAAACTATGTAGATGCTATCAAGCAACTTGATACCATCAGCCCGTATATCGCTGAAGCTTTACCCGTATTACTTCATAAGTCCGGAAGGTATGATGAATTAGTGGCATTGGCACTGTCTGATAAATACCTACCTGAAGGCAGTCCATACGATAAGAGCCTAATTAAGATCACACGTCTACAATATGCTTTTAAAGCCTCGTTAAAAGTTAATCGTATTCATGACGCTACTAAACTCGCATTATTAGCGGGTGAAGAAATTGCTACTAATGAACGGCAAAATGAAGTATTCAAAAATAATATTGATTTAGTCACTCAAAACCTATCAGAAGGCAGAATAACGGAGCTAGCCCACAAAAAGGTGATAAGAGGAAAATGGCAAGGTTCTGAGTTAGTGTATTCGGCGTCATTACTCGCAAGCTTACCTGATTCAAAAGGACAGGCTACAGTTTACCTGCGTTCTGCTGAACACTTTCTGCACCGTTATTTCGAAAAAAGAGATAGCAATAACAAAGAGCACGATGACTTCTTTGATGAAGAGCTTGAAGATATTGATATTGTAGAGCTTGCTTCAGCACATTTTAATATTTTTGGAAGCAAGGATAGTGTGGATTTTATTGTGGGGTGGAAACCACCAGAGACGATTTATCGTATAGGTTTACGGTTTCTTAAAAGGTTAATTGATAGAGGTGATATTGCTACTGTAGCTCAAATGGCAGTTTATGGAAAAGATAACGCTAGCTTTGTGCTTGCAGCGACTGAAGTACTTATGCAAGTAGGTATAACACCACCACGGGAATGTCTGACACGGTGTCTTAATATCGTTATTAATCCTAAAACACGACTTGAAGTATCTAGTGAATATAGCTATCACAGAGCTTCTTATTCTAATCATACCTTCCTATCATTCTTTGAAGCTTGCCTTATTCAGAAGCTATTTGTAAAAAATATTCGAAGAGGACTAAATTACTATTATAAACTACCATATTTATATGCTCTTTCAGAAATAAGAGCTCATGGGGACGAAGTAGAGAATTTCTTACGTTTTTTATCCTTACAAGCAAGTTTTCAAAATAGCTTTAAGATAGATCATGAAGCCTTTATCAAAAAATGCTTTCAAAGGGATAATAAAAAAGGCTACGAGTCAGAAAAGGAGTTTAAAGATAGCTGTGCTCTAATCAATGAGTTTTTACCACTGTATACTTTAAGGGTAAAAACACTTGTTGGAGCAGATATTACTAGTGTAGGTTTTATAGGACAAACTACAGAGACTTTTATTAAACAACATTCTGATCGCTATCAAGACTATGATCCTAAAGCTTATTTAGCGACCAATGTCAAATTCGATATTCTATTATTTAGTAAAGAACAATCAATAGTAGATATATTCATTAAGCAAGTGAAAAGTGATTCAATTAAATGTAGTTTTAAAGATAATTTTTATTTTGTCAGAGCTAGTTGCCATCATCCTAAACTTAGTGAATTAGTTGATATATTTGAAAACAAATTAGAGCAGATATTGCACAAATTTGATCACGAAGAATCGCCAGAATCTCATTCTGATAACTATTTAAATTTTTCTAGATCTATTTTGGCTATTGATCTAGAAAATGCTGCCGTCTATTTTGATACAGGATTAAAAAAAGCTACAAATTTTGGTAATGAAGTGGTCGATCGATGGGAAGCAATATCTGCTATAGCCCAACGTAGCGTTGAAGACAAACTATATAGTCCAAAGCTTGCCCATCGTTATATGTGTGTGGCAGAGCTAATTGGTGATTCTGATACAGGACAAAACTATTGGGATGAGAGACAAATATTCTCTACTTGCTTAAAGATATCGCCTTTAACAATGTTGGCAATAGCAAACAGATGGAAAGAGCGTGATGTTGGATGGCGCGGTATTTCAAACCTCGTAAATGGTGTTCTAGATATTAGAGAGGTTAATCCGGTTATCTTATGGGCATTCACAGCATTCAGTTTTGATAGTAGTTTGGTAGATTTTTTCGATAAGATCGCTGCTATTATGCCTGATAAGCAGATTCAGCATACTATGCTTGATCATGTGATTAGAGATTTAAGAGTGAAGGGCCGTGTTGGTAGAGATTGGAAGACCATCGAAAATATAGCGAGCCAGTACAATTTAAGCAATAATGAATTAAATAATTTAGAAAGATTAGTCGGGGTTGATAAGGAAAGTGTTTCTAATATAGTGCCTATTGTTAATCTCGCTAAAAAGAAAGATAACAGCGAAAAAACTCAGAACTGGCTAAAATGCTATGGCCATGTAGATATTCTAACAAAAAATGGCTTTAGAGAAGCTTTTATTACTTTTAAAGACAATAGAAGGTCTAGACAGTATGATGATTATTTTTGGCAAGGCTGCTTTGAACAGGTAAGCTCTAGAAAGTCATTAGTTTTTTTAGATATAGTTGTTAACTCAGAAGAATTGAGCTTTCATGGTATTAAGGACGCTTTCGAAGCAATGCCCGAACAATGGAAAACTCGCCCCGCTTTATTTAATCACTGGTCTGTGTTGATAAGTCACCTAGCTTCAAGATTCCCTAGTAGTTTTACTTTAAATAATAGATATGATCCAAAGTACTTAGATTGCTTTATTCTCAACGAGGCTTCTCAAGAAGCTATTCGTTTAGGAGCAACGAAGGGTTTGTCTGAAACTGGATTGGTTGAAGACGCAGGTTCACTTTTCCAGTTTGCGCGTTATTATGCATCACAACTAACTGTTGCAGAAGCTAAAGACTTGGTAGATTTCGGTCTCTGTCGTTTTGAGAGGTACATCGATTCAGCATATGCAGACGGGGCATGGAAGGATGAGTTTTTATTACCTACCAGCATAGAGCAAGCAATAGTTAATTATATCTATGCAAACTTGGGGTCCCCTTTTGTAGAGGAGCGCTGGCGAGCTGTACATGCAGTAATACGATTATATCAATTGAAATGTTATGAGGAAATAGACTTACTGATGGACTGTCTATCTAACGGTGTGTTAGATATTTTCATTCCACCAGCCTATGACTTTTATGCATTACATGCAAAATTATATTTACTAGTTGCTCTAACTCGCTGTGTTCATATTAGTGCAACTCCTTTACTAAAACACAAAGAAGAGTTTGTCGCCATAGCCCTTGATGACAGCAAAGGCATTCTATTTCAGTATTATGCCAAACAAATATGCTTGCAAATTTATGGAAGTATCCCCAACAGTTTTGATGAATCCACTTTTAATCATATTAATCAAATAGCTGTTTCTCAAATCTCCGCTATTACTGGTGAAGAATATAGCTATTCTGCCGATTCACCTTGGCATCAAAACCAAAATTTCAATGACTTACCTGAATTCTATTTTGGATATGATTTTGATAAATCGTGGCTTCCACCGCTCGGTAGAGTATTTGGAATTTCATTAAAACAAATAAAAGACGTAGCAAAGGATGTTTTATTTAATGAATGGGGTATGGTGCTTGATGGCAAGTGGATAAACGATAGCAGGAAAAATCTGTGGAAAAAGCTAAACAGCCATTCACGTCAGTATGATATGCATGGTAGAGATGGTAGTTATCCGGATATTGATAGTTATAGTTTTTATATCTCTTATCATTTGATGTTTGCGGTAGCTTCAAAATTGATTAAAGCTATGCCAGTTGTTCAGGTCAGCTATCACGAAAAATCATCTTGGTTAGAGTGGTTAGATAGGCATTTATTACTAGATGATAATCTCAAATTGTTATCAGAAAACAGAGATTACATGCCTATCGAGAGAAGAGACTGGGTGCTTGAAAATGCTAATAAAGAATGGCAATGGCAAATAAAAGAGAATGATTTTATTGATTTGCTGGTTAGCACTCAAGGTAATAGCACTTGGTTGAATGTAGAAGGTGAATGGGAAGAGGTTGAAAATAGTAGAATCGAACGGGTCTCATTCAAAAGTATATTAGTACCCAATCGTTTCAGTCAGTCCTTATTAAACACGACTATCAATCACGAGAACTATGTCCACGAATGCTTCCTCTATGACTTTTGCTCGATTGATAATGAACATGACGACAAAGTGTTTATAGCAGTAAAACTACTTGAGTTAGATGAGGAAAGGTACGGTGTTGGCTCTATGGATCCATTTCTTGGTGGTGTCAGAAGGATACAGCAATTTAAACTACATTCCTCTATTAAAGAGGTAATTCATTGTACTTATAGCAATGATATGAAAGACTGGCAACTTGATGATAGGGTATGTTTACAAAGCAGATGTTGGAGCGAAGATAAGCCAAGTCATAATGACGATTATATGAGGAATGGTAATCAGGCATTAGCGTCCCTAGATTTATTAACTCTAATATGTAAGAAAATGAATGTAGAAATTGCTATTCAAGTGAATATCAAAAGAACATATAAAGACTCATATAATATTCGGAGCAAAGACGATGACATTGGATATATCCCACCCTATAGCAAAACCTTCTTCTTATCTGCAGATGGAAAGCTTAGAGACGCAACAAAGCGTTATCAACTTAGGTAAGCGATTAATTAATAATTTTAAAGACGATGAAGTTGACGAAATAACAGCATGGATGTGTAACTATATTGCTGAAAAAATATTATTAGCTGAACAAACTGATAATGAGGATACTAAGCAAGAGTGCTTTGACACTATACTTAAACTTTGGGAAAGACATTCTTCATTTCCTGATGGTAAACGCCCATTTGAAAATCTTGAGCCCGTTTTAGAAACATTGAATTCGCTAAATCCTAGTAATCAAAATAATAGATACTTATCTAACCCATTTGCCCAGTTATCTTCAGGTAAGGATGGAAACGATTTGAATAGTTGGCTTAAGATGACGAAGGTTTTAGATAAGAATGCACGTATTCTTATCTATTTTTGTATTAATCAAGCTATCAAAGAAACTATAGATGAAGATACCAAGAATTGGCTCACTGAAATAAGCCAGCTTTTAGAAGACCCTGTTATCAAATTTAAGTTTCTTTATCCAGATGAAGATGAGTCGATAACAAACCAAGATAAAATAGAGTCTTTGAGAGGTAAGCTTGCAACTATGAAAGAGTTTAAATCATTAAGTGAAAGTATTATGGGGGCTATTGAGGATGAAATATCTGACTTGGGAAAGAACCAATCAGTCACGAACCTTTGAAATTGTAGGCCATACCATTTTGTATTCAAACTAAAAAAATGATTACGGATGAACTGATAGGACGTTTTTATTTTTTATCTCGAACTGAGTTTGATTCTTAAATTTTAAGCTACTGAACTTGTCAATAAGCATAAATTATAGGGCTCCGTTACCACAACCAATTTTCAACAACCTTGGTCACAAAATGGTCACCGTTTGGTCACCGAGTACTTGGTCACCGATTTTCAAAAGGTAGAGTACATGCATGCAAACTTATCGTGATTATATCATTAGAGAGTGGACAGCCTCTTAAGAGTTGATGAATATATAACTACTAACCCTTATAAATAAATACTTCAAAGAAATTTTCAGACATAAAAAAGCCTCAAACAATATAATGCTTGAGGTGATATTTGAACAAAACTTAAGCTATAAATAGTGGTGCGCTCGGCGGGAATCGAACCCACGACCCTCGGCTTCGGAGACCGATACTCTATCCAACTGAGCTACGAGCGCATACGATAACGATATGTCTGACTGTCACGCTTAGATGCGCATGATAATTAGCATAAGGTGTCTAGAAATAAAGACCGCTTAGTCTAACAAATAAAAAGCATAAAGCCAATAAATGACAGTCGCGATTGAGGTTTTTTAAGAAAAAACAGCCAAGTCATTAAACAAGCATGGCAATTTACCTGCCTTTTCCCTTATAATGTTGGGGAGAATTCATATTTATAATCACCGATTGCAAGTGCGCTGGCACGCGGGATGGCTGTCTGCTATTGAAGACTTAGAGGTCGTCAAAGGAGGACAGACAGAATGTCCGAGCCGTGCTAGTCCTTGTATACGTAATAAGAGAACGTGACGAATGAGAAAAGTAGTTATGTTATCGGCAGCTGCCATTCTAGGAATCGCTAGTATCGCGGTGAGCCAAGCTGAAGATGTTGTAGACACTCCTGTAACTGCGTCAGACGTAGCAGAAGGCCAAGAGGTCGTAGAAGCTGCTCCTGAAACGCTAGGTGACGATACCCAAGCTGCTGCAGATACGACAGATGGTGCTGCGTCCACTGACGAAGCCGCTCCAGCAGAAGGCGAAGAAACTGCCGCTGCAGCGCCTGCCGCTGATGAAGAGCCAATTCCACAAGATACGCCGCAAGTACAGAAGCTAATTGCTTTGTATCCTAATCTGATCGCGCGTATCCAACCTGTTGCCAATATCTGTTTTGAAGATGGTGAAGCTTGTGACGTAACGGCACGCTCATCTGGCCCAGCTGCTGGCGACGGTCCTCGTGACGGTAAAGCGGTATATAACGCCGTATGCCATACTTGTCATACAGCAGGCTTGCTAGGCTCTCCTATCTTTGGTGATGCTGGCGCTTGGGGTCCACGTATCGCAAAAGGTAAAGATACGCTATATACCCATGCTATCAATGGTTTCAATGCGATGCCTGCTAAAGGTGGCGCGGATATTCCTGATGAAGAAGTTCAAAATGCCGTAGATTATATGGTCGCAGAAGCAAGCTAATCTTTCTTGATTACCTTCCAAGCTTTTACGATAGTTATCTATAAAGCGCCTATTTCAGTGATGAGATAGGCGCTTTTTCATGATGAGTATTATTAATATGGTACTTCGAATATAAGGCAGTTGAAATTCGTTATGAGTAGCCTCATTTTATGAGATTAGTTCGTTTATTACCGTACGTACATTGTCACCTTTAGATAGTAGAGTGTGTTGAACATTCTTATACGGCTTTTGCCTATATGCTAATGATAGTCGAATGTTCAACACGGCCTATTATTCTAAAATCGCATTTTATATAAATTGATAACAAATAAAGAGGTCTTCATGTCTGATGCACCAGCACTCTCCATAAAAAATCTATCCAAGACCTACGACAATGGGTTTTCGGCATTAAAAGGGGTTGATTTAACGGTACCACAAGGTGGGTTCTTTGCGTTACTTGGGCCAAACGGCGCAGGCAAATCTACCATGATTGGTATTATTAGCTCATTGTTTAAACCAACCACCGGTAGCGTTCATATTTTCGGCACAGACCTATTAGAGAACCCTTCGATTGCTAAGCAATACCTTGGTGTTGTACCGCAAGAATTTAACTTTAATATGTTCGAAAAAGTCGAAGATATCCTGATTACGCAAGCGGGTTATTTTGGTATTCCTGCAAAAGAAGCCAAACCACGCGCAAAGAGACTGTTAACAGCGCTGGGATTATGGGATAAACGCGACAGTAAATCACGTGAACTATCTGGTGGTATGAAACGCCGTTTGATGATTGCCCGTGCCTTAATTCATAAACCAAAGCTATTAATTCTCGATGAGCCAACGGCGGGTGTCGATATTGAGCTTCGCCGCTCGATGTGGGAATTTATGCAGCAGATTAATATCGAAGAAAACACCACTATTATTCTGACTACTCATTATCTCGAAGAAGCTGAGCAATTATGTAAACGCATTGCGATCTTGGATCACGGTGAAATTCGAATCAATACGGAAATGAAAGAGCTACTGGCGCAGTTGTCGGTAGAGACGTTTGTATTTGATTTGGATACGCCGCTCACTGAGCAGTTGGCTCTGACAGGAGTTACAGGGGTCTCGCAACCAGATGAGCAAACGCTAGAAGTTACCTTGACAGAAGGTGAGTCACTAAACGGTGTCTTTGATCAGTTGTCTGAGAAAGGTATCAGTGTGGCGAGTATGCGCAATAAAGCCAACCGACTAGAAGAGTTATTTATGCGCTTGGTGGACAAAAACATTCAGAGTGCAGACAGCATGAAGGAGGCGGGATTATGAGTCAGGAACTAGTCGATCATAATAAAACCATGTCATTGAGTAAGAAGTGGATTGCGTTTCGTACTATTTGGTTCAAAGAAGTACGCCGTATTTTACGTATCTGGCCGCAGACATTACTACCGCCAGTTATCACGATGAGTTTGTATTTTGTCATCTTTGGTAAAATGATTGGCTCGCGTGTGGGTGAGATGGGCGGCGTGCCTTACATGCAGTTTATCGTGCCTGGTTTGATCATGATGTCGATCATTACCAACAGTTACTCTAACGTGGTCTCAAGCTTTTTTAGTGCTAAGTTCACGTCTAGTATCGAAGAGCTTTTGGTCTCGCCCGTATCCAAGCATGCTATTTTGATGGGTTATATCAGTGGTGGTATCTTCCGTGGATTGGCTATCGGTGTGATTGTCTCGATAGTGGCGCTGTTCTTTACCGATCTTGGTATCGAGCATTTATTTGTGACCGTATTTACCGTACTTGGCACGTCTATCTTGTTTTCATTAGGCGGCTTTATCAATGCGGTATTTGCACGCTCGTTTGATGATATCTCTATTATACCAAGCTTCGTATTGACACCATTGACCTATCTTGGCGGTGTGTTTTATTCGATGGAGAATTTGTCGCCATTTTGGCAAAATATCTCGCTATTGAACCCTATCGTCTATATGGTCAACTCATTCCGTTACGGTATTCTTGGCTACTCTGATGTCAACGTTTGGTATTCGATGGCGGCTATTTTTGTGTTCTGTGCGATATTCTATACCATCGCTTATCGCTTGCTAAGTAACGGTTCGCGTGTACGTTTGTAGTATGTATTATTCACTAAGTATATTATTTAGAGCAAATTTTAAACGGTTTAATATTAGGAAGACAGATGAGTATTCACGGTATCTTGGGTGAGCAAACCACAGACTATCCAACTGAGTATAGCCCAGAGACGCTATATCCGATTGCGCGCAGCATGGGGCGTGATGCGATTGGTTGGCAAGACGACAAGTTAACCGTCGGTGTCGATTGGTGGCAGGCCTTTGAGATATCTTGGTTAAATCCGCAAGGTATCTCGCAAGTAGCGATTGCACGCTTTAGTATTCCTGCTAGCTCACCGTTTATCGTAGAATCAAAATCGCTTAAGTTATATTTGAATAGCATTAACTTTACCGAGTTTGCCAGTTGGAATGACGTACAAGCGTTGATTGCGAAAGACTTGTCAGCTTGCTTGCAAGCAGATGTACAGGTAGCGTTATTTGGTTTAAACGATGATATAAATGGTAACGAAACAGCATTATTGATTGCTCAGCCTGAGGGTGTTTGTATTGATGAAGCATTGGCAGGCAACACGGATAAAGTTGCATTAACGGAACATCCTGATGCGTCATTGCTAAGTGCTAGCGAAGTAGAGGCGAGTAGTAAAAGCATGGCAAGTGATGGTACGCAGCCGTATACCTTTTATTCCAATCTACTGCGCAGTAACTGCCCAGTGACTAATCAACCAGATTGGGGTACGTTGGCCGTATCGATTACGACTGATAAGCCTTTCAATAATGCAAACATGCTGCGCTATATATTGAGCTTCCGTCAGCATAATGGCTTCCATGAGCAGTGTGTTGAGCAGATATTTGCTGATTTGAGCCAGTATTATCAGCCAAGCGAGCTAATAGTACGGGCGTGGTATACGCGCCGTGGTGGTATCGATATCAATCCTTGCCGTGTTAGTGATATCAGTTTATTGCCTACGCCAAGCCGTTTGATTCGCCAGTAAGTTCTCGCTAAAAATACATCAATCTTAAGCCAATAAAAAAGCGCCTATCTCATCATGTGAGATAGGCGCTTTTTGTTATATAGTCTTTATTTACAAGACTATTTACCGCTTACTTTTGCCATGACTTCTTCACGGCTCAGCATTTGCTTTTCGGCTTCACGGCGATTGACGTACTCGTACTTGTCTTCCGCCAAGTTGCGATCAGAAACGACGATACGATGCGGTATACCAATCAATTCAAGATCAGCAAACTTAACGCCTGGGCGCTCGTTACGATCGTCCAGTAGTACGTTGATGCCTTGAGCTTTCAACTCTTCATACAAGGCGGTTGCCGTCTGCATGACCGTCTCTTCTTTAGACTTCATCGGGATGATAGCGACTTCAAAAGGAGCGATTGAATCATCAACCGTTGGTGTTTTTGGCCACATGATGCCGTTTCCATCATTGTTCTGCTCGATAGCAGCGGCAATGATACGGCTAACACCAATACCATAACAGCCCATCATCAAGGTGACAGGTTTGCCATCTTCGCCAGAAACCGTACAGTTCATCGCTTGTGAGTATTTATCACCCAACTGGAAGATATGACCGACTTCGATACCGCGTTTGATTTTCAGGCTGCCTTTACCATCAGGAGACGGGTCGCCTTCTTGTACATTGCGCACATCAACGATGCGAGTAATGCGAGTATCACGTGCCCAGTTCATACCGATAGTATGTTTGTTCACTTCATTGGCACCGCAAACAAAATCTGACAACGCAGCTGCTGAACGATCAACGAATACAGGCATATCTAAATTAACGCCGATATAGCCTTTGTGCAGACCTGCTGCTTTTAGCTCTTCGTCAGATGCTAATGTCAATGGTACGTTGGCTTCTTCGATTTTCTCAGCTTTAATAGTGTTGAGCTGGTGGTCGCCGCGCAATACGATAGCAATCAGTTGTGGCTCATCATTCTCAGTATGACCATGAACGATCAAAGTTTTAACCGTCGTTTCTAACGGGATGTCCAAGTGTTCAGCAACCATTTTGCAGCTGGTCATGCCTTCGGTCAGAACGTCTTCACGCTCCATTTTCGGTGGTTGACGCTCAGCAGTGCTGACAGATTCTGCTAGCTCTACATTGGCTGCATAGTCAGATGAGTCCGAAAACGCAATATCGTCCTCGCCGCTATCTGCCAAGACATGGAACTCATGTGAAGCAAAACCACCGATAGAGCCTGTATCTGCTTGTACTGCACGGAAGTCTAAGCCCAAGCGGGTAAAGATGCGTGTATAAGCATCATACATATCATGGTAAGTCTTGGCCAATGAGGCTTGATCCACATGGAAAGAGTAGGCATCTTTCATGGTGAATTCACGTGCGCGCATCACACCGAAGCGTGGACGAATCTCGTCACGGAATTTACCTTGAATCTGAAAGAACGTAATCGGTAGTTGTTTATAACTACGCAGCTCACCTTGTGCTAGATTGGTGATGACTTCTTCGTGCGTTGGACCAAGTACAAAGTCGCGATCATGACGGTCTTTGAAGCGCAATAGCTCAGGACCATAATCATCAAAACGTCCGGTCGTCTGCCAAAGTTCAGCAGGCTGAGTCATCGGCATAAGCACTTCTTGTGCACCGACGTTTTGCATCTCTTCACGAACAATACGTTCGACCTTTTGCAAGACGCGCAGACCCATAGGCAACCAAATATACAATCCAGAAGCAATCTTGCGGATAAGACCAGCACGCACCATCAATTGGCTTGAGGCGATGTCGGCATCACTTGGGGTTTCTTTTAGTGTGGCAAATAAAAATTGACTGGCTTTCATAAATAAAGCGTAACCTTATCAACGATAAAAAAATAAGAAATAGTAGGATGTTGAGCGTATGGCTAATCGTTTCATTGCCGCCGCAAGCTTACCTTTATCACTTAGCAATAATCTAGGGTATTTCCTAGTTACCAACCTGCTTATATACAAAGCAAATCAGTAAAAACCACTCTCATAAAAGAGAGGCAAATTTGATTTGATGTATCAATATGCCAAAAATGCAATATATTCAGGTCAAAACCCTGATAAATGCTTTAAGACTGATATTTTATTCATACAATCTGACTATGTTAGGTAAAGTTCGCCTAAGACGCAATGACTTTTTGTCTTTTCAGACCGAACGTGATGCAAAGGATTCAATAAGGGGTAAATAATTGAGCTATTCATATGATTTTATAGCGAAAGCACTGTTTACTTGAGAGACAATTTATTGAGATGATTGCGTAGAGGTTTATAGATAAAGTTATGTAGAGGAATGGTAGCCATTACTTGAAGTTACTGCACAATAGTCGCATTTATAGACTAAGCATCTGTTCCATTTTTACAATGCTCTTAGCCTTACCAAACGATGCAACATTATAAAGGTAGCTTCTATGAATAATCCTGATATGAATAACGCTAATGCCACTCAAAAGTCTTCGAAACGTCCTATTGCGACAATGTCGTGGGTGATATTACTTATCGGTCTAGCAGCGATTGTTTTTGCTATTTATAGTGCGCAAAACAAACCAGAAGAAGCGCCGATAGAAACGATTACTCGCGAAGGCGTGGTTACGCAAATTCAGCAGTTAAATCGCTTACATACCGTCGCATTTAGTGTCGATACCGTGATTACGAGCGAGCGACCCGGGAGCTGGATGAAACTATGGCAAGATGAGCAAAAGGCATTGTTTATCGCTCATGGTCGCGTAGAGGCAGGCGTTGATCTGAGTGCACTAACACCTGAGATGGTACAAGTGGTGCAACCTACTCAAGCTGATGAGGATGAAGAGCAAGTAGTTGACCCCAACTCATCAGTTGCCTCTATGCCGCAAATCAATATTACTTTGCCGCCCACAGAAGTATTTTCAGTATATTTAGATGATATCGAGATTTATGACTGGCAGACGGGGGCTTTTGGGATGATGCAAGTCGATCCTAAGATATTGGCACAAGCACAGATTATGGCAAAGAAAGAAGTGCTTGAGCGTGCCTGCCGAGGTGATGTCATGAATATGGCACTGCAAAATGCGCAAACACAATTGGAGCAGCTATTTGCACTCACAGGAGCGGTAGTGACGGTTAGCACTCAGGGCGCAGGCGCGTGTCAGTTGCCAGTCACTATCAATAGCTAGTCTGCCAGTTGTTTTCTAAAATTAAGCTTCTTTTTTAAATTCGGCAATAGCCAGCTTGCGTGCTGATTTATGCTCGACCATCGGTGCAGGGTAGTCAACATCGGCAAACTTACCACCTTTTGCCAATTCTTTACGCATCTTATCTTCGTTGTGCAAGATACTGTTAGGAATATCTTTTAACTCTGGTAGCCAAGTTTTAATAAACAGAGCTTTAGAATCGTGCGTATTGGCTTGGCTAAAGGGGTTCATAATACGGAAGTAGGGCGCTGAGTCAGTACCTGTCGATGCGCTCCACTGCCAGCCGCCGTTGTTGGACGCAAAATCGCCATCTATGAGCTGCTGCATAAAGTAGCGCTCACCCAAGCGCCAATCAATCAATAAATCCTTCGTCAAAAACATCGCGGTGACCATTCGCAGGCGATTATGCATAAACCCTGTCGCATTCAGGCAACGCATTGCTGCATCTACGAGCGGCACGCCTGTCTTACCAGTGCACCATGTCTCAAAATCATTAGTGTTATACGACCAGTTAATCTTGGTATCAGTCTCTTCTTTATACGCTTTATGACGAATCAGGTTTGGCTTTTCGACCAGCACATGCCGATAAAAATCTCGCCATGCAAGCTCGCTTATCCAGCGATTGATGTCTTCATTATCACCGTCATTACCGTGTAGCTTTTCTTGTACTGTGCTCGCCTGTAGATAGCAGAATCTAGGACTGATAGAGCCTATAGTGAGGTAAGCCGATAGCTGGCTGGTTGCGTGCAAATGGGGGACGTCACGGCTTACATCATAATTATTAATATCATCATCGACGAATGCTTCTAGACGCTGGCAAGCGGCAGACTCACCTGCAGGATAGGCGTCTCTTGCTTGGTCAAGCTGAGCTGTCATATCGACATGTTGTAATGACTCGTTCTTTTCTAATGTCTGCTGGTAGTCACTCAGCATCTCTCCACTTAGTGCTTCGATATCGTCGATTGTATTGGCAAACGTTTGCGATGATGGTAGTTTGATTTTATAATCGCTATCCACTGCGGATGCTTCGTGCATTTGGATGGTGCTGACGTCCAACGTATGTCGCCATTTTTTATAAAACGGGGTGAAGACCTTATACATACTATCGCCATCATTGGTCGTGATAGTTTGCGGTGGCAAAATGCATTGGTCATGCCAGCGGACGAACTCGATACCGTTTTTTGCAAGTTGTTTGCTTAACTGCTCATCACGATCAATCTCATTGCCTTCGTACTCGTGATTGGCCATGATGCAGCTGATTTCATTGTCATTGCATAAAGTCGTGAGCGCCTCTATACAGTCAGTAAAGCTTGGGCAGAGTTGTACTGTTAAGGTGATATTCAATTGCGATTGTAATTCCTTTGCTAGAATAGGCAGCGTGCGAGCAATATGATCGACTTGTACAAGGGATGTATCGTGCGCTTGCCACTGCTCAGGGGTTAAAAAGAATACGGCAGACACTGAAGCGTTGTCTTCTTTTGCACGTTCGCAAAGCGCTGCTAAAGCAGTATTGTCATGGATACGCAGGTCACGGCGAAACCACATCAAGTAATGTGCTGGATTTTTGCTAGTAGCATTGTCGCCAGTATCAGTATCAGTAGCGGCTGTCTGTGCAGTCTTAGACATCAAAGTATCCCTATATTAATCAATCGCAATCATAAACAAAACTAAGGATAAAAGTATGCTAGGATAAGTTTTTGGATGCAATGGCTTTGCCGTTTGGTTAACAAAACCTCATCACATCTAACGATTTATCTTTAGCTTGAACCTATCTGATGCCGCTATAATCGGTGTCATATTCAGCACCATGAAACGCAAGGTCACAAAATGCACGTTAAGTTTTGCGGGTTTACTCAGCTTAGTGATATACAGACGGCGGCACAGCTAGGTGCAGATGCAGTGGGTTTGGTGTTTTATCCACCAAGTCCACGTGCGGTCACGATAGAGCAGGCGCAAACCCTGAGCGCTGCCGTACCTGCTTTTGTCAGCGTGGTGGCACTGGTAGTCAATATGCCTAAAGATGAGCTGATTAACTTAGCAAGCAACGTCTCTTTTGATATTATCCAGTTCCATGGTGATGAAACGCCTGAGCAATGCCAACAGCTGGCAGGTATGGTCAATAAACGCTGGATCAAAGCATTGCGTATCAATACAGAGCAAGACACCCTCGATAGTGTCCGCGCTCAGATTAACCAGTTTGCAACCGCAGGTGCCAGTAGTATTTTATTGGATGCTTATCATCAGCATAAGTATGGCGGTACTGGCGCACGTTTTGACTGGAGTCTCATTCCACATGACAGCGCACTACCAATCGTTTTGGCCGGTGGACTCGATGTCGACAATGTTGCCGCTACATTAGATTTGCCTATTTATGGCGTCGATGTGAGTGGTGGCATTGAGGTTGATAAAGGTAAAAAAGACGCTGCCAAAATGCGTGCCTTTATGAAAGCGGTCAAACGCGATCGATGGCAAAACGCTACGGTCACTGGCGCCATCTAAGTGGGTTTGTATCTAGCTATTTGCTATACGTAATCTGTTTAGTTGATCGTTATTCCGATTTTTCTGCTTAAATCTGATTAGATTGTTATCCTTTTTATTATTTTCCCTCTATTTATCTAAAGTTATTTAAAAAATACCACTTATTACAGTAGGAATTATCATGAGTCATGTCGAGAACAAAGATTTATCTGCTACCGCACAATCTGTAAATACTTTTACTAACCCTGAAAACGTACAGGACTTTAACCAGTATCCTGATGCACGCGGTCATTTCGGTGTACATGGGGGGCGTTTTGTCTCTGAGACGCTAATGGCTGCCCTAGAAGAGCTAGAAACGCTTTATACCAAAGTAAAAGCAGACCCAGCATTCTGGGAAGAGTATCACAACGATTTGGTCAATTATGTCGGTCGTCCAACGCCACTGTATCATGCTAAGCGTTTGAGTGATGAGATTGGCGGTGCGCAAATTTACTTCAAACGTGAAGATCTAAACCATACAGGCGCTCATAAAGTAAATAACACCATTGGTCAGGCGCTGCTTGCCAAAATGTGTGGCAAAAAACGTATCATCGCTGAGACTGGTGCAGGACAGCATGGCGTCGCGACGGCAACGATTGCTGCACGCTTAGGGCTAGAGTGTATCGTCTATATGGGTGCTGACGATGTCGAGCGTCAAAAAATGAACGTCTATCGTATGCGCTTGCTTGGCGCGACAGTTGTGCCTGTCACTTCTGGCTCACGCACTCTCAAAGATGCCATGAACGAAGCCATGCGTGATTGGGTGACCAATGTCGATAGTACCTATTACATTATCGGTACTGTAGCAGGCCCACATCCTTATCCGCTATTGGTTCGTGATTTTCAAGCGATTATCGGTAAAGAAGCACGTATTCAGCATTTAGAAAAAACAGGAAAAATGCCTGATGCATTGGTTGCTTGTGTTGGCGGTGGCTCAAACGCTATTGGTTTGTTCTTTGACTTCTTGAACGATACTGAAGTTAAGATGTATGGTGTTGAAGCAACAGGCGATGGTATCGAGTCAGGTCGTCACTCAGCACCGTTGG
This sequence comes from Psychrobacter sp. P11G3, assembly GCF_001435845.1. NCBI lineage: Bacteria > Pseudomonadati > Pseudomonadota > Gammaproteobacteria > Moraxellales > Moraxellaceae > Psychrobacter > Psychrobacter sp. P11G3. Next base: position 677,976 of record NZ_CM003596.1, read on the forward strand.
CGGCTGGTCGTATCGGCGTGCTGCATGGTAACCGTACTTACCTAATGGCAGATGATGATGGCCAGATTCAAGAGACGCATTCTATCTCAGCGGGTCTTGATTATCCTGGTGTCGGTCCAGAGCATAGCTTCCTAAAAGACATGAAGCGTGTTGAGTATGTCGGCTGTACTGACAAAGAAGCGTTAGAAGGCTTTCATGAAGCCACGCGCAAAGAAGGCATCATCCCTGCACTTGAAACTGCTCATGCTGTCGCTTATGCATTGAAACTGGCTAAAACCATGACCCCTGATCAGACAATTATCGTTAATATGTCAGGTCGCGGTGACAAGGATCTGCATTCAGTGATGAAAGCAGAAGGGATTGAGTTGTAGTAACGAATATCTTTATAAGTTATCAAATTTATAAGTTACTAGATTCTTCTTTATAAGAAAAATTGTTTGACCTTTTATTGTTCAATATAGATTATTAAATGAAAGGTCAAACAAGCCAGTTTATAACAATTAAGAGACCACTATGACCAGAATTGAAAGTACCTTTGAAACCTTAAAATCACAAAATAAAAAAGCCCTGATTCCTTATGTAATGGCAGGCGATCCTAATCCGACCACTACGATAGGTCTATTGCACGACTTAGTGAAACACGGCGCCGATATGATCGAAGTCGGTTTACCATTCTCTGATCCAATGGCCGATGGTCCAACTGTAGCGTTGGCTGGCGAGCGTGCATTAGCAGCAGGGACGAGTACTCGTGACGCACTAAAGATGGTCGCAGAGTTTCGTCAAACAGATACACAAACGCCAATCATCCTAATGGGTTATCTAAATCCTGTTGAAATCATCGGCTATGACAACTTTGTCGCGCTATGTGAGCAGTCAGGCGTTGATGGCTTGTTGATGGTAGATTTGCCGCCAGCAGAGGCGGGTAGCTTCACTCAGCATTTGACTGATCATTCGATGAATGAGATTTTCTTGCTATCGCCAACAACTTTGCCTGAGCGCCGTGAGCAAGTATTGACTCATTGTGGCGGCTATATTTATTATGTATCACTAAAAGGTGTGACTGGCTCAGCCACGTTAGATACTGACGATGTAGCAACTCAAGTACAAGCAATCAAAGCAGAAACAGACTTGCCAGTATGCGTCGGCTTCGGTATCCGTGATGGTGCTTCTGCAAAAGCGATCGGTACTCATGCAGATGGTGTTATCGTCGGTAGTGCCTTGGTACAGAATTTTGCCGATATTGATGCCAACGATACTGCGGCGGTTGCGAATGCACAGCAGAACATCATGGCAAAAATGGATGAGCTACGTGCAGCATTAGACAGCTTAAGTGCTTAATAGCTATTGCTTCCATATTATTGTTACTTGAAGAAATAGTTATTTGAAGAAATAGTTATTTGAAGAAATAGTTATTTGAGACGGCAAAGTCAAATTGCAGCTATTGTTTACCTAAGACTTTACTTAAAAGCTTTACGTGAAGACAATACTAAATGACTTTGCTAAAATTAGTTTACGAGTGTAAACTAACATCACTATTATATGGTGTCTGATAGCAGTGGTTTATTCGTCACTTTGATTGGCAAATACATTATCTATCAACAAGCGCATAATCAAATTACCGACATACGAGATTTATTTATCAATATGTCGCATGACTGCTCATGTTATGACTGTATTAGACGTTTTGTTTAGACAACCATTAAACTCTCAATGACAAGCGAATGAGCAAACTTGTCAATAAGCCTTTTATGATGGCAAATAATATGACTGATACAATAACAAAACCCGATAACAATACTGCTAAAGCCGCGCCAAACAGCAATACGGATAGGCAGTCATGGTTTAACCGTCCTATTCCAGGCATCAAACAGCATTTGACTGCGCCACTGTCTGCGGTAGAGACTGAACCGTCAACTAAGTGTAGCAATTGTCATTCGATGATTACCAACACAGCGCTGATTTTTAACTGCTATGTGTGCCCGCATTGCGATCATCATTTACCGATGAGTGCTCGTGAGCGTTTGAACTGGTTACTTGATCAAGTGGACGGCGAGACAGGACAAGAATTTACGGCAAAAGATCCATTGAGCTTTGTGGATAGTAAGCCATATCCTGCGCGTATGAGTGAAGCACAAGAAAAAACAGGTGAGTCTGAGGCGTTGGTTGCTATGTATGGCAAACTGCGTAACCTTGATATCGTCGCCTGTGCTTTTGACTTCCGTTTTATGGGCGGGTCAATGGGTTCAGTCGTTGGCGATCGTTTCGTCCAAGCAGCTGAAAAGGCGCTAGAGCAAAAAGTACCTTTGGTTTGCTTTGCTGCTTCTGGCGGTGCACGTATGCAAGAAGGTCTATTGTCATTGATGCAAATGGCACGCACGGCAGCAGCGATTGAGCGTCTAAGAATCGCTGGGATTCCTTACATTGTGGTATTGACCAATCCGGTATACGGCGGCGTAACTGCATCACTGGCGATGCTGGGTGATATACATCTAGCAGAACCAAAAGCGATGATTGGCTTTGCTGGTAAGCGCGTGATTGAGCAGACTGTACGTGAGACGTTAGAAGAGCCATTCCAGCGCGCTGAGTTCTTATTAGAGCATGGTGTGGTGGATGAAGTGGTACATCGTCATCAGCTAATCGATACAATCTATCGTCTACTTGCAAAACTATGCCGCGTACCAAATGTAGATGCTCAGTAAAATGAGATGCTCAATAAGGTAAATGACTCAGTATAATGAATTATTTATTGAGTGCATAAAGACTTAGCTGCGTGCTAACATCTACTGCATATGCAAGACCCCTAATAGCATTTATCGTCATTGCACGGTAAGTGCTATTTTTGGTTTTAGCTAACACATATATTTTTATCTCTTATTAAATTTTATATAGGTTTTATCCATGTCTGACCTTTTAGCATCTGACCTTCGCAGCCCCAACGCCCATAGTCCTAATGAAAGTTCTAGCCTAACTGAGTGGCTCGATTATATGCAGCAGATTCATGTATCTGCAATCGATATGGGATTGTCACGTGTATTGCCTGTTGCAGAAGCGTTAGGCGTGGTGCAATCAGCGAAAGATGACGCTTATGTATTTACTGTAGCAGGTACCAATGGCAAAGGTTCTACAACCGCTGTCATCGCCGAAATGTGTAAAGCCGCAGGCTACAAGACGGCACTATATCAGTCGCCACATCTTAGCGCTTTTAATGAGCGTGTGCGTATCAATGGCGAGATGGTCAGCGACCAGACCCTGATTGAGGCTTTTAGCAAAGTAGAGGCGGCACGCTTACAGTGCGAGTTGACGTTGTCGTTCTTTGAGATGACCACACTAGCAGCGCTATTGATATTCGCTGAAGCAGACTGTGACGTGTGGGTCTTAGAAGTAGGATTGGGTGGACGACTAGATGTGGTCAATATCATTGATCCTGACATGGCAGTTATTACCAATATTGGTATCGATCATGTTGACTGGTTGGGTGATAATGTCGAGGATATTGGTCGCGAAAAAGCAGGTATCTTGCGCAACGGCATTCCTCTGATTTATGGTGCTACTGAAATGCCATCCAGCGTGCAACAAGCCATCGATACCCAGCAGGCAACTTGTTATCAGATTGGACAAGATTTTAGCTACCGCGATATTGATTCAACGACTTGGCAATATAGTAATGCAGCGGTTACCTTGCAGTTACCACGTCCTGCGCTATCGTTGACTAACACGGCCAATGCACTATCAGCAGTATTAGCAAGTCCATTAGATGTCGGTATCAAGGCCATTGAGCAAGCACTACAAACTGTCAAATTAGCTGGTCGCTTCGATTATCGTGAGAGCCATAGCCGCCATTGGTTATTTGATGTGGCGCATAATGAGCAAGGCGTTGAGTTCTTATTAGCACAGCTATTACCGTTTTGGCAGCAGCATGTAGCCAAGCAAAGTAATCAAGATAGCTCAGCGAATATCCCTACACCAAAGATAAAAATGCTATTTTCTATGTTAGGTGACAAAGATATTGATAAGGTTGTGCAGCGCTTAACTCAAGCAGGCTTACCGATTAGTGACTGGTTTATCGCTGAGATTGACTACCCTCGTGCCGCGACTACTGAACAGCTGCAAGCTGTTTTGGTCAAATATGTTGATAGAACCAATATATATGCGTTCGATGGTTTGCATACAGCGACCCATGCAGTGATAGAGGCAAGCCAACCGCAAGACCTTATCGTCGTATGTGGCTCGTTTCATACGATTGGGGAAGCATTAAGTGCCCTTAGCGTATGATAATTTAAGTTAAAGTAGTGCCTGTTTAATGTTAATCTTAGTCGTAGCCTGATAGCAGACAGCATGAAAAATATGCTTTATAATCAAAATGATTTGCCAGACTAGTAGAAGATGGTCGGCACAAATTTTGAACTCTGATGGCATTAACTGACAGTAACTGGCGGTAAGAGATCATGATTAAAGCGATTAGATATACTGCTTTGAGATAGTCGCTGCGCCGCTCAATCAACCTTATTACCAACTAAGAGACGTAAACGGATGAACTTTTCGAGACAAGCCTTATTGGGCATTGGGATGATTATCGGCGGTAGCGTGATGCTATACGCCATGGTGCAACAGATTGGCGATAGCGACCAACCAGAGCCGATATCAGCGATGGTCGATAAATCAAGCTCGGAGCAAGAGTCTCCGCAGCCGCTCACAACTGATATCGAAACAGAAAAACGTATCCTTGCGCAAAAGCAAAAAGAACGTGCAGCCCGTGTCGCAGAGCAAGAAAAACGTGCAAAAGAGTTTTTGACAGAGCAGGAAGTTGCTGAGGCAGAAGCATTGGCTAAGGCACGTGCTGAGAGCCAGCAATATGTCGATAATAGTGCGCCAGCTATTGATGACACCAGCAGTACAGAGTCTACAAAAGACGTTACGACAGATTTAACGGTTCAGCCTCGTACTGATAGTGAGTCTACTACTGATACTACAAAGTCTAGCGAAGCCGAGAAGCAAAAAGCGGCTCAAGAGCAACAAGAAGCCCAAAGGCAAGCTGCTATAAAAGAGCAAGCAGCCGCTAAAAAACTTGCTGAGAGTAAAAAACAAGCGGAGGCAGAGAAACTAGCCGAAGCAAAAAAGCAGGCTGAAGCCCAAGCAGCGGCTGAGAGAAAAAGAGAAGCAGCGGAAGCGGCTAAAAACGAGCCACCAAAATCGCCTTCTGAATACCAAATTAAGAAAGGTGATGGACTCATCAAACTGGCAAGACAATATAACATGCCTGTAGAAGTATTGGCTCAAGCCAACAACCTATCTCCATCGGCAGCGCTACAACTGGGTCAAAGTATCACCATCCCATCGAGCAAACAGGTACAGCGTTTAGAGCGTGAAGCGGCGGCAGCCGAACAAGCGCGTGAGAAGAAGCGCCAGCAAGAAGAGGCGCTGGCGAAGAAATCTGCCGATGCAAAACGTGAAGCGCAGCAAAAACTGAGTGAAGCGCGTAAAGAAGTCAAAGAAACAGACGCTAAGGGTAGCTTTGGAGTGCAAGTAGCTTTAGCAAATGACCAAGCCAAAGCGGATGAGTTAGCGAAAAAGTTCCGAGCAGCAGGTTATCAAGTTAAGACGAGTGCAACTAGCCGCGGTGTCCGTGTCGTAGTTGGGCCTGAACGTGGCAAAGTCGCAGCATTGGCACTAAAAGATAAAATCAATAGTGACCCTAAAGTAAATACGACCAGCGCTTGGGTGCTTTACTGGCGTTAAGCTAGAGCGTTTCTAACGGTCTCGATTCGGCTTTTAACTACTTTATATAAAAACACGACAAATACTGTCGTGTTTTTTGTTTTATAGATTGCTGATTGGCGCCGCCTTGGTTAAGATGAGCGCCATTTTTATAATCCGTTGTTGTATAACCTGTCAGCCTATATAGGTTGCCTTGTCGTGGTCGGCGCATTGTTCATTGCTATTAATAATGACAAGTAGCCCATCACTCTCATATTGTATAAGGTAGAAACATGTCGTTTGGTGTTATATTTTTAATATTGGCCGTTGGGTTTTTGGGGCTGATTACGTTACCGAAGCTGCTACCAACACTACTGACAAAACGCCCTGTCGTTGAGCCAGATCCAAAACCTGTGCGCGGTGATGAGTTGGCTATTTGGCCATTTGCGCCGATGCCAATCATGACCGATACGGAAGTGATATTTTTTAATAAGTTAAAAAATGCGCTGCCGGAGTATCACATATTTGTCCAAGTACAGCTGTCACGGATCATTGAGGCCAATAGTAGCGAGACATCAGAGCGTAGCTTTTGGTTCAATCGTATTTGTCGTCAGAGCGTTGACTATGTGATTGTGGATGTCGATGCTCAGACTACCTTGGTCGCTATCGAGCTTGATGACTGGACGCATAGTAGCAAAGCCCGTCAAAAAGCGGATGACAAAAAAGACAAAGCGCTTGCCAGTGCAGGTATTGCGATGGTGCGTTTCCACGCTGAGCGTATGCCGAGTGCCGATATGCTTAGATATGAGCTAATGCAAGTGATTGAGAGTTATTAAGCATTCTGTGAAAGCTGTTTGATTATTAAGGCTAAAACATTATCTAAGCAGTTTCATCTTAAAAGCTTAGGTTAGCTAAATTTATTCATCGAGTTGGTCTGATTGCCTTGGGTAAATAACGATTGGTCGATTACCTTCAAAATATAAACCTGTTTTAGGTAGCTCGTTATCTGACCAAACTATCGGTTGCTGATGACCATCATAAGTATTTCGCTCATCATAAAAGTCGCGCTTGGTGAACCATTCAATATAATGCGCGGCTCGCAAAGCTGTAGTGTCAATCGTTGCAAGACCTGCCATGTCTCTCTTATCACACCACTCATGTATTGGAAAACTCGGCGTTAGCCAATATGGCCAATCATAATCACCACAACCAGCTGTGTTGATCGGTAAAAAGAATCGCCCTTTGATCACGCCATAACGCTTATCGATTTTTACCTGTCCATGATTTTCTGTATCTACCCACACCGCTCGAAACTGCTTGGTTTGCATGTGTGTCATTTTGCGCTGTAGATTATCATTGGAATTAATCCCAACCCAATTCACAGGCTCAAAAGGTGCTGACCCCATAAAAAACTTAATGGCTAGCTCCCAATGTTCAATTAGCTGTTCTGCATGGTTATACAAAATCAAATCAAGCTCACCAGTCGTCTGCTTGCCATTATAGAGCTGCACATTGCTAGCCAGTGTCTCATATGGATGCAGCTTGCGTGCGAACCCATCCTCTAACCAAAATGACAGTAAGCCCTCAAAATGAAATCCCAGTCGATTGGGACTTGGGCGTTTGAGTAAATAGCGAGTCAGCTCTTGATAGGCGGCAGTGGTGTCTAGCTCTGCTAATCGTTGCTCATACGCTTCAAACTGCGTCTGCCAAAATTGCGCGCTATGCACGGTAACGGTATGTGTAGTTTGATGCGGCGCAAAGTCTAGCCATTGTGTTAAAGCATTGGGGCATGCCAGTACATAAGCTAAATCGCGCACATAGGGTCGGCGGTAACGTTCCCAAGGTGCATTATCTATACGGCGATTAAATATGGGCTGATTGACAGGCTCGGACATAGGATAAACCAGTGTGAAGGTGTAGCATTTACCCTAACGGCTCGCTCTATAAAAGTCTATAGATGACAAGTATCCGCTAGGGCATTGCTCAGTTTTTTAGCGTTAAAATATGATACTAATGTGATGGATATGAAAGCTGATATCAGGCGGTGATAGCAAGTAAGGTAGTAAAATACTGAGTATTGTTTTAAGTATTGGCAGTAGCCGTTTTAATATATTATTAGGCGCGTTGTGCGATGGTTGCTGCTCTGAATTGAGAAAGTTATAGTTTTTTTGGGTCATTGTCTAGCTCCATGTTATGTCGTTACACTATGGTGCGTAACGGTTCATGGATTTATATTATAGGTTGTGTGGTTGTAGCTAAATACTTATGCATGTATAGAGCAGGGTATGCCTGCATAGCGTGTTGTATGCACGCATACCACAGTATGATAGGTTATGAAAAATCGCCTTTATTGGCTTGGCTTAACCATCGCTTGATAGTGTCATAAGATGGGGTCTTGTCTGTTTCTATGTTTTGCTTTATATATTCGGCTGTTTCAGCAAAAGTGGTAAATCTATTGTCTCTCATGATTTTTAGATACTGTCGTTTTTTTTCAGCCCTTTTTTGGTTATGCTCACCCCATCTAGTATTGGCTTTTTTTCTACTTTCAAAGGACAATTTATTCTTTTCGTGTATGCATACATCTGCTGTTAAGTCTAACGCTCCTACAAGTCTTTTATAAAACTTCATAGCTGTATAGTAATGAGACTTATCAAAAGCTATTATTGCCGCTTGTCTCATAGCTAACATAAAAACAACCATGAACATATAAGAGTTAGTATCACTCTTTTTTCTACTACCTAGCTTATCTAGACCATCATCTATAGCTTTTAGTAAAATGTTTGTTGTTATGATATTTAGGCTTGTACTAGATGCTTCATAGGAGGAGAAATCCACATCATCAATATTAGTATCAAAGTAGTATTTCACATATGGATAAATAGTGTTATTCACTAAATCATAGTCTTTTGACGCCATAAAAGCATCATTCAATGTTTCATCACTAAAGTAATTCCTATCCCCAAATGCTGCCCATGTAATTTTAAGGTTTGTTACTTCTAAGATAGTATTTCTAATGGTTGCATATAAGTCGTTATTGAGTCGTTCTTTGTCTAAATCGTTCACATTTCACACCCCTACACCCTTAAATCAAAATAGATGCAAGGCAGTGACAGCCAAAAGGTTTGTGAATAACTGGCTTTTAGGTCTTAACCTTGCAAAATCATTATCTGTCCAACTTGAACAAATGTATTTTCTTAGTATAAATACTTATTATAGACATGTACCAAATTTAAGCCAAAAAAAAGAGCCAGCAACCTAAGTTACTGACTCTTTTAATATATCTGGTCGGAACGGCAGGAAGTAAAGTGAAGACTGTATGAGTTATTTTGTATAGGTTTTATTTTATTAAAGTTTAACGATACCAACAATAATACCAACAATAATTTTTAGTGATACTGTTTTTAGCTTTGTTAGATTTTACTTTGTAATTATTTTCTTTACGCACATTAATTTATGATTTTAATATTCATGTAACCCTCTGAGTTATGATCACTAATTTCTTAAATATTGATTCCAAACATAAAGAACCCACTATAATGTAAGCTATAGCGGTTTTATATTAGGTGGCGGGCTTAAGTTAAGGCTTTACATTTGATGTTACTTACAGACATTTTCTTCATAAATATTAGGATGTAACTATGGGCAATCCAAGTAACGGTAGTACGAATTCAGATCGCAAAGAAATATCAGACCAAGGCGGAAAAATTCGTGGTTCTATAGGTGATGCCGCAATCGGACAAAACCCGGAATCAACTAGCAAGCCACCGAAACCACCACATAATCCACACAAATAAACTTCTTTAAAGTATCAGGAAATGAATATGGCCAATCCAAATAACAGTGGTTCAAGTTCCAACGGTGACAAAAAATCAGACCGAGGTGGCTGGCCACTAAGCGATAATGGACAACGTCCAGCATCACATAGACCACCACCAAAACCACCGCATAACCCACATAAATAGTTCTTTACTAACTTTATTTTAATTTTGTTGTATATCTCATTTCTAAAAACTCTATATCGGCACGAGGAAAGTAAGTAATCATACTACCAAATTCTGGTTCTAGTTTAACCTGTCCCACTTCTGTCCAGTCTACATCCTCTTTGCCTTTAGTGTCGGTAACATAAAAGGCAATACCATCTTCGTCCATAATAAATGGGGCAAACACATCTCCAAAAAACTGCATTGTACTACTACATAAATATTGATTACCATTTTTATGCACTAATTTTATTTGAGTTGCCGCTACGCCTTTATGAGAAGATAGCGTTTTCCAAACGTCACCTGTATTCATATTATGACTAACTTTGCTTTTGTACAAAAAATCAGTCCATTTATAGTCAGCAAATTTCAACCATAAATAAGCAATAATTGGTCCAGACAGCACCGCTAGATAAGCCCAATTTGACTCCCATAGTTGGACGGTGAGAGCAGTTGGTAAACCAAGGAGTAATACGAACATCCAAACATCAGTAAGTTTTTCAGTTTTTCTATAGTCACGTTTTAATATTACGTAACCTAAATAACCTGCGACCAATGTAGCTTGTATTTGCAGTGGTAACTGTAGTAACTCTTGCATAAGTACTTCCTAACGTTTGACGATTATTATTGCACATACTGACAGTAAAGCTTAAAAATGATACTTAATATAAAACCCGTTAATAGTGAGCGGGTTTTATATTAAGATACTAGAGAGGATTCTGCGCTTCAGGCTTTATTTTCCTATATAGCAACAGCCCAATATATAGTCTAATTCAAACCCCAATATTAAGTACATCACCTAATTAAAATATCCCAAGTTTAACTGTACGGATTTGAAAGCAGGGGTCAAAAAGCTTGATATAGAAATTGTTCTAAAGCTTTTTAATTAAATCAAAGTCTATCTAAATTTGATATTCTAGTCCCCTTAATTTGGAGTATTCACCACTTAATATAAATTTAGCTCAATAGACTTATAATAGATCATTCAAGTGCTATTTTCTGATGTCGGGTGGATAGGCACTAATAAAGGTAGGACAAGTAGCAGTAGTAGGGGCATTTCACCTCACTTATATATAATATACACTCTATTATTATAGTAATTTTTAAAACCATTAGGGTTATACAGTTCTACTAGTCCTATTACTCCTACCTTTTTTGGTTATTAATGATCTCAAATAAAAAGCCAAACAATCTAATGCTTGGCTCATATCTACGTTTGTTAATGCTTAACCATAAGTCATACAAGCTTTGTTACTTTAAAGCTATTTCCCTTAGTACTGGCTTTGGATAGTTCCAATTTTAAACCGTTTGCAATGCGCCCATGCCTAAACTTTAGCATTGCGCCTACTGATCGGCTGCTCAATGACTTACCGCCGTTTAAGTCTAATAATATTTCTTGTAAATTATTATCTATTTGAGTATGAATTAAGGCTTGATCGTACAACTCCCTAGCATTAAATATTATATTACTTCGCCATTTATAAATGCATGCTAGTAACTCGCTTAACGCTTCATGTTCTGGGTCTTTCTCCATGTTTTTATCAATCGAGCGTTTAGGGTCTGTCAGTCCTTCTACTTGTGTAGATAACCATAGTACCGGCTGGCGTGCTACGGTGTCCCAGTCCTCAAAACTAGGCAACCTATCTTTAGCCATACCGCCGGCGCGGTGTTCATTACTTTGAAGGTAGCCACGTATTAAGGTTATAGCGGCGGTGGCTAGCTTGTACCGGTTACACTCTATGTATGTGGCTGGTTTCAGTCCGTTAATGGCGGATAGATCGCGCTGGGCTTGTGTGGGGTTCTCTATACCGGTATCAAAACGGCAAGTTAAAACACGGCGCGGCATATCGCCCACTAAGGTTATATTGTTACCCGTCAATAAAAGCATGGCGCGGTGTGCTACTTCTACACTTTGGCTCATGCCTAGTATGCGTCCACTAAAGCGTTCAGACGTTAAAAATGATGCCATCGTCGCGCTGTTAAAATGTCCCATGATATTATCCCAGATAATAAAACGCCGTCCTTCTATGACCATAGATAATAAGGTTTTGCGTATTTCGTCCTCGTTCTTTTCAATGCTTGGTGTCATAGCTGGGGCTGTACCAGTTGCAAGTAATCCTAAACACTCACAAAAGTAGGTCTTACCGCTGCCTTGTTTGGGTGCATCAAAGGCGAACGCCGGCGCGGTTGCTTGCGTGGTGCGTGTTATCGCTGTTAGTACGGCGGATAATGCTACGCTGCGGCTTATATCGTCTGCAAAGTCAAAAGTACTAAACGGTTTCATTAACTCATAGTATGCGGCTATAGCCTCCTGCTCACTTACTAATGCTGCTACGCTAACGCCGTGATCTAAGCAATCAAGATATAGCTTTGTACTTTTATCATAACCCTGTTTACTTACTATATGGTTGTCATGGGTGATTGTCGGCGCGCTTATAACAGCATTAAGCGGTTTTAGGTTCCTGTGCTTATGCATTGATAGTATTTGCTTAATGACCTTCGTTGGCGGATCAATCAGCCGCTCATGCATTGTCCTTCCAGTTTTTTGCCACTGCCAATACTGATTTATAACGCCTAACTCATGCTCTAATAAAGATTCACTAAACCGTAATATATTGCCGTCTCTAATACTTACTAATTGGTCCCCCATATCATAATAATCTGGCGAGGCTTGCATTATTCTAAGCGTTTTTAATGTGGTGTCTGACGTCTTGCCAGCAACGTGCTCAAGCCGGTGGGGTTGCTTTATCAACTTATATGTTTTACCACCATGTGCTTGACTGAATAGGCGCGGACTTTGGCCTTGAATATATAGTTTGCCTGTGTTGCTATAATTATTATAGTCAGGCTCTAATGGGTCTTTAGTGATTGCCCCGTGATAGTGTTCTGGATTATCTAAAGCATCACCTATGCTTATCTGTTTACCGTCTGCCAATGTGATAATAAAGTCGCCGGCTAATACGTCCATATTGAGGGCACGTAAGACATTATTCTTTGCGGCTGTTAGCTGGTCGTCTGTAGGCTCTGTAATGCCTTGCTTAGTTAGGTTAGCAATAGCTTTATCATGGCTGAATACTGTCCGTATCTTTACCACTTCATCAGCATAAGGCGCTTTAGCTTGTATCTTCATTTCGGCTAGTGTTTTTTGCTGTTTGGTTGTCAGTTCAGGTAATGCGGCCTTTGTATCAAGTGGCTGCCCTTCATAGCATTCTGTTGCCACTGCTCGCTGCTCTAACGGTTTAATGCAATGCGAGCCAGCGGCAAAGTCTAGGCGGCTAGGCTGAAATACGGCGACATCAATAGGTGATCGTGATAAGTAGCTGCCTGCTTTGCTGATCTCATAATAACCATGACCATTAAGCCATAGACGTTCGAACAATATCTTGCCAGCGCGTGCTATGTCGCTTGCATCAGTCACAAAAACATAAAGTCTTTGGCCTGTTAAGCCGTTCATCTGTTCATTGCCGTTATAGATATAGCTACTCGAGCTGGGGCGCCATATGTAAGGTATGTTATCAAGTGGTATGACATCATTAACGGCTTTGATAAAGTTAGCTTTAGATAGTGTTTTATCATCACAATCAAGCATCATGACGCCGCCATGATTGCCCCATCTATAATGTTTGTTTGTGCGAGTTAATGTGTTGTCTGGTCTGCCTTGCTCCTCATAAATTTTACTACTTAGTAGCAGCGTTTCATTATTCACGCCGGCATGAATGCCCCATGTTACCGCCTGATTATGTTCTAGGCTGTCCAATATATTAGCCACTTGCTGAACGCTATTAGTACTGACGTTTACCGCTTTGCCTTTGGTCATTTGCGCTACGGTATCGGTTATCATGTCACCATTAGCGACTAGCGTCCGCTTCTTAGTTAGCGTCTTTGGTGTTATACTCGTAACAATACTGAAGTCTGCTCTGATTTTAGTATTGAATTGTTCATGCTTTACTAATGCCCCTACGTTTGCCGCGTCAGGGGTATTTTTAATATCTATCATATTAGCACCCACCCACTTCGTTATTAACAGAATTGTTAATTTCAGATTCATCAAGGTGCCATTGCTCAAGCCAATTCAATACGTCACGATTACGCCATGCAGTAATAGTTGGAGATAATTTAACTGGTGTAGGGAACTTTCCATTTTTTGACCATTGCCATAGGGTAGTGCTGCCGAAAGGTAATAGAGGTAAAATCGTGCTAGCCCGGCTCATGCCTTCTAATGGAAGGGTAGTGGTAGGCATCATTTTTTGCTTACTATCTACTTTAAGAGCAGCTGCTGATTTGGTTTCTTGTTGCTTATTCATTTATAGAGCTCCACGTAGTGAATTGAGCTATAACGGTTTGTTACGGCTAACGTGAAGCTATTGTATGAGTAAGGGCAGGAGGCTTATAAGGGTATATAACCGTGATATACCCCTGTTTTTTAGTTATTATTTTTTTGTGTTTCAATTCTCAATTGTTGAACTTGTTTGATCCAATAACTGACAGGCTTTTTTGTTATCTTTGCATTAAGATCTTTTGATGAGCTAACTATTCTTGCGTTAGTCGTACCCTGATGTGCGGTAATATCCAATTGAGCTTTATGAAATAATACATTTAATATGCAAGTTACTGCTTTTAGAGTCTTCGGGTGCAATTCTTCATCGGCATTTACTGTCTGATTAGCCAACTCAATTTCTGTCTTTGCTAATCGCTCTTCCAACTCAGAAATTTTCTGATCTTTATCTATTAACTGTTGCTGAGTATCAGGCTTATTTATTAATTTATCTAGGCTATCTTTAGTAATTCTAATGTCATCTATCTCTAGGACATAGTCTGCTCTATCTATCAGGAAAGATGAATAAGGAATATCTATTTCCATAATAGAATCTTTTTGATTGTAGTAGTCATTCATCTCTTTTGCAGTAAACTTAAAATAAAGCTTTTCTTCGGGAAAGTCCTTGATTTGCAAACTAGCTTGTTCTGCTCCAGGTTTTGCAAGTAAACTTAAAATATATTCATCATTAATTAATATATAATTATTATTTAAAAAACATTTTTCATATTCAATTTCAGTGGTTACTTTGCCTACTTTATCCTGATAAGCTGTTGTTAATTCATGAACAAACTGACCCTTATACCAAATAGCTAAACTCAGCTTACCCTCTCTAACTAAGTCTTTGACTAAAGTGATAGCATTCTCCTTACTTACCTCACCAAAATTATAAAGATCCATATATGTGATCATTTCATCGATGCTTAAGTATTCTTTTAAGTCGAAGATATTCATATGATTATTGCCTTATAATTTATTTCGTAGGGATAAATAGATACTACTACTAATAATATATTCCAATCCCAAATTTAACACTCCTATGCCAGATTAAAAGTCTTAACTGCTTTTAGAGTAAAGGGTTTAGATTTGCTGCCTCACGTATTAGTATTTCGTTAGCCTCATCATCAGGAGAAAGACTAATTCACTATTGTTCGAGAGATTACCTCTTTTGAGAGAATGTTTTATAGCAATGATTCTCAATAGCTATCGTTCATTATTTCCGCTTGGATCATCCTCTTTATATAGAATAATATCACCTGGTTTACAGTCTAATAACTTGCATAGCTCATTAAGCGTCTCAAAATCGATACGTGTCACTTCATTATTGTACATTCTATAGAGAGTGGACCTGCCTAGTTTAGACATTCTATCTGCATCTGCAACACGCAATCCTTTTTTAGCAAATAAGACAGGAAGATTGAGTTTAATCATTAATAAGTCCCTAAAGTGATAATAAAATGCTTGCTAGTGATAATAATATGATTTAAAGTATGGTAAGTAGTGATGAAGTAATGCTAGCTATTAACAATTAATCGACTAAATAACTATTATGCCATAGGTGTCTTTCATTGCCGAAATGCCTATATTTGCTATAACTACAAATAGACAAAAGATACTAGCAAGATCTACTTATTATATATTTTAAGGTTAATTAGAAAATGAGAGTAGTATTATGCTAAATATTAGTTATGAAGAACTACGTAAAGAGTTAAAACCAACGGGCAGTATTGATGATGAAGCTAATCGCATTGCTAACCATCTCATTTGTGAGCTGTCTATTCCCATCGGAACATCTCTATCGAATTTTCTAGAGATTGATAGTTGCTTCAACAATCATATGGCGATACGAATTTGGGTACAAAACCAGCTAATTAACTTGAAAGGTGATACGTTCAATGAAAAGTGTCAAGAGTTAAAAATCAGACTTTATGACAGCTTGCCTGTATATTAAGGATTAGTCTGTTTACAATAGTCTATTCAATAAGACATCGTTTTTTTGTTAATTGAGTCTGTTATAAGTATTGTACAGATTCTATCTGATTTAGACTGCTCTAACGAAACACTAGGTATTTTCTCCTAGGTACTAAGCATAATCACTCTCGTTTCGGCAACTCATGCATTCCATATTCAAAAACGATTGTAACATCTTCTATATTATCCATATTTCCTTGAGAAATGTTCATTCCCTTTATTATTTGTTCGATTTCATTAACGTCAGCATGTATTTGAGCTAAATTATTTCCTTTAATATAGCTAAGTACTTTTTCTACCTTCGGGTCAGGTCTCATGTTCTTAATAAACTCTAAGTGTCTTTGTTCACGGTATAATTCAGCATATTGAGTTCGGTACAACATGTATTTAGCATAAACTTCTGGGATGTTAGCAACATCTAGTGCAGGCGCTTCTAATATTTCATTGACTGTTTGCGGATTCTGTTCGGCCATTTTTCGAATAGCAGCTGGTAGAGATGTATCCTTCTTGCCACTTTTAGAGCCTGGGCTTTCTAATTTTAAGTCTTGTAAGGCGTCAGCTGCTAACGCATTAGCATGTAAACTAATGAGATAATCCACGTCTTGTTGAGATATGGATTGATTACCATCAGAGTACCAATAATCTCCTTTTTTAGTCATAGAATTTCTTAGTTTCAATCGTAGACATTGAGCTGCTACTAGCCAATAATGTCTCTCATTCGCTAACCCATGATTGTCTCTATTCTTTAGACAATCGAAGGAATCATCATAAAAGGCACCTGTTATTTTATCAGTCAAATAACGTTGCAAAGCCTGGTGGTGCGTAATGCTTGAAATTTGATTATATTTTAGAATTTTGAGACTGGGACTGTCATTGTCTGCGCTACGTCTATCTAAAATATCTCGAAATATTCCTTCCGGAAGTTCCACCATCTTATCAATTAGGCGATCAAGATTTTTTAAAACTTTACGTACCTCGTTAGGTTGATGATAAAGCATATTACTATAAAGCTCCGCTAAGTACCCCCCGTATTCTTCGCTAAATACGAAGTCTTTACGAGGGTAGTATACTCTTAAATCTGTAGACCAAGCATCATTAACCAAAGCTAATTGGCGGATAAATGTCGGACTTGCCTTATGTAGATGAGCTAAAAGATAAAGACATTTGAGCATATCATTATGATATGGTTTATCAATATCTGTTTCTTTTGTTTGCTTTAAGTAGGTTCGGCGCCAATCCTTATCCTTTTTATTACCTCTATATAGACCCAAAATTGTGTTCAAGTGCGTCTTCAGTGCTGAGTCATTAAGGTTTTTCCAAAAATCACTATTACTTTTCTCATCATCCAACACCCGTAATTCTTGTTTAAGCCCTTTAAGCGTTAATTGTCCATCAATATCAGTACTTTTTAGAAAGTCATAGTTTGATAGGGATAAAAAGAATGAGTCACTCTTAGAGCGTAACGATACTTCATATGGTAAGAGATAAATCTCCCCATTAGCCACTGCTTCATAGTTCCCTTTATGCCTTCGGCGCAACTCATCTTTGTTTGTCACTAATAACTTTTCTTGACTTTCTGATGCCATAAGTTTCTCACTTATTAATTTTTTCTGCTTTTTAGATCGTAGTATTGTTTTAATATCTACACCAGAGCAACAGGTTAGTTTTTGCTAGTTGCCTAAACAACTAAAATGTCTAATAAAGAGGTAAATAATATGTCAAATATTGTACAACGTAACTTACAACGTAGCTTGGCTAAGAGCGTCTCGGTCCTTGCAGAAGAAACGGGGCTTTCACCAAATGAAATAATGAACACTCTTAACGATGAGTACGGATATGTAACTCCAGAGTTATTGCCTGATTTAAATAAGCAAGTTGAGTTAGATAGGGCTGCTGATCTCCATGCTAAGCAAAAGAAAATTAAAGTCAACAAAGTAGCTGTGTTGAAAACTGCCTTAGATCGTGAAGCCAGTGAATTAGCCAAAATCGTTAGGGATAAAAATGAAGAGCGTAAACCCCAAGTTTAACCTTCTCACCTAATAAAAGTATGAAAATTAATAACCTCTTGAAGCTATATTCTTTATAGCTTCAAGAGGTTTTTTTATGCCTAAAATAATACTAACTGCTTAATAATACTAATTATTTTACGATATTAAGCCCCACAACACTAAAGCATTTGACACCTAAGTGATTATTGGATAACATGAATTATATTCACTATTATTATGTATATGATGAAAAATAATAAACTTAAGGTTAGGCAGAAACTTGCTAATCCTAGTAAGGATGATTTGTATGTACATCCGTATGCTAGAGCTGCTTTATGTATTTGGCAGAGATTGAGACCTAAGACTACTTATATCAATACGAAGTTTTTGAATAACTTCTACCGTCCACCACTTCGCTTGGTTGATGGAGGAGACGGTGCTTTCTATTTCTTTAATGATTTCCAAAGAGTCGATCAGGCCTTAAGGCTCGAGAGTGATTACCCATGTTTAATCATCCCTGAAAGTATTAAAGATGTTCAGCAGCTCGCATGGATGGAGGTTATAGACTTGATATTCTTGAAAGGTATTCACCATCCTGATTTGTTTAAAGCGCTTAAACGTACTGCACCTCAAAGTGTTATATGTCAGCTAATGGAAATTAAGCAACTGACGGTAAAGGACTATTGCCATTTTGCAGGTATTAGCCAGAGTAGTTATGAATATCGCCAATGTAAGTTTGCAATAGAAGAGCGAGTTCTAGGTATTCCTCAAAGCATGAGCTGGTTGAGTGGTGCACCCTAATGAATATAAAGCAATTTGATAACAGCGAATTACAGAGGGTTTTAGATCATCTAGTGCCACTTGATTCACCGTACTGTATAAAAATACAGAGTCTGATTATTAATACTCTTGATATTAATCCAAGCTTCTGCCTACATATTGGTGAGTATGACAAAATAGATATACCATTATTTGAATCGTCTGAATGTGAAGCTATTGCCAGGAAAATCGTCAAAGAGAAAAAGATTGAAGATTGGGCAGTCACTTATATGCTGGTCTTGTTTTGCCAGAGGTATGGTCAAGCACGTAGTGATGATGAAGCATGGCAGTTTATGAGTGCATATCTGCAAATAATTATTATGATTGCTATACGTAAGGATGACCACTCCGCCAAAGTCAGTCAGCTAAGTGTGCGTCTAAGGATGGGCTTAAAAGACAATAATCCACAATCTAAGATTGTTATAAAACTGATTGATATCCATGCACAATATACTTCACTGACAAATGTACTAGCGGTTTTACGTCAATATGAAGCCCAGATAAGAGATGATGAAGAGTCAGGAAAAGTGGTTAATCAAAAGTTGGCTGGTAAAATTGGTCAAATAAGACTTGCCTATGAAGTGGTTGCAGAGAACAAAGCGTTTGTAGGTAAAACTTATACCAACTCACAAAACAATGAGCTTAGTAAAGAACACGCTAATAAGCGATACCTTGATAGTGCTGATGAGCCACTACGAGTCACAATATTTGGCATATCCCATAAAAATGATAACGTGGCGGACGCTGAAAATATTGCTGATGATGACCCGCCTGCGCTCTTAGATAATGATTTTAAGCCTTCCAGTACAACCGCTAAATCCTCTGAGTTGCAGCAATGGAAGCTAAAAAACAACTATCGACACGCCCGCCGTAATCAGTTTCATTTTCCTACTAATCTACGTCAACTAAGTCTACTGAGCTATCAGATGCTATTTGCTCGGGTGTGGCAGCTTTTTATTATTGTCAGTTATAAGCAGCGTCAGATTTATGCGGTCATATTACTATCACTATTAAGTGGTCGGAAGATTCAAGACGTGATTTATGAGTTAGAACTGGATAAAAGTCAGCGCAAGTGGTTGGGTTATGAGAGTGGGTCGGCTGCTGATAGTTATGCTATGAGTAATACTATTAACGTAACTTCGAATCGTAGAAGTCACTTATTGCCACATCGTCAAAGTCATGACAATGAATTTAAATTACCTCTGCCAGCTAGACTGCAAGCAGTTATTGAAAATAAGTTTTTGGTGGATAGCGATGAAGTGTCTGAAGTGCTGGCAAGCTTAAAAGTGCAACTAGAGCTACCAGTGTTATCGAATCAGCATATTGACGCTTGTTTATATACAGTTATAAAGAATGAGCTGCAAGAGCCTTTACATGCCGACATGATTACTGGGGTTGATGTGAAACACAGCTCGCCCTTGTATTACACTAGTATTGAGACGATAAGCTTAGAGAAGACCTACTACAGCGCTATACAGCTATTGACCAAATACTGTACTGCGGATAGCCAAGGTGAGCTGCGACAGCTTAGTATGTCTAGTACGAAAAGCAATCGGTATAAAAAATATATCGGTACTGACATGACTTTGAATACTGATATTTGTCAAAAGTTTTTTGATGAGCTTGCTGAGGCAGCTGAGAGTTATAACGGTCGATTAAAGCGGAACGTAAGCATAAGGCAGGACCGTTATATTGAGCAGTTTAATGCTTATGGCGTCTGGCTATGGCACATCATCTTTATTCAGACTGGGATTAGACCTGTAAAGCATGCGCCTGGGCTTTTAAATCAGTTTGATTTTAGGCAGGGGCTGTTATGGGTGTCGGATAAAGAAGAGCGTCATGGGCAAGGGCAGGGAAGGCTTATTCCTCTTAGTGATTTCTTAATCACAGCCATTCAAAACTATATTGAATATATCAAGCAATTTGCGGTCATGCATAATTCTATATATCCCAATGATCAATTTCCTATAAATAATATTTTAAACTCTAGTCAGCCCATCATTCAGCTATTTAGCCAAAATCCTAAAGGGTTTACCGGTATCACGCCTAGTAAGGTTCGCTATCAGATAAAACATTTTTTTAGTCACCAAGATAATTGGCTAAGACATCAATTACGTTCACTGCTAACGAATAGGTCTACTGAGCATTTGATCTGCGCCTTATATGGTCATGAACATCCAGATCAGGAGGCTATGCATTCAATGTCGTCATTATCCATTAATGAGCTAAAAGAGTTATCCACTGACTTAGATAAAGTTGCTATTCAGCTTAACCTACGACAAGTTGAGGTGAATATATATGGATAATGCCGTTGCCCATCAGTTAAGAGAAGAAAATAAAAGTAAAAGTCATGAAGCTATCAAAAATGAGGCTAAGGTTTTGATAGCTTCGTATGTTGATGATAATCACATACCCACAGGAAAAGACCTAACTGAATACTATCAAACCATTGGTAGCATACTTGAGGTGCATTTTGATACTGCGCACAGCTATTACTTAGCCAGACAAGGATTTTTAGAGTTTATTCGAAGTTATAACAAATTACATAGATTGAATTTAGATGAACCGGTTGTGCCAGTAATAGCAGAGCGTGATCATTTAACAATATCCTATGATTGGATGATAAATGGTGCTCAAGTAAGCCTTGCTAGCCAGCAAATGATTGAAATATGGCAACGAAAAAAAAGGTTTTCAAATAATGATTTGATTGAGTCAGCGCTCTACTGTAGCGTGATGTATGGAGGATTGAATGATGTAGATGTGTTAAAAGCACTGTATCAATGGCTCCTAGGCGAACGTGAGATATATCAATTGCAACTACCAGCAACTGATAAATTGCCAGGTTCAGGTATCATCGGCGAGAGTTTAGCGCTAATTTTATTAAGTATTGATGATGACAATTATGGTTGTTCTCATACGCAAGGTCATATTTTAAAGGATGTATCTACTACAAGCTTAGAGCGCTATGTAGAGTACATACCTGACGATATGACATTTTGCGTTCTATATGCGCTGAAAGATAAAAAGCTGAATAGAGAAGGTGTGAAATCGTTTGAAACCATTATTAGTGATATTTGTAAGAAGCTAAAACTACAAAATAAAGATAAAAGTAAACCGCATCTATCGCAATTAATAAAATACGCTGACTATCACTGGCGGCAGATGAAGGGTGCCGATATAGATAGTGCGCTGTCTATTGTTAGACACGGAAAAATTAAAACGACTGGCTTAACTACAAATAAGCTTATTAATTATAATCAAGAGGTGATTAAATCAAACCCACAGCCGCTCACTTGGTCAGAGTTATTTGTAGCAAGCTTTTCAGGATCAGACAAAAAAAGTACCAACAGTAGGGAATATCCAAGCTTTAGTAAAAATCTGATTAAAGAAGTTCAAGATGCCCTTAAGGGCAGTAAAGCCCCAGCTGTTATGCAAATAGAGCTGTTGCGGCAGGAGTTTACTCAACCTAATGCCACGCGTCTTTTAGGGTGGGTAAAGAGCTTGTTGAGTGATAGTAATAATAGACTAGATACCATCAGTAAATATTTAGGATGTATTGGTCGTGATTGGCTGATGCTAACAATGGATGAAAATCTTGATGAATGGTCTAACGAGGACTTTGAAGTTGTATATGAGGAGATCATTCAAAGTAAGATTAAGGATGGAAGAAAGCAATCTATTTTGCACAAAGACTCAGTTTTTAATGAAGACAATCTAGATACGGATGGTGATTTAGCTATCTATGCAGACGATGTATTAAGTCAAAGTATTATTGACAGCTCAACTATTGAGATTGTAGAGAAAAACAAAGTTTCAAGTTTATATAAGCTTAAAGATACTCAGAAGTTTACTTACGGCAGACTACGAGCTTTCCATGATTATCAAAAAGAGTTTTGTGATGCCCCATATGTATATTTTCCGTGGGGTAATAAGCGTCAGGTTGTGAAAGCGAACATGATATCACCTCGAATATATCATGCGATGAAAGAGTATCTCGGCACCTCAGATTTAGACTATGAGCAGAAAAACCTTTGCTTAGTAGTCTTAAGTCTTGCGTATCGGACAGGAATGCGAATTAAAGAACTTACCGGTGTTAAAGTTAATGATATAGCGGACATCTATATTGATGAGCATGGACAACGAATAGAACAGCCGCAAATATGGTTAAGACCAAATCGCTATCGGAGATTGAAAAGTAGCAGCGCAAGCCGCCTTATACCGATTAACTGCCTGCTTAAAAAAGACGAGCTAGAACAATTTACTCAGTTATATCATCAGCAGAAAAGACTGAAGCGTCGTTACTTATTTTCTCAAGGTTCAGGTTATCAGCCGTTACCCAGTGTATTTTTTAGTAATCTTATGAAGTTAATCTGGGATAGATTGCTAGAAGAGCACGACTTAACATTTCACAGCTTTAGGCATACTGCGATTAGTCAGCTGGCGTTAGTACTAGGTAAGTCGCCATTGGCACAGGTGATGACTGATTACGATAATGAGCAGTGCGAAAAAGTAATAAAAGGCGTCCTTGGCTATCATAAAGAGCAGGGCGCCTGGTTTGGGCTGGCAAGCATTGCAGGGCATTTAACATGTGACACAACATTTGAGCATTATATTCATACTGCTCATCTGCTGGCAGGGGAGCGGCTGAGTAACGCTTGCTTGAAGCTACCTATAACAGTTTTAGAGTTAATAACTGGACTTGGTTACTCTGCTATCTATAGACAAGACAAAACTGCTTATGATGCAACGACAAAGACGGTGCAGTTAGATAAGATAAGGCCATATTTACTTAAAAAAATAGCTGTTAATAAAATACCATTATTTAAGGATGCAGATGAACCTAATAGCAATGCTAGCCAGCAACTGTTAAACGGTAATTTGAATGAATTTAGGATGAATGCAAATTCAATTTTCATTCATCCTAAATATGCGGACGTCATAGGTTTTTTAGAGGAGCTGCAGGAGTTAAAAGAAAACTCTCGAGATAAGCTGTTACCTGAAGTTGCTATTAGACATGGTATAAGTCTAAATGAATCTAAATGTTTATATCTGCGCGCTAGTGTGGTGTTCGATGACGACAGGCTATTACTAGGTAGGCCTAAAGGTAGTAAAAACCAGGAAATAATAATTAGAGCATTAGATAGAGCATATCAGATGTCTATAAAGGATCCTGAGAAGTTGAGAATGTTTGTTGAGATATTTGCATATAAACATAACTTAAATAACTCATCGATTCATTTTGGTATTAAGGAAATCCAGCTGAAGATGCTACAGAGTTTTATGCTAGTAGGTTGTCAGCTTATTGATGCCAGTCATTGGCAGGTTAGGGCATATAGCGAGCAACTTGTAAGTGATGTTAAAAAAAACTTGAGTCTGAACAGCTCAATACGTGTCGGTGCTCGTGAGAGTTTTCATGGCTATGAGGTAAGGGTTGTACAGAAAAAGCGTAAGAGGTCAGAGAATAATATGGCTTTAACTAAAGACTATTATGCTTCATCAGGCGTGATCAAGTACTTAGGATATTTGTTGATGGTATTAGTAGCTAACTAAGAGGAGGAGCCCATCTCAGATTCTGGTAGAACCCCAACATTAATTATCAAGTCATTTTATTTACTTTATGCGCAGTACTAACAATCATATTTGCTGCTTGTGTAACTTCTGCTTCAGTAGTCATACGACCCACACAAATTCGTAATGTCGTTTCAGCTTTTTCTTTATTTATACCTATTGCTTTTAAAAGTGGAGGGTATTCCCGATTCAACCCATCACAAGCTGAGCTAAGAGAAAAGGCAAGATGGGGTTGTAGGTTGTTCAATAACTGAACACTATCTACACCTGATATTGCAAGATATAAGTTTCCTGGATGGCGGCTCTCAGCATCTCCAATAACTTCAACATCAAGTTTTTTGCTTAAGTTTTCGAGGAGTATTTGGCGTAGCTGCTTGAGCGATTCAGCTTCTACCTCTTTATTCTCGCACATTATCTCAGCCGCTTTTTGAAAGCCGATTATTAAAGGAGTAGCGAGAGTTCCAGCTCGTAGTCCATCTTGCTGTCCGCCACCCACAATCATAGGCTCAAAGTCAGGGTTTTGTAAGTGTTTGGAGTAAAGTAGACCAATTCCCGAAGGGCCATATATTTTGTGAGCAGATAAAGTCAGGAAATCCACATCTAGATCCAAGCAGCTGATAGGTAAGTAGCCTGCTTGTGAGGCATCTACGTGAAGAAAGACATTGTTCTGGTTGCATATCTCAGAGATAGTGCTAATAGGTTGGTTTGTACCGATAACTCCATTTGTCATGGCGCAAGATACCCAGAGTACATCATTGTGATATAAGTGATGCTCAAGATTTTCGAGGTTAATTTTACCGTTATCATTTAAGTCTATATATACCAGGTTTAAATTCAGTTTTTTAGAGATAAGCTCTAGGGGAGCTAATACAGACTTATGTTCTAAATAACTGGTTAAAATAGTGTTAGCATTCGGCTTTAGACCTTTAGCAATCTTGATACCTGCGGTAATTGCTAAGTTATTAGCTTCAGTTGCACCCGACGTAAATATAAGCTCATCCTCAAAACAATCATAAATTTCTGAAAAACTCTCCAAAGCATCTTTAATAACTTGTTCTTTAGACCATCCAAAAGCATGGTTAACTGAGTGGGGATTACCAGGCTGAGTCCATAATTCATTCATTGCTTCAACGACTAAAGTATCGCATGGAGTATGTGAGTTGTAATCTAAGTATATGTTTTTCATAGAAATTATAAACATCCCAAGTATTTATATTGAATATTATTATCGTTTTTAATCTTACATAACTATATTATCATGATACAATAATCTTCATTGGAGAGTTCTCCCAATGAAGAAATGCTTATATTATATAAATAAACTGGGTTGATAAAATTTTATGCGTTATTTTGCCTCTTTGATTAAAAATATTAAACCTACACTTTCTGGTCACGATACATTTCCTTTACGGTATGGATGGATAAAAAAGGCATACGATCAGATTGAAGCTCAGCCTGATGTCAACAATGTATTCTCTCAGGATACTGCTATTGCAGATTTTGGCGTAGGTAAGAATATGCTTAATGCTATGAGATTTTGGTCGACTCATACCGCTATGCTTTATAGAGAGGATAGTGCTTACAAAAATACCCATAAGGGATTAGGTGCCGATCAATTCTCTGATCATAACAATATAGACGCAACTAAGCATGTTAACAGCTTTTATAATGCTGAAAATTTTCTTAGCGATAATGGACTTGACCCTTACTTAGAATCACCATCGACTATCTGGTTACTTCACCACTGCCTAGTAACGAACCCTAACTTAATAAGTTATTACTGGTTCTTTAATATCAATACAAAGTCGGAACTCACAAGAGAGGACTTTGCGAGACTTTTGAAAGAGTTTATGAGAGATCATAATCTATCAGTCCCATCAGAGTCTACTATAAAGCGTGATATTGAATGCTTTATCCAAAATTATACGACAAAACGTCGCAAGGCCAATGAAGATTTCGAAAGTACCTTAGAGGGTCCTCTCGTTGAACTAGATCTTTTAACCCGTGTTAGCAAACAAAGTATTAGGGCGTTAAGAGGTGAGAAGAACTCTCTAACATTGCATGTGTTTGTATATGCTCTCATTAACTTTTGGAAAGTACATAATGGGGCTGCAGATACTCTCTCTTTAGAAATGTGTACCCTTGATGAGTGCTCGCCAGGTCGAGTGTTTATGTTAGATGAGGAGGCTATTATTGGATTCGCTGAGCAGTTGCAAGACTCAGACTACTCTTTAGCTTGGACACAGTCTGCAGGTATTAGACAGTTTCAGGTTACTGATGACAGTGATTTAGACGATATATTAGAGCAAAGTATACGCTTTATGAAAGACGAAGATTATAGTCGATAATAAAATCACAAAATAATAATTAACTGTATTTTATAACTAATAATAGAGTCATTTGAAACTATGAATACTACTCAGCAATCAGAAACCTATCTTGTTGACGCCATTGAAAGAAATGAGTTTTTTCAGCGTTCGGTTAACATTACTTATGACCATGGCAATTTAGAGGCCCTCGAAAACTTTTATTGTCCAATATCCTATGAGCAAACCATTATTAAAATGATGCAGCACATAGAGCAATCAGGGCAGGCCGCATTTACTTGGACGGGTCCTTATGGATCAGGTAAATCGAGTCTCGCTATTTTCTTACAAGCTTTAATTAATAGTAATCCCCAGGTTGTTGAAGCAGCTAGAGCCAAACTAAGTGATAAGAATAAAGAATTAATTATTAAGCATTTCAGCCCTGAACAGCATCAATGGCATGTCTTAAACTTAATTGGTCAGACTACTGCACCAGAGCGGTTGTTCATTGAAGCCTTGGACTTAAAAAATAGTGCGACTACAGAAGATATTTTACAAGCTCTTGAAAGCCGCATTGATAAAAATCAGCGTTTACTGATTTTTATCGATGAGCTAGGTAAGGTATTTGATGGTGCTGCTAAGAGCAGCCGCCCAGAAGATATTTACTTTCTCCAGCAGCTTGCAGAGTTTGTAAGCCGCACTCAGGGTAAGATGCTATTCATTGGCGTACTGCATCAGTCATTTATGGCGTATGCACGCCAAGCAACCGCTAAAACACATGACGAGTGGCTTAAGATCCAAGGTCGTTTTGTTGATTGTGCTGTGACATTATCAGTTGACGAGCAAATTCATTTAATCAGTCAGGTAATTGAGGTAAATGACTCAGACTTATTGGATATTCGAGCTAACACTAAATTTTCGAGCCAAGTCGATACCGTAGTTAATAACATTGCAAGCAACCGTAAGACTGACTCAGAGAAAATGACTGAGCTGCTAACGAATGTATTCCCGTTGCATCCATTAGTTGCAATACTGGTATGTCAGTTGTCTAAGAAAAACTTCGGTCAAAACCAGCGTAGTATTTTCTCATTTTTAATGTCAGCCGAGCCTAACGGTTTTGGCTATTATATTAAAAATACTAAACTAGATAGCTTTACTGTTTTCACACCAGAAATGTTCTGGGATTATTTAGATAGCAACCTAAATAGCACTATTCAAGCTTCAGAGTACGGTAAGCAGTGGCTATTGTCTCAAATGGCTGTTAATCGCTATGAAGAGTTGAATGGTGAGATGGCAGTGAAACTGATTAAGACTGTTTCACTAATAAGCATCTTTGCAGATGGAACTGGTATTCATGCAAGTCCTGAGTTACTTAAGGGCATACTTGCGGCTAATGATAAAGAGCTTGAAGGTGTTGTATCAGCGTTAGAATCAGCATCTATTATCTTTTATCGTAAGTTTACTCAGTCTTACATGTTAAGTGAAGGTAGTGATTTTAACCTAACTGATGCGATTAAAGAGCAGCTACAAGACATCAATACACTCCCATTTGAGCACTTGGAGCAGTTTGAGCCAGTTGTTGCTAAAGCTCATTATCAGCTCATAGGAAGCCTGCGCTGGATGCAGGTTAAGTTATTACCTGCTACAGACTCAATAAAAGACACATTGCTTAAACTACAACAGGAAGTTGATGCTTCTTTAGTGGGTTATTATTGTTTATTAATCCCAAAAAACGATGACGAATTAAAGCTAGCTTTAGAAGTTTGTGAAACTGTATCAAGCTCTGATGAGTTTAATCACATTGTAATTGCTGTCCTTGATAGCCATACCACTATCATTGATATGCTTAAAGATAAAATTGCACTTAGCAATATTTTGAAAAATGAAGAGCGACTTCTAAACGATAAAATCGCTCGGCAAGAGACAGAGGGGCGTCTAGTTGAAGTTGAAGATGCGCTAAATAGAGTGCTGGACAAGAGCTTAAGTAACTCGAAATGGTACAGCAAACATCTTGTAGAAAAAGGAGTTTTACTCAACAGATTCAAATTATCATCACTTGCCTCATCTATTGCTGATTATTATGTAAGCAAATACTTTGAGTGTAATAATGAGCTTGTTAATCGTAATAAACCCTCTCCAAGTGCCAAAGGTGCTATTCGAGAGTTATTAAAGCGTATGATTGAGAATAGCGATGAGCCTAGCCTTGGGATAGAGAAATTCCCACCTGAAAAAGGCGTATATGAGTCTGTTATTGTAAAAAATGGTCTACATGTATCAGAAGATGGAGAGAATTATTATTTTTCTGAACCATCAAATGAACGACTTAAGGCTGTTTGGAGGCGAGCTGATGAGGTTATTTCGAAAAGCGAGGGTGAGCTCGTTTCTGCTCAACAGATATATGATGCATGGTCAGAAGCGCCATACGGTATTAAAGCTGGTCTACATGATATTCTATATATCGCCTACATATTATCAAGACATAGCGATTTAGCTAACTATATCAATGGAGAGTATAAGCCTACGGTCCAATACTTATTAGCTGAATACTTAATTAAAGTGCCAAAGGAAGTAGGCGTTCGAGAGGTTTCCTTCCTAGAAGGTACACAGTCTTGGATTCATGTTCTAAGAGATCGATTAGAAGAGGAGTTTGGTTCTCGCTTAAAATCTAAGATTGAAGACGAGCCCCTGCCTATTGCTCAAGCTTTAGTCAGTGTTTTCTTTAACATGCACCCTTGGATACAGCGTACTAATGAGCTGTCTGTGAAAACTAAGCAGCTTCGTAATATCTTAAAGCAAGCCAATGATCCTAATCAGCTTTTATTTGATGACCTACCTAGGTTTTTCAATGCTCGTGATAATGATGAGCAGAAGGTAGAGAAAATCATTCAAGGTTTATATGAGATGGATTATAAGTATCCAACTCTAGTGAGTGAAATAAACACTAAGCTTTTAGACTTCTTAAAGGTCAAGTATGAAGAGCTAAATCCATTCGCTGAGATTAATAAACGTTCTGAAGCATTGTTTGGCCGTTCAGGGGATTACTTGCTAGACGCTTACATCGCACGCCTGGTTAAGTACAATGGCTCAATGAATGATTCTGAGAGCTTAATTAGCCTATTAGCTGGCAATAAACCCGCTAAAAAGTGGATTGACCAAGATATTACAAGAGCCCTACAGCAAATCGCTGCGTATAGCTTCCAATTTTTAGAAGCAGAGGTTAACGCTGATGTGAACTCAAGTCCAGATAGGCAAAAAGTAGGTATTATTACTAAGTCACCAAGCTCTACTACTAGCCAAGTGCGTGAAGCTCATATTACCTCTAAGAATATTGAGGAAGTCACAAGCAGGGCTAAAGAAATTGCTCAGTCTCTAAAAGAAAGCGGCTTAGACTTAAATGACAGAGTTGCAGTAATTGCGAAGTTATTAGAAAGCTTCGAAGATGACTCAATAGATGAAAAAGAGGAATCGTAATGGATAAGGTTAAACATGTATTAGGAATTTCTGGCGGCAAAGATAGTGCGGCATTAGCTATTTATATGCGTGATAACTACCCAGAACTAGATATCGACTACTTTTTTACTGATACCGGTAAAGAGCTTGATGAAGTATATGAATACCTATCTTATTTAGAAGGGTACTTAGGTAAACCAATTCAATATATTAATCCGGATAGAAATTTTGATTTTTGGTTGACTCAACATAATGACTACCTACCATCACCGCAAGCACGGTGGTGTACAATCAAAATGAAATTAAAGCCATTTCAGGACTGGGTTCAAGGCTTTTTAGATGAAGGGTATGAGGTGCGCTCCTATGTTGCCATTCGTTCTGATGAACCGTACCGTACTGGCTACGACTCAAGTGATGAAAAACTAATTGTTGAACTACCTTTTCGAGAAGATGGTGTCGACAAGGCTGGCGTGATGGATATCTTAGAGAACTCAGGTGTTGGTTTGCCAGCCTATTATGAATGGCGTACTCGAAGTGGCTGCACATTCTGCTTTTTCCAAAGAAAAATAGAGTGGGTAGGGCTTTTAGAACGTCATCCTGAAGCTTTCAAGGAAGCTATGGCATATGAAAAAGAGGCGTTAGCTAACCAGTCTCCATTCACTTGGTCTGAACGTGAGTCATTAGAAGAGTTAAGTCGAC
Source organism: Psychrobacter sp. P11G3 (assembly GCF_001435845.1). Taxonomy (NCBI): domain Bacteria; kingdom Pseudomonadati; phylum Pseudomonadota; class Gammaproteobacteria; order Moraxellales; family Moraxellaceae; genus Psychrobacter; species Psychrobacter sp. P11G3. The sequence goes on from NZ_CM003596.1 coordinate 708,766, forward strand.
CCAAACGAGTGGCTGAAATTAGAGCTGATCATGAGAAGAGGCTTGCTAAAATGAAGAAGCGGATCAAAGTTAATCCGCTTCGTCCGGATGGCGAGCCTGAACTGGATATGGATGATATCTATGGTCAAGGCAAGGTTTGTGTTATGTGTCATAAGTAAAACTATCGAATAATATTGACTATTAATTGTAATGTTCTAAACTGTTAACTTGTGTAATATAAGTTAACAGTTTTTTTATGGGCGAAAAGTATGGATCTTAAAGGTGCTGAAATTAGAAAGTTTAAAGAGATGGGACGTATTATTAATGACAATAGCAATAAGCAGTACCCCTTAAAAGTTCCGCACTATCAAAGACCATACAAGTGGGCTCCAGAGAATGTTGAGAAACTAATTACCGATTGGTTTAATCATGAAGAAAATAGTGATTATTTCTGTGGATCAATTGTAACAGTGATACATACTGATCAACCTCATGACTTAATCGATGGTCAACAAAGATTTACAACATTGTTTTTGGCAAATTTCGTAAGCCTGATGACTCTTCGATCATTGGTATTATCAACACTAAAATACCAAGGCTATGCAATGCGTTTTATTACACTCTATGATGAAATGTTAGGTAGCCTACAGCACGTTATACTTCTAGATTCTGATGATAGCAGTCCTACTTCATTATCAGGCTTAAGCAAGATAAAAAATATAATCATAGACGAGCTGAGCAATGGAAATCTTGATGCTGCTATCGAAACATTTAATAAATATTTCTCAATGACAGAAATTCGTAGCCTATTATGTAATAGAACCCTAAACCTCCAATACGATAGAAGCTCATTCAATACTTCACTTATAAAAGTAATGTGTGCACTTGATATTAACTTGGAAAACGAAAAAGATATAAACTTCTCAACAGATTTAGATGAGGACCAAATACCTTATTCAACTAATGAGCAAACATATGTAAACTCAATAAGAACTATATTTGAGAGTATTAAGAATAAAACTAACTCTGAGATTAAGTCTCCCTCTCATATTAAGTCAATACAAATGGCTATAAGTTTTAAAGATATAATCTCAGAGTTTATAGATGATGTAAAAGTTTGTATTGTTCAAACCGGTAATCCTGATGATGCCTATACGTTGTTCGAAGTATTGAATGATAGAGCTCTAGCTCTAGAAGACTTAGATTTAATAAAGAATGAGTTTTATAAGAATTACGTTTTAAAAAGTGATTCAAAAGTTGGTGAAGAAGAGAAAGATAGGGTATTACAGGAGCTAGATGATAAGTGGGTCAATGAAATATTTAATAAGACTCAAGACTACGAAAAGAAACTTATTACTTTTTTAGCTGTTGGATATATTACTGGATCAGAAAGTATAAAACATGACAACTCAAAAGGTTTTAGGGATGCTCTAAAAAATTACTTTAACATGTATGATTCGAACAACCGTTATGACCAATATAAGATAGCTAAAGATTTTAATGTTTTTCTAACTTGTAAGAAACTTATGGAGATTTTTTCCTTAAAATACCAAAAAAAGGATCTAGTTGCCTTGCAAGCAGAATATAGTACAGAAACATCAGAAATTTATAAAACTGTACATTTACTCTACGCAAAAGATCAGTTTGGTGTACTTTTAGGGCTAACAAACTTTATTTTCAGGAACATTGAGTCTATTAGTCCAGACTTTGAAATATCTAAAGCCAAAAATGTTTTAGAGGAGCTTTTAAAAATAAATCACCCAGGTAGTGGTCTAAAATATATTGATCTGCATAATACATGTACTACTCAGTCCAAGAGTTTGTGGAAAGTTGCTATTATGGCTAAAGACTACAAAGCTCCTCGTAGTTTTGCTATTTCATTAATAAATCAGCATTTTTTAAGCTCTTCTAAAGTTAGTATATGTAGTATTAGTGTTGAGCTAAACAGTCAGCTAAATAATGAATTTGAAAGCTGGCTAAGAAGTTGGAGATATACCTCTAGCAGTAAGAATACACTTTCTATTCGAATTCTTTTTGCAAGACTAATTAAAATGAGTCTAAATAGATCTACAATGAAGTTAACAACATCTACTATTGCAAATACCATAAGCCAAGCAGATGTGGCTGAAATGCAGCTTGACCATATTGAGCCTATTAAAGTTAACTTTTTAGCAGAAAATAAATATTTTAAGCATATAGATAGAGAGAGGTTTGTAAATGAGTTAGGCAATATGATGCCTTTGCCAGGAGCTCAGAATCGTGATAAATCTAACCAACCTGTTATGGAAAGTTTTAAATTTTTTGAGAAAGCGGGCTTAGAAAATCATTTTATTTTAACTCAGACTAGAAAATTATTTGAAGAGAACAAAGTACCATCTACTGATAGTTTAGATTTTTATATACCGACTGAAGGTTTCTTTGAAGAACGCAAGGAATTTTTAATTGATATGTTCAAACAAGTTGTGAGTTGAAATTAGAACGTATACTACTAAGAGCTTGTTTCTAAATTTTATAGGTTTGAATTAAGAGTATAGCATGGGTCCATCATTTCAAGATTTGAATCTAAAACCTGTTTATCGTACTGGTGAAGATAATTTATTCACTGACTTTTACCGACCGTTACTATCGTCTGCTATACGCTACGATAGAGCAGTTGGTTTTTTTTCGTCAGAGATTTTGTCTTGTAATCTCAAAGGACTAAGTAGTTTAGTTAGAAATAATGGCCGCATGCGATTAATTATTGGCGAGCCACTAGAGAAAGACGAATATGAGGCTATATTACATGAAACGATGGAAAGTCGTCAGGTGTTGACCGAGCATTATATTAATAAGCTGATTGAAATGATGGATGGCACGGAAGCTAATACAGGTAGGTTGCAGGTCTTAGCTTATCTAGTCGCCTCGAAAAGGCTGGAAATTAAATTTGCTGTTCGACCGAAAGGTATGTTTCATGAAAAGATAGGGGTTGTTTATGATGAAGAAGACAACTGCGTAGTCTTTCAAGGGTCTGCAAATGAGACCCCTTCTGCTCTATTTGAACATATTAATGCTGAATCCGTAAGTGTATATAAGAGTTGGCAGGAAACCGTTTTCGAAGATTACGGTAAAAACTATATAAGGTCTTTCGAACAACTTTGGGAGGGCAATAGAGAAGATATAGTTGTTCTTGACGTAGTCTCAAAGCAATATGAGCGTATAGCTGATTATATAATCAGCCAAATTAAACAGTCTAAAAATAATAGACTGGATTTTGAAAAAATTTTATTGCAACTTGATGATAATTTAGAAGATGGTATTTCTTTATCTCAGAGTGCCTTGCCTAAAGTTCCTGAATACTTAGGTACTCATAAGTTTGATATAAGGCCGCATCAACGAGAAGCTTTGAACAGCTGGCGAGCTAATCAATTTACAGGAATTCTTAAGCATGCAACTGGCTCAGGTAAGACAATAACGTCAATATACGCTTTAACGAAGATGTTTGAGGCAAAACAAAAACAAGATCAGTCACTAATCGTAATGATTAGTGTGCCTTACATAGATTTGGCAAAGCAATGGGTGAAAGAACTTAAGCTGTTTAATATAACTCCTATTCAGTGCTTCGACAGTAGGTCTAAATGGGAGGGTTCTTTGGCGAGAAACTTGCAATTAGTTGAATTTGGGAGCTCAAAGTTCGTCTGTATTTTAGTTGTTAATAAAACACTATGTTCAGATCATTTTCAAAAAGCGATAAAAGATATTAACTTGAATAGTTTAATGTTCATAGGTGATGAATGTCATAGACATGGTGCAAACCAAACTCGTTCGCTATTGCCAGATGCAGCTTTCAAACTAGGTCTATCTGCCACACCATTCAATGATGATGACGATATGTTAGAAAGTCCATTCGGCAATGATGCAATGGATAATATCTTGAGTTATTACCAAGCCATAGTTCATGAATACAGTCTCGAAGATGCAATTCTAGATGAGGTATTAACCCCTTATGATTATCACATTATTCCAATTCATTTGACTGAGGTTGAACAAGAGGAGTATGACCAGCTATCTGAAAGCATTAGAAAAATAATGATTAATTCAGGTGGTAACCTGTCAAAAGATAATCGTGAAAAAATGGTTACCCTCACTTCAAAAAGAAGTCGTTTGTTAGGAAGTGCGGAAAACAAGATATTCAAGTTGAGAGATATAACTTCCAATATATCTAAAGAAAAACGTAAACTCACTTTATTTTATGTTGGTGAAGGTAAAGACTCTGAGGACAATATTATCATTGATCAAGTTACAAAAACTTTGAGAGATAACGATTGGAAAACAGCTCAATTTACAGGTAAGACAACTAAAAGAGAAAGAGATGAGTTATTACATTTGTTTAAGCAACGAAGAGTTGATGCCTTAATAGCGATGAAAGTTCTTGATGAAGGAATTGATGTCCCTGCCTGTAGTACTGCTTATATTCTAGCAAGTACGAAAAACCCCAGACAGTACGTTCAGCGTAGGGGAAGAGTCTTGAGAAAGTTTCCAGGTAAAACTAAAGCCACAATACATGACTTTGTAGTATTACCTTGCCCATATAGCAAATCCATTTTCGGAAAGAAGCTTTATGAGTCAGAGCTAGAAAGAGTAAGAGATTTTTCATTACTTGCAACAAATAAAATAGAGATTGAGTCACATCTACAGGAATTGGAGGTTTTGCGTGTCTAATAATAATATAAGAGAAATGTTTGAAGAAGCTAATAAGCTAGTTGAAAAGGAACTTGAGACTCCTTTGAGACAGTTAACCCGCAAGATACTTAATGAGGAAAGAAAGTATCTATACTCTGATCAAAAGCCAGCGCAACGTAAAAAAAACATAAAAGACTTTATTGAAGAAGCTAGAAAATCTGGTAATTTCAAAAGTAATCTGGGGGCATAAGTGAAGATAATTTCTTTAAAGATGAAAAACTTCAGGCAGTTCCATGGCGAGCAATCAATAGAGTTTTCTACCGATGCAAAAAAAAATATCACTCTAATCCATGCTGAAAATGGAGTTGGTAAAACAGCTTTGCTGAATGCTATCAAATGGTGCTTTTTCGAAGAAACGACTCTTAACTTTAGTCAGAAAGATAATTTACTAAATAACTATGCTCACGATGACGGGGATAATACCTATTATGTTGCTATCGAATTCGAGGAGGATAGTGAATATTTTTATTGTGAGCGAGGTTATAACGATATAAGTAAAAATTACTTTAAAATGACTAGGGACGACTTCGAGACTGGTGTTAAACCAATTAATGATCCTGAGTTGTTCATAAACTCGATACTTCCGAAAGAGATGTCTGAGTACTTCTTCTTCCAAGGAGAAGGGGTAGGCAGCTTTACAAAAGCTAAAGTAGGACATAACAGAGAAGTTAAAGAGGCTATTCAGAATATACTAGGGTTTAAAACAGCTCAGCAAGCAATTGATGACCTTGGTGATATCAAAAAAGATTATCGAAAAGAAGTGGCTACAAGAAATAAAGGTTCGGAATTAGCTAAGCTTAGTGAGGAAATATCAAAATTAGAGCAAGAAAAAATTGCTAAGGACTCACGTTTGGGCCTTTGTGATAAAAATATAGGAATGTATGAGCAACTAATTTTAGATATTGATGAAAAGTTAGCAAACAGTAATAGCACCGTGGTTAAACAGAACCATCAAAATCGCGCCAAACTCGATAAGCAAAAAAGCATTCTCATACAAAGAATTAAGGGTAAAGAGGTTGAAAAGGTTAGACTTATTAAAATGTACGGCGCGCATGTCTTTGCGAAAAAACTGGCATCTCAAGCTTTAGACTTTATTAATGAAGAAGAGTTTAAGGGAACGATACCAGCACCATATAATGAGAATCTAGTTAGACAGATACTTGAAGAACATGCGTGTATTTGTGGCGCTCCTATTCATGACAATTCCGAAGCTTACAATAATATTAGTAAGTTGTTGAAGAGTGCTGCAGATCCTGATCAGGGTAATAGAGTAATTCGAGCACGTGAAACACTCAAGTCAATTCAAACGAAGAATGAAGGTGCTAAAGGTCATTTATTAGCCAATCAAAACGACTTAATTCAGCTTCATAATAATTTGGAGGACACAAAGCGAGAGCTTGAAGAAATATCATTGAGAATGACAGAGTTTAATATTGACGAGATTGTTAGCTTAGAGAACCAAAGGAAGTCACACCAGCAGCATAAAGATACTGAATATCGAACTCAAGGTCGGTTAGAGGTAGAAACGGACAGGTTGAAAAGATCTATTGATGCGACACAAAGTAAAATCAATCAATTGCAAGCTCAATCAACAGGGATTGATATTTATCAAGAGTCACTAGACATACTTAATGAAGTGGAGTCTTTGTTAATTAATACACTTCAAAAGGCAGAAGAAAGCAGTTTTAACGAACTTTCAAAGCTAATTAATGACACTTTAGATTTATACGTTCGACAGGACTTTAAGGCTAAAATAGATAAAGAGACATTTAATATTCGTCTCATTGATAATCAAAATAGAAATGTAGCAATGAGTGATGGCCAACAGCTTTTATTGAGTCTGACCTTTATATCTAGCTTAATTCAGCTGGCTGCTACAAGAAAAAATGCTCAAGGTGAAATCCTAACTCCAGGGGTCATAGCACCTTTCGTTATTGATGCTCCTTTTGGTGTTCTTGATAATACTTATAAAGGTAATATGGCTAAATCTATTCCTGAGTCGGTTGAGCAGGTTGTTTTCTTATTATCCTCTAGTCATTGGGAGGGTACAGTAGAAGAAAATATCAGAGAAAGAGTAGGCAAAGAATATAATCTAGTTGCAGAAGTAGCATCTTCTCAAGGGAGCAAGGAGCTTAATCCTATATTTGTCAAAGGGAATAAGGTTGATACCGTACGTTATGACTGTGGCATCGATAGAACAGTTATTGAGGAGGTGAAAGTATGATGGGACGGAATAATAAAACCGATTGGCGAGGGTTAAATGTTAATCGTGAAAGAAGACATGAAAATTTAATTCATAATCTGGTTGAGGATAAAGAGACAGCAATCTTTACCTACAACAAGGATCTTATGATTTTCGCTGCAATGATTGGTTATGCTTATAATAAGAGATTATCTTTATCAGGCGATAAAATATCGATAACGTTAGGAACATATTATAATACTGAAGACGACGGCTTTATATATTTATTAGCATTGATGGAAAATAAAAATGCTACCTGTTTAAAGGATCCCAACCTATCTGACTCAATTAAAATCTTTGAAGATTACTGTAATGGCGGGTTGGATATTATTCAAGACTGGTTTAGAAGCAACCCCACAGATAACAGTAGAGTTGAAACTCTAGAAGCTAAAATTTGGGAGTATATGAAGAGTCAAGAAGGTTTGGAACAAGGTATCAGTAATGATGACTTAGATGTGGATTTCTGAATGAGAGAATTTTCCATCTTTTCATGCTTTGGGTAGCCGAGATGATCTTTCATGTCAGCTTCAAGAGCGGTATCGATAAAGGATTGCATGAGCAGCTTTGGTAGTCTTTGATATCATCAAAGCTGCTCATGCTACCAGCCATTTGCTCGGCCAGTTTCTTAATGTCATTTTGGTTAGTCATTGATTATTCTCCTGTTAGGAGATTATAAGCTGTTACACAGTTTTTAGGAAAGGCTCAATATTTTTGTTTACTTAAACACATATGTCTCAACCATCTTACACTTTTGAATCATCTATCCTAACTTCAGTCTTGCCAGCAAACGCATCATCAATATAATTAGCCCATTGATGCATCATGTCGGTACGATAAGGCAAGTGTTGAGCTCCATTGTAGGCTTTGCTTATTTTGTTTTCTTTTTCATGTGCCAGCTGTAGCTCTATAGCTTCGTGCATAAACTCTTGTTCATGTAAGGTAGTGCTGGCAAGTCCGCGAAATCCGTGCCCTGTCATTCTGCCTTTATAGCCCATGCGCCATAGGGCAGTAATAAAAGCATTGGTACTGTATGGCTTACGCGTCGATGGATTAAAGAAGACATACTTGTCCGAAAAGCCTAGCGTCTTGATTTGCTCTAAGATCGCCATTGTTTGCGGTGTAAGCGGCACTAAATGCGGTCTATCCATTTTCATTTTATCGGCAGGTATGCGCCATAACTTGTCTTTATAGTCTATCTCGCTCCATTCCATAAAGCGTAATTCCTGCGTTCTCACAAACGTATAGCACATAAACCATAGGCCTAGCTTCACCAGTACATCACCATCATAGGCGTTAATGTCTTGTAGTAGCTTTGGTAGTTGCTGGCTTGTGATGCGACTATGGTGCTTTACCTTATGCGGTTTTAGTGCTTCAGTTAGGTCGTCGGCTGGGTTGAGGTTGGTTAAGCCCTCACGTATGGCTTGTTTAAAGACTTGCCCTGTTTGACGTATTGCGCGTCTTGCCATATCACTAGCGCCCCTAGCTTCGATAGCTTTACCAATAGCTAAAACATCAGGCGCAGTTATCTCATTTATATTCATATGACCAATGACGGGCTTAATATCGCGCTGATATTGTGAGTAGTCACGGCTATGGGTAGTAGGTGCTATATGTGCTTTACGGTCATTATGCCAACACTGAGCTATCGTATCGAAAGCCTTTGATCCGTCATTTTCTGCTCGTGTTTTTTTCTTATCGTCTTTTGGGTTAATGCCATCAACTATTAATCTTTTGATCTCAAGATTGCGCTGGCGTGCACTTTGTAGGCTCATTACTGGGTAAGTACCGATAGTAAGGGTTTGCTGTTTGCCTTGCCAGCGGTAGGCGCTGATCCATGACTTAACGCCTGTATAACGCACCCATAATTGTAACCCTTGACCATCACTATGTTTATCAGGTCGTTTTGAGTCTATTGCTTTTTGGGTAGGCTTAAGATTTTTTATCTGTGTATTATTTAGACTCATGTTGGTATTATCCATTATGGTATCGTATGATACCAACGATAATACCAACATTTTAGACGGATTACTACGTTCTGTAACGGATAACAAATGCCTTCAAAAAAGGCTAATTCAGCTGAATGGCTTGCAAATAAAAGGGCAGACGGTCAATGACGGTCTGCCCTAATATCGTGTTTGGTCGGAACGGCAGGATTTGAACCTGCGACCACTACACCCCCAGTGTAGTGCGCTACCAGACTGCGCTACGCCCCGAGTGACTGACTATTTTACGCAAAATTATGTATATTGCAAGGGCTATTTATAGCAGCCAAACTCTACAATATTATTCTGCATAGCATAGTCAGTATAATCGCTTAGCAGCCAATATCAACCCAATAATTCTTTTAGAATTTGGTTCACTTGCTGTGGGTTAGCACTACCGCGACTGGCTTTCATGACCTGACCGACCAGACCGTTAAAGGCTTTTTCTTTACCGCCGCGATATTCTTCGACCATCGCTTCATTTTTTGCGATGACTTCTTCGACCATCGCTTTGATAGCACCAGTATCGGTCTCTTGCTTGAGGCCTTTGTCTTTGATGATTTTATCTGCTGCATCATCGCCATCGCCGCCTTCACGCTCATATAGAGCACTAAAGACTTTTTTGGCCAATTTGCCAGATAGTGTGTCATCTTTGATACGCTTAAGCATGCCAGCCAATTGTTTGGCGCTGATAGGGGAGTCGATGATGTCGGTGTCATCTTTGTTCAGGGCGCCGAGTAAGTCACCCATGACCCAGTTGCCAGCCATTTTGGCATCTTGCTGACCGATTTCAGCCACTACATCTTCGAAGTAGTCAGCAATTTGACGACTACCAGTGAGGATACGAGCATCATATTCTGATAGACCAAGTGCTTCTTCGAAGCGTGCACGACGTGCCACAGGTAGCTCAGGCATCGCCGCTTTAATCGCATCAACCGTATGCTGCTCGATACGGACAGGTAGCAGGTCAGGATCAGGGAAATAGCGATAGTCGTTGGCGTCTTCTTTGGTACGCATCACACGAGTTTCGTCGCGCTCTGGATCATATAGCATCGTTGCTTGTACGACTTTGCCGCCATCTTCTAGGATATCGATTTGACGTTCGATTTCACGATTGATAGCACGTTCGATAAAGCGGAACGAGTTTAGGTTCTTTAGCTCAGTACGCGTACCGAGATCAGCACCTGGCTTGCGCACAGAGACGTTACAGTCACAGCGGAATGAGCCTTCGGCCATCACTGCGTCTGAGATACCTAGCCAAGTGACTAGCTGATGAATGGCTTTGATATAAGCAAGTGCTTCGTGAGCTGAGCGCATATCCGGCTCAGAGACGATTTCTATCAGCGGCGTACCAGCACGGTTCAAATCCACGCCAGTCATACCGTCGACTGCGTCATGGACAGATTTACCCGCGTCTTCTTCTAGATGCGCGCGAGTAATACCCATACGTTTCGGATATTCGTTCTTTTCGCCTTCGTTGACCACGACATCGATATAGCCAACGCCTACGATAGGATTAGCCATCTGGGTGATTTGATAGCCTTTAGGCAAGTCAGGGTAAAAGTAGTTTTTACGGTCAAACGTATTAAATAGACCCAGCTCAGCATTGACACCGATACCGAATTTTAGCGCGCGATCGACCACACCAGCATTTAGCACTGGTAATACGCCAGGTAAACCCAAATCGACGATGCTTGCTTGGCTGTTTGGCTCATGACCAAAATCAGTCGGCGCACTTGAGAAAATCTTACTTTCCGTATTTAGCTGACAGTGAATCTCGATACCGATGACCACTTCATAGCCATCGACAAATAGCTCTTTACGCACGGCGTGTTCACGGACGGCATTGTTATCAGTAGTAGCTGTACTCATTATACCGTCTCCTTTGCGATGGTAGAGTGTTGTAGGTGATGATCAGTGTGCTGCTGGAACAGATGCGCTGTCGTGAGCAGTTGACTCTCTTGCCAGTGCTTACCGATCAATTGCAAGCCAATAGGTAGGCCTTCTGTCGTCAAACCAACTGGCTGACTGAGGGCAGGTAGACCTGCTAGGTTGACCGCGATGGTATAAACGTCACCTAAATACATCGTTGCAGGATCTAGGTCTTCACTAAGCTTATAAGCCGCAGTCGGTGCAGTTGGGCTAGCAATCACATCACAGCTAGCAAATGCTTCATCGAAGTCTTTGACGATTAAGCGGCGAATCTTCTGTGCTTTTGTATAGTAAGCATCGAAGTAGCCAGCCGATAGCGCATAAGTCCCTGTCAAGATACGGCGCTGTACTTCAGGGCCAAAGCCTTCAGAGCGTGAACGTGTATATAGATCAATCAGGTCAGTTGGATTCTCACAGCGATAGCCAAAACGTACGCCATCGAAGCGTGATAGGTTCGATGATGCTTCAGCAGGCGCTAGCATATAGTAAGTGGCAAGCGTGATCTCAGGATCAGTGATGTTCACTTCTACAATCGTTGCACCCAGCTCTTCGTATTTCTTGAGCGCGGCACGTGCTGCTTGCTCAACTTCGCTATCAAGCCCTGTGCCGAAGTATTCTTTGGCCACACCAATACGAAGACCTTCAAATGGCTTATCACCAGCAGCAGCTTGGGCATCATTGATGTCTTGTACGTAGTCAGGCATCTCGTACTTGATAGAAGTTGCATCGCGTGGATCGTGACCAATCATTGGTTGTAGTAGGTAAGCGCAATCTTTAGCGCTGCGTCCCATGCTACCAGCTTGATCCAAACTTGAAGCGTAGGCAATCATACCAAAACGTGACACACGGCCATAAGTAGGTTTGATACCTGTTAGGCCACAGAATGAGGCAGGCTGACGAATAGAGCCACCCGTATCACTACCGGTAGCAACAGGAACAAAACCTGCGGCAACGGCGGCAGCACTACCACCTGACGAGCCACCAGGGACGCGCTCTAGGTTCCAAGGGTTCTGTACCGTACCGTAGTAAGAGCTACTGTTGTCTGAGCCCATCGCAAACTCATCCATATTGAGCTTACCTAAGCTAATCATGCCAGCTTTGTCGATGTTAGAAACGATAGTCGCGTCATATGGTGAGACAAAGTTATGTAGCATCTTTGAGCCACAAGTGGTCAGTACGCCCTGGGTACAAAAGATGTCTTTATGCGCCATTGGTACGCCAAGTAGTGGACGTTGGTCGCCCTGTGCCCGCAACTCGTCTGCCGCTTTTGCTTGTGCGCGTGCTGTCTCAGAAGTATGAGTGATAAAGCTGTTAATCTTACTGTCTAGCGCATCGATACGCTTGATGTAGTGTTCAGTTAATTCCGCGCTGCTAAATTGTTTGTTTTGCAAGCCAGTAATGAGCTGCTCGGTACTTAATAAATGAAGTTCAGACATAAGGTGTCGTCCGTCAAAATGTTAATAGCATAAAATAAAATGAGGTAATGGCAAATGCGTAATTGTGTTATTCAGCCACTATTATTCAATCACCTGAGGCACTAGATATAAGCCTTCTTCTACGGCAGGCGCAACTGATTGATTACGCTCACGATTGATATCGTGTTTTGCCACATCAGCACGCAACTCTTGGCAAGCTTCATGGATATTGGCTAGTGGCTTGATGTCTGTGGTATCAACGTTAGATAGCGTATTCATCAGTTTTAATACTTTACTGATATCATCAGCATAGCTATCGGCTGTACTTTCATCGACACCTAAGCGGGCAAGGTTGGCAACTTCTAGGATTTCTTCACGGCTGACGTTGCTGTCAGACGTTGCTGGCTGCTGAGACATAGTTTCTCCAGTTAAGGACAGTTTTTGTTAGAGTAGTTGATTACGAAAAGGAAAATACGTAAGCGCTAAAATATAAACAACTAAAATATAAACAACTAAAATATAAACAAATAGTAAGTGGGCTTATTATAAAGCATCTGACTCAAGTTTACAGAGCATGACGCTTGATTGATGCACAATCTCAACCAAGAGACTGAATTGATAAAAACGTAATATTAAATAAGATATGGTGCCAGCCAAGCCATAATGCCAATTAAGACACAATGATTTACAGAGAATTGCAAAACTGACCCCCTAATTCATCATTGTTCCTCAATTGCTCTCCAATTAGCTTCTAAAATACGTTACAGTATGCATCTGCTATTAAGCAAAACATTCATCTGCCTGTAGAGCCTTGTTAGTTATCAGATTAAATGATGTTTCATTGAGTTGAACGATATTCACTACTATTTCAAACTTTGTAACAACTTTTGGCGTCTAAGACAAAAATCCTTACTTACTGATGCAAATATCTATGTTTTTTTTGAGCTAAATCGGTATAATTTAGCTCAGTTTTTTCATTTCATCATTATTGTTTGGATTTTGACTTGTTGGGATGATTAACTGATGCCACAAGTAATGTTTAACGACGACCTGCTCAACACTGACGAGTAACACCTCAGTCAATCTCATTCGCCTCATTCGTAAGACGCTGGATATATTAGTCATGAACCTGTTTGGATTTTTATCAAATAATATCGCTATCGACCTCGGTACTGCGAACACCCTAATTTTTATTCCTAATAAAGGCGTCGTGCTTGACGAGCCTACGGTGGTCGCGTTACGAAGCAATCGTACTCAGAACCCGACCGTCGCCGCTGTTGGTATCGATGCCAAGCAGATGTTAGGTCGTACGCCTGCGAACATCACAGCGATTCGCCCTTTAAAAGACGGTGTGATTGCTGATTTTGAAGTGACGCAAAAAATGCTTAAGCACTTTATCGCTAAAGTAAAAGCCAAGCGCTTTATGGCACAGCCTAACGTCGTGGTTTGTGTACCATGTAAGTCTACTCTAGTTGAGCGCAAGGCGATTCGTGAGGCAGTATCATCAGCAGGTGCGAGCAAAGTACTATTGCTAGAAGAGCCGATGGCTGCTGCTATCGGTGCTGGTATGCCAGTTCATGAAGCCAGTGGTTCTATGGTGGTGGATATCGGTGGTGGTACAACTGAGATTGCTGTTATCGCCCTATCTGGTTGCGTATATGCTGAGTCGATTCGTATCGGTGGCGATATGTTTGATGAAGCGATCATCACCCATGTACGCCGTACGCATGGTTGTGTCATCGGTGAGACGACCGCTGAGCGTATCAAAAAAGAAGTCGGTTCTGCATTGAATGAAGACAGCCAACTAGAAGTAGAGGTTCGTGGTCGTAGCATGGCAGAGGGTGTGCCAAAGACCTTTACTGTCAATTCAGAAGAAGTGCAAAAAGCATTGACTGATCCATTGAGCGGTATTGTTAGCGCTGTAAAAGTAGCACTTGAGCAGACTCCGCCAGAATTGTCATCAGATATCGCTGAGCGTGGCATTGTATTGACAGGTGGCGGTGCACTATTACGTGACTTAGATAAACTTATCTCTCAAGAGACCGGTTTACCAGTGACGGTAGCAGAAGACCCACTAACCTGCGTTAGTCGCGGTGGTGGTATCGCGCTTGATTTCATCAATAACAAAAGTTTAAACATGATTTTTGTTTAAATCATCTTTATCCTTAATTGCTATATAGTCTTGGCAATATATGATGATTTATGTGAATGATAAAACTATAAATATAGTCGGTTCAATATAATTTGGATACAAAGAAGCCGAGCGAAAGTACTACAAGTATTAGGCTGAGCGAGACTGACACCGTATCCAATTTATAGAAAATTGACTATATATAAAATTAAAGGTAGCCGATTGTGCTACCTTTAATTGCATTCATTTATGCTAGAACCCAATATCCTCGATAAACACTCATGCTGTAAATAAGTGCTATTGTTCATTTTAGAATCCTTAAATCAGACGACTTATGACTCCAAGTATTTTTGCTCGCCAGCCGCTATCACTTCGTAAGACTGTTATCGTATTGATAGCAGCCTTAATTTTGATGTGGTTTGATAGCAAAAACTCTGATTGGTTTAAGCCAGTACGTAGCACCAGTCATGCCGCCATGCAGCCAATCTATGAGCTGTCTCTATTGCCAAGCTACGCCAAGCATTGGGCAGGTGGTAGTCTACAATCGAAAGAAGCATTGCGTCGCGAAAATATGCAGCTAAAGTCGCAATTGATACACGCGCATGCCAAGCTACAACAGCAAGATTATATTTTGGCGCAGAACGCACGTCTGCAAGGTATCTTATCTACCACCAAGCCCGAGCAGTTCGACCTTAATTTGGCGCAAGTCATCGGTACAGATACCAATTTGCTCAGACAAATTGTCGTGCTTAATAAAGGTGAGCAGGACGGCGTACAAGTTGGGCAAACAGTCATCGATGAAGACGGTGTATTAGGACAGATTATCAATGTCTATCCAAATACTAGCCGTCTGTTGTTGATTACAGATGAGCAACAGTCAGTTGCGGTCACTGTCAAGCGTACCGGTCAGCGTGCCATCGTTACAGGCCAAGGCATCCCATCTTCATTGAGTCTCAATTACGTCTTCAAGACGTCAGATGTGCGAGTAGGTGATGAGCTAGTGTCGTCAGGATTGGGCGGACGTATTCCGGCAGGTTATCGAGTCGGGCGTATCGCGCATGTCAAAGACGAGCAAACCGACAACTTTAGAACGATCGAAGTTACTCCAGCAGCTAACTTTATTGATAATGCCTATGTATTAATACTTCAAGACAAGCTGCTAAACGAGAACAATGCTGCTGCTACTGCTCCATAGATAACGACGTAAGTCACAGTAGTAATGTTTTAAAGCTGTTCAATTATGGTATTCACCTTGCCAATATCCAATCAACAATATAACCGCAACCATCAAACACTCGCTAAGGTAAGTACCCATGTCGTATCCTGATTCTGAGAATGCCACGGTACTATTGATAGTTGTGATTGTTCTAAGTTTCATCGCTGCATCATCACTCAATGTCTATCCATTAAGCCCAAGCATGGCAACATTGCGTCCCATGGTCATGATCATGGTGCTGATCTATTGGTTGCTGTTTCAGCCGCGCTATGTCGGCATTTTTACCGCATTTACGGTTGGACTGATTGCTGATTTATTGATGGATACCCATTTAGGGCAGCAAGCTTTCGCCGCTGTTGTGGTTGCACTGGTTATCAAAATTACCAGTATCTATGTCAGACAGTTGAATACCGTTAGTGCGTGGTTAATTGCTAGTCTAGGGCTAATTGTCTTTCAGTTAAATCTATGGATACTACAGATGTTTATTCAAAACGTCTTTGTCGCCCAGTCGGCTTTGTCATTGTTTATGAGTATCATTAGCTGGCCACTCGTGCTGTTTGCTTTGCGCAAGTTTTCGCGTTAATAAATCATCAGTTATTAAGATTACTTTGTTTAAAAGCTTAGCTTGCTCTGTCCACAATACTGTATGACCGTAAACATCATAAATTGATAAATGAAGAGAAAATCGATGGATATCGTTTTGGCATCTGGCTCTCCGCGTCGTCGTGAGCTACTAGAAAGAGCGCAACTAGACTTTACTATCTTGAGCGTAGATATTGATGAGACGCCGTTAGATAATGAGTCGCCAACAGACTATATCGAACGCATGGTCGAAACCAAAGCCGATGCCGCGATACAACAATTAAGCGACACATCTCAAGCAAATCACGATAGCCTTACATCACCGTTTATTGTTTTGACTTCTGATACCATTGGCGTGCTGTCGGATGGTAAGACAGTCTTGGTCAAGCCTATCGATCGCGAGCACGCATATAGTATGTGGCAGCGTATGTCTGATAACGTCCACGAAGTATGGACTGCCGTTCAAGCGACTCAAGTACAGCTATTGCCTATAGCAGAACGAAGCCCATCAGAACCTACACATTCCTTACAAATTATTAACCAGCAGCGAATCACTGAACGTACGGAAGTGACTTTTATACCACTGACGACACAGATGATGAGCGATTACTGGGATAGTGGCG
Organism: Psychrobacter sp. P11G3; assembly: GCF_001435845.1. Classification (NCBI taxonomy): domain Bacteria; kingdom Pseudomonadati; phylum Pseudomonadota; class Gammaproteobacteria; order Moraxellales; family Moraxellaceae; genus Psychrobacter; species Psychrobacter sp. P11G3. The sequence continues at coordinate 725,587 of NZ_CM003596.1, forward strand.
AACCTGCTGATAAAGCAGGTGGGTATGGTATTCAAGGACTGGGTGCTGCGTGGGTCAGTCGTATTAATGGTAGCTATACCAATGTCGTTGGTCTGCCACTGGCGCAAACGCTGGCACTAATCAAGGAAATGACAGAAGGCGGTGTGGACACAGTCAACCCGTTATAATGGGATATGCACATAATGACACGGTAGGGTAATGGGCAAGAGCAAGGCGCATTTGTTACACTGTCAATCTAATAGGCGATGACCGTCTAATAAGAAAGCTGAGAGATAAGAGAAAAAACTATGTCCGAAGAGCTGCTGATTAATATTAGTCCAATGGAATCCCGTGTTGCGGTTTTAGACAATGGTATTTTGGGCGAGATTTATATTGAACGACATCACAAACTGGGGTTGGTCGGCAATATCTATCTGGGGACGGTCGTACGTGTCCTTCCTGGTATGCAGGCAGCCTTCGTAGATATTGGTCAATCACGGACCGCATTTCTACATGTCAACGATATGCAGCGTGAACCACGCCCGGTTGCAGAAAAAAACAAAGCGGCTAAGGCCACTAAGCACGAGATAAATGAGGACGATGCGACTGCCAAGGCTTCTGCTGATAGCTTGGCTGTGACGCCGCCTATTGTCAGTGCGCAAAGTACGGAGATCGTACCAGCGTCTAAAACATTGATTCAGCATCGCTTGCATGAAAGTCAGCGTATTTTGGTACAGGTAACCAAAGATCAGTTGGGGAGTAAAGGTGCTCGTCTAACGACCAACATTTCACTACCATCACGTTATCTAGTATATTTGCCATCGAGTGATCATATTGGCATATCGCAGCGTATCGATGGCGAAGAAGAGCGTAGCCGATTAAAGACTGAGCTTAGTAGCCTGATGCAGACGGTCAATCTAAAAGGTGGACTGATTGCCCGTACCGCTGCTGAGCGTGTGCCTGTCGATAAGCTAGAAGAGGACATCTATTACCTATTGCAGCTGTGGCGTACTATCTGTGCTCGTCGCCAAGAGATTAATCATCATCAGAGCTCAGAACTGATCTATCAAGAACTGTCATTACCATTACGTTCTATTCGTGATTTAGTTCACGCTGATACCGAAAAAGTCATCATTGATAATACGCAGATTTATGAGCAAGTCAGATACTTTGCCAAAGAGTTTGTTCCCTTCGTCTATGATCGTATCGTGCATTACACTGCTGAGCAGTCGCTATTCGATGTACACCGTGTAGAAGATGACTTACGTGACGCACTAAAGCGCCGTGTCGATCTCAAGTCTGGCGGTTATCTGATTATCGATCAAACCGAAGCAATGACCACGATTGATGTCAATACAGGCTCTTTTGTAGGCGGTCGCTCATTAGAGGATACGGTTTATAAGACTAATCTAGAAGCTACACATGCTATCGCTCGACAGTTGCGCTTACGTAATCTAGGCGGCATTATTATTCTAGATTTTATCGATATGCTTGAGCAACAGCATAAAGATGACGTGCTAGAGAGCTTACAGGCACAGCTTACTCAAGATTATGCAAAAACCAAGATTACGCAGGTTAGTGAGCTTGGACTAGTAGAGATGACACGCAAGCGCACGCGTGAATCATTGGGCCAGCAGCTGTGTGAGCCGTGCTCAACTTGTCAAGGTCGTGGGTTCGTCAAAACCGCAGAGACGGTTTGCTTTGAGATTTTCCGCGAAATTATGCGCTGCGCACGCACTTATAATTCTCCCAAAAAGTTCACAGTGGTGGCTCATGCGGCAGTCATTGATTTACTGCTTACAACAGAGTCCGACACAGTAGCTGATTTAGAGTATCTACTGGGCAGAGTCATTACTTTTGATGTAGAGAATCTATACACCCAAGAGCAGTATGATATTGTTTTAGATTAATATTATTTAAAACAAATGATAGTTTTAGATGAAAATGTTTGTATGGTTAGTAACCAGTCTAAGAAGGAGCATCTCTAATGATACTAGAGATTGCTCTTGCAATACCTGAAATACTATGTATAATATACACCACTGAATTATATATGCGCAGCTGAATAAAAAAAGCTGGCGCTATGACAGCTAGAGCATCGTTTCTAGCACTATTTCATTATGCCTTTGCTACTTTCCAATTAATAGGAGGGTTGGCGGGGCTTTAAACTATTTTGCTTTTGGCACGCTATAAGTTCGGATAAAGAACTCATTCTGGTTAAGAACAGAAGGCCGCTTTAAGTGAATATTTAACCAAACTGCTTTTGATCATGGTCTTGCGACGCAAGAATGACAAAGGCACATATTAGGAGCTTGCTGGCATGGCTAACCAGAGAATCCGTATCCGTCTTAAGTCTTTTGATCATCGTCTGATTGATCAATCTGCACAAGAGATTGTTGATACTGCAAAGCGCACCGGTGCGCAAGTTTGTGGTCCTGTACCGTTGCCGACTCGCATTGAGCGCTTCAACGTTCTAACCTCACCACACGTTAACAAAGACGCTCGTGACCAGTACGAAATCCGTACTCATAAGCGTATGGTTGATATCGTTCAACCAACTGACAAAACTGTGGATGCGCTAATGAAATTAGATTTAGCGGCGGGTGTTGACGTTCAAATTGCTTTGGGTTAATGCACATTAAACACCCAACCCATTAATATAAGATATAAAGAGGTCTAAAATGGCGATCGGTTTAGTCGGTAAAAAGTGCGGCATGACCCGTGTCTTCACTGAAACAGGCGCATCTATCCCTGTAACAGTTGTTGAGGTCGATGCAAACCGCATTACTCAAGTAAAAAATACTGATGTAGATGGTTATCAAGCCATCCAAATTACCACAGGTACTCGTCGTGACAGCCGCGTAACAGCTGCACAAAAGGGTCACTTCGCTAAAGCTGGTGTTAAAGCTGGCCGTGGTGTTTGGGAATTCCGTGCCAACGAAAGCGATCTTGAAGGTCGTGAGATTGGTGGCGAGATTCTAGCTGACTTGTTCGAACAAGGTCAGATGGTTGATGTGACAGGACAGAGCAAAGGTAAAGGTTTTCAAGGCCCTGTTAAGCGTCACAACTTTAGTATGCAAGATGCTACTCATGGTAACTCAGTGTCTCATCGTGCGCATGGTTCAACTGGTCAAAACCAGTCACCAGGTAAAGTATTCAAAGGCAAGAAGATGGCGGGTCAGATGGGTAACAAACGTGTTACCGTTCAAGGCCTAGAAGTGATTTCGGTTGATGCCGAAAAAGGGTTACTTGTCATCAAGGGTGCTATCCCAGGTGCCACCGGTGGCGATGTTATCGTACGTCCGTCAGTCAAAGCCTAAGCAAGGGGATTAACGTGGATTTAAAAACAGTTACAGGTGCGGCGGTTGAGCTTTCTGATACGGCATTTGGTCGTGAATTCAACGAAGCACTAGTGCATCAAGTCGTCACCGCTTATTTAGCTGGTGCTCGCCAAGGTACACGCGCACAAAAAACACGTGCCGAAGTTTCTGGCGGTGGTATTAAGCCATGGCGCCAAAAAGGTACTGGTCGCGCTCGTGCGGGTTCTATTCGTAGCCCAATCTGGCGTTCAGGTGGTCGTGCATTCGCTGCAAAACCACAAGATTGGTCACAGAAAGTAAACCGTAAAATGTATCGCGGTGCGATGCAGTGCATCCTAGCAGAATTGATTCGTCAAGAGCGTCTGATTTTGGTAGAAGAGTTGAGCGTTTCTGGGCCGAAAACCAAAGAACTGATTGCTAAGTTGAACGATTTGAATGCACCTCGTGCACTAATCGTTACTAAAGAAGTTGATGAAAACTTATACTTAGCTGCTCGCAACATTCCACACGTCAATGTACTTGGTACAAATGAAGTGGACCCAGTGAGCTTGATCGCATTTGATAAAGTGATCATGTCAGTTGAAGCTGCGAAACAATTTGAGGAAGCACTAGCATGAATAACGCAAGACTTTATCAGGTCTTAAGAGGGCCTGTATTCTCAGAAAAATCTCAAATGCTTGGCGACTCACTTGGTGTGCAGGTATTTAAAATTGATTCTAATGCTACTAAGCTTGAAGTCAAGAAAGCAGTTGAGTTGATGTTTGAAGGTGTTGAAGTCACTAAAGTAAACACTTTGAATGTTAAAGGTAAGACAAAGCGTTTTGGTAAAAGCATCGGCCGTCGTAACGACTACAAAAAAGCCTATGTTACCTTAAAAGCTGGTCAAGATGTACAAATGGCTGATGCTGGTGAAGAAGTAGCGAATACTACTGATTCTACTAGTGAAACAGCGAATAACGAATAAGGATTACACTCATGCCTATCGTAAGAGCAAAGCCAACATCACCAGGCCGTCGTTTTGTTGAAAAAGTAGTGCATCCACACCTGTACAAAGGTCGTCCGTTTGCAGCACTTCTAGAATCAAAAAGCAAGTCAGGTGGTCGTAACAATAATGGCCGCATTACTACTCGTCACATTGGCGGTGGTCATAAGCAACATTATCGCATTATCGATTTCAAACGTACTAAAGACAATATCCCAGCAACGGTAGAGCGTATTGAATACGATCCTAACCGTACTGCTCATATTGCTCTACTTAAGTATGCTGATGGCGAACGTCGTTACATTATCGCTGCTAAGAAACAAGTAGTTGGTGATACAGTAATGTCAGGCGAGACTTCTCCAATTCGTCCAGGTAACTGCTTACCGCTAAAAAACATCCCATTGGGTACTGTGATTCACAATATCGAGCTTAAAATCGGTAAAGGTGCACAGATGGCTCGTTCTGCGGGTGCTAGCGTTCAGTTACTAGGTCGTGACGGTGTTTATGCTATTCTACGTATGCGTTCTGGCGAAACTCGCCGTGTACACGTAAATTGTCGCGCTGTTATTGGTGAAGTTTCTAACACTGAAAACAACTTGAAATCACTTGGTAAAGCCGGTGCTTCACGTTGGCGTGGTGTTCGTCCTTCTGTTCGTGGTGTCGCTATGAACCCGGTTGATCACCCACACGGTGGTGGTGAAGGTCGTAACAAAGGTCGCCATCCAACCAGCCCTTGGGGTCAGAAGTCTAAAGGACTTAAAACGCGTCACAATAAGCGTACTGACAACATGATCATCCGCCGTCGCGCCAAGAAGAAATAAAGGAAGAATTTCATGCCTCGTTCATTGAAAAAAGGTCCATTCATAGACGCGCACTTGTTTGCTAAAGTTGAGAATGCATTAGACACCAACTCACGCAAGCCAATTAAGACTTGGTCGCGCCGCTCGATGATTCTGCCACAAATGGTTGGCCTAACTTTATCTGTTCACAACGGCCGTACTCATGTACCGGTTATCGTGAGCGAGCAGATGGTTGGTCATAAACTAGGTGAATTTGCCCCGACTCGTACGTATCGTGGTCACGGCATTGACAAAAAAGCTAAGAGATAAGGTGCTTACCATGGAAGTAACTGCAAAATTACGCGGTGCCGCCATATCGGCACAAAAAGTTAGACTCGTTGCTGATGAAGTTCGTGGCAAATCTATTGAGCGTGCTTTGGATATCCTAACGTATAGCAATAAAAAAGGCGCTGTGTTTGTTAAGAAATGCCTTAACTCAGCCATCGCCAATGCCGAACATAATCACGGCTTAGATATTGACGACCTAAAAGTCGCTACTATCTATGTTGATGAAGGCATTACGCTAAAACGTATCCTACCACGTGCCAAAGGCCGTGCTGATCGTATCAGCAAGCGTACTTGTCACATCACTATAAAGGTAGGAGAATAAGTTATGGGTCAAAAAGTACATCCAATCGGAATTCGTCTTGGTGTTGTAAAAAAGCATAACGCAAACTGGTATGCTAACCCTAAACAATACTCAGAATACCTAATCAACGACATTCAAGTTCGTGAATATCTACGCAAAAAGCTAGATAACGCTATGATCAGCAACATCATGATCGAGCGTCCTACTGGCGCTGCTAAGATTACCATCGCCACTGCGCGTCCTGGTATTGTTATCGGTAAGAAAGGCGAAGATATCGAAAGACTTCAAAAAGAATTGACCAAAATTATGGGCGTACCTGCTCAGGTCAACATTGAAGAAATCACGTCACCTGACCTTGATGCACGTTTGGTAGCAGACGGCATTGGTAGCCAGCTTGAGCGTCGTGTTATGTTCCGTCGTGCGATGAAACGCGCGGTACAGAACAGCATGCGTTCTGGTGCTAAAGGTATCAAGGTTGAGCTGTCTGGCCGTTTAGGCGGTGCTGAGATTGCTCGTAGTGAATGGTACCGTGAAGGTCGTGTGCCATTGCATACACTCCGTGCTGATATTGACTACTCGTCAATTCGTGCAGAGACAACTTACGGCACCATCGGTGTTAAAGTTTGGATTTTCCGTGGCGAAATCCTTGACGGTATGAACAGTGTATATAATCCCGTCAAAGAAGAGCAGACTCGTGCGCCAAAACGCCGTGGTCGTGGAAACCGTCGAAACTCAGACAGAGGTTAAACTATGTTACAGCCAAAACGTACCAAGTTTCGTAAAATGCACAAAGGTCGTAACACTGGGCTAGCTCATCGTGGAAGCACCGTTGCATTCGGACAAATTGGTCTAAAATCATTGACGCGTGGTCGTATGACAGCTCGTCAAATCGAAGCAGCACGTCGTACCATCACTCGTAAAATTAAGCGTGGCGGTAAGATTTGGATTCGTGTATTCCCTGACAAACCAATTACCAACAAACCATTAGAAGTACGTATGGGTAAAGGTAAAGGTCCAGTAGAATATTGGGTATGCGAAATCAAACCTGGTAAAGTGCTATATGAAATTGAAGGGGTATCTGAAGAGCTTGCTCGTGATGCATTAACGCTCGCTGCAGCAAAATTGCCCTTTAAAACTACCATTGTTAAGCGGACGATAATGTAATGAAGATCAGTGAATTACGTGATAAATCATTAGAAGAACTGACCCAGTTACTTGATGAAAAGCAACTTGATGCTTTCCGTATTCGTATGGCTAAAGCAACTGGTCAGTTGGGTAATACCCATGAAGTTAGAGCCAATCGTCGCACGATTGCCCAGCTTCAGACTTTGATTAACGAGAAACAACGAGGCGACTCATGAGCGATAACAATCAAACAGCTACCAATGCTAGCGTATTGACAGGACGAGTTGTCAGCGACAAGATGGACAAGTCCATCACAGTTTTGATTGAGCGTCTGGTTCGTCATCCTTTGTATGGCAAGCAGCTTCGTCGTTCTACGAAAATCAAAGCTCATGATGAGAATAACGTTTGCCAACAAGGCGACCTTGTCCGCATCAAAGAAACGCGTCCAATCTCAAAAACTAAGTCTTGGACTTTAGTTGATGTGGTTGAAAAAGTAGAAAAAATCTAAGTAAATTGCATTAAAAGCCAGAAGCTGTTAAAATAGCCGCCTTTTTAAGGATGCTGATTGCGCCGAGCGTATATCACTCACATTAAGAGTAAGTCGCGGTTATTTATATTAAAATGCCGTCCTACTCATTCTGTGCTAGCGGCAGCAACTGGTTTTTATTGCTCATACGTGTGGAGTAACGCTATGATTCAGGTTGAGTCAATGCTGGAAGTTGCAGACAATAGCGGTGCAAGGCGAGTTCAGTGCATTAAAGTACTGGGTGGTTCTCATCGTCGTTATGCATCAGTTGGCGACATTATTAAAGTAACGGTTAAAGAAGCCATTCCTCGTGGTCGTGTTAAAAAAGGCGACGTGATGAATGCAGTAGTTGTACGTACCAAAAAAGGCGTTCGTCGTCCAGATGGTTCTGTGTTACGTTTTGACGACAATGCTGCGGTATTGTTGAACCAAAACAAAGCGCCGATTGCAACTCGTATTTTTGGACCGGTAACTCGTGAACTACGTGGTGATCAGTTTATGAAAATTGTATCACTAGCACCAGAAGTATTGTGAGGTAATCCATGTCAAAATTACGTAAAGGCGATACAGTTATCGTGATTGCTGGGAAAGACAAAGGCAAGCAAGGTACTGTGCAAGCTGTAAAAAACGATCGTATTAAAGTTGAAGGCATTAATATTGTTACTAAACATCAGAAGCCAAATCAGGCAACTGGTGTTGAAGGTGGCATTCTTAAGCAAGAAGCTTTTCTGCATATCTCAAATGTCGCAATCTTAAATGCGCAAACCCAAAAAGCAGACCGTATTACTTATCAGTTTGGCGAAGACGGCAAGAAACAACGCGTCTATCGTTCAAACGGTGAAGTAGTGGCGACTGCGTAAGACACTAAGGGTGTAATGGTAATGGCAAGATTAAAATCTTTATATAACGATAAATTAAAGCAGCAAATCAAAGAAGATCTTGGTTTGGACAATGTGATGCAAGTGCCTAAAATCACTAAAATCACACTTAACATGGGTGTAGGCGGCGCGTCTCAAGACAAGAAATTGTTGGAAGGTGCTGTAGCTGATATGACTGCGATTGCTGGTCAAAAACCTGTTGTCACCAAAGCGCGTAAATCAGTTGCTGGCTTTAAGATTCGTGAAGAATGGCCAATTGGCTGTAAAGTAACGCTACGCGGTGAGCAAATGTACGAATTTTTAGATCGTCTCGTTGCCATTGCAATTCCTCGTATTCGTGATTTCCGCGGTTTTTCACCTAAAGCCTTTGACGGACGTGGTAACTACTCATTGGGTATCAAAGAACAAATCGTATTCCCAGAAGTAGATTTTGACAAGATTGATCGTATCCGTGGTATGGATGTGACAATCACCACGTCAGCTCAATCTGATGAAGAAGGTCGTGCGTTGCTTAAAGCATTCGGCTTCCCATTTAAATAAGGTAAAGACGTTATGGCAAAGAAGAGCATGATTAACCGCGAATTAAAGCGCGAAAAAATGGTTGCTAAATATGCTGAAAAGCGTATCAAGCTAAAAGAAACTATCAGTGATATGACTGCAAGTGACGAAACTCGTATGGAAGCGATGTTAGAGCTACAAGCTCTTCCACGCAACTCATCACCAGTACGTCTGCGTAATCGTTGTGCTATCACCGGTCGTCCTCACGGTTACTTCCGCAAGTTTGGCTTGTCACGCAATATGCTGCGTGAGCGTGTCATGCAAGGCGATGTGCCTGGTGTTCGTAAAGCAAGCTGGTAAGGAGTAACTATATGAGTATGCAAGATACCGTTGGGGATATGCTAACCCGTATCCGTAACGCACAAATGGCTAACAAAGTATCGGTAGCAATGCCGAGCTCTAAATTACGTAAATCAATTGCTGATTTATTAGTTAGCGAAGGTTATGTGGCGAGCGCCGTTGTTACTGAGCAAGAAAACAACAAAGCAACCCTTACTATTGAATTGAAATATTTCGAAGGCCGTGCTGTCATCGAAACTATCCAACGTTACAGCCGCCCTGGTCTTCGCCAGTTCCGCGGTAAAGACGAAATCCCTACTGTTAAGCAAGGTATGGGTGTTGCTATCGTATCTACTAGCCAAGGTATCATGAGCGATCGTGCTGCACGCGCTGCTGGTATCGGTGGTGAAATCGTCGCATTTGTAGCGTAAGCTATACGACGATGAAGTCTATTTGATGGTTGTTAGGCTTCTATTGATTGAGTAATATTAAATTATTTTGAATTGATAGATGTCTAACACAGTCAACTATGCTAAACTAACACGCTTTTTAGCCTGTTAGTTTTTTCGCTAATATAAAGAAGTTAAATTTTTTAAGGAATATTCCTATGTCTCGTGTGGCTAAAGCCCCAGTGACGCTGCCAAACGGCGTAAGCGTTACTTTGAACGATCGGCAGGTCGAAGTTAAAGGCAAGAACGGTTCTATGTCTTTACGCCTGCATGAATTGGTCGAGCTGAAACAGGAAGATGATGCTATCATTTTCTCACCTACAGTCGATTCAAAAGAAGCTATGATGCACACTGGCACCATGCGCGCTCTTGTTAACAACTATGTTACTGGCGTAAACGAAGGCTTTGAAAGACGTCTTCAGTTGATTGGTGTTGGTTATCGCGCGCAAGTTACTGGTAACAAAGTAACCTTGAACGTTGGTTATTCTCATCCAGTAGAGTATACGTTACCTGAAGGTGTATCAGCTGAAACGCCAACGCAAACTGAAATTGTTTTGAAATCAAACAATAAACAGCAGCTTGGTCAAGCAGCCGCCAACATCCGTGGTTTCCGCCCACCTGAGCCTTACAAAGGTAAAGGTATTCGTTATAGTGACGAGCATGTGATTCGCAAAGAAGCTAAGAAAAAATAAGGTGAGTTGAAATGTTTGATAAAAAAGCAGCTCGTCTGCGTCGAGCTAAGAAAACACGCGCGCATATCCGTTTCTTAGGCGTTCATCGCTTAACGGTTAACCGCACGTCAAAACATATTTATGCCCAGATTATCTCTCCAAATGGTGGTGAAGTGATTGCTCAGGCATCTACCTTAGACAGCAGCTTGCGTTCAGGCGCGACTGGTAATGCTGATTCAGCAACGTCTGTAGGCCAAATGATCGCAGAACGCGCAAAAGCAGCTGGCATTACTAAAGTTGCCTTTGACCGTAGTGGTTTCAAATATCATGGTCGAGTTAAAGCTTTAGCAGAAGCTGCTCGCGAAAACGGATTGGAGTTTTAATCATGGCTAGAAATGATAAAAATGATAAAAATGAACAGACTGACGGTCTAGTAGAACGCTTAGTTACCGTTGATCGCGTAGCGAAAGTTGTTAAAGGTGGTCGTATTTTCTCTTTCACTGCATTGACTGTAGTGGGCGATGGCAACGGTCGTGTAGGTTTTGGTCGTGGTAAAGCACGTGAAGTGCCAGCTGCTATCCAAAAAGCACTAGAAGCTGCCAAACGTAATATGATTACTGTTGAGCTAAATGATGCAACTTTGCATCATCCAATCAAAGCACGTCATGGTGCTAGTAAAGTCTATATGCAACCTGCATCTGAAGGTACTGGCGTAATCGCTGGTGGCGCAATGCGTGCTGTATTAGAAGTTGCTGGTGTCAAAGATGTTTTGACTAAATGTTATGGTTCTACCAATACTGCTAACGTTGTTCGCGCAACGTTTAACGGTTTACGTGATATGTCAACTCCAGAGAAGATGGCAGCTAAACGTGGTAAATCTGTAGACGAAATCTTGGGTTAACTTAGACTAGGTGAGTTACGATGAAAAAAATGAAAGTCACTCAATTTAAATCGGGTGCCCATCGCCTAAAGAGCCACAAAGCGAGCTTGAAAGGATTGGGTTTACGCCGTATTAATCATACTGTAGTAGTAGAAGATACTCCTTCGACTCGTGGTATGGTCAATCGCGTTAACTACATGGTAAAAGTGGAGGAAGCGTAATGGGTCTTAGATTAAATGAATTATCACCAGGTGTTGGCGCAAAGAAAACTGCCCAACGTCGTGGTCGTGGTATCGGTTCAGGTCTTGGTAAGACTGGTGGTCGTGGTGTAAAAGGTCAGAAATCTCGTTCAGGTTCTAGCATTCGCTCAGGATTTGAAGGTGGTCAGATGCCTCTATATCGCCGTCTACCAAAATTTGGTTTTACCAGTAAACTGGCTATGAAGACTGCTGAAGTACGTCTTTCTGAACTGAATAAAATTGAAGGCGATGTAGTTAGCCTTGAAACACTTAAAGCTGCTAACCTTATTCGTCACGATATGAAACGTGCTCGTGTAATGCTATCAGGCGAAGTCACTAAAGCTTATACTTTCAAAGGTATTAAAGTGACTAAAGGTGCTAAGCAAGCTATCGAAGCTGCTGGTGGTAGCATCGAGGAGTAGTAACGTGTCAAAACAATCAATGTCATCGGCTGGTATACCGCTTAATCCATTCGCATTTATACGTAAGTATGATGAGCTATGGACGCGTTTATTATTTTTAATCGGCGCATTGATTGTTTATCGTTTAGGGTCACATATTCCAGTTCCGGGTATCAACCCAGTTAACTTGGCTGATCTGTTTTCGCGCAACGAAAACACCATTCTGAGCATGTTTAATATGTTCTCAGGTGGTGCGCTAGAGCGTATGTCCATCATGGCACTTGGCATTATGCCATATATCTCAGCATCGATTATCGTACAGATGATGTCTGCAGTATTGCCATCGCTTGAAGCCCTCAAAAAAGAAGGTGAAGCGGGACGACGCAAGCTAAACAAGTACACCCGTCAGGGAACGCTTGCTTTAGCACTAGTACAGTCATTAGGAATGTGTGCCGGCTTAATCAGCCAAAACCTTACTTTATCTACTGGTCTTACCTTTTATATTCCAGCTGTTACTTCTTTAGTAGCAGGCGCAATGTTCTTAATGTGGCTTGGTGAGCAGATTACAGAACGTGGCGTAGGTAATGGTATTTCAATGCTCATTTTTGCGAGTATTGTGGCTGGTACGCCAGGTATGATTTCGCAGTCTATTGAACAGGTCAATCAAGGTCAGATGAACTTGATTGTGCTATTTATTTTTGTACTGCTAGGTATCGCGGTTACTGCGGGTATCGTTTATATTGAACGTGCTCAACGCCGTGTTCCTGTGAACTATGCTCAAAAACAGCAACAAGGTCGCAAAATTTATGCCCAGCAGCAATCACATTTGCCGCTTAAGCTAAATATGGCAGGGGTTATCCCCGCTATTTTTGCCAGTTCTTTGTTATTGTTTCCTGCAAGTTTAGGGCAGTGGGTTGGTCAATCGACTGATCCTACCTTTGTACAGAAAATACTTCAAAATATGGCATTGGTACTGTCTCCAGGACAGCCGCTATATTTAGTACTGTTTGGCGCAATGATTATTTTCTTCTGTTATTTTTATACGGCATTGGTATTTAGTCCGCGTGAAGTAGCAGAGAACCTTAAACGTAGTGGTGCGTATATCCCAGGTATTCGCCCAGGACAACAAACTCAGCGTTACCTCGATCATGTATTAAACCGACTGACCTTTATTGGCGCGATGTATATGACGGTTATTTGTTTAATGCCAATGGTCGTCCAGTCATCGTTTGGTGTGCCGTTTCAACTCGGTGGTACGTCTTTACTGATTATGGTGGTTGTGGTAATGGACTTCATCTCGCAGATTCAAGCGCATTTGATGACCCATCAATATCATGATCAGACGTTAATTCAATCGCCCACTCAACCTTAAATGAGCGGTACGATATTTCAAGGAGCATGCTATGAAAGTTCAAGCATCAGTTAAAAAGATTTGTGGTAGCTGTAAAGTTGTGCGCCGTAAAGGCCGTGTACATATTATTTGTACAGCAGAACCTCGCCACAAGCAACGTCAAGGTTAATCTTTAGTATTAGAAAACATCTAGTTTTCGTTGCTAATTAAATTAATACTTGAAAAATAACGGCGGATGCGATATCATCCGCCACTTGCCGTGTTTATACAAAATCTTTTATAATAGAATCGATGAGCAGACTTATAGTCGAAACATCGATAATGACTATAAAAGCTCTAGTATTAACAGCAACAAATCTGAAGAGTAAAGCCTTATCGCTAGATAACGCTTATTTTTCTTTAATGGAGAGAAATCAATGGCTCGTATTGCCGGCGTAAACATTCCGGATAATAAGCATGCTGTTATTTCACTAACTTACATCTTTGGTGTAGGTCGTACCACTGCTCAGAAAATCTTAGAAGCAGTTGGCATCGCCCCTACTACTAAAGTCAGTCAGTTAGATGATACACAGTTAGATGCTATCCGTGCACAAGTTGCAAACTACATGACCGAAGGTGACCTTCGTCGTGAAGTTTCAATGAACATCAAGCGTTTAGTTGATCTTGGTTGTTACCGTGGCATCCGTCATCGTCGTAACCTACCAGTTAGAGGTCAGAACACCAAGAACAACGCTCGTACTCGCAAGGGTCCGACACGCCCTCTCAAAAGATAATTAACTTAGGAAGCTAAAAGATGGCAAAAGACACTCGCAGTCGCAAAAAGGTGGCTCGTCGTTCAGTATCGGAGGGCATTGCCCATATCCATGCGTCTTTTAATAACACCATTGTTACGATTACCGATCGTCAAGGTAATGCATTGGCTTGGGCCACTTCAGGTGGACAAGGCTTCCGTGGTTCACGTAAATCTACACCATTTGCAGCTCAGGTTGCAGCTGAAGTCGCTGGTAAAGCGGCCCAAGAATATGGTGTTAAGAATATCGATGTTTTGGTCAAAGGACCAGGACCGGGTCGTGAGTCTGCGGTAAGAGCACTAGGTGCATTGGGTTATAAAGTTAACAGCATCTCTGATGTAACCCCAATCCCACACAATGGTTGCCGTGCGCCGAAAAAGCGCCGCGTCTAATATTAAAGACGAAGCTTTTTATACTAAAAGCTTATAGGAGACATAACAATGGCCCGCTATATTGGACCAAAACTGAAATTATCACGTCGTGAAGGTACGGATTTAGGCCTTAAATCTGGCGTTAAACCGTATGACGTAAAAACGAAGAAAGCTGGTCGTCCACCAGGTCAACATGGCGTAAGCCGTAACAAGACCTCAGAATATGCTCTACAGTTGCGTGAAAAGCAAAAAGTTAAGCGTATTTATGGTGTACTAGAGCGTCAATTCGCGAACTACTATAAAGAAGCTGCTCGTAAGCGTGGCGCTACTGGTGAAAACCTACTAGCAATGCTTGAGAGCCGTCTAGATAACGTTGTATATCGCATGGGCTTTGGCTCAACTCGCGCAGAAGCACGTCAGCTAGTCAGTCATCGTACTGTTATGGTAAAAAAAGCTGGCCGTGATGAGTTTGTTCGTGTGAACATTCCTTCAATTCAGCTTCAAGATGGTGATGTCATCGCTATCCAAGAGAAATCTCGCGAACAGCTACGTATTAAAAACGCTATCGAATTAGCGACACAACGTGGTATTCCAGAATGGCTTGATGTTGACCACAGCAAACTACAAGGCACGTTTAAACATGCGCCTGATCGTATTGATCTACCTGCTGAAATCAACGAAAGCTTGATCGTTGAGCTATACTCTAAGTAATGACGTAATGCTCAATGTTATGAAAATGGCATTGAGCAATTAACGTTAATTAAACCAGTTTAATAAATCGAGGTGACATCATGATGCTAAATGCAACTGAGTTTCTAACGCCGAATGCCATTAATGTGGATACGGTTAACGAAACGATTGCGAAAGTCACGCTCGAACCGTTAGAACGCGGCTTTGGGCATACCCTAGGTAATGCTCTACGTCGCATCTTGTTATCTTCATTACCTGGTGCTGCAGTCATTGAAGCTGAGATTGATGGTGTTGACCATGAATACTCAACGCTTGAAGGCCTGCAAGAAGACGTACTTGATTTGCTTTTGAACCTAAAAGGCTTAGCAATTACGCTTCATGACCAAAATGAAGTATTTTTGACCTTGGATAAACAAGGTCCAGGCACTATTACTGCTGCAGACATCGCGTTGCCGCACAATGTTGACATCATCAATCCAGAATTGGTATTGGGTACATTGAGCGATCGTGGTCATCTTAAGATGCGTTTGCGTGTAGTGATGGGTCGTGGATATGAGCCAGCAAACCAGCGCCGTGAAGATGGTGATACTAAAGCAATTGGACGCTTAAAGCTTGATGCAAGTTTTAGTCCTGTGCTTCGTGTTGCTTATCAGGTTGAGAACGCTCGTGTAGAGCAGCGTACTGATCTTGATCGTCTTATCATTGAGCTTGAAACTAATGGCACTATAGATCCAGAAGAAGCAATTCGTAAAGCAGCCACTATTTTACAACAACAGATTTCTATCTTTGTTGACCTAGAAGCTGAAGAAGCGCCTGAGCCTGTGAAAGAGAAAGAAGAGGTTGATCCGGTGCTATTACGCCCTGTGGACGATCTTGAACTAACGGTTCGCTCAGCCAACTGCTTGAAAGCTGAAAACATTTACTATATCGGTGATTTGGTACAGCGTTCAGAGACTGAACTTCTAAAAACCCCAAATCTTGGTAAGAAATCATTGACAGAAATCAAGGACGTATTAGCGTCTAAAGATTTAGAGCTCGGTATGCGCCTAGATAACTGGCCACCAGCTGATTTACGTGTTGATGATCGCTTTTCTTATCGTAGCCGTTAAACTTTAAGGATTTTTGACTATGCGCCATCGTAAGAGTGGAGTCAAGCTGGGTCGTACCGGCAGTCATCGTAAGGCAATGTTTCAGAACATGACTAACTCATTATTTGAGCATGAACTGATCAAAACAACTTTACCAAAAGCTAAAGAACTACGTCGCGTTGCCGAGCCATTGATCACTATGGCTAAAGAAGACAGCGTTGCTAACCGTCGTTTAGCATTCAGCCGTATGCGTAGCAAAGCTATGGTAGGCAAATTATTTGGCACGTTAGGTCCTCGTTACCAAACGCGTCCAGGTGGTTATTTGCGTATCGTAAAATGCGGTTACCGTGATGGTGACAATGCGCCAATGGCTTATGTAGAATTGGTTGATCGTGACTAGTTTTACACCTAAGACATATTCCATAAAAAAGCTCCAATGCAATTGGAGCTTTTTTTTGTCTTAAATTTGACTAAATATACTAGTAGCTGTTTAAAGCAATACCTAGCTGTTTAGAGTAATAACGAATCGACATTGGCAGCACCTTGCCTGATAATTTCAGGAACGCTGCTAGTCATATCTACGATAGTAGTAAGCTTGGTCGTCTTTATACCTGCATTGATGAGACCATCGATTTGGTTGCCTAGTAAGTCTTCAATCTCAAATGGGTCATCCAAAATATCGTCTTGATTAGGCAAAATCAGTGAGCTGGTTAAGATAGGTTCATCCATCGCTTTTAATAGTGCTTGAGCAATAGGGTTACTAGGCACACGAATACCAATGGTTTTTTTCTTTGCATGCGCCAGTTTCTTGGGTACGTCTTTGGTGGCAGTAAGAATAAAAGTAATTGGGGCAGGTGTGTGGGCTTTCAGCTGTTTAAATTGCATATTATCAACGGTTGCATAATTGGCAATTTCGCTTAGGTCGCGGCACAGTAAGGTAAATTGATGCTTATCATCGAGTTCGCGGATTTGCTTAAGCTTAGCTAGGGCATCCTTTGCGCCCAAACGGCAACCAAAAGCATAACTGGTATCAGTTGGGTAAATAATTAACTGATCTCTGCGCAATAGGTCAGCGGCTTGCTCAATGAGGCGTGGCTGCGGATTATCGGGATGAATATAGAAGACTTCCATAATGGTTCCTTATTTTATAATTATTGGTTTTTAATTGAGACAGTTTTTTCATTAATTAGATTTATTTCAATTACTAGATATATTAGAAAAACTATTCTAGAACTAAAGCAGATTGATATTTTTAAAATACCACTCCAGTTATCAGTATAGCTTAAAGCAGATATAAGTTTAGTGGCAAGGCGTTACCAACCGTAGAGAATCGTTAATAAGTAGGAACGCTTAGTAATTTGAATTAAGCACTTATCTCAGATGAAGAAGTGCAAGCGCTAAGTAAGGCAATCAGTAAAGTCTTAGCGTCACGCGGCAGAGTATGAGGTTTGGCTATATAGCTTTTTACTTGCTGATAGACATCAATAGCAAAGGTACTACTACTGGTGTCGAAGTCGGCAAACAAGTTATCTTGTGAGACTTGGAAATTTCGTCCACACGCCAAGGTAAATAGACACTCTAATGCTTGAGGTTTGATTTCTACACGCTCAAATGCCTGCTGCTGCGCCGCCGATCGTCCATCTGGGGCATACCAGTAGCCAAAGTCAGATAGTTGTCTACGAGCGTCGCCAGCTACGCACCAATGGCTGATTTCTAGTAAACTCTTAACTATAAATGTACATTACTAAGTTATTGATTGATAAAGAAGTAATTGTAATGATGTAAAATCAGCTTCTTGATAAAAAAATGTACAATATTCCTCATAAAAGGAGATATTGTACATTAAGTGAGTCATTGGAATTATCACTTTTCAAAGCACTAAGAAGCTTATATTAGCCGTGTATATACAATCGAGACATATCAATATTTTATTTTTGATGAATAGATCGGGACTTTTTGTTGGTTCTTCTCTTAGTAGATATTCTTTGTTTTTTCAATAAAATTGGGAAGGCTAGAATATTTACTATAGTTATCATCGGCTGAATAGTAGCCTGATGAATATACTTCACATGACTGCTTTGAAATTTTAAAATTAAGTAAGTATGAATTTGCAATATGTAGTTAATAAACTAATTATCCCTTAACGTAGAAAAATCTGTATGCATTAATGTTTCTAAAGCTATTCTAGCCGTAGGAGGAGGATTCGTAATCATCTCTTGATAATTAACTTCTAAGTTTTTTAGAAACACCTCTGATATCGGTCGACCTGAAAAATCATCAAAGCTAGGTGAAAAATGTATACCTATAGCTTCACACATAGCCTTTTCTAAGCCTTGAGGTCTTGCTTCAACCAATTGAAATAGCTCTTGCTCTTCACTTGTTCTACCACATTCAGTATACCAGTAACCATAGTCATCTAATTTGCGTCGTTTTTGCCCTGCCAAACAGTAATGAGCAATTTCATGTAATAGGCTTCTTGGGTAGTTTTCTTTAAAAAAGATCTTCGCATTTGTATCTGCTTTTGGCGCTTCATAGTAGGGTTCATCTACTCCACCAATTATGGTTAGAGTAGGAAAAAGATGTTCAAATAAAATTTTTAGTTTGTTACACAAATGATCGTCATTCATAGGAATACTTTTAAGGCATCTTAATAGCCGTAATATGAGAAATAAAGCTTTAGAGAGGCTTTATTCATAGATTGTATTTGAGCTAAACAGGAACAAGATTAAGCTATTTATTAGATCTTTTCACTAATCTTATATGTGGAGAATCTGCTAACTCTCTTTGAAGTTCAAAATTCTGTCTTAGAATGTTAAGATAATCTTGCATTATAATGTCATATTCTTCTTTTATCATGTCGTATTTCAAATTAGCTTTGATTTTGAGCTCTTTTTCATGTTTTAACTTAGTAGAAGTATTAGGTTTTTCTTGAGCACGATTTTTGCGTTCTTCTTCCGCTTTTGTTATTGCTTCGCAAAGTTCTGGATATCTCTCATTACGGACATACCCTTTTCCTTTACCTGCCTCTCTACCTACAGCGTCTCTAGTAAACTTAAACCGTGATGACTTTGTATTGACAATTTTGGCTGTACCATCTTGTAGACGATTCAAAGCATCCCAATAAGCCTGTTCTGCCTGGCTAGTTTTCATGTTATTTCTCTTGATTTACTTCTAATACTGAAAGAAGACTGTCTATTTTTTTAATACTCACTTCGTATTCATGATGAACACGCTTTGGAATATCTAAAGTGAGTTGAGACTTATAAAAATCTTTAGTTTGTAGCAAAATACTTTTGGATTCTGGTGAAAACACCGCATTTTCACAGCTAATACAAGCAGATGCCAATACACCAGCACCTTTATCACAAGGTTTAATAGACATACATCCGCCAACTAAAGTAGATCGATAACGAATTTTGCCATTTTTGACTGCTTTCTTAGTACTATTTCTATTATCTAAGAACTTAGGAAGCTTATTCTCTACTTTTCTTTTTTGTAGATTTTTACCAGCTGCACCAGTTAGTGTCACCCTGCTATCTAACAATTCATGCAAATTATCTGACTCTACTCTTGCTTGGGCCTCCTGCCATTCCTTTTGCATAGCTTTGACTTCAGGGCCGTTGCCTAAAATATTTATCGCTCTAGAGTTTGAGTCCGTGTAATAGACTGTCATCATCATGCTTATATGTTTTAGCTGGGATTTAAGAGTAGGATATGAAACATAACCACTAGAAGCAGCATACACGGCTAAGGAGCGTCTAAACTGATGAAAGCCTAAAGGCCAAGGCTTACCTAATTTAATATTATTAGATATTTCATCGCCGTATAAAAATTGACTGACTTCCTTTAAGTCTTGTTCTGAAATTAATAAGTGCTCTGATGACATTATTTTTTGAATGAGGTTGCTATTTAAGGCAGTTGTTGCATAATCAAAATGCGGATGAGGCTTTCCAGATTTCCCATTTTCAATTGAAAAAAACAACGGTAACTTACTCTCATCTTCTGCCACCTGACTCTTATTAGCAGACCAGTTCAAAGCTCCTTGAGTGATAAATTTAGCTGCTTCAAAAGCTTCTTCAACAATTGAACCTGTTACCCATTTTGTAAATCTTGGTACTCCATTACTTTCCAATTTTGTTGTAGTTGACCATACTACAGGTATATTCCCAGTATCGGAATGAATATGTCTTAGCCCGTTGAAAGGGATAGATAGTAATTCATTTTTACGCATACCTGTAAACGCAGCTATAACAAAAGCGCTTTTCATCTGTATTTGACCTAAGCTGATTGTTAAACTTAACCAATTAGCATTCTTGATGATGTTTAAATCTGTTAATTCTGCTAAAATCTTAGTTAGCTTTGTATCTGTCTTCAAAGCAGTTTGCCAATAAAATCTGATTAAGCTTTTTTGTGATTTAGTAAGCTTACTCATAGGTACACTCTGATCTAATCTTAATGCTTCATCTCTTACTTTAGTACGTGCAGAAAAAACATATGAGATCTGCTCAGCGTGCTTATTAAAAACCTGCAAACTTTCAATGGTATCTTTTAGCAGGTTCTGATAAATACGTGAAGGAATGATCATGGTTTGAAGACTTTGAGAAGTCTCAGGGAAAGATTTTCTAGTCTTTCTTAGTTTGCTTGAAAATTCTTTTGAAGGTTGCATGTTACACCAAAAATTACTTTGATTTAAAACAGATGCTGTATCAATAAATCTTTGTATCTTGCCTAAATGCAAACCTATTTGTTTCTCCGTCGAACTATTAGTTACTAGGAAGTCGATTGCACTACTGTCAGTAAATATATTATTAAAGTCAATATTATTGTTTACACAGTAACTAATTAGGAAGGATATAGCGACTATATCACTATTCAATTTTGACATAGAACATCCATTCATCTCACAATTCCAATTGAGAGTAAATACCTTCAAAAACTTAACTGCTGATTTGAATTTTTTGCCGTCGGTATTAATAGATGAGGATAGGTTCCGAATTTTAGTTCTAAAATTAATAGTTCTATGTGAATTGCTAGTAGCACTATAGTCCCAAATATCATCAGAGAATAATGATAAAGCATCTCCACTCTTGGAAAGCGTTACAATCAAACCAGATGATGGGTTTTCGATTAGGTCTTTAGATATTGGTTGTATCTCTTTAACGAGGGGTTCACGCATCATTGTCTTGGTCATAAACTTAAGCTTTTTCTGTTAGATTCTGAGGCTACAGTGAGAAAATTTATATGCTCATCCCAATACTCATTATAAATTTGCATTTTTATTTTTTGTTCAGCATCATCAACGAGTTCAATTACTCTATTATCTTTTCCTTTAAGAATATTGATAATCTCGTCAATTCTAAATAGTGATGGTTCTATAGAGAGAAGATGATATTCAGGATCATCACGAATCATAGAAGACTTTAGTAGAGCCTCCTTCAAACTTAATAGTTTATGTATATCTTCAAAATCTATATGAATTGCAAAAAATTCACAGAACAAACAACTTTCAAATGTAGCACAGGAAGGGTTGGGGGCTTCATTATTAAAGCCCAATGCCTTAACAGGATCATTATCTGATAGGTTAGAACAAGATCCTGCTGGTATTTTCTCCGTATCATAGTTAGTTGAAGTCTTGATAGATATAGTTTGTTCATTAGTTCGATTAGACCTAAGAACTGCGGTAATCATTTTTTCGTGATAATGATTCATCTCTATTGCTTGAGACTCAATATCGATCGAAGTGTAAGATTTAGCTACTGTAGTTAAAGAGTTATTCAACTTCCTAGCTACTAATGACAAATTTCCTTTAGAATGTTTTATGTAGTATTCCGCACATAGGTTTCTAATGTCTCTAGCAGTAACCCTTTTAACCCCTTTAAAAAGTGGAGTATTGTCGTCAATAGAACTGACAGAGCTACGTGCAAAACGCTTTAATTGACGATGTTCTCCAATACGCATAAACAAGTATTCTTGACAGTCTCCAGGAAGATGAAGGTTATCAACCCACTCTCTAAGTTTCAAATACTGTATGAGATAACGTTTTAAGTGAGAAGGAGCGGAAAATTCAATCTGTCTACCTGCTCGATATTTATGTTTTTTAGCAAAAGTTGATAAGCCAAGGTTTTCCAAATTTAAATCAGATATTTTCAAATCAAGTGTGGGTTGTATATTAGCAGCAGTGAAAGAAAGGTAAATGTAATAAAAGCAATATGTACATAGGTTATAAGCATAAATTTTTCTAGAGTCTAAATTCTCATTGATCCATGTATTTCTGTTGTTTATTAATGTGTTTTTATAGAAATCTTTCTTAGTATGCTCACAATTATAATAATTTGATAAAGCATTTTTTACCTCATTAAAGGGTAAGGGTTCACCACTATTGTAGAAGCAATTAGGTAGTTTCTTTATGCCATATTTTCTAGTTGAATCCCAATAATAATCATTACTTGATGATTTTGCTAAAGTAATAGGTATAGGGTAGATTTTATTTAATATGGCGTATGAGAATTCATTAAAGTATGTAATGCAGGTTTGTAAGAAGTTTTTGAAGTCTTCTAATGAGGAGTCTCTTTCTTTACTGTTATGCCCCATATGACGATGCTTGGGAATAATACTAAGTATATCGATATCAGATAAGTTATAAGCGATTTTTATGAAATCTCTTGCAGTATTTAGCTTGTCATAAAGAGTTGTAGTGCTTATAGATTTTGCACCACTTAAACGCGCCTTTTGATAGAGATTAATTTGATAATATTTATAATTAGATGCTAAATCATCTAAAGTAAGAGGCTTAGAGCCTTCAAAATCACAAAAATCAAAAAAATATCTTAAATTATGAAGGTAACCTCGCACCGTTTCATCTCTCAACCCTTTTTGAAGGATTTCCCTAAGGTACCTTCTCAACCATTCTACACGTTCTATAGACAATGTTGATTCATCAACTAGGCCCGTAATATAGCTCTTAGTTTTATCTCGGGAATGACCAGAATCGTTCTCTCTATTGGTATAGCAGACTCTACCAATATCGACTTTAAAGGACACACCATCAGCTCTTGAACCTACAATTACTGTGTATTGAGGATCAACGATATCTTCTATTTGCTTAGTGCTTATCTCAATAAGCTGCCTGTCATTGAAAGAATTAGACATTATATTCGCCCTTATCAAATGTTACGCCGAACGTATCTTGTATATCATTGAATTCTTTTACTTCCGAGTCGAATTTTAGATAGGCCTCAGTGGTTGTTAGGCTTCTATGGTTTAACCTTTGTCTGACATGATCAAATATCTTAGAATCAGGGTATTCCTTAGCTCTAAGGTTTCTTACGATATTCATCCCATAGGTAGCACGCAAATCATGGAATGAAAAATTTTGAAGACTTGGTTCAAATTTTTGAACCTTGGAAATGAATTTTTTTAATTCATTTCTTAAAGATTGGCCGTTTTTAGGTACCATAACGGGCGCTTCAGTGTTCCAAACTGGTTTAGGGTTGTTACGATTACGATCTATAATTTCTCTTTCAGCAGTTAAATAGGGGTTTCCAGTTCGAGTTAAAAACACATAGTTATCGTCAGTATTTGCATAAAAGCTGTTTATATTTTGTCTTCTATGTTCCGCTCTTTCGCAATCTATATATGTTGCTAAATGATCAATTAGGTTACGTGAAAACATTAAGCGGTTTAGTCGCCCACCCTTTGAATCTGTTCTGTATTTATATCCAGTATTTATCACGGCATAATTTGAATCAGCATTTTGTTCTAAGTAGTGGAGAGCAGTTTTGATACAAGCAATAGAGAGAGTGCATACGCTTTGTTGTCTAGCTCCTGTTCCGAGAGCTATTCTTATCATTAGCTCTAACTCTATTGACGCATAGTTTTTATCAAATGCCCTGAAAATAATTTCTTGTTCTTCAGAGCTTAAAGGACGCAGACTGCCTCCATCTCTCAACTTACCTAGTGATGGTAAGGGTTTTCTGCTGCTTCTTAGCTTGAGATCATTTGTAATAACACTAATATTCCTCATTATTCCTACATTATTATGAATAGGTATAGAAACCTTCCTTTCTCTAAAGGGCTTATTCTCTATATCAGACTGAGATACGAATGATTGATGCTGTATATAATTATAGAAATGAGCAACAGAGGACAGAATGTTATTAATGTATTGAGAGCTAAAGTCGTGCTGTTCTATTACAGCCTGTAAAAAAGCTTTGAATTTGCGAGGAACTCTTTGCTGATACTGGGTAGGTAAGTCTAAAAAGTGTTGGTTACTATGTTCTAGGTACTGTAGATAGTATTTTAGGTGGATAGCTCTTGCGGATAACGTTTTCATATTTGAAAGCGCAGGAGTGTCTAGTTGTCCCATGAGATATAGGTTACCTATTTTCCAAGGTAAACCATCTGATTGAATGATAACAGGCATTCTGAAGTGATAATCTGAGTTAGCTAAAGAGCTAAAAGTGTAATCGTAATCATTAGCCTGAGCAGTCTTTGACCAATTTGCATTCTGCAATCTAAACCGTCTTAGATAAATTACTTTTGCATTAGAGTCAAAAAGGTCTTTAAGAGAAGGTTTCATCTCTTTTCTAGTTCACTGAGTTCTTTGGCTTTAAACATAAGCTTTTCTATATATTGAGATAACGAATGGAACTGGTTCTTTGCATCATTTATGGCAAAATTCTTAAGTTCTTTAGGTACCCGGACGTTCATCTGAACCTTCTGATTTGACATGTATTTACCTCTTTAGGGTTTGTTACATAATATGATAGCATTATGCTATCATTGCCGCAAGTTCCTTATGGTAATATTATTTGTTTTAAATTCAATATTCTATTTGGGCTTTAAAATGTCAAAAAATGTGCAGTTTAATTTAAGAATTCCTACTGAATTGAAAGCCCTGATCTCCGATGCCTCAAAAGTTAGTGGACGTTCAATTAATGCCGAGGCACAGTATCGACTAGAAAAATCTTTTGAAGGTCAAGAAGGAAGTTATATCGAAGCTATCGACGATTTAAAGAGTTTTTTTGATGCTCATTTACGTAGCGATCGCTTAAATCTACTATCTGGCAAACTAAATTTCCTCTTGAGTGAAGCTAAGGCAACTGATAGTTTTCATACCCCAAGTATTTCTAGAGTTGCTGAGGCCCTGGGATACAATAGTGTGGGCGTTACTGAGGATTGGTTTGAAGGGCGAAAAGAGCCATCGTTTAACGAATTAGAAAAATTAGCCACATACTTTGGATGCCAAAAGAATTGGCTCGTTCATGATGAAGGAAGGCCTTTCGCAAAAGAAACATTTGAGTTTGGTTATGATATTGAAGAGAATGCTAGAAGCTTATTAAAAGGTAATAATGAAGATGAGGTTAAGTTGGTCTGGTTTGCTCGGAACAATACTGAAAACGGTGAACTAGTTATTATCAAGCATTACGATAGTTGGCATGGTTTGGTTCTAGACTCTCGTGTGCATGTCAGTGACAAAGTAGGTATAGGTGGCTCTGAAGACAGAGCGCTCCTATCCTTAACATTAAAGTATCTTTGTAAGTACCATATCTCAAAGATCAGAGGAGCAATAGTTTCAGAACCAGACTTTAACGAATTAATTTGGGCCAAACAAAATCCGATCAAAGTAATTGATAAGTATCGTCACAATTCTTGGATTGAAGATATTTGGGATAGGTCAATGTATTCAAAGAAAGCTAATAGTTACTGGAAAGGATGGAGTGAGATGTGCATGTCTAATGAACTTTATATTAGTGGACATGAGATTTTATCTAAAATATCTATAAAGTAATTTGAGATAAAATAAGTATGCCATACTAGGGCGTGTCATCAATTAGCATAGATATTTCAGAATAAGCTATACTTAGATCGTATTTAGGAATTTGAGCTCAATGACTATGACAAGACGACATGCCCTACGTGATGACCAATGGGAGAGAATTAAAGACATTCTACCTGGTAAACCAAGTGACGTTGGTGTTACTGCAAAGGATAACCGCTTGTTCGTAGAAGCGGTTCTGTACCGTTACAAGACCGGCATACCTTGGCGTGACCTACCTGAACGCTTTGGCGACTTCAGAGTGATTCATACTCGTTTTAGTCGCTGGTCAAAAAAAGGCGTATGGAAGCAGGTTTTTAATCAACTCTCTGAACAATCCGATGACGAATATGCCATGCTAGATGCCACGATTGTTAAAGCCCACCAGCACAGTGCTGGAAAAAAAGGGATCAAGCCATTGGACGCAGCAAAGGTGGACTGAAGACTAAAATACATACTCGAACAGATGCATTAGGCAATCCTACTGGCTTTTATCTAACAGGTGGGGCAGCTCATGACCTGTGTGGCTCAGATGAATTGCTTGATGTCAGTATTAGCCAAACGTGGCTTGCCGATAAAGCTTACGATGCTGATGCCCGCGTTATTGAACCGATTAAAGCAGTGCAAGGTAATGCAGTTATACCATCTAAGTGTCATCGGCTGCAGCCAAGAGACTTCGATAAAGAGCTTTATAAAGCGAGGCACCTAATAGAGAACTTCTTTGCCAAGATTAAGCAGTATCGTGCGATTGCCACTCGCTATGATAAGTTAGCCAGTCATTTCCTTAGTGCCATTCACTTAGTTTCTTGTGTCGTTTGGCTTAATTGATGACACGCCCTAAAGAAAATCAATAAATATGGACGTGCAAGGTAGCCATTACTCGTGGTAATGCGCCTTTAGCAATGTTGCTTTATTGTAATGAAAATAAGGGCACTATACTAGCGTTATTGCGAGCAAATACTGATGTAAATAATAAGGTAAGTAGTAATAAATAATGCTAAACCAAGGATTTAGCGTCTATGTTAAAAAGGCTATTTAGTAAGATTGAAAAAGACAACGTCCTATTATCAAAGGACGTTGTCTTTTTAATGGGTAGAAATGATGTGGAATTTATCTACATTTAAACGATTAATTTAGCGCGGTTAAGGTTTGCTCAAACGCTGCGCGCCCGATTTCACCCACTTGCTGATTGACCAATTGCCCGTCTTGATAATACAGCAATGCTGGCGGACCAAATAGTTTATAACGCGCTAAGATTGCTTTTGAATCAGCCGTAGTCTCCGTGATATCAAGTCTGACCAATTGCCAATCTTGCATTTGCGCAGGGCGATTATGAAATAAGTTTTTCTCCATAATCCGGCATGCAATACACCATTCGGCGGTGACATCGACCAGCACTTTAGGATTGGCGGCGACAATGGCATCTAACTCAGCAAGCGTAGTAACAGTTTTATCTGTTGCATTACTCATGGCTGGTTGATCAGCAGTCGTCTGCATCACCGGCGCGGCGCTTAATGACGCGAGCGGATGCAAGCTGTCGTCATTGCCCAATGCGGCGCCGACGATTAAACACGTCGCCCAAATACCAGCGATTAAGCCTAGCGCTTGGGTCAGCATCCGACCTTTGCCTAGCCAGCTCCACGCCCACATCGCCACGACCATAAACCACAGCGCCCAAACCATCAGCATCACAGGCGAGATAAAGACGCGTTCAATTAATAACAATGCCACGGCAAAAAGCAACAAAGCAAAGCCCTGCTTGACCCAATTCATCCACTCGCCTGCTTTTGGCATGATTTTACCTTGGGTCGCGCCAATTAAGATAAGCGGCGCCGATAAACCAAAACCGAGCATAAATAAAGCGGCAAAGCCAAGGAGCGGACTTCCAATCGTTGATACAGCAAGCAGCGCCCCAAATAAGGGTGCCGAAACGCATGGCGATACCACGAGCGCCGATAAGAATCCCGCAATTAAACTGCCACCCGTACTACCAAGTTTGCTATCCCCCGCTTGGCTTAGACCCTGCATTTTACTACTGATAAATCTCGGCAGACGAATGCTAAATACGCCCAACATATAAAGGGCTAATAAGACAAAAACGATGGCAAACCCAATTAAAATAATCGGATTTTGTAGCCAACCGATAATGCCTAACGATTCGCCAAATACCGCAATGACCGCGCCTAAAATACCATAAGCGATGGCAACACCAATAGCGTAGCTGGTCGTTAAAATAACACCGCGTTTTACCGTTGGATTGTCTTCACGCGCGACGATATTGGCAACAATCGGTAGCATCGGTAACACGCATGGCGTCAATGCCAAGACCAACCCTGCCAAGAACAATAACACCAATGCCAACCACGGATGCGAAGCTAAGCCAAAAGGGTCACTATTAATGGCGTTATCAACGACAACGGTATTGTTTGTTGCAGTTGTAGCGCTATCGTTTGCTGGCATATTACTTGTGACATTGTCGCCTACAACTTCTTCATCGGCACCAGAGATGGTATTGCTAGTACCAAGCTCTGCATCTAATGCTTCATCATCTAACAAAGCGTAATCAATCACCTCGTCATCTGGCGTAGTTTGCTCTGTAGCAAGACGATCAGTATCAGTCGCCTCTGTAGATGCTTGCGCAGTTTCTGCATTGCTGTTATTGCTCGCAGAAACTGTAGCAGTGCTACTTGAACTATTGGCTGCCGATTGTGACGCAGCAATTTTGACCGTGGTTTTTATTTTCTCCGGTGGATAACAAAGTCCTGCTTTGGCACAGCCTTGCCAACCTATCGTTACAGCGGCATTATTTATCGCCTTGCCATTACTACTGCTCAAAACGGTGCTAGCAACCATATTGGCTTGGTCAAAGACCAATACTTGACCAAAGGTCGGATCATCTATGGAGATAGGCTTTTGGCTAAAGCTAAAAGGTGCAGCGCTCACGCCAGCAGGCAACGTTAGCTTAATTTGGTCTTTATAAACATAGTGCTCAGGCGTAATGTCAAAGTTAATGGCTAAGCGCGTGCCATTATTGACAGGTTTACTACTGCTACTGACCTGAAACGCTTCATCAACAGGCAAAAATTTCGGTTGGGTCGCGCTTTTATCACTGCTAAATAAATCGCCCAATCCTGCCGCTTGCGATGCCACTGGCACGGCCGTCAGCCCAGTCGCTGCTAGCCCTGTCAATAATGAACCCGCGCTGAAAGCGAACGCCAACAGATAAGATTTTTTCGACGATTTATTTTGCGTTAATGACGGAGACTTTTCTGCGCTCTTAAGGGACATGAAGGGCTACCTATTATTTCCAATATTCGAATTGACCAATTCACTGTCTGTATGGACTTGTCTATTTACAACCCCAGTTCGGGATAAGCCACATTATAACTCATTGATACTATTTACAATGTTGCTACCTGTCCCTGCTGAGGCATATTTTTGATGGTGGGTTTATAGGGAAACCAGCAATAAGCAATTAAACCTGACAGCAAGTTTGTGATAAACCCCGTGACACTACGATGGCGTGAATGCTCAATCTGACACAAGTTTTTAAGCTCCCCAAACACCGTTTCAACCAAAGAGCGATGATTGAGTAGTGCCTCATCCATAGGCTCAAGTAATTGGGGTTTCATATTACGCCGAAGTTTCGTTATCAGCCTAGTATCACTGTGTTTTGTGAGCCACGCGTTTAGTGCTTTACTGATGTATCCTCTATCACCAAACAGCTTACCAAATAACGGCGTTGCCATATCCTTAACAGGCACTCTGTCATCCGTATTACCCGCAGTGACTTTAACAGATACAAGCTCGCCCTTATGATTGATAATGGCGTGCAGCTTAAAGCCATAGAACCAGCCCATGCTGCTTTTGCCTCGGGTTGCAAGTCCCTTAAAGACTTTATGACGGTAGATACGCTTGTTATGACAAACTGCTATCTTGGTTGAATCAATATAGCTGATACCCGTACAGTCGCCCATCATGCTTTGCAAGTAGCTGCACAGTGGTATGATACTGCGCGGTATAAGCTCTATAAATCGCGAGTAGCTCGGCAGATTTGGAAACTCCCGTTTCATCATGCCAAGCATGTGATGGTAGTAAAACGCCTTAAACTGTCGATAACGTAATTGATGAAACAGTATCAAGATGGTCATAATCTCTGCTACACTTATCTGGCATGCTCTTAACCTTTGGTGTCCCGTTGCGATTAAATGAGCGTCAAACTCAGGTTTGAATTGCTGATAAAAGTCGTCAATATGGCAGTATAGTTCGGTTAGGTTGTCCATGTAAGAAGTCCTTGTTGTGAAGTTTGTCTTGGTAAACTTACTTTAGCAACTTCGGACTTCTTTTTTTATTTTTTTTTGAGCCCTTATCCCGAACTGGGGTTATATTATATACAACATACTACAATATACTATTAAGGGATACAAAATCATGGTGAGCTATGCTGAAGAAACCGTAGAGATAAACTTGGTAAACTAAGCGTATTGACAGGAGTTTACCATGACCAAGAAAGTAAGAACCTACAGTGACGAATTTAAAGCCGAGGCCGTCAAGAAGATATCAGACAATAATGGCAATATCTCAGCCACTGCAAAGCAGCTTGGCATTGCCATGCAAACGCTATCAAATTGGCATAACAAAGCCAATCAAGGCAAGCTTGTCGGCACAAAGCAATACGATCCTGATCTTATGAGTGCTCTTCAAGAAATAAAGCAGCTCAAGCGGCAGCTCAAAGTGGCTGAAGAGGAACGCGAAATACTAAATGAGGAGGGATAAAGCGAAGCACTGCTTCGCCCCGACGCAAGGGGAGAGCTATGCTCGAGTTGGCGACGGCGTACTTCGCGAGAAACAGCTAGTCAGGTACGCCTTTATCAAAGACAACCAGTTCCTCTTTCGCATCACCACTATGTGCCGTGTGTTAAGGGTTAAGCCATCAAGCTATTACGACTGGCTAAGTCGTGATCTCAGCGACCAACAGATACATCGCAACCAGTCTGAATTACTGGTTAAAGCGGCTCACAATGAAACGAAAGAACGTTATGGCGCAGATCGACTGCATGCTCATCTAAGCGAGCAAGGCCATAACATTAGCCTGTATATGGTAAGAAGCATCAAAGAGCAACACGGCATTAAATGTCGTCGTCATAAGCGCTTTAAAGTCACCACCGACTCCAATCACAACAAGCTGGTCTATCCAAACGTACTGGATCAGAAGTTTGATGCTAAGCGCCCTAACGAGTCGTGGGTCAGCGACATCACCTATATCTGGACGAATGAGGGTTGGCTGTACTTAGCAGGGGTCAAAGACTTATACACCAAAGAGCTTGTCGGTTACGCTATTAACAAGCGTATGACCGCAGATTTAGTTTGCAAAGCACTAAATATGGCCATCAAGAATAAACGTCCAAGCAAAGGGCTAATCGTTCATTCAGACAGAGGCAGTCAGTATTGCAGTCACGCCTACCACAAGACCATTAAGCAGCATCAATTTATAGGCTCAATGAGCGGCAAAGGCAACTGTTTCGATAACGCTCCGATAGAAAGCTTCTGGGGCACATTAAAGAATGAGCTGGTATATCATCAAGACTATAAAACAAGGTTCACAGCCATCAATGATATTATCAGTTATATCGAGCTGTACTACAATCAGACGAGGATTCAAAAGGGTTTGGGCTATCAATCGCCAAGACAGGTGTGGTTTGATTATTATCGTCAGGCTGCGTAATTAAAATCTCCCAAGTTTATGTATACGGATTTGACGGCAGGGGTCAATAGTTTAAAACTTTTATATTTACGTGCGTTAGGATGTTACCTAGAAAAAATAAAAAACTTACACTGATTAAATTATTATGATTAAGTTTACTATTACCCTCGTCTTCTAAGTGTGGTTAGACCTTTGCCAAAATAGCTTAGTAGTAATAACAAGGTTATTATTATCAAGATAGGATAATTTCCCATAAGCATAAAGGGCGTGTTACCAACCCGTGCCTGTATCTCACCACGTAGTACAGTACGCTCAAACTGCGGTGCGCGTTTTACAATACGACCTTTATGGTTAATGATAGCGGTAACACCAGTATTGGTCGCTCGAATAAACCAGCGCCCGTTCTCAAGCGCGCGCATTTGTACCATTTGCAAATGTTGCAATGGTCCTGCTGAAGTGCCAAACCAGGCATCGTTAGAGACGGTCAACAAAAATTCAGTATCGATGGCATTTTTACGCGTGGTATCTGGATAAGCTACCTCATAACAGATAGCCGTCCCTATATTGTGTCCACGCACCTTTAGAGGTGACTGCTGATCACTACCACGACTATAGTTCTTAATATCCTGACTACCGGCCAAACTTGGGAAAATATCGAGCACGCCTTCAAATGGAATATACTCTCCAAAAGGCACTAGACGCTGCTTCTTGTATAGGCCTTCCGCTTCTACACCTCGAGCAATCACGCTATTGTAAAATGGGGGATACTTATCCGTACTGGCATTGAATGCCGCTTTATCCTTATAAGGGATACCAGTTATCCATGTCGTATTGGTCGCATTAGCCATTTCTATCATTTCACTAATAAAGCCCGCAGCCTCATCCTGAAACATAGGAATAGATGATTCAGGCCACACCACAACATCACGTCCCCACTCAGTGCGTGTTAACTTCGCATAAATCTTTAGCGTTTCTACTTGATACTTAGTCAGCCACTTTATATCTTGTGAAATATTACCTTGAATCAATGACACTGACAGATCAGGTGTGCCCTTAGGTTTTGTCCATTGCGGATTGACCAGCCATAATGATGTGCTAATGGCTAATAACAGTACAGAAACGATGGCATAACTACTGCGCCGAAGCAGTAGCTCTACTAAACTTGCAGCCAATAGTATGGCAACAAAAGAGACGGAAAAAACACCAGCAACGGGTGCTAAGGACGATAACCAATACTCTTCAGTAAATGCATAACCAACAAACAGCCACGGAAAGCCTGTGAATAACCAAGTTTTTAACCATTCTTGTAGCACCCAAAGAGCAGCAAATGAAAAGGGTTGTTTGCCTACCATACGGTTAAAGACTAGTGCTAAAAATCCATGAAACAGTCCCATACCGAGACCCATCAATCCAATCATAATCAATGCGAGCCACGTTGGAGTATCGCTATAATCATGGATGGCAGTATAGAGCCAAAAGCCGCCGACGCACCATAGCCCCATACCGTAAGCTTCACCGATAATAAAAGCGCGACGACCACTCATATTTGGTACCAACAGCGCATATAAAATCGCTGGTGACACTATTGCTAGCGGCCAGAACCCATGAGGCGCTAGCGCAAATAAAAAAATAGCCCCTGCAAGCCATGCTGCTACTAGCGTAAACCATAGCGGTAATTGATTTGAGTGAGTACTCAAACGCTTTTGTAGATTAATAGTAGACAGGCGCATCGCAAATTATCCAAAATTATGAGCCTTGAATTTTTAATCAAAATCCAAAACTTAGATAGAGCCGTTAATACTACAGGCAGTATTTTAAAATAAAAACTGCTTATGATACCAGCCTGCACTGCTCAATGGATGAATTTATGTACTCCGTTTAATGGGTTATTATGCTACATTACCAAACGATATGAAGTGTTACTTGACCTTCTATAGCTCACAATATCTACAGTACATGAGAGAGCACTATGACCCCCTTAAAAATAAAATCCAGTCTTATATTCAATCGTTATCTGTCTAAGGGGTTGCGTAGTACGTTAGTATTACTTGCCGCCTCATCACTATTTGCTTGTAGCCAACCGAGTAGTGGCGTATCTGATGCAAGCACAACATCGGCATCAACTGAAGATGTAGTGACTGTTCCGAAGACAGCTGAACCAAACGTTATAAATACTTCTATGATGACATCAGTAAATAAACCAGACCTACTAAAAAACGTCTCAGCCACTGTCTATAAAGATGCCAATTGCGGCTGCTGTAAAGAATGGATAAGTCATGCAGAAGATAATGGTCTAAGTGCAACCGCGCAAGATGTTGCGGACTTAGCCGTATTTAAAGAGCGCTACAGCGTTCCAAATGAAATGCGTTCTTGCCATACTGTAGTCACTACTGATGGTTACGTCTTTGAAGGTCATGTACCCGCTAAATATATGGCGCAGTTTTTAGAAAATCCGCCAGTACAAGCTATGGGTCTTGCCGTACCTGGCATGCCTGTTGGTAGCCCGGGTATGGAGTATCAAAATAAATTCATGCCCTATCAGGTTATGCAACTCAATAAAGACGGGACGACCCAAGTTTATGCTGATATTGAATCGGTAGAGCAGCAATTATAGTGTGTTAGCAGTTAAGAATACTTTGATTATAGTGTTAGCGTTAAAAGTAAATGAGGTAGGTATAAGACTGTTCTATTGCTTATAAAATGATTCTTCATCAAAAAATTCATTAGCTATTGCGACTTTAAAATTAAAAATAACTTTGAATTTGTAACTTTTGATGACAATGTAAGCGAATTTATCGGTTATTAACCCTTAAAATAGATAAATGACTAAGGGTTAATACAAGAATATACAGGATGTATCGAAACAATTACGTAATATTACATAAGCTAGTAGGGAATTAGCATCTATATTAATATTATAAATTATTATATTATCTTAATAATTAGTTAGACCCTATATAGGGTAATTACTTCATCCAATAGAAAAACGTCTGAGGGTTAAATCTAAATTATAGATTTAACCCTCAGACGTTTTTTTGCTTATAAAACAGTAGAAATTGTGGTCAATCTAGTCAGCTATATTCTGTACATGTTACACAAACTTACATTGTAAAATGTGGGATATTAGCAATTTTTTCGACATCAAAAAAGTATTTTTGGGGTTTTTAAGGGGGATGACAGGCTAAACAGCCTATGCTAAAGTCGGCTTTGTGTTTTGGTCAGCAGCTTGATTTGTAACAGCTTCGTAAGACTTCAATGAGCTGTGATCGCCAATAATCATTTTTTATATGAATAATATGCAGCAGAAGTATCAGTCACTATGACATATATATACTTGAGTTATTGAGATTTAATTGACTGCGCTGTTGTTGATAACAGACGATTTTGAATTAACCGTAGGTATTAGATTTATGAAACAGGCTTTATTGATTTTGTCAGTACTGGGTATGGGCATAGCACAAACGAGTGGTGCTGCTATCACAATCTCTCAAACAAATAATACCATCACCAATACTTCTGTGGCATCAAACTACGGTTCATCAAAAAACATCTATAGCACCAAAAGTGGTGCTTATGTTTCTAATAATGATGAAATTAGTCAAGCAATTAGCAACCTAAGTGCGCAGGCCAAGCAAAAAGAGAATCAGCTTTCATCATTAAACAGCCGCTTATACGCTGAAAAACAACAGCAGCAAGTCAATAAGGTTCCTGACAGCAATTCAGCCCCCGCTATCGCTGCTGCTCGCGCCTCAAAAGTGGCTTTATCTGGCAGCTCTGGATATTGTGCCCGTTACGTACGTAAAGCACTACAATCAGCTGGTTATGAATTTACACCCAATCCTTCAGCCTATCAGTACGCCACTCGTGGCACGCTTGATAAAGCAGGTTTTAGCAAAATCAGTAATGATATGCCAACCCAAGTAGGTGATGTTATTGTCTATGATCGCTCATCAAAGCGCCCGCATGGCCATATCCAAATATTTGATGGCGAAAATTGGATTTCTGATTTCCGTCAGAACAGCATCAGCCCATACAGTGGTGTCTATGCTTATACGACATGGCGCGATTCAAAATACGTGGATGACGCATCCGCATCAGATCGTAATATCTACCTTGCTATGAATGATAAATAAGACTTTCTAAGTCAGCACAACATAGTTGTTATTTCCTCCAACCCAGTAGTGATCTTAATATCATTGCTGGGTTTTTTTGTGCTTAACATCAGGGCGTATTTAACCTTTCATGATTTGATCCGTCAGAAATGAACACTACTGATATCATTACTCATGACAGGAGTTATCGACAAGCGCGTTTAAAATGCCACATGATGACGCTGGTGCACTACTTGCACATTTCTGGCGCAAAACGGTCAAGTGATGCTTTAAGTGCATCAGTTCTTCCATTCGTATTTCCACAGCATGAATGTGCTCATCTAGCAAGTTATTCACATCGCCGCAGTCCTTGTCAGGCGACTCCCAGTATTCAAGTAAGATTCGCACATCATCTAAAGCCATATCGAGCGTACGGCAATGTAGGATAAATTGTAGACGCTCAATGTGCTCTTCATTATATAAACGATAATTCCCTTCGCTACGAAAAGGCTCGGGTAATAAACGCTCTTTTTCATAATAGCGAATGGTTTCTACTGTGGCACCTGTGCGTTTAGCGAGCTCACCAATTTTGATTGTCATAACAACCTCTACGATTTAAATAATTAAAGTGGCTGTAAAGACTAGCGCTAGAGAAATTAAAATTACGAAACTGTAGATAAATAACCTTGACTCTAAAGCCACTATAGGGTTCATAATATCATTATTCAAAGGGTAAATTATTATGAAATATCATATTGAAGGTATGGACTGTGCCAGTTGCATCGGCAAGATTGAAACAGCTTTGAAACGTATGCCTGGGGTTTCTGATGTTCAGCTGAATTTCGCTACAGAAACGCTAGAGCTAAATTTAGCCCCTGGTGCGCCGACTCAGGCTAGTGATATCGAAAAAACAATCAAAAGCCTAGGGTTCGGCATCTCTGCCAATACTGGTCAACAAACTGTATCGGCTATTGATATTGACAGCGACAATCAGATGGCTCCGCAGGATAAGCAATGGTGGCAAACTCAAAAAGGCAAACAGGTTGTTGGCCTCGGTATTTTGATGGGCAGCGCTTATGCACTGTCACTACTGTTGCCCGCTTATGGGATATGGGTGTTTGCCATCGCTGTGATTGTAGGCGTTTTTCCATTTGCGCGCAAAGCCTTAGCACTGGCTAAAACAGGTTCATTCTTTTCAATTGAAACGCTGATGTCCGTCGCCGTGCTTGGCGCACTTATCATTGGTGAAGCTGAAGAGGCCGCAGCAGTTGTCTTTTTGTTCTCAATCGGTGAACTGTTTGAGAGTATCGCTGCTGATCGCGCTCGCGCTGGCATCAGAGCCTTATCATCGCTGGTTCCGAAAAGTGCAATTTTACTTGATGCTCAAGGTGGGCAGCGTAACGTTCCAGCGACTTCATTACAAGTGAATGACCTTGTGCTGGTGCGTCCTGGAGATAGGGTATCTGCTGATGGTTCCATTGTTCAAGGTGCGTCCAGCCTTGATGATTCGCCCGTGACGGGAGAGTCTGTTCCTGTTGCCAAGACGATGGGTGACAATGTATTTGCAGGGTCAATTAACATCGATGGTGTGCTCCAAGTGCGCGTAGAAAAGACAGCCGCCGATAACACCATTTCGCGCATTATTGAGCTGGTAGAGCAAGCCCAAGCCTCCAAAGCACCCACTGCCCGTTTTATTGAGAAATTCAGTCGCTATTACACACCGGCAGTGATGGCTATTGCCGCACTAATTATTATCATTCCACCGTTAGCCATGGGTGGAGATTGGTCAACTTGGTTATATCGAGGTCTAGCCTTATTATTGATTGCCTGTCCCTGTGCTCTTGTACTATCAACACCCGCTGCCATCGCCTCTGGTCTTGCTGTTGGTGCGCGCCGTGGCTTGCTGATCAAAGGCGGTAGTGCTTTAGAAACTATCGGCCAAGTGAAGACGGTCGCTTTTGACAAGACAGGCACTTTAACTGAAGGCAAACCATGCGTGACCGATGTTGTTGCCTTTACACAAGAGGACTCAAGTATTCAAGGTCAGAATTCTCAAGGTCAAGATGAGATATTGGCGCTTTTTGCCAGTGTGGAGATTGGTTCTAGTCACCCGCTTGCTGAAGCCATTGTCAGTCATGCTGAAGCTGCTAAAGTGGTCATACCTGTGGCCTCCAATGCTTCTGCAACTGCCGGTAAAGCGGTACACGCAACTGTCGCGGAGCGCGCGCTAGCTATCGGTTCGCCTGTTTACGCAGCCGATGAGGCATTGATTTCATTCACACAACAGGCGCAAATCGAGGCGCTGCAAAATGAGGGTAAGACCGTCTCTGTTCTTTTCGATGAGCAAAACCGTGAAGTGCTTGGATTAATCGCGCTAAGAGACGAATTACGAGACGACGCTCATGAAGGTGTGGCTCAGCTCAAAGCGATGGGTTTGCGCTCCGTCATGCTAACAGGCGACAACCGCTTAACCGCTCAAGCACTTGCCAGTAATTTAGACGTGGAATGGGAAGCTGAGCTGTTGCCTGAGGACAAACTGCGCCTGCTTAACGAAATGAAGAACAACCGCAAAATAGCGATGGTTGGTGATGGTATTAACGATGCGCCAGCGCTAGCAACTGCCGATGTTGGCATCGCGATGGGTGGTGGTACCGATGTGGCCATTGAGACGGCCGATATCGCATTATTAAAAAGTCGTGTCACGGACATGGCTCATCTCATCGCACTTTCACGTGCCACCATGCGCAACATTCATCAGAACGTCATTTTCGCTTTAGGTCTCAAAGGCGTCTTTCTGATCACGACCGTATTCGGCATTACTGGACTATGGATTGCGGTTCTAGCTGATGCTGGAGCAACAGTGCTCGTTACTCTTAATGCGTTACGTTTACTGCGCTTTAAAGGCGCGCCTCCACTGGTAAATCCGCCTAAAGTAGTTAAATAAAACCCTTCGAAATCAATTAAAAACTAGAGATAGCAGCAGATTTCAGGGGTGGGTTCTAATAATAAAAATTCCACCGCCACAGTAAACTGCAACCGCATTAGAGTAAATAAGGTTAGACCGTATGTTGATTACAGAATTGGGCTATTTTGCCTTGCTTACCGCTTTTGTATTGGCGTTATTGCAGGTAATTCTGCCAACTATTGGTGTTATTCGTAACCAAGTTGCTTGGCAACGACTAGCCCCTAGCCTAGCTTGGGCACAGTTTGCCGCCATGATAACGTCATTTGGCGCTTTGATAGCAGGTTTTTATTATAATGATTTTAGCCTCAGTTACGTCGCGCAGCATTCTAATACGCTGTTGCCTTGGTACTATAAGTTATCGGCGACATGGGGCGGACACGAGGGCTCTTTGCTGCTATGGATGACCATCATGGCCACATGGTGTGCACTGGTATCATACTTTAGTCGCGGCTTGCCGTTATCAATGCGTGCGCGGGTATTAGTTATTTTGGCCGGTGTACAGTTAATGATGCTAACGATGCTGATATTTACCTCGTCACCGTTTGAGCGTACCTTACCCAATCTAGCGGTCGATGGCGCTGATTTAAATCCTGTCCTACAAGATTTCGGTCTGATTATTCATCCGCCCATGTTATATATGGGCTATGTGGGTATGGTAGTACCTTTTGCATTTTGTATGGCGGCATTGTGGGAAGGGCGTTTAGATGCTGCTTGGACACGCTGGTCACGTCCATGGGCGCTCGCGGCTTGGGGATTTTTGACCATTGGTATTGCACTGGGCTCGTGGTGGGCCTACTACGAGCTTGGCTGGGGCGGTTGGTGGTTTTGGGATCCGGTAGAGAATGCCTCGTTTATGCCTTGGCTTGTCGGCTTAGCATTGCTGCATTCATTAGCAGTCACTGAAAAGCGCGGGGTGTTTAAAGCATGGACCATCATGCTGGCTATTTTCGCCTTTGCCTTAAGCTTGCTTGGCACGTTCCTGGTACGCTCTGGAGTCCTTACCTCAGTGCATTCGTTTGCCGCTGATCCGACGCGTGGTTTGGTTATCTTAGCTATTCTTGGCATTATCATCGGTAGTGGTCTATTAATGTTTGCCGTTCGAGGTTGGCGTTTAACCGTTGAAAGTCAATATCAGCTGATTTCACGTGAGTCCTTTTTAGTGATCAACAACGCCATCATTTTGATTGCAACCTTAGTGGTGCTGCTCGGCACCCTTTACCCTATTATCGCTGATGCTTTTGGTTTAGGACAAGTGTCCGTTGGCCCTCCTTATTTTAATGCATTATTTGTACCTTTAACGTGGCTGTTATTAATAGCTATGGGTATGGGCTCAAATATTCGCTGGAAAAAAGACACCCGTCCACTACTGGGTATAGGCATGGTCATCGCCGTTAGTAGCTTAGTATTAGCCGCCATTATTACTTACTTTGTTAATCCATCGTCTATGCTTAATATTGGTGTGACTTTAGCCGTTAGCTTTTGGGCACTGCTATGGATGGCAGTTGATTTTAAAGATAAAACTAAGAATGCGCCTAA
Source organism: Psychrobacter sp. P11G3 (assembly GCF_001435845.1). Classification (NCBI taxonomy): domain Bacteria; kingdom Pseudomonadati; phylum Pseudomonadota; class Gammaproteobacteria; order Moraxellales; family Moraxellaceae; genus Psychrobacter; species Psychrobacter sp. P11G3. The sequence goes on from NZ_CM003596.1 coordinate 765,706, forward strand.
TCTTTTTAACGGTTTGCGGCAGTTGCGTCTGAGCTATTGGGGTCAACAGACTGCTCATATTGGCGTATTGGTTGCTGTCATTGGCATAGCCTTTACTAGTAGCCTGAGTATTGAGCGTGACGTAGCAATGGGTATTGGCGATACAGTCAATGTTCAAGGTTACGATTTTGAAGTAACTGAATTTTTTGAAATAAAGGGTAGTAACTTTGATGCAACGCAAGCGCAAGTCGTGGTATCCAAAGACGGTCGTGAAGTGGCGAAACTGACTCCAGAAAAGCGTACTTATATTATCAGCACGATGCCAACGACTGAAGCCGCTATTGACCCCAGTCTTATGCGCGATGTTTATGTCGCACTGGGCGAACCTATTGCCGATGGTAGTAACCAATGGGCATTAAGGATTTATGTAAAACCATTAATTCGCTGGATTTGGTTAGGGGCAATTATCATGGCTCTAGGTGGATTAATTAGTATGCTTGATAAACGATACCGCATCAAAAAAGTTAAAGCTCCGTTGCTAGTTACTGGTAGTTTGGCTACTGATGGAGTCAATGAGGTAGCTATTGAGCAGGCAATCTCAGCATCGACGATGTCGACACTAAAGGAGAAATAAATGACTATGTCGAATAACACTCCTGAGCAAAAAGATAGCCAAAACAGTAAGCAGCGTAACCCAAAGGCAATGAAAAAAAAGCAGATGAAGCTATGGTTCTTAATTCCGCTTATCCTCTTTTTTGGTTTGGTAGTTATATTGTACATGCGCTTAGGTAAACCAACAGACATTGTGACCAATACCGCTCTTGAGCGTCCGGTTCCTACCTTTGAGCTGCCGGTATTAGCAGATACTACCCGTACTATCACCAATGATAATTTGCCGGATAAGCCGTTCTTACTTAATGTTTGGGGCTCATGGTGTCCAACTTGCGTTATTGAGCATCCGTTTTTAATGCAACTAGAAGAGCGCGGCGTTGATATCGTTGGTGTGAATTATAAGGATGAGATTGGTAATGCGCTCAGTTACTTAAACCGAGGCGGTGATCCATTTTCTATGTCTATTCAGGATTCATTGGGTCAGTTTGCTCTAGACTTAGGCATAACTGGTGCGCCCGAAACCTTTGTTGTGGATGGAGATGGCATCATTCGTCAGCATATTGTTGGTGAGATTAATGAAGCCAATTGGCAACAGCGTGTTAAGCCGTGCCTGACCGTACTTAATGAGGCTAATAAGAACAACGATAGCCCTGATCTCATTCAGGTTGAGGAGATGTGCAAATGAACGTTACTCGAATAAGAGCTCCTCAAATAAAACTCAATATAATTTTAAAACTAGCAAGCTTAATACTAGCGTGTCTGCTTAACATGACGGCAAACGCAGCTATTGACGTATACGATTTTGATTCACCACAGCAAGAAGCTCAGTATCGTGGATTAATAGAAGAGTTTCGCTGCCCAAAATGCCAAAATCAAAACCTTGCAGCCTCTGATGCACCGATTGCACAGGATCTAAAGCAAAAAGTCTATGATTTAATTAAAGATAGACGTAGTGATGCTGAAATACGCGCCTATATGCAAGAGCGCTACGGTGACTTTATTAGCTACAAGCCGCCTATGCGACCATCGACATGGATCCTATGGTTTTTTCCACCACTATTATTGCTCGTCTTAATTGTTGGTTGGTTTTGGCAAAGTAAACGCCGCCAAGTTGTCGCCCGTGGCCAAAACGGCGTTACAGTGAACAGTACTGCTGCCTTGACCTCTACGGAAAAGGCTGAGCTTGATCGTCTATTATCGCAAGCTGAGAGTGTCGACCACGACATTACTAGCCTAGAGGACAAAAAATGACTCTATTTTCTACTTTTGGCTTATTTGTAACTCTAAGCTTGCTGATTGCTCTTATATTTTCGCTGATTGCTATTATGCCATGGCTACGAGCACCGCGTTTGCAGTCCAAACCAATAGACAATCAACTGCTAGATATTAATGTTGCAGTATTTCGCGAACGTTTAGCTGAGCTACAAACAGATAAAGACAGCGGTACTATTAATAATAGCCATTATCAAAATCAAAAGCTGGAACTGGAGCGTCAGCTATTAGATGCGCAGCGTCAGATAACACCTATGGTCACCCCTGATGTCAAAAGCAGTTTAATTGTCGCAGCTTGGATCCCAATATTGGCTGCAATGGCGTATTTACTAATAGGTAATCGTACGCCCGTGTTTGATTTGTGGACAGCTGAGGACAAAGTAGGACAAGTGGCTGACGACCTATTGACAGCTAAAATTGACAAGCCGCCATCATGGGCGTTTGAAGATGGTCGTCAACTGATTAGCGCCATGCAAACCAATGTTCATCGTAATGCTGATGATCCTAATCGCTGGATGCGCCTATCCGAGCTTTTCTTATCTATGGAGGCAACTGATTCTGCGCTGGAAGCCTTATCTCGTGCCTATCGTTTAGCTCCTGAAAATGAAGAAATCGCCACCACTTATGCTCAGACTAGCTTTTTTGTTAATGAAGGTCAGTTAGACGCCAATATTCGCCGTGTATTACAAGCTATATTAGCTAAGAATCCGCAGCATGAACGGGCTCAAATGCTCATGGCAATGGGTGAGACTCGTAGTAGTAACTTTGCCCAAGCGCAAGGTTGGATTAAACGCTTACAAGGCAGCATTGTGGCCAAACCAGGTGATCATACTAAAGCTTTAGCAAGCTTAGATGAGTTAAGCAACTACGTTAGCACGCAAGAAAAGCAAGCGCTAGAAGGTATTGACGTGACAGTGAACATTAACGCTAATTTATTACCGTTAGTGAAAGCTGATGATGTGTTGTTTGTTGCGATACGTGACGTTAAAGGAGGTCCACCGTTTGCCGCCAAACGTTTACCCATTAGTGTTATTAAGCAAGGTGAGGCCAGTATCCGTTTAAGCAATCTTGATGCGATGATGCCAGATCGCACGTTAAATTCAGCTCGTAGTGACAAAACTCAGTTAGCAGTCGTTGCTCGTATTAGTCATAGCGGTAATGCCATAGCAGAGTCAGGCGACTTATCGGGTAATCCTATAGTGATTAGCGCTGAACAGACTCAGGTTAATGTTGAAATCAATCAACAGATTCCCTAATAAAAAATTATTACCGTAAGTTTCATAATACCATAGCGGTAAGTGGAGCAGTTTTTAAAAGTGACGCTATTAATAGTCGTATACTAAAAACATATACGTTTAACATTGTTCATTGTATAAACACAGATAAAGAAAACAACTATGACTGAATCTACCGACAGATTAGATAGTACTAAATTGAATAGCGTTGAATCGGCTAGTACTAATATTGCTGACAATAAAGTACCTATAGCTGTGAGTAGTACACATCAATCAATTGACTCTAAAACTATGAATCACACGCCTAAAGCTATGTACGTAACTTCAGGCAACTCGATAACACCTAAAGGTAAGTTGGATAAAATGCCAAAAATGGTTGCCAATGGCAGTCGCGCTTTTATCTGGTATTTGTTGGCGATAATGGTATTAATACTTGATCAATGGACTAAGTGGTTGGCCGAAACCAAGTTAACTTTTAATAATCCTGTACCGGTTATTGAACCATTCCTCAACTGGACACTTGCTTATAACTATGGAGCAGCATTTAGCTTTTTAGCCGATGCTGGTGGTTGGCAGAAGTGGTTTTTCTCAGGTATAGCATTGATAATGGCTATTTTTTTGACGGTTTATTTAATCAAAGCACCACGCAAAGCCAAGCTATTATCTATGGGTTTAGCATTAGTGCTTGGCGGCGCAATTGGTAACCTAACCGATCGTTTAAGACTCGGTAAAGTGGTCGACTTTATTCATGTGCACTATGCTGATGTCTGGAATTATCCTATTTTTAATGTTGCGGATATAGGTGTCTGTGTCGGTGTAGCGTTGATTATAATTGATATGATGTTTTTGGAAAGTAAGCGTAATGAATAAACATGTAAATGTTGATCAGTACAAATAAAAAGAACTAGCGTCATAGCTGCTTTATACGGAAAGATACTATTTATACTCAAGTGTGTTTATAAAAATGCGAACTGGAATGTGATGTATGATTAATACAAACACTCTCTCATTCTATGTACTAAAACCCAATGCATAATTGTATGCGAGTGAACGCAGAATGATTTTGAAGTGGCTAGACGAAGACGTGACGTGCTAAGTGGTAGATGACAAAAACCAGTAATTCAAAGCTCTGTACAAAGCTATATACTTATAGGCTCAGCTCTCAAAATGAAAATGCTTCTTTGAGCAATACCTGCGGGCGTACTCGGCTCACTCTTACCGTTTGGCACGTTTATATCCGATCGTTTACTAAAAAATAATTTATAGACAAGTGGAAGTAAAGGAGCTTAGAACAAGCCCTGCTACAAACGTATTTTATTACTCAAGGTTACTTTTCTTAATTAAATCACAAGCCACCATTAAATAACATTGAGCATAAATTAATCACCATAAAATTTTAATTTAGACCCAGTATGAATAATCTAACACTCTACTCACTTTTCCAATTTATCTTACATCCTGTTGACAAACCCATCTTGTTTAAAGACCAAACAGGTTTTGTCATTGCAATGGATTTCCTATTATTCTAGGGTATAGGTTATTGATAAAAATAGCTTATATTGTATATAGCAGTATATTTTTTGAGGATATTTTTTACAGTGAGATGATAAACTATAGTGCTAAATTATGAATAATTAAAGTGGTAGGTTTTTTGTTTGAATTAAAAACAGTAGGGCTTTTTGCCGTTACTGCTCTAGCAGAGATTATAGGTTGCTATTTGCCATACTTATGGCTGAGAGAGGGTAAGTCAATATGGCTGCTTGTCCCTAGTGCGCTTAGTTTGGTTGCTTTTGTATGGCTACTGACTTTACATCCAACCGCCGTTGGCAGAGTTTATGCCGCCTACGGTGGTGTGTATGTAACAATGGCAATTCTTTGGTTATGGGCTGTTGATGGTATTCGACCAACGACATGGGACATATTAGGTACAGCAGTGGCACTTCTAGGCATGGCTATTATTATGTTTGCACCTCGCAATACATAGAATACGGTTGTTTTAACCATCACGTACTAAAAACTCCACTATGGCTGGTACATTCTCTCTAGCACTGCGGCCAGCACCAATCAGAGTGGCAGAACCTGGGCTTGCCCAGTCGCCATAACAGAGGTTATGACAAACGACGTTGGTAGAAAAAGTCAGTTTTCACTGGTTCTATTTAAGCATACTCCAAGGGGACCATCTAAAAGGCATCAAAAACCGATTAATAGACGACTTAAAATAGACTGCTGTAATGGAGATGCTTATAACAGACTATTGTACGTATTTATGTTTATAAGAGCGTATCTACGAGCGTTTATCAAAGAATAAGATGCCAAGCGTGCCAAAAATGAGCTTATACAGTTTGCTACTGATCATGGTCACAAAATTGCCGCCTTCTATGTTGAAAACGAGTCAGGCGCAACTTTAATACGTCCACAGTTAATGTAACTGATTGATGACGCCCATGAAGGCAATATAATTTTGGTTGAGCAGATTGACCGCTTAGCACATTTGAACCAAGCTGATTGGGATACTCTCAAAAGAATGCTATTAGAAAAGAAACTGGCGGTAGTATCAAAAGAGCTACCGACCTCTTATATAACTCCTCAATCTGATAGCAGCACTGAATTTATGAGCAGCGTATTACAGGCCATCAATTCGATGATGCTTGATATGCTCGCTGCTATTGCTAGAAAGAACTATGAAGATCGACGTAACCGTCAAATGCAAGGTATTGCTCGTGCTAAGGTAGAAAGCAAATATTCAGGACGTAGGAAAGATACCGAGAAGCGTAAGATTATCGCTAGCTTTCTGAAATCTGGACATAGTTATTCTGAAATACAAGCTACAGCTAAGTGCTCGCGTCAGCTGATAGCTGTTATAGCTACTCAAATACTCAAATACTCAAATACTCAAATACTCAAAATTATTTTGAGGATCTGTAATAATCCTTGTCAAATAAAAGTGGGCTGTTATCAAAGTTCCTTTAACATATTCTATTTTTAGTAGTTTATTAGCTTAAATAGGATCAAGAAAAATATTGATTACGTTTCAGGTTACAGTATTTTAGCCGAATCTTTTATAAACGAATCATTATCGCAACGATGATACTGATACTAACTTGAGCTTGATTGTCAAGGCAGACTTTCCTGCGTATAGCAGGGTTTGTTCTAACTATTCAAACCATCTGCTTCATCTTTAAAGGTTTCTACAACCACAGAGAAAATATCGTCCCAAACCTCATCATTTGTTAAAAATGGATAATCCTTCAATAGCTTATTACTTTTAGCACCCTTATTCTGTAGCATGCTGCGAATGATTCTATCGGCATAGCTGTTGGGCATCTCAACAACCTCTTTTATCGCCAGTCGTGCATGGTCATGCTTTCTTAGGTACTGTGACTCGTTGTGCATCTCTTTTTCAATAACATGAGCAATTAGTCTTGATAAATACTGAACGTGAGGCGTTAGTTCCATAAAGCACCATGCAGGTTGAATGAGGTGAGTGTTTTCAAAATTTAAGTTTGAGCGAATACCATCGGGGTAAGTAACCGCCTGTTTATCAAAGCTGTAATGATCACGGATTTGCTTCATAAGCGGCACAGAGACACGGTCTAAAATCTTATCATAGGCATGACGGTCTGAGGGGTGTTCAGCAATGGCTTGTGATATAGGTAGGATAATCGGCTCATGAATGACCTGGTCTCGCCTGAGGACATCATTAATTAAGAAGCGATGTACACGGCCATTGCCATCCGCTAGCGGATGAATATACACAAAGGAAAAGGAGACAACAGCACTACGCATCAGTGCTGATTGTCCCTCAGTCTTTTCCATAAATACCTGTAACCCTTCTAGCTTATTAGCAATGTCATCAGCTGGTGGCGCGATATAGTGCACAATTTCTTTAAAGCCATTGACCTGAGTATGCGAGACAAAAACTGGTGATTGACGGACACCATACTGCTGGATAACCGTTTTGCTACCGAGTATCTCTTGTTGCAGCTCGGCTAGTGATTCAGGATCAAGCGGAATGTTACCGGTGCCGGTACGCCGCGCCATCACATCGGCAAAACGTTCAATACGTTTTAACTCTTTTCCCTCACCTTCTATAGTAAAGCTGGCTTTACTCTCTCTTAGTGTCATCCATACGGAGGCGCGCATCAGTAAGTCTTGCCCAAATTCATCGTTAAGTTTGTCAACCATCGTGGCAATATCAAGTGTAGCTGCTTGCGTAAAGGCCTCTGTTTTCACCAGCATCGGACAGAAATGACGGGTTCCTGCTAGATTGTCATTGATACGCCAGCGAGCGTTCTTGATGACCTGCGAAGGACTTGAAGTAACCAATTTCTTAGCATCTAAAGCATCCACATAGTTACCACCTATATTACTTGGTACCTCTAAACGCTTATCCATGAGCCATTCATATAAGAAAGCCATTCTACGGGCATAGCTGCCTGTCGGCTCAGCGTTTACCCATGCTTGTACGTCATCAGCACCTACCTGCTCAAATAGACGAACCAGTAACTCTAAATTCAGTACTTCATGACGCATGTGAAACTGTAAGTGCGCAATGATAGTGTCCAGTGGACGCGCGGTTTCCTGATAAGCGTTATGAATGACGTCACCGTCTTTATAGGTTTGTCTGCGTCCACCGATACTGCTGCTGACATATAAAGGGGAAACCAGCTCAATACTGGCATAGCGGACAAGCCATGCTGCGCCAATAGGATCTGAGGTAGGGGTATTCATCATGAGTGGCTCAAGCGATTATAGATAAGCCATTTTGCGCAAAAACAATTATGAATGCAATATAATGATTATAATGAAGCATTATTGCATTAAAACGATTTTCGTATGACATTGCGATACCTTTAGATTAAGACAAAAGAGCATGTTGAATCAATTGCCTACAAACATTAGCGTCTGAAAATACAAACAGAAAATATAGGTCGATATTTAAAATACCTCAACTATTAACCTGCTTTAAGACACGATAAACAGTAGCTACGCCAACACCAACCGCCTTAGCGATCTCTTCTTTTGTCATATTGTTTTGACTGGCCAATTCTTTAATACGATTGTGTTTTGCGGTATTGGCTTTCTTACCAGTGGGTTTATAGCCACTGTTGGCCAATCCTTGTTTAATGCGCTCTCTACGCTTGTCATTATCAAGCTTTGCCATGGTCGCTAATAAATCGATCAGCATATCGTTAATCACTTTTAGGATCTCACCTGTCATACCGTCACTCATCGTATGTGTGGTTGGTAGATCAGCCACCACCAATCGTAAGCCCTTATCTTTGATACGCTGCTTTAGAATCGAAAAATCAACTTGAGATAGTCTGCTTAATCTATCTACGCTTTCAACCAATAAAATATCGCCTTGCTCGGCGTCCTTTAGCAACTTAGCTAATACTGGTCTATCGAGCTTTGTACCACTGAAGTGCTCAACGTAATCAACATAGCTATCACCATAGCGGCTACTGAAGGCAACCAAATCTACTAATGCTCTAGTAGCGTCTTGATCCTTAGTGCTGGCTCTCACATAAATACGAACGGTCATAACGCCCCTCTATTACTTAGACTTGATAATTAATGTTCATTGATAATATCAGGATATTACTATCGTTTAATTGCTAAGATAAGTCAAATGATAGATAGATTATCGTTTAGAGGTTTTATGTTTTGGGTATAGACTAATGGTAGACCGCTTAGCACTTTTAAATCAGTATGACTGGGACATCTTAAAAAATCCTGTCTGAGAAAAAGCTAGCGGCAGTATCAAAAGAGCTGCCGACTTCATATATGGCCTTGTAGCCTGCAAACAATACTGAGTTTATGACTAGCGTATTGCAAGCCATCACCTCAATGGTGCTTGATATTTTCGTTGATATTGCTAGAAAGAACTATAAAGATCGGCGTAACCGTCAGATGCAAGGTATTGCTCGTGTTAAGACAGAGGGTAAATACTCAGGACGTAGGAAAGATACCGGGAAGCGTAAGATTATCGCTAGTCTCCTAAAATTTGGGCATAGCTATTCTGAAATACAAATTACGGCTAAGTGCTCGCGTTAACTGATAGTTGTTGTAGCTAAAGAAACGGAATGATACTCAAATACTCAAATACTCAAATACTCAAATACTCAAATACTCAAATACTCAAATACTCAAATACTCAAATTCATTTTTCTCTTACCATCATTTCATAATGTGCAAGATGGTTAGTATGCTTGAAGATATCTTTAAATATGCGTTTGTATTCATCTATAGTTGAGCTTTGGTCATCAACGTACAAGTCGTCTGGTATACAGTGAGATCCATCATTAACCCAACATATAAGAGATCTACAAATCAATTGCTCGTGAGTACATGAGAAGCATGCCAAAATGTCATTATCCTCAATCCCTCCAAGGATCTTGAAATAATTTTCAATGATACGTCGCATAGAATTTTGAAGTGTTGTTTGAGACGTTGAATCTTCTCTTAACTCTTGCCATAAAAGCTCATAAGAGCTTTTTATAGGGTTTTTATTATAATAGTTTTTTATGCTCGTAACATTTCCAACTTTTCTAAGATTCCAGAAGTTAGCTCTACAGCTGGCTTTTAGTTTGTTACTTGTATAGGAAATTTCTTTATGAAAATATACATTATGAGTCAGGACTATTAGTTGTTTTATCTTGTGGTTGCTATCATTGTTTATATCGTAAATGATATCTTTTACTAAGCTACTAACAACAAATAGGATGTTACTATCTAAGCTTGATATAGGGTCATCAATAACGATCACTCGGTTTGAATTTATCGTACTTTCTGTCGATCCACCTTTGCAAAGATGATAAAAATAAAGAAAAGTTATAAAAGAAACTTCACCTTCACTCAACGTTTCATTAGCAATAGAACCATCATTTCTCTTTAATTGATAGTGTTTGTTACTATCTGGACTTTCCACTATAGAAAATCCCGTAAACCCGAAGTAACTCAAAGAGCTGTTTATATCATCAATTGTTTTTTTAGTATTCGTCTTTTTCTGAGATAGTTGTGCTATCTCTCTATTTATTTTCTTAATGTTAGCTTCCGTCGTCGCTAGACGCTCATTAATACTCCTAATAGCACTATTAGCATTTTTACTCTCCCTATTATATTTCTTTAGATTATCCTTATTTAGTTCAGCTATGTATCGCCAAGAATTTCTTACTAGTTCTGCTTTTGAAGCACCTAATCTTGAAACCAATGCGTTTTGTTTATCAATCAGGCTATTTGCTTCATTAATAATTTTCTGTAGTTGCCCGATTTCAGTCATAGTGACATCTATGTCGATAACCCTGTTAGGTTTCTCTAACTTGCTAGCTATAAGGTTTATATTTAATTGGATTTTAGTTCTAAGTTGAGCCATAAACCGTTCAAACGAAACCGAATCGAAAGCATAGGAGGTTTTAACTTTGTGAGCGTCGGCTATCTGTTGGAATGAATTGAGCAACTTATCTGAGTAGCTGGTATATGCATTTTGCAAAGACTTTAATAGATTTTCTTTGATTGTGTAGTTGTTATCAAAATAACTGTGAATATCTTCTCTGAAATTATGGTCTATTGTGTCCTTTTGACAGAATGGACATGTTTCCACATTATCTTGGAGATAGGTCGATCCTTCACGTACCCAAGAGCTGATATTCAAACTTTCTATCAGTGCTGATATGTTAATGTCACCTTTTCCTACAATGATCTCTTTCCAAATATCATTGTTCTCTACCTGATCTAGCCCTGATGAAGGGCTTATAATCTTTGGCAAAGACGAAGGAGCCTTGCCATAAAGAGTCTCTGACTGTTCTTCTAATTCCTTCAAATCTAGGAGTGCTGCTGTGCCACCCAATTCGATCAAACTTTTCGCAAAAAAATCCTCTTTCTTCCCAAGATATCCCGATAGTGGGCTTTTTAAAGCATTTTTTCTCAACTCTCCGCTATCAAACCAGACAGCATCAACGACCTCTTTCTTTAAATCTAGTAAGTCTTTTTTCTTATCTGCTAAGCTTTTTCCTAGTCCGAAACTTACTTTTTCTAAACCTTCAACTTCATTTTGTTTTTTTAAGATCAATTTTTCGTTATCTATATCGTCCTCACCAATTGTAAACACCCCGTTCAAGCTGGCATTATTGAGTATATTTTTCTCTTTAAAATCCTTATTATAAACATGAATATCAAGGGGTCTATCTGACAACCATCTTATTGTACAGTTGGGAGAACGAGTTCTTAATAGATTAGAAAGAGTGGTTTTTCCACTTCCATTGGTTCCATATATAAAGTTAATCTTACCTAAATCATTACAACTAATGCCTGACTCATTGTAGGTAGCAATATTTTTTACTTGGAAACTTTCGATCATAACGCTATCCGTATAGAAAGGTCTTAGTGTATTTTGATAAATAAAAGTATACTAAATTCGTGTAAATATAACTAAACCACCCGATGCCTCTTAAAGTTCTCAGCCTGCTCAAATATCTCTTTGTAGACCTCTTTGGAATCTACAGGTGGATAGCCCCATTCATCGAGCAATACCATCAAATCAAACTGTAGCTCAGCTTTGATGTCATCACGCTTGTTCCAGTCAGTGTATTTAGCCTTCTCATCGATGAGCTTTTTCACTTCTTTAGACAGCTCAATCAGCTTGTCCTCTGGATAAGTGAAATCGTACTTATGCGCCAATGATAGCAGAATGTCATAAAACGCTTTTTCTTCAAAGTCGATACCCATCTCACCAAACGACGCCATCTCAACCCGTAGCTCGTTATACAGCTTGATGATCTCATCAGAGAAATCACCAATGACTTCAGCGCGCAGTATGTCTTGTTCGTCACGGTCGTTATACTTCTCAACCAAAGCATTCATCTTCTTACTGAAATCAACGCCCTTCACCTTGTTGGTCTTTTTAAGCTCACCAATGGCTTTAGCGAGTAGCTGCTGTAGTAGCTCTAGCTTGGTGTTGGGCTGCTTAATCACTTCAAGCTTGGCTAAGTAGTCTTCATCGAAGATATCAATTTCACCGTCAGTGTTATCACCCAGCTTAAAGATCTCTTCAACGCCATCACTCATCAGCGCGTCTTTGACCAGGTCACGTACCTTTTGGTTCATCTGCTCAACGTCAGGTGCACCGCCAGTAGTGATTTTAAAGATAATGGTACGAATGGCTAGGTAGTAATGAATCTTATCTTTGTGCGCCTTTGTGAGTGCTTCACTACCCACACAAATATCATAGGCAGACTTCAGACGCTTGGCCAAGTCCATAAAACGCTTCTCTAGCTTCTTAGATTGCAGCGCAAAGTCAGCCGCCGCATTTAAGCAGTTCAGCTGCTCTAATGGCGTGCCGTTAAAATATAGGCTAGAGTCGAACTTATGATAGACGGTATCTAGTAGATCCAAATGGTCTTTGACCACCACGACTGACTTTTGAATATCGTCTAGGTTTTGAACCTGACCACTGGTGTAATGTGAGAGCGCTTGGTTCATCTGCTTTTTGATGCCGATATAATCAACGACTAACCCGCTTTCTTTGCCTTCAAACTTACGGTTGACCCGTGAGATAGTCTGAATCAGGCTGTGCTTTTGTAAGGGTTTATCAATGTAGATGGTATCGAGAAAGGGTACGTCAAAGCCTGTGAGCCACATGTCGACGACGATGGCGATCTTAAAGTTAGATTTGCCGTTCTTAAACTGACGATCAAGCTCTTTGCGGTAGTCTTTATTACCCAGATTGTCCCACATGCCTTTTTCATCATCCTTGTTACGAGTCATGATCATCTTGACGCGCTCCATGGGCATGACATTTTTCTTATCACTCTCTGACAAGGTTGAGCCTTCCTCACATGCTTTTACTTCGTTCCATTCAGGACGCAGCTCTATAATGTCTTTATATAACTGATAGGCAGCTTCCCGGCTGCTACAGACAAACATCGCCTTACCTTTTTGCGTTGTGCCCTCTTCTACTCGCGCTTCATAATGTGTCACAAAGTCTTCAGCAATGGCACGGATGCGGTCAGGGTCACCAAGTATGGTGGACATACTCGCCATGGCTTTTTTGCTTTTCTCTATCTGATACTCATTGGTGCCAGCATCTGCACTTTCTTGATAGTATTTCTCTACTTCGTCAAGCTGCTTGCTATCGAGTAGCACCTTGGCAGCGCGACCTTCATAGACAATACGCACCGTGATTTCATCGAATACTGACTCAACCATGGTATAGCTATCAATGACTGGACCGAAGACATCAAGGGTGGCATCAATCGGCGTACCTGTGAAGCCAACGTAAGTGGCATTGGGCAATGAATCATGCAGGTACTTAGCGAAGCCGTAGCTCTTCTTGACACCGTCTTCAGTGACGGTAATCTTCTGCTGAAGATTAATCTGGCTACGGTGTGCTTCATCTGAGATACAAATGACGTTGGTACGCTCAGTCAGCAACGCTAAATCTTCAGTGAACTTATGGATGGTGGTCAAAAACACACCGCCACTTCTGCGACCTTTTAACTGTTCGCGTAGATGCGCTCGACTTTCCACACTGATGATATTCTCATCACCGATATAGGTCTTAGCATTGGTAAAGGTTTCAGACAGCTGACCGTCTAAATCAGTGCGATCAGTGATTAAAATAATGGTTGGACTGCCAAGCTCAACGTCGCGCATCAGCAGACGCGCTAGAAACAGCATGGTATAGCTCTTACCACAGCCAGTGGCGCCAAAGTACGTACCGCCCTTTCCATCTCGTAAAGCATCGCTCTCGTCAAACTTGCCGTTTGCATCAAGCACTTTCATATGACGTTTAATATTATCAAACAGTTTGGTGGCTGCATAATACTGCGGGTAACGACAAACGATTTTTTCTTCCTTGCTGGATTTGTCAGGCACATAGATAAAATTGCGGATGACATCGAGCAAACGCGCTTTATCAAATAATCCGCTCATCATGCTCAGTAAGGAATGGATGCCGTCTTTCTCTAATTTCTCATCGCCAGTGACTTTGCGCCAAGAGTAGTAGAACTCATACGGGGCAAAGAACGAGCCCATCTTTGAGTTGACCCCATCACTGATGACACATAGGGCATTGTATTTAAACAGCTCTGGAATATCGCGCTTATAACGGGTGGTCAGCTGGGTATAGGCATCAAACATGGTGGCATCTTCACGAATGCTGCTCTTAAACTCAAACACTACCAGTGGTAAGCCGTTGATATAAAGAATGCCATCAGGAATACGCAGCTCAAAGCCTTGTATCTCCATTTGATTGACGATACGAAAGCGATTGTTATCGAGTGCTTCATAATCGATGAGCTGGATGTATAGGTCTTTTTGGGTATAGTCCTCACGCTTCAGAAAAAAACCGTCAGCGACAAACTTCATGATGGCTTTGTTGGTATCGTACAGATCAGACGCAGGAAGGTACTCAAGCTTATGAATGATGGACTCAATCTCATATTCTGTGATCAAGTCATCTTTATAACGGGTGGCTAGAAACTGTCGAAGATCAGGCTTAATCAGCACATCGTCAGGATTACGGTCGAGTGCTTCGCCAACCGTATGTGGATAGCCCTCAGATGCTAGTAGCTCGACAATGGCTTGTTCAAGTCGGTCTTCGGTGAATTTCAACTATAAGTCCTTTTTATTAGTCTATATTATCTTTATCAACGATTAATACGCCAGTTCACGGCTAAACCAAAGCTAAATTATTCATAAGCCTTTTTCACCGGATTGAACTTCACGATCTTGCTGTAATTGACACTATTGATACGCTCATAGTCGTCAGTAGGTTTATCGCCTTTATAAGTCAATTTAATAGGATAATAAGTAGTGTTTTCAGGCATGACTTTAAAAGCAACATCATAGCTGTAGTACAGAGGTGAGTCTTCCTCATAATTCCCAGCATTACTTGAACCAGCATCACCTAATGTATATACATCAATAAATGCATTTTCAGATAAATATAGGACATCCCACCAGGTATCCGTTGTTCCAGTAGAGGTATAACTATTCATAAATATACTGCCCATTAGGTTTTTCCCCAACGGCTGTAGGCCGTTCTGAATATCTTCGGCATAAAGTCCAACTCGCCCCCAGCTAGTAGAAAACTCCACGTCCTTTGGTGTTTTACTTACCAATTGAAACTGGCCGTTACTTAGCTTTTGAAAACTGTATAAATCAGCTGTTGCACCACAAACATGGCAAGAAACCAATGAACCATTATTGACTTGCACTTTTTCGATGATGGCCAAATAACGTGGCTCACCTGCTACATTTTTATAAGGCAATACCGGATGCATTAGAGCAACTGTTCTCTCTCCATCGCTATCAATACTGTCTAAACCAATATTTGGCATCGACTCAATATATTCATCATCAATAAACTCATAACCCATACGACCACTATAGAACTCACGCATGACTTCTTTAAAGCTCAAGTCCTTGATTTTGACCTGAGCCATTTGACTGGCAGAGAAAGCAGGAGCGGCAGCCATTGCAGGAGTTACTGATAAAGCACCTAAACTAAGCACCAAACTAAGTAAAAGCTTCTTCATCTTGAACTCCATTAATGATTATATTTTTGGGATAAACGTTTACTATCAAAAGCTATATAGCTTCATCCACAAGTGCTTCAGCATCTGGAATGCGTAGCTCGCCCGACATTAACTTGGGTAAAAGGGTGTCACGGAGCTTGGCAACAGTTTCGATACCAGTGTTGTTTTCAGCTATTTTTGCGAAACTACTTTTAACAACTTCCTGAAACTTATCTAAAACTATTTTTGATGGCAGTATCTGAGCTAAGTTATGGACATTATTTCTATTTAGGGAAGGTACAGCTGAACCAGAATTATATTTTTCTAAATCCAATGTCTGCAAAAAGAAATAAGCATGGTATGGGTTTGATTGGTTATAATTTTTTACCCACAAAGTAGTATTAAGCGGCCAGTAATTAGCATTTACAAAACTTACAACTCCAAGTTTTCCACTTCTCCCTGTTATCACACCAGGCCCTTTAACTTTATACTCATCATGAGTGCCATCTTGACCGCTAGCTGCCATTAATGGGTAAAGTCCATCAGTGCGTTTTGTCTTTGGTAAATCAAAACCCCTTTGCAATTCAAACATATTATCTAAGGAACCAGCTTCCCAACCCTTCGGAATCCAGCCCATTTCTTCCGTAAATTCAAATTCATCAGGGAATAATGCCTGAATATCTGAACTGTCTTTTTCCTTAATCGCTTTACGCTGCTCAGCACGTTCGATAAATTCATCAGGAATGGCATTACCAGCTGCGAGCGCGTTATCAATCACTGGATCAAAATCAACAAACCAGCTCTTAAACAACGTCTGCGCCATGGCCTCTAGCGTTTCGTTCATTTGTCGGTTTAGCTCGATTTTGTCGTCTAAAGAACCAAGGATATGAGCAATATTGTTTTGAGTATCTAAATCTGGTTTAGGAATACCTAAATTTTCTATCATGCTTTTAGTTAAAGCATGTCGAGTTGCACCTGCACTTGCATAATTTAATAGTAATTGTTGTACTTGCGGTGATACTAGTTGATACCTTAGATATGAAGGATTAAACGAGCTTTCTTTAGGTCTAATTATTGAAACATGCTGATTAACTCTGGCAGGTAAGACCTGATTGTCGACCATGCAAACCCTAGCAACCGAGTCACCAGTGATATTTAGCAAAATATCATTTTCTTCCACGATAACGTTTTTCAGTTTTTCAGCAGCTTCTTCCGTTATAAAGACCAAACCATCTCTTTTAAAACCTTCGTTATAAACATTTTGGCTTCTTATTAGTGTGATTTCACCTTCTTCGAGATAAACGCTACTCCCACCCCTAGGCGTTGCACCACTACCAATTTTTTTACAATGCTCTACTAATGAAACTACTTCCCAATCATTCGCCATAACCCAACACCTCCAAGTTCTGACGAATAGTTGCATCTAACTTTTCAGACTCTCGCATCTGTGCATATAGCGTTTGGCTTAGCTCCAGCATTTTAGTCTCAAACGGAATGCCATCATCTTCGATTGCCGCAGCACCGACATAACGCCCCGGAGTAAGTACATAATCATTGGCTTTGATATCTTCCAGACTGGCTGATTTACAGTAACCTGCCTCATCGCTATAGGCTTCATAACCGCCAGCTTCCGCCTCACCGCGCCATGCATGATACGTCTTAGCAATCGCCTCAATATCATCAGTAGAGAACTCTTTATGCGTCCTATCAATCATCGCACCGATATTACGGGCATCAATGAATAGCGTTTCACCGCTACGATTACGCAGCCCACGTGCTTGGCTATCAACAGATTTGGCGGCTTTGTCTTTACTGATGAACCATAAGCACACCGGAATGGTCGTGGTATAAAACAACTGACCCGGTAGCGCAATCATACAATCAACAAGATCGTTTTTAATGATTTGCTCGCGTATATCACCCTCACCACTGGTAGTAGTAGACATCGAACCATTGGCCAGTACGAAACCTGCTGTACCGTGCTCAGATAGCTTGGATATCATGTGCAATATCCATGCATAGTTGGCATTGCCCGTCGGCGGTGTCGGATAGCCTGCCCAGCGTGGATCATCAACCAGCTCATCAGAGGCGCGCCAATCCTTTTGGTTAAAAGGTGGGTTCGCCATAATGAAGTCAGCTTTTAGGTCTTCGTGCTGATCCTTAAAGAACGTATCAGCAGCCACATCACCCAAGTTGCTAGAGATACCACGAATGGCAAGGTTCATCTTAGCGAGCTTATAGGTCGTGCTGGTGTACTCTTG
This sequence comes from Psychrobacter sp. P11G3, assembly GCF_001435845.1. Taxonomy (NCBI): domain Bacteria; kingdom Pseudomonadati; phylum Pseudomonadota; class Gammaproteobacteria; order Moraxellales; family Moraxellaceae; genus Psychrobacter; species Psychrobacter sp. P11G3. The sequence continues at coordinate 783,583 of NZ_CM003596.1, forward strand.
CCCATAGATAGACACGTCTTTGGTATTGCCGTGATGACTCTCGATGAACTTGATGGACTGGACGAACATACCGCCTGAACCGCAGCAGGGATCATAGATTTTGCCTTGATACGGCTCAACCATTTCTGCAATCAGATTGACCACCGACTTAGGCGTATAGAACTCACCACCGCCTTTACCTTCAGTTGCGGCAAACTTACCCAAGAAATACTCATACACGCGCCCTACCGTGTCTTCTTCTGGATTACCAATAGTGTCGATGTTATTGACCACATCAATCAAGGCGGCAAGCTTACTGGCCGTTAAGCCAAGACGCGAGAAGTAGTTATCAGGCAATGCACCTTTCAATGATTGGTTGGTCTTTTCAATGGTGCTAAGCGCCGTATCGATTTTAAGCGCGATGTCTTCTTGCTTGGCATTCTGCTGAATGAAGCTCCAGCGGCTCTCCTCAGGCAAATAGAATACGTTGTCTTTGGTATAGGCTTGCACCATGTCGATATGCTTTTCATAGCCCGTATCAATAAGCTTTTGGCGCTGCTGCTCAAAAGTATCACTGATGAATTTTAAGAAAATCAGGCTAAGGACGATATGCTTATATTCTGAGGATTCAACACTACCTCGTAGCTTGTTGGCAGCATCCCAAAGGGCTTCTTCAAAGCGACCGTCTTTTATAGTGTCGTTCTTATTTGCAGGTGTTTTAGCCATGTTTTTTTGTTCTCTATGTTCTGAGGGGCAGTATTAGTTAAAGTTTGAATTCAGTTAGCCAGTTGTTTTAATAGGTATTTATAAAGCTAACCTGTAGAAATATCGGACTAAAACAAATCTAACCTGTAAGAAGTACAATCTTTCTACAGGTTAGGCAGTAAAAGATAGTTTCTAAATAGCGCATAGATAGCGCAACTACGTATAGATTAACAGTAACAAATCAAGGGTAACAATACTCGTTATTAGTCTGTCACTATGAAAAATTCTGGCTGAATGGGAGTTGTCAAAAATCAGCCCTAAAATCCGATAATATGTATAGTTTTTTGAGTTTTTTATACATATCCTTTTTATAGGCATAAAAAATCGGATTTTTTATGCCTATCGCTCAACCAACTTTTCTTCAATCATTTCAGTTAATAGCTCAGTCACTGTCTTTCGGTTATCAAGCGCAAACTTTTTGAATGCAATATACTTATCTTTGTCAATGTTAAAGTTTACTCGTGCCGTTTTTTGAGGACTATCGGTCACGTCTGACAAAGATAACTCATCTTTTACCTTCTTGCTGGGACGACCTGCTGCTAAGCTCATCATTTACTCCTTATCAAAGAATGTTTTAATTTCATTAACCAATGCTGTCATTTCTTGTACCGCATTACTATTCACTGACTCAGTATCAAACACGGTCTTGCCTAATGCTGCGCTATTTGGATAACTTACACGTTGCATAATTCTACTATCTAACACAGGTAGACCGTACTCTAGTAAAACTGAAGCCACATCCTTACCAATATTAGTATTCTGAATTGCCCTAGACACTACAAAGGCTGCTTTTAGTTTACCGTCAGTCATCTCTATACGCTGCTTTACTAAGTCTACTAAATCGCTAGTCGCCCAGACATCGTATGGGCTAGGCTGTACAGGAATTAATACAAAATCAGCCGCCTTAATTGCAGATAAAGCCAAACTAGTTGCTTGTGGTGAACCATCAATCACCACATACTCTTTATCAGAGACGTTTTTTAGATCTTTATCAAGCGTAGGTCTATCGAGACCTATCACTGGTACTGGATTATCTTCATCTACAGCTCGCCAATCCCGTGCACTGCCCTGCTGATCACTATCTACTAGCAATACACTATGTCCTTGCAGCTGCAAGCCACGAGCTAATTGAGTGGCAATAGTTGTCTTGCCACTGCCTCCTTTTTGATTCAACACAGCAATGACTTTCATAGAGCAATCCTAAGTTTGAGTATTTGAGTATTTGAGTATTTGAGTATTTGAGTATTTGAGTATTTGAGTATTTGAGTATTTGAGTATTTGAGTATTTGAGTATTTGAGTATTTGAGTATTTGAGTATTTGAGTATTTGAGTATTATTAAGACTTTACTCAATAGTTAGATGAATAGCAACATTTTTAAAAAATAACTATATCTTTGATATCGACTGAATTTCTATGTGAATAATATTCATAAAAATGCATAAATTTATCAAAGACTGAGATGCCCCAGTAAACTGACTGCTAACATATAAAGTGTAGCTATCAAGTATCAATATGAGCTACTAAAAGCAATACTTTAGCCGCTCATATTCGTTATAATCCGCTCACCAATCAAAAACCACTAATATGAATGAGGGAACCACTATGGTGAAGTGTCACTTATCGACCATCATGGGTGAAAGACGCCTTAAAATTGCCGATATCTCAAGAGATACTGGCATCAATCGTGGCACCATTACTCGCATGTATCATGAAGAAGCCACCCGTGTTGATCTAGATGTCATCGAGTCTTTATGTACTTATCTTAGAATCAATGTTGGTGATTTATACGAAATCATAAATGAGGACAGCAGTGAGTCACCAGCATAAATAACGTTGTCATGAGCTGTGATTGTCTTTAAACGAATAAAAAGACCTACAGAAGGTTATTTTCTCTTGCAATAGATTAAAATATAGGTATAATTTGACCTGTAGTAAGTCATTTTATTTATTATATGCATATAATGATCTATAGGAGAATACCAATGAATAACAATCTATCTCGGCTCAATAGCTGCACATGGTTTAGTGAACAGACTAAAACGTTAGCCTCTCAGCTGTTATTAAGCTTACAAATACAGCAAGGCTTACAGCTGGCAACCCTACTTGGTGTTGACCCCATTCTTTATAATGATGAAGCGGTTTATGTCTGGGTGCAACGACAGCTAGATGACGGTCTTATCGTTGACGATCATGCGTTAAGCACCCTTGAAACTGCTTTTATAGAGTTGGTCACAGCTCACACTGACCAAGCAGCGTAATGGCTTTAGCTTATATTTACAGACTTCTTGTTTAACAAGAAACAATAATCCTTAAAGCCAGATAAAGTGTCATTATCTGGCTTCTTGATATAGACAAAGATAACGACAATCAAACAAGCTTTTTTCAGTCTTATATGTCTCAGAAGACGCACTTTTGGGCAATATGGCTTACTGTTACCATATGCCTTTACTCAGTCGGCTCTGCACGCGGCACCCCAGCTATTTTATAATAAACAAAGCCTCTCTCATCTCTCAAAACACTTTTGCTGTCTGCTCTAACGCACCAGCTGATTGCATCAGGCTGCGCTTCATTAACATCACAAGCCAAAATAATCTGCTGACTTTGAGCGTTATCAAATGCCTGCTTCCACCCCGTTTCAAGCTCATCGATGCCGCGCTGTAGCTCTGCTTGCTGGTATCTCATCTCTGCAATCTCATCAAAGCTTGGCACATACCAAAATACCAGGGCCACCAAACTTATTATCACAGCCATCGTACCCGCTGCGACAACGGCTGCAATCCTTTTAATACTCATAGTCTCAATGGACTTATGAATTTTGTCCAAGTCTTTACTAGCTCTACCCTCAACCTGCTCAATCCGCGTTTTGGTGGTGGTCTCAAAGGTCTCAATGTCTTCAATAATCTGCTTATGACCAGCTTGGTACTGATTGGTGAATAGGGCTAGATTGTCAGCGCTTGCGCCAAGCTTGTCAGCCACCGCTTGCATGGTACTCACTTGTACCTCTATGCTGTCGTTTTTAGCAGTAACGACCAACTCTACAGCCGTATCAATCTGCTGTTTCATATCGGTGATGATGCCTGCTATTTTGTCATCATAACGACGCGGCATCTCATTGTCAGTAAAAGCAGTCACTGCCGCTTGTAGCTGCTTTAACACGAGTTCTTGATACTGACTCAATGCCTGCGAAGTCGTGCTTGCGCTACTACCTAATTCTTCAATGGCAGAAGACACCTCATTCACCTTGCTATCAATACCGCTAAGCGAACGCTCAAGCCGCCTCGCTACCGCATCATCGGCTCGCTTAATCAGCTCACGCAAGGCCCCAATGACCGGAGTCAATGAAGTCACTAGGTTAACAAGTTGATCGTGTATGTCTTGCTCAGTGCGGTCATTTTTATTCATAGTAAGTACTCATTATTGTAATCATCACAACTAAAATGGGCGTGGTGACGAGTAATGGCGCGCTTTTTCTTGAATAGCATTGTCTATATCCAGCACTTGTGCGGCCAAGATTTGCGCTAAATTTTGCGTGCCCACGCGGATGTCAGGAACCTGCTCAAAACGCTCATTAAGCGCGTTTATAGTATCAATTTTATGACGGTCGCTAGGAAGCGTGCCGAGCGCTTGTAATAGTGTCTGTACCGACGTATCTCTGTCTATCATCACCCGTTCTGCATCCGTGTCTCGCAAACGCTTTTGCAACGCGGTGACGTTATCAGTATGCTGAAGCGTTTTTAAAACGAGGGCCTCAGCAGCTAACTTTTCAGCCGCCTCTATCACAGTGGCAGTAGTATCAATCGCTTTAAAGTCGATCTTATCAATACGGTCTTTAACCCGTACCAGCATATTATCAAACCTGCTCTGATACGCCTTGACTTCTGCCTGTCGGGTACGCGCAAGGGCAGTAGCATCTTGCTCTTTTTGTTGTTTTTCTTGCCGCCGCTTCTCTGCTTCCTCTCGCTCACGCCTAGCTTTGTTCTCAGTTTCGGCTTGCTCACGCGCTTTGTTGAGCTGGTATTGGAGCGCCATGGTACGAGTACGCCAGTCATCAAGCCGATCTGCGTTCAATTGAGTGGTCTTGGTACGGGTAATCTCATCGTATAAGTTATCATCTTGCACAATCACCGCTTCACTTTGATCAAGAAGGGCAATACGCTGCTCATAAAACGGCGATAGGCGCTGATAGGTTTTTTGACTGGTATTGATTTGCAGCTTTAATTGTTTGATGTCTTCATTATTGGCGGTTTTAAATGTCTTTACATCAGATACAAGCATCTGCAAACGTGCCTCAGCGGTATCATCTATCTCTACCGCTTTAAGAGCACGCAGCGCCTCACGCTCTTGCTCAAGCGCTTTAAAACGCTCAACATCAAGATCTGCCAGTGCCGCGAACTTATGATAGGTGTCAAGGTTGCTCGTTACCTCGATCGCCTGCAAATCCTCAAACGCCTCGCGCCAGTGCTGCTGCAGCTCAGTTTTTTCAACATCAATCTCATCAAGCGATTTAAAGTCAGTAGCCAGCTTATTCAGCGTTGCGGCAAACGGTTTTAGGGTGGCCTTAAGCGCCTTATGATCATCAATAACTCGATTGTTAAGGGGAATAAGCTCTTTTAAAACCGTTTTATTGTTCAGCATCGTTTTATCAATCTGTGACAGCTGCTCTTCAAGGCGGCTAACAGCGCGGCCTGTTTGTAGGGTGTCATCTTGTCTAAATTGATCAACCAACACTAAAGCCGTTTTCAGTGCCTCACTTTGCTCTGTCGTATGTATTTTCTGGGCAAGCTCAATCATTTTTTGGCGGGGCTCGCTAAAATCCTGTCCCACCTCCTCGGTGAACCGCTGGGTACTCTTAATGTTTTTATCAATGGTAATAATCTGTTTAGACTGGTGCGCTAACTCTTCATGCAGCGCATCAATGGTTGAAAATAAGGCGCTGCGTACCATCTTTTTTTGACTCACAAAGTTGGCTGAGATTGCTAAAAGCTCATCAAGTGCGTGATCATTGGCCGCATCACTATGCGTCTGACTCTTATTTTTAGGAATAGCGGGTTCAAGTTCAGCGGCAGGATCTACAAAGCGGATATTACTGAGCTCAATTCGCGCAAAGGGTTTACGCTTTTTATAATGTATTGTGACGCCGTTAACCTCTTGTTCATTGCTTTCTAGGTCAATACGTCCCTTGTCGTCATACTCAATTACCAGACCATTTTTTTCAATGTAAGCATTGATCTCATCAATCGTCTCGTTGTACTCATGAATCACTGAACGATTGCCTTTGAGAATATCCTTATATAGTGACTTACCCAGTTTCATTTTTGGTAAACGACTGATGCCCAGCTCACGGTAGGATTTCTCACTAATGGTTTTATTCTCAGGCAGTAGCTCATTGGCCATATCCGCCCAAAGGGTGCGTTGATATTTAAGCTCATCGCCGCGCCCGTTTAACCCCTTAGATAAACGCTCCTCCGTTGACCACTGCAACCAATTCTTGCGTGCTGATAAAGCATAACCCTCAACATCCGCTACTATCTCACGGCTTGAGAGTAAAATATGGGCATGAAAGTTACGACTGGTCAGCTCAACCACTTCAACCTCCCCCACATGTTTCTCGTGACTGTGTGGCCGATGAATGGCTACATCGACAAGCACGTTATAGCGATCAGATAAGGTTTGAGCGTAGCGCTCGGCCAAAACTATACGCTGATCAGCGGTGATCCCATCAGGAAACATCACATCAATCTCAGTACCTAATTGAGCGTTTTTACGAGTCTCAATGCGTTCGATATCATTCCAAAAACCCTCACGTGTCACTGCTAGATCCCCAGCAAGAGTTGGCGTTATCAACGCCGTATGCATCACATTTTTCTCAATAACTTGCGTGTATTTAGTACCATCACTGTCCACTAAATTTAAGATTTTGTCTTTAGCTTTACTGGTGTAATCGTGGACGACTCCTGACTGCTCATCAGCCAGTTTTGAGCCAGAATTATAAGCCGACTTTGCCACCACGCTATGATTTTTCGCCTTACTAACGGCGCTAACTGACAGATGAAACCCTTTATTATTCATAGCAAAAAAACCCAACATTGAGAGATGATTTTTTGGGGGTTGTAGGGGGTTCGCCCCCTGCCGAACGACGGAGTTTATGTAAAAAAATAGCGCCCCTTGTGGGCCTTTTTTACATAAACTCCTAAGTTCGCTCTTAACAGAGGGTTAAAATACTACTGCGCCCACGAAACGATGTGGTCTTGTGTATTTTACTACCTTGCATACCTGTGTATGTACTGCTAGGATCAACTCTATCATAGTTGGCTAAAAAAGGATGAAGTAATGTCAGTAATATCAGATGATTTATTCGCAAATAAGATTAAGCAATTGCAGGCTCTTAAAAAAGAGATTGATCAGGACAGGCTTGAAGCACATAAAATATTGGGGGAGTGGTTGGCCAACGCATTAGACGATGATGACAATCATGAACTGCAAGCCATTTTTTTAGACGCACACGATAATGAAAAGTATGTCCGTTTGAAAAAGCACCGTGAGTTTTTAAAGTCAATTGCTCATAAGATGCAAGGTGAGGCTAAGATGGTATCAAGCAGTTTTACTTCGAATAAAGACAATCAAGACAGTGAGTACGGTTCATTGTTTGATGACAAATCAGCAGCGCAATAACTGTTACTGTTAGCAATAGCCTATTCATCCGTACAACTGAATCGTCTTCTAATTAGTAAAATGTTAGAAGGCGATTTTTAGCTGTTTTAAGCGCTTTAAAATATATTTAGCTATCAGTGTATAGAACAGAGCATAGAATGCGTATAAGGGTGCTTTTTAGGCTTTCTAGCAACGATTTGAGATGTATTTACAGAGGTATCGATAATGGCTACTGAAAATGAAGACAAATTATCTACAAAAAATGCGACTGAAAACATGAAACCAGCTTTGTCCAAAATGACAGATGCAGACATTCAAAAGATCTTTGATCGTGCTTTTGAAGATTTCCAGAGGTCGACTCTTGATTCGCACTATGAAAGTGAGGATTAATATCAAGTAAGCGGACAACAGCTGGTTGAGCTACTAAATAATTTTAAAAGCAGTTGGTAGCTCATATTATTATTTCAAATTCGTCGGTTTTTTTGCCTATTTTCCTATTACTTAAAACAAAAATATATTTCTTATTTTTTAATAATTTTTAAAAGCTTTTGTCCTGAAGGTGAAAATCGGCACAGACACTTACTTCACTTGGTCTACAGCGGAAAAATATTTTTATATAGTGGAAGTTTAGGCGGTTAAAGGTGGAAGTTTAGGCGGTTAAAGGTGGAAGTTTAAGCGGTTAAAGGTGGAAGTTTAAGCGGTATTAGTGGAAAGTAAATTTGTAAATTCCACTAATATTGTTTATTATTCCCCATAAGCATTAATCTAGCGAAATATTACGATATGAATAAAAATGAGATGGCACAGTTCCAAAATAACCTACGAGAGTCTATAGGCGAGTCTTATACGGTCAAAGTAGATAAAAATTTAAGCGAACAAGAGCGCGATGAACTTACCGCTCATGTAAGAAGGACAGTGGGTGATAATGGTGCCACTATCCTTATTATTGAACCTGTCATAGAATCAAAATTTGATTTTAATTTTGATTTGATTACCTCAGACGTTAAAGAAATCAAACCATTACAGAATGTCAGTCAAGTTGAGAGTAAGCCCAAACCAATTTACAGTGACAAATGGCTGGTGATGCAAAACCGTTTATTAAATGCCATTTCAGATTTGGACTTGAATGAGCGGCGTCTGATTATGTTTTTATCGCCCTTAGTACGTAAGCATGTAGAAAAAGACCCTGATGCCAGAAAACGAATGTTTGTGGTTAATGCGCTAGAGTTTGCCCGTGAATATAATTTAGGCAAAAAAAGTATTTACCGTACCTTGGCAGAAGTTGCTAATAGCATGCTGCACAAAGCATTCTTTTTTTGGAACTTTAAGAATAATGAACGGACGCATAGAACTGGAGTGTCTTGGCTTGTTCAGTGCGAATATAAGGAAAACGAGGGACAGTTAGAAATTATACTGGCCGATACAGTGATTGAGATGCTATCAGTATTCGATCGTGAAAATCCATTTACCAAATGGGAGCGACATTGGATTATTAATCTTGGTAGTTATGGCATGATTTTATTTGAGCTGATTGCCAGTTGTATGTTCCAAAAATACAAAGAAAAGGCGTATACCGTTGACTATTTACGTGAAAAATTTAATTGCGTTGATAGCTATGGTAGGAATATTGATTTCAAACGTTATGTATTAGATAAAGCTATCAGTGATATTCATACGCACACGCCTTACCGTATAACCTACGCTCAAAAGAAAAAAGGGCGGGTGGTGAGTGAGATTGTGTTTAGTTTTGAAGATAGCAGTCAAGCCAAGGTAGAGGCTAAGCAGTCAAAAGCATTGAAGAGTGATCTGAATCCTTTTTCAATTAAAGGTCTAAGCGACGCACAATTAAAACGCATTGTTCTGAATAAAGAATTTATAGCCAATTATAACCATCTGGTCAGCTCCACCAGTCTAGCAGGCCAAAATGAGGCAGAGTGGGCAATTGAGATGGTCAAAAGACTAAAGACGGATTCTTCAGTTTTCAATAAATGTCCTATTCGTGATTATTTAGAATATACGTAGACTGACAAAAACATCCTATTGCTGGGTGGTTAGGTGCTAGCCTTGGCAGTATTAAGACACTATGATTCTCTAAAAAAACCAGCGCTAATCATTAATAAATGATAATAATGCGCTAGAGGAGTACTTAATTGATTGTTAGCCATAATCTAACGATTATGACCTCAAGATTGCTTGAGGTTTTTTTATATCTTATATTGTATTATGTTGTATATTGTATTATACTATATACAACATAATACAAACGCTACATATTTACTCATACAAAATTAAGGACAATAATTGTGGCCATTACTACACAGCAAATTCATGCTACCGCTGATCAACTGCACGAACAAGATATCAAACCTACTTTAGCAGAAGTACGTAAGGCGCTGGGTGGTGGATCATTTACGACCATCAGTGAAGCCATGAAGTCTTGGCGTCAGGATAACCAACAAGAAGAGCAGCTAAGACAGGTTGAGCTACCAAGTGGCATTGCTGAACGTTTACAAACGCTTGGCGCGGATATGTGGCAAACGGCCATTGATATTGCCAATGATCGTCTGGTTAGAGAACGGGAGGCTCTAGAGAATATTAAAACCAAGTTGCAAGCTGAGACAGACGAGGCTCAAGACGCGGTTAAGACACTAGAGAGTGAGCAGACTGATTTGTTAGAACAGCTCGATGAGGTCACAGCAACTGCAGAGGCAACGGCTATCACCGCGGCTCAAGTGACTGCTGAACGGGATATGCTGACGCAGACACTCAGTGATACTCAGCACCAGCTGGAGCTTGAACGAGCTAAAACAGCTGCAGCTCAGGCTCAACTTGCTGACCTGCGTAGCAGCTTTGATCAACAGTCAAAAGAGCTGAGTGCCAACATATCGAAGGTGGCCACGCTTGAAGCCACTGCTAATAGCGATAAAGCAGAGATCACACGTGTGAAGACAGAGCTTGAAGCAGTCAAGGTTGAGCTAAAAACAGTGACTACTGAGCACAACCAAATAATGAACCTTACAGCAGAGGTAAAAGGAGAATTAAAAGCGATAACCGCTGAACGTAATAAGTTATCAGGGATCAATGAGCGGCTGACTCAAAAGCAAGCTAAGATTGAAGCAGATCATCAGCTACTGATTAAGCAACACGACACGTTAAATCATGAGAGAACTTTGCTTAGTACAGAGTACACTGCATTGAGTGAGCGGTATGATGAGCTTTCAGTTAACTATCAATCAGAACAGGAAAAGAGTAGCTCATTGACTGCAGAGATTGAAAAGATGCGAGAGACAATTAACACTAAAAGTATCAGTTAAACTTAGTAATAGAGGCCTATTAACAATAACTAAGTCAATCCCGTTCTATTCACACTAAGCTTATGAATCAACCATGACAATGTCGACTCACTGAATAAATGATGGTTGTATAATAAATATTCTAAATTTTTCTCTAGATTCTTATAGTATATAGCCTAGTGGGCTATATACTACTTAAATTAGCCTAAGTGAAAATTATGCTGATTTTGGAGCCTTGAGCAGATTTCAAGGAACACTCACCCTAAAGCAATTATGAGTATAATAATAATGCTCACAAACACTTTAGTGCATCCCTTGAATTTGATGTGATTAGTCATGCCGACTTCATCGCCCATCGCGTCATCAAGACCGTATCACTGTATCAAGCTACGGCTGTTATGATTACGGCTGATAGCACCGCCTAGACACGCTCATAACCGCTACTGTACTGTCATACGCTAGCAAGGGCGTTCGCCCAATGTACCGCTACGATATGCACAAGTAACCACTCATTGCGTTGCTCTGATCCTTTGTCTAGTCACCCCTGTAGGGAGCTCACCCTTATGTCAAACGCAGTCGTCACCGAGGCCTGCCACCCATTTGACGGGTAACGGGTACAGAGAGAGCAGCACGAAAATGTAACGAGCGAACAAGCAGTTTTTAAAATGTATAGCAAATAGAGTTGATATGAGAGCAGATTTTGGATAAAATGACCCTAAACGGGCATTTAATGCTGTTCAAATAACGCAGTCTGTGTGCTTATTTGTTCGTTACAGGGTGTTGACGCACACTGTAACCGTTATCTACATTTAAAACTAAATGCCTCTGGGAGTCAACTCCCAGAGGCATTTTTTTGTTTGTCATACAGATTAGGTTTTTAATATCTGATTCTTCGTTAAATTGCTTAGGCTTTTTTTGTCGTCATTTAGCGTAAGCATTTCAATTATTTTGAAGTTAGCAATTAGTACTTAGTACATTCTCACAAGACGTTAAGTTTCTGACAATACTGAGGTAGTTTACTATTAAGACCGCCTTAGTCGTCAGATGCAAGGTTTTACACGCGCTGTTAAGAAGCGGTAAATCATCTTTCTGAGAGAATACGATAATTAAAAGACAAACTTACACTCCTGAGATTAAAGAACGCGCCGTTCGCATGCTGATTGAAGCATTAAACGATTACACCTTTATGTGGTCATGTCATAAAAAGCGCACTAATGAAACTATACTAACCAACATTCAAGACTAAGCTACACATACTAAAGAGCTTGAACATGAGAACAAGAAGCTTACGTAAGCCAGTTAGATTACAGTAAAATCCGCTTTTTTCGCCCAAGGAGAGATAGGACACACAATCAAGTTGTGGTTCAGTTTATTGATAAAAATAAGTGTGTCTACGGTATTAGAGCAATATTGACTGTGCAATATAGAAAATATGCAATAAACTTATTTTCTACCTTTAATAAAATGCAGCAACCTAAACAAGGGTAAATTATGAGTAATTCAGATAACCACAGTCATCAAGCTCCAAACCCTAAAGATATGAATAAAGCTTTTTATATTGGGATTGGTCTAAATTCTGCATTTACGCTCATCGAGTTTATAGTGGGCTACTCAACTAATTCATTAGCTTTAATCGCAGACGCTAGCCACAACTTAAGTGATGTTGCCAGTTTAATAATCTCGTTAATTGGAATGAAATTAGCACAGAAAGCATCTACTACGCTTTATACCTATGGCTACAAAAAAGCTTCTATAATGGCGTCTCTTATTAACGCCATATTGTTAGTTACAATAGTTATAGGTATTGCGTATGAGGCCTTGGGTCGATTTGATACCATACCGGAAGTTGCAGGAAAAGTTATTATTATTACAGCTCTAATAGGCGTATTTATAAATACTGTTTCTGCTTTTGCATTCTACAAAGGTCAAAAAGACGATATTAATGTCAAAGGTGCTTTCTTGCATCTAATGGTAGATGCATTGGTCTCTGTAGGTGTCGTTATCTCGGGCATTATTATTTACTATACAAGTTGGAATATCGTTGATCCTCTAGTTAGCTTGATTATTTCAGTCGTTATACTGTTATCGACTTGGGGTCTACTAAAAGAGAGTATCAAGCTTGCTATCGACGGAGTACCTCAAAATGTTGATCTCAGTAAAATCACTGCTATCTTAGAGAGCTATAATTTTATTCAAAACTTTCATCATTTACATATCTGGGCTTTGAGTACCACTGAGAATGCTCTTACAGTTCATATTGTACCGAAGACCGACATAACGTTTAAAGAGACTATTACTATGAAAGAAAACATCAAGGAAGATTTGGCGCATCAGAATATACAACATGCAACTATTGAATTTGGTACTAAGGCAGATGACAATCAAAAATCGCGTGCATTAAATGAAAGTATCAACAAAAAGATGATAGACCGTATATAGCTATCTTTTTTTAAGTATGAGGCGCGTGCCTTATGTCGACATAATTTTTTCAATCAATTCTTATGTGATCAATAGTTTAAAACTTTTATATTTACGTGCGTTAGGATGTTACCTAGAAAAAATAAAAAACTTACACTGATTAAATTATTATGATTAAGTTTACTATTACCCTCGTCTTCTAAGTGTGGTTAGACCTTTGCCAAAATAGCTTAGTAGTAATAACAGGGTTATTATTATCAAGATAGGGTAATTTCCCATAAGCATAAAGGGCGTGTTACCAACCCGTGCCTGTATCTCACCACGTAGTACAGTACGCTCAAACTGCGGTGCGCGTTTTACAATACGACCTTTATGGTTGATAATAGCGGTAACACCAGTATTGGTCGCTCGAATAAACCAGCGCCCGTTCTCAAGCGCGCGCATTTGTACCATTTGCAAATGTTGCAATGGTCCTGCTGAAGTGCCAAACCAAGCATCGTTAGAGACGGTCAACAAAAAGTCAGTATCGATGGCATTTTTACGCGTGGTATCTGGATAAGCTACCTCATAACAGATAGCCGTCCCTATATTGTGTCCACGCACCTTTAGCGGTGACTGCTGATCACTACCACGACTATAGCTCTTAATATCCTGACTACCGGCCAAACTTGGGAAAATATCGAGCACGCCTTCAAATGGAATATACTCTCCAAAAGGCACTAGACGCTGCTTCTTGTATAGGCCTTCCGCTTCTACACCTCGAGCAATCACGCTATTGTAAAATGGGGGATACTTATCCGTACTGGCATTGAATGCCGCTTTATCCTTATAAGGGATACCAGTTATCCATGTCGTATTGGTCGCATTGGCCATTTCTATCATTTCACTAATAAAGCCCGCAGCCTCATCCTGAAACATCGGAATAGATGATTCAGGCCACACCACCACATCACGTCCCCACTCAGTGCGTGTTAACTTCGCATAAATCTTTAGCGTTTCTAATTGATATTGCGTCAGCCACTTTATATCTTGTGAAATATTACCTTGAATCAATGACACTGACAGATCAGGTGTGCCCTTAGGTTTTGTCCATTGCGGATTGACCAGCCATAATGATGTGCTAATGGCTAATAACAGTACAGAAACGACGGCATAACTACTGCGCCGAAGCAGTAGCTCTACTAAACTTGCAGCCAATAGTATGGCAACAAAAGAGACGGCAAAAACACCAGCAACGGGTGCTAAGGACGATAACCAATACTCTTCAGTAAATGCATAACCAACAAACAGCCACGGAAAGCCTGTGAATAACCAAGTTTTTAACCATTCTTGTAGCACCCAAAGAGCAGCAAATGAAAAGGGTTGTTTGCCTACCATACGGTTAAAGACTAGTGCTAAAAATCCATGAAACAGTCCCATACCGAGACCCATCAATCCAATCATAATCAATGCGAGCCACGTTGGAGTATCGCTATAATCATGGATGGCAGTATAGAGCCAAAAGCCGCCGACGCACCATAGCCCCATACCGTAAGCTTCACCGATAATAAAAGCGCGACGACCACTCATATTTGGTACCAACAGCGCATATAAAATCGCTGGTGACACTATTGCTAGCGGCCAGAACCCATGAGGCGCTAGCGCAAATAAAAAAATAGCCCCTGCAAGCCATGCTGCTACTAGCGTAAACCATAGCGGTAATTGATTTGAGTGAGTACTCAAACGCTTTTGTAGATTAATAGTAGACAGGCGCATCGCAAATTATCCAAAATTATGAGCCTTGAATTTTTAATCAAAATCCAAAACTTAGATAGAGCCGTTAATACTACAGGCAGTATTTTAAAATAAAAACTGCTTATGATACCAGCCTGCACTGCTCAATGGATGAATTTATGTACTCCGTTTAATGGGTTATTATGCTACATTACCAAACGATATGAAGTGTTACTTGACCTTCTATAGCTCACAATATCTACAGTACATGAGAGAGCACTATGACCCCCTTAAAAATAAAATCCAGTCTTATATTCAATCGTTATCTGTCTAAGGGGTTGCGTAGTACGTTAGTATTACTTGCCGCCTCATCACTATTTGCTTGTAGCCAACCGAGTAGTGGCGTATCTGATGCAAGCACAACATCGGCATCAACTGAAGATGTAGTGACTGTTCCGAAGACAGCTGAACCAAACGTTATAAATACTTCTATGATGACATCAGTAAATAAACCAGACCTACTAAAAAACGTCTCAGCCACTGTCTATAAAGATGCCAATTGCGGCTGCTGTAAAGAATGGATAAGTCATGCAGAAGATAATGGTCTAAGTGCAACCGCGCAAGATGTTGCGGACTTAGCCGTATTTAAAGAGCGCTACAGCGTTCCAAATGAAATGCGTTCTTGCCATACTGTAGTCACTACTGATGGTTACGTCTTTGAAGGTCATGTACCCGCTAAATATATGGCGCAGTTTTTAGAAAATCCGCCAGTACAAGCTATGGGTCTTGCCGTACCTGGCATGCCTGTTGGTAGCCCGGGTATGGAGTATCAAAATAAATTCATGCCCTATCAGGTTATGCAACTCAATAAAGACGGGACGACCCAAGTTTATGCTGATATTGAATCGGTAGAGCAGCAATTATAGTGTGTTAGCAGTTAAGAATACTTTGATTATAGTGTTAGCGTTAAAAGTAAATGAGGTAGGTATAAGACTGTTCTATTGCTTATAAAATGATTCTTCATCAAAAAATTCATTAGCTATTGCGACTTTAAAATTAAAAATAACTTTGAATTTGTAACTTTTGATGACAATGTAAGCGAATTTATCGGTTATTAACCCTTAAAATAGATAAATGACTAAGGGTTAATACAAGAATATACAGGATGTATCGAAACAATTACGTAATATTACATAAGCTAGTAGGGAATTAGCATCTATATTAATATTATAAATTATTATATTATCTTAATAATTAGTTAGACCCTATATAGGGTAATTACTTCATCCAATAGAAAAACGTCTGAGGGTTAAATCTAAATTATAGATTTAACCCTCAGACGTTTTTTTGCTTATAAAACAGTAGAAATTGTGGTCAATCTAGTCAGCTATATTCTGTACATGTTACACAAACTTACATTGTAAAATGTGGGATATTAGCAATTTTTTCGACATCAAAAAAGTATTTTTGGGGTTTTTAAGGGGGATGACAGGCTAAACAGCCTATGCTAAAGTCGGCTTTGTGTTTTGGTCAGCAGCTTGATTTGTAACAGCTTCGTAAGACTTCAATGAGCTGTGATCGCCAATAATCATTTTTTATATGAATAATATGCAGCAGAAGTATCAGTCACTATGACATATATATACTTGAGTTATTGAGATTTAATTGACTGCGCTGTTGTTGATAACAGACGATTTTGAATTAACCGTAGGTATTAGATTTATGAAACAGGCTTTATTGATTTTGTCAGTACTGGGTATGGGCATAGCACAAACGAGTGGTGCTGCTATCACAATCTCTCAAACAAATAATACCATCACCAATACTTCTGTGGCATCAAACTACGGTTCATCAAAAAACATCTATAGCACCAAAAGTGGTGCTTATGTTTCTAATAATGATGAAATTAGTCAAGCAATTAGCAACCTAAGTGCGCAGGCCAAGCAAAAAGAGAATCAGCTTTCATCATTAAACAGCCGCTTATACGCTGAAAAACAACAGCAGCAAGTCAATAAGGTTCCTGACAGCAATTCAGCCCCCGCTATCGCTGCTGCTCGCGCCTCAAAAGTGGCTTTATCTGGCAGCTCTGGATATTGTGCCCGTTACGTACGTAAAGCACTACAATCAGCTGGTTATGAATTTACACCCAATCCTTCAGCCTATCAGTACGCCACTCGTGGCACGCTTGATAAAGCAGGTTTTAGCAAAATCAGTAATGATATGCCAACCCAAGTAGGTGATGTTATTGTCTATGATCGCTCATCAAAGCGCCCGCATGGCCATATCCAAATATTTGATGGCGAAAATTGGATTTCTGATTTCCGTCAGAACAGCATCAGCCCATACAGTGGTGTCTATGCTTATACGACATGGCGCGATTCAAAATACGTGGATGACGCATCCGCATCAGATCGTAATATCTACCTTGCTATGAATGATAAATAAGACTTTCTAAGTCAGCACAACATAGTTGTTATTTCCTCCAACCCAGTAGTGATCTTAATATCATTGCTGGGTTTTTTTGTGCTTAACATCAGGGCGTATTTAACCTTTCATGATTTGATCCGTCAGAAATGAACACTACTGATATCATTACTCATGACAGGAGTTATCGACAAGCGCGTTTAAAATGCCACATGATGACGCTGGTGCACTACTTGCACATTTCTGGCGCAAAACGGTCAAGTGATGCTTTAAGTGCATCAGTTCTTCCATTCGTATTTCCACAGCATGAATGTGCTCATCTAGCAAGTTATTCACATCGCCGCAGTCCTTGTCAGGCGACTCCCAGTATTCAAGTAAGATTCGCACATCATCTAAAGCCATATCGAGCGTACGGCAATGTAGGATAAATTGTAGACGCTCAATGTGCTCTTCATTATATAAACGATAATTCCCTTCGCTACGAAAAGGCTCGGGTAATAAACGCTCTTTTTCATAATAGCGAATGGTTTCTACTGTGGCACCTGTGCGTTTAGCGAGCTCACCAATTTTGATTGTCATAACAACCTCTACGATTTAAATAATTAAAGTGGCTGTAAAGACTAGCGCTAGAGAAATTAAAATTACGAAACTGTAGATAAATAACCTTGACTCTAAAGCCACTATAGGGTTCATAATATCATTATTCAAAGGGTAAATTATTATGAAATATCATATTGAAGGTATGGACTGTGCCAGTTGCATCGGCAAGATTGAAACAGCTTTGAAACGTATGCCTGGGGTTTCTGATGTTCAGCTGAATTTCGCTACAGAAACGCTAGAGCTAAATTTAGCCCCTGGTGCGCCGACTCAGGCTAGTGATATCGAAAAAACAATCAAAAGCCTAGGGTTCGGCATCTCTGCCAATACTGGTCAACAAACTGTATCGGCTATTGATATTGACAGCGACAATCAGATGGCTCCGCAGGATAAGCAATGGTGGCAAACTCAAAAAGGCAAACAGGTTGTTGGCCTCGGTATTTTGATGGGCAGCGCTTATGCACTGTCACTACTGTTGCCCGCTTATGGGATATGGGTGTTTGCCATCGCTGTGATTGTAGGCGTTTTTCCATTTGCGCGCAAAGCCTTAGCACTGGCTAAAACAGGTTCATTCTTTTCAATTGAAACGCTGATGTCCGTCGCCGTGCTTGGCGCACTTATCATTGGTGAAGCTGAAGAGGCCGCAGCAGTTGTCTTTTTGTTCTCAATCGGTGAACTGTTTGAGAGTATCGCTGCTGATCGCGCTCGCGCTGGCATCAGAGCCTTATCATCGCTGGTTCCGAAAAGTGCAATTTTACTTGATGCTCAAGGTGGGCAGCGTAACGTTCCAGCGACTTCATTACAAGTGAATGACCTTGTGCTGGTGCGTCCTGGAGATAGGGTATCTGCTGATGGTTCCATTGTTCAAGGTGCGTCCAGCCTTGATGATTCGCCCGTGACGGGAGAGTCTGTTCCTGTTGCCAAGACGATGGGTGACAATGTATTTGCAGGGTCAATTAACATCGATGGTGTGCTCCAAGTGCGCGTAGAAAAGACAGCCGCCGATAACACCATTTCGCGCATTATTGAGCTGGTAGAGCAAGCCCAAGCCTCCAAAGCACCCACTGCCCGTTTTATTGAGAAATTCAGTCGCTATTACACACCGGCAGTGATGGCTATTGCCGCACTAATTATTATCATTCCACCGTTAGCCATGGGTGGAGATTGGTCAACTTGGTTATATCGAGGTCTAGCCTTATTATTGATTGCCTGTCCCTGTGCTCTTGTACTATCAACACCCGCTGCCATCGCCTCTGGTCTTGCTGTTGGTGCGCGCCGTGGCTTGCTGATCAAAGGCGGTAGTGCTTTAGAAACTATCGGCCAAGTGAAGACGGTCGCTTTTGACAAGACAGGCACTTTAACTGAAGGCAAACCATGCGTGACCGATGTTGTTGCCTTTACACAAGAGGACTCAAGTATTCAAGGTCAGAATTCTCAAGGTCAAGATGAGATATTGGCGCTTTTTGCCAGTGTGGAGATTGGTTCTAGTCACCCGCTTGCTGAAGCCATTGTCAGTCATGCTGAAGCTGCTAAAGTGGTCATACCTGTGGCCTCCAATGCTTCTGCAACTGCCGGTAAAGCGGTACACGCAACTGTCGCGGAGCGCGCGCTAGCTATCGGTTCGCCTGTTTACGCAGCCGATGAGGCATTGATTTCATTCACACAACAGGCGCAAATCGAGGCGCTGCAAAATGAGGGTAAGACCGTCTCTGTTCTTTTCGATGAGCAAAACCGTGAAGTGCTTGGATTAATCGCGCTAAGAGACGAATTACGAGACGACGCTCATGAAGGTGTGGCTCAGCTCAAAGCGATGGGTTTGCGCTCCGTCATGCTAACAGGCGACAACCGCTTAACCGCTCAAGCACTTGCCAGTA
Source organism: Psychrobacter sp. P11G3 (assembly GCF_001435845.1). NCBI lineage: Bacteria > Pseudomonadati > Pseudomonadota > Gammaproteobacteria > Moraxellales > Moraxellaceae > Psychrobacter > Psychrobacter sp. P11G3. The sequence goes on from NZ_CM003596.1 coordinate 803,298, forward strand.
ATTTAGACGTGGAATGGGAAGCTGAGCTGTTGCCTGAGGACAAACTGCGCCTGCTTAACGAAATGAAGAACAACCGCAAAATAGCGATGGTTGGTGATGGTATTAACGATGCGCCAGCGCTAGCAACTGCCGATGTTGGCATCGCGATGGGTGGTGGTACCGATGTGGCCATTGAGACGGCCGATATCGCATTATTAAAAAGTCGTGTCACGGACATGGCTCATCTCATCGCACTTTCACGTGCCACCATGCGCAACATTCATCAGAACGTCATTTTCGCTTTAGGTCTCAAAGGCGTCTTTCTGATCACGACCGTATTCGGCATTACTGGACTATGGATTGCGGTTCTAGCTGATGCTGGAGCAACAGTGCTCGTTACTCTTAATGCGTTACGTTTACTGCGCTTTAAAGGCGCGCCTCCACTGGTAAATCCGCCTAAAGTAGTTAAATAAAACCCTTCGAAATCAATTAAAAACTAGAGATAGCAGCAGATTTCAGGGGTGGGTTCTAATAATAAAAATTCCACCGCCACAGTAAACTGCAACCGCATTAGAGTAAATAAGGTTAGACCGTATGTTGATTACAGAATTGGGCTATTTTGCCTTGCTTACCGCTTTTGTATTGGCGTTATTGCAGGTAATTCTGCCAACTATTGGTGTTATTCGTAACCAAGTTGCTTGGCAACGACTAGCCCCTAGCCTAGCTTGGGCACAGTTTGCCGCCATGATAACGTCATTTGGCGCTTTGATAGCAGGTTTTTATTATAATGATTTTAGCCTCAGTTACGTCGCGCAGCATTCTAATACGCTGTTGCCTTGGTACTATAAGTTATCGGCGACATGGGGCGGACACGAGGGCTCTTTGCTGCTATGGATGACCATCATGGCCACATGGTGTGCACTGGTATCATACTTTAGTCGCGGCTTGCCGTTATCAATGCGTGCGCGGGTATTAGTTATTTTGGCCGGTGTACAGTTAATGATGCTAACGATGCTGATATTTACCTCGTCACCGTTTGAGCGTACCTTACCCAATCTAGCGGTCGATGGCGCTGATTTAAATCCTGTCCTACAAGATTTCGGTCTGATTATTCATCCGCCCATGTTATATATGGGCTATGTGGGTATGGTAGTACCTTTTGCATTTTGTATGGCGGCATTGTGGGAAGGGCGTTTAGATGCTGCTTGGACACGCTGGTCACGTCCATGGGCGCTCGCGGCTTGGGGATTTTTGACCATTGGTATTGCACTGGGCTCGTGGTGGGCCTACTACGAGCTTGGCTGGGGCGGTTGGTGGTTTTGGGATCCGGTAGAGAATGCCTCGTTTATGCCTTGGCTTGTCGGCTTAGCATTGCTGCATTCATTAGCAGTCACTGAAAAGCGCGGGGTGTTTAAAGCATGGACCATCATGCTGGCTATTTTCGCCTTTGCCTTAAGCTTGCTTGGCACGTTCCTGGTACGCTCTGGAGTCCTTACCTCAGTGCATTCGTTTGCCGCTGATCCGACGCGTGGTTTGGTTATCTTAGCTATTCTTGGCATTATCATCGGTAGTGGTCTATTAATGTTTGCCGTTCGAGGTTGGCGTTTAACCGTTGAAAGTCAATATCAGCTGATTTCACGTGAGTCCTTTTTAGTGATCAACAACGCCATCATTTTGATTGCAACCTTAGTGGTGCTGCTCGGCACCCTTTACCCTATTATCGCTGATGCTTTTGGTTTAGGACAAGTGTCCGTTGGCCCTCCTTATTTTAATGCATTATTTGTACCTTTAACGTGGCTGTTATTAATAGCTATGGGTATGGGCTCAAATATTCGCTGGAAAAAAGACACCCGTCCACTACTGGGTATAGGCATGGTCATCGCCGTTAGTAGCTTAGTATTAGCCGCCATTATTACTTACTTTGTTAATCCATCGTCTATGCTTAATATTGGTGTGACTTTAGCCGTTAGCTTTTGGGCACTGCTATGGATGGCAGTTGATTTTAAAGATAAAACTAAGAATGCGCCTAATCTTTTTAACGGTTTGCGGCAGTTGCGTCTGAGCTATTGGGGTCAACAGACTGCTCATATTGGCGTATTGGTTGCTGTCATTGGCATAGCCTTTACTAGTAGCCTGAGTATTGAGCGTGACGTAGCAATGGGTATTGGCGATACAGTCAATGTTCAAGGTTACGATTTTGAAGTAACTGAATTTTTTGAAATAAAGGGTAGTAACTTTGATGCAACGCAAGCGCAAGTCGTGGTATCCAAAGACGGTCGTGAAGTGGCGAAACTGACTCCAGAAAAGCGTACTTATATTATCAGCACGATGCCAACGACTGAAGCCGCTATTGACCCCAGTCTTATGCGCGATGTTTATGTCGCACTGGGCGAACCTATTGCCGATGGTAGTAACCAATGGGCATTAAGGATTTATGTAAAACCATTAATTCGCTGGATTTGGTTAGGGGCAATTATCATGGCTCTAGGTGGATTAATTAGTATGCTTGATAAACGATACCGCATCAAAAAAGTTAAAGCTCCGTTGCTAGTTACTGGTAGTTTGGCTACTGATGGAGTCAATGAGGTAGCTATTGAGCAGGCAATCTCAGCATCGACGATGTCGACACTAAAGGAGAAATAAATGACTATGTCGAATAACACTCCTGAGCAAAAAGATAGCCAAAACAGTAAGCAGCGTAACCCAAAGGCAATGAAAAAAAAGCAGATGAAGCTATGGTTCTTAATTCCGCTTATCCTCTTTTTTGGTTTGGTAGTTATATTGTACATGCGCTTAGGTAAACCAACAGACATTGTGACCAATACCGCTCTTGAGCGTCCGGTTCCTACCTTTGAGCTGCCGGTATTAGCAGATACTACCCGTACTATCACCAATGATAATTTGCCGGATAAGCCGTTCTTACTTAATGTTTGGGGCTCATGGTGTCCAACTTGCGTTATTGAGCATCCGTTTTTAATGCAACTAGAAGAGCGCGGCGTTGATATCGTTGGTGTGAATTATAAGGATGAGATTGGTAATGCGCTCAGTTACTTAAACCGAGGCGGTGATCCATTTTCTATGTCTATTCAGGATTCATTGGGTCAGTTTGCTCTAGACTTAGGCATAACTGGTGCGCCCGAAACCTTTGTTGTGGATGGAGATGGCATCATTCGTCAGCATATTGTTGGTGAGATTAATGAAGCCAATTGGCAACAGCGTGTTAAGCCGTGCCTGACCGTACTTAATGAGGCTAATAAGAACAACGATAGCCCTGATCTCATTCAGGTTGAGGAGATGTGCAAATGAACGTTACTCGAATAAGAGCTCCTCAAATAAAACTCAATATAATTTTAAAACTAGCAAGCTTAATACTAGCGTGTCTGCTTAACATGACGGCAAACGCAGCTATTGACGTATACGATTTTGATTCACCACAGCAAGAAGCTCAGTATCGTGGATTAATAGAAGAGTTTCGCTGCCCAAAATGCCAAAATCAAAACCTTGCAGCCTCTGATGCACCGATTGCACAGGATCTAAAGCAAAAAGTCTATGATTTAATTAAAGATAGACGTAGTGATGCTGAAATACGCGCCTATATGCAAGAGCGCTACGGTGACTTTATTAGCTACAAGCCGCCTATGCGACCATCGACATGGATCCTATGGTTTTTTCCACCACTATTATTGCTCGTCTTAATTGTTGGTTGGTTTTGGCAAAGTAAACGCCGCCAAGTTGTCGCCCGTGGCCAAAACGGCGTTACAGTGAACAGTACTGCTGCCTTGACCTCTACGGAAAAGGCTGAGCTTGATCGTCTATTATCGCAAGCTGAGAGTGTCGACCACGACATTACTAGCCTAGAGGACAAAAAATGACTCTATTTTCTACTTTTGGCTTATTTGTAACTCTAAGCTTGCTGATTGCTCTTATATTTTCGCTGATTGCTATTATGCCATGGCTACGAGCACCGCGTTTGCAGTCCAAACCAATAGACAATCAACTGCTAGATATTAATGTTGCAGTATTTCGCGAACGTTTAGCTGAGCTACAAACAGATAAAGACAGCGGTACTATTAATAATAGCCATTATCAAAATCAAAAGCTGGAACTGGAGCGTCAGCTATTAGATGCGCAGCGTCAGATAACACCTATGGTCACCCCTGATGTCAAAAGCAGTTTAATTGTCGCAGCTTGGATCCCAATATTGGCTGCAATGGCGTATTTACTAATAGGTAATCGTACGCCCGTGTTTGATTTGTGGACAGCTGAGGACAAAGTAGGACAAGTGGCTGACGACCTATTGACAGCTAAAATTGACAAGCCGCCATCATGGGCGTTTGAAGATGGTCGTCAACTGATTAGCGCCATGCAAACCAATGTTCATCGTAATGCTGATGATCCTAATCGCTGGATGCGCCTATCCGAGCTTTTCTTATCTATGGAGGCAACTGATTCTGCGCTGGAAGCCTTATCTCGTGCCTATCGTTTAGCTCCTGAAAATGAAGAAATCGCCACCACTTATGCTCAGACTAGCTTTTTTGTTAATGAAGGTCAGTTAGACGCCAATATTCGCCGTGTATTACAAGCTATATTAGCTAAGAATCCGCAGCATGAACGGGCTCAAATGCTCATGGCAATGGGTGAGACTCGTAGTAGTAACTTTGCCCAAGCGCAAGGTTGGATTAAACGCTTACAAGGCAGCATTGTGGCCAAACCAGGTGATCATACTAAAGCTTTAGCAAGCTTAGATGAGTTAAGCAACTACGTTAGCACGCAAGAAAAGCAAGCGCTAGAAGGTATTGACGTGACAGTGAACATTAACGCTAATTTATTACCGTTAGTGAAAGCTGATGATGTGTTGTTTGTTGCGATACGTGACGTTAAAGGAGGTCCACCGTTTGCCGCCAAACGTTTACCCATTAGTGTTATTAAGCAAGGTGAGGCCAGTATCCGTTTAAGCAATCTTGATGCGATGATGCCAGATCGCACGTTAAATTCAGCTCGTAGTGACAAAACTCAGTTAGCAGTCGTTGCTCGTATTAGTCATAGCGGTAATGCCATAGCAGAGTCAGGCGACTTATCGGGTAATCCTATAGTGATTAGCGCTGAACAGACTCAGGTTAATGTTGAAATCAATCAACAGATTCCCTAATAAAAAATTATTACCGTAAGTTTCATAATACCAGAGCGGTAAGTGGAGCCGTTTATGAAAGTGGCGCGATTAATAATCGTATACCAAAAACATATACGTTTAACATTGTTCATTGTATAAACATAGATAAAGGAAACAACTATGACTGAATCTACCGACAGATTAGATAGTACTAAATTGAATAGCGTTGAATCGGCTAGTACTAATATTGCTGACAAGAAGGTACCTATAGCTGTGAGTAGTACTCATCAATCGATTGACTCTAAAACCATAAATCATACGCCTAAAGCTATGTACGTGACTTCAGGCAACTCAATAACACCTAAAGATAAGTTGGACAAAATACCAAAAATGGTTGCCAATGGCAGTCGCGCTTTTATCTGGTATTTGTTGGCGATAATGGTATTAATACTTGATCAATGGACTAAGTGGTTGGCCCAAACCACATTAGCGTTCAATGACCCCGTACCGGTCATTGAACCATTTCTCAACTGGACACTCGCTTATAACTATGGGGCAGCATTTAGCTTTTTAGCCAACGCTGGCGGTTGGCAGAAATGGTTTTTCTCAGGCGTAGCTTTTGTAATGGCTATCTTTTTAACGGTTTATTTAATCAAAGCGCCACGTGCAGCCAAGCTATTATCTATGGGGTTGGCCTTAATGCTTGGTGGTGCGATTGGCAACTTAATCGATCGTTTAAGAATTGGTAAAGTGGTTGACTTTATCCATGTGCATTATGCTGATGTCTGGAATTATCCTCTTTTCAATGTTGCAGATATAGGTGTCTGTGTCGGTGTCGCATTGATTATAATTGACATGATATTTTTAGAAAGTAAGCGTAATAAATAAGCACATTGATGCCGATTATCACAAACAAAATGAACTAGCGTCGTATTCACTCTATACGGAAAAATACTTTTTATACTTGAGTATGTTTATAAAATGTGAACTGGAAGGTAATGTTACTTAGACAGGCTGGGCATTTGATGTATAGTGTCATTTGCATTTCACTATTTATCAATTTCTCAGCCTGTTTTTTTTCAGCCTACTTTTTGAACCACCACCCGGATATAAATGTAACTATGAATAAAACAACTTTTAAAATATCGAAGATGGACTGCCCTTCGGAGGAAAACCTAATCCGAATGAAATTAGAGGGCCACTCGAATATTGAACATCTTGAGTTCGACATTCCTAACCGTCAATTAACTGTGTTTCATCATGACAATATAGAAGGGATAGAGACTGCTATTCATGACCTAAAATTAGGAGACACCCTACTCTCGACCGAAACCATTGACCCCTCTGATCCCAACAATAATTTTAAAATTGATGCTGACTCTAGTCACAAAAAAGATGCTGAGCAAAGAAAGCTACTATGGATAGTGCTGGTCATTAACTTTGCTTTCTTTATTATTGAAATGAGCACGGGACTGATTTCTCGTTCGATGGGGTTGGTCGCCGACAGCTTAGATATGTTAGCAGATAGCTTGGTGTACGGAATTAGCTTATTTGCGGTCGGTGGAACGGTCATTAAGAAAAAACGGATTGCTAGAATTGCCGGATATTTTCAAATTACGCTAGCGATTCTTGGTTTTTTAGAAGTACTAAGACGTTTCTTTGGCAATGAGCAGTTACCTGACTTTTCTACCATGATAGTCATATCGATTCTTGCGCTAATTGCAAACTTGATTTGCCTCTATTTACTACAAAAATCGAAAAGCAAAGAAGGAGAAGAAGCCCATATGCAAGCCAGTATGATTTTCACTTCAAACGATGTGATTATCAATTTAGGGGTAATTGTTGCAGGGATTTTGGTTAATTGGTTACACTCTAGTACGCCTGATTTGATTATTGGTAGCATCGTATTTGCTTTAGTTATTCAGGGCGCCTTTAGAATATTGAAGTTGAGTAAGTAGCCAAGCCTAATAACTGAAGCAAATAGCTCAAGTAAGTAGCTTAATTAAACCGCTAAGTGTAAAGTAACTGGGTTTGAAGCAAATAAACATCATAAGGATATGAGACCTCAAGCAATGATTGAACAAACTTTAAATCTAGTCACCACCAAAGACCATCAGCAAGTTGCCGTTTGGCGAATAATAGATGATGAAGTCTTTGATAAGAATCTGGTGGTGGTCAACTAATTTAGGACACTAATAAAATTCAAACCTACATCGCCATTACTTATAACCCTGAGTCGAGAACGGATAATAATTATAAGCGTTGGGGCAACTTTTATGACCGCCAAGATCTGTTAGTAGGTGACGAGTTGTGTCAGGTGGTTAATTTTCAGAGACCTTCCTAAATTTTGTGTAAGTATTTAATCTAAACGTCAGTTACACAGAATCTGGGATGGTCTCTCGTATTCTTTGGTTGCCACCCTACAGCCCTGATCTAAATCCCATTGAAAAGAAGTGGGCACAGGCAAAATTTCTACGTCAAGGCTGGATGGAGAATAATCTACCTAAGCTGTTTCATGATATGGGTTGTATCTCTTTTATTCTAGACTGACTATAGTTAACTATCATATTATTATGAATCGAACAATTTAGACTAGATCCTTAATATCTATATCCAATGCATCGCAAATATCATAGGCCTTTTTGAGAGTGACATTCTTCTCTCCACGCTCGATATTTCCCATATAACTTCGATCAATATCTGCTATCTCTGCCAGCACTTCTTGAGATATTCCTTTGCTTCTGCGCACATCACGGATACGCTTTCCAAAGGCTATCATGCGTTCATCTGTCTTCATCTCACCAACCACTGCTAAAAATAGCAATACTCACAGTGGTGGGCTATAATATCCACGGGATATAGTCGGTATTATGAGGTGAGTATGAAAACAAAACTAGAGTATCAGCCAGATATAACAGAAACTAATAAGCTGATCTGTGAGAGGTACTGGTTAAGAGAAGGCGATAAACGAAGTGGTTTTATATATACCTGTAAAGAAATAGGTCAAGAGTTTGATGTTAAGCATCAGGATATACCTAGTATCGTTAAAATAAATGCTCATCTTGTCGTACTAGACTGCCAATGCATAGACTGCGGTACAACTAAGATTTGCTATACTCGCTCACAGCTAACTCGATTGGATCTTATTAGATGGCGGTGTGATGATTGCAGGGCGGCGCTTGAAAAAAGAATGGATCAAGAGTACTTAGAGTATCGTCTTAAACAAGACCGTTTAGCAGAAGAAAAGAGACAGACCGCTCTAGAGTACATCAATCAATGCCGAAGCATTCAATTAAGCAGTATTCCTTCAGTCACTGAGCTTAACGATGTGGATAAACTTCTACTCGCAGCGACTGTAGAGAGCCTAGGGGCAGATAATATAAGGAATACAGTCTCTCTACGTGACAATTTATCATTACCTTTATCACCGTTCTCTAAATTAGATGAAGAGATACTACAGCATCTTTTTAACCGAAATCTGCTCATACTCGCTTCTGAAAATAGCTACGAATACGTAACTATCAACGAAGAAAAAGAGCTAGAGATAGATTTCTATCAAGCGATCTTTGAGTTTGCTTATAGTATTGAGAATCTTACTAAAATCTTGATAAACGCTAAATCTCAGAAAAATACCAGTGCTCTAGTAGCGAATGATCAATTTAAGAACTGGTGTGAAAAGTTACAGCTAGGAGAGTGTTTAAGCTACCTGATTACTAGGTCAAGATTGAACTATCTAGCACCGCCTATTGGCGAAAAGCTAATTAGTATTCTCAGATCATGTTTAGCTGAATGCTCTGTATCAACCATGCATTATATCATTTGGAAGTCTGTGGAAAATGCTGCTGCATACGTGCAAAAACCAGGTATTACTCGAAAACATGCTTCAAATTCTGTTTCTGGTAATATAGAGAGAGTATTCAATAAAATATACAGTGGTAGTTGGAGTCACAATAAATCTTTTCGCGATGCTAGCCACCCTCAGTCTGCAATGGCCAAAATATTTTTTGATTATGTATTTGCAGTAGATGATGGTGGTTTTCACCATACTCTTGATGAGCTATTCAGCCCATATAGGTCCCAAAAAACTTTAGAGCAAGTAAGTTACGCAACTCTAGGAGATGCTAGAAGTACGAATTATTCAGTCACAATAGCTCTTGATATTAAACAATCATGATTTACCGATGTCTAAATCACTAATACAATTAAATCAGCCGAATAAGACATAGCAATGAGAGAAAGATTGTCTAGATAGAAGACTATCTGACTTGCTGAACAATTTTATTACTACTGATAGGAGCTAGTATGGAAGATTCTAAATTTGAAGCATCGATTACCGATGATCGTCCTATCCTCGTTAGCAAACAAGAAATAGAAAAGCGCCGCCGCATTAACTTTGATACTTTGGGCAGCTTCGCAGTCGATAATATTCCTATTAACCCAGATACTCAGCACATCTTTCAAGACTTTGAGGAAGGTAAAATTGCAACTAGCAAGGAAGTAAAAGCTTTGCTACATGCTCACTATACTAAGATAGCGCTCGAAGATAATTAGCTCTTATAGTTTGAGCCCGACGTTGCTAAGCTATTATAGTATTGCTTTTCACAGCCAGTATCGAAAGATGAAACATAATTAATTGTGCTATTCAATCATATTTATCAAATCATTTCACCTATGTAAGATTACTAGTCCAGTATCACTAACTCTCGTCCAGCCATCTCCGAAATAAAGAATAACTATTCTGCCCACAAACATAATAATGCTATAGCTAGTCAGCTTATTCGCTTAGTGAATAGATAAGCATTAAGACCTAATATCACCGTGGTGAATTACATCCTTGGGTCTGCTTCTATCTACACTCGCGTGCTTTAATATTACCATCATTATATCCGTGTTCATATGATTCGATATCTTGCAACTGACAATACTATGTGCAAAGACGTTAATGATAAACATGAATAGCAGAAAACTACTTTTACTTCTACCTATCTGACATAGATAAAATCTACTGGATTAGAGGATGGTACGATTGATCAAAAGTAACCATTAATAGATAGACGTAGCGAAGCGCATCATGTCCGCGTTTATAGCTTAGATAGGATGATATTAGAAAGAATGCTTCTGAAGATGTGAAAGATACCTGAAAAACTTAATTGTTATGATACCTAATTGATAGAACGACCATTATCTTTTGGATAGGTAAAAGTGATTTGTTCTGATAGGTTGTAATAATCACCGAAGTGATAGTTTTAATTTAGATGCCTACAAATAATATAGCGATGTACACTATTAGAATAAGAGGTTTCTAGCATGTCAACCTATAAGGAGATGTGTGCAGTTCATGCAGAGCACTGGCAAAAAATCCATGAGCGAATTCAATTCGAGCGGGTTCATTATTTTGAGCTGGAAAATATTCGGGTTCATCATTGCTACGAACCAATATAACTTGCTGATCAGCGAATAAAGTATTAAATAACTGTATGAGCCAATCGGTAGTTAATCGTTCGCTATCAAATACCAATTCTGCTGTATGAGTATCGTCAGATTGAGTACTAGACAATTCTTGCCACTGACTTCTGCATTCGTTTAAATACTCATTTTTATCATAAGAGAGTATATTGCTAGATGAATTTTCAGTATGACTCCCTAACTGAGTAAGCTGTTGCAGCAATGAACTTGCTTCAGTAGAAGAAAGTAAATCAGAAAAATTCATTTTATTATCGGATAGATTCATAGAGAAGACATTGATTTAATAAATACTAAAGACAAAAAACTTTAGGTAAAAAGGTAAGTAGTAAAAGAGCTTAAACAAATTTATTATCAAAAAATCTTAACATACTAGCGCTAGCAGAATATGGCACTTTCCGTTAGTATGGCAGGCAATATTATACACCGTTTTTATGAATGAGGCCGCGCATGTCAAGCACTCCAGAAACTAAACCGTCAGCACCTAACGCTGACAATAAAAAAGCGCCTGTATCTACTGGCATGCCTGAGCACATCTCCTTAGATAAGTGGGCAGACACTGGTTACGAATGGTCAGGAGAGGTCAAGCCAAGCTCGTTTGTTCGTCTTGCTACTACTTTGAGTACTGAACATGAGCAGTCAGACATACAGCTCAACGCTAACTTGTATCGTCGCAACAACGTCTTGCATTTAGCATTTACTTTGACAGGTGATGTTTGGCTAACTTGTCAGCGCTGCTTACAACCAATCGCGATAGACTTATCTGATGATTATGACATCGCGCTACTAGAAAACGATAGTCAGGTTCGCCTAGTTAAAGATGAACAAGATTATTTATTACTGGATGAAATCGTCACCGAGCAATCGCCAGAGCGTCTGTTACCATTTAAGAAGTTGGTAGAAGACGAGATCTTGCTCAAGACCCCAATGGCGCCAAAGCATGACGATTGTGAGATGTCTGTTGAGCAGTTTGGTGAGATACCAGAAGAAGAGGAAGGTGAAAATCCTTTTGCTGCTTTAGCCTCACTAAAAGGTAAACTATAAGCGCCAAAATTATCTAATCGATGCATTTAAAAAACCTTTTATCAGCTTTGTACAGAAGAGTGCGAGGCAGGGCTTTATTAATTTAATAAACATGCGTATAATGTCCGGTTTATTGCATTCGAGCAACCTGTTGCTTGCTGATAGAAACTGACTGGGTAAATTTTTTATAAAATTCAGCCTTGGTCAGTGCTTTATGTGAGTGGCAATCTATTTAACTAATGATGCTTAAGACTTAGGTTGTTGTGATTATATAGCCTCTGTCAGTATCGACTTAAGCTGAATTTCAAGCTTATCCCTTTTAAGTATAGGAGCTATATCATGGCTGTTCAAAAAAGTCGTAAAAGCCGTTCTCGTCGTGACATGCGCCGTTCACATCACCGTATGGAAATTGCTGAACTAAGCGTAGATGCTACTACTGGTGAAAAACATCGTCGTCATCACATGACTAAAGATGGTTTCTACCGTGGTCGTCAACTGTTCAAAGTCAGCCAAGACGCCTAAGACATTGGCTCTATGATAGCTTAGGCGAAGATGATAATAGTACTGGTGACTATTATTGTTTTTGCCTAGTTATTATTAGTCAATAAGCTTTGAGTTAAAAAAAGCCAAGTTATTTCGCTATCATATATTATGTGGCTGGATAACTTGGCTTTTTGTTATTTATAACTAGGCTTATTGCTTAATTCGCTTGTTATTTTTAGTAGATTTAAAAATGTGCTGATATAATCTGCTCCTTTAATTTGAGCAGCGTTACTCTTGCTGTTTGGTTTGCATCCGCTATGATAATAGTGTTTGTCAGTGTATAGTTTACTGACAATCCGTTTTCTTACATAAATACTTGAAGTAGCGGCTTTGTATAACATCTAATAATATAATACACCCCATTGTTTTTAGGGATATTTCTAATCAGATAAGGAATATTGGTTATGGCTTCTGTACCCGATATGGTAAAAAAGCAACCCGCTCGTATCGCGGTCATTTTTCCTGGACAAGGATCTCAAGCAGTCGCAATGACGAGTGAGCTTGCCGAAATCTATCCAGAGATACGTGATACATTTACCGAAGCGAGTGATGCGCTTGGTGAGGATTTGTGGGCAATCTGTCAGGACGAAGAAAAACTCAATCAAACCCAATATACTCAGCCTGCGCTTTTGACAGCTAGTATTGCTATTTGGCGTGTCCTACAACAAAAAATAGAAGAGACGCCTTGTTATCTAGCTGGTCACTCTCTAGGCGAGTACAGTGCCCTGTGTGCTGCCAATGTGATATCGCTTGGTGATGCAGTCACTTTAGTACATAAGCGCGGTCAGTTAATGCAAGAGGCCGTTGTAGGTGTCGATACTGCTATGGCTGCAGTATTAGGACTAGAAGACAACCGAGTCGAAAACCTGTGTGAACAAGCAACCGAACACGTCGAAGATGCAGTAGTCGGTGCAGCCAATTTCAATAGTCCAGGACAAGTGGTTATCTCGGGTAACGCTGCTGGTGTTAATGCTGTTATTGATAAAGTCAAAAACACGGGCAAAAAATCTGTTCCTCTAAAAGTGAGTGTGCCGTCTCATTGCGCACTTATGGAACCTGCCAGCAATGCATTGACTGAGATACTAGCGGGTATCAAGTTTGATCAGGCAACCATTCCTGTTATACAAAATCGCTATGCACGCGTTGAAACCAGTGCGGTCGGTATCAAGCAAGCATTGACCGAACAGCTGAGCGAGCCAGTACTGTGGTCAAAAACCATGCAAGAGTTAGCTGACAAGCAAATCAATATCTTAATCGAATGCGGCAGTGGTAATGTACTGAGCAATTTGGCGAAGCGTCAGGCGCAGCCAATCGCCAGCTATCCTACTGACAAGCCTGCCCGTCTAGAAAAATTATTGGAGGTGTTATCATGAGCCGTACGATTACATTAGTAACTGGCGCTAGCCGAGGTATTGGCAAGGCAGTGGCCAAGCGTTTTGCTAAAGAAGGACATTTTGTTATTGGAACTGCGACCACTGAAAAGGGCGCTGAGCTTATCGATGACTACCTTCATGATACTGGTGGTATTGGTCGTGTTTTAGACGTACGTGATACTGCTCAAATTGACAAACTGTTTGAAGAGATTGAAAGCGTCTATGGTGCGGTACAAGTATTGGTTAACAATGCAGGTATTACCCAAGATGGCCTACTGATGCGCATGAAAGATGAAGATTGGGAAAATGTTATCGATACCAATTTGACGTCAGTATATCGCATGAGTAAACGTGCTGTACGCGGTATGATGAAAGCACGCCGTGGTCGTATTATCAACATTACCTCTGTCGTCGCTCAAATGGGCAATGCAGGCCAATCTAACTATGCGGCGACCAAAGCTGGCGTAGAAGGGTTTAGCCGTACGCTTGCACGTGAGATTGGTTCACGCCAAGTGACCATCAACTGTGTGGCACCAGGCTTGATCGAAACGGATATGACAGATGAGCTTGATGAGCGCCTATTGAACTCTATGTTAGATGCTGTACCTATCAGCCGTCTTGGTCAGCCAGAAGACATCGCTGCAGCGGTACATTTCTTGGCTAGCGACGAGGCCAGCTATATTACAGGGGCTGTCATTCCTGTCAATGGCGGCATGTATATGTAGTCAATATACGAGCGTTACATAGTTATAATAAAAAACTGTGTGAACGAGTGTAAACTATAATAAAGGGTGCTATAATGACGGATACTTTTGAGTCAAAGCCCTGTATGATAACAGGGCTTTATTAGACATCAGACAGACTGTATAACATGTCATAGAGTACTCAGACAGCATTGCTAGTCTGGCAAACGCATTTTATATACCATGCTATAGCGTTTAAATAAGGCGATATAGCAGTTTATTAAAAATAATAGATGATAACGGAGTGATCTACATGAGTAATGATATCGAGCTAAGAGTAAAAGCAGCAGTAGCTGAGCAACTAGGTATGAATGTTGAAGACATCAACAACGATGCTTCATTCATGGAAGACCTAGGTGCAGATTCTTTAGACCTAGTTGAATTGGTTATGTCATTTGAAAGTGATTTTGGTATCACTATTCCTGATGAAGATTCTGCAGAGTTGACTACTGTTCAAAAAGCAATCGATTACGTACAAGCCCAACTATAATCTGCTACTTATTTAGCACATTTATAATGCCGCTTATCTGATTAGATAGGCGGTTTTTTTATGGGCGCGTGATTATTATTTTTAAACACAGCAATCGAATTTAACATTGACTACGTCAATTCAACATTATTCAACATACTATTACTATCTACATCGACTCACTTTATCTATACTCATAATAGTAAGTCGTAGAAAAAGATGCCAGTTAGACATTTAAAATATTGTTTGATTGCGCGTTTCATTAAAAGAATGACAAATAATAATATTTCAAGGAGTAGATATATGGGTATGTTTAGCTTTGCAAAAGATATCGGTGATAAGATTTTTAACCGTGATGACGAAAAGCATGATGCTAAGACAGAAACGAAAGCAGATGCCAATACACCAGTACAAAGCAGTGAGCCGAGTGCACAATCAGTTGCCAATATTTTGTTGCGCCGTATTCAGCAGCAAAACCTCAACATCAGTAACCTAAAAATTAAATATAATGGATCTACAGATACTGCAGAAATTAGCGGTAATGCCAAAACTCAAGCTGATCGTGAAAAAGCCATTATCGCTATCGGTAATGTGCAAAACGTTGCAAAAGTTATTGATAATATCGATATCGAAGAAGATGCGCCTGAATCTACGATGTATACGGTGAAGTCTGGTGACAGTTTGTCTAAGATTGCTAAAGAAGTTTATGGTTCATCTGGCGATTATATGAAGATATTCGAAGCAAACAAACCAATGTTATCTGATCCAGATAAAATCTATCCAGGTCAAGTACTACGCATTCCTAAGCCATAATGCTAAAAGAAGCGTATAGAAAAATAATATTTTAAATATGATATTCTAATAAAAAAAACCTCTTATTATTAAGAGGTTTTTTTGTATTGTACATTTCAAATAACTATTTTATTTCAGGGATATTTGATAGTCATAAAGGGATTGGTTAATTGGTTAAGCCTAGCTTATTATGCTGCTCAGTTAGAGCCCATTCGATATGCTCATCTAGCATGTCACCATGTAAAGCCAATTTGGACTTTAACTGTTCGACCACTTCTAAGCTAGCATTAGCATTGCCAAGTCCGATAGCGATATTACGTAAAAAATTCACATAGCCGGTGCGTCTAAGCGGGCTACCTTGAGTGTTCTTCATAAAGTCGGCTTCTTGCCACTGCCATAGTTCAAGCAAGCTACTATTATCCAATCCGTGCCTTGATGCGAAGTCATCAACAGTAGTTAGATTGGCATAACGATTCCATGGACAGATTAACTGACAATCATCACAGCCAAAGACCCGATTGCCAATTGCGCGTCTATATTTGGTATCGATGACGCCATCATGCTCGATAGTTAAATAGGAGATACAAGCAGAGGCGTTGAGCTCATGGGGCGCTATAATTGCTTGAGTAGGGCATATGTCAATACAAGCGCTACAACTACCGCAATGCTCCTTGACCGGTTTGTCATCGGGCAGCTCAAGGCTCAAAAATAGCTCACCGAGTACAAAAAATGAGCCAGCTTGCTTATTTATAAGTAGTGTATGTTTACCTGTCCAACCGAGACCTGCTGCATCTGCAATCGGCCGCTCAAAGATAGGCGCCGAATCGCTAAAAGGTCTAAACACAAATTCTTTTTCTGAACCGATATCCAAATGTTGCCATTCAGGGAGCATTGTTTCTATCTTCAAAGCCAATTGCTTTAAACGGCTACGCATCGTTTTATGGTAGTCACGCCCTCTTGCATAACGCGCGATGATGCCTTTATTGGGATGATCATTATCAGTCACAGCACGCGGCGTCGGTGATTGAGTTAGATAATCCATACGTACGCTGATGATGGTCTTTGCGCCTTCTACTAGCTGATCAGGATGAGCGCGCAGATCATGATTATTATGCATAAACTGCAGTTGACCCTCATAACCTTTATCTAGCCACTTCTGTAGTTGTTCAATCTGCTGAGTAAACAAAGGATGATGCACAGATAAAAAACCACAATCAGCAAATCCTAGTGCTTGTGCTTGTGCTTTGATCCACTGCTTAACATCAGCTGTAGTTGCAAATACAGTTGGATTGGTAATGGTAATTCTGTTTTTATCAGTAGGCATAGAGAGTAGGTGCTTATTAGATGGTTTTCTCGTTTGTTTTAATCAGATTATTCATATCTGACAATCAGAGATAATGTAAATACCGCTATGATAAGCCAGTGAGCAATGAGTGCAAGTATAAAAGAAAATAAACTCACATTCATATTGATACATAAGTCGAGGTAAGCTTTTGCTAAGCTGATATGAGAAATGAGCAACCAAATTTAGATAAAATAAAAAATGAGTAGAAACACCAAGGATAAGTTATGAGAAATAATACCAATTTGTCACCTATAAAAAATACAAAACCTATTGCGCTATATAGTAGTGAGCAGATTTATGCGATGGAGCAGGCTTGGTTTGCAGAGGGGTACGATAGTTTTGGTTTGATGAAACAAGCCGCTTGGCAAATGACACAGCAAATAGAGCAGATTTATGAGCGAAAAACCGTCAGTACTAGCCACTCTGCTAATACTAACGTTTATCACCGTAGTGCTCATCCACGTCGAGCAAGTATCTGGGTAGGGAAAGGTAACAATGGTGGTGATGGCTGGCTCATCGCTCATTATTTACAGCAAGTTGGTTGGCAAGTGGAAGTAATGACGGTTGGCTTTAGTAAAGATGATTTGATTATCGATGATCAATCAGTAACTTCTAAAACTCCTAGAGATAAAGATAGCGACAGTGGAAATATAACGGACGCGACAAAGGCATTACAGATAGCTTTAGCGAGCAGTTGTCACTATCAACTGTTTGAAGATATTATTAGTCACGATGATGCGGATAAAATAAACTTGCTAGCTGATGTTTATATCGATGCATTATTTGGTATTGGCTTAGATCGTGCACCAGAGGGATCCTATAAAGCAGCTATTAACGCTTTTAATAACTTTACTCAGCAAAATAACGCACTAACAATTGCAGTTGATGTTCCGAGTGGGTTAGTGGCCTCTACCGGTGAGGTATTCGAGCGAATAGCAATACAAGCTGACGTGACTCTATGTTTGATTGCGCGTAAGTTTGGTCTGCATACTAAAGATGGTACAGACTATAGCGGAGACGTAGTCGATATACCGTTGATACCTTATCAAATGGCGCTTCACCAAACAGCCAGCAATCACACGATAGTTGAGAAGAATGCCAGTCAAGTATTTGAGCCAGTTGCCACGCTGCTGACGGCTGCGCATAGTATGAAGCCACGTCGCCAGAACAGCTATAAAGGTAGCTATGGTCATGTGCTAATTATTGGTGGAAATCGCGTTGATGGCTCTCAAGGTATGGGCGGTGCTGCCATACTGTCTGCGGCCAGTACGATGGCGACAGGTGCCGGTAAAATAACGGTTGCCTGCCATGAGGCTTTTCATGGGTCACTATTGACCTCATTGCCAGATGCGATGACCATTAATCTACATGACGCCAGCGGCGTAAAAGATTTAATCAAGCAAGCCAGTGTCGTTGCCATTGGGATGGGACTTGGCCGTGACGAAAAAGCCAATGCATTATTTATTGATTATGTACAAGCTGCTATAGAGAATGAAAAATCAATTGTGATTGATGCAGATGGTCTTTATCACTTGGCATCACTGCACATGGACAATCATGAGCTAATAACAAAGCTACGAGAACACAGTACTAATCATAGGGTTTGCTTGACGCCGCATAGTGGGGAAGCAGCTAGACTACTTGATCAAAAGATAAGTAAGATTGAGTCCAATAGACTGCAAGCTATAAAACAGTGTGCCGCAATGTACGGTGGTAACTGGGTGTTAAAAGGGGCAGGATCGCTAGTGCTAGAACAAGAAGAGGGAAAAGATCAAATATACGTCTGTGATGTAGGGAATGCTGGCATGGCAACCGCTGGCATGGGTGATGTGCTATCTGGGGTGACCGCTGGACTATTGGCACAGCAAGACTTATCAGCAGAGGCGCGTAGCTTACATCAAGCAGTTCTTATACATGGGTTTGCAGGAGATGTATTAGTCAATCAAGCGAATAGCGACACCAATATATTGCTAGTAGGGCAACGAGGGCTACAAGCTCAAGATATGCCAGCAGCCATTCGTCACGTCATGCAGCTTATGATAGTTTGATCTGTGCTTTTATTAGGTCTAGCTAGGTAGAAGGGTTAGAGCAATACTGTGTAATCGCTTGCTGTACGCGCTCGCGCTTAAGCTCAATCTCACGACCATCTAGATACTGACGTTTACCGTTGGCATCCATCTCATAGATACGGCCGCCTACATTTAAGTTGGTCAAGTTATTACGCAATGATTGGCAGCGCTGAGCATTAGCCTGAGCTTCTTGTTCTTTAATACGTGCTTCAAGTGCTGCTACTCGTTGTTCTTCTGCCGTTTGAGCATTGCTGCTTTGGTTAGGATCTGTTTTCCCTGCCATTTGTCCTGCGTTGTTCTGTCTACCGTCACTACGAAACTCAATCAGTTCGATATTTTTACCGACTTGGGGCGCATGTTGGCTATATTTTACTTCACCATGTGCCCCAATGGATTTATAAACTTGAATGGCCTGACTGGCATTCATGGACAGCATTAGCATACACGCAATACTCATCAACAGTTTGGCAGCGGTATTTATCTTAGACGCATATGCCATAGTAGCAATCCTCTTATTTAATAAAAATCAAATGTATATGGGTGTAAATATAACACTTGAACGTTTTATTGGTAGTAATAATGTATCGACTATCGATTCTAGCAAATAATACTTATCAATGTATATTATTTAATAACTAATAGTTTGGGATAGGCTTTAGAAGTTTTTCTTGACAATAACTCGCAAACCATTGAATATAATAGCAGTTGATTGGTCAGTGAGCGGCTTTTACAATGTTGCCGTGGCACTTGAGAAAGAGAACTACAAGTTACTTATCGGTAGCTTACGCAGTTTTATTTCCTTTGTGATAATGATATAGCAAGCATAGTGGCAAAACGAACACTATTGATAGCAATACATTGTCTCCGGACTTATCTGTCTACAATGACTAAGATAAACTTATTATTTTGAATGTGCTAAATGTGTTTTTAGCAGTTGTATCAAACGCGATATAGTACGCGGTTAAGAGATTTCCCCAAAGCCGATTGTAAGTTCTAAAGATCTTATAATTTAGCATTGGTTATGAAGTTTTTTGCTTGTATATATCGATGCATCTGTACAAATAAAGTCACACGAATAAAGTCACAATAGGTACTTGCTAGTATCGAACCTCAATAATAAGCGTCTTCTTTTATAGATGCACTCGCATCTTGTCACTGTATATCGATAAACATCCATCACAAAGCTGACCTAAAATACACTGCTATGTTTGATTAGTATTGTCCTATGAGACAGTTTTGATTAAACCTATTAGGCAGATATTCTTGATATGGACAAGAATTAGCGATCATTCAGTAAGTGAAAATAACGACGGTAAGTAATTATTTTTACTCATAGAATCCCGCAAATTCTCGCCGCAAAAAAAGGTGATGACAGTGACGCAAACCACGCAAAGTCCGAACATGACGGGACATACCCAAACGGGTAATGCCGCCAAAAATTTTGAACAAAAGCAACAACGTCTTGCAGAAGGTAGTGCACAGCCTGTGATGCTATCGGGCGCTGAAATGCTGGTGCAAGCACTGACTGATGAAGGTGTCGAATACATCTTTGGCTATCCAGGTGGCGCGGTCTTACACATTTATGATGCGCTGTTTCAGCAAGAAAATATTGAGCACATCTTAGTACGTCACGAGCAAGCAGCGGGCCACATGGCCGATGCTTATTCGCGAGTAACTGGCAATACGGGTGTTGTATTAGCAACCTCAGGCCCTGGTGCTACCAATACCGTGACAGCTATTGCTACTGCCTTTATGGACTCTGTACCAATGGTTGTAATCGCAGGTCAGGTGCCAAGCAGCCTAATCGGTGAAGATGCTTTCCAAGAAACAGATATGGTAGGCGTATCACGTCCTATTGTTAAGCATAGCTTTCAGGTACGTCATGCTAGCGAAATTCCAATGATTGTAAAAAAGGCATTTTATATTGCCCAGACTGGTCGCCCAGGCCCTGTCGTCATTGATGTACCAAAAGACATGACTGCGCCTAGCGAAAAATTTGCTTACGAATATCCAGAAGAAGTATTTATACGCTCTTATCAGCCTTCACTCAAAGGCCATAGCGGTCAAATCAAAAAAGCCATTGAAACGCTATTAGCAGCGCAGCGCCCTGTTGTATATGCAGGCGGCGGTGTGATTTGGAGCAATGCGCACGAAGAGTTAACAGATCTTGCGCATCGCTTGAATTTACCAGTGACCAACACCTTGATGGGTCTTGGTACATTCCCTGGCTCTGATCGTCAGTTCTTAGGTATGCTTGGCATGCACGGTACTTACGAAGCCAATATGAGTATGCATCATGCTGATGTGATTTTAGCTGTCGGTGCGCGTTTCGATGATCGTGTGACCAATAACGTTAAAAAATTCTGCCCTAATGCAACCATCATTCATATCGATATCGATCCTGCGTCGATCTCAAAAACGATTCTTGCGCACATTCCTATCGTAGGCGATGTGAAGTCGGTCTTAACGGACATGCTAGAGATTGTTGGTCAAGACAAGCAGTTAGAGCAGCACGCATTGCTCGATTGGTGGTCACAAATTAATGAGTGGCGTAAGCGTCATGGCTTACGTTATGACACCAGCACAGATAATGGCATTAAGCCACAAAGTGTCGTACAAGCTCTAGATAAAGTGACTAACAGTAATGCTATTATCACAAGTGACGTCGGTCAGCATCAGATGTTTGCGGCACTTTACTATACTTACAATGAGCCACGTCAATGGCTGAATTCAGGTGGTCTTGGTACCATGGGGGTTGGTCTGCCGTATGCAATGGCTGCCAAACTTGCCAATCCTGAGCGTGATGTGGTTTGTATTACTGGTGAAGGCTCTATTCAGATGAATATCCAAGAGCTATCGACCTGCTTGCAATATAACTTACCAGTTAAAATTCTGAACATTAACAATGCGCAGCTTGGTATGGTGAAGCAGTGGCAAGATATGCTGTATGAAGGTCGTCATGCCCAGTCTTATATGAACTCCTTACCAGATTTTGTCAAATTGGCTGAAAGCTATGGTCATGTCGGTATCAAAATTACTGACCCTGCAACCATGGAAGCACAATTGGCTGAAGCAATGGCGATGAAAGACAAACTGGTATTTATCGATGTTTACGTCGATCGTAATGAGCATGTATATCCAATGCAAATCGCTGGACAGGCCATGCGTGATATGTGGTTAACAAAAGGGGAGCGTACCTAATGCAACAACAACATCTGATTTCGGTATTGATGGAAAACGAAGCGGGTTCGTTGTCGCGGTTAGTCGGCTTGTTCTCACAACGTGGCTACAATATCGAAACTTTGAACGTCGCGCCTACTGATGATCCAAGTATTTCACGTCTAACAGTTACGACCATTACGTCACCTGAAAGAATTGAGCAGATCACCAAACAATTGCATAAATTGATTGAAGTGGTTAAAGTGCTTAATCTGACGGAGAACGTACACGTTGAGCGTGAATTGATGCTCATCAAAGTCCGCGCAACAGGCGGTGTGCGTGAAGAGATTAAACGTAGCGCAGACATTTTCCGCGCACAAATCGTCGATGTAAATTCTAACTTATATACGATTCAAATCGTGGGTGACAAAGCCAAACTTGATGGTTTTATCGATGTGATTGGCCGTGAGCGCATTATGGAAGTGGTTCGCTCAGGTGTTATCGGTATTGCCCGCGGTGAAAAAACACTAAGCATTTAATTATTTATCAAAACCAGTGTAAACCAATAGTTATTTATCTAATCAACAAAGCGCTTATCTTAGTCATTATATTGACTACAGCATAAGCGTTTACTATCCATGGCAAGCCATGATTGAGAACAAGGACTCTATTTATGAACGTTTATTATGACAAAGATTGTGACCTATCTATTATCCAAGGTAAAAAAGTTGCCATTATCGGTTATGGTTCACAAGGCCATGCACACGCGCTTAACCTACAAGATTCAGACGTCGATGTAACTGTTGGTCTACGTGCAAACTCAAGTTCATGGAAAAAAGCTGAAAATGCTGGTCTAAAAGTTGCTGAAGTAGAAGAAGCGGTAAAAGCTGCTGACGTTATCATGATTTTGACGCCTGATGAGTTCCAAAAAGAGCTTTATAATGATGTGATCGAGCCAAACATCAAAGAAGGCGCTACACTAGCTTTCGCTCATGGTTTCGCGATTCATTACAACCAAGTGGTACCACGTAGCGATCTTGATGTCATCATGGTTGCACCAAAAGCACCAGGTCATACTGTACGTTCAGAGTTCGCTAAAGGCGGCGGTATCCCTGATCTTATCGCTATCTATCAAGACGCTTCTGGTCAAGCCAAGCAGTTAGCATTGTCGTATGCTGCTGGCGTTGGTGGTGGTCGTTCAGGTATCATCGAAACAACGTTCAAAGATGAGACTGAGACAGATCTATTCGGTGAGCAAGCCGTACTTTGTGGTGGCGCAGTAGAGCTAGTTAAAATGGGCTTTGAGACACTAACAGAAGCGGGCTATGCACCAGAAATGGCTTATTTCGAATGTCTACATGAGCTAAAGCTTATCGTTGACTTGATGTATGAAGGCGGCATCGCTGACATGAACTACTCAATCAGTAACAACGCTGAATACGGCGAATATGTTACTGGCCCTGAAGTTATCAATGAGCAGTCACGTGAAGCCATGCGTAATGCACTAAAACGCATCCAGTCTGGTGAATACGCGAAGATGTTCATCTCTGAAGGTGCAACCAACTACCCATCAATGACTGCGCGTCGTCGTAACAACGCTGATCATCAAATCGAAATCACTGGTGCTAAGCTACGTGGCATGATGCCATGGATCGGTGGTAACAAAATCATCGATAAAGACAAAAACTAAGTTTTATACAAATGAAAGTCTTATTCAGATAAAAATCTGATTTAGATTAAATAGCCCGTGTTATCACTTGATAGCATGGGTTTTTTTATGCAAAGTATTTGAGAGATACTTTTCGCTTTGATTTGAATCTGGGTTATCGGTTGAAAACCAGTAATTGCTACCCAATATAAGCAGGCACCTTAACATTGGCCAAAGTGCCTTTGCGATTAACATTCATCATTGTTCTTACCCGTTTCTAAGTAATTGAATCGGGCGGATGCTTCATTCTCACTTTCTATAGATAATAGGTTGTATGCTGTGCAAATATCTTATTCAGACTGGCTAACGCCGCAATTCGTATATATTACTCTTAGCGCTGTGGTAGCAGTTTTAATTTGGATAGAAGGGGAGATGCTCAAACAGACCGACGGTAAACTGCCTCAATCTAAATTCTTCAAAGTCAGTTCATTGTTAGATACTATATGGTTCTTCATATCGGTGGTAATTTTATACGTTATTGATTTGACCCCGTTAGCTATCGCAGTGCCTGCAGCATATGGCATATACACGACCTTTGGCTGGATATATGGTACCAAGCTACTGAAACGCAAAGGCATCCCTGACTCTCCTAAAGATTTGGTCATTCCAGCCAAGTATATTGCCTATAGTCAGTCATTTTCATTGGTGTTTTTTGCGTTATGTTTGCTCGTATTGAGTTCAGCATGGCTACCGACATCACCATTGCAGTAACTAATCTTCCAACTTACTATCATCTATGTTGACTTATTTCATTAGTGGTTTACTAATGAGTTTGTAGTACGTCTATAAATAAAAACTATTTTATATCAATAAGATATGAGACTGATTACTATCGATGTTAGCTTGTAACAATGGTTAGTATTTATTTACAAAAATCAGCAATTTAGACTGTTCCTACCATGGAAAACTGTTATAATCAGACTGTACTCAAAATATTTGAGGCAAAAAATCCAGATTTTCTTTAAGATTATTTAGTATTTTGGCCGCCGCATCTAGCAGAAAATATTAGGGTATATATCAATTAATCGGTGATGACACAAGTCTCGCCAACAGTTAAAGAGTCAGGAAAATTTATGTCAGATAAAGTTGAAGGCACTGTAAAGTGGTTTAATGAAGCTAAAGGTTTTGGTTTTATCGCTCAAGACAACGGCGGACAAGACGTATTCGCTCACTACAGCGCTATCCAAGGTAACGGTTTCAAAACTCTAGCCGAAGGCCAAAAAGTGTCTTTCATCTTAGGTGATGGCAAGAAAGGCCCACAAGCTGAGCAAATCGAAGCTATCTAATCTCATTCATCGTTAAGTTAACTGCTTGTCAGTAAGCTTAATGACAATAAGATTATCAATATGCATTGATTACTTTGTTTGTTAAAACAATAAAAATACTGTATCGACTTTAAAAAGAAGCAACCTCTTATCAGGTTGCTTTTTTTATGGGACTTTTCTGGTATGACAAAGTGTTGCTAATGTAAGGCGCTATTGATTTTGACAATCAACATCATCAGGTAATAACGAACAATAATTTAATAAAGATGTAATAGATAAGGTTGTATTATGAAGTGGGAAAATTGGCTTTTAATTGACTGGCAACAGGTGCTCGGGATTTCTTTATCTGCTATAGGCTTTTATGTAGGGCTGATGTTGTTTACTCGATTGATGGGTTTACGCAGTTTTTCCAAGTTATCAAGCCATGATTTTGCAATGACGGTGGGTATCGGTAGTATATTGGCGTCGACGGTATTGTCAGATAAGCCCTCTCTATTTCAAGGATTGTTTGCTGTTGCAGTGCTATTTTTGATTCAGGGCGTTATTTCCGTTATCAGACGTAAGATAAAACCGCTAAAAGCACTGATAGACAATCAAGCTATTATCCTAATGGCTCATGGTGAATATCTAGAAGACAACTTAAAAGAAGCCAACCTTAGTACCAGCGATGTGCAGGAAGTGCTACGTAAAAATGGTATCAAAGCGAAAACAGAAGTGTTTGCAGTGATTATGGAGACGACAGGTGATATGAGTGTCATTAAGAATAATGACGTTGAACCTGATTGGTCTTTATTTGATGATATACGTGATAGTGAATTATTGCTTGGTGCTAGTAAGAATGGTAATTCGCAGGTCTAGCTTGCCTAACTATTCTCATCCGTTAACTTTGAAGAGATAAATAATAACAAAATATTAAGTAAAGCTGAGGCTTAGAATGCTATAAAGGGTATGAGCATTTTGAGCTGTTGAACCATAAAAATCTTGAAACGATGTGCTTATAGACTATTTATTATAGAGTGTTGACAAATTTATGACGCATTATTCACGGCGTTGTCTTGACCTTATCTGCCTGCTGACGCAAGATACATAGGTCTGATAATAACGGTTGGCTTAGCTTTAGCAGATTTCATTAGTAAGAGATACAATGCTAATATGCTCTTAGATATTGGCTCATCTTTCTTAGTTAACTATATTCTGTTGATGTAGTAATAACCTTGAGCAGTATTTTGAACGACAATTTGAACCACAACGAACCTTTGGTTCTTAACTGACAATTTTTAACTCATAACATTAATAAACGAGGAACGTATGAAAGCATTAGTAGCGGTCAAGCGTGTCATTGATTATAACGTAAAAGTTCGTGTAAAAGCCGACAACTCTGGCGTTGACTTATCAAACACTAAAATGTCAATCAACCCTTTTGATGAAATCGCAGTAGAAGAAGCGGTGCGTTTAAAAGAAGCTGGCGTCATTGATGAGATCATTGTTGCTTCAATCGGACCAAAAGAGTCACAAGAGCAGATTCGTGCAGCCCTAGCGCTAGGTGCTGACCGTGGTGTGTTAGTAGTAAGTGACGAAAAACCATATCCATTACAAGTTGCTAAGATTCTAAAAAGTATCGCCGAAGCTGAAAGCACTGATATTATTTTATTAGGTAAGCAAGCGATTGATGATGACAACAACCAAACTGGTCAGATGCTAGCAGCATTGATGGGTATCGGTCAGGGTACGTTTGCATCAGAAGTGAAAGTTGAAGGCGACAAAGTAAACGTAACGCGCGAAATCGATGGCGGCCTACAAACTGTTGCACTTGATTTGCCAGCGGTCATCACGACTGATCTACGTTTGAATGAGCCACGTTATGCTAAATTGCCTAACATCATGAAAGCGAAGAAAAAGCCACTTGATGAGAAAACGCCAGCAGATTTCGGTGTTGATATGACATCTAAGCAAGAAATTATTAAAGTCGTGCCACCTGCTGACCGTAAAGCTGGTATTACAGTAGGGTCAGTTGATGAGTTGGTCGATAAGCTAAGAAACGAAGCGAAAGTCATTTAATGTTTTAATGATTGGATACTTCGTTACGGCATATCCTGTACAAGGTTAAGAATTTGAAGGCTATAAGTTTGACTGCTTTATTTCATACTAAATGATAGTTGCTCAAATAGCTTTGTACACAAACAACCGCATGAATAGATAATACGAATATATAAAGGACTAAAACCATGGCAATTTTGGTATATGCAGAACATGACAATGCCAGTCTAAAAAAGGCAACTTTAAACACCATCGCTGCTGCTAAACAAATGGGTGATGATATCCATGTATTGGTTGCTGGTAGTGGTAGCCAAGCTGTTGCTGATGAAGCGGCAAAAGCAGAAGGCGTGACTAAAGTACTATTGGCTGACAACGCTGCTTATGAGCATCAATTGGCAGGTAACGTGGCGCTATTGGTTGCTGATATCGCTGGTGATTACAGCCATATCCTAGCGGCTGCGACTACGACTGGTAAAAACTTTATGCCACGCGTTGCTGCGTTACTTGACGTCAGCATGTTGTCTGAAATCTCAGGTGTAGTAGATGCGCAAACGTTTGAGCGTCCTATCTATGCAGGGAATGCGACAGCGACAGTAAAAACAACAGAAGATAAAGTGGTACTAACAGTACGTACTACTGCGTTTGACCCAGTGGCAAGCGAAGGCGGTTCAGCTACTGTTGAAACTATCGACAACGTACAAGAAACTGGTAAAGCTAGCTTCGTTAACGAAGAAATGGCTAAGTCTGATCGTCCAGAATTGACATCAGCTGGTATTGTTGTTTCTGGTGGTCGTGCCTTGGCAAACGGTGAAAACTTCACCAAGTACATTGAGCCATTGGCTGATAAGCTAGGCGCTGCTGTTGGTGCATCACGGGCCGCTGTTGACGCAGGATATGTACCAAACGATATGCAGGTCGGTCAAACGGGTAAAATCGTTGCACCGCAGCTATATATCGCAGCTGGTATCTCAGGCGCGATTCAGCATTTGGCTGGTATGAAAGATTCTAAAGTCATCGTTGCTATCAACAATGACCCAGAAGCACCTATCGCTAGCGTTGCTGATTACTTCTTAGAAGCTGATTTGTTCGAAGCATTACCTGAGCTTACTAGCAAAGTTTAATATATATTCACAGAACTACTAAACGGCTATGGCGTTACCCTCCTTAGATGTACTACTTGTATAGTCTGCAGTCGGCTGCCTTGTATCCGTTTTAGACTTCTTTGACTATATCAGTAGTAGACAGATAATAAAAAACCCACTATCAATTGGTAGTGGGTTTTTTTATGCTTGATAGATAGGGTTTTAATAACAGTTATAAATGCATGCTAAGAGTATTGTCTTTGGCGTAAGGTCTCATACAGACATAAAGACCCTGCAATCGCTACATTTAAGCTCTCTTGACCATTTGGCTGCGGTAATGCTATCGGTGTGGCACATTGCATTAGCTCATCGCTAACGCCTTGACCTTCATGACCCATAATCCAGGCCGCAGGCGCAGATAAATCGTGCTCGTAAATGATAGTATCTGTGTGTGAGCTAGTCGCCAAAAGCGGCACTTGTACTTGATCCAAAATATCTTGCGTACTCAAGCCTTCATAGATAGTCAGTGCAAACTGTGCACCCATACCTGCTCGTAGTGTCTTGGGAGACCAAGCTTGAGCGGTCGCACTGGTACATAGAATATTGCGGATACCGACGGCTGCTGCTGTACGTAGTAGCGTACCAACATTCCCACTATCCTGCACGTCGTTCAAGATTAAGCAGTCTTCATCGATCATCGATAGACTAGGCGTTGGTACTTTGATTATCGCCATGATATCGATACCAGTACCCAAGCTACGAATACTCTCATAGAGTGAGTCTGACAAAGTGAGGATAGGTGTATAAGTGGGCAGGCGAGTGAGTACCTGCTGAACTTCAGGGTTGCTATGCGCTGACTCAGACAGTAGTATCTGGACGAAAGGATAGTCACTACGCAGCGCAGCATCTATCAAATGGACACCTTCTATGACTGTCTGACCGTTCTTCTTACGTTGGCGTGCTTGGGTCAACAGTGCTTTTACAAGCTTCACAGTTGTGTTCTTATCTGAGGTAATCAGCTCGGTGGGATTTAATACCATAGTGGATCGCTTAGAGAAGAGTAAAGGAGTTGTTTAAATAACCAGCACAATGCCTATTAATTTAGTATTCTGCTGGCTACTCTTAACAGGTGCGTCAATCAATTATTTTTCAGAATAATTTACGTGTAAGTCTTTCACATAATTGACTTCGTTTTTACTACCGAGTACCACAGGGACACGTTGATGAATATCAGTCGGTTCGATATCTAGGATACGGTTGACGGCGTCTGTTGCGCCTCCACCCGCGCGCTCAATCAATAAGCTCATTGGGTTGGCTTCATACATCAAGCGTAGTTTACCCGCTTTGTGAGCGTATTTGGTATCAAACGGATAAGTGAACAGACCACCGCGGCATAAAATGCGATGGACGTCACCAACCATAGCGGCTACCCAGCGCGTATTGAAATCGCGTCCACGTACCCCAGTCTCACCAGCGATAAGCTCATCGATGTACTGTTGCATCGGTGCGCGCCAGTAGCGATAATTTGAGCTATTGATAGCATACTCGCTCGTATCGGCATCGATTTGAACATTGTCTTCTATCAGCACATAGTCAGAAGTCTCTGGATCTAGGCTAAACATCACAACTTTATCAGCGATGGTTAGCGCTAGGACAGTAGAAGTGCCATATAGCAGATAACCAGCCGCTAGTTGTTTGTTACCTGCCTGTAGATAGTCGCTGTTCTCACTGGTTTGACCTTGACGCTCATACGGCAGAACAGAAAAAATCGTACCTACTGCCATATTGATGTCGATATTTGATGAGCCATCCAATGGGTCAAACAAAACTAATAGGCTACCATCGTTATTAGCAGGGGTGGCATCATCGAGCTCTTCTGAGGCAACACCAGCACAATTTGCATTTTTTGCCAATGCATCTAGCAATAAGTCATTGGCCAGTACGTCGAGCTTTTTCTGATCTTCGCCTTGGACGTTTTGATTACCCGCTTCGCCCAAAATGTCTGCTAAAGCGCCTTTTCTGAGTAGCTGTGAAATTGTCTTACCGACATCAGTAACAGTGGTAATCACGTTATTGAGTGCAGGGCTAGTGGCATGTTGGTTTAGATAGTCTGCTAAGGTCGTCATAAGGCTTCCTAATAAAGGGTATGGAAAGTAAAAGAATGGATAGGTGTCAAAGTAAAGAAGTAGGTGGCATTGAGCACACCTGAAATAGGTAAATTCTTAAATAGCTAATACGGCATCTTTGTCCCGACCACAAAATCGGCTACACTATATCTATTGTTATTCATTTATAGTTTTGTCAGAATTATTCTCTATGAGAATACAGCATGTCTACTCACGCTTTCTGATTGTCTGCTGAGGCTATTTTTCGGTCGAATTTGATTACGGTAAATTGTAGCAAATAAGCGTCAAAATGTCCTTTGTATCTATGCCTATCAGTGATAAATGATCGAACAAAGATGAATAAGTGATTACTATAGACTCATATAAACCCACAATAAAGACTCGCCATTATGTCAAATTCTATCGATAGTAGCGCTACACAACCAGTCTCACCGACTGATTATGCAAAATTTGATCCCAGTACGATTCATCAAAGGCTCAATACGTCATTGAGTCGTCCGCAGCTCAACACCGATGGCAGTATCAGGCATTTCTTGGGTGTTGAAGGTCTTAATAAAGCACAGCTCAAAGCTATTATCGCAAAAGCAGAGACTTTCTTTGATGAAAACGGACAGCTAATCAATCGTCCTGAGTTAGACGGCTATACGGTTATGAATTTGTTCTTTGAACCATCGACTCGTACGCGGACGACATTCGAGGTGGCAGAAAAACGCTTGGGTGCCAATGTACTCAATATCGATATCGAACGTTCTAGTACCAAAAAAGGCGAGAGTCTGCGCGACACGCTGTGGAATCTACAGGCAATGACCGCGGATATCTTTGTAGTACGCCATTCAGCATCAGGTGCTGCACATTTTATGGCGACAGAGGTGACGCCTGATATTGCTATTATCAACGGTGGTGATGGCTGGCATGCGCATCCTACTCAAGGAATGCTCGACATGTTGACCATTCACCGTGAAGCTCCGCGCCCGTTTGAAGAGTTGTCTATCGCAATCGTTGGTGATATTAAGCATTCACGCGTGGCACGCTCTGATATCAGTGCACTGCAAACGCTAGGTGTGACAGACATCCGTGTTTGTGCGCCGCGCACTTTACTGCCTAAAGGCATTGAGCGTTTCGGTGTGCAAGTATATGAAAACATGGACGAGTGTGTCACTGACTGTGATGTGATCATGGGATTAAGAATACAAAATGAGCGTATCGGTTCGCCGCTCTTGGCATCCTCAAGTGAATACTATAAGCATTATGGGATTACGCCAGAGCGGGTAGCTCTCGCTAAGCCTGATGCATTAGTGATGCATCCAGGGCCAATGAACCGCGGTGTTGAGATTGCCTCTAGTGTGGCTGATGGCGCGCAATCCGTTATCTTAAAGCAGGTAAATAACGGTATTGCCATTCGCATGGCAGTCTTGTCACTTGCGATGGAAGGTCAGCGTGCTCATCAAGCGGCTGGCAAGTAATAGGCTGCCGAGCGACTTATTCTCATTTATTTAATTTTATTGATACGGTAATAACGTTATGTCTACCATGCTTAATACGGATGCACCCATTCTTGACCATTTACCAGAAGCATTTAAAGATGCATTGCCACAAACTGCAACAGAAAGACTATCTACACTTGAATCTGGCCGTGAGATGTGGTTGCTACCACCTTTGGTAGATCTGTGCGCGCGCTTGCGTGAACCAGGCCAACAGCAACACGGTACGCTAAAATCAGAAGGCAGCGCAGCTCGTGGTAATGGATTCTTGCATGTAGTCACACCGCCTGACACCAATCCTATTTTAGAAAATGGCTCACTATTAAAAGGTTTACGTGAGCGAGCCTTGAGTGATGGCGGGATTTACTTGCATATTTTGGGTGCATTGACCACAGGGTTAGAGGGCGAACGACCATCTAATATCGCAGGGCTTAAAAAGGGCGGCTGTATTGCGGTATCTAATGCGCGTAGACCTTTTCGTAATGACTTAGTATTGCTACGTACACTAGAATACGCGGCGACTTTTGGTATGAAAGTATTCTTTTATCCTGACGAGCCAAGTCTGTCTGGAGATGGCGTGGCACATGAGGGCTATATTGCTTCTTATCATGGTCTGCAAGGGATTCCTTGGATTGCGGAAACGGTTGCATTGTCTACGCAGCTACTGATGGTTGAAGAGACCGGAATCGCTGCTCATTTTAGTCAGTTATCATGTAAGTCTTCTATCGAGCTCATGCGCTGGGCAAAAGATAAAGGCTTGCCAGTGACTTGCGACGTTGCAATGCATCAGCTTTATCTAACTGATGACAATCTTGAAGGCTTTAATGCTCAGGCATATGTGTTACCACCACTGCGTAGTAATACCGATCAGCAGGCAATCCGCCGCGGATTAAAAGATGGCACTATTGATGCTATCTGTAGTCATCACGAGCCACTAAATAGCACCGCCAAAAAAGCACCATTTGCTGAGAGTACGCCAGGTATCTCAAACTTCGATACATTTATGGCGCTGGCTTGTCAGCTGGTAAATGACGAGGTATTAACACTCTCGCAATTAGTAGATAAAATTTGCCTGAATCCTGCAAAAATCGCAGGTATTAGTGAGCAGTATGAAGCTATCGGCGGTGCAGTATTGGTCGATCCTAACCTTGAGTGGCAAGTAACCGCGCAATCTATGCTATCGAATGGTAAGAACACGCCGTTTTTCAATCAGCAGTTGCAAGGACGTGTTGTGGAGACATTCTTTGGCTAATTTGCCCCGACAGGATGACCGTCTGCCGCCATCCTCGAAGGATAAAGGGGTTACCATGAATGGTCAGCAAGAAAAATTGCGCAGTACGGCGAGTGAGTCTATCAAAGCAGTGGCCATTTATGAGGTAGTCAAAGGTGTTGGTGCGTTACTAGGAGCAGGGGCATTATGGTGGTGGCATACCAATCTTGAGCATTGGCTGACGACCGCAACGGTTACTTGGCAGCGCAGTTTCGGCCATATGCTTGCCCCGCAAATCGATAGTGCCGTACGTATTGCTCAGCAGGCAAGCAAAAACTGGCCGATGTTTTTATTATTGATATTTGCTTATGCCAGTTTGCGTTTCCTCGAAGCCTATGGCTTATGGCATGACAAAACATGGGCGTATTGGTTTGGGGTATTAGGCTACGGGGTATTTATCCCTATAGAAATTTACTATCTGATCGTTAGCCCTTTTGACTGGTTTAAGCTTGGGATACTGGTTTCTAATCTGCTTATTATTATTGTGGTTTATCGTAATATGAAACGAAAGGGCTTGATATAACGTTTAAATTTAAGTTAGAAAATCCAGCATAAGACAAGTATCTGATGCTGGATTTTTTGTGCCTGATATATTTTTCGTTTATACGTCTACTGTTTTTTCATCCTTACGAATGCTTTTAGCGACTTTACCGACGCTTAAACCTTGTACCAAGATGGAGAAAATCACCACCGCATAAGTGAGTGCCAATAGAATCTCTCGTTCAGCCCCGATCGGTAGCTGTAATACTAACGCGACCGAGATACCACCGCGTAAGCCGCCCCACGTCAGGACTTTCCATGCGCCTGTAGGCAAATCAAGCTGACGATGAAAGGTTTTTGTCGTCATGCCTACCACGATAAACCGGGCAACAAGCGCGATCAAAATAGTCAAACCACTCGCAATAAATAAATTGCCTGAATAAGCAATCATCACCACTTCTAGACCAATAAGTACAAACAAAATAGCGTTTAAAATCTCATCAATCAATTCCCAGAACAAATCAATATAGTGCCGTGTTTTATCACTCATGGCTAGCTCGCGACCACGGTTACCGACCATCAGACCCATCATGACCATGGCGAGTGGCCCTGATAAATGCCAATGACTGGCCAGCGCATAGCCACCGATGACGCCTGCTAATGTTAATAGCACCTCTTCTTGATAGCTATCAATGCTTTTGAGCAGGTAATACAAAATCGCACCAAGTACTAGTCCGAATACAACGCCGCCACCAGCTTCAACCGCCAAAGTATGTGCGACGTAGTTGGCAGTAGGGATATCACCGCTAGATAAAATCCCTAGCAATAAAACGAAGATAACCACGCCGATCCCATCATTGAACAATGACTCGCCAGCGATGACGGTCTCGATGCTCTTTGGAGCACCTGCTGACGACAGGATACCCATGACAGCAATAGGATCGGTAGGGGAGATAAGCGCACCAAATAACAGGCACCAGAGAAACGGCAGGCCGAAACCGAAGAGCGGCAACATAAAATAAATCGCAGTCGCAATAAGCATCGCCGATATGATAGTACCAAGACCAGCAAGGATGCCGATAGGTAACTTGTAGCGTCTTAAGTCACCAATATTGACGTGTAATGCGCCTGCAAATAGCAACATTGATAGCATACCGTCTAAGAGTACTTCGGTAAAATCAAGTTGCTCCAATAAACTGACTTCGTAATCAATCAGCTGATCAAACCCTAAGAAGCCCAAAAATATCGCGCCGATTGACAATAAGATAGAGATGACCATGACACCGATAGTGGTCGGCAAACCAATAAAACGGTGATTAATATAAGTTAACGAAGCAGTAATCGACAAAAATATGGCGCTGATTTCTAGAATGGTGAGGCTGGTTGCAGATGCCATAAAAAGTAGGTCTCATATAAATATAAAAAGTATCTAAAGCGCAGGGCTTATAGGGACGTTATAAGTGTTGTTAGCTATAGGTGTTGTGATTATAAATAATGTGTTTATCAGGGCTGATATGGCCATCTATTTAAACAGTTAATTAGTCATGTCATTAACTAGACTGTGTCTGTAACGCTTGACGAATATCGGCTTCAAAATCACTCACGTAATTAAAATGTTTGTGCTGAGCATCCTTATCAAGGATAAATTGCTTGGCTTGTTCGCACATAGCGACCAAATCATCAACCAATTCTTGATAATTTAAATTCTCTTCACCAGCTCGCTGAATCAGATGCAATTCATGTAATAGCGTTTGCTGCTGTGCGCTGTTTACTCGTGCATAGTTCAAATTGACCATTGCCTGACATAGTGCTTTTAAGACCATTAGGTCAGCAGCTGCATAACGACGTATCTCACCAAGTGATACATTGATAAAGTCAGAAATCTTTGGAATATGAGTGACTAGTGCCAATATGGCCAGACGCTTCTGTTTGATAGTAGTTTCAGAGCTATCGTCAGTATCTGATTGCGGTATGTGAAAATGATAAGGGCTCGGTGGCTGGCGACGCATCATGATACTAAGACAGCTGGTGAGAGACTGGACGCAATTGACCGCAGTCTTTGGGTCATTGATACCAGGGGATAAGGCGCGTACAGCAATCTCTGTCATCTGACCTAGGCTATAGGCGATGTCGTTAGAGTGCGCCAATCGTTGCTCAAGCCGCAGGCAGCCTGCAAGACGTTGCCAAAACAGTCCATCAGGCGCTCGCGGTATTATTGCCAGATGCGGGGTCGCTGTCCTTTGGCGATTATTTGGATGAGACGCAGGCCGCTGATAAAAGTAACCAATGACGTTTTTGTCAGTGACGTAATTACCGAGGTTAACATGCATTTGTACTACGCCACCATAATCTTGTGACAGCGCAATCAATGACTCAAGATAAATCTGCTGTAGATAACCTGAATTTGGTGAATAAATCGGCATAGCAGGCCAGTTTTGGAACTGCTCGATATCATGGTGCTCAGCATCGCGTTGATGTTGAATATCACATCGATCGTTATACCAATAGTAAATGTTTGCAATCGCATCGTTGCTAGCATTTTGAATAACATGTGACGCTTGAATGGCATGCACCATATGCTGTACAAAATAAACCAAGAGCAGCGCACAGATAATCGCCATGATAATGGCAAAGGTCACTGCCAATTGCGGCACACCAAAAGCTACGTCAGACTTATGGATAGACTTTAGTACCAGTAAGCTATAGCTAAATGTACCGATAAAAGCGCCAAGGACAAACTGATTTGGAGTGTCGGTCAAAAAGTTACGTAGTAGTCTTGGACCAAATTGTGAAGATGCCATCGACAGGACGGCGATTGTAATTGAAAACGTCGTACCTGCCACGCCCAGTACCGCACCAGCAATGGCGGTCATAATAGCGCGCGCAGCCTCGTCATCACCAGTAAAGGCAAAGGAGATCTCTTTTACGGTTTCACGATCAAAATGCTGATCAATCGCGACTAGCAAAGGAGCAAGTAAAATACCCACGATGACGCAAGCGGTTGGAATAAACCAATAAGAGCCAATCAGCCATTGCCACAAGTTATTTAAACGATCAGGCAAGTCAGTCAGCGTTTGTATTGACCACAAATTAGTGAACTGCTTAAGCCTGTTTTGACCTGCATTGATCGTACGTGTCCAGATGCTGTCTCCATCATTTTTATTCACTGTGTTGAGCCTTAGGGTTATCTGCTTCTGTAATAATAGCGTTTTTGTGCATACGTCTGGTCATATCTGTCTCAGCATGACTCTCACTAGTCCCTAAAGGTATGATGGCTTCATTGTCGTGATCGTCATATTCAATATCACTGTCTTTGTCGTAAGCCATAGGCTCTAGGTGTGGTGAGGCTTCTAGATTTGGATCATTACCGTTGTAAGCACTCTCACCATGTCTATTTAGATTTTCATGTCGTTGTACGTTTTCAGTTGCGGCAGAGGTTTTTCTAAATAATTTATGGTCATCGCCATGCTTGCTAGTAGATTGTTTCCGCGGTTCGCTATTGGCAAAAATAGCATTTAGCGGCAGATGCAGTTGCTGTTTGGCATACGCTTCGGTGTTTTCAAAGCGTTTTACCAATAAACTTAGCCAAGGCTTTTGACCTTCCAATTTCATCTCATCCAGCTCGTCTTTGATAGGAAGTGGGTAGGGCAAGGTACGATAAAAGTCCCATAACGTCATCCTACTCAGGTCTCTTTTGAGTACATAGTCGTCATCATCTGTCATGGTAATCAGATTGCTGTCTTGTAGGTAGTTGATATAGGTATACCATTTTGGCAGCTCTTTGCGACCTAAGACATTACGCAGTGCTTGCTCGCTAACAGCTTCACCTTTTAAGTGGTGGGTATAAACCAAATTCAACATGTCTAACAAGCTGAGTAACGGGTGACGAGGGTAGACTTCTTCTGTCTCAAAAATGGTCAAGGTATAGCTGATTTCAACGCCTAATAAAATCAAATTCCACGACAGATAAATCCATAGTAGAAAGATAGGCAATGCAGCAAAAGCGCCATAAATCGCTTCGTAGCTGGTAAAGTTAGCCATCACTGTACCAAACAGATGCTTCATTAATTCAAAGACAATGGCCACAAACACGCCAGCGATGGCTGCATTTTTTGCTGGTACGCGCGCCTTTGGAATAAACCAGTACATACCGATAAAGCCCGCCATCGTAATACCAATCGATGCCATTTGTACCCAAAAGCTCCAGTCGATACCGTAGCCTGCAATTTGACGATTGAGAAAGCTCAGACTCTGTACGGTACTGGAAGCGATAAAAGCGGTACCCAATACCAAAGGTCCCAACGTAACAATGGTCCAATAACGCAGCATGCTTTTGATGCCACCAGAGCGATCTTCTACTCGCCAGATTTGGTTAAACGCACGCTCGATAGTGGTCAAGGTCATGATAGTCGTAAAGAATAAAATCATGGCACCGATAATGGTTAGGTTAGATGACTTTTCAGCAAAGCTATTAATGTACTCACTAACTTGCATGCTCGATTGCGGCAATAGATTGCTATAAATGACGTCATAAATCTGAGCTCTAACCGATGCAAGTGCTGGTACAGATGACAAAATCATCAGTAATACCGTTAATACTGGTACGATCGACAGCATAGTGGTGTATGTCAGCGAAGCCGCCTTTTGCTGGCAATTATCTTCAAAAAAATGCCGAGTCAAAAACCGTAAAAACTGAAACCAGCGCTGCTGTAAAAACGGGAGTTTTTGAGATAATTTTTCCATGTCGACCATTAAGCAAAAGTAAGAGTGACAATAGTGTAACAAAGATGAACGGTTATCATCTGCGGTTTAATTGTGTCAAAATGCACCGCGTAGCACATCAGATACAATATAAGTCAGGTTATCAATCATGGTTATTTGCATGACAGTGAATGACTCGGGCATAATGTGCACATATTCTACAATGCCAGTTAGTCATATATTTCGCCGCATTTTTGGTGGCTAGTATGCCTAACGATTTTATAAGGAAGCTTTGCTAATGAGTCAGACCGACCCTTATGTTTTGGTGCTTTATTATTCTAATTACGGTACGACTAAGACATTAGCATATGCTATCGCTCAAGGTATTGAAGATGCTGGCATGACTGCTCGTATCCGTACGGTGCCGACAGTGGCACCTGAAACCACGTCCAGTAAGCCTGCGATACCTGATGAAGGTGATTTGTATTGTACGATGGACGATCTAAAAGACTGTAGCGGTCTAGCGCTTGGTAGCCCAACGCACTTTGGTAATATGGCCGCACCCATGAAGTATTTTTGGGATAATACCGTGACTTTATGGCTGGCAGGGAACCTACAAAACAAACCAGCCTCAGTATTTACGGCGACAGGTTCCATGCATGGTGGCCAAGAAACGACATTGTTGACGATGATGTTGCCGCTGATGCATCACGGTATGGTCATCGTAGGTGTGCCCTATGCAGAGCCAGCACTGAACCGTACGCATCGCGGCGGTACGCCTTACGGTGCCAGCCATGTCAGCGGTGCATCGCATGATCAGCCAATATCTGCTGACGAGCGAGATTTGGGTATTGCGCAGGGTCGCCGTTTAGCGATTACGGCAGCTGCATTAGCACAGGCTAATTGGGGCCGATAAGCAACTTTTATAAACCTGCTGTCTAAAAGCGTCTGAGTCTCAAAGTCTATGATTGAGTGCTTATAACCACTCGGTTATAAACAAGTGGTTATAATAAAGAGCTACTTATTCATGTTCAGCAGTATATTATTCATTTAGGAAATCAAAATATCTAATGGCCATAACCCGCTCTCATACAAAGCCTCTTAAAACGGTTAAGCCTATCGCACCTATTGCACAGCGCTTGAAGGTTACGTGGTTAATTTGGCTCGTTTATAGACTACTCGGATTGCCTATTTTTATTAGTATCTTTAATCCTAGTAGCCCTGATATCGTTGGCGGTATTGCTTGGCAGGCATTATGGCTAGTGCCAGCATTGATTCTGACGCCATGGATATTGCGCGGTCGTTCCCCTTATGCATTGTTGATAAGCAGTATGTTTACCCTAGTATATTTGGGTGCGAGTGGCGTGGTGCTGTTTACTCGTATATATGGCAGTAGCTGGGCAGAAATTGCTGTGTATTTAGTGGATTTTTTACTATTGCTTGCCATCAATGTTTGGCTATTTATTTTGCTTAAACGTTTGCCTTCGATGAATAACGTTGTGAAGAAACCTCGTCAATAATGAACTTGCCTGAAGCCTAATAAATTATACCTATCAATCTAAAACCATAAAAAAGCGGCGTCCCATCTGGAGCGCCGCTTTTTTGTTTATAACTTTCAAGATAAGTAGATTAATTAATCTTAGTTAATTCTAAATCCATTTTCTTACCATCGTTAATTTGGCTAACTTTAACTGGCATATAGTCCAAGCTTGGGGCTAACCAAAAGCTGGTAGAGCGGCTATCATCATCGTGGACGCGGTCAACACGTACTGTATCAAAGGTACCCGCTGGTACGGTAATCTTAGTACTGCCTGATTTTTTAAACGGCGTCTTCTCGATTTTATCTTTTTTTGCCATGTAATAATTACCAGAGAATTTACCGTTTAATAAATCCTGACGAATCTGTACCTCAAGGCTCAAGTCATCAAAGGCTTGTTGCGACATATTCATAGTCGTCGACTTGCCCTTATAGTTACTGGTGACTTTTTTGCTGCTTGGGTTGAAGTCTAGTTTATGTGTGCGACCCATGCCAAGTAGTTTGTACGTAGTGCTTGCCTGCGTGGGACTGACATTATTACCATTAAGTGTAAAAGTGCTGTTTTGCGAGGCGCTAGCCACACCAGCGACACGAGCCTTAACGTTATATTTCCACGTATTACCAGATTTGCTTAGCGTACGAGTTGCTGTGCCTTTGTATTTGTCCTCAACGGTAAAACTATAATCGGCAGTTGATGGTTGGACAGTTTTTGCGCTGGCAAGGGTAGGTGCGGTCATACTCAAAGCTCCAACAGTAGAGATACTGATGCCTGTCACTAAGGCAGATAAAAATTTAGATGGACTGCGTTTTGCGTTATTAGCATTATCAACATTGTCGCTTGATGAATTTTTGTACATTGATGAAAAACTCATAGATACCCCTTCATTAATTTATTGCCGATATAGCAATTTTTGTTCGTTCTTATTATGTTTACCAGACCTATAATGGTCATACGCTGTTACATTTTCAAGCGTGGTGTCATACCGCTTCGTGTAGTGCTTGTAGCAAATGTTTCTATAGTTAATTTGGCCTTGGACAAAATATAAATTCAGCTCACTAATATTTTTAAATATCCCTACTTTTTGTTCTTCATTTGATTAGCATATCGACTCTATTAAACGTAAGGCATCGATATGAGATGTTGATTGATCAATTTTTGCAAAATAATCTTGTAAATTTTTGGGCTTTACACTTGAACCGAACTCACCTTGCCCCCACTTTTTGTTACAAGCTCAAGGCTTATCTATAAAGCGTTGTTTTTGGCAGTGTTCCCTATAGATACTGGTATTGAGACCATTAATTCAAATAAACCCTTAATTTTATTAACCAACTTTTGGAGTCATATCGATGAACATTCGTCCTTTACATGACCGTATTGTCGTCCGCCGCATAGAAGAAGAAACAAAGACAGCTGGTGGTATCTTGCTTCCTGGTTCAGCACAAGAGAAACCTTCACAAGGTGAAGTGCTTGCAGTTGGTAATGGTCAAGTTCGTGACAACGGTGAAACTCGTGCGTTAGATGTAAAAGCTGGCGACAAAGTTTTGTTCGGTCAATATGCTGGTCAAACCGTAAAGGTTGACGGTGAAGAACTATTGATTATGAAAGAGTCTGATGTATTGGGTGTGCTAGAAGGTTAATCCTTTTGAGTATTATTTTATACTCAGCACATTTTGATAGCAGTTTCTAATAATCGCTTTTGATAAGCAACTATCAAATCAATCAATTGTATTCTCATACTTATAATAGTGGAGTAATTTAACATGGCAAAAGACGTAAAATTCGGCATTGATGCCCGTAAACAAATGATGGACGGCGTAAACGTTCTAGCAAATGCAGTACGTGTAACACTAGGTCCTAAAGGTCGTAACGTTGTTATCGATAAATCATTTGGCGCACCTACCATTACTAAAGATGGTGTTTCAGTTGCCAAAGAAATCGAGCTAGAAAACAAATTTGAAAACATGGGTGCACAGCTGGTACGTGAAGTGGCTAGTCGCACTAACGATGTCGCTGGTGATGGTACAACAACTGCGACTGTATTGGCTCAGTCAATCTTGCAAGAAGGCATGAAGTCAGTGGCTGCTGGCATGAACCCGATGGATCTTAAGCGCGGTATCGACAAAGCTGTTCGTGAAGCGGTTAAAGAAATCCATAACCTATCAACACCAGCTGATGACGAAAAAGCCATCGCGCAAGTAGGTTCTATCTCTGCTAACTCAGACACCAAAATCGGTGAGCTAATCTCGCAAGCGATGCAAAAAGTTGGTAAGCAAGGTGTTATCACTGTTGAAGAAGGTTCAAGCTTTGAAGATACTCTAGAAGTTGTTGAAGGTATGCAGTTTGACCGTGGTTACATCAGCCCGTACTTTGCAAACAAGCAAGACAGCCTGACTGCTGAATTTGAAAACCCATACATCCTATTGGTTGACAAAAAAATTAGCAACATCCGTGAGATCGTGC
Source organism: Psychrobacter sp. P11G3 (assembly GCF_001435845.1). NCBI lineage: Bacteria > Pseudomonadati > Pseudomonadota > Gammaproteobacteria > Moraxellales > Moraxellaceae > Psychrobacter > Psychrobacter sp. P11G3. The sequence continues at coordinate 845,514 of NZ_CM003596.1, forward strand.
CATTACTGGAGCAAGTGATGCAGCAAAGCAAGCCATTGCTTATCATCGCTGAAGACGTAGAAAACGAAGCATTGGCAACCCTAGTTGTAAACAACATGCGTGGCGGCTTGAAAACTTGTGCCGTTAAAGCACCAGGTTTTGGCGATCGTCGTAAAGCCATGCTAGAAGACATCGCAACACTAACGGGCGGTACAGTAATTTCTGAAGAGATTGGTCTGAGCCTAGAGACTGCTACTCTAGAGCAATTGGGTACGGCGAAAAAAGTGACTGTCGGTAAAGAAAATACTGTAATTGTTGATGGCGCTGGTAACAAAGCTGACATCGAAAACCGTGTTGAGTCTATCAACCGTCAGATCGCTGAATCTACTTCTGATTATGACAAAGAAAAGCTACAAGAACGCGTTGCGAAATTGGCAGGCGGCGTAGCAGTAATCAAGGTCGGTGCAGCAACTGAAACCGAAATGAAAGAGAAGAAAGACCGTGTTGATGATGCGCTACATGCGACTCGTGCCGCGGTTGAAGAAGGCGTTGTACCTGGCGGCGGTGTTGCATTAGTTCGTGCGATGAATGCATTGTCTGAGCTAAAAGGCGACAACGATGACCAAGACGCAGGTATCAACATCCTACGCCGCGCGATGGAAGCACCATTACGTCAAATCGTCACCAACGCTGGCGAAGAAGCATCAGTTGTCGTAAATGCAGTAAAAAATGGCACTGGTAACTACGGCTACAATGCTGCCTCTGGTGAATACGGTGATATGCTTGAGATGGGTATCCTTGATCCAGCTAAAGTATCTCGTTCAGCACTAGAGAACGCGGCGTCTGTTGCTGGTCTTATGCTTACTACTGAAGCCATGATTACTGATTTACCGCAGAGCGATGATGGTATGGCTGCTATGGGCGGCGGTGCTGGAATGGGCGGTATGGGTGGAATGGGCGGCATGATGTAATATATGCCTCGACTAACTTTGTACGACGTTGTTAACCTCGCTCGATGTACTATCAGTACAATCTTCACTCGGTTGCCTAGTCGTACTGCTTTAGTCAACTCATAAAGCGTTTTTCACTAGAGTTGTAAGTATTTTTGTGAAAGCGTTTGAACTATTAAAAGCTCTGTTATCGAAAGATAGCAGGGCTTTTTTGTGTTTGGTTTATTGGAAAGTTTTATTCTCAGATAATATTAAAATCAATATACTAACTTGTTGGAGTTCAATATTTTCATGATTTACTAAATAAATTCCAAATTAGCTACTCTTATCTTTATATCGAAAATTTCATACAGCAAATCAATAAATGTTACATAAATATTGCTATTTGTATATAATGCACACTGTTAAAACTAAACTATTTTTTACTTTATATGTTTACAGTTAATATATTTAAGAAAAGGAGTATTTATTGAACATTAACTCACCTGCCATTTTAGTAGTAATGGTTACAGCTTTAATTATGAGTGGCTGCGCTAGTAAATCTACGGAAGATTCCTATAACCTACGTGTCGCCAAACGAATATGCTAGCCTTAGTTGTACTGCTCTCGAAAATGAAATGAGAGATATATCGCAGAGAGTGGCCACTATTACTGGCCAAGTAGATAAAGAGGCCTCAGCTGACGCATGGCAGATGGGTGTTGGATTGGTGCTGTTTTGGCCTGCACTTTTCTTTTTAGAGGGAGGGGACGGTACACTACAGTCTAACTATGCTCTTTTGAAAGGTAAATATGAAGCTGTTTCAACGCAATACAGTAGAAAAGGATGTGCTGACATGACTGAAGAGAGTAGTAATTAATTCTACTCTAATATATCGTATCTATGAGCTTCCAATCACTAATACTAAAAAACCCTACTAAAATTAGTAGGGTTTTTTAGTATTAGTAACATCAATTTAAATTTTCAATTAATAATTTATTAGGATATAGTTGATATAGCGAATATATTCGCTAACAGCGTTTTAACTTAGAAGGAATAAATTAACTTAAAAGGAATTTAAAATGAAGATTTTATCGATTGCGATGGTAGCATCAGCCCTAGTGTTGGCTTCTGCTAGTAGTTCAGCTGATCCTAGTTTAGATGGATTTAAAATGCAAAAGCCGATGGAGATGTCTAGCGTTGCCTATTCTAAAGTTATGCAGTTATCATTTAACAATAAAGAGCGCTACACGAGCGAAAAAGAAATTTATGAAAAAGTGATGAGAGGTGCCAAAGCAAACGGCTTTGAACTTAAAGAAGTAGAGGCAATGAAAATCGCTCACATCGTTGACGGCGCTTTGGACAATGAGCCACCAGAAGCAGCTTCTATTAATATAACAGTTACTATCCATTTAAAACGACCAATCAAAATAGAAGTTGAGATTTCCCTATAATACGGTGAATACAAATCTATTGTTAATAAGCTACTTACTATGAATGACTTACTTATCCCTCTAAAATAAAGCCCTAGTAATATCTCCTATATTAGGGCGTTATAGTTAAAGCTCATCAAATACTCTATTCATCCGCTGTATCTCGTCTAAACGTCCACGTCGTACTATCAAGACTTTTTATCATAGCAATATTCTGTCAAATTTAAATGAACTCATTATGGGTCTTGCTACTCACGGGTGATTGAGCGGGACATTATTCTCTTAGTCGGTATAAAAGAATCTCAAACAAAAATAGGTAAAGTTGTCTTATTGATTACCTTTCTCACCGATAAATGAGTGTGTATATCTTTTACGCTAGCAAGCTTGTGTAACTTACGTGTGAACCGCTCATAACCATCGAGATTGGGGCTCACTACTTCTAATAAATAATCATAAGAACCCGATACCACATGTCCATTAATCACCTCGTCCATATTGGACAGAGCACGTTCGAAAGCTGCGATAGATTCTTCTTGGTGGCTGTTGAGACTGACCTCCACAAAGAAACTCATCGCAATACCCGCTTTGGCTTTATTTACGTTTGCCTGATAGTTCTCTATATAACCTTCATCTTCCAAACGTTTGAGGCGTCGCGCGCAAGGAGACGGCGACAGCCCTATACGTTCGGACAGTTCGGCTGTAGATAAGCGCGCTTCTTTTTGGAGCACTTCCAAGATATGGCGATCGATTTTGTCCATAATTTACCTTTTGGCTTTTTAAGCCAATAATTTTTATTTAGTTAGCATTATCCACCAAATATTTGCAAAATTGCAATGAATAAATAGAGATAAAAGCGCGTATTTTAATCGATAATTGGTCTTTGTATAGCAGCATAAGACACGACTATGAATACGATATTCCATCCCTCATCGCGCAAAAATCCTTTGTTTGTAATGTCGCCACTAACCAAAGGCTATGTGGCGATGAGCGTTGTATTATTGATTTGGTCAGGCTTTGCGTTGACTGTGCGAGCGGTTGGAGCATCGTCGCTAACTATTGCGGATGTCATGCTCATTCGCTTTAGTGTACCGCTGGTCTTATTGACTCCTTGGGTACTCTCTAGTTGGCATGAAATCAAAAACATAAGACTGCCAGATATCCTGTTCGTTTTACTTGGTGGCGTGCCTTTTCTTTTATTAGCCGCTTTTGGTGCAAGTACAGTACCAGCAGCTTACGTTGGTACTATTTTGACAGGTACGCCAGTCTTCTTTGCCGCAATATTGTCTTTTATTTTTTATCGTCAGCGAATATCATTGAGGAAATTTGCCGCATTAATCCTCATTCTCTTCGGTATCGCTACTATGATTGGCGGGCGTGCACAGTCAATACCTAATAGTCTGCTGTACGGTGTGGGGTTACTGTTGATGGCAAGCCTGATTTGGGCGGGTTATACCTTAGGGTTAAAAAGCACCAAATTGAGTCCAATAACTATCGCTATCGTGCTTTCTTATACCTCGTTCTTTCTGACATTAGTGATGGTTCTGTCTGGTATCGTAGAGACAAATATAGGTTCTGTATCTTTTGATGAAGCGCTTCCATTTATCCTAGTACAAGGACTTGGTGTAGGGGTGGTATCAACCATTGCGTTTTCTTATGCTGTCAAACAGCTAGGCTCCATTCGTACCTTATTACTTGGCTCTTTGTCACCAGGATTAACCGCTATACTGGCTACGCTGATACTCAGTGAGTCTCTATCAGTCATTATGATATGCGGCATCGTACTCAGTACCATTGGTGTCATCTTGTCCAATCGAACGACATAAACTAATTAAGGAAGTATCATGATGTTAGATAATATGCCTGTTATCAATGGCGATCCACTGTGGGCATTGTTAGGTAGGTTTCGCGCTGACCAACGCAAACATAAAATAGATCTATTGGTTGGTGTCTATCGAGACGAGCATGGTAATACGCCTGTGATGAAAACCGTGCAAGACGCAGAGATACATCTTGCTCATGAAGCTCATTCAAAGGCTTATGGCATGTTATCGGGTAACGCTAATTTTAACCAGCAAATGGCAAAATTTGTATTGGGTGACAGTCCAAGTCTAAAGAACCAATGCACAATTCAGACGGTTGGGGCGTCAGGTGCGTTACGACTCATCGCTGACTTAATCGCCACGCTCTCTCCAGATTCAACCGTTTGGATCAGTAACCCTGGTTATATCAATCATCGTCCGCTGATGGAAGGTGCGGGGTTAACGGTTGATACGTATCCGTGGCAAAATAAAAATGGTCAATTAGATATTGATGCGTGTTTTGCCGCGCTAGAAAAAGCAAAAGAGGGAGACGTTCTGTTATTACATGCGTGCTGCCACAACCCTACCGGTATAGATCCTTCTTTAGAGCAGTGGCAACTTTTTTCTGATAAGTGTAAACAGAAAAATATTGTCCCATTCATTGATATGGCGTATCAAGGTTTTGGAGATGATCCTGATAGCGATGCTGCAGGGCTTCGTTTAATGATCGAAGACGCTGACTTTGCATTTATCGCTGCCAGCTGTTCAAAAAACATGGGACTATACAACGAGCGTACAGGTATTGCCTCGGTGGTAACGACGAACCATGAGCGTCATGCAGATATACAGACACTTTTAGAAACCATCACACGTGCCAACTACTCCATGCCGCCCAATCACGGTGCCGCAGTGGCTTCTTATTTGCTAGACAAACCAGACGCTTGGCTAGTCGAGCTGGCAAGCTACCGTAGTAGGGTAGATACTATTCGCCAAGCATTAGGCGCAGCATTAAAAGGTAGAGGTGCACCTGCAGAGTTTTTGGACATCTCGCACCAAAAAGGCATGTTTTCTCTATTGCCGCTAACAGAAAATCAAATGCTGATATTGCAAGATGAGTTCGCGATTTACGGCATGCCAAATGGCAGAATCAATATTGCAGGTTTGAAAATGACGGAAATTCCCCAACTGGCTGACGCTATCATATCGATTATTTCACGTTAGAGAATAATCTTTATAACTCAGTACAATGGTTTTATCCACTAATCGCCACAGCAAAAAGGACACGACTATTTATACTTTATATTGGGACAAGGGTGGTGCCAATATGGCCACCCATGCTGTCTTTGAGGAGCTAGGCGTGTCTTATGAAATGATAGAAATAGACCTGTCTAAAAACATGCAAAAATCAGCTAAATATCTAGCCATTAATCCAAATGGCAAAGTACCTACGTTAGTGCATAAAGGACAGGTTATTTATGAATCTGCGGCAATTTTAATGTATGTGTTAGATCAGCACCCAGAGTCTGGGCTAGCACCTGACACAGGATGTCCTAAGCGCGGTGTCTATTACCAGTATTTATTTTGGATGTCTTCTACACTACAAGAAGCCGCTAATCGCTGGGCACATCCCGAGCAGTACATCAGTGGCAAGCACAATTTGCAGCAAGTGAAAGATAAAGCGAATGATGTGCTAACCCACTGTTGGGATATTGTTGAAAAGGAGTTAGCTAGTAATGGTCCATGGTTGTTAGGCGATAAATTAAGTGGAGCTGATTTTCATTTATTTATGATTGCTCACTGGAGTCAGCGATATGCGAGTCGAGCACAGGATTGGACACACCTAAATGCACACTATCAAGCCATGCTAAACCGTGCCTCGATACAAGAAATGATGATACAAGAAGGGTTGTTATAATTCGTTCAACTAAAGGATATCTAATGAGTGAGTTACAAGCACTGAATGCAATGCTTCTAGTGACTTCTAGGGATTGTAGTAAATATAGTTTTTATATCAAGCTGCTGGCTTGATCCGTCTCTTTTAAACGTCCATGTCTTGTCATCAGACGCTTCTGCACAATAGTAATAGCCTGCCAAGTTAAACTGCTTTAGCTGCTTAGCACTCCACTTGATATTGACCATTTTCTTACCTTTCTCGATAAATCGCTTTCCGCTAAAAGTATGATTTTGTCATAAAGTCTATTTGACTACTAGAAGTTCTGCTATCGAAAGATAGCAGGGCTTTTTTGCGTCTAATTTTGATGGTGAGTTTATTTTAACATGTACTACTATATATGTTATTATTTGAATATATAATGGAGTGACAATTCAATTAAAAGGAGTTTGGACACGTGTTGCGGGTTAGAATGCGCAAAATATCGTGTGCCATTTAATGTGATCACGATGAAGAAGATTAGGCTTGGAATCTTTGTAGAAGATGAAACATTAGCATGGCACAAATTTATGCCATTAAAGTCTCTAGTAGATGAAGGTATAGTTGAGGTCTGTATTGCTATCCAACGAAGTGCAGAACACCAATCTAATCCCTCTCATATATCCAAGATTATACCTTCTATCAATCAAAAGTTATTTTCTATTCTTTCTCACGCTAAAAAGACTACCAAGCGTTATTCTATTCATGATTTAGTTCCCAATGGCAAAATGCCTGTCGTTACATCAATACCAAGACAGGATAAATCCAATGATGAAATTGAAGACTCAGTGATTAGAAGACTGCAGGCAACAGATTTAGATTACCTACTGAGTATGGATTTTCAAACCTTAATAGGGAAAGCGCTAGGCGTTACGAAGCATGGCATTCTCTTACTTCATTATGGTGATGAAAGAATACAGCGAGGCGGGCCTGCGTTGTATTGGCAATTTGCTGAGCAATGGGAAAATAGTGTCGTGACGCTGCAATTATTGAGTAAGGACCATGATGTACACAAAGTGGTAGGTAGAGGTTATGGCAGTTTGTTTTACTGGGACTATAATTTGACTGAGGATAAGTTAAAAGGAGTTGCAGCATCAATACTGTATTGGTACTTCCGTAAAAATAAAATTGGCGTCGAAAGTGGAGATTCTATTAATTTAATTAACGATCGCACACTTTATAAAACGCCTCCACAGTTAACGGCCATACGACATTTACAGAATTTTCTAAAAAACTACATGATAAAAAGATTTTATAAGAGTCTGTATCTAAACAACTGGAGTATTTTTATTGGTTCTATTGATCAGCCGATACAAACATACACGGAGATACTACCTGAAAAGGGATGTTTTTGGGCCGATCCTTTTTATATTGAACGCGACTCAAGACGTTACATATTTTTTGAAAGCTTGAACTACAAAGAGAATATTGGTCGAATAGAGTGGATAGAGCTGAATGAAAGCCATCAAGTGATTGGTTCAGGACAAGCTGATTTGGGTATTAGCACACACTTAAGCTTTCCCAATGTATTCGAGTATGAAGATGCTGTCTATATGATTCCAGAGGCTGCAAAAACCAATTGTATTAGCTTATTAAAAGCGACAGATTTTCCGTGTAAGTGGGAAAAAGTTCATGAATTAGTTTCAGACGTTCAGGCAGTAGATAGCGCCGTGATTGAGCATAATGGATTATGGTATCTTTTTACAACTCACGGTTCAATTTCAGCATTCACTATGGATTTAGAGTTGTATATTTATACGTCTGACAAGCTGCAAGCAGATAATTGGACCATTCATCCCTCGGCGCCTCTAAAGATTGATGTGCGTGGATCTCGATTAGCAGGCGCATTATTCCAAAAAAACGGTCAGCTCTTTCGTACTGCTCAGGATGGCACTCTTAGATATGGGCGTAGGGTCGCTCTATATCTAGTAGAAGAGTTGACACCGACCTCTTATAAAGAAACCTTTGTACGTTATATTGAGCCGAATTGGGAGACTGACATTGATCGTCTCCATACCTATAATGTTTATAATGAAACAGTAGTACTGGATGTTTCAAGGGATAAGTTGCGCTTTAGAGTATAGGACCTAAAATTTTTAGTGGTTGGAAAATAAAAAACCCATCATAAGTTTCGGCTTATGATGGGTTTTTTATAATTTTGACTCGTATTATATCAAGCTACTGATCCACCGCATCTCTTCTAAACGTCCAAGTCTTATCATCAGACGCCTCGATGCAGTAATAATATCCTGCCAAGTCAAACTGCTTTAGCTGCTCAGCATTGGTCAGCTTGTTATCTGCTGCATATTTCACCATTAGTCCACGTGCTTTTTTGGCATAAAAGCTAATCACTTTATATTGACCATTTTTCTCGTCTTCAAATCGTGGCGTAATGATATCTGCCTTCAGTGCTTTTTTCTTTACCGCCTTAAAGTATTCATTAGAAGCCAAATTAACCAATGTTTTGTCATCGCTGTCAGCCATACGCGCATTGATAACATTAGTGACTTCCTCGCCCCAAAACTCATAAAGATTGTCACCGCGCTCATTTTTCAGCTTGGTGCCCATCTCTAAACGATAAGGCTGGATCAGATCGAGCGGCTTTAGTACTCCATACAATCCAGACAAAATGCCTAAGTGCTCATTGATATAAGTAGCGGTATCTTTGTCCATATGATACATATCAAGCCCAGTATAGACATCACCATCGAATAAATAGCCTGCAGGCTTGGCGGCATTATCAGAGTCATCATTATTAAACGGTTGCTCTTCGCTCCAATGCCATTGTTGATTGCGCGTGGCATTAAGCTGAGCCAGATCGTCAGATATACTCATTAGCTCTTGTAGGTCAACGGGCTCTTTTGACTTCAGTACTTTCATCAGTTCTTGTGAGCGTTCGATTAGCTCGGGCTGACTATAGTAGTTGCCTAAATTTAATGGTATAGCGTCTGTTTCGTTCAGGGATTTGGCAGGGGAGAGCAAAAAATACATGGTTATTCCTTATTATAATGAATCGATGACGGGTTTTTTCGAGTGTCAAGTATTCTTATTATACGGTATGCATGGGTGGAACTTGACTTAACCTTGCTTATTTTATGTTTATTGACGTTATATTTTTAATAAAATAACAGATTTAGAATTAGGAAGTAAACGGAGGTAGCCCTTTCCTTATAAGGGATAAGCATTTTTTAGAAAAATAAAAGGCTTTAATATACCAACAAAAAGTATGCCAATGGCCTAAATACCTAAATTTTTATTTTACTTGTGGGTCATCATTAGACAATGAAATTTGACGAACGATATCTCTATAATAAAAAGGCATGATGGTAAAGTAGCTATCATTTATTAAATTTATAACCTTTGGTCGCTGTAATGGATTAATCATGATCAAAGGTTTTTGTCCCCTGTGCTTTTTAGATGTGCGTTGAGGGTATTAAAGGTAGTCGTGAGACGTAAATATAGTCATTGGACGTAAGTAAGGAGACGGTATGAAAATCGGTGTAATCAGTGCAGATATCACGAGCGAGAGCCGTGTAGCCATAACCCCAGACGCAGTCAAAAAATTGCGTAAACTTGGGTTTGAAGTCGTCATTCAGTCAGGTGCAGGTCAAGCAGCGTACTATGCTGATGAGTTGTATCAGGCTGCGGGCGCCGACATTGCCAGTAGTCGCACCGAGGTGATTACCCAGTCTAAGATTATTACCACCGTCAATGACCTACCAGCGGAAGCCATTGAAAGCTTGTCGTCTGGTCAGATTGTCATTGGCATGCTCGACCCGTATCGCAACACTCAGCTTGACACTTATGCAGCCAAAGGCGCGACAGTATTTGCGATGGAGTTATTGCCTCGCACACTGTCACGTGCACAAAATATGGATGTATTGTCATCACAAGCCAACCTTGCTGGTTATAAAGCCGTATTGCTAGCGGCCAATGAGTATTCGCGTCCTTTCCCGATGTTTATGACTTCAGCGGGTACGGTTAAGCCAGCCAAAGTCGTTATCCTAGGTGTTGGTGTTGCAGGTCTACAAGCGATTGCGACAGCAAAGCGTCTGGGTGCAGTAGTAGAAGCCAGTGACTTACGTCCGACTGCTCGCGAGCAAGTGGAGTCACTCGGTGGTAAATGGCTTGATGTACCGATGAGCGCAGAGGAGGCTGAAACAGCTAAGTCTACCGGTGGTTATGCATGGACGCCATCAGAGCAATATGTCAAAGATCAAGCAGCTGTCGTGGACAAAGCATTGAGCAACGCTGACATCGTTATTACCACGGCGCAGATTCCTGGTCGTAACGCACCGCGTTTGGTATATGGCGCAACGCTTGCCAAAATGAAAGCAGGTTCCGTACTGATCGATATGGCGGCCGGTACTGGTGGTAACGTCGAAGGCAGTGTGCCTAACGAAACCATCACCACAGACAACGGCGTACGTATCGTTGGTGCCGCCAATATCCCATCTATGCTAGCCGCACAGTCTTCAGATTTGTATGCCAATAACCTTGTTAACTTTATTACGACATTGATTGCACCTGCTGGCGATGACGCATCGGCTAGCTTGGCACTTAACTTAGACATGGAAGACGAGATTCAGGGCGCACTGGCAGTGACACATGACAGTCAGGTACGACTGGCCAAACGCTAGTTTGAACAGTCTATTACCACATATTTTGTCACTACACATTTGCCAGTAATGAATAAATTTTTAGGAGGATTAGATGATTGCCACTATTTTAGCTGCAGCGCCAGCCGGTGCGGCCATGAGTAGCACACCATTTGTAGCGATTTTCACTGTATTTGTGCTCGCTATTTTTGTCGGATACTACGTGGTTTGGGGCGTTACCCCTGCATTACATACGCCATTGATGGCAGTAACCAACGCTTTATCAAGTATCGTCATCGTGGGTGCGATGCTACAGACCGTCACGATTGATGGTTCAATGTTTACACCGACCAGTTTACTTGGTGCCTTCGCAGTATTTTTAGCCAGTATCAATATTTTTGGTGGCTTTGCCGTGACTGAGCGTATGCTTGCGATGTTCAAACCGAAAGTAAAAAAAGCACCAGTAGCAACCAATGATGCCGGAGGTGATGCATGAACGACTTCTCAGCAATGATTGCATCAAATGCAGATTGGTTCTATCTAGTCGGCGCTATCCTCTTTGTTTTAACGTTACGTGGTTTATCTAGTCCAAAGACAGCGATTCGTGGTAACCGTTTTGGTATGGCAGCGATGGCAATTGCCGTTGTGACAACCTTTTTTTTAGCAGAAGGCCCTGTGCTTTGGTTGATCATCGGGGCGATGGTGTTAGGTGCCCTCGTTGGTATGTGGAAAGCGAAAACAGTCGCGATGACGCAAATGCCAGAAACGGTTGCTTTAATGCATTCATTCGTTGGTTTGGCAGCGGTTGCGATTGCACTTGCGACGGTATTACACACTGAACAGCAGCATGGCGCTGTTGCTCGCATCGAGCTATTTATCGGTTGCTTCATCGGTGCGATTACGTTCTCAGCTTCAGTCTTTGCCTTTGGTAAATTGGCAGCGAAAAGCTGGGCGAAAACATTGGTTGGTAGCTGGGTAAAACCGGTCCAAGCGCTATTATTCATTGCGATGATTGGGTTCGGTGGGGTGTATTTCGTCACTGACTCACTACCAGCATTTTATGCGATGGCAGTGATTGCCGCTATCTTCGGTTGGATGTGGATTGCGCCAATTGGCGGCGGTGATATGCCAGTAGTTGTATCGCTATTGAACTCATTCTCAGGTTGGGCAGCAGCAGGCATTGGTTTCACACTCGGTAACTCAATGCTGATTATCGCAGGTTCTCTAGTCGGTTCATCAGGTGCGATCTTGTCTTACATCATGTGTAAGGCCATGAACCGCTCACTACTTAATGTCTTGTTTGGTGGCATGGGCACATCAGCTGTGGCCGCAGGTGGCGATGATGGGGCACCGAAGAACTACAAAGCCGGCTCAGCAGAAGATGCAGGATTCCTTATGTCTAATGCTAGTAGCGTGGTCATCGTACCAGGTTATGGTATGGCACAGGGCCGTGCACAGAATGCAGTAAAAGAGCTATATGAGTTGTTAAAAGAAGAAGGCGTGAATGTTCGTTTTGCCATTCATCCAGTTGCTGGTCGTATGCCAGGTCATATGAACGTCCTATTGGCTGAAGCTGATGTACCTTATGATGATATTTTAGAAATGGACGAGATTAACTCAGACTTTGCAAGTACAGATGTGGTATTGGTTATCGGTGCAAACGACGTTGTGAACCCATCTGCGAAAGATGATCCTACTTCTCCAATCTTCGGTATGCCGATTCTAGAAGTCAGCAAAGCCCAGACGGTCATGGTCATCAAGCGTTCAATGAGTACCGGTTATGCAGGTCTTGATAACAGCTTGTTCTACATGGACAAGACCATGATGATCTTTGGTGATGCCAAGAAAATGGTAGAAGAGATGGTACGTACTATCAATGGCGGCGGTCATTAATCTCTAAGCTATGTTTTTAACCATGATTATTTACAGATAAGTTTTTAGATAAAGAAAGTCACTGAGGTGGCTTTTTTTGCGTTAAAGTGGGCGGCATTTATGAGCCGACTATAGACTGAGGTTATTTCCAATTACGGTGAGTTTTTAATAATCATAATATTAACTGTGCTTTATCTACTCAGTATACGATTTGCGCCTGATTAACCTTTTAACCCATCTGAACAGCCTCAACGTTAGACGATTACCAATTATAAATACGACGAAATAAGAGAAAGATTTATGAACATGTTACTGCGTTTTTTTATTATGGTTAACTTGCTTAAGCAACAGCTCAAGCATCAATCGACGAGTGAAACTATCAGTCTAGAGACATTGACTGCACCGACCGTCCGTCATTATCGAATTTTGCCCCACGATATGGGATTTCGCGATCATTTACCCAATTATCGTTATTTATCATTTATTGAGCTAAACGTGACACGCTGGGTAAAGGCGTGCTGTCACCAAAAAGGCATAAAGTCGCTCAATTGGGTGATTGCCATGCAAGAGATGATTTATCTTAAGCAAATTAAATTTTTGGATAAAATGACGCTTAGCAGTGCAGTCGCAGGATGGGATCATAAATATGTGTATTTTGAGCATCGGTTTTTTGTCAAAAATCAGCTGATGGGCGTTGGTATGACTAAGTTTGTTTTTACAGATAACAAAGGTATGCGCACACCAGAAGTATTAGATATGATGGGCGAGCATTTGACGGATACCATTAACACATGGAATGAGCATCAAGTCGCGGTAAAATCGACTAAGTCAGCCTAAGCCACATCACAAAACAGTCTTGAAACCCAGTCTTGAAAAACAGCATCGTAAAATAACTTGGCTATAATCATTTGCTGAATTTTGGTAGGATAGAGCCCATCAAGTCGTCAGTATTAGGACGATGGCATCGTTTTTAATATGATGATTCTCAAAACGACTAAAAAAAGGTACCGTTATGACACCACAAAAATTAAAATGGACAGACAGCTTAGATATCGCGATTGAGCTTTATGAAAAATTCCCAGAAACAGATCCACAGTATATTCGTTTTACTGATTTGCATCGCTGGGTAACTGAGCTTGAAGGCTTTGATGATGATCCACAAAAATCAAATGAAGGTATCTTAGAAGCCATTCAAATGAACTGGATTGATGAAGCAGATTAATTGACTCGATCTGCCAGCATTGCCATAAACAGAAAACTAAATAAACAGATAGAAAAGGCCGCATCATGACCTCACAAATTAAAGAGCTACCAGAAGCGATAGCTTGTCGCGGTATCAGCGTTCGTACCACCAACAACGCTGAGATAAGCCATAACACTGCCAAACTGGGCAGATTATGGCAAAAGTTCTACCAAAATTATGCGGGTGAACTTCCTGAAGGTGAAGACATTTATGGTGTCTATCACAACTACGAAAGCGATGATCTAGCAGGAGCGTTTGACGTTGTGGCCAGTTGGAAAGTAGCCAGCGAGCAAGATGCTCAGTCAGAAAGCGACAATGTGGCCAATGCTAGTAATGTAGTGACGGTTGATATTCCTGCAGGAAAGTACTTGGTATTTTCTGAAGAAGGTTATATGCCTAATACTGTGATGAATGCCTGGGAAAGTGCTTGGGAATATTTCAATGCGCCAGATTGCGAGCATACCCGCACTTTTAATGTAGACTTTGAGCGTTATATCGGTGGTAACTTAGAATACGGTCAAGTTGATGTCTATATTGGTATTGAGTAGAGCTAGTAATTGGCTTAAATAATTTAAGCCGATCAAGCTATTGTCGATAAAACAATGACAAAAAAAGCGCTAACCTAAACTAGGTAGCGCTTTTTCTTTGGGCAGATGTCATCAATTAGACAGGCGCAATTAATACTACATTTAATCTAGCAACAAATTTTCCAAAATGCCTTCGTAAATCTGCGCAAGCTTTCCTAGGTCATCGACTTCTACTTTTTCATCCACTTGATGAATCGTCGCATTACGTACGCCAAGCTCGACAACTTGGGCGCCTGTCGGTGCAATAAAGCGTCCATCAGATGTACCGCCAGAAGTAGATAATGTCGTATCAATATCGGTTACTTTTTTAATAGCGTTCTGACAGGCCGAAACCAGTTTTCCTTCAGGGGTCAAAAACGGCTGACCAGATAATTTCCAATGAATATCATAGCTCGCTTTACTGTTGGCAAAGTGCTTATCAAAGATAGCATGCGTTTTTGCCTTTAGTTCATCCTCAGTCGTTTCTGTCGAAAAACGGAAGTTAAAGACCACGTTTAGCGTTTCAGGAATGACATTGGTTGCGCCTGTGCCACCGTTGATATTTGATATTTGCAATGATGTGGCTGGGAAGTAGTCATTGCCATTGTCCCATGCGGTAGACGTCAGTTCAGCAAGGGCAGACATCGCCGCATGAATTGGATTAGATGCTAGATGTGGATAGGCGACATGGCCTTGTTTACCTGTAACGGTAAGCTCTGCGCCCAATGAGCCACGACGACCGTTTTTGATGATATCGCCTAACGTATCGGTACTTGATGGCTCGCCAACGAGACAGTAAGTGATTTTTTCTTGACGCGCTTCTAGGGTCTCGATTACTTTGACCGTACCATTAATTGACGGGCCTTCTTCATCTGAAGTAATTAAAAAAGCAATAGAGCCATTGTGCTCAGGATGATTGGCGACGAAACGTTCGGCTGCGACAGTAAAAGCTGCAATACCAGTTTTCATATCGGCGGCACCGCGTGCCCATAAATACCCATCAGCGATGGCCGGGGTAAACGGAGGATAGGTCCAGTTTTTTTCGTCACCCGTTGGCACGACATCAGTATGTCCAGCAAAACAAATAACTGGATCGGTAGTACCGCGGCGTGCCCATAAGTTTTTAACTTCGGCATGTTCGCCACTTTGTTTTCTATCACCGAAATACATAAACTCGCAATCAAAGCCTGACTGCTCTAACCGTGCTGACAACATATCTTGGCAACCATCGTCATCGGGCGTCACTGAAGGGCGCTCTAACAGTGCAATACTTAAATCTAAGGTTTCTTGCTGATGAGTCGTTTGTTGAGACGCGCTTGATTGGTTATGAGAGTCAGACATGAATAAGCCTTTTGTATAATAAATTGAAATGGTAAATATAAATAAAGAGTAGAGGATAAATGCTAAACGGCTACTTCGACAAAGGGTACAAGACCGTCACGGCGCATCCAAGTAGCAATAGAGTAGCGTTGACGATGTGCAGTTTGTACTTGATGACGTAAATCGCTATCAAAAATGATTAGTCTATTGGCAACTGGCATAACTTCATGATGAACACCATGTTTATCCACGACTTCTAGCGCACCGCCGTCAGTTGTTTCCCAATCATCATTGAGATAAAACACTGCTGAGATAACCCGTTCATCACGTCCAGCAGGGTTGTCACTGTGCCATTGATAGCCAAAGCCAGTCGGATAACACGCATAATGCGCTTCACTATGGCGAATACCAGCAAACAAACTACGATTGAATAGCGAGGCCAAAGCATTGATACTTTGTAGATAGTAATAACCTGCAAAAAAGTTTTCAGTAATCCAGCGTATTCTATCACCGCGTATATCACTGATGCGAACACCAGCGGTCAGCTCTGCATCACGATAGTCAATAAAACCGCTTTCTGCTTGTAGTGCTAATAAGGCAGTACTATTGAATACATCATCAATAATGAGCCAGCCGTCAGTGACAAAGGTATCAAGCTGTTTATTCGTCAGCTTATCTTCCCAGTCCACCGCAAAGTCAGAGATCTGCAATACGTGCTGAGTAGGAATTTCTTGGCTATCATTATGAGTATCTGGCAGCAGTAATGGTGGATTATCCTGACCTATCGGATGATCAACGACCAACGCTGTCGTGCTCAAGTTGCTAATAATCTGCGTCATTTCATCTCATTATTATCAATCAGCTGTCAATATACCGTCATTCAATGCGTTTTTATTGAAAGCACTTACTAAAACCACATTATCTTTTACTCTGCCTATGCTACCATAGATGCAATTTTTCTTATTTAAACTTTTGAGATTATGAACTATAAACACGCCTACCACGCTGGTAACTTTGCTGATGTGGTTAAACACATTTTATTGGTACAACTGCTTAATCAACTGGGGCAGAAAAACAAACCTTTTTATGTGCTTGACGCTTATGGCGGTCGTGGACTGTATTCACTAAGCAGTGAAGAAGCGCGCAAAACAGGTGAGGCCAAAGGCGGTATTCAAGCTTTTCTAAAAGCAGATACCGAAAAAGCCCCAGCTGCTGTCAAAGATTATATGGAAGGCATTAAGCAAGCCAAATTCACTTACGACAATAAAGTCTACCCTGGTTCGCCATGGTGGGTGGCCCATCACGTCGAAAAAACCGCAGCTAAAAAGCCTGATGCTGGCGTGCGTGCTGAGGCTTTTGAAGCCAAAGCGACTGAATACGATGCGTTGAACTATCAGCTACATAAGTTGCCAATTGGTATCCAGCATCGTGATGCTTTTGAAGGTATTACCGCTGTTATTCCGCCAAAAGAAAAGCGCGGTTTGATTTTCCTTGATCCCCCTTATGAGCAAGAGCACAAAGATTTTACGCGCCTTATCGACTTATTAGTCGCGGCTTATAACAAATGGCCACAAGGAACTTATGCGCTTTGGTTCCCAATCAAGAACATCGAAGCCGTAGAGCTCTTCTATAAAAAGCTCAAACGTACTGAAATGAGACGTCAGCTGGTTTGTGAGCTAAACATTTATCCTAATGATGTTGCGGTTGGTCTGAACGGTACAGGTCTACTGGTTATCAATCCGCCATGGCAGTTTGATAATCATGCGCGTGAGATATTACGTTTCTTACAGCCAGTACTAAAAGTAGAAGACGCGCCAAACTTGACGCCTGATAGTGCGACCAATGTGCGCTGGCTTGTCGGCGAATAGCAATAACGGCCAATAAGGATATTAAGATGACGACTCAGCCACCTATCGGCCAGCCGAATAATGCACCTTTGAATAACTCATCGCTAAACGACGGCTCGCTGCAAGATAATGCAGCGACTCAGCCACCGTTTATCGATGAGCATGAGTTTAATATCCGCCTAGCGGATAACGATAGCTATGATGGTTTGACATTTGAGGTGATTGAAGCTGAAGTAGCCGAAGGTAAGCGAGTGGTTAGTCGCGGTGTCTATTTGGCACCCAATCTGATCACTACTTTATCGCTATTGTCAGGCTTCTACTCGATTTTGGCGAGTACCCAAGGCGAGTTCTATAAGGCAGCTTTGGCTATCTTCTTATCCGCTATTCTTGATGGCGCAGATGGACGTGTCGCACGTATGCTCAATGCGCAAAGTCCATTTGGTGAGCAATATGACTCTTTAGCAGATATGCTAGCATTTGGTGTTGCCCCTGCTATTCTGATTTATAGCTTTGCTTTAGAGCCTTTGGGTCGTATCGGTATTGGCTGTGCTTTTGTCTTTACCGCTTGTGCTGCTTTTCGCCTTGCACGTTTTAACGTTCAGGTTGGTATTGTCGATAAAAAGTACTTTGTTGGCTTAGCCAGTCCGCTTGCTGCTATATTGGTGACGTCCGCTGTAATGGTTGCAGTCGATCATAACGAGTGGATTGGTCAATACGATACAGCCGTCATGCTACTGTTTGCAGCTTGGGTCGTGACTTGCGGTCTACTAATGGTCAGCAATGTCAAATACTATAGCTTTAAAGAATTTGACAAAAAGAAAGTACCTTTTGTAGTGCTTATCATTGGGGTGTTAGTCATGAGCATCGTGCTCTATGATATACCCGTTGGTATATTAGCGATTGGTATTATCTATGCACTATCAGGTATCGTGACTACGATTAAAACGAAAGTGAAAAGCTAGATACTGTATTTAGATTTTATATAAAGGAACTTACCGTCAGGTAAGTTCCTTTTTTTATGCGCTCTATATACTGCTGAAGGACGTCAGCCACTGTAAACAAGATTAATCTACAAATATAAAAGACAGTATTTAAAGTTTGATAGCGATAACAATGGGTTAAGTTAATACGATATCACTAATAGAAAATAACCAAGATTATTTATAGAGTTTCCTTGTTTTCTATTTAAAACTCCGTATAATGCCACCCAGTCGAAAGGGAAGTGGGTTACTGATTTGAATGATGCAGATTGTTTAAATTAAATAGAAAATACTTCTTGACTAAATAAATATAGCGTCTATAATACGCACCTCATCAAGACGAGCTGGAAGTAGCTAGTGTGTAGATTACACATTAATAACCCAGTTAACTTGTTGAAACAAATTAAAAAAAGAAGTTGACAGACTATTAAAACATGATATGATGGTCAGCTCGCTAAATAGGATAAGCCACATTGGCTGACTTATTTAGTTTGAAATACTAGCACTGGACGACAGTGTCAGACATTATTTAAAAGCATAACTAAAGAACAACTTGTGTGGATTTTTGCTGATTCAGAATGCTAAAAAATAAAGTTGACTATCTTTTCTTTTCGGAAAGATTATTAACTATAAAAATTATCATTTAAGACAGCAGAAAAACTCAAAGTTAATTCATTACGAACATAATTTTTAGCGATTTTGCCAGATTAGATGAGCCAAGTTTAGAAGCTTCTTTAAAGAGCTTCATAGCAAGATTAAACTGAAGAGTTTGATCATGGCTCAGATTGAACGCTGGCGGCAGGCTTAACACATGCAAGTCGAGCGGAAACGATGGTAGCTTGCTACCAGGCGTCGAGCGGCGGACGGGTGAGTAATACTTAGGAATCTACCTAGTAGTGGGGGATAGCACGGGGAAACTCGTATTAATACCGCATACGACCTACGGGAGAAAGGGGGCAGTTTACTGCTCTCGCTATTAGATGAGCCTAAGTCGGATTAGCTAGATGGTGGGGTAAAGGCCTACCATGGCGACGATCTGTAGCTGGTCTGAGAGGATGATCAGCCACACCGGGACTGAGACACGGCCCGGACTCCTACGGGAGGCAGCAGTGGGGAATATTGGACAATGGGGGAAACCCTGATCCAGCCATGCCGCGTGTGTGAAGAAGGCCTTTTGGTTGTAAAGCACTTTAAGCAGTGAAGAAGACTCTTCGGTTAATACCCGGAGACGATGACATTAGCTGCAGAATAAGCACCGGCTAACTCTGTGCCAGCAGCCGCGGTAATACAGAGGGTGCAAGCGTTAATCGGAATTACTGGGCGTAAAGCGAGCGTAGGTGGCTTGATAAGTCAGATGTGAAATCCCCGGGCTCAACCTGGGAACTGCATCTGAAACTGTTAGGCTAGAGTAGGTGAGAGGGAAGTAGAATTTCAGGTGTAGCGGTGAAATGCGTAGAGATCTGAAGGAATACCGATGGCGAAGGCAGCTTCCTGGCATCATACTGACACTGAGGCTCGAAAGCGTGGGTAGCAAACAGGATTAGATACCCTGGTAGTCCACGCCGTAAACGATGTCTACTAGTCGTTGGGTCCCTTGAGGACTTAGTGACGCAGCTAACGCAATAAGTAGACCGCCTGGGGAGTACGGCCGCAAGGTTAAAACTCAAATGAATTGACGGGGGCCCGCACAAGCGGTGGAGCATGTGGTTTAATTCGATGCAACGCGAAGAACCTTACCTGGTCTTGACATATCTAGAATCCTGCAGAGATGCGGGAGTGCCTTCGGGAATTAGAATACAGGTGCTGCATGGCTGTCGTCAGCTCGTGTCGTGAGATGTTGGGTTAAGTCCCGCAACGAGCGCAACCCTTGTCCTTAGTTACCAGCGGGTTAAGCCGGGAACTCTAAGGATACTGCCAGTGACAAACTGGAGGAAGGCGGGGACGACGTCAAGTCATCATGGCCCTTACGACCAGGGCTACACACGTGCTACAATGGTAGGTACAGAGGGCAGCTACACAGCGATGTGATGCGAATCTCAAAAAGCCTATCGTAGTCCAGATTGGAGTCTGCAACTCGACTCCATGAAGTAGGAATCGCTAGTAATCGCGGATCAGAATGCCGCGGTGAATACGTTCCCGGGCCTTGTACACACCGCCCGTCACACCATGGGAGTTGATTGCACCAGAAGTGGATAGCTTAACCTTCGGGGAGGCGTTCACCACGGTGTGGTTGATGACTGGGGTGAAGTCGTAACAAGGTAGCCGTAGGGGAACCTGCGGCTGGATCACCTCCTTATAGACGCATTCGGTCAGCAAGAATTCACAACAAGTTGTTCTTTAGTTTAAGCTTACGTTTTTAAAAAACGTATTAGGGTCTGTAGCTCAGCTGGTTAGAGCACCGTGTTGATAACGCGGGGGTCGGTGGTTCAAGTCCACCTAGACCCACCATTTTACAATGGGGCCATAGCTCAGTTGGTAGAGCGCCTGCCTTGCACGCAGGAGGTCAACGGTTCGACTCCGTTTGGCTCCACCACTACTAAGACGGTTAAGTAAGCTTTAGATGCCAATAAATAAATAGGTATTAAATAGAAACAAGTGATTTTAATTGATTACTTCTTTCTGTTTTATACAGAATCTGTGACTCGACGAGAGCATAGAGACTATTTAAAAACATAGATATGAGTCTGGGTTAGGATGAGCGTGTTCACGCGCACTTCCTAACCTTAATAACTCGCCTCTTAACGACATCAGTTGTTATCCCAGGGGTGAGTTATTAAAAAAAGTAAAGAGAACTGAATCAAGCGTATAAACATAGGTGATATCGTTATCATAATTAGATTGTATGACACTTAGAAGTCGAAAGACTACTTGGGGTTGTATGGTCAAGTAATGAAGCGCACATGGTGGATGCCTTGGCAGTCAGAGGCGATGAAAGACGTGACAGCCTGCGATAAGCTTCGGGGAGGCGGCAATATCCTGTGATCCGGAGATTTCTGAATGGGGAAACCCACTTACCATAAGGTAGGTATCCTAATTTATTAGGAAGCGAACGAGGGGAAGTGAAACATCTCAGTACCCTTAGGAATAGACATCAATTGAGATTCCCCTAGTAGCGGCGAGCGAACGGGGAGAAGCCGATTAATTCTAATGTAGAAGAACAGCGTGGGAAAGCTGACCGTAGTAGGTGATAGTCCTGTATTCGAAACATTAGAGTTAACATATTAAGTAGAGCGGGGCACGAGAAATCCTGTTTGAAGATGGGGGGACCATCCTCCAAGGCTAAATACTCCTGACTGACCGATAGTGAACCAGTACCGTGAGGGAAAGGCGAAAAGAACCCCTGTGAGGGGAGTGAAATAGAACCTGAAACCGTGTGCGTACAAGCAGTGGGAGCCCACTTGTTGGGTGACCGCGTACCTTTTGTATAATGGGTCAGCGACTTATATTCTGTAGCAAGGTTAACCGTTTAGGGGAGCCGTAGGGAAACCGAGTCTTAATAGGGCGTTTAGTTGCAGGGTATAGACCCGAAACCGAGTGATCTATCCATGAGCAGGTTGAAAGTGCCGTAACAGGCACCGGAGGACCGAACCCACTGTCGTTGAAAAGCCAGGGGATGACTTGTGGATAGGGGTGAAAGGCTAATCAAACTCGGTGATAGCTGGTTCTCCCCGAAAGCTATTTAGGTAGCGCCTCGGACGAACACCATTGGGGGTAGAGCACTGTTTCGGCTAGGGGGTCATACCGACTTACCAAACCGATGCAAACTCCGAATACCGATGAGTGATATCCGGGAGACACACGGTGGGTGCTAACGTCCATCGTGGAGAGGGAAACAACCCAGACCGCCAGCTAAGGCCCCAAATTCCTAGTTAAGTGGGAAACGAGGTGGGAAGGCATAGACAGCTAGGAGGTTGGCTTAGAAGCAGCCATCCTTTAAAGAAAGCGTAATAGCTCACTAGTCGAGTCGGCCCGCGCGGAAGATGTAACGGGGCTCAAACTAGGAGCCGAAGCTGCGGATTTGAATTTGTTTTCAAGTGGTAGGGGAGCGTTGTGTAAGCCTGTGAAGGTGTGTTGTAAAGCATGCTGGAGGTATCACAAGAGCGAATGCTGACGTGAGTAACGATAATGCGAGTGAAAAGCTCGCACGCCGGAAGATCAAGGGTTCCAGTCCAACGTTAATCGGGGCTGGGTGAGTCGACCCCTAAGGCGAGGCCGAAAGGCGTAGTCGATGGGAAATCGGTTAATATTCCGATACTTGTTTATAATGCGATGGAGGGACGGAGAAGGTTATGTCAGCCTGGCGTTGGTTGTCCAGGTGAAAGGATGTAGGTTTATAGCTTAGGTAAATCCGGG
This sequence comes from Psychrobacter sp. P11G3, assembly GCF_001435845.1. Taxonomy (NCBI): domain Bacteria; kingdom Pseudomonadati; phylum Pseudomonadota; class Gammaproteobacteria; order Moraxellales; family Moraxellaceae; genus Psychrobacter; species Psychrobacter sp. P11G3. Next base: position 868,361 of record NZ_CM003596.1, read on the forward strand.
CTATTCTATACCGAGATCTGATAGCAAGCTGTACTTGTACAGCGAAGTGGCAAATACCATGCTTCCAGGAAAAGCTTCTAAGCAATAGTTATAAACGAATCGTACCCTAAACCGACACAGGTGATCAGGTAGAGAATACCAAGGCGCTTGAGAGAACTCTGCTGAAGGAACTAGGCAAAATGGTACCGTAACTTCGGGAGAAGGTACGCTGTTGATGGTGATAGGACTTGCTCCTTGAGCTGTTGGCAGTCGCAGATACCAGGCTGCTGCAACTGTTTATTAAAAACACAGCACTCTGCAAACACGAAAGTGGACGTATAGGGTGTGATGTCTGCCCGGTGCTGGAAGGTTAATTGATGGGGTTAGCGTAAGCGAAGCTCTTGATCGAAGCCCCAGTAAACGGCGGCCGTAACTATAACGGTCCTAAGGTAGCGAAATTCCTTGTCGGGTAAGTTCCGACCTGCACGAATGACATAATGATGGCAGCGCTGTCTCCAGCAGAGACTCAGTGAAATCGAAATCGCAGTGAAGATGCTGTGTACCCGCGGCTAGACGGAAAGACCCCGTGAACCTTTACTACAGCTTTACATTGAACTTTGACCTGACTTGTGCAGGATAGGTGGGAGGCTTTGAAGCCGAGACGCTAGTCTCGGTGGAGCCAATCTTGAAATACCACCCTGGTCATGTTGGGGTTCTAACTCAGGTATAACAATACCGAGGACAATGTATGGTGGGTAGTTTGACTGGGGCGGTCTCCTCCTAAAGAGTAACGGAGGAGTACGAAGGTGCGCTCAGACCGGTCGGAAATCGGTCGTAGAGTATAAAGGCAAAAGCGCGCTTAACTGCGAGACCCACAAGTCGAGCAGGTACGAAAGTAGGTCTTAGTGATCCGGTGGTTCTGTATGGAAGGGCCATCGCTCAACGGATAAAAGGTACTCTGGGGATAACAGGCTGATACCGCCCAAGAGTTCATATCGACGGCGGTGTTTGGCACCTCGATGTCGGCTCATCTCATCCTAGGGCTGAAGCAGGTCCTAAGGGTATGGCTGTTCGCCATTTAAAGAGGTACGCGAGCTGGGTTTAGAACGTCGTGAGACAGTTCGGTCCCTATCTACCGTGGGCGTTGGAAATTTGAGAGGATCTGCTCCTAGTACGAGAGGACCAGAGTGGACGAACCTCTGGTGTTCGGGTTGTCACGCCAGTGGCATTGCCCGGTAGCTACGTTCGGATGGGATAACCGCTGAAAGCATCTAAGCGGGAAGCCCACCTCAAGATTAGATTTCCCTAAAGAGCCGTTCAAGACTAGGACGTTGATAGGCAGGGTGTGGAAGCGCAGCGATGCGTGTAGCTAACCTGTACTAATTGCTCGTTTGGCTTGACCATACAACACCCAAGTGGTTTGTATACAAGTCTAATTAATCTATCTTGTATAGCTCAGGCTATAGAAACAGACAGAACATTTCGATATCACCTTTAACCTTGATTCAGTTAGGTTACAAGTTGATCGACAACAAGCTCAAACTTGATGTCAATAAAAACAACAACAGACTCATATCTAACCCCCTTTGCTGACGACAATAGCGCGATGGCCCCACCTGATCCCTTCCCGAACTCAGAAGTGAAACATCGTAGCGCCAATGGTAGTGTGGTTCGCCCATGTGAGAGTAGGTCATCGTCAGCTCTCTATTCTAGATAAATCCCCCGACATTAGCTTGTCGGGGGATTTTCTTTGTGTCTATCTTTTATTTCTAGTGACTTACGTAACAATGCCTATTTAAGGGTGAGCAAGGAGTAACGACTGTCTGGGAGAAAGTCGTCCGTAGCGCAAGACGGAAGGCTATGCCTGTAGATAGCTCTTGCTTTGCCTTAATGGCGCTTTTCTCGTTCGTCAGCTCTCTATTCTAGATAAAGCCCCCAATGCTCACGCGATGAGGGCTTTTCTTCGTCTGTAGATTGGTGCTGAAAAGCTACTAGTAATTGAGTTCATGAACTTTCCCTATGATAGTCAAATAAGACTCTTATACGAAAAATTTGTCTAGAAAATATATAAAATAACAGATCATGATACATGTTTCTTGTCGAATATAAATACGTTGTGATGAATTGCTTCATTAGTCTTTTGAATATTAAATGTTTTCTTATCTTCAGGTAATCGTAGTACTTTTGGTAGTCGTGCTATTGCCATTTTTTCATTAGCAATGGCATAGTGACGATAGTATTCATTTAAGATTTCATTGCAGTCAAATTCTACGTAAACAATATTATCATTATGTTTTTTAGCTAAATTTATTATGGACAGAAAAAACTCATTTTTCGCTTCATTTTTTGAATGTTCCACATCTTCTAAAGTATAATTTGGTGGGAAACCGACCTTTATTTTTTGCCAAATACTACCATTTTCCTTAGTTTCAAGATAAAATTTTAATTTTTCTTCTAATTGATTCAACTTTATCAGGTTCTGTTCAGTACTATCGAAAGCTTCCTTAACAATTGCAATTATTTCTTTAGAAGCATTAGTGAAATTTTTAATCTCAAATTTTTTATCCTCTAATGAATCATAAATCGTATCTAGAAAATATTTGAAACTAATTAGCCTGGCAATCATAATTTCTACATTAGAAGAGTATGTAGCGATAGGTCTTAATTGAAAGTTTTGGAGATTATCTATAAGTTTATTAAAAATTTTAGTCAAATAATAAAATAAATAGTATCGATCATCACTATCAGTGACTGCATTATTAATTATATTAGGTAATTTATTCAAAATCGAAATTGTGATTTGGTGCTCATAGTCATTCATACGCTTACTGATATGATACTCTGTCTCTTCGCCGTCTTTTTTCAATTCTTTTTTGAGTAGAGGTATAATTTGTGTCTTACAGAGATGTTGTGCTTCTGCTATAAATTTGATGATTGTGTCTGATACACCAGCATCCAAAGTGTATAGTCGACTTGTACAGTATTTAACGTGTCGTATATAACGTTCTTCATCTATAAGCTCTTTTCTAATGACAACGTGTGTCAGATATACAAATAAATCATTACTACCGCCATCTTCATGTAAAAAACGTTTAATAGAATAAGGATTTTGTCTTGATTTGTCGGCAATACCTATTAAAAACCAGTAACGCTCACTTTCAATGACAAAGAACTTTTTACGCTTTGCCTCTCTTTTTATAATATCGGGTAATTTGTCTTGTTCCTGAAAGTCTATATCAGTAGAATCCCATGCGCGAAAGTCTCGCCCCTGAATCTTTTGCTTAATAAATACTTCTTTAAAGTATGTTTTTACGATATCAGTATTTAAGTGCCTTATACCAGGTTGTACTATAAGATTTACATTATCGATCCAAAATGCTAAATCGTACAAAAATGCTTTTTTTATACTTTCACGACTTTTTTGGTCTAAAATATGATCACCTATATCAATACGGTTAAGATAATCGATCATCGCCTCTACTTTATCAGCAAGTTCAATAGCATCATATGAATCCGGCTTGGACTCAATAAATTTCAACATCTGTATAGCAATTGCTTTTAGCTCTCGATGACGAATTGCTGTTTTAGATAACAAACTTCTCAAATCATCTGGAATAATATAAGTAAAATTTGGGCTAATGTTCCTTTTTGATAATATTTTTTCGTACACACTTTTACGACTGGGTATATCGAGCTGCGGCAAAATACTGATAAGAATGGTTTTCCAGTTACCACCTAATGCTGGGTCTATCGATTTTAATTGATAAACTTGGTATTCTGAGAGCTCATACACATACATATTACTATTTCCTTTACAGAACTAATGTTTGCACAAATGCTCGCTATCTTATCATCTATCAAATAACTATCACAGCATCTTTATTTCTCAGGGAGCTAGTTTAATAAACTAAGGCAAGATTATGACCACCTCAAAAGTAACCTACCAAGGCAATTTACGCACCCAAGCTATCCATTTGCAGTCGAATAATCAAATTATCACTGATGCGCCGACGGACAATCATGGTAAGGGCGAAGCGTTTTCACCGACGGATTTGCTAGCGACCAGTTTGGGCAGTTGTATCTTAACAATTATTGGCATCAAAGCCGAAGCGATGGATATCGATATTTCAGGTACGACCGCAGAGGTCACCAAAGTCATGGCTGCCAAACCAAGGCGTGTGAGTGAAATACATGTCGTGGTCAATTTTTCAAAAGCATTGGACGAGAGCACCCTAAAGCGATTTTATAAAACTGCGTTGACCTGCCCAGTAGGCAATAGCTTGGATCCTGCGATTACTCAAAATCTAGTATTTAACAATGGCACAGAAGCCTAATATGTCCACTAAGACTTTACTCATCGTCGCTCATGCGCCATCGCCTAATACTCAGAAATTGGCGCAGGCAGCTTATGACGGTGCCAATCATCCTGATATAGATATCACTGTCATTTTGAAATCACCGCAGGATACGCAGCCTGAAGACGTGTTGGCTGCTGATGCGTTACTGCTAGGTACGACCGAAAATCTGGCGTATATGGCAGGGCTGACCAAGGACTTTTTTGATCGTTGCTACTATCCAGTGCTAGAAGAAAAGCAAGGCATGCCATTTGCGGTATATATACGCGCAGGGCATGATGGTACAGGTACCAAGCTCGCGCTCAAAACGATTACAACGGGGTTACGTTGGTCATGGATTCAAGAGGCGTTGATACTACAAGGCGATTGGCAAGATAGCTTTGCTGAGCAAGTAGAAGAGCTTGCTATGACGCTTGCCGCTGGGGTAGAGGCGGGTATCTACTAGTTGTGAGTTGTTTGGTAGTCACTAGGGCAATATAGACAGTGCTTGTTAATATACTGCTATCAATACTGAGAGCATAATAGACGGTTTGGGAGGATGGTGATGCATGACGATAATCTGGAGAGTGATAATCCAAATAATAAAGTAGATATTTCTGCATTGCCGTTTTCTCAAGCGTGTGAAAATAATAAACAGCCTATTCTAGAAGTACTTCAAACGGAGCTACAAGGCTTTAGTCATGTATTAGAAGTTGGCTCTGGAACGGGGCAGCATAGTGTTTACTTTGCGCCTAATCTGCCCGAGATACAGTGGCAAACTAGCGATGTCACTAGTAATCACCGTCATATCATTGCTTGGCACAATGCGTATCCTGCACCCAATCTATATTCACCATTAGCGTTTGATTTGGCGCATGACTCAGTACCTGTTAGTAGTCATTTAGATAGTGGTCATTTAAATAGCAGTTATGTAGACAAACCTTATGATGTGATATTTACGGCCAATACTTTGCATATTATTAGCTGGGCTTTGGTCGAGCGATTAATTGCATTGGCTGGTGATGCGTTACCTGTGGACGGTAAGTTGATTGTCTATGGCCCATTTAACGAAAATGGCAAATATACCAGTGAAGGTAATCAGCGATTTGATGCGATGTTGAGAGCAGGTAATCCTGATAGTGGCATTCGCGATAAAGAAGATGTCGTTAGTTTAGCAAATGCTCATCATTTACAACTTTCTAAAACGTATGCGATGCCTGCTAATAATCAACTACTGGTATTTCAGAAGCGCTAATTTTTTAAAGCGTTAGCAAAAACTGAATAAATAAAAAGACACCTTAATGGATCATTATTAGATCTTATTAAGGTGTCTTTTTGTTTGGGATTGCTTATATTATTACTTATTCAACTTGTGCTGCTAGGTTATTTATATTCTTCTGCTAAAAAATCCAAGTAGCGTTTCCAAGAGCGCTGATCGGCGCGAGCGTCATATCTATCGCTGCCAAATACGCTAAAGGCATGTGGCGCACCGCTGTAGGTAACCATTTCGTGAGGGACTTTGGCTGCTTCTAATGTCTTGCCCAAAGTGGCAAAGCTCTCAAGCGAGACAGATTGGTCAGCAGAACCGTGAAATACTAGGATTTCCCCCGTAGTGTTGTCATAACTTTGACCGGTTGGAATATCAAAGGCACCGTGGAAGGGTACAAAGGCTTTTTGCTCAAAACCTGAGCGTGCTAGCTCTAACGCGGCCGTACCGCCGAAACAATAACCCATGGTCGTGCCTTTGCGCACATCATTGCCTTGTAGTTGTCCTGCCGTTAATGCCCCTGCCAATATGCGACGCATTTTATTACGGTCATCATATAGCTCCCCAGTTAGGCGTTTGTTTTCTTCGATAGAAGTAGGGCGAATGCCTTGTCCAAACATATCGGCCGCCAATACGTTGTAGCCTTCAGCCGCTAACATATCAGCACGTTTGCGCTCATAGTCAGTTAGACCATCCCAATCATGAATTAATAAGATAAAAGGTGCGTTTGGCTTATCTGCCTTGGCGTAATAGCCTTCGTACGCTTTATCATCGACCGTATAGGTCACGTTTTTGGTCGTGATAGCAGCAGCCGTTTGACTGAACGTTAATGCCATTAGACCCATTGACGCGCCTACTAGCAATGAGTGATAAGGTTTTTTAGTTGGGGAGCTTAGAGTTGGTAACATGGTAGGTAGCCTTATAGTTATATAAGAAATAGTCGCATCGTCAAACCCATATAAACCCGCTACATCGTCATCCTCGCTAACCATACCAATGTATAACTTGCGCTCGGTTCTCTTGTATCGAAATTATCTGAATCCAATGATATAAAAAAGATAAATATAAGGCTAAAACCCTGCCAATTTATTTATCAATAGTCTCTAGTACTGCATAAAAAGCATACCTTAAAGAATAACTACATTACAAGATTCTATTGTTAACGTTTATGCACCTTTAAAACTATCTAAAGTAGTTGGTTTATAGCGTCTATAGACCTTAACCAAACATCAACAAGGTTTACTATATACGCAACTATATTTGACTTATTTTTTGGGTAGTATAAGTCCTAAGCCTATTATTCCTTTACGAATTTTAGTGCGGTATCAATTTAACGCTCGGCAATGCTGAAAACACAGATAAATAAATGACAGATGAAGTCACCACTATCTCAAAGGATATCAAACCTGTGTAGGCACTCTTTTAGTGATTTAAAAGAGCACTCTCAATCTATTAGCTAGGACTTTTTATGAATAATAATATCGATCATACGGACCCCGCCAAAGACATGAATACGGAACGTGGCAATGGTGGTGAAACCCATCAGCGCGCAGGTGACGACACTAAAGTATTAACCACTCAACAAGGTGTGGCAATCGCTGATAACCAAAACTCTCTAAAAGCAGGTTCACGTGGACCGACGCTGTTAGAGGATTTTGTATTACGTGAAAAAATCAATCATTTTGACCATGAGCGCATCCCTGAGCGTATCGTCCATGCTCGTGGTAGCGCAGCACATGGTTATTTTGAGCTGACAGAGTCACTAGAAGAATATACGACTGCCAAAGTGTTGACCGAAACAGGTAAGCAAACGCCATTATTTACGCGTTTCTCAACGGTAGCAGGTAACAAAGGTTCAAAAGATACGCCACGTGATGTGCGCGGTTTCGCTGTGAAAATGTATACGGAAGAAGGTAACTGGGACATCGTTGGTAACAACATGCCAATCTTCTTTATCCAAGATGCGATGAAGTTTCCAGATTTGATCCATGCGGTAAAACCAGAACCAGATCGTGGTTTCCCGCAAGCAGCTTCTGCTCATGATACGTTTTGGGATTTTGTCTCATTAAGTCCTGAAACCATGCACAATCTAATTTGGCTGATGAGTGATCGCGGTTTACCACGTAGCCTACGCATGATGGAAGGCTTTGGTATTCATAGCTATCGCTTAATCAATAAAGACGGTAAGAGTACCTTTGTACGTTTCCATTGGAAGCCAGTATTGGGCGTACAGTCAACCACATGGGATGAGGCAGTGAAAATCTCAGGTGCTGATCCTGACTATCATCGCCGCGACTTGTTTGAGTCAATCAACAACGGTGACTATCCTGAGTGGGAGTTTGGCGTACAGTTATTTACTGAAGAAGAAGCCAACGAATTCCCATTTGACCATCTCGATGCGACCAAACTGATTCCAGAAGAATTGGTGCCAGTGAAAGTCGTGGGTAAGATGGTATTGAACCGCTATCCAGATAATTTCTTTGCAGAGACTGAGCAAGTAGCATTCTGCCCATCGCATCTGCCACCGGGTGTTGATTTCAGTAATGACCCATTATTACAAGGTCGTTTGTTCAGTTATCTAGACACTCAGCTATCACGTCTAGGCTCGCCAAACTTTGCCCAGATTCCTATTAATGCGCCAAAATGTCCGTTTGCTAACAATCAGCAAGATGGTCATATGCAGATGCAAGTGCCAAAGACGCGTGTACTCTATGAGCCACAAAGCCTAGATCCAACTCGTCCTCGTGAAAGCGCTAAACGTGGCTTTAACTCATTCCATGAGCAACTAGATGATGGTGTAAAAGGCCGCGTACGTGACGAGAGCTTTGCCGATCATTATAGCCAGCCACGTATGTTCTACCGTAGTCAGACAGCAACTGAGCAAGCCCATATTGCAACCGCTTATGCGTTTGAGCTAGGTAAAGTAGATACAGCCCATGTGCGTACGCGTATGCTTAGCCATTTGATTCATATTGACGAAGACTTGGCCAATCGCGTAGCAACGGCACTGGGTATGGAACTACCAGAGCCAGCTGACGCAGCTGCACCGGTGCAAGACTTGGGAACCTCTAAAGCGGTACAAACTATTGGCCTAACGCCTGATAGCCTAAAAGGTCGTATGATTGGTATTTTGGTTGCAGAAGGTTCTAATAGTAGTGAAGTTAAGAAGTTCGAAGATGCTGCTAAAGCGCAAGGTGCTAGCGTCAAGATTGTAGCGCCTAACAAAGAAGTCGTATTGGATGATGGTACACGCATACAAGCTGATGAGCGCCTTGCTGGTGGTCCGTCAGTGATGTTTGATGCCGTCGTTAGTATCATCATGCCTGACCAAGCTAAAAAGCTCGCAAAAGACAGCTCAGCATTAGATTGGTTTAACGATGCGTACAATCATTGCAAAGCCATCGCATATTGCGGTGCGACTGATGAATTTATCTTAAGTAAACTACCAGTTGAAAAAGATGAGTTTGTGACGCCATTGGCTGAGCTAGATGCCTTTATCAGCAATGCTAAGTCTCGTCTATGGGAACGTGAGCCAAAGGTTCGTGATCTTGCATAGTCGATAAGTAGGTAATTTACGAATTATCTAAAATGATAAATAAGATACTAAATATCTCCTTAAACCCAGCCTAAGTGCTGGGTTTTTGCTTTTTGCTAATAAAGTAAGAATTGTCATGGCATGGATAGAACCGTACATCCGGTTATTAATAGTGAGTTGTCTATGGTTAGTTATTAGCCGCATCGTCTCTGTATGTCGCATTACTCTTGTATATAGTCACAAGCGTTCACTCAAAGTCGTTTTATTTATCGTGACGGGCGCTATACTAAAGATTGGCTATAAAACTGAACAAAAGCCTCACAATAATAATGACGAATGAGGTAGGGAACACCAATGAGTCTATGTGAAATTGTACGTTTAGAAGGATATATTCAAAGTAGTTATCTGGCATTATATCCAGATAAAATAATGCTGTTAGATGGTTGCTGCCGTGCTGATGTACCGATGGTGCTCGACTATATTAAGACAACGTTAAAACGACCCATCACCGACCTAAAAGTAGTAGTGGTCACGCATATGCATCCGGATCATGCAGGCGGTGCGAATAAATTTCGAGAAAAGACTGGCTGTCTGATTGTCTCAGCGGATGAAAAAAAGCAGTGGTATAGCGGTATTGGCGGGCACACGATGCACTTCGTAGATATACATCTAGGATATTATGTGGCCAGACGTCAAGGTAAACCATTTAAAAACCTATATTACTCGGCAAGTCTGAAACCGGATATCACCGTCACAGATGGTGAGCTTGTGCCAAAGTTCGATGAATGGCAAGTATTAGAGACGCCAGGTCATACGGATCGTGATTTATCATTGTTTCACCTGCCCAGTCGCGAAGTATACACTGCTGATTTAATCATTAAGTTGCGCCACAAGTTTGTAGCGCCATTTCCTGTCTATTACCCTAAAGACTATGTCCAATCGTTAAAAAAAATCAGGGCATTGCAACCGTCAATGGTGATGATGGCACATGGTCGAGAGCTGGCGATGAGTGAGGCAGAGTTTGATGAGTTTATCGCTCATGCGCCCAAGCATCCACGTACCATCAAAGATACGATCAGACATAAACTACTATGGCGCAAGAGAGATAACTTTCGACTGTTTAAACGCAAGCATAATAAATAGAGGTATATAAAAGTTAAGAAACTAATAGCTAAAAAACAACGTTTAAAAAGCCCAGACGAAAAAAAGCCCAGTTACTAAGATAGTAACTGGGCTTTCTAAATATGGTGGGCTGTCCGCGACTCGAACGCGGGACCAATTGATTAAAAGTCAACTGCTCTACCAACTGAGCTAACAGCCCTGAAGAGTATATAAAAAAGCGATGCTTTTTAACTCTGCAAGAGAAAATTCTAACTAAAGAACTTTCTAAAACTAAACATCTTAATGATGTCTTTTAAACTTATCTTTATCAGTCTACTACCGGATAGGGCAGAACGATTAATAAAGATTAAACTAAATATGGTGGGCTGTCCGCGACTCGAACGCGGGACCAATTGATTAAAAGTCAACTGCTCTACCAACTGAGCTAACAGCCCTAACGTTTAAAGTGTTTGTATCCCTAAACGTGAGAGCACATTATATATATTATTATGACAATTACAACCCCACATGATAAAAAAAGTGTAATTCTCTTATAAAATTGCCAATTTATTCCAGTTTATTTAAATTTTTGCCATTATATCGATATTGACTGCTCTATTTCTGGCTAAAGCGAGTCAATAATCGATTATTAGTCTCGAGAAAGTGCTTCAACAGGATCTAATTTGGCAGCATTACGTGCTGGCAAGAATCCAAATACCACACCAATTAACGTCGAACAAACAAAAGCGGCAATAATAGAGGTTGATGAATAGATAACTTTGAAATTATCACCGCCCACACTATTAATCAGCTCACCAATGGCAAAGGCCAGTCCGATACCAATCAGTCCCCCTAAAATACAGACCAAAACGGCCTCAATGAGGAACTGCTGCATGATATCGCTCTGACGCGCGCCCACTGCCATACGTACGCCAATCTCGTTGGTACGTTCGGTGACAGAGACTAGCATGATGTTCATGACCCCAATACCGCCGACGATCAATGAAATAACCGCGACTGATGAAATAAGCAGGGTCATCGTGCCCGTCGTCGACTCGATCGTTTGACGGATAGAGTCTGAATTGCGCAACTCAAAGTCATCTTTACCATGGCGACTCTCTATTAAGTCAGAGATGGCCGTCTCTGCGGCGCTAGAAGAGATACTGTCATCTAACAACGCTACAAAGCGGTCGATATTGGTACTACCCGTGACGCGCGACATCACCGTCGTATAAGGCATATAGATAGTAGGCGTCGTCACACTGGGGCCAAAGCCACCATCACTCTCTTCGAGGACGCCAATCACGCGCCCAGGCACACTACCAACCAGTATCACTTCACCGATAGGATTATCAATATCTGAGAAAAAGGTCTGCTTAGCATTGTCATCGATGATGATATCTTGACTACGTAATGTGACGCTTTTTGCATCAAACCCTTGGCCCAATGCCAATGTCTCACCAGTGACGGTTAGATAGTCTTCGCCAACGCCGTTGACGGTAGCGTCCTCTTGTATACTACGATAGCGCACGCTAGAGTTAGCATTTACCTGAGGGCTAACGCTGATAATATAGGGCTGATTGCCGACCGCTTCTGCATCTTCTGGCGTCAAATTGTCATCGTTATAGCGGCGTCTAGGGTCGCCTCTAGGGTAGCCATCATTGACGGTAATGGTATTAGTACCTAACGAGCTGATATTGGCTAGGATTTGCTGCTGAGAGCCTTGTCCAAGACCTACGATAGATACAACCGCAGCGATACCGATGATAATGCCGAGCATAGTCAGTAGGGTACGCATCTTATGCGCACGCATGGCAAGCAAAGACATTTTAAACGCTTCAAGCAGTCGATCAATAAAGCTACCAAAGGCACTTTTACGGTGCTCGCCAAGGATAGACTCTGGTTTTTTGTCGGTGTGCTTATAATGCTCAGTTTGATAGTCAGCGATGACATAGCCGTCTTTTAGCTCAATCACACGCTCCGCTTGTGCCGCCAGCTTTGGATCATGAGTGACCATGATAATGGTATGACCTTGTGCGCTGAGGTCATGCAAAATCGCCATGACGTCTTCGCCAGATTTACTATCTAGGGCACCCGTTGGCTCATCTGCCAAGATCACGTCACCACCATTCATCAGTGCACGAGCAACAGAAACGCGCTGTTGCTGTCCACCTGAGAGCTGATTGGGACGGTTGTTGACCTTATTGCCAAGGCCGAGGTCAGTTAGTAGCTTTTCAGCACGATTGGTGCGTGCCTCGGTATCCATGCCTGCATACACGGCAGGGACGGCGACGTTGTCTTTGGCACTAATATCACCAAGCAAATGATAGCGCTGAAAAATAAAACCAAAATGCTCACGGCGCAGCTCAGCCAATTGATCGGCATCAAGCTTACGGGCAGATTGACCATAAATCTTATAATCGCCAGCAGTGGCTTGATCTAGACAGCCTAAGATATTCATCAAGGTGGACTTACCAGAGCCTGATTGTCCAATGATAGCAACCATCTCACCTTGATTGATGGTTAGATTGATGTCATGCAAGACACGAATGGTTTGCTCACCAGCAGGGAACTCTCTGATAATGCCAGACAACTCCATAATAGGCTTGCCTGGTGCAGGGTGATTAACGGTATTGGTTTTTGCCGGATTATTTAAGTTATCTGAGTTGTTTGAAGGGGTAGCAGAAATGTGTGACCCTAAGTTTTGAGCCGTGCTACTTTCAGAGCTATCTTCAGTCGACGGTTTAGGAGATTGAGATATAGTCATAGCAGTGTCTTTAATAAAGGCTAATAAGCGTTATAGTGTTGTTATGAAAGGGCTGCTATGTTTAACAAGCCCTTTTTTATTCAACATAGTCAAAGAGCAAGTTACATTCGAGGTCCACCAGGGATACGGCCGCTACCTGATTTCTTACCGCTTTCTTCACTGATGATTACTTCTTCCCCTTCTTTCAAACCGCTTAAGATTTGCGCATTTACTCGGTTATCGATACCGACTTCTACAGTACGCTCTTCTACGGTTCCATCCTCTTTTAGTACACGTACAAACTTGCCAGTGGCTGCTTTGCCTTTTTCTTTACCTTTAGATCGTTTTTCTTGTATCACTGTTGAAGGTACTAACAGGGCGTTTTTGGCTTCATTGACGATGATATAAATCTGCGCGGTCATATCAATGCGGAATAAGCGGTCAGGGTTCGGCACTTCTACGTAGCCGACATAATAGATCGCAGCGTCTGTTGAGCTGGTGCTACTGATTTGCTCTGGGGCAGGCTCGATAGCAGTCAACGTTGCATCATACTGCTGATCTGGATTACCGATAATATTGAAATAAGCAGGCATACCAGCACTGACATTGATAACGTCAGCTTCCGAGATTTGCGCATTAATACGTACGGTCGATAAATCTGCTAGCGTCACCAATGTTGGTGCCGTTTGATTGGCGTTAACCGTAGTGCCTTGCTCAGTGGTAATAGAAACAACGGTACCTGATATCGGGGCGCGAATCGTGGTATAGCTCAAATCTTCTTCAGCAGTACTGACGTTGGTTCGTGATTTGCGTAATGCTGCTTGCTGACTGTTGATATTGGCTTCAGTGGTCGCAATTGCAGCTTTTGCTGTATCGATAGCCGCACGCGCATTGGCAACGGCTGCTTTTGCGGTCTCAACACTGGTCGCTTGCGTGTCGTATTCTTGCTGCGAGATAGCATCGATAGCGACTAAGTCTTGCAAGCGTGCAAAATCAGACTGTGCTTGTTTGAGCTCAGACTGACGGCTGGCAAGATCGGCATAGGCACTTTTCAGACTGGCTTGTTTGCTTAACGATTCTGCTTGCGCACTTTGTAGCGCGGCTTCGCTTTGTTCAAGACTGGCTTGTTCATTGCTCAGGCTGTTCTTCTGAGTCACTTGATCAATCTGCGCAATCAAATCGCCTTGTTTGACTTCGTCACCGACTTCAACGTACAGGCGTTTTACTTCACCAGATACCTGTGCCCCTACATCGACGGTATTTAACGCTTTTACTTTACCAGACGCCATGACATTGTTTTCAATATCACCGACTTCAACGGTTGCGGTTAGGTAGTTAGGTGTGGTTTCTTCTGGTTTCAAAAAAGTATAGGCCAAAGCCCCTAATGCTACGATAATTAAGGTGATGACACCCCATTTTATAGCAGACTTTTTACTTATTTTGCGCATGACAACAATCCAATCACAATTAAATCAAGTCTAGATATAGTAGAGACTTCATCTACAAAAGGGAATGGAAATTAGTTTACGAAAGGTTAAGGTAGCCAAGAATAGAGTTAGGTACAGAAAAGAGACGCTTACTAACAATCAATAAAACGGAGATTATAGGAGAACAAGATAGGGTAGTAGAATCTGGATTTATAGCGTTTAAATGTATAAATCAGTAAGAAAAACGTATAAATCAGTAAGAAAAACGTATAAATCAGTAAGAAAAACGTATAAATCAGTAAGAAAAACGTATAAATCAGTAAGAGAAGAAGTGGATAACTTGTTAATAAGAGAAACAATAAAAGGTGGTGAGAAGCGGTTCAGTCTTAGCGCATCGCAAATAAACGCTTACCTGCGAGCTCTAGTGCTGCTTGTAATAATAGCTCCCATGCTGGCTGACGAATAAGTCCTTTAATAGCTTGGTCACAGCGGTAAAGCAAGGCAGGCCATTCGCTCGTTTGTTGTTTTGACTGACGGCGGCAGGCTTGTTGATACAATCCTTGTTTACTACGCCAAATGCCTAATGCTTGCGGGTCTTGACCATCCATAAGTTGAATGATTTGACGCATGTCTTTGCTAATAGCCCAGAGTACTAAAGTAGTGGGCTCATCGGTCGACTTTAGCTGAAACATGATTTTGGCGACCTGCGTACTATTACCCGCGAGCATCGCATCAGATAAATCAAACACGCTAAATTGAGCATCGCTGACCAACGCTGCTTGTAGGTCTGCAATATCCAATGCCACATTATTCGCAGGTTGTGAAAAGCTATTAGATTGTTCGGTGCTATTGTCATTAGCACTATCTTCACTAGTACTGTTATTAGCAACTAGCTGCGGTGCAAACAGATAAGACAACCGCCATAGGGTTTGATAAGCACTTAGCAAATGATGCTCAGTGTGTGACATGAGTAGCTGCCACGCTTCTTGAGACAGTCGTAAGCCAAACTTCTGAGCTTGTATTTGTAGTAGCTGTTGGCGCTGCTGCTCATTGTATAAATTGCAATCGATGACATTGCCGTATTGCGCAAAAGGAGCAAACCATTTGCTGCTCTGGCTGCGTTTGTCTTGCTTAGGTGTGAGCCACAACACACTATGACCGTGTGTGCCAGCTTGTGCCTCGACCGCAAAATGTTCCAGCTCGGCGATAACTGCTTTGTCAGGTTTATGGTTACCCGTCACGATTAAGGCACTGGCATCATCGAATAGAGACTGACTGCCAAGCTCTGACAGTACTTCTTGCCAGCTCTTGACGGAAATTAGCTCTATACGTTTGATTGCATAGTTCTGTGCGCGCCAGTGTGGACGCAGCGCATCTATTAACCATTGACTCAGCAGTGGCTCGTCACCGTGCGCCAGCCACAAGCCGGCTACCGCAACGGAAGGCTGCAGTAGTTTTGGATAGGCTTTTATGAAAGTATCTTGCATAGCGTGGTGTTACACAGGTTGATGAGCAGGTAATACCAATTCCAAAAATATGATCAGCAGTGTCAAGCTAGCCGAGTTTACTAGTACTTACGCTCGCTTAGTTTGCTACTCATTCTTCTAGAAATGGTATCGTTTGATAATCAGAACGACTAACTATTCCGGTTGTGGTACGACGACAACGGTTGGTGTCACACCTTTATTCATCTGCACAGATGGTTTGGCAGCAGGTGCGACTTTTGGAAGCGAGATTGCGACATACTGGTCAGTGATACGGCGAGCTAAAGTATCATAGAGCCAATCGCGAGTCTGATCGCCTTGCTGATCGTCAGTACTAACAGATGCTTCGTTGTACTGATAGCTTCGCTCGACTTGAATGGGGTTGCTCAGTGTTACAGGCTTACCATTTTCCATCGTTTGATAGCTGACATCTGCTGATAGTACCAAGCGAATCTCTGTTAATACGCCAACCAATTCGTAACGCTTAAAACGTACATTACGGATGTCGATAGCGGCAATAGACTCAGCCCCTGCCTGTTGGTTATTACGAGCAACTGCTTCCGAGCTCATATTATCAATAACGTCGACACCTAACGTCTTTAGGCGCCGCGTCAATGGTAGTTTCAGCGGGAATGAGGTGCGATTGTCTTCGATAATGACCGCTGTTTTTTCGACGTCAAGCAGCATCGCTGAGTCGTAGCCACGCAGCTGAAAGCCGCAGCCGCTAAGAGTTGCCGCTGCACCTACCACGGTGAACATTGGCAGCGTGGCAAGTAATACTGCTCCGAGCTTTTGGCCATGGGACTTTTTGTTAGCTAGGCTATGTGCGCTTAATTCTGGTTGCGCCTGCTCGGCTCGATGCTTGTATGACATAAACGCTATCCTCATATGATAAGAAGGCTTAGAGCACTAAGCCTAAAATACTTAGCTCAAGATACCTCAGCCTACAACCACGATGTTAACCAGTTTGTTAGGAACGACGATTTCTTTTTTGATCTCGCCTGTGATGAATTTTGCCACGCTTTCCATGGTGCGAGCTTGCTCTTTTAGCTGCTCAGGATCGCTGTTCGGTGCGACATCCATCTTACCACGCATTTTACCATTGACCTGTACCACCATCGTGATCATGTCCTGTACCAGCGCACTTTCGTCCACGGTTGGGTAGTCCAACGTTAAAGTATCAAGACCCAACTGCTCAAGCAGATGCTCGCCAACGTGCGGCGCGTATACAGATAGCATAATCAGCAGATTGGTCAATGCTTCGTGTTTGACGTGTAGCTCTTGCTCATTACTCGCGTTAAAGCCAGTCAGCTCATTGGCAAGCTCCATCAGGCTTGATACTGGCGTGTTCAATGCCAGACGATCACCCAAATCACTATCAATCTTAGCAATTGTTTCGTGCGTTTTACGGCGTAAGTTTTTGGCTTCTTTGCTTAGACCGTCTGTGTTCAATGTAGCACTGTTAAGCGTATCAATGCTGATATTAGCGGCTGTTAGCGCTTGCATGTGGTCGGTTGCAATGCGCCATACTTTTTTCACAAAGTTATAAGGGCCTTTTAGCGCGTCATCTGACCATTCAAGCGTTTGATCCGCAGGCGCAGTAAATAGCGTATATAGACGAACCGTATCAGCACCATATTTATCAATGGTTAGCTGTGGATCTACGCCGTTGTTCTTTGACTTCGACATTTTTTCGATTTTACCAATCGTCACTGGCTGGCCGTCTGACTTCAAGATAGCTTTAATGGGTTGACCGCGTTCGTTGAAGTCAATATCGATATCTTCTGCAAAGTAGTAGGTCGTACTGCCATCCGCATTGACGCGGTAGAACGTACCAGCAAGCACCATGCCTTGGGTCATTAGATTGGCAAATGGCTCGTCGCCTGTGACTAAGTTTTCGTCGCGCATCAGCTTGTGGAAGAAGCGTGCATACAATAGATGCATCACCGCATGCTCGACACCGCCAACGTATTGATCGACTGGCAACCATTTGTTAGCAGCAGACTTGTTGACCATGTTTTGTGCGTCATTTGGGCTAGCAAAACGTGCATAGTACCAGCTTGACTCTACGAATGTGTCAAAGGTATCGGTCTCACGCTCAGCAGGGTTGCCACATTTAGGACAAGTAGTATTAACAAATTCTGGTATATTTTTAAGTGGATTACCTCGACCATCAGGTACGACGTCGGTTGGCAATACAACTGGTAGGTCTTGCTCTTCAACAGGCACCGTACCACAATGCTCACAATTGATCATTGGGATAGGGCAGCCCCAATAGCGCTGGCGAGAAACCCCCCAATCACGTAGGCGATACTGGATCTTTTTCTTAGCCAGCTCTTTTGGCTCAAGCTTGGCTAGCATGGCTTCAAACGCTTGCTCAAAGTCTAGACCGTCAAACTCACCTGAATTAACCAAGGTATTGCGCTCGGTATAAGCAAGATTCACTTCACTATCGTTCGCTTTGGCATCTGCTTTTAGCTCGTCAAAATAACCGTCAGGCACATTGATGACTCGCTTGATCGGTAGGTTGTACTTCACCGCAAATTCATAATCACGCTCATCATGAGCTGGTACCGCCATGACCGCACCTGAGCCGTAGCTCATCAGTACATAGTTAGCGACCCAAACTGGCACTTCCTCACCAGTTAGAGGATGAGTGACGGTTAGACCTGTATCCATACCGATTTTTTCAGCTTTGGCCAAATCTGCTTCAGCTACTGAGCCTTTTTTACAAAGCGCACAGAATTGAGCGATTGCGTCATCTTGCTCAGAAGCATACTGTGCAAGTGGATGCTCTGCGGCAACAGCGACATAAGTCACACCCATCAACGTATCAGGACGAGTGGTGAACACATCTAAGGTGTTTTCTTCACCAGCAAGCTCATAAGGGAAGTGCACTTCCATACCAGCACTACGACCAATCCAGTTACGCTGCATGGTCAGGACTTCAGATGGCCAGTGACCTTCTAGTTGATCCAAATCATCCAATAGCTCATCAGCATAGTCAGTGATGTTGAAGTAATACATTGGGATGTCGCGTTTTTCGACCGCAGCACCACTACGCCAGCCTTTACCATCGATGACTTGCTCGTTTGCTAAGACAGTGTTGTCAACAGGATCCCAGTTGACCGTCGATAGCTTTTTGTAGACTAGGCCTTTTTTGTACAATTGCAAAAATAACCACTGCTCCCACTGATAATACTCAGGGCTACAAGTAGCAAACTCACGTGACCAGTCAATAGACAGGCCTAGTAATTTAAGCTGCGCACGCATACTGTCAATATTGGCAAATGTCCATGCCGCAGGTGGCGTTTGATTGGCAATTGCTGCGTTTTCAGCTGGCAAGCCAAAACCATCCCAGCCCATTGGCTGCATGACTTCATAGCCCTTGAGACGATAATAACGGCTCAATACGTCAGAAATCGTATAGTTACGTACGTGGCCCATATGCAGCTTGCCACTTGGATAAGGGAACATCGACAGCATGTAACGACTTGGCTTGTCGCTTGGCTCATTGCTTACTTCAAAGCGCTTGTCAGTGGCCCATTTGGTTTGCTGCGCGGCTTCTATCGCTTGTGGGTTATAATAGTTGTTTTCTGTTTGGTCTGCTGTCACGGCATTGCTCATAGTCGGCTCGAAATTGGTTGATACTGATTTGTTTGATACTGATCAAAATAGGTGGAATTTGACAATGCCATAGCATAGCGTAATTTGGCGAAAATTGCGACGATATGATGCAGTTGCTTACTAGGTTTGACGATTAAAAGTAATGCATTCTCTATATCTAGTCAGCCTTAGGTATAATAGACAAATTAATGAATATTTATGAGGATTTATCATGACCATCACCATTTACGGTATCAAGTCTTGTAGCACGATGAAAAAAGCGTTCACTAAGCTAGACGATTTAGATGTCAGCTATGATTTTCATGATTATAAGAAACAAGGTATCAATAAAGAAACAGTACAGCGCTGGGTAAATGAGCTAGGTATCGAAAAAGTGCTCAATAAGCGTGGTACGACATGGCGCAAGCTAGACGACAGTCAAAAGCAAGCAGCTGATGCTAGTGTAGACACCGCGATAGGTTTACTCGTGGAAAACACCAGTATGATTAAACGTCCGATTGTAGAAGGTCAGTCGGCAGATAAAGATCAAGCAGTATTACTATGCGGCTTCGATGAAACGGAGTTTGATAAAGTTTTTTCGTAAATTTGAGCTATAAAAATTAAGCCAGTCTCATTATTAAAGATAAAACTGCACAAAAAAGCCCGAGCGCTTATATCAACTCGGGCTTTTTTACACTTAGCTTTTTTAATCTAGTATTGCTATATTTTTCTAGCTCAACGATGAGTCTATCTCACGACTAATGAGCGTACCAACCCCTTCGTTGGTAAAAATCTCAAGTAAGGTCGCATGAGGAACACGGCCATCAACGATTACCGCACTTTTGACGCCGCTACGTACCGCATCAAGTGCACATTGAATCTTAGGAATCATGCCGCCTGAGATAGTGCCATCTTCGATTAAGCTATCGACTTTCTTTGGCGTGAGTCCAGTCACCACTTCGCCATCACGGCCCAATACGCCTTTGATATTGGTTAATAGCATCAGTTTCTCTGCTTGTAAAAACTCCGCTACTTTACCCGCGACTAGGTCAGCATTAATGTTGTAGGTGTTACCTTCAGCGTCAACGCCAAGTGGTGCGATAACGGGGATAAAATCTGAGGCAATGAGCATATTAATCACGTCTTTATTAACACTGACCACATCACCGACGAATCCTAAATCAACTGGTACAGCGATACCATCTGCGCCAATTTTTTCCATCATCAGTTTTTTTGCTTGAATCAAGTTGGCATCTTTACCTGTAAGACCGATCGCGCGACCGCCATGTTTGTTAATCAAGCTAACAATCGATTTGTTGACGCTACCACCCAAGACCATCTCTACGATATCCATGGTGCTTTTGTCAGTGACACGCATGCCATCGATACGGTCTGATTGACGTCCGAGCTCTTTTAGGAGGTTGTCAACTTGTGGGCCACCACCATGTACGACTACTGGATGCATACCGACGGTTTTTAGCAAAACGATATCGCGAGCAAATGAGCTCTCAAGCTCAGGGTCGGTCATGGCATTGCCACCGTATTTTACGACGATGAGTTTATCAACAAAACGCTGGATATAGGGTAGAGCAGTGGTCAATACTTCAGCGGTGTTTTTGGCATCATCTAAATTAAGCGTCATTACAAACTCCTAAGGGCCGGTTTTAAATTGATTGTTTTTCTATTATGTCTAATGAGACAGTGATATGTTTTATGAGGCTACTCCGCAGGAATAGCAAGAATCTGTTCTGCTAGCGCTGCGTTAAATGGTCGGCATAAAGCGGCAAATGTTGCCTGAATATCTTTTAGGTCATCTATACTGTCACCCGCAAAGCGCGCGGTCAGGCTATTACTGGTATTTGATTGACGCAGTACGCCAAAGCCATGCGCAAAATCTAAACGCACACCATCGATACAGCTCAGCTTGGTTCCTACAGGTAATAATTCATGCCTCTGTTTTAATGCTATTTGCGCCTTCGCAGTAGCGCAAGTACACGCTGATGACTTGCATGTTGTGGCGGGCAAGCAAGGGTTCTTTCGCTGCTGACTAGATGAAGAGTCAGTATGAGTAGACATATCTACTAGATGCTGCAAATAATGACAAAATCTCGTTAATTGCTCTACGAGAGAGCAGTCGGTAGTAGTCGTCTGCGGCATTGGCAAATAATGGTCAGCAGTACTGACTATAGTGGGCAAGCTTTGGATGATATCTGCTAGTGGTTTTTTATCATTAATATTATTATGAGTTTGGTCAAGCCAATGTAGCAACCGTAATGCGGCATACATCGCATCATCATAAGGGATAAAGCGGCTGTCATTAAAGATGAAATGCCCTGATAATTCACCAGCGAAGACAATCTGATTGTCAGGATGCTGTACTTGCTGGCGCATAAAGCTGCTGCCAGTCTTGCTAATCACAGGTGTAGTACCAAGCTCAGATAACAGTCTTGGTAAATGATGGGCGCACTTAATATCGAAAAGAACTTCAGATGCTAATAAAGAGTCGCTAAGAGAGTTAGGGTGCTCAGTAATAGCAATACGTGCCAATAAATAGAGCAAATGATCGGGCGTAACTATTTTGCCGTTGTTATCAACGATCATTAAACGATCACCATCGCCATCAAACGCCAAGCCTATATCTGCTGCGTGCAAAACAACGGCTCGCTGCAATTCGTTTAGGCGGTTTGGTTCGGTAGGGTCTGGATTACCAAGGGGGAAATTACCATCTGGTGTATCATTGAGAAAAATAACATGTCGGCAAAAACGTTCAAACAAGCGTTGAGCAATACGCCCAGTTGCGCCATGCATACAGTCAATGACTATGACCAAATCAAGCTTATGAGTATTTCTCTGACTGGCCTCAGTTAACGAGTGATTATGCTGAAGCAGTTGATCAAATACCCGCTCAATAGCATCAATATAAACGCTTGCTACTTGATGAGTAGGTAGTTGCTCAAGCAAATCAATTGATAATTTTGAGTCGTAGTTATTATCAATGTTTTCTGAATGCAAGATAGGGTTGTTAGCTTGATTATCGGGATAAGCGTGACAACTATGATGAGCGGTTAGCTGATGATAAAGCGTCTTTATTTCTGAGCTACTAGGGGACTTGTTATTCACCAACCATTTGATGCCTAGTATGTCTTTGGCAGAATGGCTCGCTGTTGCAACTATGCCATGGCCTTGATATTGCGCTGCCCAAAATGCCATCATCGGCGTAGTAACCAGACCTAGTTGAATTACACGTAAACTCTGCTGAGCTATTACAGTAGAGAGCGTACGTGCAATAGCCTCACTACCAATGCGCATATCATAACCAATAACGACAACATTCTGCTTAGTCTCAACAGAGGTACTAGCATTGATATTTAGAGACGGTTGGCTATCTTGCGTATTATAGAGAGTAGCAAACGCATCGCCTAACGCTTGTATAAAACTGCTAGTAAAATACTGGTTGGCGCCGCGAATATCATAAGCACGGAATAAGGATTGTTGCGCCGCGAAAGGTGGCATTGCTTATTCTCCTTATAACCGTGATAGATGTTCAATGATAAATAAAAATGAATAGCGCAAGGTTTTAGATATAGCTTAAGCAAAACCTTAAACGCTATCTAAAAAGTTGTCAGAAAAATTGACCAAAAAAATAGCTACTATTGGCGACCTGAGTGTCCAAACCCGCCCGCACCGCGTACGCTTTCATCACTGAATTCTGCAACCACTTCAAACTCAGGACGCGCAACAGGTACCACGATGTACTGTGCCATACGCTCAGCTACATTAAGAACAAAGTCATCCCCACTGCGGTTCCAAATACTAACCATCAGCTCGCCTTGATAGTCGGCATCGATTAACCCAACCAAGTTACCCAAGACGATACCGTGCTTATGACCAAGACCTGAACGCGGTAAAATCATACCTGCATAGTTAGGGTCTTGGATATAAACCGCAAGGCCTGTGCCAATTAAATGGGTTTCACCTGCTTGTATCGTTAATGGCTCATCGATACAAGCGCGCAAATCAATACCTGCACTGCCATCAGTGGCACGAGTTGGTAGAGAAAACGCTTTATCTTCAGTAATTTTAGGGTTTACCACTTTAACTTGTACAGCTTGCATAACACACTCACTTAACGATTTGATGGTTTTTAAATTATGATTTTAAACTAGGGCCCTGAACTAAGGTTTAAATAAATCTTATTCGAAATTTTTATACAAATAACAATTCTATATTTTAATTATTCAGCAATTCAGCAATTCAGCAATTCAGCAATTCAGCAATTCAGCAATTCAGCAATTCAGCATTTAACTAAAGTATCAATACGCTAGCCAATCCTAAAAAGGACATAAAGCCGACGATATCCGTGACGGTCGTTAAGATAACTGAAGCAGATAGAGCCGGGTCGATATTCATTCGTTTTAGCATCAGCGGTATACTGATCCCCGAGACATTAGCTGCAGTCATGTTGATTGCAATGGCAAAACCGATGACGGCACTGATCTTAATATCATGAAACCATAACTGAGCAATAAACGCCATAATTATCGCCCAGATGATACCGTTTATCGCACCTACCCACAGCTCTTTATTCAACAGCCAGACACGGTTCGAACCACCGATTTGACCCATCGCCATCCCGCGGATAACAACCGTCAGCGTTTGCGAGCCAGCAATACCGCCCATACTGGCGACTACTGGCATCAATATCGCTAGCGCCACGACTTGTGCTAGTACTTCTTCAAACTGTCCAATCACTGCTGCGGCCAATAAGGCAGTACATAAATTGATACCTAGCCAAACGCTACGGCTTTTAGCACTGGTTAGGATGGGGGCAAACAACTCTTCATCTTGGCTAACACCAGCAAGGTTTTTCATGGTGCTGTCTACATCATCTTGGATAATCTCCATGATGTCTTCACCGTTTAGTTGACCAACCAGCTCGCCATGGCTATTGATTACGGGGGCAAAGCGAATATCTTCTGAACGAAAAATCGCGGCGGCATCTTGAATATCCAAGCGATCATTAATTGTAATGGCGGTATCAATCAGCTCCGAGACCAATGTATTTTGTTTATGCTTGATTAAATCTACTAGACTCAGTAGTCCCAGTAATTGCTGGCTTTGATCGACAACGAGCAGCTCTTGGCTCTCGTCATCGAGCAGGTCGTCGTTTTCACGCAGCCACTCTTGCACATCCGTCAAATAGATATCATCCCTTATCTGGATAATATCGGGATCCATATAGCTACCAACTTCCCAATCAGCATAAGTATCAAGCTTATTGACTTGAACCCGCGTCTCTTCGTCCAGCGTTGCCATAACCGAGGTACGTACGCTCTCAGTGACAGTATCCAAAATCTCAGAGATATCTTGAGCATCAAGGTCTTGGGTAAACAAGGATATTTCTTGAGAAGAAATGTTCTCCATCAATGGCTGGCGTGTATCGACATCTAGCTCGGCAAGCACTTCACCTTTGATATGCTCTGGCACTTGCGCCCAAATCAACAGACGGTTTTGAGTTGGGAAGGATTCTAGTAGGTTGGCAATCTCATATTCGGACTGCTTTTCCAAAAACTCAGTAATGGCCTCGTATGCTTTATCAGCAACCAAGCCCTGCAGATACAGAAGCTTATATTCGGCACTATATTCGGCCGAATTATAGTCTCCTGACAGCATGGCAGTTCGTTCCTGATTGGGCGTCGGGGTAGGCATAAGTGTTCCAAGTTTTTACAGTCAATTTTTTACAGTATATAAAGAACAATAACGATTATAACAATCGTTTTTTACGCAGTCTAAAGCGTGTTCTCTTGAGCGTTTTACTTAAGTGTTTATTACTCAGATGCTTAAATGTTTTGATTAAGATTAACGCTTACCCAATAACGCTCGAATATTGGCCAGATATTCATCAGCGACGGCTTCTGGGTCTTTGGTCGCTTTTTTCTTTTTCGCTTTGGCAGGCCAGTCAATATGATCCTCAGGTAGCTCATCCAAAAATCTTGATTCTGAGGTAACGCGCATCTGACCACCAGCACGGCGTTGGGTCGCGAGCGTCAATGTCAGCTCACGGCGTGCACGAGTAATGCCCACGTACATCAGACGGCGCTCTTCTTCGACTGTCTCACTCATAATAGAGTTGCGATGCGGTAGCATCTCTTCCTCAAGCCCCATGATATAAACAAAATCAAACTCCAAACCTTTTGCCGCATGTAAGGTCATCAAGTTGACTTTGTTAGTGTTCTCTTCTTCTTGTTGCTGTTCGAGCATATCAAGCAAAACCAGCTTACGAATGATGGTATCAATCGTGCGATCTTCGTCTTCTTCAGCGCGATTAATCAACGACTGAATACTGGTGTACAGCATATCAATATTATCAATACGGTTTTTTTCTTGTTGCGGCGTTTTGGCATCGCTACGGACAAAATCAATGTAACCCGTCTCATCAATCATCTGGCGTACGATCGGCACAGGGTCTGGGTGTTGATCCAGCTCACGCGTATAGTGCTCGATGAATTCACCAAACTCTTTTATCGTACCATAAGCCTTTGATGGCAATACATGAGTCAGACCAGCGTGGGTACAAGATGCCAGTAACGATATGCTGTGCTCTTGCGCAAACAAACCGAGTTTTTCTAGCGTTGCTGGTCCCATACCGCGCTTAGGTGTATTGATAATACGCAAGAATGCGCTGTCATCTTCGGGGTTCAAAATCAGGCGTAGATAGCCCATGATGTCTTTGATTTCACTACGCGCAAAGAATGATTGACCGCCCGATAACTTATAGGGCACTTGTAGCTGGCGCAATTGTGCCTCTAGCATACGTGCCTGAAAGTTACTGCGGTAGAGTACTGCATACTGCTCCCACTCATTACCAAAACGCAGCTTATGGGTGACGATTTCTTTGGCGACGCGCTCAGACTCATCGTCGTCATTACGGCAATTAATGATGCGGATTTTTTCGCCTTGACCTTTATCTGACCACAGTTTTTTCTCAAATAAATGCTCGTTATTTAGAATAACGGCGTTGGCAGAGGTCAAAATACGCGTGGTTGAGCGGTAATTTTGCTCAAGCATAACGATTTTCAGTTTTGGAAAATCTTCTTTGAGCAGTGCCATGTTTTCGGGCTTTGCCCCGCGCCACGCATAGATAGATTGGTCATCATCGCCAACTACGGTAAAGCGACCTTGCGGTCCGACCAAGTATTTAATCATCTCATACTGCGCTGTATTGGTATCTTGATACTCATCGACCAATAGATAACGAATACGGTTTTGCCATTTGTCTCGCAGCTCTCTGTTTTCACGTAATATCTTGGTTGGCAAGACAATCAAGTCATCAAAATCGACCGCATTATAAGCACGTAAGTTACGCTCATAAAGCGCATACAGCGTCGCAAAAATCATGTCTTCTGGATCGTCTAGCGTTTCCATCGCATTATCAGGCTCGACCAAGTCATTTTTCCAATCGGAAATCATTTTGATGGCTTTACCGACCAACTCGCGACTTTCAGCGCCACTCAAGTTGTCGCGCATCATCAGCTCCATCAAGAGGCGCTTACTGTCATCGCTATCCATGATAGAAAAATTGCCTTTTAGCGGGGTATGAATCAGCTCATAGCGCAAAAATTGTAGACCAAATTGGTGAAAGGTCGATACCGTTAACCCGCGCATTTTTTCGCTTGGTAGCAGTTTGCTAACTCGCGCCTTCATTTCACGTGCTGCTTTATTGGTAAAGGTCACGGCGGTGATACGCTCAGCTGGCATGTCACACTCTTGGATTAGGTAAGCAATCTTACGAGTAATCACAGAGGTTTTACCGGAGCCAGCACCTGCAAGTACAAGTAATGGACCAGATACGTAGAGCATGGCTTCTTGTTGTTTGGGATTGAGTTGACTCATAACGTGACCTGTAAGACAAAAGCAAAAAAGAGGGTAGCGCTGATATGAAAAAGATAGATAAACGCAGCGCGCATCATCAAAATTCGTATCGTTGCGATATTTTAATAATCTTTATTATAAGAATAATAGAATTTAAGGTTTGATGATGGCATATCATAAAAATCTGGTGGGTCATTATAAAGCAAAAATACTCACTTTGGGGGAGGACTTGGGTGATGAAAGTGAGGTATTCAGACACTTGATTTTTGACAAATAGCGTGGCAGTGTTTGCTCGTAGCCAAAAGTACGGATTTGGGGTTAATATAAGGTAAGGTCTATATCATAATTCATAGTAAAAAAAACACATTTTTTTTACACAGAAAGTGACCGTTCAATACAGTTAAAAACTAGCTTTTAGGCACTGATATGCGTATAGTACGTAAATAATTTATGCCAGTTGTCACGTCATTGTTGACCACGTGTAATGAGCTATTAAATCAATTAAGTAAGCAGTCAGATATGATATTGATTTAATACGTTGATCTTACGTTGTTAGAAGATGCGTTGGGCGACCAGCCTTTATCCGCGCGCATACCGGAATCTCTACAGTTGGTCACGTCTGACATCGTCGTCAATAAGCTTGATAATTGGTTGTTACCAGCAAAATACCTAACATGTGACTCAATGACAGTTACTTAAACACAGTGACAGTTGCTGAAGTGCAGTGACAATTACTTAAATAAAGTCACTTTGTGTTTTCGTCTGCGTTATACCTGTCGCAACATGGCCTAAGTGGGTCAGTGCTTGCGCTGTGTCTAACACTCGATTGGGTGAGGAGCACGTATTATCATGTCTGCTTTTAATTGGTCAGCCATTGCTTTTATCTTAGCCGCCATTGGGCTAGTTGTCTTTATGCTGGTCGTACCGCGCTTACTTGGCGGTCGCTCTCAAGGCTCACAAAAGGAAGAAGTATTTGAAGCGGGTGTTGTCGGATCTGGCAACGCCCGTATTCGTTTGTCTGCCAAATTTTATTTGGTCGCAATCTTCTTTGTGATTTTTGATTTAGAGGCGCTATATCTCTACGCTTATGCTGTGTCAGTACGCGAGGCGGGCTGGCTTGGCTTTGCCGCCGCTGGCACGTTTATCACTATTCTGATTATCGGTTTGATTTATGAGCTGAGCTTGGGTGCGATGAACTGGGCACCTGCTGACAAGCTACGCAAAAAAGCACGCTTATATGCGGCGCCTGCAGGCTTTAATTTAGCAGACATCACCAAGTTTGATGGTGCTCATGAGCTAATGGTCGATCCGACAGGTAAAGTGCCCGCGCAGTCATCCGGTCAAATCAATGTCTCAAACAATATTGAGACCAATCGTCGTCATCTACAAAACATCGATCATATTAATACCACGGGTAACGTTACTTCTGTGGATTTTTCGACGTCTGCTCAGCAGGACAAAACTGAACGTTAATAGCAGTTGATGCTCAGCTTATAGCGTTTGCAAAGACGAGCAGCAAAGCATAAAGGCGTCAGTTCTGTTTGTATTAATGATCGCTGATGATTAGCCACTTATTTATCATAAAAGTTATGGTGACAGCGTGAGCAAGATGATTGCCACGCCAAACCTAATATGAAGGTTGTATGTTATGAAATACACATTAACAAAAGCCAACCCCGATGCAGATACCTATCCTGCACAGACCAGTCAAACGGTCAACGATCCTATCGAAGATGAAGTGAATAAAAACGTCTTTATGGGTCGTCTCGAAGACCTCGTTCATTCAACAGCAAACTGGGGGCGTAAGAACTCACTTTGGCCATTTAACTTTGGTACTTCTTGCTGTTATGTTGAATACGCTACTACCTTAACCGCTGTTCATGATTTGTCACGTTTTGGGGCAGAGGTTATTCGTGCCTCGCCTCGTCAGGCGGACGTCATGATCGTCGCTGGTACTTGTTTTGTCAAAATGGCCCCTGTTATTCAGCGCCTATATGAGCAAATGCTTGAGCCAAAATGGGTTATCTCTATGGGTGCCTGTGCCAACTCGGGCGGCATGTACGATATCTACTCTGTTGTACAAGGCGTCGATAAGATTATCCCTGTTGATGTCTACGTGCCAGGTTGTCCGCCGCGTCCAGAAGCGCTTATTCAGGGTTTGATGTTGTTACAAGAATCTATTACTAAAGAGCGTCGCCCGTTAGGTATCCATGTCAATGAGCAAGGTGTCTATCAGCCGCAAATGACGCCTGAGCGTGACCGTAAGCAGGCAGATCGTATCGCTGTCAAAAACTTGCGTAGCCCAGACAGCATCTAAGTTTCAAACAGCATTTAGACTTGTAGCAACAGTTTCAATATTTTATGCGCTTATCATAGTTCGGTTATGATTAACATAGCTCAGTTATGGTTGACATAGTTCGGTTATGACTAACATAGTTCAGTTATGATTAATGAAGGAATACATCATTCATGGTCACGGTAGTCGAAAACATAGATCCTAAGATCAAGCCCGTCCCAGCAGTCATCACAGAGCTGGAGCAAAAGTATGCTGGTAAATTTGTCGTGCAGCAGACTGTGGATGAGATTCCAACGGTTTGGGTGGCGCGTGCTGATTTATTAGACATTCTCTTATTCTTGCGCAAACTGCCTAAGCCGTATGTCATGCTATTTGACTTATCAGCGATAGATGAGCGTTTACGCCAGCATCGCGCGGGTTTGCCTGACAGTGACTTTACGGTGTTTTATCACTTGATGTCGCTTGAGCGCAATAGTGATGTACGTATCAAGGTTGCGCTGAGCGAAGACGATGTCAATGTACCGAGCGCCACCAATATTTGGCCAAATGCCAACTGGTATGAGCGCGAAGTGTGGGACATGTTCGGTATCGTCTTTACAGGTCATCCGCATTTGACCCGTATTTTATTGCCAAAATACTGGGAAGGTCATCCACTGCGTAAAGAGTATCATGCGCGGGCGACTGAATTTACCCCGTATTTCTTGAATACCGCCAAGCAACAATACGAGCAAGAAAACCTACGTTTTGTCCCAGAAGAGTGGGGCATGAAGCGTTCAGGTCGTGATGAAGACTTTATGTTCTTGAACATCGGTCCTAACCATCCATCTGCTCACGGTGCCTTCCGTTTGGTATTACAGCTTGATGGTGAAGAAGTCGTCGACTGTATCCCTGATATCGGCTATCACCATCGCGGCGCAGAAAAAATGGCTGAGCGTCAAACATGGCACTCATTTATTCCTTATACCGACCGTATTGATTATCTCGGCGGTGTGATGAATGAGCTGCCGTACATCATGTCGGTCGAAAAGCTTGCTGGAATTACTATTCCACCGCGCGCTGAAACCATCCGCGTAATGATGAGCGAGTTTTTCCGTATTACCAATAACTTACTATTTGTCGGTACGTTCATTCAGGATGCGGGCGGTATGACCCCAGTATTCTATATGTTTACCGATCGCCAAAAGGCCTATGACGTTATCGAAGCCGTGACTGGCTATCGCATGCATCCCGCTTGGTTCCGTATCGGCGGTACAGCTGCTGATTTGCCACGTGGCTGGCAGCGCTTGGTGCGTGAGTTCTTAGATTGGATGCCAAAACGCTTGGACGAATATGTCAAAGCAGCATTGCAAAACAGCGTGCTCAAAGGCCGTACCCAAGGTGTTGCTCAATATAATGCTAAGCAAGCACTTGCTTGGGGCGTGACTGGCGCTGGTCTGCGCGCGACAGGCGTTGACTTCGACTTGCGTAAAGCGCGTCCATACATGGGCTATGAGAATTACGATTTTGAAGTGCCAGTTGGCTACAATGGTGATGCGTATGATCGCTGTATGGTCAAAGTCGAAGAGATGCGTCAGTCATTGCGTATTATCCGTCAATGTATGGATAATATGCCACAAGGCCCTTACAAAGCGGATCATCCACTGGCCGTACCACCGCCGAAAGACCGTACGCTAAATGATATCGAAACGCTGATTAATCACTTTATCTCAGTATCTTGGGGTCCTGTGATGCCAGCGGGCGAATGTACAACGATTGTTGAGGCGACTAAAGGTCTGAACAGCTATTACATCACCTCAGACAAGGCCACGATGAGCTATCGCACCCGTATTCGTACGCCGACATTTGCGCATTTGCAACAGATGCCATCGGTCATCAATGGCTCGCTGGTTTCTGATGCCATTATGTACCTAGCATCGATTGATATTGTGATGGCGGATTGTGATCGTTAGAGCCGCTGCTTCAAAAGTATTTGTTCATCAATATATTATTGCCTGATGGCACACCAAAATGCTGTTACTTGTCAATATAACCACAGTTTTAATCAGACTGATATTGGCTTGTGATAGAGCAGGATGAGTGAGGAAAGACAGAAGATTATGAAAATTGTTTCCGACAAAATGCCAAAAGTAGATGTGGAAAGCATTCTCACCAGTGATGAAATCGCTGCCATTCATGAGTTTATGCACCATTACCCACAGGCGCGTGCTGCCTCGTTAGATGCACTAAAAATCGTGCAAAAGCGCAATGGCTGGGTCGATGATGCGCAAGCAAACGCCATTGCCAACATCTTAGACATTCCGATGTCAGACATGGATGGGGTTGCGACTTTTTTTAACCGTATTTATCGCCAGCCTGTCGGTCGCCATGTGATTCTCATATGTGACTCTGTGGCGTGTTATTTGACAGGTTATGAGGCGTTGTCAGCTGAGATTAGATCACAGCTAGGTATTGAGTACGGTCAAACTACTGCTGATGGACGTTTTACCCTATTGCCAATTTGCTGCTTGGGCAACTGTGATAAGGGACCAGCGGTACTGATTGATGAAGACACTTACGGCCCTGTCCAGCCATCTGAGGTCGCGCAATTATTGGAGCTATACGCATGAGTTTAACGATTTCAGAGCAAATTGCTCGTCGCGGTCAAGGCCAAGCGCCAAGCCAGCTAAATGCACAGCGTGTTCCAATCTATGGTGATAAAGCGACAGCCACTAGCGAAACCAAGCCTTTGACGTGGCGTTTAGCGCATCATGATGCCGTGCTTGATTTAGCCACTTATGAGTCTCTAAAAGGCTTTACGGGTCTAAAAGAAGCCCTATCCAAATCGCCTAAAGACGTTGGCAATATGATTAAAGCGGCCAATGTTCGAGGACGCGGCGGTGCAGGTTTTAATGCTGGTCTTAAATGGTCGTTTATGTCACCGCCGGATGGTTTGCCGCGTTATCTCATCTGTAATGCTGATGAAATGGAGCCGGGCACATTCAAAGACCGTCTGCTCATGGAGCGTCTGCCGTTTCAGCTGATCGAAGGTATGCTAATTACCGCTCATGCGATTGGTGCCACTGACGGTTATATTTTTATCCGCGGTGAGTATATCTTGGCCGCTGAGCGTTTGGTCGCTGCTATCGAAGAGTGCTTGGCCAACAATCTCATGGGCGATAATATTTTAGGCTCAGATTTTAGTTTTAATCTGCATGTGCATACGGGCGCTGGACGTTATATCTGCGGTGAAGAAACAGCGTTAATCAACTGTTTAGAAGGACGCCGCGCTAACCCACGTACCAAACCACCGTTTCCGCAAATTTCTGGTGCATGGGGTCGTCCAACCGTTGTCAACAACGTTGAAACTCTGTGTAACATGCCAGCGATTTTGAATCATGGCGTTGAGTGGTATCAGTCGTTATCTGAAATCAAAGGCAAAAGCAAAACGCCGGGCACCAAACTATTTGGCTGCTCAGGATTGGTCAATGATCCAGGCCTTTGGGAATTACCGTTTGGTTATACGGCACGCGAAATCATTGAAGATTTAGCGGGTGGTATGAAAGATGGTAGAACACTGAAAGCTTGGCTACCGGGCGGCGCCTCGACTGACTTTTTGACCGCAGAACATTTGGATGTGGTGGTGGATTTTGACACCATTCAAAACGCTGGTAGCCGTATGGGTACTGGTCTGATTATGGTCGTCGATGAATCACAAGACATGGTGCCATTACTGCGCAACCTTGAGATTTTCTTTCAGCGTGAGTCGTGCGGTTGGTGTACACCATGCCGTGATGGTCTGCCATGGGGCGTTAAACTGCTTACCGCCATCAATGATGGTGAAGGGCAAGTGGGCGATGTAGAAAAACTAGAGGGCCTCACGCGTGACTTATGGATTGGTAAAACATTCTGTGCGCATGCCCCAGGTGCGATGGAACCACTAATGAGTGCGATTAAATATTTCCGTCCAGAGTTTGATCAAAAAATCGCGCAGGCGGTTGGTGTCGATGTTATTGATGCTGCAGCCAACCAACAGCCAGTAGTGAAATAAGGAGAGCGGCATGGCAGTCATACATATTGATGGAACCACTGTCGAAGTAGATAGCGCAGACAACTTGCTACAAGCCTGCTTATCACTCGGCATTGATGTGCCGTATTTTTGTTATCATCCAGCCCTAGGCTCAGTAGGCTCGTGCCGTCAGTGCGCGGTTAAGCAATTCCAGAATAAAGACGATATGGAAGCAGGTCGTGGTCGCCTCGTAATGTCATGTATGGTCGCTCCTGGCGATGATATGTACATCTCTGTGACTGACGATGAAGCCAAAGCATTCCGTAAGTCGATGGTTGAGCTACTCATGACCAACCATCCGCATGACTGTCCAACTTGTGAAGAGGGCGGACATTGTCATTTGCAGGACATGACCTATATGTCAGGTCATAGCCGTCGTCGTTATCGCTTTACCAAACGCACGCATCATAACCAAGAGCTTGGTCCATTCATCGCCCATGAGATGAACCGTTGTATCGCTTGCTATCGCTGTGTACGTTTTTATAAAGACTACGCGGGCGGCGAAGATTTGGGCGTTTATGGCTCAAACAATCGCGTTTACTTTGGCCGTGATAAAGACGGTCAGTTTGAAAGCGAATTTTCAGGCAACTTAACCGAAGTTTGCCCAACCGGTGTATTTACCGACAAGACTCACTCTGAGCGCTACAACCGTAAATGGGACATGCAGTATGCGCCAAGCATCTGTCATGGTTGCTCAGCTGGTTGTAATATCTCACCGGGCGAGCGTTATGGTGAATTGCGCCGTATCGAAAACCGCTATAACGGCGAAGTAAACCGTTATTTCTTATGTGACCGTGGCCGTTTTGGTTATGGCTATGTGAATCGTGATGATCGTCCAACTCAAGCGCTTGAACGTATCAATGATAAGCATGTCAAAATCAATATTGACTACGCACTTGATGAAACCATCAAACGTATCAAAGATAAAAAAGTCATCGGGATTGGCTCACCGCGTGCCAGTTTAGAAACTAACTTTGCGCTAAAAAATCTGGTCGGCTTTGATAACTTTTCAACAGGTCTGAACCATCAGCAGCAAGCACTGGTCAATAAATGTATCGAAGTGCTCAGCACTGAAGGCATTTATAACCCTAGCATGACTGATATCGAAACGCATGATGCAGTGCTCGTATTAGGTGAAGATATCACGCAAACTTCATCACGTGTCGCGCTGTCAGTACGTCAAGCGGCAAAAAATGAAGGCTTGAAAATGGCAGCGGCGCTGCAAACGCAACCTTGGCTTGCTGAACCTGTTAAGCGTATTGCTCAAGATGCGCTAAGCCCAGTCTATGTCATCGATGTAACGCAAACTAAGCTAGAAGATATCAGTAAAGTAAGCGTAGTGGCGACACCTGAAGACATCACTAAGCTTGGCTTCAAAGTTGCTGATGAAATTGCTAATTTCGCTGATGATTTAGCAGACATAGCAGATCCACAAGCAGCTGCACAAGATGCTAATGCAAGTACTGAAACTGACGGTATGCAAGCGTTGGCGCAGCAAATTGCTTATGACCTGATTCAAGCTGATAAGCCGTTAGTTGTTTCGGGTAGCAGCTTGTCTTCTACCGCATTGATAGAAGCAGCAGCACAGATTACCCAAGCGTTGACCCAAAAACGTGCAGCAATTAAAGCGACTGAGCAGCAGCAGGTTGAGGCACATAATGCCAAAGTACAGGCAGCGCAAGCGAAAGCGGCTAATGACCAGCCTGAAGAAGACCAAGATTTATCTGCTAAGCCAAACAAACCTGAAACGGGCGTGAATACAGAAGCGCAGGATGATGTCGAGCGTGAGCCTGCTGAAAACCTTGAATTAAAAGAAGTGAATAACAAGTATCAAGTACAAGCAGGTATCTACCTAACGGTTCCTGATGCCAATAGCATAGGCGTTTGTATGCTTGGCGGTCAGTCAGTTGAAGAACTGCTAGCGACTGATTACGATGTGGTTGTGGTTGCAGAAAACCAGCTAACAGATGCGATTGATGCCAATAAATTGACGCAGCTACTGACTGATAAAACGGTCATTGCATTAGATCATCAGCTCCTTGATTGGCATAAAGACGTCGATATTGTATTGCCAGCGGCGAGCTTTGCAGAAGCAGATGGTACATTGATATCAGCTGAAGGTCGTGCGCAGCGCTTCTTCCAAGTTTACGATAACGAATACTACCATCCGATGAGCAGTATTAAAGAAGGCTGGCGCTGGATACATGCTGTGCATAGCAGCATTGAAGGTCGTGATGTCGACTGGACGCAGCTAGATGATGTCATTAATGCGTTGATCGTAACGCATCCTAAACTTGCAGGTATCAAAGGCGCTGCGCCTAATGCTGATTACCGTATAACGGGTCTGAAAATCGCGCGTCAACCGCGTCGTTATTCAGGTCGTACTGCTATGCGTGCGCCAATCTCAGTGCACGAGCCAATGCAGCCGAAAGATTTGGACACTGGTCTGACCTTCTCAATGGAAGGTTATAGCGGTAAAGAAACGCCAAGCTCGATGATTCCTTTTGCCAATACGGCAGGTTGGAATTCACCGCAAGCGTGGAACAAATACCAAGACAAAGTCGGCGGTCATTTGAAAAATGGTGATCCAGGTGTGCGTTTGTTCGACCAGCTAGAGCGCCTAGCCACTCGTCAATATGTGGCGCCAGAAGCGATGTCTTCGAATACAACTGACTTGCAGCAAGGCCAAGCAAAACTGGTACCGATTCATAATATCTATGCCAGCTCAATGATGGCATCACGTAGCCCTATCGTCGCAGAGCAACTACCTGTTGCTGCATGGCGTATCGGTATAGATGATGCCAAAGACTGGAGTATCGCTGCTGGTGATTACTTGGCGATTGAGATTGACAAGCAACAAATCACCTTGCCAGTACAGCTGGTCGGTTATTTGGCAGAAGGCTGTATCGGTTACCCCGTTGGGCAGGTGAGTATCATTCACCCATCAATGCCAGCATCGGTGCGTAAAGTAGATGCACCAGTAACGATGATGGGTAGCATGGCTAACGACATGATGAACAAAAACGATACTGCGCAAATAAACGCAGCGCCGACCACCACACAGGAGGTGTAATATGCAAGTTACCCGTATTATCCCTGATGTGCCAAGCTTTTTGGCCAATAGCATGAGCTTTGATACTTGGTCTATTCTGTTTTTGGTGGGTCAATCGCTAGTCATCTTTTTGGTCGTAGTATTGGTTGCCGCAATGATGATTATCTATGAGCGCCGCATGCTGGCCTTATGGCAAGATCGTTACGGTCCAAACCGTGTCGGGCCTTTTGGTTCGTTACAGTTAGTCGCCGATATGCTAAAGATCTTCTTTAAAGAAGATTGGACACCAAACTTTACTGATAAGTTTATGTTCACCTTGGCACCTGCAGTCGCAATGTTTACTGCCTTGGCTTCATTCGCCATTATTCCTATCTCGCCAACGCTTGGCGTGGTTGATTGGGATATCGGTATTCTGTTTTTCTTTGCCATGGCTGGTATTGCTGTCTATGCGGTGATGTTCGGTGGTTGGGCGTCTGCCAACAAATTCTCGCTACTCGGTGGTTTGCGCTCAGCTGCACAAACGATCAGTTACGAAGTGTTTTTAGGCTTGTCGTTGATGGGCGTTGTTGCGCTAACAGGCTCATTTAACTTGCGTGCTATTGTCGAAGCACAAGCAGACGGCTGGTATATCATCCCGCAGTTCTTTGGCTTTTTGACCTTTGTCGTGGCTGGTGTGGCCGTTACGCATAGACATCCATTTGACCAACCAGAAGCAGAGCAAGAGCTGGCTGAAGGCTATCATGT
Source organism: Psychrobacter sp. P11G3 (assembly GCF_001435845.1). NCBI lineage: Bacteria > Pseudomonadati > Pseudomonadota > Gammaproteobacteria > Moraxellales > Moraxellaceae > Psychrobacter > Psychrobacter sp. P11G3. Next base: position 905,849 of record NZ_CM003596.1, read on the forward strand.
CGAATATTCTGGCATGAAGTTCGGTATGTTCTTCATTGGTGAGTATGTCAACGTTGTCTTAATTTCTGCCTTGATGACTTGCTTGTTCTTTGGCGGTTGGCTTGCGCCGTTCAATTTAGATATTCCATTTATTCCACCAGCTTTTTGGTTCATGATTAAAACGCTGTTCTTTATGACCATGTTTGTTTTGGCTCGAGGCTCACTCATGCGTCCGCGTTATGATCAGGTGATGAACTTTGGCTGGAAAGTATGTCTGCCCGTAACCTTGATCAATCTGTTGATTACTGCTGCGGTCATTTTGATCTTTTCTCCAACGTTATAGTCATTACTAGTAGCCATCACTGATGAACTAGGGTAAAGCTGATAAGGATAATAATCCCATGTTTACTACCATAAAAAAGACCGTCATTGGTATATTTACCATTGTCCGCAGCATGTGGATGGTCAATAGTCATGCGCTCAGACCGCGTGACACCATCCTTTATCCTGAAGAGCCGGTACCTGTACCGCCGCGTTTTCGTGGACGTATTGTCCTAACGCGTGATCCTGATGGAGACGAGCGCTGTGTCGCTTGTAACTTGTGTGCGGTGGCATGTCCGGTAGGGTGTATCTCATTACAAAAAGCCGAGCGTGAAGATGGACGCTGGTATCCAGAGTTTTTCCGTATTAACTTCTCACGCTGTATTTTTTGTGGATTGTGTGAAGAGGCCTGTCCAACGACAGCGATTCAAATGACCCCAGATTTTGAGCTGGGTGAATATAAGCGCCAAGATTTGGTCTACGAAAAAGAGCATTTGCTCATTTCAGGACCAGGTAAATACCCTGATTATAACTATTATCGTGTGACAGGTATGGCGGTAGCAGATAAACCAAAAGGCGCAGCACAAAATGAGTCTGCACCGATTGATCTAAGGAGCTTGCTACCATGATGAATATTTTGAACCATCCTGAACTGGCTGGGTTTTATTCGCTTGCAGCAGTGGCAGTATTTGCCAGTCTGCGCGTAGTGACTCAGGCCAATCCAGTGCATGCTATCTTATCGATGATTGTATCGTTGCTGGCAATTGCTGGGATATTTTTTGTATTAGGTGCGCCGTTTGCGGGTGCGCTAGAGATTGTTGTTTATGCTGGTGCCATTATGGTGCTATTTGTCTTTGTCATTATGATGCTTAATTTGGGCATGAGCAATGACGAGCGCGAAGAGCGTTGGCTCGATGCCGGCACTTGGGCAATACCAACAGGATTGACGATAATCATTGCCGTTGTGCTCTATGCGATGATTGGTCTCAATCACGATGAAGCGGTCATGATGGGTGGCACGACTATCTCTGCCAAAGCAGTCGGTACGGTGTTATTTACCAAATACATTATGTTGGTTGAAGTAGCAGCATTACTATTATTGGCAGCCTTGGTCGCCGCTTATCATTTAGGTAAAGAGACAGTCGACGATGAGGTCATCGGTAACGATAGCCAAAACTTCAAGCCAAGTGTAGGCAGTATCAAACAATACGACAATGATAGTACGCTTACACAGCATGATGGCGTAGAAATGGCTAAGCCTTATGAATATAAAGATGTTGACCCGCATGACTATGTTGGTATGAAGGTAGGCACGAGGGCAGGCAGTCAAGTAGGTGCGAATAAAGTTACGCGCAAGGAGTCAGACTAATGGTACTAGCAGCAAGCGTGGCACAAGATGTGTCAAACGTGCCGTTTGCCCATGAGGTGGCAGGCTTAGTACAGCCAGTTGCCGAGGCGCAAAATGTACTGGGTATGATACCCATGAGCCATGGACTGATTTTGGCAGGTATTTTATTTGCCATCGGTCTGTGCGGCGTCATGGTACGACGTAACTTCCTGTTTATGCTAATGAGTCTTGAGATCATGATGAATGCGGCAGCACTAGCATTTGTAGTGGCAGGTAGTCGCTGGGTCGATCCAGACGGACAAATTATGTTTATCTTTATTTTGACCTTGGCTGCGGCTGAAGCGTCAATTGGTCTGGCAATATTATTGCGTTTTTATCATCAGCGTGGGCATCTCGATGTCGATAGCGCCAATGAGATGAAAGGATGATGTCATGAGTTTATTACCATTAACCTTTATATTCCCGCTCATTGGCTTTTTGATTTTAGCCTTTATGCGTGACAAATTATCAGAGACGGTCGCAGCGATTGTTGGCGTAGGTAGCATGTTGCTATCAGCATTATGTACGCTGGTGGTTAGCTATACCTTTTTGACCACCAATCCAGCTGGAACGGTCGTACAGGTTCCGCTGTGGACATGGTTCCAAGTGGGCGACTTTGCGCCAAACTTTGGATTGAGCTTTGATGGCTTAGCACTGACTATGACGGGCGTGATCACTGGCATTGGCTTTTTGATTCATATGTTTGCCGCTTGGTATATGAAAGGCGACACTGGCTTTGCCCGTTTCTTTAGCTATATGAACTTGTTCGTGGCCAGTATGCTTTTACTGGTGCTAGCAGACGACTTGTTTTTGCTTTATCTCGGTTGGGAAGGCGTAGGTATTTGTTCTTACCTATTAATTGGTTATTATTACCACGACAGAGCCAACGGCCGCGCGGCGATGAAAGCCTTTACCGTTACGCGTGTCGGTGATGTGTTCTTAGCCTTTGGTTTGTTTCTATTATTCCGCGAGTTCGGTACGCTTAATATTCAAGAGATTATTACGCGCGCGCCAGAAGTATTCGATGTGAATAACCCAACGATGATGCTTACCACGATGATGTTGGTCGGCGGCGCGATGGGTAAATCAGCGCAGTTGCCACTACATACATGGCTTGCTGATGCGATGGCAGGTCCAACACCAGTATCGGCATTGATTCACGCAGCAACGATGGTCACAGCAGGCGTTTATTTGATCGCCCGTCTACATCCTTTGTTTGAGCTGACCCCAGGTATCTTATTGTATTGGGTTGGCGGCGTGGGTGCATTGACTCTGGTCGTTGCTGGATTCTGTGCGCTGGCACAAACAGACATCAAACGTATCCTTGCGTATTCAACCATGAGTCAAATCGGCTATATGTTTTTGGCGCTTGGCGTTGGGGCATGGCAAGGCGCGATCTTCCATCTAATGACCCATGCTTTTTTCAAAGCATTACTGTTCTTATCGTCAGGTGCGGTTATCCTTGCGGTACATCATGAGCAAGATATCTTTAAGATGGGCGGCCTGCGCAAAAAGATCCCATTGGTGTTTTGGTGTTATATCGTCGGTGGCGGTGCACTCGCTGCCATACCTTGGGTTACCGTTGGTTTTTATTCTAAAGAAGCGATTCTTTGGGAAACTTATGCTACAGGTCACTTAGTACTATTTTATATGGGTGTATTCGGCGCATTCTTAACCGCGATTTATACATTCCGTATGATTTGGATTATCTTCTTTGGCGAAGAGAAAACCCATGCGCATAAGCTATCAGGGGTATCGTACTGGTTGCCTTTGACGGTATTGCTAGTGTTATCTACAGCCGTTGGTGCTTGGATTACACCGCCATTAGATGGTGTATTGCCAGAGAGCGTTGGTCATCTATTAGAAGTCGCAGGTCAAGCACATGCTAAGCACACCGCAGAATATATCGCGATGGGTGCCATGGCAGCAGGTTTAATATTGGCCGCACTGTTATATGTCGTCAATAAAGGTCGCTTGCTCACTAGTTTTAAGCGCTCACGTATTGGTGGGGCGCTATATCACTGGTGCTACCATGGCCTAGGCTTCGATGCGCTATATGATGTGATTTTCGTAAAACCCTTTTTGTTCATCGGCCGCTTATTAAAAGCCGACCCTATTGATAAAACGTGGTTGCTGTTACCTAAGCTGGCCTCAGCAGGTAATAAAGTATTGTCTGCGACGCAAACAGGGTCTCTTCGAGGTTATGCCACAAGCTTTGGCTTGGGTATGGCTGTATTGCTGGTGCTGGTAATGATGACGGTGGTGTAAAGATGATTGAGTTACAACAAACGTGGATGCTACCAGCATTAATCGCAATTCCCTTTATTGCAGGGTTGCTATGCTGGTTGGTAGAGCGATTTAATAAACGTCTGCCGCGCTGGATTGCCTTGATCGGTATGATGTTGACCTTTGCTTTGTCATTAGTACTTTGGCAGCAAGGTGATTTTAGCGGTATGAGTAAGCAGGTCATTGCGCCAGATGCTGCAGTGCCTTGGGTAGCAGAGTTTAGTGTGCCGTGGATACCAAGTTTTGGTATTAGCTTTCACTTAGCGCTAGATGGTTTGTCACTGATGATGGTAGCCTTGACAGGCTTGCTTGGTGTGGCTGCCGTTGCCTGTTCGTGGAATGAGATTCAGCGCCGTGTTGGCTTTTTCCACCTAAACTTGCTATGGAGTTTGGGCGGCGTCATCGGTGTTTTCTTAGCCATTGACCTATTCTTATTCTTCTTCTTTTGGGAGATGATGCTGGTTCCGATATATTTCTTGATCGCGATTTGGGGTCATGATGTAGTTGGCAAAACCAAAGAATACGCCGCAACCAAGTTCTTTATCTATACCCAAGCGTCTGGGCTTATCATGCTCATCGGTATTTTGGTATTGGTCATTATCAGCTACGCCCAAAAAGGGGTAGTAAGCTTTAACTATAATGACTTGCTCGGTACGTCACTTGGCGGCTGGGAATATCCAATCATGCTGTGCTTTTTCATTGGCTTTGCGGTGAAGTTGCCAATCATTCCTTTCCACGGTTGGTTGCCAGATGCGCATGCGCAAGCACCAACGGCAGGTTCAGTGGATTTGGCAGGTGTACTAATTAAGACTGCTGCATATGGCTTGATTCGTTTTGTGTTGCCGCTATTTCCAGCAGCGTCACAAGAGTTTGCGCCGATAGCGATTACCCTAGGTACAATTGGTATCTTTTACGGTGCATGGCTTGCATTTATGCAGACTGACATGAAGCGTTTGCTGGCGTATACCAGTATCTCGCACATGGGTTTTGTGGTACTGGCAATCTATGCTGGTACATTACTCAGCTTACAAGGTCTGATGATTCAGATGCTTGCTCATGGCTTGAGTTCAGCCGCACTATTCATCATGGCAGGACAGCTATATGAGCGTCTGCATACACGCGATTTGACTTTGATGGGTGGTATGTGGGGACAGTTCCGCTACTACGCACCGATATTGATGTTCTTCTGTGCTGCGCTGCTAGGTATTCCTGGTACGGGTAACTTCATTGGCGAGTTCATGATTTTATTTGGCTCATTTGCTCAGTATCCAGTATTCGTTATTTTTGCAACATTCAGTTTGGTATTAGCAGGTCTTTACTCGTTGATTTTGATTCATCGCGCACTATTTGGTGAAAACAATATCGCCGCATTGGCAGAGCGAGAGACTAAGTCACATGGCTTACCGACACGTAAACTAAAAGATTTGGGCAAGCGCGAGCTGTCATTACTACTGATGTTAGCCGCTGGTTTGGTATGGCTAGGACTTTACCCACAGCCATTTCTTGATACCTCAAGTCACGCTATGCAGTGGATCAATAACGCATATATATACAGTCAAGTGACACAGGTAGATGCGTCGCAGCTACTTGATGTAATGGAGGCACGTTAAGTCATGAATGATATTACGATGAATGATTTGATAGGATTGTTGCCTTACGCGCCGATTATCGCCGTAGTGATTACGGTACTGACGGTTATGATCGCGATTACCTTTAAACGCTCGCACATGGTCACTGGTACGATTACGGTGGCAGGCTTAAACATCGGTCTATTTACCCTTATCGGGCAAATGATCGGTGTGATTGACAGCGGATCTATCGCGCCAAACGCTGAGCAACTATTTGTTATAGATAACTTTGCTCAGTTTAATATGGTGGTGATTTTTATCTGTGCTTTGGCTTGCTGTACGCTGTCTTATGCGTATCTGGCCAACCTCAAAGATAACAAAGAAGAGCTGTACTTGCTCATGCTGCTATCGACCATTGGTGCATTACTCATGGTAAGCGCGCAGCATATGGCGTCATTCTTTATGAGCCTAGAGATGCTGTCAGTACCACTATATGGTTTGCTCGCTTATACTTATATGCGCAACCAGTCACTTGAGTCGGGACTGAAGTATTTGGTATTGTCGGCGACTGCATCAGCGACGTTGCTGATGGGTATGGCTTTTATCTATGCAGAAGTAGGCTCACTAGCATTTAAGCCAATCAGCATGGTGCTAGGCAATATCTTTGAGTCGCCACTACTGATATTAGGCGCGGCAATGATGATGTTTGGTATCGCCTTTAAACTCTCGGCTGCTCCTTTCCATATGTGGACGCCAGATGTTTACGAAGGTGCTCCAGCGCCTATCGCTACCTTTTTAGCATCAGTATCAAAAGTGGCGATGATGGCACTGGCCGTACGTTTCTTAATCGATACCGCTTTGCTGGCATTGCCATCAGTGCAGATGCTATTAATGGTCATGGCAACTTTATCTATCTTGGTAGGTAACTTGTTGGCAGTACGTCAAACCAGCCTGAAACGTCTACTCGGTTACTCATCTATTGCCCATATGGGTTATGTGATGATCGTGATTGTTAGCATTGGCTCGGCCGCTGATAGTATCTCTAGTATGTATATGGCGGTTTATGCCTTTACCTCTATCGGTGCCTTTGGCGTAGTGACGTTGATGTCGAGTCCGTATCGCTTATCTGGTGAAGCCGATGAGTTGACGCATTATCAAGGGCTATTCTGGCGCCGTCCAGTATTGACTGCTGTCATGACTATCATGATGTTGTCATTGGCTGGTATTCCGTTGACGGCAGGCTTTATCACTAAGCTATTTGCTATCTTAGCTGCGGTACAAGGCACCAACTGGTTCTTGGCTGCGATGATTATCTTAGGCAGTGCGATTGGTCTATTCTACTACTTACGTGTGTTACTCACGCTGTTCAAACGTCCTAAGCAGTTCATCGAGTTTGATGTGTCTGGGCAGTGGGGTATTCGTACCGGTGGTATTATGGTCATTGCTGTGACGGCGATTATTCTATTCTTTGGTATCTTGCCAAATAGTATGATTGAGTGGGCAAGTTTGGCTCGTATTTGGTAATGTTGCTGAGTTAATACGGCAGATAAGTCGCTGCGATCTATCTGTTGTTACGGTTAAAAAACCAAGATGCGCCAGCTTTATGATAAGCTTGGCGCATCTTTTTTTATGCTTACCATTTTGGTATTTATCTTCTTTTGCCTATCAAAGGTATCTTATAAAAATACAGTTTAATAAAGTATAAGTGACGAATAATTATGAGTGATAATATTCAAACCGTAACGGTGCTCAGTACAACCACATGGACGCCAAATTTATTTAGCTTTACCGTCAGTCGTCCCGATAGTTTTAAGTTTACAGCGGGGCAGTTTGTACGCTTGGGCGTCAATCCTAGTCAATTAAAATATTACCAGCAAACTGATGCAAGTGATGAAACTGCTGATACCGCATTGAATGAAGATGTCTTTCGCGCGTATTCGATAGTCTCTTCGCCCTTTGATGAGGTGATAGAGTTTTTCTCTATCGTGATTCCTGATGGTGCATTTACCTCGCAATTGCAGCATTTACAAGTGGGTGATGAACTGCTGCTCAACACCATGCCATTTGGGTTTTTGACGTTAGCACGTTACCAAAAACCACTGCCAAAAGACTTATGGTTGCTGGCAACAGGCACTGGTTTAGCACCGTTTTTGTCAATGCTACAAGATTTAAAGACATGGGAAGATTACGAGCACATTGTATTGGCTTATAGTGCCCGTTCGCTCGATGAACTTGCGTACGTTGAGAAAATCGAGAGCCTACAAGAAGACTTCGGTACACTGGTTGATAATCCAGCAAAGCTTATCTTTATCCCAATCGTCACTCGTGAGCCTGTTGAAGGTGCATTGTCAGAGCGTCTGCCGAAGCTACTGCTAGAAGGTACGTTACAAGCGCGTGCGGGTATCGCATTAGATATTGATAGTACGCATGTCATGCTATGTGGCAACCCAGACATGGTAGAAGATACTAAAGAGGCATTAAAGACATTGGGACTGATAATGAATCGCCGCGGTGAGGGTAATATTGCCGTAGAGAACTACTGGTAGTTGATGACTTTAATAAAAAAACGCTGCATCTACAAGGTCAATAACCTCTAAGATGCAGCGTTTTTTTATGGGATGAACCATTGTCTTATGGGATAAAGCATTAGCGACTTACTCTTGGCTTGGCTCAGTCGCATCGTCTACAGGGTTAATAGGGCCTTGCATCAATTCAGGATCATCATCATCACCGATGATATCTTCGTTACTGCTGGCCGCCAGTAAATCACGATAGTTGATTTGAGCCTTCAAAATCATTTGCTCTTCTTCTAGCTCGCCATAATTTATCTGTACCTTATGCAAGGTACTCATGATTTTCTTGTTGTTTTTTAACCAACGATGGATATCGAGATAAATCACTTCGTCTTTTGCGCGAGCAATATTAACGTACGACAGAATAAAGCCCAAAGGGTCTTTTTTGAGGACGCTATGATAAAACCAAATCGCCAGTTTGACGCCTTGACGTTTAATGAAAGATTCGCAGCGTAAGTTAAGTATGTCAGTATATGTCTGCTGACCAAATACAAATCGTTGCACATTGCGATCGAGTTGAACATGAATTAGGCTAAAGTTACTTGCTACCTCGGCATAGATGCCGCCTGCATTGACAGTGCAGTACAAACGAAACCAATCATCATGCATCTCGACGCGTAGCTCTAAAATGGCTTTTACATTGTCGGTGACGAATGTTTGTAATGCATCGTTAACGTAAGTCTGTGCCACTGGTAATGACAACTCATCTTCGAACTTGTCCGTCGTCTTATTATAGATATCTTTAACCGATTGGGCGATACGCTCCCAACCACTGCCGAATGACTCGTCAAAACGATAGCCAATACTCTCGAAGAACTCATCAAAATTGTCTGAATTATTCACGTTATCAAAGTCACTCAAACTTATTATCCTTATAGGGCGCGTCATTCAATCGGTGACGTAAAAATGGCTAAACAAACTTTGCAGGCTATCATTAATTTGAACGAAAGCTAATCATCTATAATTTCTGAATATCTACGACCATTAGTAATTTTTATACTGATAGGTAGCAAAAGCGAAAAACTGACCTCTGATACTAGTGCACAGTAAATCTGCACTTATTGTGCTGCTTGATTATCTACTTTGTCTAATTAATACGATGCACAGTTCTGATTGTTGCAAAGTATCATGCTACTAATTCTATTGTGCTAAAGCAGTATATAACAAATACAGTGGCTTCAAAATGAACACATGCGTTTTATAGCAATTCATTTGGTATAGACAGTGTTTCGTCTGCCTTATATATTCTCAAATGCATGTTTTTCAATCAGCGGATAAGGTTACCAATACTTTATGGCAGATGTCAAAATGCCGTCTCAGTGCTTATACTGGCGACATAATTCTATGTCATGTTATGATAGCGCCAGTATAAATCATGCCTATCGTTACAACACTTGTTAAATAGTGCTTTGTACTGATGTGCTCACAAGCTGAGATTCATTGTGGCCTATATAAAAGACTCACAGAGCTATCATTTTTCCGCGCAAGCGCCCAAGCGTGATATAAGTTTGCCTGTTGCTATTGTTATTGCGGTGGCTATTCATGTGCTGATTATTTTCGGGATTAGCTTTTCTATAGGAAAAGACCCAGCTGCTATGATGCAAGATGTGGCAAAGGTACTGACCGACAATATGCAGCGCAATGAAGATGCGCACTTTATTGCCAACTCTTCACAAGAGGGCGGCGGTACAATAGAAGAGCAGCTCAGACAAGAGAACAATCAGTTAAGTGCAATGTCTGCTGAGCAAATGAGTGAGACTCAAGACATCGTTAACTTACAGCGTAAAGTGCGTCAGCAGCGTTATCAAGAGAGTTATCTGCGCACGACGTTAAGTTGGCGTCAGGCTACTGTAGAGTCGGATAATGACAGCGAGCAAGCGCAAGATGATGCGATGGCGCAAGAAGAGCGGCTACGTAAGCAGATTGCAACCTTAGAAGCTCAGCTATCTCAGCGTCAGCAGGTCTATGCGACCAAATCCAAAGTCGTGACGATGGATAGCAACTCGACCACACGGGGTGCGGCAGCAGACTATATCAATACATTCCGCGAGCATGTCGAGCGAGTGGGCAACTTGCATTATCCTGTGCAAGCGCGTGTCCAAGGCATTACGGGTGAAGTACGGCTTATGGTTATCATCAGTAACGACGGCAATATCAAAGCCATTCGACTGCTTGAAAGCTCGAACTCTACGATATTGGATGAAGCGGCCAAGCAGTCGGTACGACAAGCAGCACCCTTTGGTCAGTTCACCGAAGACATGAGCGATATTGTCGAGCTGCGCTTGATACGTACTTACCGCTATAGTGATACAGTCGAAGTAACGTACTAAGTAAGGTTAACGTATTTAAGCACTAAGAAGACCGATGCTAAGAAAAAAGCTACTGAAAATAAAGTTGCTGAAAAAATGTCACCGAAGATACAATTGTTAAGAATAACGCTTAACGCACTATTTTTTATCATTACAGATACCCAAGTTCATAACACACAGCTATAAAATAAAGAGTCAGTATGGAATTTTTAGGTTTTACCGTAGATGTCGCTACCTTAACGAGCAACGCCCTAGAGCTGGTCATCAAAGTCGCTTTAGCAATACTTATATTTATTGTGGGACGTTGGCTTGCCAAAAAGGCAGTTGCTTTTTCTGATCGATTGATGACGCGTAGTCACTTAGATGCGACAGTTGCTAGCTTTTTAAGCCGTCTATTGTATGGCGTGCTACTGGTCGTAGTAATCTTGGCTGCCCTTAGCAAAGTCGGTGTACAGACTACATCTGTCGTCGCAATCTTAGGTGGTGCTGCTGTTGCCGTTGGTTTGTCACTAAAAGACCAGCTGTCAAATTTTGCCGCTGGTATTATGATTGTGACGTTCCGCCCTTTTGTACGCGGTGATTATGTACAGATATTGGGTCACACAGGGACGGTCAGAGAAATCAACCTCATTAATACGCACCTGACCACCACTACCAATCACGATATTATTATTCCGAACGGTGATATCACCACTAGTGCGACTATCAACTATAGCTCACTGCCTAATCGCCGTGTTGATATTACCCTTGGTATTGGTTATGACGCTGACATCAAAACTGCCAAAGATATTATGATCAAACTGGCTACTGATAATCCGTTGTCATTCGCTGATCCAGCGCCTATTGTGCGCGTTACTAACTTGGGCGACAACTCAGTTGATCTGACGCTTAATGTTTGGACTACCAACGATGACTGGTGGAGCATGCAGTGCGACTTACTAGAGCAGTTCAAATACGCTCTTGATGACAACAAAATTGATATTCCATTCCCGCAGCGCAGTGTACATGTTAAAGGGTTGGATATGTTGATGGGCAACAAAGACCAGACACCAGCGCCATTGTCTTCTTTAGACAAAGATAATAATGCCTAGAATGTGAAGCCTGTGAATTAATATAGCTAATCCTCTATAAATTGGATACGGTGTCAGTCTCGCTTAGCCTATTACTTATAGTACTTTTACTTGGCTTTTTTGTATCCACATTACATTGAGTCGTCTATAGTTTAAGCAAAATTAACAATCAGCTATCACGATCATAAATAAGGATTTGGCAGCGCAAGATTTTTTAGAATGGCAATCTCAAACGTTTCCATCTCATCTTGTTCAGCTTGTCCAAGCTCATGATCAAAACCTAGTAGGTGTAGCACGCCATGCACTAACAAATGGCTGATGTGCTGCGCCACTGTTTTGTCCTGTTCAGCCGCTTCACGTACCATCACTTCATGACAGATAATTAGCTCTCCAAGAGGCAATGTTGGCATCAGCTCAATGACGGCCGCAGGTAATTCGCTTGGATAAGACAAAATATTGGTCGCATAGTCCTTGCCGCGTGCTTCTAGATTTAGAGCACGACCTTCGACGTCATCAGTGATATATATATCCAATGTTTTAGACTTTTCCTGCCAAAGCTCAGGATCAATATCTGCAAAATAGGATAAGGTCAGACCATTATTAATACGACCATCTATATAATCTAAAGTCGCCATCATGACTGACAGTAAATGCTCGCGATTATAAAAAGTATCTAATATTTCATCTTCAATACTGTCGGTCGCACTGATATCAAGTGCTGCTAAGCTAGCATGGTTGCTAGCAATCTTGTCATCGAAATTAGTATTGTCAGGTTGGCTCATATTGCTGTCCTTTTTATTATAAATAAATGCGTTTTTAAGGCTGCATCGTCTACGTTGTTTATTTGTCAGTTTTTTATCATAAAAGTAGCTTAATTATTATCTCTCATTGCTAAGTTTTTGACTAATAAATAGAGGCCTATGTATAGAATATATAGAGGCTACTATAGCTAAGTGACTGGTAGGCGACTAGTAGCGAAAAAGTTAAAGTCAATAAACTGTTGGTAAGAAAAAACCGGACTACTTTGAGTAATCCGGTTTTCTGATGCAAGATAAATGCTTATAGCAAATGACTGTAATTCAGTGATTAGCTTGATTATTAAAGATTGGCTGCTGCATTAGCGACGGCTTGTCTACGCTCTTGTTCTTTAATACGTTCAAACTTACGTTTTTCTTCTAACGCCATTTGCTCTTCATCAAATACATCATAGGCTTCAACAATTTGCTGTACCAATTGATGTCGTACCACGTCTTTTGAATCAAACTTTGTGATATGAATCTCTTCGATATCCTTTAGAATATCCATTGCTTGGGCCAAGCCTGATTTGTGTCCACGTGGCAAATCCACCTGAGTAATGTCACCAGTGATGACAGCACGTGAGCCAAAGCCCAAACGGGTCAAAAACATTTTCATCTGTTCAGGCGTGGTATTTTGCGCTTCATCGAGAATAACAAACGAGTTATTCAGAGTACGACCGCGCATATAGGCAAGCGGTGCCACTTCGATAATCTGACGCTCAATCATTTTACCGACTTTCTCAAAGCCTATCATCTCATAGAGTGCGTCATATAGCGGGCGTAAGTACGGATCGATCTTTTGGGTCAAATCACCTGGCAAAAAGCCCAGTTTTTCGCCAGCTTCTACCGCTGGACGCACTAGCAAAATACGCTCAATCTCATTACGCTCAAGCATATCGACGGCACACGCCACCGCTAGATACGTTTTACCTGTACCAGCTGGCCCAATACCAAATGACACGTCAGAGCTAAGGACGTTTTTTACATAGCGCTGTTGGTTGCCGCCACGCGGAACGATGCGACCCTTACGCGTACGTAAACTGATGGGCGTAAACTCGCTAGCCTCATCCAAGTCTTCATCATATTCCATATCATCGTGATCTTGTTCGTCTTCTTCGATGTCTTCATCACGAGAGAGGCTAGATTGGATGATGAGATGCAGCTCTTCTGCACTGATGTCTTTGGTGTTCTGTGCTTCATCTACCATTTTGTAGATAATACGTTCACCGCGTTCGACATTGGTCACATCGCCACTCAGGCAAAAATCGCCTTGGCGCTGCATGATTTTAATATCGAGGCGTTCTTGGATATATTTCATATGATTGTTATATTCGCCAAGCACGGTTTTTAGCTGTGCTGGGGTCAATGATTCAAACTTTATACGGCGGCTCATGGAATCAGTCAAGCGATTATCCTTTTATTGTGTACCCGACGCTATGGTTTGGTTTTAATTGCGTGGCGGGTTGCAGAGATAAAATAGTTAGTGGCGTTACAGTGTTTAGATGATAAAAAGATTATAGATGATAAAAATGACGGCGATATTATTGTTGTTTTTGTGGAAGGTAGTAAATGAAAGTAATGAAAGTAATGAAAGTAATGAAAAGTCTTGCCTTTATTATGGTAGAGAATTTTTAAATTTCAAGCCATACATCAGATAGATAGCGCTGTTTTTGTATGCGGATTGCAACTCTACAGCGATTTTCTATAGATTGATTCGATGTTGCTATCAGTTCTATATAATTCATCGCTACCCATCTTATGATGGCGCTTTAATAAGATTGAAGTTTTTGAGTTTTATGAATATAAACCTCGTTTATGATGAGAGTAAAGAAACGATTTGTCTACGGTTAAGACCACGGCAGAATAGACAATTTGTGGTAATCTATGGGCGATACCATAGTTTGCTACAATCCATCTAATAACAGCAGCGACATGATAAAAATTATAAAATAACGTCAGTGACGAGCGGCTATCTATCATTAGTAAATTGCTTGTCCAAAAAATTATACTAGGAAAATAACGATGCAAGATACTGATTCACATTTATCCAATTCTGACAGCATACCTAAAAAGTTCGACAGCATCTCTAAAAACAAAGAAGCGATAACTGACCAGCAAGTGCTTATCGCAGGTGGTGGTCATGTTGGTTTGTCTTTTGCATTGCTATTGGCCCATCACGGTATTGCGAGCACCTTATTAGAAAAAAACAGCTATCCAACCATCAGTCCAACGGATGACAGTACTCGCAGCCATTATTTAGACAGTCGCAATACAGCATTATCGCGGCGCACGGTACAGATATATCAAGAGATTGGACTGTGGGATGAGTTACAAAGCCATGCCTGCCGTATCGACACTGTACAGATTAGTGAGCAAGGCAGTTTTGGGCGCGCGCAGCTGAATAAAGCAGAGGAAAAGGTCGAGTCATTTGGGCAAGTCATCGAAAACGCTTGGCTGGGTCGTAAACTTTTATTAGCCGCACAGCAAGCGCCATTGATTACCTTGATAGATAATGCCAATGTGACAACTGTCCAGCAGCAGGCCGATAGTGTGATACTTAGCTTTAATTACAACGATGAAGCCGAAAACGAGCAGCAGCTACGAGCTAGCGTATTAGTCGCTTGTGATGGGCGCGACTCTACAGTACGCCAATTACTAGATATTGGTACAACTACGTATGACTATCAGCAAACGGCCATCGTCGGCGTAGTAGAGACAGATACGCCACACGAGCATGCAGCGATTGAGCGTTTTAGTCCAGCTGGCCCGCTTGCCGTGCTCCCACTGACTGACCCAGAGGGCGATGGCAACGATGAGTATCAACTAGGTTACAGGCGCTCTGTGGTATGGGTATGCCCAACAGGTGAAGAAACCAGATATCTGGAAGACGACGCCCATTTCTTGCAGACGTTACAACAAGCTTTCGGTCAACGCGCTGGCAAGTTCACCGCTGCTGGTCGCCGCGGCGCCTATCCATTGACCCGCGTACTAGCGAATAAACAAGTAGAAGGGCGCTGCGTCATTATGGGCAATGCCGCTCATACCTTACACCCTGTCGCTGGTCAAGGCTTTAATCTCTGTATGCGAGATGCACATGTGCTGGCACAAATGCTAAATGCACAAGTACTCAAAGGCGCAGATATTGGTGATGCACAGCTATTAAAACGTTATGAAAAAGCACGTCAAACTGACCAGAAGCGAGTGATTCGTTTTTGTGATGCGGTAGTACATGGCTTCACGCATCCTAACCCAGCGATTAAGCTGGCGCGAAATATGGCGCTATTGGCCTTTGATAAATTGCCAAATATCAAGCCATTAGTCGCCACTTATGCGATGGGTCTAAAATCATAGCGCTATAGCTAATCCTCTTTAAAAGAGTGACAGCGTTAACCTCGCTTGAAGTATTGCCTATACATCTGCACTCGGTTGCCTTGCCTCTCTTTTAAACTGAATCAACTATATGTAATTAAGATTGATAATCATCATTCTAATATTGAGCAATATTGAGAGACACCTTATGAAAAACAACCATACGCTGATTATCGGTAGCGGTATCGTTGGGGCAACGCTTGCTCTAAAGCTGGCACAGGAAAAAATGCCAGTGACGTTGATCGATGCCCGTCCTGAGCGTGATGAGTCAGCTTGGCAACATGTACTCAGCAAACGTGATGCACGTGTCTATGCACTCAGTATGGCTAGTATTAATTTGCTTAAGGATATTGGCGCTTGGCAACATATTGCCGTCTCTAAGCGCAAAGCAGATTACTCGCAAATGCAGGTATGGCAGCTAAATGGTATGGGTGAGTTATTATTTGGCGAAAGTGAAGATAGCAGCGCCGAGGATAGTAGTAGTAAAACTCATGAATCTACGTTATTAGGTAGTATGGTAGAGCCTGCTGTTATCGAGTACGCATTATGGCAACGCTTGCACGAAGCTGATTTCAGTGACTATCTGACTCTCATCGCTGGTCACAAAGTTGTCAATATGGACTGGCTGGGTGCGCAGCAAGGCTACCGTGTAACTCTAGACAATGGCGAAGCGATTGATACACGTCTATTAGTTGGTGCTGATGGGCGCGGTTCATTTGTCCGTCAGCAAGCAGGGATTGGCGTAGATACACTTGACTATAATCAAACCGCGATTTGCTGTGCGATTCAGACTGAGAGACCGCATCAGGCAACGGCACGTCAAGCTATGTTACCGACGGGTACACTGGCACTATTGCCATTAGCAGATATAACCGATGTTGATAAGGCAAGCCCGCAGCATTGGCAGTCGATCGTATGGACATTGCCGCGCAATCAGGCATTAGCATTGATAGAGGAAGAAGACCGTTTTATTGCTGATAAGTTAGCAGCTGCCAGCAATTACGAGCTGGGAGCGATTAATCAGATTGAGTCTATCGCTAGTTTTCCATTAGCGGCACAGCAAGCGAAAAGCTACGTCGCTGATAACTTGGTACTTATTGGCGATGCAGCTCATGGCGTACATCCGCTGGCGGGTCAAGGGTTGAACCTCGGTATGCTGGACGTGCAAGTATTATGTGAGCAGCTAAAGCATGACTTTACCCGTAGTGGCGGTACGCTTTGGGGAAGTAATCAAACGCTACGTCATTATGAGCGTTCGCGCCGTCCGCATAATAGCCTAATGATGCATAGCTTTTCTGCGCTTAATTGGCTATTTGCAGGGTCGCTTGCCCAATTGCGTCCTGTGCAGCAAATTCGTAATGAAGGCATGTACCGCGTCGGTAAAATAAAGCCATTGATGCGTTTATTTGCGAAGCAGGCGAGTGGGGTGTAGGAGCTACCCAAGCGTCGAAAAGAACACCATCAGCACTGGTGAGACAATATTGATCAAAAACCCAAAGCTAATCGCTAGTGGCACGACTTTTAGACCACCTGACTGTTGAATGATAGGCAAGGTAAAGTCTAAGCTGGTCGCGCCGCCAAGCCCAACCGCGGCAGAAGGGTATTTGCGCATAAATACCGGAATAAAGATTAATGCAAAGAACTCACGTACCAAGTCATTAAACAACGCGACACTGCCCCAAACCGCGCCATAAGCATCGGTCATGACAATTGCTGACAGCGAGTACCAACCAAACCCTGACGATAGTGCTAAGCCTTTCGTCCATGACACATCCGTAAATAGTAGCGCGAAAATAAGCCCGCCTGCCAATACCGCTAGCGTAAAGATGACACTCATTTCTACGCCGCGTTTATTGAGTAATACTTCTTTTAAGGTGATGCCCGAGCCTTTTAAGCCTATACCAACCAGTAAAATTAAAATCATCAGCATGACGGTCATAGAGTTTTCAGGCGGCATATAATCAGCAGGCAAGAAATAGCCAATCACCATCCCAATCACCACACAAACCACTTGCGCCAAGCTACCTCGAATGCTCACCCGATGCTCTTTAGATTTTACACTTGGTTTTTTGGCATGCCATGGACGCAGATGGTCAAACAGCATAAGCGCAAACAATCCTGAACCAATCGTCAGTATTGATAATACAGTGACATACAGCGCAATTTCACCCAGCTGATTACCCAGGCCTTCTACCTGAGACAGCTCAATACCGATCAACGCTAGGATGATAAATACTAGATATGATAGACCTTTGTCGGCCAATTTTGTCATAGTAGGGTTAGACGGAATGGCAAAGCCAATAAACATTGGCATTAATACCAGAACAAGGGTGACTAGGCTTTCCATGATAAAGGGCTCGCAGCATTTTTAATAAGGCGTTTTTAAGAAGCTGAAGATTGTACCATATAAGGTTAACAGTATTGATATGAGCCACTGAGATTCATTGCAAATCATTGGTCGTTGTTGACTAAAATGGAAAAAACTGGACGCTTATAATGATGATAATAAATATCTTTTTCGAAATGTTTGAACGTTTTTGAGTGCTTTGTAATTCTTTACCTTACAAACTTTTGTTGCTACATTAAAGTACTGAAAATATTTGGCTAGACCCATGTCGCTATATCAGCTCAAAACTCAGTTTCAAAATCAACTACGCCCGATAAGTAATGCGCTGGTTGAGCAAAATATTACTGCTAATCAAGTGACAGTATCCGCTGTTTTATTAAGTATCGGTACTGCCTATATCATTGCCAAACCAACGGCTGAACAGCAGCGGCTGTGGCTTTTATTACCATCATCATTGTTTGTACGTATGGCACTCAATGCCATCGATGGCATGATGGCGCGTGAGCATGGGCAGGCATCAACGCTAGGAGCAATGTTAAACGAGGTAGGTGATATGGTTGCCGATACGGCGCTATTAGCGAGCCTGACCCCTCATATTCTGACCCATTATATCAATGATAAAGAGCGGCAGACGTTAATAGCCAATTTGCCAACGAACATATTAACTTCTCAACATCATATCATTGCTCTGATCGCCCTTAGTATTGGCACCGAGCTGTTAGGCGTTACTAGTAATACCATGTTAGGTGTTCGTGCTAATCAAGGGCCTTTGGGCAAAAGCGATCGTGCCTTCTTATTAGGTATGCTTGGTGCGTTTATGGGCATTAGAGTCAAAGCGCCAGTAAGTATTAAAGGGCAGATGGCTTTACCTGCTATCAGAATAAGTCAATTATTTATATTAACAGAGATAATGCTAGTAAAGACTTGTCTCAATCGACTACGTTATATGACAGAGTTATACTTGATGCACAACCCACCTCAGCTGCGATCCGTACTGGGTGAGTCAACAAACAACTCACTATCTCTTACTGTTGTTTTGCCAAATACTTCTACTGATAACGCTCGCCCATTGGAGTTCAAAGAAATGCCAACCACAACCGTTGATAGTCAAAAATTCGAAGAACAGGCCAGTGTTGGTTTTGACTTGCCTGCATCTAAAATCATCAATGGTGAAAGCTGTTATAACGCTTACGACGGCACGGCTATTTATTATCGCTATTGGCTAACGATGCCTTTAGAAGACATGAAAAAATCAACTATCAAGCAAGCCAGTCAGCCGTTACGCCAAGTTATTTTATTGCACCGAGGGCATGAGCATTCGGGACGATTAGCAGAGCTGGGAGAGCAGTTTGCAACAGCTGGCTATCAGGTGTTTGCTTGGGATGCGCGCGGTAATGGGCGTTCAGGCGGCATCAAAGATCATGCTGAGAGCGTTACCGAGCTTGAGCGAGATTTAGAAAGTTTTGTACAACTGGTGATGGGGCGAACAGGCATTGCTATCGAAGATACATTGATTGTCGCTAGTAGTATCGGCGCGGTATTGGCAGCAGCATGGGTACATGATTATGCGCCTAATATTCGCGGGATGATACTTGGCACGCCTGCGCTCAGTATTCGTCTGTATCTGCCCTTTGCCATACCGTCATTGAAGGTAGCACGTACGCTGGGCCTGATGTCCCGTGTCAGCAGCTATGTTAAAGCACAAGTACTGACCCATGATAAAGACGCGCAGCAGGCTTACAATGATGATCCGTTAATATCCAACAGTATCTCGACCGACTTGCTCATCGATACCCATGCAACTGGTCAGCGTCTACTCGATGATGCTGGTGCTATCACCGTACCGACGTTTGTCTTATGTGCGGGCAAGGATTATGTGGTCGATAAGCAGGCTGAGCGGAAATTCTATGAGGCGATTAATACACCGATCAAACGCTGGCAGCTGTATCCAGACAGCTATCATGCAATTTTTCATGAGACAAATAAAGCCGATGTATTCGCGGACTGTATTGAGTTTGCTGAGCAAGTATTTAGCACACCAGTCCAAGCCCCTGATTTGAGTACCGCTCACTTAAACAGTGCCAGTAAGGATAAAGTGGATCGTTTGGCGATTAAACCATTCAATCCAAACTTTGCAATTACCCGTTTTGCGATGCAAAAGTTCGGTCATGTCAGCGATGCGATTGCCACAGGGCTGGAGCATGGATTTGATTCAGGTCATTCGCTGGATCATGTCTATTACAATAAGCCCAGCGGTCAGAATAAATTTGGACAGGCAGTCGATAAGTTTTATTTAAATAATATTGGCTGGCAAGGTATTCGTATTCGCCGCGAGCACATATTGGAATTGGCACGCTTAGCACTCGCAGATATCGAAGATAAAAACCAAAGCAGCAATAAATCATACCAACCAAAACTGTTAGATATCGCTAGTGGACATGGTTTTTATGCATTTGATCTGCTGACAGAGTTTACAGATTTGTATGCTGAGCTGCGTGATTATGAAATACATAATATACAGGCATTGCAAGCAAAGGCGGAGCGTTTGGCCATGGTCAGTCGAGTCGTGACCAGTCAAAAGGACGCCTTTGATCCTGCCAGTTATATTGATGCAAATACAAATGATACTAGCGCCAATACTAAAAAATCAGATCTCGCTATTGCCTCTGGGTTATTTGAACTATTCTCTGATAATACGCTACCAGCGACGGCTTTGGCAGGTATTTATGACAGTTTAAAATCAGGTGGTTATCTGATTTATACCAACCAACCTTGGCACCCTGAACAGGAATTTATCAGTAAAACACTAAACAATCACCGTGGCAGTAGTTGGGTGATGCGTTGCCGTTCGCAGGCGGAAATGGATCAATTGGTTGAGCGGGCAGGCTTTAAGAAAGTCAAAATGCGTATCGATCGCTTTGGTATCTTTACCGTCTCGTTAGCGCTTAAAACTGTATCAACTGATGACGAGTAATAGATGAATAATCAGCAGGTTAAACCTTATGAGCGTGTTCAGCTGTTTTCAGGGGGCGGTTCACGTTTTGGTTATTATTTGGGCAGTTATGCAGCACTAGCAGCGCATGATTTGACGCCAGACATTATCGTTGGTACTTGCGGTGGGAGTTTGTCTGCTTACTTAGTACAACTTGCGCCTGACCCCAAGGATTTGCAAGCGTCGATGTGCAGCCGTGAGTTGTATCATGTCATCACTGCCATCAGACATGTCGCGCCAGATGAAGCCAATAAACGTCTAAAGCTGCGCTATATGACGAGCGCACTTAAGCGTTGGCGGTTATCAAAGCAAAGGGATAATGGACAAGGACAACGTCAAGCAGACAGCTACGAGCGACTGTTAAATGAGTTACAGCAGTTAGCGATGTTTCGTATCGATAACGAGCAGTATTGGCTAGATGAGCTGTCGCGGTTCGCTGCCAGTAATAATGATAGTGGCAATACTGATAAAGCAACGCCAGAGATAGCAATCATTGCTAGCCGCCTGTATCAAGCACCTGCTAAGGGGTTGTATAATGAGAAATTCGCACTGCAAGAGTTATTATTTGCGCCGCCGTGCTTAGCAAATTTACCAAATTTCGTATCAGGTCTGGCTGAAGAGCAAATAACGTCACCAGCGCATATATTTGCAAACGGACGCATACACCCGTCTGTAAAGGTACAAACACAATGGGATTTTGCCCCAGTGATCCGCGCGTCTATGGCTGACATGTACTATCTACCGCCCACACATATCACAGAGCTTGGCTGGTGCTTGGGAGGTGTGATCAATCTGACACCGATTGAGCTAGCCTGTCAGTTGGGTAACAGCGTATTTGCCGAGACCAAGGCAGGTTATGACGCATGGTTGGCTGCTCCCGCGATTCAGCGCGTTTTCGGTTTTGATCCCAATGAGCGATTAGAAGCAGTACACGGCTATCAACCAATGATAGAGCCATCGCATACTAATAATAATGACCGTCAGCTACATTGGTTACCATTTGCCGATAACGAGCAGCAGCTGGTAGGGCAAAATGTGCAAAAGCGTTTTAATATAAAGCAAATGACTGTTGAGCTTATACACGCTGACTATGATGGTTTTGTGCAGCAAATGCAGGCGCAATGGCAATATGGCTATCAGCGTACGGCCAGTTATATACAGCAGCATAAATTATGAAGACTCTCGTAGAAGATATCGCCGAAACCTATACGCCGCATATTATTATCGTTGGTGGGACAAGTGGCATTGGCTTAGCTTTGGCGTTGCATCATCAGATGCTTGGCTGGCAAGTAAGCGTTGTCGGAAGTAGCGCAGCAAAGATAGCCGATATCAACAGCCAGCATCCTGCTATCGTGACCTATGCATGCGACTTAACTGACTCGGGTCAAACGCAAAAGTTATTAGATGGTTTGTCAGGTGTCAGTTTCCAAAGGCTAATTTATAGTGCTGGCAGTTATACTAATGAGCGTGTCCATCAGTTGAACCAAGCCGACAGCGATCAAATGCTAGCAATTAATTTACAAGCATTTGAGCAAGTTTTTAGATGGGCAAGCAGCCAGTTAAAGCAGCAATATCAGGAGTTGGATTTGATTGGAAGTGAGAGACCTAGCCTTATTTGTATTGCCTCTATCGCAGGTACGATGGATTATCCTTATGCCAGCCTTTATGCAAAAAGCAAACGCGCAATGATTGCTACAGCTAGTGCTTATCGAGCAGCACTTATACCTTATGATATCCAAGTGAACTGTATTGCCTCAGGCTATATTGATACCCAAGCATTGTGTGATTTAAACGATGGCGATGCTAGCCATAAGCCATTTATCATGAGCACGAAGACAGCGGTTCATCATATTATGCAAGCGATTGACGATGATGTAGAACTGGCGATATTTCCACGCTCGATGCGCTATATCACGAGTGCCTTAAATCATTTACCTAAGCCTGTGCTCAATTGGATATTGCGGAGTAAACTGGATAAAGCCAGATAGCATAGATGACTCTGCTATCTGTGCTTTGATTGTATTTAACCAAACAACCAGTAGAGTAGGGTAAATACTGGCACTCCAATCAGCAAACTGTCTATCCGATCTAATACCCCACCATGACCAGCGAGCATCGTTCCGGTATCTTTTACCCCATGTTGGCGCTTAAAGGCTGATTCTAATAAGTCTCCAAATATACCGCTCACAGCTAAGCCATAGGCAGCTAATAGACAGACCCACCAATCAAAAGGAGTGAGCCAAAGACCTAATACTGCTGCCAAGATTGCCGCAACTAAACTGCCAAAGATAGCACCTTCAATGCTTTTATTCGGGCTAATAGTCGGTGCTAGACCTCGTTTAAACAGCTTACGTCCAAGCAGTCGCCCACATAGGTATTGGGCAATATCATTAAACTGACTGGCGAATAATACGAAGAGTAAAACACCATGTTGTTCGCGTTGCCAGGTCAATTGCTGCAAGACAATAAGGCTAATGATGAGTGAGATGAATGCAACACTCAGTAGCAGGTCTAAGTAATTAAGCCGCGTATAGTGTTGAGTCGAGTTGAGAGAGGTTTTCGCTAGCAGGAAAGTACTTGGCTGTAAGCCTTGCGCTTGGAGTTTATGAATGAGTACGGCTTTACTGCGTAAACACCATAGACGTTTAATCTCGTAGCTACCGCGTAAACCAATTAATATAAAAAATAAAATGAGCAGCCATTGATAGGGATATACTTGCAAATGAGAACCTTGCGTATCGTTCTTTATTTTTGCAATCACATAGCAAGTGCAGAGCGCGGTTAGCATCAACCACCACGAGCGGGCTATTAGGTAGATTTTTGGCAAGCGTTTGCGCAGACGAGGTACGGCAAGCACACTCCAAGCCAAGCTGACAATTATCATCAGGGCAATCACAAACACAATATCAGAAGCCATACCGTGGACACTCAAAGAAGAGGTAATATTTTAAGCCTATCCATAATGATAGCTTAAATGCTTCTTTAACTATAGTGTTAGATATCGCCCTTGATTGGTTTGGCTATTATCTGTCGTACGCTTAAATATGGTCAGTAACAGGTATCGGATAACGCTCGTCTTCTATATTGTGAGAAAAGGAGTTAAGCGTAGCGTCTCTCCGTGGCAAAATGATACTGGTAAAAGGTGTTTCAGCTAAGTTAGGATAATCCTCACGGTAATGCCCACCGCGACTTTCAAAACGCTGATAAGCCGATTGAACAATCATCGTTGCTAACGCTAATTGCCTCACCAATTGAAAAATGGCAAGCTCACTGTCAGTAGTAGGAGCTTTACTACTCGTATCAGATAGCATGATCTCAGTATGTTCGATTGACTCTTGCCACTGCTCAATTTGTCGCAATGCTTGCTCTAATTTTTCATCGCTACGTGTGATGCCCATATTGGCTGTCAAAAGAGCTTTCAACGCTATAGTTATCTCTGCAATATCTACGTCAGAATGAAACGCCTTATCGACCTTATAAATTGGGAGTGATGACTGCTTGGAAGATAGCAAGATAACAAATTGTGTGTTTTCTAATGTCGGATATTGCCAAATATCGGCAGCCAACTGATGCAGTTCATAAGAGGCAGTCGTATGTGGCTGTGCCATTTTTTCTAAAGTTTCAGCCGTTTTCTCTAAAGCTTCTAAGTTCTTTAAGTTTTCCAATTTTGTTAAATAATGAGGTAAGTTGGCGGCGATGTTGCGACCAACCACCACACACTCCAACAATGAATTGCTTGCTAAACGGTTGGCCCCGTGCAGCCCTGTATAAGCAACTTCACCTGCTGCATACAGCCCTGCAATATCGGTCAATCCATTGGCATCAGTCACCACGCCGCCACAACTATAGTGGGCAGTCGGAGCGACCGGAATAGGGTCTGTCGTCATATCGATACCGAGTGCTAGCAGCGTCTGATAAATCTGTGGGAAATGCGCTTGTATAAATGCGGCTGGCAAGTGACTGACATCAAGATGTACATAGCCAAGTCCGTTACTACTAATCTGATTGGCTATTGCTCGAGCGACGATATCGCGTGGCGCCAATTCAGCGCGCTCATCAATGTCTAACATAAAGCGCGCACCAGTCTGTGGGCAATACAGTCGCCCACCTTCACCGCGTAACGCTTCAGATATCAAAAAGCTGCTGTCATCTAATGCCAGACCCGTTGGGTGAAATTGAATAAATTCTAAATTTGCTAAGCGGCAACCTGCCTGCCATGCCATGATAACGCCATCACCGACACAAACGTTAGGTGCGCTGGCACGCTTAAATAGTTGGCCCAAGCCACCACTAGCGAGTACAACAGCCGCACTATAAATGGTGAGTTGGCGCTCATTGATATGATCAAAGACCAGCGCCCCTCGGCAATGTCTAATCTCGCTATCGTCCATGCTAAAAAAAGAGCTGCTAATCATAGGTGAAGTCAGTAACTCTAATGCTTCATGATAAGGCAAGATAGTGATATTGGCCGCAGTCTGTGCTTTGATGTTTAATGCGTCCATAACGTGTCGACCCGTTGCATCATCCGCATGAGCCACACGTCTACAGCCATGACCGCCTTCTTTGGTCAAGTGTAAGTCACTGGTTTTTAAGACTGCAAAATCAGGTGTATTATCATTTTCTTTAATTAGAGTGGTTTGAGTAAATGGCACACCTTGCTCGCATAGCCACTGCACCGCTTGCTGTCCTGCACCCAAGATACGGGCAGTATTGTCCGTCGCACACAATCCTGCGCCAGCGATTAAGGTATCAGCGACATGCTCAGTCACAGAGTCTGCTTTGTCTAAGCTAGCTGCGATACCACCTTGAGCGTAGTGACTTGAGCACACCTCAAGTGCCGCTTTGCTTAAAACAGTGATATTCAGCGATTTTGGCAGAGATAGCGCGGTGCTCAAACCTGCCAGACCAGCTCCAATAATAAGAACATCAGTTTTTATAATATTACTCATATCACTGCTGCTCCTGTTATTTTTATAGCGAGTGGTGTTGGAACAATCAACTGAATGCGACTGACTCATGCTAGGCTGCCCCAACGTTAGCGAACAGCGCACGGTCTTTTACAATGTCGCCACTGGCGGCTACGCGTTGCTTTTGTGCTTCAGCAAAATCGAGCATCCGTTGTAATGGTTTTTTTGCTGCAGTCGCTAACTCAGGTGTCATTAGTACTTCACCGCTTTGATTGGTTAAGCACTGCTCAATACCTTTTAGACCGTTCATTGCCATCCAAGGACAAAACGCACAGCTCTTACAGCTTGCACTCTCACCAGCAGTTGGTGCGGCCAAAAAGCGCTTGTTTGGCGAGCGTTTTTGCATCTCGTGCAATATGCCCAAATCAGTAGCGACGATAAAGGTATCAGCATCCATCTCATACGTTGATTGCAAAAGCTTGCTAGTCGAGCCGACCACATCAGCGAGTGCTACCACGCTATCAGGTGACTCAGGATGCACCAAGACTTTGGCCTCTGGATGTTTCTCTTTTAATTGCATTAACTCAGTAGCTTTAAATTCGTTATGCACGAGGCAAGACCCTTGCCACAGCAGCATATCGGCGCCAGTCTCACGAGCGATGTATTTGCCCAAATGGCGATCAGGCCCCCAAATAATAGGCTCGCCTTGGGCATGTAAGTGACGAACGATGTCGATACCGACAGATGAGGTGACCACCCAATCAGCTCTCGCTTTTACCGCGGCGCTGGTATTGGCGTAGACGACGACAGTACGTTCAGGATGAGCATCACAAAATGCTGAAAACTCATCAGCAGGACAGCCCAAATCAAGCGAACATTCGGCTTCCAAATCTGGCATGAGGACAGTCTTTTCCATGCTCAATATTTTTGCTGATTCACCCATAAAGCGCACACCAGCGACAACCAATGTTTGGGCGCTATGAGCTTGTCCAAACCGAGCCATTTCAAGTGAGTCACCGACGCAGCCACCGGTTGCAAATGCCAAGTCTTGGATAAAAGGGTCGACATAGTAGTGTGCTACCAGTACGGCATTATTCTCTTTCAGTAGCTTCTTGATATTTTCTTCAATCACGATGCGTTCAGCGTGAGGCAAGTCTGCTGGCATTTTAGCCTTGGCATATTCAATGTTCATCTGAGTGGCGATGCGATTGTCCGTACTCATGATAGGTGCGTCGTAAGGATATTTTTTCATAATGGCAGCCTTTGTTGGTGCGATAACGATAAATGTGTGTGCTAAAAAATGGGTAATTGGACATAACAAATTTATAAGTTGTCTTAATTATGCTCATTTTGAGCATAATTACAAGTGGTTTTTTATACTCAATAAGTCAAAAGATTGGTTTTTAGTGCCCGAAATGACGTGCAGTTAAGCCGTACTAAGCTTAGAAATGATGCTAATTCATGCCTCTTATGACTATTTATCGCCATTGATTTTTCATACTTACAACCACAGACTATGATAGTTTTAGATTCGAGCTATACTAAGTCATACCATAGCTATTAACCCCAGTAGCCTTTCACATTTCAGAGAAAAAGGATAATTCCCAAAGCCATGACGTTGTCTTATTCACATGCGCACCAGCAAGGTAGCGGCACGACAGAAGTGGTCGCCGTATTGGTCGCTATCACCGATCATATCGCGCGCGTTCTAACCGTTGACCAAGGCAAGCTGTTGCCAAATGGGCCGCTTATGCCGCTACATCGCTCGTTGCAAGCGGGCGTACGTCAGTGGGTAGAGGAGCAAACACAACAACCGCTCGGATACTTGGAGCAGTTATATACCTTTGTCGATACTAACAGGCGTAACATCGACGGTCATGCGTTGGTGTATGTGAGTTATTTAGGTTTGGTACAAGAGACGCAAACGCAGGCACTCCAAAGCAAAGCACTCTGGCGAGATTGGTACGACTATTTCCCATGGGAAAATCATTTGGACGGTATGCCTAGTATTATTATGGACTTTATCGTGCCTGCGCTACTCGAATGGGCCAATACTGCCAACGACTCGATTGTCCAACAGCGCAGGCGTCAGCGTATTGGCTTATGTTGGGGACTAAACGAAGCGTTTTTAGCAAGTGGTAAACTCACTAACAGTCAATCCGTCAACGAACACGATAATGAAAGTAGAGAATGGATTGCAGAGCATGTACTACTACGTTATGAAATGCTTTATGAAGCAGGTTTAATCCCTGAAGCCCCTAATTATCCGCCTAACTATCAAGCTGTTACCTTGCCAGAGGACTGGTCACAACGCATAGGTGTACCCATGTATTATGATCACCGTCGCGTGATTGCTACTGCTATCTCAAGACTGCGCGCGAAAATTGAATATAGACCGCTTATTTTTGGGCTGATGCCAGACGTCTTTACCTTATCGCAGTTGCAGCAGAGTATTGAAGCACTATCAGGAGTACGCTTGCACAAGCAAAATTTTCGTCGATTGCTTGATTCACAAAATCTAGTAATGGAGACAGGAGAGAGTAGTACTGCTCAGCGCGGTCGTCCTGCCAAACTATATCGCTTCCGCCATGATATTGAGTTACAGAGTTTATTGATGGATAGCAAACTTCCTAAGCGCAAATAATGATGAGCATCCAATAATCTCTCGTACTTGAAATGGCTAGTAAAACGAAAAATTTGTCACCTTTCCTTGCAGGGCCGCTAACTTTACGCTATATTTATGCTCATTTTGAGTTTAAATAACGAGCAGTTTCTATCAATATCATGCCTAGATAAGGGTCAAAGATGACAATTGAACAAGAGCCAGCATTGGATGACGTATTGCTTAAACCATTGGTTGAGAATGCACTAACTGAAGATTTGGGTAGGCGTGGTGATGTAACCTCACAAGCTACTATCCCAGCCGATATGCAAGCGCAGCTACAGATCAAGGCGCGGCAAGCAGGCGTGATATGTGGTATCGATTTGGCACGTTTGTCTTTTGCCTTAGTCGATGCACAAATTGAGTTTATTGCACAAGTACAGGATGGCGAAACAGTAGAGGCTGGCGCAGTGTTAGCGACCGTAAAAGGTAACGCGCGTCACTTATTGACAGCAGAACGCACGGCACTGAACTTTATGACCCATCTCAGCGGTATTGCGACAGCGACCCGTCAGATTGTCGATAGCGTGGCCCAATATCCTGCGCAGATTACTTGTACACGCAAGACCATTCCAGGCTTACGTATTATACAAAAATACGCCGTACGCTGCGGCGGCGGACGTAATCATCGCTTGGGGTTGGATGATGCGATTTTAATCAAAGACAATCATATCGCCATTGCGGGTGATATAAAAACAGCCATTCAGCAAGCACAGAAATTTGCTGGGCATCTGATTCCTATTGAGGTCGAAGTCGATACACTAGAGCAATTAAAGCAAGCGCTCGATGCAGGTGTGAGTTTAGTACTATTGGACAATATGTCGCCTGAAACATTGTCGCAAGCGGTTACTATGTGTAAGGGTCGAGCAAAGACTGAAGCCTCAGGTGGTATTACGCCTGAAACGGTACAAGCGGCGGCAAGTACGGGGGTTGATTTTATCGCGATGGGTTATTTGACGCACAGTACTACAGCCTTGGATATTGGGCTGGATTTTAGTGCATAAGTGCATAAGTGCAGACGTGCTAAAGGTTAATAGTGCTACAAGCGCTCGATTTTATCGAAAGGACTATCAACGAGTTAATACAATGGTAATTTATATTAATTACTTGTGCTGATAATCTGTTAAATGCTTGTTTTTACACTGAAGCTTTACTAAGGTGACATGTAGGCGTAACGGCGCAAAGTTAATGATTTTATTAGCTTATCTGCCTATGCTACAATGCTATTTTTAGTTGCCTATTGGGTCATCGTTGCACTCGCACGATGAATTTATCTTTTTGCACAAGCAGTATCAATAGACAAGCGAGCGCTCAGTGAATACTGAAATTATCAAGATAATCCTAGCCTTTATGGTATTGATCAATCCATTTAGCGCATTGACGTTATTTTTAGATTTGACTCGCGGCTATTCGATGAACAATCGACGCAAGGTCGCGCGCGTTGCTTGTCTGACCATTTTTATCACCATCAGCTTTTTCACGATTGCAGGTGAGACGCTGTTAAAAACCCTTGGTATTTCTATCGGCTCGTTCCAGTTGGCAGGCGGTATATTGGTGTTTTTAATTGCCCTAAATATGATGAATGGAGAGGGTAATCCTGTTAAACCTGATCAAGAAAACTTCGATGTTGATCATGTAAAAGATGCGCCAGTTTCAATGGCAGCTGCCGTGGTTCCTCTTGCGATTCCGATGATGATTGGGCCTGGTGGTATCTCTACAGTTATCATTTATTCTTCACAAGTATCAGGTATTTTGCAGGTATCTGCCATCTTGATTGCTGGCTTATTCATCAGTCTGTTTTGCTATTTGGCATTGATGGCGGCAGGTCGAATCAGTCGCTTACTAGGCGATACTGGCTTGAACATCATGAGTCGAATCATGGGTATGCTATTGGCCGCCGTTTCTATCGAGATTATCGTTAATGGACTGCGTACGCTCTTTCCTAGCTTGATGTAAATGACCAATACAATATTACCGCTAACCATATATATTTATACAGTGGTTAGCGGATATCGACGTCATTCAGTTTATTCAACACTCAGCTTATCTATCATTTCTCAGTCATACCTCTATCAGCTTTGATACAAATGCCACGCCAGATACAGCATCAGTAACCCTACCAAAGCATCCAGTATGTTCCATGCCTTAGGCTTCTCAAATAGAGGTCTGAGTAATCGCGCACCATATCCAAGCGCAAAGAAGAAAAAGAACGAAGCGCTAATTGCACCTGCGGCAAACGTCAATTTACTACTTGCACCCGTAGAGACCATGCCGACGAGTACCAAGGTGTCTAGATAGACGTGTGGGTTTAGCCAAGTAAAGCCAAAGCATAGTAACAAGGCTTTTTTTAAGCTAGTGACGACTTGCCCTTCGACAGTCAAAGCATGTGACACATGTACGCTGGCATACAAACTCTGTAAGCCGTATCCTAATAAAAATATAACGCCTGCTATTTTTGCGATATCTATAACGTGAGGATAGCGAGCCGTAACTGCACCAAAACCACCAACACCTCCTGATATTAAAAACGCATCGCTCACCGCACAAAATAAACAAACAAAAAATATGTGCTCGCGTTTGAGACCTTGTTTGAGTACAAAGGCGTTTTGAGAGCCAATAGCAATGATGAGAGATAGCCCAAGTAGGAAACCAGAAATATAATCGGGAGCATTCATAATGATATTAAAACGCGTAACGGTAATGACCAACAACTGATAGAAAATTATAAACAATCAAGAATAAATGTTGGTAAGGTAGACATTGGTGCAGTGTGTTATAACTTTATGCCCGCTGTTGACTGGATATGCACAAACTTAGGTTATGTGCTTGAACATACAGATTCTGCATTTCGATTCGATCGATTTTGTAGCGTATGACATTTTTTTCTTGCGCGCCCAGATGCTAAAAAAAAGCTATAGTGAAACGCTTATTGAGCAAGAGTATGCTCATTTTAACACGATGAATGACGCGCAAATTAATTTAATCGAACAAAGCACAATGGCAGTGCCGCCTAGTGGCGAAGGGTCATATATACATGAGTCGATTAGGGCTGCAATTGCTGAATTTATAGAGCTAGGTGAACAAGGCCTTAGAGAAAATTTATCTGCTTTTTTACAGGAAATGGTACAAGTTGCTGAGCTGGTGGCAACCGTGAACAACTTTGGCGCGCGCGGATAACAATTTGGTCGATATGGCTGTTTAGTTTGGGTCTTAAATTCACTTTGTGCATTTAAGAAATGTTGTTCGTGAGGACAATGGCTCGTTTTATGCAGATGAGAACCTTGATTGCGATAATGATATGGTTAGCCTATTGATGGATTACTTAATGAGGAAAAATGCATGACATAGTGATGCCAATTCCAATGCGCCTTGATCATGGTCGTTTAAGTGAGTGGTTATTAACTTATTGAGAATAAGAGGAAACTTTCCTCTTTTTTAAATTTTTATATAAGCATAATGTTTATAACTGTTAATAACTTACACTATTTGCTAATAATAGAAGTTCACAAAATAAGGACGTTTTCGCGCTAAAATAGGAAGAGTGTCCTCTGATAAAGTTATTATGTTTTCAAAGCTGCATAGGCGAATTCAAAATGTACGAAAAATTCAAAATAATGGCTCAAAGGCATGTACATCCTTTGTTTATTAAAGATAAATTAGGCGGGTTTGATTTTTCATCTACAACTACATTCATCAAGAGAAATAATGAGTACTTTTGTGTTTTTGCAGCTCATGCTCTGCCATTATGTGAGGCGACGCTAAAAAATATTGGTTTTTTGTTAACATATGGTAGGTTTACTTCATTAGGTGAGGTATCCAAAGATTATACGATAGATAGAGATAATGATTTGGTTATTTGTCGTACTACTGGACCTTTTGAGCACAAAAATTACTTTGACTTAGATACTAAGGAAATTACTACTGATTTTAAAGACGAAGCAGTAGGTTGGCTAGGATTTCCTAAGAAGAAAGCAAAACAAAAATACCATCGTACTAAAGCTACTACAGATCATGTTGTTCAAGATATTAGTACCTTTGAAGATGGTAGATTAAAGTGGACAAATGCTAACTATTTACTGATAGGTATGGAAGTTGCCAACATAACTGAACGTGAGATCTCTGCTCATTTCGATGATAAAAAGGTTGATTATGAAAAGGAAGGCTACAAAGAGAAGGCATATTCTCTTAAAGGAATGAGTGGAGGTGCTTTATTTCATGTTTCAAAAAACATTAATAGTGATACTCCTTTATTGAGTGATTTTTTTAAATTTGCAGGAATAGGCTTAGAACACTACGATTCAGACAAAATAATTAAAGGAGCCTCAGCTAATTTAGTTGTCAATCTAATAGATAAACACTTAAAGAAAATATAATGAGCTGTTAAACAAGGACAAAAAACAGTTGGTTTTGCTCTTTCGCCGCTAATTTTATCCAACAATTATTTGCATATTATTAGGGCTACATGGACTCCCCTTTGTCAAGCAATAGCATTTCTAACAACAAGAAGATCTGACAGCAGCTCTACATTTGGTGTTTATTAGCTTTGTTACGCTATCGCCCAGTAATGCGCGCCAGAGCAGGCTTCCATACCAATAATACACGGTGGTAATTCAGCTATTTCAACTAATAGGTTGTTTCGTTTAACAGTTTTGCGAAATTTGCACTTGTCATGCTCATCAATAGCGTGAATACTAAACACTAACTTGGCTAAATCAATGCCAACAGCTTTAATTACAGACATATGGACTCCTCATATTTGAAGCTTATAATCAACTTCACTATGGCACATTGGTAAAAATGTGCTGAGTGAGGAGTCCATATCATTCGTTATAAATCATAAGGAGGAATGTTGTGACTACATTTTTAAAAGATAAAGTTAAGATAAGCGACAATAGGGAAACGCTAATTAAATATCATCACTTGGGTCACGAAGATGCTCTAAACTTGCTTTCTGAAGCAGCTAAAGCAAATTTCACAAATAGTTTCAAGAAATCGGTCAGCAGTGGATTTGACATGGTGGAAGCTGCTGCCGAAATGGTTTTAGACTACAAGCCCGATCAAATTCAACCCAATGACATAGAATCTGTCGTTAGGGCTTTCATGTTGTTCAGCGAAAATGAGAGAGCAAATAGATTTTTGGATGAAATAGAGGTTGATGGTTTTGAGAAGGAATATTTTTATCGGATAGCTAGAGTTACTGATCCAAGCACACCAAATCCCGGAGAGCCAATTGCCGATCCCGAGCCAGAACCAAAGCCTCCTCGTCCAAGAACAGTAGGCAATGTTCGTGGAAGGTTTTCGCCAGATTTTGAAGTAGGTAGTGGACTCCAAAATACAGGAGCTTTTACACAGATAATTAACAGAACAAGCCGGCCACTAAAAGTTCTTATTGATGGAAAGTATTTAGGTTCTGTTCCAGAAGAGGAATACAACTCGTTTGCTTTTCATGAAGGTGCAACAAAAATCAAACTAATACAAGAATTGGGTAAAGGGGCAACAGTTAATGCCCAAATCAACAACGGCGAGACTCTTTACCTGACAGTGGAGGAATAATTTATAACAAGGCGCTGCTGCCAGACAAATTTTCCGCTGCGCTTCAAACTTGCCGCAGAGCGCGACGTTATGCGTTTACCGCTAATCGGCTTGATATTAATACAGCAAGTCCCTGTATCTATTAAATGTTTATATTAAAAGGAAAATTATGGAACCGCTTTTTAACCAAAATTGTGAACTAGTTGGCTGGATGAGATTAGATGCACATATCTTTGATCTTGATATGAACTGGGTTGCTTATATTTCAAATAATCATGCTTGGTCTGCTGAGACCGGAAACTGGCTAGGGCCTATTGATGTCGCAACTTGCTTAGATCAAAACGGTAAACCGCTTGTGTGGAGTCCTATAAGTGATATTCGTGGAACTGTACGCCCAATAAGGCCTGTGCGAGCTGTTAGATCTGTACGTCCCGTTAGACCAGTGAGGCCTGTACGTCCCGTTAGACCAGTGAGGCCTATAGCTCCTGTTGGTGGCTGGTCTCAACTAACATGGCAACAATGGCTAGCTCAGTAAACAACGCATAACAAGTTGCTTAAACGGAAAAATAACAGTTTGCCATCGCTTCGCGATTATAACCAACCATTTTTATCCGCTTAACGAGGCTACATGGACTCCCCTTTGTCAAGCAATAGCATTTCTGACAACAAGAAGAGCTGACAGTAGCTCTACATTCGGCGTTTATTAGCTTTGTTACGCTATCGCCCTGATGATTTGCGCTTGAGCAATGCCTCATTCGTTAAACAGAGTATTAATTAATAATCTCTTCCCGATCAAACAGGCTTTTTTGCTCTCGGTGTTACCGTCAATTGCTAATGCACAGACTCGGTGGTATTAACCTTTTAGTTTAACTACTTTAAAAAATCATTTCACATAGTTAGCTTGATACTCTTTTTCTGAGTGTAATAGTGCCCATATTAGACGGGCGTTTTTAGCGGCCAGCGCAACAGTGGCTCGTTTGAACCCTCGTCGTTCAACAAGGTCTTTTACCCACATACTCGTACGGTTGATTTTGTTTTTACAGTTAGCAATAACCGCTCGTGCGCCATGAATAAGTGAAGTGCGAATATGTTTTTCACCGCGCTTGCTAATTCGCCCAAGGTGCGCTTTTCCGCCTGTTGAATATTGCCGTGGAACTAAACCAATCCATGCAGCAAATGATCTGCTGGTATTAAAATGCTTAGCGTCATTAACGGTCGCTACAACAGCTTTTTCCCCCGTAATCGATTGATACGTGCGGTTCTGTCTTTTATAGCGCCTTGCCTAATGCGATGTAAACATAAAACGGCTTGTTGCTCTTCACTTTTGATACTGACAAAGCGTGTTTTAGCTTTAAAAACTCAATTAAGTAATTTGACGAAGTCTCAAGAAATTCCCGATATTCTGAAATTAACATCTAACATAAAAAATGGGTCGCTTAGCATCTAAAGAGTGAAAGTCGAGAGTAGGAATGGTGACATTTTGCTTACTGGCAGGCCAGCAAAAACCTGCTAAGATACGCTATTGAATGAATGTATGCAATATGCGCACAATGTGAGTGTAATAGACGAGGGGCAGAGCAAGTCATGGTAGTCAGTTTGACAAGAATGCTACAGTCATTTGGGCAAGCTCAAGATGACCTACCGACATTGGCAGCAAAGAATGCTCAGGAGATGAGTGTCAATCATGAACGGGATGCTGCTGCCAAGAGTGATAGCAATCACGCAGTACATGAGCGTTCTACACTGACTCCGCCTGAACGTGTAAACCGCATATGTGATGCGTTGGCACAAGTGAGTGATAGCCAATCATCCACGCCTTTGACCGATCGCTATCTGAGTAATCGTGCTCAAATGCGCCCAACCAATAGACCGCCTTTTGACCCAGATACCTTGTGGTATCTCAAACATGGACGTTGTCCGATTATGACTGAGCTTGTTGATGTGGTTGATGAGGCCACCCTAAATGCCATGCCTATTGAAGCCGTTGCGATACTAGACCGTATCAACGGTAAGCTAAAGCGTTACCGTGAGTGGAGTAGTGAGCTGAACGAACAGCAACAGCAGCAGCATAATGAGCGTCAGTTCGTCATCGATAAATTGGTGTCCGAAAGTATCCCTGAGGCATTGCATCATTATGAGCAGCTACAACGCTTTAGTCCGCATCGCACCAAAAATAATATGGTGCAGGGCAAGATGACGGCCGGTGATATGCTGACAGATTTGTTTTTAGAGATTGACTATGAGCTTGACGAGTTATTGGATGAGTTGCATCAGACAGTTTTGAACCGCCTTGCCTCAACCCATCGTTATGTTAAGAGCCGTACGCAAAATTAAATGTTCTTTAATGATGTTTTTTTGAACACTTGCAAAGGTTAAGTATTATCAAAAAACACAATCGACCCGGTGCATAACAATATAGGGCTTTAATAGAGCCTTATTTTTTTGTTTAATAATAACAACCATAAGAAATCAGCTACGACATTCTGATAAGTAATAAGGACAATATAATGACCCAAATGACTGCGATGTTCGTAATGTTTGTTTTGTATGGGCTGTTGCCAGCAGCTGGGTTATATCTAGGTTATCGTGGCATTAAAAAAGTCACAGCACCCAAAATGCTCGAATATAAGGCGATTCCGCAACTGGGTTATATACCTGAAAAAAGCCTACCTGTCGACGTTAAAACTGCTCTGGAGCAAATTAATACAAAGGGTGAAAAGCTGCGTGTCATGTATGGCGATACCAATAATGATGGCAAAATTGATGATAAAGATACTGTCAACGAAACTTATATTATGATTCAAAACTTAATGGATAGGCACGTGCCACAAGCAGTGGCTGACTATCGCCGCTTACATGATTTAGATGTGACGGATAGTGCGCTTGCTGACACTACCAAAATTAAGCATTCTAATGTCACGGGCAAAGAAGCCTTGTTAGACGTGCTTAAGACAATTAACACACAGTTCGATGACCTGCTCAACGCGTCATATCATCAAGACGGTCAAAAGCTACTCGCGACCAATCGCTATCTCCAAAAACGTTTTGACAATCCTACTAGCAACACAGAGTTTCAAAAGCCCGATAGCACTAGCACTGCCAGTAGAAATGCGAGCAGTAATGTAGATATCCAAGCGATTGAAAGCCCAACTGGTGAAAATGTGAGCGCTAAAGATATTAAGTTATAAATACAAAGTTGAATGGTGAAAGGGTAAAGAGCAAGCGTATATGAGTATCTTAATAGGCATCGGTATTGTAACGACCGTCACTACCTTTTATCTAGGTAGAAAAGGCTGGCAGGCTTTTCATAAAGCTGTCGGTATCTCACCTGGCGTGCTCACGTATCAGGATTACGATGCGCCCTTGTCATTAGCCACATTAAGCTTGCAGCAGTTAACGTTAAATAAACAGCACTTAAAAACATTGTCAGAGCAGCAACTTCGTCAGCTAAAACGTATCGATGAAAAAGTAAGCAGCTATTACGCTTATCAAGCAGCATTACATGCTCAACATAAGACACCAGCGATAACAGAAGCGCAGTTTGTGTTGAATAAAATGCTGCAAACACGGTTACCCGAAATGCTAGCTACTCATTACCAATTAACAAATATAAATGCCAAGAATGGAAATAACGACAAGAGATTGGAAGCTAATGAGTTATTGCAGAGTGTTTTAGATAATATCGAGCAGCGTTTAGATAAATTACTGGCGCAAATGGATGAGGAACAGCTACAAGAGCTGCGAGTCATGAAGCACTATATTAATAGTCACGATAGCTGAGCCGCTATATCTATACTGAGCAACTGTGACGCTTGTAAACTGTGAAGCCTATAAAAAGACACAAAAAAAGCGGTCAATGACTATTTATCATTGACCGCTTTTTTATGTTTATCCCAAATCTATTTAAGACTTAGAATAATGTTAAAGCAATTTAACTAGCGCTTATCATTGCGATCACGGGTGTTGCGTGTACCGCGGCTAGCAGGGCTAGCGCTACTTTTAGGTTTCGCGCTGCTATTGCGGTTATCGTTACGAGTGTCAGTGCGACGCGCTTTAAGCGGCTTGTTTCTGATACGTTCTTGTTTTTCTTTGGCTGCGCCATGTAGACCCGTGCCATAACGTGGGCGTAAGCTGACCAAATCCGTCAACGTGTTGATTTCTTTTTTATCAAGCTCTAAGAAACGGCCAGTACGTAGCTCTTTTGGTAGAACAATCGTGCCATAGCGTGTACGTAATAGACGACTAACTTTTAGACCTTGTGATTCAAATAAACGACGTACTTCGCGGTTTCGGCCTTCTTTTAGCTGGACGTGATACCACTTGTTGACGCCTTCGCCGCCGCCTTCTTTGATGTCTTCAAATTTGGCAAGGCCATCTTCTAGCATGACGCCAGCAGTCAATGCACGGGCGATATCAGGCGTTACTTCACCCAATACACGTACCGCATATTCACGCGTGACTTCACCAGATGGATGCATCAAGCGATGCGCCATTTCACCATCATTAGTAAATAACAATAGGCCAGTTGAGTTGATGTCCAAGCGTCCAACCATTACCCAGCGGTCATGCGTTAGCTTTGGCAAGCGTTCAAAAACAGTTGGGCGACCTTCTGGATCTTTAGCCGAACAAACTTCGCCTTCAGGCTTGTAGTAAGCGATAACACGGCGACGCTTCTCATTTTCAGAAGTGTATTTGATTTGACGGCCATCAACACGAATCTCATCACCTTGCGAGACGCGATCACCGATGGTCGCAGGACCGTTATTAACCGTTACGCGGCCAGATTTGATGACTTCTTCCATTTGGCGGCGTGAACCAAGTCCCATACGGGCGAGTGCTTTCTGTAATTTTTCGTCTTTCATCATAATATCCTTGAGTCGGTGGGTTTACATTTCTCAATGTAAAAAATCGGATTGACTATTCTACGCTATTTTAACAAATTTAGCACGTAAACCAATACCTTACTGGTTATTAATGCATAAACAAACATGATGCTAATCAATAAAAGTTTATTAGTCGTATACGAAATATAGACTCGGAGACTCTCAATGACTAACTATATAAGTTAATACATAGATACAAACACTTACACTACTTCGGCATTAAAAGGATAGTTCCAATCATAAATGCAATCGAAACAAGCCTTCATTAAGTTAGATTTCTTCAAATTAAAAATAAAAATTTTATTTATGATGAAGCTGTTTTCACTTGCATTTTTTTATCGCTAAATAATCTAAAAGTTGATATCAATTTTCGTAATTAGCCGCAAATAAAGGGCTTGATAAGCAATTGCAAAATAGTCACTTAATTATTTTATGACAGATTATATTTATTGCACTGAATATAGTTTAGGTGTATATTTATTAAATATATTCTTTTTTACGAATATAAATGCTGTGGTGAGGTTTCTTGGTTTGATTCACAAATATAAATATGAGTAACTGTTATGGTTAATAAATATTTCATTTTTGTACACAAACGCTTCTTGGTAATGAGCATATTTTGCTTATTTCTAATGGGGTTGTTTAGTGGCTGTACGATCAACTCAGGACTTCAGTCAGGAAATCTTCCTGAATCTGGCACCTTTACTGCAGAAAACGGTCTTCAATTTCATATTCAGCCTTTAAGTTTGGCAACTTTACCGCGTACAGCGCCGCCTACTGTGACTCAAGATCTCTCTCATTTGATCAAAACCTCTGGACGAGTCAATTACGGCATTGCGAAAGGGGATGTGCTGAATATCATCCTTACCAATTATCCAGATATTAATGCGTCAACTGCTAGCTTAACGGTAGATCAACAAGGGTATATACAGTTTCCATTAATAGGTAGAGTTCAAGCCAGTGGGCTGAGCGTGCCGCAGTTCACCGCTACGTTGCAAAGCAAGTTACAACGTTATCTCAAGTACTCAGATCCTCAAGTCAAAATCATCAATTACCGTGGCAGCAAGTTTTTCGTAGATGGTGCGGTGAAGCAGTCTGGTGAGTTTGCTATTGCTGATGTGCCAGTGTCGGTATATGGGGCTATCTCTATGGCAGGTGGTACCACTGAGACAGGCGATTCAAATAACATTGTGCTAAATCGTCAGGGCAACAGCTATCGCTTAGGAGTGCAGTCACTACATAAAATGGGACTGTCTGCCAATCAAATCTATCTGCGGAATGGTGACTCTATTCACGTCAATAGCCAAAGCCGCAATAAGGTCTACGTATTGGGTGAATTTGGCAAAATTGAGCCAGTTGCGATTCCAGAACAGGGGCTGAGCTTAGCGCATGTATTGGGCGAGTCAAATGGACTAAATTCCAATACGGCTAATGCAGCCAAAGTATATATCGTGCGCGACAACCCTAAGTACCAGTACACCAATATTTATTACGTCGATATGCAGAGTATCACAAGCTTGGCATTAGCCAGTCGCTTTGACATGCAAGCCAATGACATTCTTTATGTGGATCCAACAGGCTTGGCTCGCTGGAATCGTGTGATTAGCGCGATACTACCATCAACCTCTGCCATCAACGTGATATCAGGGTTATAAATGATAGCTAGTGAAAATACTGGATGTGCTTCGAATTTCAATACTGAGATTAATTGAAATAAGAATAGGAAGTAGAGTGATAGATTTTATAAGGTGCGATGAGGCAGAGAGTAATCTAACTGCAGTCAAGGGCAGTTAGGGACTTGAAGCTAAGCGAAAGCTATTAAGCGATTAACATTGAATAATGGGTATATGGTTATGAATAATATAGATTCAAAAGACCTATCGACACCTAAGGGTGACAACGACAATGACAACATCGACTTAACGGCGCTGGTTTTGGTTTTGTTGCGTGGCTGGAAAGTCATAGCGCTTATGGCAGCAATCGGACTCTTAATAGGATTTTTCTATACACGTTATATTAATCCGACCTTCAAGTCTGATGCGCTGATTCAAATTGAAGAAAACTCCCAAGGAGTCGATGCGCTTGGTGCAAACATCTCAGAGTTGGTCGGAGAAGAAGTGAGCAAAGCTGAGGCAGAAGCCGAGCTCATACGGTCTCGGATGATACTAGAGCCAGTCGTCGATATGCTACATCTAGACATCAAACTGACCGATCCTAATATTGGCTATCTCGATAAAATAACAAACGACCGCATTAACACTCAGTTGAACACAAATGATGGTGTGTCTTTGAGCACAAAAAACGGTTCGGTTCAAATTAATCAGTTCGATGTGTCACCAGCATATTTAAACCAATCTTTTACGCTATCACAGTCTGACACAGGATTTGTCCTGAGCAATGGATTAGATGATTTCAAAGGACAATTGGGTCAGCCGCATCAGTTCAATGGGGTAAACGGTGAGATTAATATTACAGTGACTGAGCTACCTGCAGACGGTTATCCTATTGGCGTCACTCAGCAGACCTTAAAGACCACGACAGACGCGATTAACAGCGCCTTGTCTGTGGAAGAAAAAGGCGATAAAACCAACATTATTCAGCTGTCGATGACAGGTACAAACCAACAGCAAATCACGACCACACTTGATCAAATAGTCCAGTCTTATATCGATCAAAACCAATCTCGTGGTACGGAAGAAACGACCAAAACATTGGCTTTCATGGAAACACAGATTCCAGCATTAAAAGAAAAATTAGATGCCTCTGAAGCTCAGTTCAATGAGTTTCGTAAAAAGCACGGCACCATCGATGTAGGTAAGGAAGCTGAGCTGTTGTTGAATGAAAAGTCTCGAATCGATGAGCAGCTCAATGATCTCAAATTAAAGAGAGCAGATCTAACGACTTACTATACCAATGAACACCCACTCGTCATCCAGATAAATGAGCAACTAAAAGTCCTCAACAGTCGAATAGGAGCGATAGGTAGCACCGTTGCAGGACTGCCTGAAATACAGCGAGAGTTCTTAAAGTTATCGGAAGATACAGCCATTAATAGAGAGATTTACCTCACGCTGCTCAAAAACTATGAGCAACTAAAAATCGTTAGAGCTGGTCAGGTTGGTTATGCCCGTATACTAGATAGACCGACCAATACCTTCGATGCCATTGCGCCAAACAAATTCCAAATTATGCTGCTGGCGCTACTCGTAGGTACTGTACTGGGGGTAATGCTGGTTCTAATCAGAAACTTAATTAGAAATGTTGTAAAAGACCCAGAACATCTAGAGTCTAAAACGGGAGTTCCTGTTATTGCAACGATTCCACGTTCGACCTCGATATCTAAGCTAGGTAGGAACAAAAAAAATATAGGTCGGATGCTTGCTCATGTTGATCACAACGGCTTGAGCTATGAAGCAATTAAAAATTTACGGACAAACCTTTTATTCGGTAAGACGACGAAGGCGGCAGATGAAAAGTCCGCTCAGACCATATTAATCACTGGAGAAAGCCCGGGTGTCGGTAAATCTTTTATTACGGCTAATTTATCTGAGGTATTTGCACAGCTTGATAAAAAAGTGCTGATTATCGATGGAGATATGCGTTTAGGAGAGCTGCACAAAATGTTTAGTATGAGTCCAGACAGTGGTCTCACAGACTACTTACTGCAGGATAAAGATAGCTCTCTAACAGTTAATGAGCCTCGATTAGATACCGACATGGCTAAGTTAAACCTTGAAAGCTTTATTCAGCCGACTGGTATGGAGCATATTGACCTTATATCGCGGGGACGACCGTCGCATAATCCGACTTCGTTATTGATAGGAGAGAGGTTTAATCATTTGATGGCAACGCTCAAAACGAAGTACGACTATATCGTTATTGATGCGCCTCCTATATTGGCTGCATCAGACGCCATGGTGTTGGCACAGCACGCAGACAAAGTACTGATCGTTACCAAATTTGATCATTCAGTAGAAGGCCAGCTAGTCTATGCCATCAAACAGATGAGTAAAGCAAACGTACAAGTCGATGGCATCATCTTAAATGACATACAGCAAAGTATTCTGAATAGGTACAGCTATCACTACCATTATGCTTATGGACACAATTCATAGTTAGTGACTGTTCATTGTCCATGGCAAACGAGCGTCATAACTTAAGTAGGTGGATCTTATGTTTATAAAAACAGAGTCTAACAATGCTTATCAAACGCCAAGCGATCTCAATCGATGGTCGAAGCGTATGACGCTGTTTTTATTAGCCTTACCACGCTTTGCGAAATGCTCTATCTTATTTGGTATCGATTTTTCGGTTGCTGTCCTTTGCTTGGTAGCGGCATTGGCATTGCGTCAGGGTTATGTCGATGATCAAACTGGTTTTACGGTATTAGCTTTTTATGCATTGATACCTGTCGTCAGTTTATATTTGATTGGCTTTTATAGAGGCGCCTCCAGAGGATTTTTCGATGCGGCGATGGGTCGAGTATTACAGTTATTTTTATTACTTATTATCGTTTATCAGTTCATCATTTACGTGAACCCAATGTCAATGATGCCGCGCTCAGCGCCAATCATATTCCTATTCTTATTCTTTATTTGGTTGTGGAACAGTCGGCTAATGATTCGTGGGTTACTG
This sequence comes from Psychrobacter sp. P11G3, assembly GCF_001435845.1. Lineage (NCBI taxonomy): Bacteria > Pseudomonadati > Pseudomonadota > Gammaproteobacteria > Moraxellales > Moraxellaceae > Psychrobacter > Psychrobacter sp. P11G3. The sequence goes on from NZ_CM003596.1 coordinate 949,466, forward strand.
AATCGACTACAGAAACCAGACAATCAAGGTCGCCTAGATAGTTGCTGTGATAACGTGATTATTTATGGCGCAGGATCGGCTGGTAGAGAGCTATTAGAGAGCTTGAGACATTCTCATAAATACAATGTAGTGGCATATATCGATGATGATCCGCAGCTGATAGGGGCTTATCTACATGGTAAAAAAATATATGCTGCTCATGCGTTGCCTTGGTTAATAGAAAAATTAAATGTCGCGCAAGTGATTTTGGCAATGCCTTCTATGAGCCGTGGTCGTAAAAAACAGATTATGGATAGCCTGTCAGGTGTTTCTGTCAAATTAAAAGATTTACCGAGCTTACGAGAGCTTGCTGATGAGATCGTAACAGTCAGCCATATACGTCCGGTTGATATATTAGATGTGCTTGAAAGAGAGACTGTCGAACCAGTTGCTGAGCTGCTTCAAAAAAACATTATGGGTAAAAACGTACTCGTGACAGGGGCAGGCGGCTCTATTGGTAGTGAGTTATGCAGACAAATCATGAAAAATAAACCTGCATGTTTGGTGTTATACGAGCAGTCTGAATATGCTTTGTACACGATCGATCAAGAGCTTAGAAGCCTCATCGCTAGTAATGTCATTAGTGATATTGAGTATCAAGATATCGAGATTGTTAGCATCATTGGAAGCGTGGCTAACGAAAAAAAATTAATCAATATATTCGAAAAATACCATATAAAAACGATTTATCACGCTGCAGCATACAAACATGTACCGATTGTCGAGTCCAATCCATTTGAAGGCACAATCAACAATACTAAAGGTACCTATCATTGTGCCTGTGCCGCAATAAAAGCTCACGTTGATACATTTGTATTGATCTCTACTGACAAAGCAGTGCGACCGACCAACGTGATGGGAGCCTCTAAACGCTTGGCTGAGCTTGTCTGCCAAGGATTGAGCCAAAGCAACAGTCATACGTGTTTTAGTATGGTGCGTTTCGGCAATGTCTTGGGTTCATCAGGCTCCGTAGTGCCACTTTTTACCAGACAAATTGAGCAGGGTGGTCCGATTACCATCACCCATCCAGACATCACGCGCTACTTTATGACCATACCAGAAGCGGCCAGTTTGGTTATCCAAGCAGGGGCCATGGCGTTCGGCGGTGAAGTATTTGTACTTGATATGGGTGCACCCGTCAAAATTGTGGATCTTGCAAAACGTATGATTCGTCTGACAGGGTGTGAGCTAAAAGATGCGAGCAACCCTAATGGTGATATCGAAATTGTATTTACTGGATTGAGACCAGGTGAAAAACTCTATGAAGAGTTAATCATTGGTGCCGACAACATAGAGACCACGTTTCATCCACTCATTATGCAAGCAATGGAGCATAGTTTTCCATTGGAAGACATCGAAGCTATCTTGTTTGAGTTTATCGAAAGATCAAAGCGGCACGATACTGAGTGGTTGAAAGAACAGTTTAGGACCTTCGTTGAAGGCTATCGAGAAGGTGATGAAGCTGATGTCACAAAGAAAGATGTAGAGCAGTTAGAGGTGATTGGTTGAGTAGTAGTGTTACTAGGTAAGGATATTAAATAGCGGTGACAAGGTTAATATTGAAAAGATGATGAAACCACTTATTGGTAAGATTGTTTAGGATATGGTGATTTATATAAATGCTGTGACATACCAAATTGGATGATGAGTAATGACCTCTGAAGTATTTTTATCGATACAGAGCGTAATCAGTCGATTGAAAACCAGTCACTTTGTAAGAGATGTGGCCATGGTTGGAGGCGGTATTGCTGCTGGTCAGGCAATCGCTATGGTCTTTATGCCGTTTCTCACCAGATTATATAGTCCTGAAGATTTTGGTATCGCTGCCGCATTTGCCGCAATCATCAGTATTATTACTCCGATTGCGACCATGGGTTATGCCAATGCCATTGTGATGCCTGATAGTGACGAGGATGCCGCTGCCATTATCAGATTGTCTGTATTGCTCAGTTTGTTTATAGCAGCTATAGCGTTTATCGCTGTCTATTTCGGCAATGTTTATTTGGCACGATGGACGGGTATGGAAAGTGCACCATACATGTTGTATCTCATACCGTTGACGCTATTGGCCGGCGCGTTTCTATCTGTTGCTGATCAGTCTGCTATCAGAGTAGGTTTGTTTAAAGCCAAGGCTCGTGCTTATGTAGAGAGCAAGCTTGTGACAGATACCAGTAAGTTGATAGGTGGCGTATTGGCCCCCTCTGGTATGTTGCTTATTTTATTAACGATAGCAGGACAGCTTACGAATTTTATGATGCAGATGCTTCGGGTGCCTAGGATTGGTGTATTAAATATCCGAGACTGGTTTGGCACGGTTGGTATTCGTAACGCCGCTATATCGCAGCGTGACTTTGCCATATATCGCATGCCGCAAAGTATGCTCAATGCTGCTTCAGTAGGGCTACCAACCATCTTGTTAGCATCACTATTTAGTGCTTCTTCTGCTGGGCAGTATTCGTTGGCTGTTCTTGTGCTCGGCGCACCAGCGATGTTATTAGGGCAAGCTGTTGGAGAGGTTTTTTATCCTAAGATTACGCGTGCGATCACAGCAAAGTCATCAGAGGCTTATCAATTTTTATTAAAAGTAACGGTAATTCTATTGGTGGTTGGTATTGTTCCCTTCGGTACAGTGTTCGTTTTTGGCGATTATCTTTTTTCTTTAGTATTTGGCGCAGAGTGGGCATTAGCAGGTAGTTATTCGCAGTGGCTTTCTATTTGGCTTTTGACCAGCTTGGTATCAGGTGCGAGTACTGCGGCATTGCCAGCATTACGTTTGCAACGCTTTCTTTTGATTAGAGAAGTGTTTGCAGTGATATTTCGTGCTGCAGCGCTGTATATAGGTTTTTACGTTTTTGAGTCGGATATGGTAGCCATTGCTCTGTTCTCATTTGTTGGGGTATTGCTTAGTTTATCTATCATTTATGTCGCTTTTCGGCGTCTTGTTCATGTTCATGAAGTGCCGCAGTAGGTAAGTATTTTGACTGCGTTGAATGGCACAAAGGATATGCACTAGAAGTCTCAACTCAAGAGGCTCACTATGATTTCAGTTATTATCGCCGCGTTTAATGCCGCTGCCACTATTGATCGTTGTATTGGTAGTGTTGACGTTGCAAAAAAGAACCATGAGATTGAATTGATCATTATTGATGATGGTTCTAATGATGAAACTGCTAGGTTATTGCACAAGTGGGAAAGTGATAAGACATGGATTACGGTGCAATATCAAAAAAATGGGGGTGTAGCAGATGCTCGTAATACTGGGCTTGATATCGCAATCGGCGACTACATCGTTTTTATAGATGCGGACGACACTATCGATGATTGGTATTTTGACTTTGTCATTGCACAAACGGTTAATCGGGATATTGAGATGTTGGCGTTTGGTCATAATCGCATAATGTTAGATGGCGATGTGCTCGAGCGCCGTAACATTACAGCAGAATATTCACGGCAAGACATTAAAATGCTACAGCTGAGAGTGACAGAGAATAGAAATATATATTGGTATGTAACTACCAAGGTTTATAGCAAAAGACTGATAGCGGATTTACGGTTTAATTGTGACATAAAACTTGGTGAAGACAGTATTTTTAATATTGAGTGCTTGGGTAAAGCGAACCATTTATCTGTCATACCCGACTGTCCATATAACTACTATGAAAATGCCACTTCGATGACGAGTTTGCAATATAAGCCAGGGCTACTAGAGTCTATTGAAGCAGACTATAACGCTAGAGTCAGGATACATGACTGGTCTATCAGTGCTACTGAGAGGCAAATACTGCTATCAGATTTCGCACGTAGTTATATCGAGCATATGCTGCCATATTTACTCAATAATTTGGCTCATATTCAGATGAGAAAACGCCATGCGGAGTTGATAAAAATACGCCAGTCTTTCGTTTATCAGAACTGTTTGCCACATTACTATCAACGGCACCCAGCACGCGGTATTCGTATTTTGATTTCATGTTTTTCACGACGTTGGTATGTGTTGACATTGGCTTTTTTGCAGCTGTCTTGGTCTAAAGCAAAGGTAAAAAGACATGTTTAATATTGATTTGTTTCCTCAGGCTTTAAAAAGTGACGAAAATGGACAGACTCGTTCTTGTTTGCTGCAACAAACAACCATGGGTGAAAGTGTCACTGAGCAAGAGTTGTGGTTTGCATATCCTATGAATCTACCAATGCCGGAAGATGACGATTGCGACTCTTATTTGTTAGCCACATTGTTGCCTGCGATGCAGCTACGTGCGGCTATTCGAGTTCATGGCAGTGTGTCCCACGAGCTATTAGCCAATCTGACAGAACTACAGTATGTCTGGAGTAAATGGTTGCCAGAGCGTTATTTTTTGATTGATATACAAGTTGATCGTATTAGAGATCAAGACTTACAAGTAGAGAGTGCGATTGCTGCATTTTCTGGTGGCGTGGATGCTCAATTTACCGCTTATCGTCATGCGACAGGCAGAGCAGGATATGCCACGCGAGATATTAAGGCAGGGGTTTTTGTGCATGGCTTTGATATACCCTTAGATGATACAGAAGGTTTTAATAGTGCTGTGGAGATAGCGACCCAAGTACTTTCTGATATTAACGTTGATCTACTGCCCGTTAAGACAAATGTTCGAGCATTATGGTCTATCGATTGGGAGGAATATCACGCGGCTGCCATTGCTTCCGTTCTATGTGGATTGAAACGATATGCAGGAATTGGACTCATCGGTAGTGGCGATTCTTATGATGTATTACTTACTCCATGGGGATCGCATCCCATAACAGATCCATTATTGAGCTGTGGTAATTTTAGAATTATTCATGATGGTGCAGGGTTTCGTCGATCTGAGAAGTTAATCATTCTTTCAAGTTGGTCTATAGGCATACGAAACCTACGTGTCTGCTGGGCTGGCAATAAGCATGATAAAAACTGCGGTCACTGTGAAAAATGTGTACGAACTCGACTGAATCTCTTACTTGCAGGTGTTGATAATCCTGCTTGTTTTGACACCCCGATAGATTCGTCACTTTTCAGGTTCATGGTTCTGAAAAGTGACGCTGTACGCATAGACTGGTCTCTAATTCGTCAAGAAATAATTGAAACGGGCAGGGGTCTTGAGTGGCTTCCGTACATTGAAAAAGTACTCAAACGTAAATCATCTCCAAAATTGAGTGGGTTATTTCCTTTTGGGTCAAAGCGTCGCATGTGGGTAAAAAAGATGTTAATGAGAAATAAATAAGGGAGTGTCAAAATGAATACTACCGCCATAAAAAAGCTCATACCACTTAGACTAAAAAAACACTTAGTTACTTATATGGGCGCGCGAGATTTGCCCTTACCTAGTAGTAATCGATGCTTCATTTTTCTGGCGGCTGACTACGGCAATATTGGTGATATCGCTATCTCTTATGCTCAAAAGCAATACTTGCAACATGTGACGACTGATTATGAAGTTGTTAGTGTTCCTATTAGTCAAACCAGATTGGTGCTTAATTCGATTAAACAACAAATACAACACAGAGATATTGTCACTATTATTGGGGGAGGCAATATGGGTAGCTCGTATCCTGATATTGAGGAGCTGCGCCAATTAGTTATCAATACATTTCCTAAGAATCGCGTTGTATGTTTTCCTCAGACCTTGGATTGGAGTGATTCTGCTAAGTCTAAACGAGCATTGCATCGTATCGTAAACGTCTACGCCAAGCATCCAGATATACACATTTTCGCTAGAGAGTCGATGACAGCGACCAAACTTATCAAGATTTTTGCCGAGTATAGCAATGTCCATGTTGGTCTTGTGCCAGATATCGTTATGAGTGCAAACGCAGCAATACTTGGGACGACAAATGACGTAGAGTCTTCAACTATTCTGCGATGCTTACGAGATGACAAGGAAGCAGCTCTCTCCACTGAACAATACGGTTTTATAGATAAAGCCTTAGCAGATACTGGCTATTATATTGAAAAGACAGATACCCATGCTGGCGGCTCTCAATTGGACGAAGCACATTGCAAAAAATTACTGACTGACAAGCTTAGCCAGTTTCGTGCTGCAAAATTGGTCGTGACTGACCGCCTACATGGCATGATTTTATGTTTACTATCGGGTACACCTTGCTTGGTATTGCCGAACTCCAATCATAAGATAAGGCAAACGCAATCAGACTGGTTACGTAATCATCCAAGACTTGTGTTTTTAGAATTAGATGAGGTTGCTGAGATTTCGAAACATATCGACAAACTGCTATCCCTGTCTCATGGCACCATGACTGAGTCACCCGTTCATATCAATGAATACCATGAGTTAGAAAAATCGGTGGTGATTACATGACTAGCCTAGCAGAGCCATTGGTGAGCATTATCGTGCCAGTATACAACGTCGCGTTATATATCGACGCGTGCTTAGAATCTATCAAGCAGCAAACGTATAAAAATATTGAAATTATTGTCGTTGAAGATTGCTCTACTGATAATTCAAAACAAGCGCTTGCCTTACATCTCACAGATAAGCGTATAAGAGTCATTCAACATAATAAAAACAGCGGTCTTTCTGCTGCTCGCAATACTGGCATTAATTCTGCGATAGGCGACTATATGATGTTTGTTGATTCTGACGACATTGTAGATACTCGCTTAGTGGCAGCTTGTGTAGATTGTGCTCTTACTACCAATGCAGAAGTAGTGACATATGGTTTTGCACCGTTTAGAGAGGGAGCAGCAGAGAATGAACTACCGTATCCAGCTGCTAGCTTGGTATCCGAGACAACCAAGATAGAAGATTCGTATTTCAGCCTACCGCATTTTGCGTGGCTAAAATTTATTAAATCCAGTGTCGTGCAAGCAGCTGCTTTAAGTTTTCCAGTGGGTTTGTATTACGAGGATTGGCCTTTCCATTGGCATCTTGGCTTATCTACTAAGGTTAGATATCAGTTGCCTATTAATTTTTACCTGTATAGACAGCGAGGCACGTCGATTACGGGTTCAACAGATAAAAAGCTATTAGACCTATTTATTATTCATTCACAAGTCATGAGTCTAGTAGAAGACTATCAAGCGGATGACGTTAAAAAAATACTTGCCGATAAGACCAGACAGAGTCATTGGAGCATTCTCACCCGTATAGATAATGAGTATTTAATAAGGGCATTAGCACAAGCTAAAAAAGCAGATAAAGCGCTACGATTAAAAGGTTATCAGAACAATTTGACGTTAAGAAATATAGTGATCAGCAATATAGCACGTATGCCAAGCCAAATCGCGCTACCTATAATGCAGGTGCTTCGTAAAGCACTAGAGAGAGAAACAAGTTTAAAAGGAAGCAAATTGGAAATAGTTAAGAGAAGCAAAGTTGGCTTTATGTTTCTTAAAAGGTAAATGATATGACTATCCGAAGAGTGCTGCACATAGTAGGCAAAATGGATCGTGCTGGGGCAGAGACCATGCTTATGAATTTATATCGTCATATAGATCATCGCCAGATTCAGTTTGATTTTGTCACTTTTACCGACGAGATCGGCGACTATGACGCTGAGATAACAGCGTTGGGAGGTAGAATTATACCAATTTTAGCTAATCATTCATTAACGCGCATGCTCAAACTTAAAAAATTCCTTAAACAGCAGCCTGATTATCGAATCGTTCATGCTCATATGCTATTAAACAATGCTTTTCATCTGTTGGCTGCTAAAGGTGCTGGCGTGCCGCATCGCATTTCGCACTCTCATAGCACCAGTAATGGTAAAACTAATATTATTAAAAAAATATATGAGCAATGGGCATTAATTACCAATCGTACCTTGGCTACTGAGAGAATCAGCTGCGGTGACCATGCTGCAAATTACCTATTTGGTACTACGAAAGATGTGTGGCTATTGCCCAATGCTGTTGATATACAGAAGATGATGACAGTCGCTAACCAATCACGGCATTATATCGATCAGGAGTTTGATGCTAAAAGTCTTGGATATAAAGAATTAAAGATTATCCAAGTTGGTCGTCTCAATGAGGTTAAAAATCATCAGTTTTCTTTAGAAATCGCTGAGCAGCTGAAAAAACGTCAAATCGATTTTACTTTATATATCGTTGGACAAGGTCCATTGGAAGATCAGTTAAGACGACAAGTGAAAGAGCAAGCCCTAGAGGATAATATTAAGTTTTTGGGTATGCGTACTGATATTACTGAGTTAATGGCCAGTGCTGACTGTATGATTATGCCATCCCTGCATGAGGGTTTTCCAGTGGTCTTAGTAGAAAGCCAAACAGTAGGACTTATGGCATTGGTTTCTGATCAAGTATCACCTGAAGTAGACTTGGGACTTGGACTTGTATGTTTTTTACCTATACAGTCAGCCAATGTTTGGGTGGATAGTTTGTTGAGTTTTCAGCCTCCAATATCCAATGAAGCAGAAATAACAAAGGCGCTAAATCTACATGGCTTTAGCGCCGCGACCAATTCGCAGAAGTTAACGCAAATGTATTTGAATATGCGATAAGGCTTTTACTTAATATTCAGCTACTTTATAGAGGGTTAAATGCTTCCTTATCTGTTGGTCCTTAGCCTTGTTGTTTTCTGGATAGTACTGGAGAAAAAATCTCTCAATCGTACGTCTTTTTGGCTGCCTTTAATTACTTTAGCGCTGTTCGCAGGCGGTCGTAGCTATTGGGTCGGTACGGATACTGCAAACTATACCAGAAACTTTAATAACAAATTGAGTCCTGAGTCCTTTAGATTCAATGAAGATGTTGAGTACGGCTACCAGTTATTTGAGTATTCATTACTGCATGTGACAAATAACTATTTTTGGCTACTGATTATCACCAGCTTGGTTATCGTCTATTGCTATTTAAAAATCATCAAAAGATACAGTGTGAACTATTGGCTCTCTGTATTTCTGTTCATTACGCTAGGCGTCTATACCTTTTCATTCAATGGATTGCGTCAAGGAATTGCAATGGCTTTGTTTACGTTGGCCATTCCTTATTTGCTAGAGAAACGGCTTTTTCCTTATCTATTAATATGTGCCATTGCATCATTTTTTCATATCACGGCTTTATTTATCATTCCATTTTATTTCATTGTAAATTTGAGAGTGAAGCCAGCTTATAAAATACTTGCGACGTTTTTCGGGTCGTTATTCGTTAGTAGGTTACTCGTATCTTATATTTCATCTACTAATGATCGATATGAAGATTATGCAAAAGTCTCTGAAGAGTCAGGCGGATTTTTGACACTTGGGTTTTACACAGTGCTCATGCTTCTCATCATTATTGCGAGCTATGTATATAAAATCAGAGACAAGAGCTTTCAACAGCTATTGATGTTTTATGCATCAGGCGTGGTTTTTGTCATACCACTAGCGCTGTTAGGTACTAGTGCTTCAGGCCCGCAAAGAATCATTTCGTATTTTACATGGACTTTGGTTTTGTTACTGCCTGTGGTTTTGAAAAAGATAAATAACATTTATGTCTATATCATCAGTGTATTTATCTTCCTTGCGTATTTCATCTTGACGACATCAAAGTTCAGCGACCTGAGTCCTTATATTATCAATCCTATGTTTGAGGTGTTCTGATGAAAGGTCACGCTTATATCTCAATTGGCATTCCTATCTATAACGCTGAAGCCTATTTGGCGACAGCTATAAAGTCGATATGGGCGCAGACACACGAGCTGTGGGAGCTTATTTTGATAGATGATGGTTCTACAGACAACTCGCTAGCAATAGCCAAACAATTTGAAAAGGTTGATAGCAGAATAAGAGTGATATCTGATGGTTACAACAAGAAACTGCCTGCTCGTCTGAACCAGCTTATTGATGAATCAAAATATGATTACATTGCTCGTATGGATGCTGACGATCTCATTCATCCAGATAGATTAGCTATACAAATAAATTTTCTAGAGAATAATCCCAGTTATGACTTGGTGTCTACTGGCGTAGTATCTATTGATGCTCAAAACAAGGTGTATGGCTGTCGTCATGTAGACGATTTATATGCAGGATTTGAGAGTGTGGAGACTGCATATCCTATTGTCCATGCGTCTATTTTGGCAAAAAAAAGTTGGTATGAGCGTAATAGATACAATGAGAATTATCCAAGGTCTGAAGATTATGACCTGTGGTGTAGAGCCATATCCAAACAGGATTTGCGCTTAGCCGTGCTCCCAGACTTGCTCTATTACTATAGAGAAGAGGGCAATCTGTCATTAGCAAAAATCGTTCGATCTTACAAAGATAGTCTTACGACATATAGTGAATATAAAAAAACCAATATCGTCGACAGTGCTAAGTTAGAAGCAAAAATCGGTGCGGTAAGGTTATTAGACTCGCTAGGGCTCTTGCAAAAGATAGCCAATAAAAGAAACAAAATAACGATGTCCGAAGAACTCCAAGAAAGCCATCAAGCAGTTGTTAATAGTTTGGTTGCTGAATAAATTTATCAATGAAGTAATAATGAGGTGCTTAAATGAAACCAAAAATATGCTTTATTATGACGGACGCCGTTTCTTTTAATGTGTTATATCGCAATCAGCTTGAATATATTAGAGACTCTTCAAACTTTGAGATTACGGTAATCTGTGGCGGCAGTAGGGAGCAGCTAGATATTTTACGTGCACGTAATCTAGGAGAAGTGGTTGATTTAAATTTTCAGCGCAAGCCTTCTGTGCTACAAGATGCCAAGTCATTAGTGCTATTAACTCGTTACCTGTTGACTAGACGATTTGATATTGTGATTTATTTAACACCAAAGGCTTTATTGTTAGGAAGCATAGCCAGCACACTCACTATGCAAAAGAGAAGAGTTGCCTTTAGTGTGGGACGAGCCTATGAGAATTTTTCAGGCCTAAAGAAGCGCGTTTTTCAGGGTCTTGATCAACTTAGCTTTGGTCTTTCTCATGAGGTTCTATTCGTTTCTGATTCTTTAGTAAATGTGTGCTTGTCAGAGAATCTCCTGAAAAAAAATAAGGCACGTGTCATCGATAATGGTTCATTTAACGGTATTGATATTGATGTGCTCAGACCGGTAGAGCAGATGGAAAAACAAAAATTAAGACAACAGTATAGAGTGCCTGTAGACGCTTTTGTAATTTGTGTTGTCGGTAGAATTTGTGAAGACAAAGGCCTAAAAGATATTGGTGAGATATCTGAAAGCCTTAAATCAGAGAATATTCACTTTATGTTCATCGGAGACTTCGAAGATGACATCGGCAAGTCGGTCGTTGATAGAATAATGAGAGAAGGTAAGGGCGTATATATACCAGCCAATCCGAAAGTAGAAGAGGTAATTCAGTGTGCTGATTTGCATCTATTTTTAAGCTACCGAGAGGGTTTTGGGAATGTTGCTATCGAAGCGGCTAGTTGCGGTGTGCCAACGTTTGCCTATGATGTGGTTGGTGTAAAAGATAGTGTAAAACAAGATATCAGCGGTCAAAAGTTCCAGTTAAAAGACACTGTGATCGTGACAGAAGCCATCAAGCAAGCAATCACTGATATCAATTTTAAAGATAAGTATCCTAAAGCAAGAGCTTGGGCGATTCAGAACTTCGAACAAAAAGAACTATGGCAGAGTTATTTGGATTTTTATCTACACCAGACAAATAAGGCCTAACAGATGATAAAACGACTATTTGACATTGTATGTGCAACGACAGCGTTAGCAGTGCTATCTCCTGTCTATGTTGCAACTGCATATAAGGTGAGTAAGAATCTTGGTGCGCCTGTTCTATTTCGTCAGATTCGTCCAGGTCTGTATGGCAAGCCATTTGAGATGGTAAAATTTCGCTCAATGAAGGATGATATAGACGCAGATGGCAACCCTTTAGAAGATGGCGAGCGATTGACATCGTTTGGTAAAGCGCTGCGTAACACCAGCCTTGATGAGTTACCTGAGCTTTGGAATGTCATAAAAGGCGATATGAGTCTAGTGGGCCCGCGACCATTATTAATGGAATATCTGCCCTTATATAATGATGAACAAGCGCGCCGACACAATGTCCGCCCAGGTATTACAGGATATGCTCAAGTCAATGGTCGCAACGCTATTGGGTGGGATGAGAGGTTTGCATTGGATACATGGTATGTGGACAATCAGTCGCTGTGGTTGGATATTAAGATTTTATTTAAAACAGTGAAAAAGGTCATTATCAAAGATGGCATTAGTGCTGAGGGCGAAGCAACTATGAGTAAATTCATGGGCAATAGTATTAATGAAGAAATGCTTTAAAAATACTCTTTGCTGATAACAATACAGTTAATCAAAAGACATTAGGCATCAAAAAAGTCATGATAGATAGTAAGATTAATAACAGAGTGAGCAGTTTATCGTAGAGCGTGACACAACATTAGACATAAGTACCATAGAGGAACATATGCTAAATACCCCTTTTTCACCTTGGCCAAAATTTACGCAACATGAGGCTGACGCTGTCAGTCGAGTGCTACTATCTAATAAAGTCAATTATTGGACAGGCGAAGAATGTCGTCAGTTTGAGCGAGAGTTTGCTGACTGGGTAGGTAGTAAGTACGCAATAGCGTTGGGTAATGGTACCCTAGCATTGGATGTCGCGTTACAAGCACTCGATATAGGTGCAGGTGATGAGGTCATTGTCACACCGCGTACCTTTATCGCTAGTATTTCATCAATCGTTAATGCAGGTGCGACTCCCATCTTTGCAGATGTTGATGAAGCAACTGGTAATATCACTGCTGAAACCATCACCGCTGTACTGAGTGATAAAACCAAAGGTATCGTGTGCGTCCATCTAGCTGGATGGCCATGTGATATGGACAGTATTATGGCACTGGCAGATGAGCGTGACCTATATGTTATTGAAGATTGCGCGCAAGCTCATGGCGCACGATATAAAGGGCGAAGCGTGGGCAGTATTGGTCATGTTGGGGCATGGAGTTTTTGCCAAGATAAAATTATGACCACAGGAGGTGAGGGCGGTATGGTCACCACCGATAGCGAACTGCTATGGCGAAAAATGTGGGCGTATAAGGATCATGGTAAGAGCTATGCGGCAGTCTATGAAACGGAACAATCACCTGGCTACAACTGGCTACATGAAAGCTTTGGCACCAATTGGCGTATGACTGAGATGCAAGGCGTTTTGGGGCGTATTCAACTGGAGAAAATGAGTGAGTGGACAGCCAAACGGACTGCTAATGCGCAAGCCATACTAAAGGCATGTAGTAAATGGGAGTCCAAAGGCTACCTTTGTGTGCCAAGACTAGAACATTTAGCGCAGTTCTCCAATACGAACCATGCTTACTATAAATTATATGTCTATGTGCAGTCCGATAATCTACCTGATGGCTGGACACGTGACCGCATTATTGAAGTAATTAACAATCAAGGTGTGCCTTGCTTCTCTGGATCTGCGTCAGAGGTCTATTTGGAGAAGGCCTTTGATAATACTGGGTTGCGTCCAAGTATTAGATTGCCAATGGCAAAGCAGCTAGGAGAGAGTAGTCTCATGTTTTTGGTGCATCCTACGCTTACGGCGGCTGAAATTGAACTGACAATACAGGCGATCGATAGTGTGTTTGGTTCGATGGACGAATAAGACGATAATTAATGATTATTTTTAAAAATGCATCCCTCAGTCGACGCTATTTTTATTGAAAGCATAAGATACATTTGCCTATATATACTTAATACCGTTTAATTGACTTATTATAAAAAATTACCAGTGTGCTGGCTTTATCTTACGCTAGGATTTTGTAGCGTACACAGGTACAATATTACTCTTAGTCAAAGATTGACGAAGCAAAGGACAGGCATGCAAAGTATTTGCGCGCGCTGTCTTTATTTTTTTATATCGTACCCTCTATTGGAGTTACTATGTCTACTGCCCAAGAATCCGCCACCGTTTTGGACGGCAAAGCACTTGCCAAACAAATAGAACAGGATCTGCGCACGCGCGTAGATACGATTAAGGAAAAGACTGGCCGCACCCCAAGCTTAGCGACGATATTGGTTGGTGACGATCCAGCCTCTGCTACTTATGTTCGTATGAAAGGCAACGCTTGCAAGCGTGTTGGCATGGACTCTATACGCGTTGAGATGCCAAGTGCTACGACCACTGAGCAGCTCATGGCAAAGATAGATGAGCTAAATAGTAATCCAGATGTACACGGCATTTTGCTACAGCATCCTGTTCCTGAGCATATCGATGAGCGTGCTTGTTTTGAGCAGATTGACTTAGCAAAAGACGTTGATGGTGTGACTTGTCTTGGTTTTGGTCGTATGGCGATGCAGCAGTCAGCTTATGGCTCATGCACACCGCAGGGCATTATGCATTTGTTAGAGCATCATGATATCGAGCTATCAGGTAAAGAAGCAGTGGTCGTAGGACGTAGTGCTATCTTAGGTAAGCCAATGGCGATGATGCTATTGAATGCTAACTGTACGGTAACGATCTGCCATTCAAGAACTCAAGATTTGGCAGCGCATATTAAGCGTGCAGATATCGTGGTTGGTGCGGTAGGCGTACCTGAGCTGATTAAAGCGGAGTGGATCAAAGCAGGAGCGGTTGTTGTTGATGCAGGGTTCCATCCAACAGATGATGGCGGTGTTGGTGATATCGAAATGAAAGGCATGGAAAACATTGCTAGCGCCTATACACCAGTACCAGGCGGCGTTGGCCCGATGACTATCAACACGCTTATTCGCCAAACGGTCGATGCTGCTGAAAAATCAGCGGGTTTGAATAAAGGCTAAAAAGATAGTTATACGAATACTGATTGCCGATATATAAGGGGCCTGAGGTAACATAAACTCAGGCTAAATCAACCACATTTCAGTTGATAGGACCTAAACATGGCTAAAAAAAACGTAGGTGTTCATGAGCGACTACAAAGTATTGGTAGAGAGTTTGTCGATGTCTGTCATTACGTTATTTTATTTCTAATCAGTGTAGTGGTAGTTTGGACTGCAGGTAAAGAGTTTATTTATATTGTCCAAAAGGGTTCAGCGGATCTAAAAGACATATTAATGTTATTTATTTACCTTGAGCTACTGGCTATGATAGGTATCTACTTTAAAACCCACCGACTGCCAGTACAGTTTTTGATATTTATTGCCATAACGGCCTTGTCACGACATTTGGTGGTTGATGTGCAGGCTGTTTCAGACTATTTCCATTTATGGCTGCTAGCGACAATTTCCGTGGCCATCATGCTATTAAGCGGCTCTATTGTAATCCTGACTTGGACAGCAAAAACGTTTGGTCGCCCAGAAGACAATCTTGATAAGCAGCATGCAAACCTAACGGTTAAAGCACTATTGCCTGATAATGCTCAAGCGCCTGATAGCCATACTAAGCATCGCCGTGAATAATTAGATAGCAATACAAAAAGATAGCAACATAAAAAAAGAGCGACCAGTGGTTGCTCTTTTTTATGCCTAACGTTTGGCATTACAACCATTTCAATCTTTTAAAGTTATAGTACAGATAGCTACATAAGGCGATAATAATGGCCATAATGATAAGGTAAGAGTACTTCCAATGCAGCTCAGGCATAAAGTCAAAGTTCATGCCATAGATACCAGCGATAGCTGTCGGTACTGCTAAAATACCTGCCCATGCAGCGAGCTTACGCACCACTTCATTCTGACCCATATTGACCATCGCCATATAGGTATTCATCACCACGCTTAGCATTTCATTGAGACCATTAATAGCATCTAGTGAGTGCAACAGGTGATCGTTAACATCGCGAAAGTAAGGCTTAGCGGCTTGAGAAAACCCAGAGACAATCTCACTTTTTTTATGATTGATAAAAAAGCTACAGATGTCTTGCACAGGTAAGATAATGGCACGCATATGTACCAGTTGCGATTTAAGCTCGTAGAGGTTTTTTAGCGTACCTTTATCAAACTCAGAAGTAAATACGTAGCGTTCTTGCTCGCGCAAGTAACGGCCCAATCGATCGGTAATCGGCATATAGTTATCAACGATAAAATCGAGGATAGCATGCAGTACAAAGATAGGGCCCATGCGTAACTTTTCAGGGCGACGATGGCAGTGCTCACGGACAGGTGCATAAGAGTTTGACGGGCCATTGCGAATTGTAATGAGGTAGTTTTTACCCATAAATATCGCAGTAGTACCATAACGAATGACATTGTCTTCTAGCTTAGCCGTACGTAGCACCACAAAGACCATGTCATTATCGTAGTTTTCGACCTTGGCACGTTGATGATCAGCAAAGGCATCTTCAATTGCTAGCTCATGCAGGTCAAAGGCTTCTTTTACTTTAACCATGGTTTCTAAGCTTGGATCATATAGCCCAAGCCAAATAAATTGACCGTTGTTCCCTAGAGTACGACTTACATCATTGAGCGCCACTCTATTAAGGTTCTCACCTGTTTTACGTGAGTAAGCGTAGCAATTGACCACTTCACCTGCACTTGATGAATCAATATCTTCATAGCGTTCAGAGTCAGGATCGTAGACCGTCATGGTCTCAATAGTATCTTCAGTAGTGGCGTCCACATCACCATAAATATAGCTATCATCATCGTCCAAATAGAGATGCTTGTCATTCATATTGGCATAGATATGATTCATATTGGAATCAGGGGCAATATGAGCCGTTTTTTTAATCAATTGATTATTATCATTTTCCATATACTTTCCTGTCATATAATAAAAAACTTCAATAATCCAAATATACTGTGAACGCTGCTAAGGTTTTATCGTGTGCCAATACTATCTATAGGGCATAGCTTTTTAGCGTATCGATATCTACCAATGCCAATAGGCTCTCGTGACACGCTTCTAACTTGATTTGCGGTGCAATATCGAAGTCCAATGCTTCAACCCAACGTAGCGCGCAGATGCACCAGTAGTCACCAGGTTTGAGACCAGGAAAGTTGTATTCAGGTAGTGGGGTAATTAGGTCGTTACCGCGACTGGCAGAGAAGTTTAAAAATTCACTGGTCATCTTGGCGCAGACGGTATGTTGACCGACATCATGGTTGCCAGTATGACAAAAACCATTGCGATAATAGCCAGTAATGGGATCGAAACAACAGCTGGCAAGTGCGGTGCCTAAGACATTGGTTTGGTTGATGGCAGGGTTTGGGTGGTAATCAGATGACATAAGGCTTCCGAGATAAAAATATGTGTTAGTGTATCATGAGTCTGTGCCGAAGACGCTGCCGTAATCACGCTCATTATCTTATGGTTAACAAAAAATAAACCTCTTGGCTATTCGCCCAATATTGAGCCAAATATATCAATGATGACTGTTACATCTGCTAAGCTCATAAGCGGCAATTGAACTGTAATTAGATAGTGATTGTGGCTAATTGTCACTAGGCGAACCTTGAGTGCTATGCTAAACTAAAGCATAAAGTGCCTTGATTATTTGTCGCAATTTTTTAGCGCATAAAGATACTCGTCTTATCATTCTAAATTATACTTATTATTCACCCTTTTGGGGTTACCTGGTTTGTTTATAAATAATTGGGTCAATGATGTTGCGCGTTAAAAATAAACACACACAGCGTCAATACCCGGCAAATCACCCTTTAAGTACCGCATCAGTACCGCGTTTTTGGTAAGCGATACGCCAAACAAGGATTTATTGTGTCTGTTAGTTCTGATTCTGCAAAACCTGACCAGCCAAACTCTACCAATGAAACAGTGTCTCAGCCTGCCGAAAACAGTGCTGCACCCAATCGTATGCCATATTTGAGTAACTTTGGCAGTGATGTTGCCAATAGTTGGCTATTGCCTGATGGGGTGGTTGATGTCCTGTTTGAAGATGCGCATAAGCAAGAAGTGCTTAGACATCAGTTAATCGAGCAGCTTATTACTCATGGTTATCAGCTGGTTTGTCCACCGATGATCGAGTTTACTGAGTCTTTGCTAAGTGATGCATCAGAAGATCTGAAACGTCAAACCTTTAAAATTATCGATCAGTTGACTGGTCGCCTAATGGGCGTGCGCGCTGACATCACCCCGCAGATTTTGCGTATAGATGCGCATCATGGTGGTACGGGTATTGCGCGTTATTGCTACGTTGGTGATGTGATTCATACCTTGCCATCAGGACTGTTTGGCTCTCGTACGCCGCTACAGTTGGGTGCTGAGATATTTGGCTGTGCGTCACTAGCGGCAGATATTGAGCTGATAGACGTGCTATTTACGATGGTAAACAAACTCAATATGAGTGCAGCGCTTCATATCGATTTGGGTCACGTAGCGATATTCAAACGTTTGGCTGAATTGGCTGAATTGTCAGACAGTGATACTGAGCAATTGATGTACTTATATGCCAATAAAAACTTACCAGAGCTCAAGCGTGTTTGTCGCGCTTTGCCAATGGGTGATGATTTTTATGTGTTGGCACGCTTTGGTCACGATATCGCAAACCTATTAGCCAAATTATCAGATGCGGCGCAGCAAGACAGCCAAATCGCAACGGCAATTGATGAGCTACAGCGTTTGAAAAACTATCTACAAGACCAATGGCAGTGCCCAGTCAGTATTGATGTGACTGAGCTATCAGGCTATCACTATCATACTGGCATCGTCTTCAATGGTTATATCAATAGCGAAACGCAGCCACTAGTACGTGGTGGTCGTTTTGATGGTATGCAAAGCCAGACACAAGCGTTACGTGCAGCTACGGGTTTTAGTATGGATGTCAGCCGATTGTTGGCCCATACACAGTTAGATGCGCCAACCGTTGTCTTGGTTGATTTTGCTGCTTTGTCTAATGCAAACACAGATGAGATGCAGACGCTAATGCAACAAGTAGAGAGTCTACGTCAGCAAGGCTATCGCGTCACTATGCCGTTAGATGCACAGGACAGTCCAGATGATGTGACGCATCGTCTGAGCATGGCTGATGACAGTCAGTGGCAGCTACAAACTGTTTGACAGTAGGCTATTGAATGGCGCACGCGGCGCACGTAGCCAAGATTATTCAGTACAGATTACGAGAACGCAAAATTATTCGTTAGATATCTCAGTGTTTCTATTTCATAAATCACTTAGATAAAAAGATATAGCTAAGAAAATCATTTTAATTTTCAGCTTTTATTGCACACACCTCAATACATAAAGGTAAGGATTGATCATGGGTAAGAATGTTGTAGTTTTGGGTAGCCAATGGGGCGACGAAGGTAAGGGTAAAATCGTTGATTTACTTACCGAAAAAGCCTCAGCAGTAGCCCGCTTCCAAGGCGGTCATAATGCTGGTCACACGTTGGTTGTCGATGGCAAAACCACTGTCTTGCATTTGATTCCATCAGGTATCTTGCGTGAAGGCGTCACTTGCTTTATCGGTAATGGCGTGGTGTTAGCACCTGACGCATTACTAAAGGAAATGAAAGAGCTAGAAGACAACAACGTACCAGTACGTGAGCGTTTACGTATCTCTCCTAATTGCCCACTTATCATGCCTT
Organism: Psychrobacter sp. P11G3; assembly: GCF_001435845.1. NCBI lineage: Bacteria > Pseudomonadati > Pseudomonadota > Gammaproteobacteria > Moraxellales > Moraxellaceae > Psychrobacter > Psychrobacter sp. P11G3. Next base: position 968,934 of record NZ_CM003596.1, read on the forward strand.
ATCACGTGGCACTTGACCAAGCTCGTGAAGCCAAGCGTGGTTCTGGTAAAATCGGTACAACAGGTCGCGGTATCGGTCCTGCATACGAAGACAAAGTAGCACGTCGTGCGATTAAACTTGCTGATTTGTTCCGTGAAGATCTAGAAGAAAAGCTACGTAACCTAATCGAATATCACAACTTCCAACTGACTGAGTATTATAAAGTTGAAGCGATTGATTTTGATGAGACACTTAAGCTTTGTAAAGAGTGGAAAGAAGAGATTAAAGGTATGGTTACTGATGTAACTGAAGACCTAAATCAGTTACGTCTGGCTGGCAAAAACCTAATGTTTGAAGGTGCTCAAGGCACGCTACTTGATATCGACCATGGTACTTATCCGTTTGTAACTAGCTCAAGCGTAACAGCTGGCGGTGTATCAACGGGTACAGGTATCGGTCCATTGTATTTAGACTATGTACTTGGTATCACCAAAGCGTACACTACGCGCGTTGGTAGTGGTCCATTCCCAACTGAATTGTTCGATGATGTTGGTGCTCACTTAGCCAAAGTCGGTCATGAGTTTGGTGCGACCACTGGTCGTGCCCGTCGCTGTGGTTGGTTCGATGCAGAAGCATTACGCCGTGCAGTAGTACTTAACTCTATGTCAGGTATTTGCTTGACCAAGCTTGACGTACTAGATGGTCTTGAAGAATTGCTAATCGGTGTGGGTTATAACCTACCTGAAACTGAGTGTGCAGGCGCGCATGATGCTGAATTCTACGAGTCAGTCACGCCTAAGTACGAAACAATGCAAGGCTGGAGCGAGTCTACGGTTGGTATTACGAACTATGATGAGCTTCCAGAAAACGCTAAAAAATACATCAAGCGTATCGAAGCATTGATTGGTTGCCCAGTTGATATTATCTCAACTGGTCCTGATCGCGAAGAGACTATCGTATTGCGCGATCCGTACGACGCTTAATTTGTACTACAAACTTGATTAAATAGTTTTGAGTATTAATAAAAAACCCCGATGCTGAGCGTTGGGGTTTTTGCTTTTGTTAGAACTTATAGCATTATCAACGACTAATGCACAATAAATTTACTTTTATGCAAGGTATGGTCATAAATTAACCCTATCATTTATGGCCTTAATCATTATAATAGGCAGCAATCCGATGTTGGCGCTTATGGTTATACACTGATATACCATGAGTTGTGTAAAACAGTCCAAGTCAACATTGTGGCTAAAGCTAAAACAACGCATTAATTTTTCATATTTTATTGAATTTATCATTTATTAGGAGCTTCTCATGGCTAACGAACGTACTTTATCTATCATCAAACCTGACGCAGTTGCTGGCAACCACATCGGCGCTATCTATAGCCGTTTTGAACAAGCTGGTCTAAAAATCGTTGCAGCTAAAATGCTACAACTTGATGATGAAAAAGCAGGCGGTTTTTATGCTGAGCACGCTGAGCGTCCATTTTACAATGACCTAAAATCTTTCATGATGTCAGGTCCAGTATTGGTATCAGTATTAGAAGGCGAAAACGCTATCGCTCAACATCGTGAAATCATGGGTGCAACTAACCCAAAAGAAGCTGCTGAAGGCACTATCCGTGCAGACTTCGCTAGCAGCATCGACGAAAACGCAGTACATGGTTCAGATTCAGCTGAATCAGCAGCACGTGAAATCAGCTACTTCTTCAGCGATGATGAAGTTTGTGCACGTACGCGTTAATAGCAGCGGTTATTAATGTCAGCTATTATTTAGCATATTGATTGTTAATAATTGGTTGTGCAAGACGGCTTATATCTTATGGGTATAGGCCGTTTTCGCTATAAATCGTTTTAGCTATTTGCCAACAGGCAACTTCGATTATAATAGCGCAATCTAGATTGAAATTGTCCGACGTTTCCCTCATTATTAGTTTTAACTAGCGTTATCAATCCCTTATCAGCATGTTTTTGTCAATTTAGAAAACTGCGCTCATAGCGGATTGCTCATGCACTCACGTATGTATGGCAAAGCCCATATAAATAATTGCACCGCTTATCTAAGCTCCTGCAAAAAGGTTACCTATTATGTCAACTGTTCAAGCACCTACTCAGCACGTACCTGCTAAGATTACTGATAGCATCAAGCTAGTAGATGAGGCACATGCCAAAACCAATCTATTGGGTATGACGCAAGCGCAACTGGCTGATTACTTCAAGAGTATTGGCGAAAAACCATTCCGCTCAACTCAAGTGATTAAATGGATTTATCAGCATGGCGTGACAGATTTTGAGCAAATGACCAATTTGAGTAAGTCATTACGAGATAAGTTATCGCTTAATGCTTGTGTGGTACCGCCCAAAGTGATTCATCGTCAATATAGTGATGATGGTACGCGTAAATGGGTATTTGAAGTCACCGGCGGCTCGTTGGTTGAGACGGTGCTTATCCCTGCAGATGATAGCAAGTTAAATGGCCGTAAGACATTATGCGTGTCTTCTCAAGTAGGCTGTGCACTAGACTGTAGCTTCTGTAGTACGGGCAAGCAAGGGTTTGAGCGTGACTTAAGTGCGGCTGAAATTATCGGTCAGTTATGGGTCGCTAATGCGTCATATATGACAGATGAAAATGAAAGTTTAGAAAACGTCGACCATAGCCTATGGGAAAATAACGTCACCAACGTGGTGATGATGGGCATGGGTGAGCCGCTATTGAACTATAAACCTGTCGTAGGTTCAATGGAGTTGATGCTAAGCGATCATGCTTATGGACTGTCAAAGCGTCGCGTCACGTTATCGACTTCTGGTGTCGTTCCGAAAATGTATCAGCTAGCACAAGACATCGATGTGGCATTGGCTATTTCACTGCATGCACCAAATGATGAGCTGCGTAACGAGCTGGTACCAATTAATAAAAAATATCCGTTAGAAGAGCTGATTGCAGCGGCAAAAAACTATGTCTATGATGTCAATCCACGTCATAAGAAGCACGTTACGATTGAATATGTGATGCTTGATGGCGTCAATGACAGTAATGAGCATGCCCATCAGTTGGTTGCGTTATTAGAAGGGTTACCAAGTAAGATTAACCTTATTCCGTTCAACCCATTCCCACATGCACCGTATGACAAATCAAGCAACAACCGTATTCATGCGTTTAGTAATATATTGAGCGAAGCAGGTTTTGTTTGTACCATTCGTCAAACCCGTGGTGATGACATCGATGCTGCTTGTGGCCAATTGGTTGGACAAGTGGCGGATCGTACTAGACGCTCAGCCGCATGGCAGCAGAGCATTAAAGATCGTGAAAGTGTTTAGTAGTCTTTGAGAGAATAAGCGTTATATATGACTGGTATAGCGTTTTAGCTGTCTTTTGTCTGTCGCAATGGTAAGAAAATGTAGCAATGACTGTCAAGATTGCAGAACGTGGCAATTAATAACAACTAAATTGTACTTATAGGGGTTAAATCTATTAAACTGAGGCCTCGAAGATCGAACGCATTGAATCCCAGTTTTATGATGGCGGCTATGATGACTTCTAAAAATTCTTGTCAGTTCAAATATCAAAAATCATTTTCTAAATTTTATAAGCAGTCGAGTATTAGTGCTGCCCAAACCGCTTTGCCAAAGCGTGCAGTGCTGTCGGCAGTATTTGGCGTCCTTGTATTAAGTGGCTGTCAGACCACCCCGACTAATGATTTGCTAGGCAACTCTCCTTATCAAACATCTACGCGCGCTAGCAACGATCGAAATTTAGATCAGCAGGAAATCGCCCGTGTACGTACCTCACTTGCCGCGCAATACATCCGAAAAAATGAGCTAGATACCGCGCAGCAGCAGCTCGAAAAAGCCTTTGCTGCCGATAGCCGTTATGCGCCAGCCTATGATATGATGGGCGTTTTGTTGCAGCAAGAAGGCAGCCGTATCAATCTAGCCAAAGCTGATGAGTACTTCAAAAAAGCAATCGCGCTAGATAAAGACTTTGTACAAGCACACAATAATTATGGCGTGTATCTGTCACAGACGAAGCGCTACCGTGAAGCAGCAGAACAGTTTGAGATTGCAGGGGCGTCGCTAGGCTATGAAGGCCGTATTGGCGCGCTAGAAAACCTAGGTCGTACTTATCTACAGTTAGGTGATGATAGTGCCGCTTCAAAAGCATTTTTACGGGCACTTGATGGCAATCGTAATAGCATCATTGCTCATATCGAATTGGTAGATTTGCTGCTCGACCAACAGCGTGTACCTCAGGCACAGAGACTGTATGATGAGACGCTGATATTGGTGCAGGGGCAGGGTATTAGCCCGCGCTTGCTCTTACAAGGTATCAAGCTTGCAGCAGCACAAAATAATATAACAACGCGCCAGCAATTGGCACAGCAGCTTTTATCCGCTTATCCGCTAAGTGATGAAGCAAAACAACTTAAGACTTGGCTTAACAATCCAGAGGCACCATGGAAATGATCACCCCATCATCTAACACTCAATCTAACGCTCAGGGATCATTTGGTGCCGTGTTGCAGCAAGCCCGTAAAAACAAGCAAGTAACTTTAGAAGCAGCGGCGGCTGAGCTGTTCATTCTAAAGCGTCATTTGGAGGCCTTAGAAAGCGAAAACTTCGCTGAGCTACCACAGGCTGCATTTGCTCGTGGTTTTGCGATTAACTATGCCAAATATTTGGGCTTAGATTCAGCAAAAATCGCTAGTAGCTTCGATGCTGCCTATCCTAATGAGCTAAAGGCCAAATCAACCAGCAATATCGATACGCCACTACGCCCAATGGGGACTTTGCAGCGTGATACTCACAACCGCATCCGCTTTAACCCACTATTGATCATAGGCGTTATCGGATTGATTATCTTGGCGGTGTTCCTATTCCGCATGGTGAGTAACGCTAGCAAAGAAAACACACAAGAGCCTGTATCAGCTGTTGAAGACATGTCAGCGATAGAGCAAGCGCAAGGTGCCGCCATCAATAGTGATGCAAGTGGCGTTGGTGCTTCTGGCTCTGCATTGAATCTAGGTGATGCTGCAACGACTGCTACCCTAAACCTTGTATTGACAAGCGACGCTGTGGTTAGTATCACGGATGCTTCTGGAAACAGTCTAATAAATGGCTCTCAGTCTGCAGGTAATTATGACTTGTCAGGTATGCCACCGTTTAATGTGCAGATTGATAATATCGACAATGTTAGCTTGATGCTCAATCAACAACCAGTTGCGTTAGAGACGTATGCAACAGATAAGCAAGCTACTTTTGAATTGGCACCATAGTCAGTTGCATAAGCGCCAAATTTAAATAAAGCACTCATATGTTTGGATGAAGCATCCATGTGTTTGAATAAAGCGAATATGTGTAGGCTGATTTAGCTGGTTTATATTATATGTACAAAGGCCTAGGGCTTTTCTATTTTTGATTCAAGGATTTATGTATGTCAATGCCATCGCCTATTAATCGTCGTCTGACCAAAAAAATCTATGTCGGTGATGTCGCGGTTGGTGGTGATGCACCAATTAGCGTACAGAGCATGACCAACACTGACACCTGTGATGTAGCAGCAACGGTCGCTCAAATCGAGCGTTGTGTCGAAGCAGGTGCAGATTTGATGCGCGTATCAACGCCAACGATGGATACGGTCAAAGCCTTTGGTGAAATTCGCAAACTGGTAAGCGTGCCTTTGATCGCTGACGTGCATTTTGATCATAAAATCGCTTTGGCCGTTGCTGAAGCGGGCGCTGACTGCTTACGTATCAATCCCGGTAACATTGGTAGCGATGCCAAAGTACGTGAAGTGGTCGCTTGTGCCAAGTATCATAATATTCCTATTCGTATTGGCGTCAACGCTGGCTCTTTAGAAAAAGACATACAGCGTAAGTATACTGAGCCAACTGGCGAGGCAATGCTTGAATCGGCAATGCGCCATATCGACATTTTAGAGCGTCTTAATTTTGACCAGTACAAAGTATCTGTCAAAGCCAGTAACGTGTTTTTGACACTGGATGCTTATCGTTTAATATCAGCGCAAATTGATAATCCATTACATTTGGGCGTGACGGAAGCGGGTGTCTACCGTACGGGCGCTGTTAAATCTGCTATTGCGCTAGGTGGATTATTGCTAGATGGTATTGGCGATACCATTCGTATCTCATTGGCCGCCGAGCCTGAAGAAGAGATTAAGATTGGTTTTGATATCTTAAAATCGCTTAATATTCGTTCGAATGGCGTAAACTTTATCGCCTGTCCAAGCTGCTCGCGTCAAGAGTTTGATGTAATTAAAGTAATGACAGCGTTAGAGTCGCGCTTAGAAGATATTCGTGAACCGATGAATTTATCCGTGATCGGCTGCAAGGTGAATGGTCCAGGAGAGGCAAAAGAGGCCGATATCGGTATCGTTGGTGCTGCCCCTAGATCACTGGTGTATCGTATGGGTGAAAAAAGCCACCTTATCGATACAGGCAATTTGGTTGATGAAATAGAAGGTATGGTTCGCGCCCATGCAGAAGACTTGGCAAAAAAACGTGAAAATGAAATCATTCGCGTAAAATAAGTCATAGAATAGATTGATACGTTAGGCCATATCGTCACAGTGTCAATCACATATAGCGCTTATTTGAGTGCATAGAAAACAATAATAGAATACCTGTTAAACATTTAAGGATACGACCGTACCATGATCAAAGCTATCAAAGGTTTTAATGATATTTTGCCTGACCAATCAGCAAAGTGGTTGCATTTAGAAGCGATATTGGCTGATGTGCTTGGTAGGTACGGTTACGAGCATATTCGCTTGCCAATCGTTGAACAAACGGATCTGTTTGCCCGTGCTATTGGCGGCGCGACTGACATCGTCGAAAAAGAAATGTACAGCTTTACTGATAAATCTGAGCCGCCAACGCCGTTAGCGCTACGTCCTGAAGGCACAGCTGGAGCAGTACGCGCAGTTATCGAGCACAACTTGCTACGTGGGGACACGCCTAAGCTTTGGTACATCGGTCCGATGTTCCGCTACGAGCGTCCGCAAAAAGGCCGCTATCGTCAGTTTCATCAGTTAGGTGTCGAGAGCTTCGGTAGTGCACTACCAGATGCTGATGCTGAACTGATTGCGATGACTCATCTGATGTGGCAAGAGCTAGGTCTTAACAATGAGATGCGTTTGCAACTAAACAGTTTGGGTGAGCTGGATGAGCGTTATGCTTATCGCGAAGCATTGGTTACTTATTTGACTGATAAAAAAGACCAGCTAGACGAAGACAGCAAACGTCGTTTAACGACTAACCCTTTACGTATCTTAGATAGCAAAGAAGCGAGTACGCAAGCAGTATTGGCAGATGCGCCAAAGCTTGCTGACTTCTTGGGTGAAGAGAGTGTGGCGCATTTTGAGCAAGTCAAAGCCTATCTGACTGCACTTAATATTGATTTTGAAATCAATCCGCACTTAGTACGTGGCCTTGATTATTACAATAAAACGGTATTTGAATGGGTAACGGACAAGCTTGGAAGCCAAGCTACTGTGTGTGCGGGTGGTCGTTATGACGGGCTAGTAGGGCAGTTAAAATCAATCGGTACAGATGGTAGTAAACCAGTAAAATCTGAGCCTGGTGTTGGTTTTGCAATGGGGCTTGAGCGTCTATTATTACTGATAGAAGCGGTAGCGCCGATTGCTGACATACCTGCTTGTGATGTATTCGTTGTGGCCCATCCTGAGGTATATAGTGCTGGTATAAGCTATGCACAGAACTTACGTCACAGTCGTCCAGATGTACGAGTAAAGATGGCCAGTGCCACGAGTCTAAAAGCGCAAATGAAGAAGGCAGACAAGTCAGGCGCGGCATTGACAGTCATCATCGCCCAGCAAGAGCTGGATGATCATACGATTAGTATTAAAGACATGCAGACAGGTGAGCAAAAGACGGTCGCCCAAGATTGGTTATCAAATAAAGATAACTTTTCTCGTGGCTAGTCAATTTTTGACTAATCAGCTTTGTTTGTCGCACCAGCAATTTAATGTAAATTTTATCAGGTAAATATATATGGCTCTGACACCTAATTCGCCAAATGCAGATAACTCCATGCAAGCGTTAAAGCAATATGGTAGTTATATCGTTACTGCGATTTTGTTAGCACTGGCCGCCTACTTTGGTTGGACATACTGGCAAAACAACCATGCGCGAGTAGATACCGTCGCCGCCGATCAATATGCTGATATTCAGCAGCTAAACGAAGAGGTTAAATTGGCCTCGCAAAACCCAGATTTAGAAGCAGAGGCTCAAGAAGCACTTACCCAAAGTCGTGGCCAACTAGACAAAGATATTGATACTTTAGTCAGTACGCACGGTGAGTCAGTTTATGCATGGCAAGCGCTAATGATAAAAGCACGTCAACAAGTAGACAATGATGATTTTGCAGCAGCGACTGAGACATTCAAAAAAGCATTGGCCATCGATTTGGGTGATGCTGGTCTAGAAGCGATTACTCGTTTACGCTATGCAAAAACGTTATTGGCCGCAGGCGATACAGATGCTGCCCTGTCAGAAGCAAACAATGACATGCCAAGCTCGTTTGAAGCAAGTCAGCAGGAGCTACTAGGGGATATTTACTTAGCGCAAGACAATAAAGATTCAGCGATTAAATCTTATAGTAATGCGTGGGAGCTATTACGTAGCCGTCAAGAAACGCGTGCAGTATTGGCATTAAAGATGGAAAGCTTAGGTATCACGGCTGAGCCGATTGCTGAGCAAACCAGTCTTATTCAAGAGCCATCTGCTCCTGAGCCATCGCTAGTGATGGATGTCTCGAACGAAGTCGCTGCCGAAGCAGGACAGTAAGTCAGTAGGCTAGATATTAAGTCAGTAGTATAGTATTGAGAGTTGGTAATCAGCCAAAGCTCTTTTTTAATATAACCTAATGATTACTAATTTGCCGTTGGCCAATTTACCAATTAATAATAATTTATCTGTAGTGAGAACATACAATGACTCAATCTATTCGCTCTAGCAAAATGTTAAACACCAAGACTATCAAAAAGACAGTCATGCATGTGGCCGTACTGGCAGTAATGAGCACGGCAGTGATTGGATGTAATCGCGGTATTAAGCCTGTGGTTAATGATCCGGTAAAATTGGTACAAATCGCTCAGCCGATTAGCGTACTACAGCCTGTATTTAGTACCGATGTTGGCAATAAAAAAGCCAGCAAAAAAGATCCGCTAGATTTGCAAGTTGGCTATGCTAATAGTCAAATCGTTACTGCATCACGCGGTGGTGAACTGTCAGGGTTTAATAGTGCAGGTGAGCGCGTATGGTCAATCAATGTTGACGACCAAATCACTGGCGGTGTTGCAGTAGATGCATTGAGTCAGACAGCTATCGTTAGTACTCGTGGTGGCAAGGTTATGGCGTTCGATAGCACGACTGGTGCAAAGCGTTGGCAGCAGCAGCTATCAGGTTCGGTTTTGACGCCAGCACTGATTACCAATAATCGTGTGGTATTATCAGCGAATGATGGTTTCTTACATGGTCTGTCGCTGCAAACTGGACAGCCAGTATGGCAGTTCGCAACTCAAGTACCTGCTATCAGCGTTCGCGGTAGCGCTGCGCCAACTTTATTAGATAATGAGACAGCACTTTTAGCCACAGCTGATGGTCGTCTTCACGCAATTACTGTCGATAACGGTCTTCCGCTATGGTCAAGACGTGTTGGCGTAGGTGCTGGTAGTAGTGAAGTTGAGCGCATGAGCGATGTCGATGGCAAACCTATCGTAGATAAAAATCAGTTATTTGCGATCAGCTATAGTGGTCAGCTATTAGGGATTGATTTGGCCTCGCGTCAGGTAATGTTCGTCAATGAAATTGCGAGTCTCAAATCATTGGCGGTAAATACTCAGCAAGTCATTGCTACCAGTCTAGATGGTAAAGTAGTTGCTTATGATCGCAACAGTGGCGAGACGCTATGGGAAAGTGACGAATTGGCTTATCGTGATCTCACTAATCCTGTGATGATTGGCAACTATATCGCCATTGGTGATTTCGATGGCGTAGTGCATTTGTTTAACCCTGCTACGGGTAGCATCGTTAGTCGTGTAGAGACAAAAGGTGCGTTGACCAACTTGCAAGTCCAAGGTAGCCGTTTAATGACTCAAAGTACGTCAGGACAAGTTGCCATCTGGCAATTAGTGCGCTAATAACTATATAGATAAGTGATTATCGGTAATTAATGAAGTGTAATATTTCACTATAGTTTTTAAGCCTATTCTTGATTATCATTTATAAAACACAAACGCTGATTAGTCAGCGTTTAGTGCCTTGTGTAAATTGCTTGTTTAAACATAGGCTTTAGCGTACTCTATGCGACCGATGTGCTATCCATATATACTACTTATTTATGTATAATAGGTATAATGAAGCCATCCTATATACTATTTTTAATCGTAAAATAGCCATCTATTATTTTTGCTATTGTTCTATCATTCATTTTAATTCACGGTCAATTGCAGCATATCTATTACTATTGTTATGTCACTGGTTATAAGAATAACTGTACTGCCCGTCATTGTGCCTTTCACTGAGAGTAACCCATGAGTATCAAGCCTGTGGTCGCCTTAATTGGTCGTCCAAACGTCGGTAAATCCACCTTATTTAATCAGTTCACAAAAAGTCGACAGGCATTGGTCGCTGACCTTTCAGGATTGACTCGTGACCGTCAGTACGGTGATGCAACTTATGAAGACAAATCTTTTATCGTTGTAGATACGGGTGGTATCGGTGAAGCTGATGACGGTAGCGGTAATATTGATGACTATATGTCTGAGCAGTCGCATACAGCAATCCATGAAGCAGATATCATCGTATTCGTCGTTGACGCTCGTGCCGGTATGATTGGCGCTGATGCTGAAATTGGTAAATTCTTGCATACATTAGGCAAGCCTGTCTATGTTGTTGCCAATAAAGTCGATGGCGTACATGATGCAGCACCTGCCGAGTTTTATGCACTAGGATTGGGCGAACCGTATCCGATGGCAGCCAGTCATGGTCGCGGTGTCGGCAACTTGCTTGAAGTACTAACGGCTGATATGCCTGAGCAAGAAAATATAGTAGAGCCAAGAGGCTTAAAGCTTGCTATTATCGGTCGTCCAAACGTTGGTAAATCGACGCTCGTAAACCGCCTGCTTGGCGAAGATCGAGTAGTGGTATTTGATATGCCAGGCACAACGCGCGATAGTATTTATATTCCTTATCAGCGTGAAGGTCGCGACTATGTCTTGATCGACACTGCTGGTGTACGTCGCCGTGGTAAAATCGATGAAAAAGTAGAAAAATTCTCTGTCATCAAGACCTTGCAAGCGATTGAAGATTCTAACGTAACTGTGATTGTCATTGATGCTCACGAAGGTATTGTAGATCAAGATTTGCATATGATTGGTTATGCGCTTGACGCCGGACGAGCGTTGGTCGTTGCAATCAATAAATGGGATGGTCTAACGCAAGATCAAAGAGACTATATCAAGCTTGAGATGGATCGCCGTTTTAGCTTTATTCCTTATGTAAAAATACATTTGATTTCAGCACTGCATGGTACAGGTGTCGGTAATTTATATCCGTCTATTTTACGTGCGTATAAATCTTCGATGTTTGAAGTATCAACCAACCGTTTGACCCAGATTTTGCAAGATGCGGTAACGGCCAATCCGCCACCAACCGTTGCTGGTCGTCGTATCAAGTTACGTTATGCGCATATTGGTGGCCACAATCCACCCGTTATTGTTATTCATGGTAACCAAACCAGTGCGCTTCCTAAAAGCTATCAGCGTTATCTAGAGAACCAATTCCGTCAAGTGTTTAAGCTAGAAGGCACACCGCTTAACGTTATCTTGAAGCAAAACGACAATCCATATGCGAATAAGAGCGACACGCCGACTAAAGCTAAAGCTCAGCAATTGCGTCAACGTGAGCGTAATAGATCACAGAAATTTACTACCAAAGATAAAAAGCCTCGTTAATCCTAGTGTTTTAGGCTTTATATTTTTAGCTTTATGATTAATGTCATCGCGTTCGATAGCGCGATGACATTTTTCTATTAATACGCTATAGTTTGGGCTTATAAATAGCTATCTTAGTTTCAAAAAATACTCAAATGTTTTACTTATCACATCTTTAAAATACCTGTACTATAAATGAAAGCTGCACGCGACTCAGTAGAGTGATATGAACAACCGTTCGTCTCAAACCATCCCCGTACTTATCTGGCGTTCTGTCATACAAGCTGTCGTATTGGCAGTGCTGGCAGGTTTTTTATTGCCTTTTCTTTATGGTTTAGTGCATCACTATCAAGAAAAAGAACAGCATATTCAACAATTGGCATCGCTACTAACGACTAGCGCATCGACTGCAGATGGGGCAGATGTTGTGGCTGAACAAGTCAATATCTTGTTAGAGAATGAGCCGACTATTCAGAGTATTGTTTTCTATTCCACCTCTGAGCCAATTGAAGATATAGACCAGTCGCTTGCTGATTGGAAAAATGCTTTATTTGCGCATACGGTCAGTTTCAACTATCCAGTGATTAGTAAAGACCTTGATGCCAGTATTGTGGCATCCAATAAGTCTGATTCCAATCAACATTTGGCAATGACTTTATCAAACATTATGAGCGAATCGTCAGCGCCAGATGAGACGACTGATACAGCGACCGAAAATAGCACATTGATTGGTTATATTAATATTACGATGGACGCAGAGTTGCTACGTTTACATTGGTTCCAAAATATCCTGTGGTTATGGCTAACAACAGTGGTAATGATTGTTATATTTGCCTTATACATTTTTAGAAAGCTTAATTGGCCAGTCAGAGATATCGAAACATTGACCGATATTTGTGACATTGTCATAGACAACGCAAATCTAGAGCAACTGCCAGTCATTCCGCAGCAATTCAATTTTCAAGAGCTAACCCAAATCAAAAAAGCATTAATTGTGTTATTCAATCGTTTACAAGAAGCACGGCAAGGTTATGAAACCCTTGCGGCCTTTGAACAGCAATTGCACAATAAAGATGTGTCACTTGATGTACAGTTGCATAACTTTCAAAGCATGATTTCTCATGAGTTAAAAACGTCGTTGAATGCAATTGTAGGTGGTTTACAACTATTGGATCATGAGGCGCTAAACAGAGAGCAAAAAGACGCGGTAGAGATTATCAGTAGCGGCAGTGATAAATTGGTATTGTCGTTAGATCATATTATACAGTTGAACCAGATTCAAAAAGGCCAGATAAGAATTCATAAAAATGAGTTTAACCCATTACAGTTAATCGCTGATCTGTTAGCTAAGTTTGAAAATACAGCTACTCAAAAAGGGCTAGAGCTGATTAGTAATATTCACCATATAGACTATAGCCTATATGGTGATTCAGAAAAAATACATCAGATACTATCGATACTGCTCAATAATGCGATTAAGTTCACGCCTGTTGGAAAAGTTACGATTACGTCGCAACTGACACATTTTAATAAGAGTAATCGCTGGCAGATTAGCGTGAAAGATACGGGTATTGGTATCGATAATGAGCACCTAGACGATATATTTAATCCGTTCTTTCAGGTGGATTCGTCGCAAACTCGCCAGTATGAAGGCTCAGGGGTTGGCTTGCCAATCGTTAGACAAATGGCTCAGCTTATGGGTGCTACTATTGATGTGGATAGTGTGCTTGGCGTAGGTACACAGTTTACGCTGACCATAGCGATGCCCAATCAACAGCAATCAAAACAGCAGCGCTTATTGTCTGGTCTGACGATTACTTATTATTACTATCATGAGACAGGCTCATTGTTAGAGGAACTGGAATACCTAGGGGCTACGATTATTTGTCGTCAAGGTAACCAACTCGTCATAGAGGAGATGCGTAAGCAGAAAGTTGACATAGTGATGTTTGCTGAAGATGTTTTCCCAGAAAAAGCCGCGATGCTAGCCAAACGTATCCGTCAATATGAAAGCGATGAGGGTAGTAAGAGCGAGCATCGTGCGTTATTGGTATATTGGTATCCGCAGCATCGGGCGCGCTATGTAGGCAGTTTTGAGTATGGTTTAAAAGCAGCTGGTGTCGATTATTGCCATATTGCTACTTATAAGGACAAAGCGTTAAGCGACTTATTAAAACAATGGTTGGTTTAGACATAGTACGGTTCTACTAGATCTGTGCTCCTAGTTGGGTTTATTTTGCTAGGTAGCATTTCTCATATTTTCGACTTGTCAGTATCGAAGCACTGTTGAATTAAAGTAAGCATAAAAAGAAAAAAGACGCCCATTTTGAGGCGTCTTTTTTTAAACAGTTTTTAGCTAGAATTGCTTTTTAAAAGTTTCTCTTAGAGAAGGTTCTTTACCCAGCGTACGATATGTTCCCACGTACGGCTCATAAAGCCTGACTGTTCGATATCATTGGTTGCTATGATAGGAACTGAGGCTACCGCTTTACCATCGATTACAGCCATCATTTTACCGACTTCCTGACCTTTCTTGATCGGTGCTTCTAAGCTCTCAGGAATGTCGACCACTGTGGTGATTTTGTTTTTCTGTGTTTTGCTGGTTAGGATTTGCAAGTTGTCGCCAGTGGCCAGTTCTACCTCGTCAGCTTCTCCAAACCATACTGGAAGCTTACTAACGAACTGTCCAGCAGGCGCCTTGGTAACCGTTGTAAAGTGACCGAAACCCCAGTTAAGTAGTTCGCGTGACTGATCAGCGCGAGCTTGTTGGCTCTTGGTACCCATAATGACAGAGATTAGACGCATGCCTTCGCGGTTGCTCGATGCAACCAAGCAGTAGCCTGCCGCATCAGTGTGGCCAGTTTTTAAGCCATCAACAGTTGGGTCGGTAATCAGTAGAGCATTACGGTTACCTTGGGTAATACCGTTATACGTAAACTCTTTTTCTGCGTAGATACTATAGTAGTCGCCGCTGTTTTTGATAATAGCGCGAGCAAGTTTAGACAAATCCAAAGCAGATGCTAAATGACCTTCGTCAGGCATACCGGTAGCATTGACAAAGTTAGAGTTCTCCATGCCAATTTTTTGCGCTTGTTCGTTCATCAAGATTGCAAACGAGGCTTCGCTACCAGCAATATGTTCAGCCATGGCTTTTGATGCATCATTACCTGATTGAATGATAATACCGCGTAGCATATCGATGACGCTGGCGGTTTTGTTCACAGGCACATACATACAAGATTGGCTGCTACTACCACGGCACCACGCGTTTGGACTCATCAATACCTGTTCATCTTCTTTCAAGTCGCCTGATGCTAAGCGTTGCTCAATGATATAACTGGTCATCATCTTAGTCAGAGATGCTGGCGGCAGCGCCTCATTGGCGTTCTTTTGAGCCAGAATTTCGCCAGTGTTATAGTCCATCAACACATAGGCAGTATTGTCCATTTCAGGTGGTTGAATGGCTGCGTTTGCCATTACTGCACTCATCGAGATACTTACACCAACTACCAGCTGTATCAGCTGATTTTTTACACGCTTTACTGTCATATATCATTACACCGCATCATGGAACCAAATGTATCTATCGCTTATGTTTTGTACCTATTTCCATACATTATTTTAAGCAGCATGTCTTAAATGCAGTGTTTAAAATAATGTATCGATGAAAATAGTAACGCCTACACAATAGACATAAAATTAACGCCTTATCTTAGCAAAATGACTACCGATGGGGAATCAATAAATGCAAAAATAAGGCAAGTTTGAAAAGAAAAATGAAGGCCTATCATATATTTGTTCTGACTATCATCTGACCAGTCTCTGTAATAAAAATTTAACGCTCACAAAAAAGCCTGCTGCACTGCTTGTGAATAACAAGTAAAGTGACAGCAAGCTTTGATGCTACAGATACCTAAACAATCAGTTGATAATATTTGCTTAACCGATGTTATAAAGAGTACATAGCTTTTATTTTATTATCATTGATACCAATATTATTAACAAGTTAAGTAGATGACGTTAGTCGTTGAGTCAAACTAACGAGTCTTCTAGTAATCTGCATTTGCCAAATCTTCACATAGTGCTTTGTTTTCTTGCTTTGAGAATCCCATCGTCCAACTACGAATACCTTGTAGTATCTGGCGATAGTCTTGCTGTGTAGATAAGTATTGAATAGCCGCTTTTGGATCTTCTAGAGAAGGCATTAGCTCATGCAGCTGTACGGTGTACGACTTATAGAACCGCTGTTTTTGCTTACCATTTAGCATTGGTGGGCATATCTCTGATAGTACTTGCATCACCGCAATTTCGTGCTTAGTAATGTTAATGCCAGACATGTCTAGCGGAATGGTAGTGCCAGAGTTATTTGCAGCATTAGAAGCTTGAGACAGCATAGCAACAGACGTTATCAGTCCTGCAATCCCAACTTTTGAGGCAGTATTTGCTATCACAGAAGCTATAGATAATATCGATTGTTTATTCATTCAGTATTACACTCGCTCGTCTTTATTTAATGGTCATATGTTAATCGGTAAAAAAACAAAAGTCACATAAAATATTGATTTATGTGTAGATATCTTGTGAGCCAAAACCATTTTTTAGCAACATATCAGTAGCATACCCTAATGACGTTACTTCAGTATCAGTACATCGGTTTGTATTGTTGTGGGGTGTTGCGTATTGTAACGCGATGCTTAATCTACTGGTTGTTATTCGTTTGATACAGATCTTGTTACGCTACTTTCATCGTATAATTATCAGCATAAGAAGAGCATGATACTTTGCTAATGACAGGGTTCGTGTCTTTATATTATTCAGTTATAATCGCTCATGCTATCAAAATGATTCTTTTTCTCTAGACTGAGACGTCATGTCATTGAAGAATTAGAGTATCATGTTTTCATTTTAGATATGGGCATCGTTCTTTGATGGCTATCTTGAACAGATATGGCACGATAGCAGAATTATCAAATAGAGATGTAGAAAAATCGGCAATAAAATATTAACCATATACTGAGCAGAAATGAGATTTTTAATTAGTAACGATGACGGTGTGTATGCGCCAGGATTATTGGCACTATCTCAGGCATTATCGACTATTGGTGAAGTGGTGGTCGTCGCCCCGAACGATGAACAAAGCGGCTATGCGAGTGCGCTGAGTGTCTCAAGACCACTGCATACGCATCAGCTGCCTTCTGGATTTGTAGCGGTAAATGGTTCACCAGCTGATTGTGTTTATTTGGCACTGCATGAGTTATATCGTGATAGTGACTTTGACTGCGTGATTACAGGCATTAACTCAGGGGCTAACTTGGGACAAGATGTGATGTTCTCTGGTACGTTCGGTGCTGCATTGACCGCGCAACTATCTGGTATTCCTGCTATAGCAACGTCTTTGGTAGGCGGGGGTGTCAAAAACGGCGGGCAAGAATCAGCCAGTGACTATCAAGTGGCCGCACATGAAATCGTCAAACTGCTTACTGAGACTTCGATTTTAGAGATGCTTAAAAGTTTGCCCTATCATGTATTAAACGTTAATATTCCTGATGTGCAGCATGCCGATGATATCAAGGGTCGAAAAATAACCTCGCTAGGCCATAAGCAAGCTGCTCAGCCAGTACGCCATATGATAGACCCACGCGGCCGAGATGCATATTGGTTGTCTCTACGAAAAGGTAAAAATGAGCGATCATCAGAGACGTCAATCGATGCGTTACAAGCGAATCAGGATATGATGACAGATTATCAGGCCGTAGCGGCAGGGTATGTCAGTTTGTCACCAGTACGCCTACATCATACGCCAACGGCAGCGCTAGATAGATTATCAACACTCGCGCTATAAATTCTATAAGATATAATCCATACCGGCTTATTAGACACTAACGTGTTATGAGAATATCAAAAGACTCTTGTATGACATTAAGCGCTTTTGAATGATTAAACAATGAATGAGCAACACAAAGAATAGGAACCTTGTATGAAAAAAATCATAGCTGGATCGCACCTTGTTAAAGCCGCTTTGATTGGTACTATGGCAGTCGCTACTCTATCTGTCGTCGGCTGTGCAACGAAGCCCACGTATCAGTCAGCAAACCAAGCAGGTCCTAAGATTATTACTAACGCGCAAGGCGTCCCTAACTATCACCGTGTACAACGCGGCGATACGGTCAGCCAGATTGCAGCGCGCTATCGTCTGAACTACCGTCAAATCGGAGCAATGAATAATCTAGATAGTAAATATACCATCTATAGTGGCCAATGGCTCAAACTATGGCAAGGCAATGCGGCCACCACTGCAAGTAACAATAGCTACAGTGCTCCAGTTCAAACGCAACCAACTTATACGCCACCTGTGACCCAATCTCAAACACCAGCGTATGAAGCCACTGCCAACTCGACCTCTGGTTATGATTATCCTACGCGCAACCCAGTAACTCGTAACATTGACCCTGCTGCAGGCAATATGGGAATGTGGTTTGCGGGTAAAGTTGGTGATCCAGTACTTGCCAGCCAATCAGGAACTGTGCTTTACTCAGGCAACGGTCTGCCAGAGTATGGCAATCTAATTATGATTCGTCATAGTGATAACTACATCACAGCCTACGCGCACAATAGCCAATTATTAGTGCAAGAGGGTGATACAGTACAGCGTGGCCAACGCATTGCCAGTATGGGCAGCAGTGGTCAGACCAACGAGGTAGGCTTAGAGTTTCAGGTTCGCTTAAATGGTAATCCTATTGACCCACGTAGCGTACTTGGGCGTTAGACTTAAATAATAGCTACGGATAGCTTGGCCACTGTGCGCCATTTTATTTATTCATGTTTGAGATTTTTTATGAGATTAAAAAAGCAATACCTCGCCTTTGTGCCAGCGTTAGTGATGGTCGGGTGTACAAGCCAGCAGGCAATGCAAAGTAAGCCTGTTCGTCAAGGCGGCGTTGAGATTACTCAAACTCAAACCGTTCAGGTCAAACCAACACCTGCGCCAGTCGTAAAACCGCAGCCTGCGCCAAAGCCTAGCTACAGTAGCTTTTCTGATTGGAAGTCAGACTTTTCTATGCGGGCCATATCGTCAGGCTATGATGCCCAAGTGATTGGTCGATTGCTTGACTCTGCTTATCTAAATCAGCAAGTCATCTCATTAGATTCAGGTCAGCCCGAGTTTTCTAAGATGCCATGGGAATACGTAGATTCTGCGGTATCAAGTGGACGCGTCAGTGTAGGTAAACGCAAATTTGCTGAGCAGCGTGCTTATTTGTCTCAGCTAGAGTCTCAGTATGGAGTTAATGCAGAGATTATCGCTGCGATATGGGGTATGGAGTCATCGTACGGTGCTGTAACCGGTAATAGTGATTTGCCAAGTTCGCTTGCCAGCCTTGCCTATGATGGTCGTCGTCAAGAATTCGCTGAAACGCAGTTGCTATCGTTAGCGACCTTGCTACAACGCGGTGACGTATCATGGTCACAGTTGGACGGTTCTTGGGCAGGTGGTATGGGACAAACCCAGTTTATCCCTGAGACTTGGCTCAAACAAGGGGTTGATGGTGATGGTAATGGACATCGTAATCCTTGGGCGACTGGTGATGCGCTAGCCTCGACGGCCAACTATCTTAGTAACTCAGGTTGGGTTCGTGGCTTAGCACCGTTTTATGAAGCAACGGTGCCAGCCTCGTTTGATTACTCAGTGGTTGGTAGCAAACAACCTGCCGCTAGATGGGCTGCGATGGGTGTCGATACGATAGCGGACGTTTACTTAGATGCCAATACTCAGATGGAGCTATGGTTACCCGCTGGTAAAGACGGTCCAGTATTATTGCTGAGCCCAAACTTCGATGTGATTAAAGTCTATAACAACTCATCAAGTTATGCATTGGGCGTTAGTCTGCTAGGCAAAACGATTAATGGACAAAGCGGTTTGCAAAAATCTTGGCCTCGTTATGAGCGTCCATTATCGACCACGCAAGTGACTAACCTACAGCGTCGGTTGACTAGTATGGGTTATGATACCAAAGGTGCTGATGGTATCGTGGGTACCAATACTCGTATGGCATTCCAGCGCTGGCAAGCAGATAACGGCCAAACACCAGATGGCTTCATTACTCAAAACAGTGCGTCTTCATTGGCTGGATGGTGAGGTAAACTGACGGTATTTATACACTGTATAAAAGTGGCTCTTTTTAATCTTACTTAGCCATTATGAATTAGTCACTAGTCATCAAACGATAATTTACTTTGTTCTACAAAAAGCACCTTGCCAAGGTGCTTTTTTTGTCTCAATCTATGTCTGATTTTGCTGACGTCTTTAACACCATGGACAATGCAATAAATATCAAATATTAAGACCAGTGTAATCTGGCTTTATTCAAAACTTATCAGGACAAGGTTAATACAAGAAAGTTGATACTTTGAATGATAGACTCTAGATAATGTGTTTTTTAACGATGACTTTTACTCAGAGTTTTAAGTGACAGTTTTTAATGACCATTTTTAATAACAGTTTCGATTATAAATAATTAGAACGACAGAAAGAGCGTGACCTTATGATTACCATGGAAGAATTACAAGCTGCGATACAGCAACGGATAGATAATTATCATATTACTGACTTTCCACTACAAAAAAGAGCCGTTAACACTCTAGAGTTGCTAGACAGTCTAAATCATATACTGGCTCAAGATATTGCTTCGCCTTTTGATGTGCCGCGACAAAACCTATCTGCAATGGATGGTTATGCGATTGCCAAAGGTAGTGAGTTATCAGAAAGCAGTACTATCGGAATCGTTGGTGAGTCGCAAGCTGGCAGTGCTTATACTGGTGAGACAGCGGCAGGGCAAGGGGTACGTATTTTTACGGGTGCAGTCGTGCCATATTGCTGTGATACGGTCATTATGCAAGAGAATACAAACTTTGCAGATATCAAAGCGACCGTTGATAAATCTCGACCTTACAACATCACGCTCACGCAAACCGCCAAAGTTGATGATAATATCCGCTCAAAAGGCGAGGAGATTGAGTCCGGTGAAGCCGTTTTGAAAATCGGTAAACGACTCAATTCTGCAGATATTAGCTTACTCGCCAACCTTGGTATTAGCCAAGTGAACGTGTTCCAACCGCTTGTCGTAGGCGTATTGGCAACAGGTGATGAGCTCGTGGCTATTGGCAATGAGCTACAAAGCCTAGCCCAAATATATAATTCTAATACTCCAACGCTCAAAAGCTTGCTATCAGATCTGCCTATCATTATTCGTGATTATGGCATTATTCCTGATAACCTAGAGCAGACAACTATCGCAGTCAATGAGGCCATGCAGGACTGTGATGTACTGATATCGACAGCAGGTGTCTCAGTTGGTGACTATGATTTTTTGACCACTGTGATCGAAACATTAGGTCAGATTAACCATTATAAAGTAGCGATGAAACCTGGTAAGCCTTTTGTATTTGGTGAATTGAATAAAAATCTCGATAAGCCAGTACTGTATTTTGGCCTACCGGGCAATCCGCTTTCTACGGTCGTGGGTACGCTACAATTTGTGATACCTGCATTGTGGCAAATGTCAGGTGCTAACGTGTCAGAGCAGCCGATGCCGCTAACGATCAAAGCCAAACTTATCAGTGATATCAGAAAATCTCCCGGTCGCAAAGACTTTCAGCGTGGCGTATTGTCACGAGATGAGACAGGTCATTATCAAGTTGAGTGTTTCTCAAGACAGCAGTCACATAGAATCAAACAGCTGAGCCGCGCCAATTGCTTTATTGTATTGGACAAAGACAGTGGGAACGTAGCAGCTGGTAATGACGTCGTTGTACAACCGTTTCCTTGGCTACATCGCTAATTCATCGTTTGCCAATTTATTGTAAGGTGGTCGCATAAAGCTAAAGAGCAACCCTATAACCTTACACTGGTATGCTAAACACGAATAACAAAGTAGTGCTTATAGTAAGCAGTACTGATGGCAGTAACATATGATTGATGACAACATAGATGACAAACACAAAATAGACAGTCCGCAACTGTATTCACCAAGCTTGGCACCGGCATTATCTGATGGCTACATAGAGCCTTCCTTAGTCGTGCCCGCTGAACAGATGAGTGACTATCACCAGCCGCTAACCGATGGGTTTGCACGGCGTCTGACTTACTTGCGTCTATCTATTACTGACTTCTGTAATTTTCGCTGTGAGTATTGCCTGCCAAATGGCTATCAAGGTAAGCGCCCTGATGATGAACTGAGTATCTCTGAAATTGCAACCTTGGTGCGCGGCTTTGCTCAAGTAGGTACCAAAAAAGTTAGAATTACAGGTGGTGAGCCCTCTATTCGTCGTGATGTTGTCGAAATCATCGAAACGATTAAGCAGACTGACGGTATTGAGACAGTTGCGATGACCAGTAACGGTTATAAATTGGGTAAACATATAGCTAACTGGCAAGCTGCTGGACTTGATCAGCTCAATATCAGTATGGACAGCTTCGATGCTGCTACCTTTCATAAAATGACAGGCTTTGATACCTTGCCGCAGATATTGGCTGACATGGATACGTTGTTAGAAACGACTGATATCAAACTGAAAATAAATAGTGTCTTGATGGCAGAGACTGCTTTTGAGAACTTAATCACGGCGATCGACTATGTCAAAGACAGACAAGTGACCTATCGCTTTATTGAATTTATGCAGACCAGTGATAATAGCGATTTGTTTTTTGCTCAGCATGCCCAGTCTGATATTATCACTGATTACTTGTTAGAGAATGGTTGGCAGCCGCACGAGCGCGGTAGTGCCGATGGCCCAGCAGTAGAGTATAGCCACCCTGAATATGTCGGTCGTATCGGTATGATTGCCCCATATGCGGCGCACTTCTGTGATACCTGTAACCGCTTGCGCGTAAGCAGCCAAGGCAAGGTGCATTTGTGTCTGTTTGACCAAGGCAACTACGATATCCGTCCATACTTACAGCAAGACGATATCCAAGGACTGGTAAACACTTTACATAGCTTTATGCCAATCAAGCCTGAGCATCATCATCTGCATGACTCTAACAGTGGCATCATGCACAATCTATCGATAATCGGTGGTTAAGATATTCCAAGTCTGCAATCATGACGCTGATAGAGACTGTTTTTCAATGCAATCGTTTTTCAATATAGCTTTTTTTGATACAACGGATATTTAATACAATTATAAAATGACATCTATAAAGGATTATTTATGAGTAAGCCTGCTGCACAATTTACACCTCTTAATATTGCTGTATTGACTGTTTCTGATAGCCGTACGTTGGCAGAAGATACGTCAGGCCAGTACTTAGTAGACAGCTTGACCGAAGCAGGTCATCATTTAGCAGATCGTCAATTAATCACCGACGATATTTACCAGATTCGCGCAGTCATTAGTGGTTGGATTGCTAGTCCAGGCGTTCATGCGGTTATTACCACTGGCGGCACAGGGTTCTTCATCAGAGATAGCATGCCAGAAGCTGTGAGTGTACTGTTTGATAAATCAATCGATGGCTTTGGTGAAATGTTCCGTTTAATCTCAAAAGATGAAATCGGTATGTCTACCGTACAATCGCGAGCAGTTGCTGGTATGGCCAATGGTACGGGTATATTCTGTCTACCAGGCTCTTCTGGTGCTTGCCGTACGGGTTGGGAAAATATCTTAAAAGATCAGTTTGACAGTCGTACTCGTCCATGCAATTTTGTGCCGCATTTTTTGGCACAAAACCCTAGCCATGATTGAGTTATAAATAATTGAGCTATGAGTGATATACAATTAAGCCTGACAGGTAATGGTAAATGAAAAACTGCTCAAATAATCTGGATGGTTTGGCAGGTGTGGTTATTTTGGCAGGCGGTGCATCTAGACGTATGGGAGCGGCTAAGGCGATGCTGACACTACCGTCAGGTGAGCAGCTGCTAGACTATCATGTTTGTCATGCGAGCAAGTTACAGGTTCCTATATTGGTTGCAGATAATGGTCGCGGCTTTCAAACTGGTTTAGATGTCCATTTAGAAAAAACCAATTCGCCTATTATTCATATTGCTGATTATGGTACTGATGTTGACTCTAATGAACATGATGGGCAGATCACAACTGGCGGCGCATTGGTCGCTATCGAATCAGCCTTACAAACATTGAGCGATTTGAACGATTTGAATGATTCAGGCGTATCAAAAAACGCACAAGCATCGTGGTTACTGGTTATTAGCTGTGATAGCTTAATACCAGCAACTGACTTGTGGCAGAAATTACAATGTGAAATAAGCCTTGCTGCTGATAAAAAAGTAATTTGCCTAAAAGATGACGGTCACTTATATCCATTATTAGGGCTGTATCAGTTAAGTATCGAGCCTGATTTGAAAGACTATATAGATAGCAGACAGCGTAGAGTAATGCAGTTTATTCAGCCATTAGTGCAAGCTGTATCATTTAGCAAAGAGTGGCAAAATTTGACCAACTTTAATACGCCTAAAGATTTCAAGCAGGCATGTGCTGCTCTACCAAAATAATAAAAATATCACATAAGAAAGGTTATATAAATGAGTGACAGCGTTCAGATAAATCAGCAATCTACTTTATCTCACTTAGACAGTGATGGTGATATTACCATGGTCGATGTCAGTGGTAAGACAGCAACGACGCGAGAAGCCAATGCCACTGGTCAAGTACGCTTTCCTAGTGAGATTTATGCGCAAATTAAAGCGGCTGATGGTATGACCAAAAAAGGTAGCATCACGCAAACAGCTCATATCGCTGGTATCATGGCGGCCAAACGCACTCATGATCTTATACCGCTTTGCCATCCACTACCGCTAGACAAGATAGGCTTAAGCTTTAAGTACAACGACGCGCTCAGCAGCCTCACGGTCAGTGCGGTAGTCAAGGTTACGCATAAGACAGGGGTGGAGATGGAAGCGTTAACAGCGGTTAGTGTTGCCTGCTTAACTATCTATGATATGACTAAAGCACTATCGCATGACATCGTTATAGATGATATTCATCTGGTCAAAAAGACAGGTGGTAAATCAGACTACAGTCATGCTTAAAGTGACAACATTGCAGAGTGCGTCGTCAATTAATTAATCAGTTAATAAAAATGTGCTAAATGCTAAGCAAGGAAGCTTGCATAAGATGGAGAGGTTTATGAGTGCTATCGATATGACAACTAATATCGAATCAACGATGAATATTAACGTCATGTATTTTGCCAGTTTGGCTGACGAGGCCAATTGTCAGCAAGAGACAGTAAGCGTGCAACAGGATACGTCACTAACTGAACTATACGAACAACTTAGTCAAAAGCATCGCTTTAGCCGTCCACAGTCGGAGCTACGAGTCGCAGTAAATGACTACTTTGCTAAATGGACTGACCAGATAAATGATGGTGATAGCGTAGTTTTCATCACGCCAGTCGCTGGTGGTTAGACAAGCGTTTACTAGTGTCCATTTTGTCAGTGGCTATTCAGTGGTTACAAAGAAAAAATAATAAATAGAGAAGAAAAATGACCGACAACGTCCACGATCATTCAATGAGCATCAAACGTAGTGCTGACGAAGCTTACCTTATCGCTGAGCGTGATGGTTTTGCGCTACTAGATATTGCTATAGACGAAGATAGGCTAAAAAGTACGTTAGATAATGACAGCTGCGGTGCGTTTGTTTGTTTTGAAGGGCGAGTGCGCAATCATAATAACGCTACGAGCGTTGATCGTCTTACCTATTATGGTTATGAGGATTTGGCCATCAATCAAGGCCGCGCCATTATAGAAGAAGCCAAAAAGCGTTTTGAAATTACGCATGCTGTTGCGATACATCGTATCGGTGCGCTAGAAATTGGCGATGTGGCTGTGTGGGTTGGGGTAGTGTCAGCGCACCGTTGTCCAGCATTTGATGCCTGCCGCTGGATATTAGATACCATCAAAGCCGACATTCCTGTGTGGAAGCAAGAGTATTACGAAGACGACTCGTCTAAATGGCTCAGCAACAATGGGTAGTCCTCTAGCTGCTATTAGTACCTCTGCGTGTTTGCTATTGGCATTAAGTGCTTGTACGCAGGATAAAGAGGCCAATACGGCGCTTGCTGCTGATACCACTGAACCAGCCCAGACTTTGCGTATTGCTGCGGCTGCTAACTTGTCTGATGTACTCCCTAGTATCATTGATAGCTATCAGGATGATAGCAGCTCATCTGCCCAAAATATTTCAAGTATCTCAGATATTGAAGTTACTTATGCCTCTTCTGGCAAGTTATATGCGCAAATCAAAGCAGGGGCACCGTATGATATATTCTTGTCTGCCAATCAAGATTTCCCTGCTAAATTGGCTGATGAAAATTCAGCTGATGTTACTAGTAAAGAGCGTAAGCTAACCAAGCCTTTTACGTATACCAGAGGTCAGTTAGCACTCTATAGTGTCACCAAACCTTTAAACAATTTTACGCCAACATCGCTGGGTGATGTGTTTATCAGTGCTGACTTTACTCAGGACAGCAAGGTAGCTATTGCGAACCCTGACCTTGCTCCTTATGGTGCGTCTGCAAAAGCCTATCTGCAATCACAAGACATGTATAGTAAGTTAAATGCTCAAAAAAGTTTGATACAGTCAGAGAATATCGGTCAAGCATTTCAATATGCGCATACGGGTAGTGTGGACTATGGGTTTGTAGCACAGTCTCAGCTTGTTGCGATTAAAGCCAAGCCTGAGCAATTTATTACTTTGCTGCCAGCGTCTTATCCAGCTATCTTACAAGATGGCATAATTATCAATAACACAGCCCCAGCAGCAAAATTCACCGATTATCTGCGCTCAAAAGCAGGGCAGCAGCACTTCTTACAAGCAGGCTATCTGGCCGTCCAGTAATACGTTAGACTAACCCCTCTCATCATAGAACGAGCAGTGACATTATATGATCGACCAGTCTCTTATGTCAGATATGCTCAGTCCATTTTGGGTGAGCATCAAGCTCGCTTGCGTGACTACCTTATGTCTATTGCTATTTGCAACGCCTATCGCTTACTGGTTGGCTAAGCCGAGTCGTATAAAAGCAATAGGACGTCTTAAGGTACTGCTTATGGGCATCATTGCGATGCCTCTGGTGCTACCACCTACCGTGATTGGTTTTTATCTACTGTTACTGCTCAGTCCTAGTGTGGGTATCGGTAAATGGTTGAGTGAACATAATATTAGCCCGTTGATTTTTACCTTTGAAGGTCTGGTCATTGGTTCCATTATTTACTCATTGCCTTTTTATATACAGCCTGTCTATGCACAGTTTTTGCGCATTCCGCAAAGTGTCACGGAAGTCGCTCATCTTTTAGAGCCCAGTCGTATGCGGCGTTTTATGAAAGTGGCTTTACCACAAGCGCGCGTGGGTATTATTTTGGGCAGTTTGGTGAGCTTTGCTCATACCATTGGCGAGTTTGGGGTTGTACTGATGATAGGCGGCAGTATCTCAGGCGAAACTAAAGTAGTATCAATTGCTATATATGAGCAAGTAGAGGCCCTCAATTATGAAGCAGCGCACATGATGTCTGGTATTTTGATTATTATGGGTGTAGTGATGGTAGCGTTAATCGCTAGTGTGAGCCGAATAAGTCAACGTCCATAGCACTGAAACATGCGCCTATTGTATCTATGATAATAATCAACCAACAATTAATAAAAATATGAGTCCTACCCACAATAGGGATTTTAGCAAGAATCTAATGTAAGCTTCATAACTCAGATCATTATGTATCAAAAACTTCTCTCCCAGAGAGAGCCCTTATGCATCTATGACTATCGTTTCCAATAAAATACAATTCTTCATGTATTAACGTTAGTCTAATTAAGAACACTTGATAATATATCAAAAATAGTTTGGTTCTCTATGAGAAGATAACTCAAAATGCTTGGAAGGATGATACCTATAGTTATAGCAATAGCTAAGATTTTCTTGTTTACTTTGAGAGGGCTTGTCATAGATATTTGTGGAAATGATTTTAATACGTAAATTTTTATATGATTGTCAGTAATTTTTATATTTTCTAAAATATCCGTTTTACTTTCTCTAGTAAAATCAAAAAAAGCATTGATACTAGTAGAAGTATATTCTTTGCTATTTACGGTATAAGAATACTTTATCCTCAAAGTAAATAAACTGTAATCTTCTAGCCCTGAGACTGATTTTTCAATAGTATTAACTTCTACTACCTCAGCCCAAATTCTTCTAGCATTGATTAGTATGTAAAAATCGAAAATCAGTGCAGAGATAGTGTAAATACCAACTAGAACCATCAACAAGAGTAATGTATATATCCAGAACATAGCTGTCCTTTGAGTACTTTTATCAATTGAATCTACCAGTATGTGCTGTATTTATCATCATAGTATTAATTGAGACTACACTGCTAAACAATATAGCTATAGTTGTTGATAGTGCTATACCTAACGAATCTGTTGCACTTGTTAATAAGCCTGTTGTTATTGCATTAATCAACATTATGTATGTTATAGCGATTAAAGTTTGGGAGGTTTTATTAGCTGTGCTCAAATTATCATTTTGCCACGTTAAGCTAAAGAAGTCGCTCATTCTTCAAGATAAGGCGTCTGTTAATTATTTTAAGTCGTATATCATAATAAGGAATAAGCTACTTCTAACGAGAAGACATAAAGCATGAAAGCTATAATAATGAGTTGTTTTATAGACACAAAAAAACCCCAAACAATCTAATGCTTGAGGCGAAACTTGCTTAAACTTAACAGTTTAAATTCGTTTTAAATATGGCGCAGCGGACGGGACTCGAACCCGCGACCCCCGGCGTGACAGGCCGGTATTCTAACCAACTGAACTACCGCTGCTTAGGTCTCTTAGCTTGTTTAGCCACTTGCTAAGAAGTGGTGGGTGATGACGGATTCGAACCGCCGACATTCTGCGTGTAAGGCAGACGCTCTACCAACTGAGCTAATCACCCTTCGAACAATTGCTAGGCAATTTATTCAACATCAACTGAGCTCTTAAGTTTGTCACTAAGCTCCGTTGCTGTGGGTGTGTATTATATAGATTTACAGTTGGGTGTCAAATATTATTTTAATGTTTTTAGAAAATAATTATAAATCGGACTTGTAATCTATCAAAAATAGCACTCAAAGCTATGTATTATATAGCATTTCTAAAAATACACTTATTATCATTATTTGTTGTTTGGCGGTGAAAAGCTACTATACTATGGATGCTTTATTCGTTGAACACGGTTGATGGAGGCCAATATAAACACTTTTACTATTAAAGATACTTTTACGAGCTGGACCTGGGGAGACCTAGCGGGTCTAGGTCTGGTGCTGCATATTGTACTTATGATAGTAATGACGCTGCGAGTGGTTTCTGTGCAGCGCAATATTGGCGTGTCTATTGCTTGGGTAGCTGTGCTTTACACGTTGCCAGTATTTGGTTTTGTGGCTTACATCCTGCTCGGTGAGCCGATGATTGGACGGCGCTATCGTGAACGCGTAGATCAAGCCAGCATCTTGATGAACGATATGGCACGGCGTGAGCATCTGATTTTTGACAAAGGGCAGGACTTATTACCAGCCAACTACCGCGGTGTTAGCCAAATAGGAACGCGCTGGACAGGGTTTGGCGTATTTCCCAATCATCAAATGCAGTTGTTGACGGATCCCGCTTCTATTTTTCAACGTTTGATTGAAGATATTCATGCCGCCCAGCGTATTGTTCTCATGGAGTTTTATATTGTCTATCCAAAAGGACAGGTGTTAGAAGTCATAGAGGCGCTGTCTGTAGCGGCTCAGCGCGGCGTAGAGTGTCATATATTGGCTGATAGTGTGGGCAGCTTTAGCTTTATTAATAGTAGCGTGCACCGCAAATTAGAAAAAGCAGGGGTTTATGTCCATCAGTCATTGCCAGTAGGGTTGTTTAAGACATTATTTAAACGTTCTGATTTGCGCAATCATCGTAAAATGGTGGTTATCGATGAACATATTGGCTATATCGGCAGCTTTAATTTGGTTGATCCAAGGTTTTTTAAGCAAAACAAAAATGTCGGTCAATGGATTGATGTGGCGCTACGAACGACTAGCCAGCACTCAATTAGTATCAATACAGCGATGGCCAAGGTAATTGTTACCGACATCGGTGCTGAAAGTAATGACAATCTTGCTGAGCTGCATCAGCGGGTTAATAACTACACTCGTAAGTTATATGTGATGCATCCGACCATCAATGATCTAAATAGCCGAGTGAAGGTATTGGCGGATACGATTGATGATCATGAGCAGCCAGATGTAGGTGCCACTTCGATTGTCGTACCAAAGATGCCTGTCGTGGACAAAGTCTTGGCGCAGCTAATACCTTCAGCACCGCAGCTAACGGCTCATGTGATTTACAATACGTTAGTTACTGTGATTCATCGTGCCAATAAGCGCATCCGTATTACCACACCTTACTTTGTCCCTGATGAGTCCCTATCGGGTGCGCTGACGATAGCGGCTAAGCGCGGCGTTGATGTGACGATTATTGTTCCTGAAAAGGTTGACTCGTTTCTGGTACAGCATGCCTCTCAGGCTTATTATCAAGAGTTGTTGGATGCTGGAGTAACGATTGCCTTGTTTAGAGGTGGTTTGCTACACACAAAAACAGTGGTTATCGATGATGACTACTGTCTATTTGGCACCGTCAATATTGATATGCGCAGCTTTTATTTAAATATGGAAGTCAGTTTGGCGATTTATACGCCAGAAATGGTCGCCCAAGTAGCGGACTGTCAGGAAGTCTATTTAGAAAACTGCCGAATCCTAGATAGTGATGAGTGGCAACAGCGTCACGGATCAAAACGCTTGTTTGACAATGTCGTGCGCTTGTTCAGTCCTTTATTGTAGCACTCGAACTTTTAAGGTAAGGTAATCTACCAGTACCGTTCTATTATTTTAGTAATAGTAGCAATCTTATAGCCTATGCTTTTTTGGTTTATCTATCTGTAAAGAGGTCACTCCCGTTTATGTCTGCATCACCTTTAACGCCACTGGACTATATTGCAGAAGGCTACTGGCAAGACTTCTTGGCTGGGCGTTCTATTGCAGGCGGTATCGCCTACGAAACTGAGCTGCGCGCTTGTACGCTAGACGATTCGCTTGAGAGTTTACAGCGTATCGATACGCTATTGTCTCAAGTACGCCGAGATATGATTAAGAGCGGTATATGGGATGAGACGATGCTGCTGGTCGATGAACGCTATCGTAATTTTATGGTATTTTTGGCGTTTTATGCCGGTCGTGTATTGGCGCAGGAGTGGCAAAGCAAGCCACATTGGTATGGTCAGTTTGAGCTGCGTAAACGTTACCCTGAGCTAACGTTGATCACCGATGATTTTTATCAGCATATGGCTGTTGGTTATGATAATGGTGGGGTTAAAGAGCGCTTATTTTTTGCACTAGAGCCAATAGGGCTGCGTCTGTTTGGTCATATTGATCGGCAGTTTGACGCAGTACAAGGCGGGCAAGTAGATAGTGGGTTATATCAAGCGGTTAGCCTTAGACTACCAACTATTTTAAGTAACGACGTTCATTCAGTGCCTGAATTAACAGCGCATAAAGCAACGACTCATCAAATCACTGAAAGCATTGTTCCGAGCGTAGATTTAAATACGCATGTCGGTACTAGTCAATTAAATGCTCCTCTTAACAAGCCAGAGGAAGTGTCGATAGGAGCTGAGCGTAACCAAGCCAATATAGTTGTAACTGATAGTGAAAGTCTCGCAGCTCCATCTGCTATGTCTGACACTGTACCTGAGTTGCAAGCAAGCGTAGTACCTCCTGAGTCTGAGAGTCCAATAAAGCCTGAGCTGACTAAAGTAATGAAGCCAACAGCCAAGCCTACGTCATCTGTAAAGAATACATCAACGCCAGAGATGTTTACGCAACTGCTTATAGAATTAGATGAGATAACGGTGCCACAACCAACTGGTGATGTCCAGTATCTGCAAGCACGCAAAGTACTGGATCAGTTCGAGCAGCATATTGCCAAGCAGAACAAGCCTCGTCGCCAAGTTATATTTTCAAATGATCACAACACGGCAAAAAACAAAGCGCTTCTAATACTACAAGCGGCTGCTGAAAATGGTAATACAGCGGCTATGCTACGTTTGGCCATGTATGAGTTGTTAGATGAAGGTTTGACAGCGGACAGCGATAACCAAAAAAAATCTGGCGTAGAATGGATCAATCAAGCCGCCAGCAAAAATGACAGCCGTGCTCAGCGTCTACTCAGTAAAATGTACTACCAAGGAGTAGGGGTATCTCAAGATATAGATAGCGGTAGATACTGGTTAGAGCAAGCGGCAGATAATGGTCATGCAGAAGCGGCCAATTTAGTGCAGCAATGGCAGCAAGCAGAAATGCTGCTGACCACACAGAAGCAAGAGCAGCATAGCACCAAGCGTTATCAGCTGTTAATTGGCGCAATCATCGCAGTCGCTTTATTGATAATAATCATTATTTAACAATCGTTATCTGATAACTATTTACTCAGTAACTTTTTAAAAGCTTATTGTTACAGCTTAAATTCAGGTAGAATTAGCGCGCTCTACCTTTACCCTTTTATTGTTTGATTTATAACTAATTTGGGCTGTTCCATGCCATCATCTAATACCCCGTCTGACCACTCTACAAATCCAATTGACCCTGTATCATCGCCTAGTCGAGCGGTACACGAGACACCTTTATATTATCAGTCTCTTATTGGGCTGCTAAAGCCATTATACCATCTACAAGTATGGCGTCGATCTCATAAAAACGACAACTATCAACAGGAAATCGATCAGCGTTTTGGTAAGCAGTATCCACCGCGTCCAGTGGTCAGTGCTGATAGCGATAAAGGGGTAATTTGGTGCCACGCAGTCTCATTAGGCGAAACCAATACGGTCGCGCCTTTATTAGATATGTTATTGGCTAATGGCTATCAGATATGGTTGACCAATACGACTCAGACAGGTTTTGCTCGTGGCGCCAGTCGTTTCGCAGAACAGATAGCTCAAGGTCAGATGAGTCATAGCTATGTGCCAGTCGACAGCCCTGCTGTTATCGAGACTTTCTTAACGCATGTACAGCCTATCGCTGCACTGTTTGTAGAAACAGAGTTATGGGCAAATATCTTGACCAAATTATCCCAGCACTGTATTCCAAGTATCCTAGTCAACGGTCGACTATCTGCTTCTTCTTTTCAGAGCTATCAAAAAATTGGTGCAGTTAGCGCCAGCATGATGAAAAACCTCTCCTTAATTATTGCGCAAGACAGCGACTCTGCTAAACGCTTTAGGCAGCTAGGGGCTAGTAGCGCCCAAATTCGCGTGGCAGGCTCATTAAAGTGGGTAATCAATGCGTCCAAAACTGATGACCAAGCGGTAGAAGATAACCGTATTTATAGTAAGAAAGCTGATCTGCGAGCAGATTTTGGTATAGCAGATCGTCCTGTGTGGGTAGCTGCGAGTACTCATGATGGCGAAGAGGCAGCAGCGTTGTCATTGCAGCAGCAACTACTGTCGCAAGCCACATTAGCAGATACGTTGCTTGTTATCGTCCCTAGGCATCCTGAGCGTTTTGATGCAGTAGCAGAACTCATTCAGAAAACTGGGTTAAATATGGCTCGGCGCAGTGAGGGGGAAGCAATTGGTGCAGATACGCAAGTCTATCTAGCAGATAGCATGGGTGAGATGATGACTTGGTATACATTGGCAAATGTAGCATTTGTGGGCGGCTCACTGGTAGATATTGGCGGGCATAATCCAGTGGAGCCTTCTAGTGTGGCCACGCCTGTACTAATGGGGCGTTACACTCAGTCGTGCCAAAGCGTGATAGACAAATTGGCTAGCGTAGGCGCTTTATATCAGCCAAGTAATGATTTTTATTGTCAAATCGAGTCAAATCGCGCAAGTAGTACAGATGCACAGATAGTCAGTGATGATCAGTTAAAGGCGAACAAAAAAACTTCTCGTAAGAAAACAGCTTATAACCGTGAAGACGCTGTGAGTATCTATACGCAGTTGGCGACTTGGCTGAGCAATTTGTCATTGGCTGCAGGGGCAGGGCAGGCTGGCGAGCAAATGACGATACAGCAGCAAGCGGTATTGACCCGCCAATTTACTATGATTGAAGACGCAATCGAGATGTCTTCTAACCAAGATAGCTTATGAACTGTATATTATTGCCCGCTGAAAATTTCTCAGCAAACGCAGCAAAAATCGATGCCTTGTCTCAAGTCAGCCATGTGACTAAAGTGCTAGACGCAAAAGTCGGTGATACGCTTAAAATTGGCCAAATAGGCGGTAACCTTGGTACGGCTGTTATCGAAGATATTACCTCTGACAGCATTCAGCTAGGTAACGTCCAGCTCAATACTGTGCCGCCAGCCAAATTGGATTTGACTGTTATTTTGGCGTTACCGCGTCCTAAAGTGCTACGGCGTTTAATTATGGATATGACAGCGCTTGGTGTACGCGATATCA
This sequence comes from Psychrobacter sp. P11G3, assembly GCF_001435845.1. NCBI lineage: Bacteria > Pseudomonadati > Pseudomonadota > Gammaproteobacteria > Moraxellales > Moraxellaceae > Psychrobacter > Psychrobacter sp. P11G3. Next base: position 1,003,382 of record NZ_CM003596.1, read on the forward strand.
TTCTTATAAATAGTTACCGTACCCAAAAAAGTTATTGGCAAAGCCCAATGCTTGAGCGGATAGACGAGTTTGTATTAGAAGGCCTACAGCAAAGCATCGATACAATCGTTCCTAGTATTACGCTACAAAAACGTTTTAAGCCATTTGTTGAAGACACACTGGCAAGCCTAATGAACAGTCGAGCGATTGTCGCGCATCCTTATAGTCAGCAGTCTTTTTCTGAGTTTTTACAACAGCAACCATCACGACAGCTACCGAGTATAGTCTGCATAGGCGCTGAAGGTGGCTGGATTGATTATGAGATAGAGCTGTTGTCAGCTCAAGGCTGCACGCCTGTACATATAGGCTCTCGTATCTTACGTACAGAAGCTGCGGTCAATGCGATCTTAGGGCAATGGTTGCTTTAGATGGACACTAAAACGCGTCGCTAGACCAAATTATTGAAAGAACTGGTGAAAAATAGTTCTTAAAAATCAATGTTCAAGACTAATCACAGGTATATTTACCAGTTAAACAAATGTATTGATAATTAATCTCACTTCCATTAGTATGTTGCTTTGATATATTATGGCCTGATTACTGCTAACGCTTAGCAAGTCATCGTTATAATCACTGTTATTTTGTCTCACTATACATCTTACTTTTTTATAGCATTACTATGGGGAAAACCATGTCATTGAACGCTATCAGCGCGAATCTAACCTCTACGAAGCTTATCTTACCTGCAGCCGTATTTGGCATGATGTTGGGTTTGGCAGGTTGTAGTAATTCTTCAACCACAGAAGAGAGCGTAGAAGTAGAGTCAACAGAAACAGGTGCTGAGCAGCAAGCAGCAACTGACGAAGCTACGACTGCTGATGGTCAGACAATTACTATCTACTCATCACGTAATGAGCAGCTAATTAAGCCATTGTTAGATCGCTATACTGAGCAAACAGGTGTAAAAGTTGAACTGGTTACAGATCAAACTGGGCCTTTGATGGCGCGTCTAAAAGCTGAAGGCCAGAATACTCCTGCTGATATGCTATTGACCGTTGATGCTGGTAACTTATGGCAGGCTGCAGAGCAAGGCCTATTACAGCCAGTATCGTCTACTGTATTAGAAGCTAACGTCCCTGCAAAATACCGTGATCCAAAAGGTCAGTGGACAGGTCTGTCACTACGTGCACGTACTATCTTTTATGATCCAAACAAAGTCACTGCCGACCAGTTGTCTACTTATGCAGATTTGGCCGATCCAAAATGGAAAGGCAAACTATGCTTACGCACCTCTAAGAAGGTTTATAACCAATCGCTTGTTGCTAGCATGATGGAGCATTTGGGCGAAGAGAAGACCGAAGCGGTTATTAAAGGGTGGGTTGATAACCTAGCGACTGACGTGTTCAGTGATGACGTTGCGATGCTAGAAGCTATCGCTGCTGGTCAGTGTGAAGTGGGTATTGCTAATAGCTACTACTATGGTCGTTTGTTGGACGAAAAACCAAACTTCCCTGTTAAGATATTTTGGGCAAACCAAGATACGACTGGTACGCACGTAAACATCTCAGGCGCTGGCGTGGTTGCAGGTTCGGACAATCCAGATGGTACGCTTAAACTGATAGAGTGGTTGTCATCTGATGAGGCACAAGGTCTCTATGCTAGCTCTGACAAAGAATTCCCAGTAAAAGTAGGTATCGATGAGTCAGACATGCTCAGATCATGGGGCGAGTTCAAAAAAGACGATATCAATGTACAGAAATTCGGTGAACTACAAACTCAAGCTATCCAAATGATGGATAAAGCGGGTTATAAATAAGGGATCGCCAGTAATACTGATACCAATCTTAAAATCATAACTTTTAGACAATAGTTCTCAAAGCACGGCTTTTAAACAACAGCTTTTAAAGAATAGGTTCAAAGGTTAGTCGTTACAGATCAGTTATTCAGGTAATGACGATTTTTGAGGTTGGTACAAGCTTACAAGGTCTCTATACGTATGACACGGTAATGATAATATGATCACAACGCCAGATGCGTCTGTTAGTCAAAATGATACTGTCAATGACGGTGTTAACGACCAGCAGACTGTCAGCCAAGACCACGCCCTTCGTAAACGTATTATCTCGAAATCAGTCTTAGGGCTGATTTCGTTGTTTATGCTAGTACCGATTTTAATCGTGCTGCTGTCGTGGACTCAGCCAGTGGCAGAGATTTGGACACATATGGCAGACTATGTACTGCCGCAAGTGCTCAAAAACACGGCGATTTTATTGCTAATGGTGACTGTCGTTTCGGGCACTATTGGTACTGCTCTGGCTTGGGTTACTAGTATGTATCGTTTCCCTGGCCAGCGTTTTTTTTCGTGGGCATTGATGTTGCCACTTGCCATCCCTGCTTATGTGTTGGCATTTGTCACTATCGGCATTGTTGATTTTAGTGGGCCGCTACAGACAGCTTTACGCGATTCTGGTATCAGTACTGCTATACCGTCGATAAGGAATGTATGGGGCGCAGGCTTGGTATTATCGTTGGCGTTTTACCCCTACGTATACTTGCTCGCGCGTCAGGCATTTTTATCACAAGGCAGACGAGCGATAGAAGCGGGGCAAATGCTAGGTTTGAGTCGTAGCCGTGTATTTTTTCGGTTGGCGCTACCGCAAGCATTACCGTGGATCATTGGCGGCTTGTTGCTAGCTAGTATGGAAACCTTAGCAGATTTCGGTGCAGTATCCGTATTCAATGTCGATACTTTTACTACCGCCATTTATAAGGCGTGGTTTGGTTTCTTTAGTCTAACCACAGCGGCTCAGCTAGCAGCCTTGCTCATTGGTGTGATATTTATCGTGGTATTGTTTGAGCAGTATTGGCAAGCGAAGCGTGGTAGCTCACTTACCCAAGGTAGCAGCCAGCGCTTTGACGCTAGCAAACCTGCCAAACTCGCAATGACACTGCTGTGTACGCTGATCTTTTTAGTTGCCTTTTTAATACCTTTTTTGCAGCTTATCTATTGGACAGCACTGAATTTTCGCCAAGATTTTGATGCGCGTTACATTGATTTTGTCACCAACAGCCTCATGATTGCTAGTATGACCACGCTGTTTATCGCCTTTTTGGCCATTATTATTGCGTGGATCAAACGGCAGTATCCTGATAAATCGACTAAGCTAATGACCACTTTAGCCAATTTGGGCTATGTCGTACCGGGGACTGTGTTGGCGGTAGGGATATTTATACCTATTGCGTGGCTTGATAATCAAATGATTGCGTTTGGTATCACCTCACAGCAAGTGTTCTCTGGCAGTGTCATTGTTATGCTACTGGCGCTATCGACACGTTTTATGACGGTGAGTTTTCAGCCTGTTGACAGACAGTTGCAACGATTGACAGTTAATCAAGAAGCTGCTGCAAAATTACTTAGCGACAGTCCTTATCAGCGTTGGCGTCATGTGATGCTGCCTGTACTTAGCCCTGGTGTATTGACTGCATTATTGATGGGTTTTGTCGAAGTGATGAAAGAGATGCCCATTACGCTGATGACACGGCGTCAAGGCTGGGATACGCTTGCAGTACGAGTGTTTGAAATGACGAGCGAAGGTATGTGGGGACGAGCCGCATTGCCGAGTTTGCTAATCGTACTGGTTGGATTGCTCCCTGTCTGGATATTACTGCGTCAAAGCGACAAACATAGCTAATAGCAACGAAGCTAATAGCAATAATTTGGCATAAGTTTAACAGCACACTCGTAGTGTCAGTTATATTATAATTTGCTCTGTTTTATCGATGGTTTTACTTACTAATAGCGAACTGGTACCGTCTATGTACACTGATTCAATGAACGACTCTACAAATTCTAAGTCAGAAAAGGCTCGGGCTAATCACATGCCTGTAGCAAAATCACCACTGTCACAAAATAGAATCAATCCAGTTCAGCCGAATAAAACTGCAGAACAAAGCAATACCTCACAACAAAATACTGAGAAACATATCGCGACAGATCCTTATTTTAGTGTGCAAAATCTCATCGTAGGCTATGATGATACTATCGTTGTCAATGGCCTATCATTGATGCTAGAACAAGGCGAGATTGGTTGCTTCTTAGGTTATAGCGGCTGCGGGAAGACTACAGCACTTCGAGCTATTGCAGGATTGGAGCAAAGTCGTGGCGGCACTATCTATCTAAATAATCAGCGCCTAACTGAAAAGACAGCTCGTCAATCATTTGCAGTGGCGCCAGCCAAGCGTGGCATGGGCATGGTATTTCAAGACTATGCTCTTTTTGGTCATTTAAGCGTGGCAAAGAACATCGCCTTTGGTCTCAATAAATGGTCAACTGCTGACAAAAAAGCCCGTGTGGCTGAGATGCTAAGCTTAGTTGAATTAACTGAACATGCAGACAAACGCCCAAATGAGCTTTCTGGGGGTCAGCAGCAACGCGTGGCTCTCGCAAGAGCGCTCGCCCCAAAACCAAAACTACTATTACTTGACGAGCCGTTCTCTAATCTAGATGTAGTACTGCGTGAATCACTAGCAATGAATGTCCGTGATATTCTCAAGCGTACCAATACCACCGCGATTTTGGTCACTCATGATCAAAATGAAGCGTTTGCGCTAGCGGATAAAGTAGGGGTAATGGATAAAGGACGATTGGTTCAGTGGGCGCGACCAAGCGAGCTGTATCATGAGCCTGTCAGTCCTTTTGTTGCAGAGTTCGTAGGCGAAGGCGCTATGATAGACGGCATTATCAAAGAAGGTCATGTTGAGACGGCGCTAGGGAATATCTATCGTCGCATGGAAGTCTATGATGAATCAGGACAACCACAATATTGCGCGTATGATTATCCAAATGGCACACCGATCAAAGTACTCGTGCGCCCTGATGACATCATTCATGATGATGATAGTACGCAGACAGCTTTAGTTATCGGGCGTGTGTTTCGCGGTGCCAACTATTTGTACCGATTGCAGTTAGATGACGGACAGACTGTCTTATCCTTGGTTGCGAGCCATCATAATCATGCAATCGGCTCGCATATTGGCATTCTACCGTTGCTAGAGCATGTCGTAGTCTTCGATGAAAAAGACATCAATGCCACTACTTGGTCAGAATATGATAGATCATCGAGAATGGATGAAGAGGTTTAGTAGCCTTCATCATTCTTGGGCAATCTTATGAATTTACCGTTTAGCCAAAATGTGTAAGTAACGCCCAAGCCCTTTGTACGGCTCTAACTGTGAGTAGCGTAACTCCATTCTAATCACTGCATCTGGATCGTTATGACCGCCACGTTTGAGCGGCGCATAGTCATGAAATACTCGTAATCCACTGCTACGTACCGTCTGATAATTATGCGCTTTGAGCCACGACTCGACTTCTTCTTTGGCCACGGGATGGTTAGGGGTTAGACTTTTCTTATTGTCTGCCTTATAGTTTGTATTATCGAGTAGATTAAAATTTCCCATGATAAGGTTACGATAATCAAAGCTTGCAGGATTATAGAAGCAGACGGATAGCGCGCCACCATCTATTAAGTGCTTATCAAAAAAGTCCATGACCGCCGATGGTTCTGCCAACCATTCAAGTAGCGCGTGCGACATAATCAAATCAAACTTCTCTGTCTGGGCCAGTTTTTCCTCAAGCGCTTGATAAGGGCAAACATACCAAGTGATGTCTAGCTTTTTATCAATTTTTTCTGCGCTCGCTTTCGCCTTCTCAAGCATATTCGCTGATATGTCATTGATGACTACGCTATGACCTTGAGCAGCAAGTTCTATCGCAATTTGCGCAAGCCCTGCACCCACATCCAAGATACGTAAAGGTCGCCCAAGCGCCTCACTCATCTGTGAACTATATTCAAAAATATCACGGCGTAGTACAGCCAATCGAATCTCGCCTTTTAAACCACCATAGACCTTTTTTTCGAAATGATCGGCAATGGCATCGAAGCTACGATCTGCTCGTTTGTCTTCTGCTGGTATAGAAAGGTTTGAGTCAGGCTGGCTATCTTGATGTTTAATTGTCATAGGTATTTAGATCAATAATTAAGAGGGTCAAATTAATAAAACTATTCAGTATGAACTAGCGTTTCAAACGTCTGTTAATTACCCATTTAAAAACGAATTTCGCTAATACAATAACGACAAATACCACGATAACAAACACCCACATACCATTGCCTTGTAGATTTTCTTGATAGGCTTTTGACAAGTATGCTGATAAAGCCATAGCGACTAAAAGTGCTCCCCAACGGACATAAGGGACAGCGCGATTGTTATGGTTAGGAAAGCTAGCAACGTAATCGCTCGAAAAGCTGTATAGCACCATTGCTAAAATCCAAACAATTGCAAGAATGATATCCATAGTAATAGTAGCCTGTTAGGTCGTTATGTAAGTGCTATAAAAGATGAGGTAGTGTAGCGTTTAGAATTTTTTTGTCCAGTATCACTCAAAAAATAGCTGCATCAAAGTGGTTTAAATCACCATGTGCTCATTAAAATAATATGATTTTGAAAACATCATGATGTTGAAATACAGTCTGCTTATGAAGACAGTGTATTCATAAAAACAATCAGTTCATGTTAGAGACAGTTTTAGATGTTGTTGTATTGGTTAAGTATTCTAAGCATCCTAGTTATTTGGCCAATAAAGCTTATATGCAAACCACGTATGAGCTCTATATTAAAGATTTTAGCGTTAAATTAAATGTCATGTTGAATTGTAGATAGAAATATAAGTATCCACTCAGTTAGTCAAAATAAATCTTGTCGAGCTGTAGCTAATAAGTATAGTATTTTTCTATTTAATATCCATCAGATACGGAGAATAAACAATGAAACCAATCAGCACAGCGCTACTCGCCCTAGTATTTACCTTCACATCTATGAGCCAAGCCCAAGCTCGAAATACGCCTTGTTCAGGAAAAATGGGCGGGGTATCTCATTGCTCAGCAGATGGTAAGTTCGTCTGTAAAAATGGCAAAATCAGCCAATCAAAAAAAACCTGCCATTAGAATTATTTTAGCGTGTACGGATAATTCAAAATATCACTGTGAATGAACCGTCTAGCTTGATTTTAATGGCAGTCAGAACCCCCTAAATCAGCAAATTTGTGCTAAAATAGCTTCTTTTATTAAACATTAAAACTATCGCTATTTTCCTATTGTTTTGCACGTGTAGCAGTGTTTTTTTATGGTGTCTATTTTGGTCATGACTGCCCATTTATGTGGCAGTATTTTTATATGATCTATGGGTGCCATAAGCGATGTGTCAACGTTAGAAAAAAATGTGAGTGAAGGAGTGTATATGAGCGAATCGGTCAGTCCTATTGGCATCGTAGATGAACTAAAGCAGTCGTATTTGGATTATGCGATGAGCGTGATCGTCTCGCGTGCGCTGCCTGATGTGCGTGATGGGTTCAAACCTGTACACCGCCGCGTGATGTATGCCATGCACGTGCTATCAAACGATTATAATAAACCGTACAAAAAATCAGCACGTGTGGTCGGTGATGTTATCGGTAAGTACCATCCACATGGCGATAGTGCCGTCTATGATGCCATCGTACGTATGGCGCAGGATTTCAGCTTGCGCTATCCAATGGTTGATGGTCAAGGTAACTTTGGTTCGATCGATGATGATCCTCCGGCAGCGATGCGTTATACCGAAGTACGTATGACCAAGCTGACCCACCAAATGCTTGCTGATTTGGACAAAGATACGGTCGATTGGGAAGACAACTACGACGGCTCTGAGCGCATGCCAAGCGTAATGCCAGCGCGTATTCCTAACCTATTGGTCAATGGTGCGACGGGTATTGCCGTTGGTATGGCGACCAATATGGCCCCCCATAATTTGACCGAAGTGATCAATGCTTGTTTGGCCTATGCTGAAAATCCACAAGTTTCAGCTGAAGAGCTGATGTCGCATATCTCAGGTCCTGATTTCCCTACGGGCGGTATTATCTATGGCCGCGCGGGCATTTTAGATGCTTATCGTACGGGTAAAGGCCGTTTGCATATTCGTGGTCGTTATCATATCGAGCCGATGAGCAATTCTGGCGTCAACCGCGATCGTGAGCGCATCGTATTTACCGAAGTACCTTATCAAGCTAACAAAGCCAAGCTGATTGAGCGTATCGCAGAGCTAGTCCGCGATAAAAAAATCGAAGGCATTAGCGAGATTCGTGATGAGTCTGATAAAGACGGTATGCGTATCGCTATTGATTTGCGTCGCGGTGAGACGGCTGAAGTTATTGTCAATAACCTATTTCTACAAACGCCGCTAGAGTCTAGCTTTAGTATCAATATGGTGGCACTCGATAATGGCCAGCCAAAACTATTGACCTTGCGTCAGCTTATCGCTGCATTTGTCCGTCATCGTCAAGAAGTGGTGACCCGCCGTACGATTTATGAATTGAACAAAGCCCGCGTTCGTGGTCATTTGCTAGAAGGTCTAACGGTTGCTCTAGCCAATATCGACGAAATTATTGCGACGATTAAAGCTTCTGCAAACCGTGGCCTAGCACGTGAAAGTCTATTAAATAATACATGGGGTTCAGGTAGCGTCGTTGCGATGCTCACAGCTGCTGGTAGTCAATCAGTACGTCCTGAGTTTATCGATGGCGAAGATCCTAAAGCGCCGTTTGGTCTGATCGAAGGCGAAGAGCGCTATCGCTTGTCACTTGAGCAGGTCAATGCGATTTTAGATATGCAACTGCATCGTTTGACTGGTCTTGAGCAAGATAAATTGACCGAAGAATACCAAGACTTACTGCGTGAAATCGCACACTTAGAGTCTATCCTTGGCGATTTTGATAAGCTGATGGCGATTATCTCTAATGAGATGATTGAGATTCGTGATAACTTTGGTGACGAGCGCCGTACCGATATCATCGATTCACGTATGGACTTTAGTCGTGAAGACCTTATCCCTGAGCAAACGGTCGTCATGACGGTATCGCGTACTGGCTACGCCAAAACTCAGCCGATTGATGACTATGTTGCACAGAAACGCGGCGGTAAAGGTAAGTCTGCCACGGCAATGAAAGAAGATGATGTAATCGATCATTTAGTCGTGACATCAACGCATTCTACGGTACTGTGTTTCACTGATAGTGGACGTGTCTTTAGCTTACGCGGGTTTGAAGTGCCGATTGCCAGTCGCGGTGCTCGTGGTCGTCCATTGGTCAATCTAATTGGCCTAAATAGCGACGAAACCGTTACAACCATACTACCAATTCCAAAAATTGTGGAAGATACATCAGTAGTAAGTGAAGTGTCAGAAGTAAGCAATGATGACGATTCGGTAGAAGATAGCAACCAAGCAGAGCCGCCTTTTGTATTCTTTGCCACGGCCAACGGTACAGTGAAGCGGGTAGAGCTGAAGCAGTTTGCTAATATTCGCTCGAACGGTTTGATTGCAGTTGGATTAGAAGACGGTGATAAATTGGTCAGCGCTCGCATTACTAATGGTAGCCAAGAAGTGATGTTGTTTGCTTCAAGTGGTAAAGCCATTCGTTTCGATGAGAATGATGCGCGTGCGATGGGCCGTACAGCTAAAGGCGTGCGCGGTATGCGTCTGGCTACTGATGAATTCATCAAATCATTAGTCGTTATCGAAGATGATGTACGTGAAATCTTGATTGCTTGTGAAAACGGCTTTGGTAAACGTACCTTCATCGATGAGTTCAATACACAAAATCGTGGCGGCGGCGGTGTGATCGCTATCAAGACCAGTGAGCGTAACGGCGCACTAGTACGAGCGACCAAGGTTGACTCTACTGATGATATTATCTTAATCTCTGATAAAGGCACATTGGTTCGTACCCCAGTTGAGCATGTCGCTAGCTCTGGTCGTAATACACAAGGCGTAACATTGATTCGTCTGTCAAAAGATGAAAAACTGGTTGCCATGGCGCGTGTTGAGCACGAAGAGAGCGATGATGAGCTTATCGATGCCATGAGAGAAGACGGTACGTTTGAGGTGGAAGGTCAGGAGCAGATAGATATTGATGCGACAACTGACAATACTGCAACTACCGACGTCGACGATGTGATTGATATTGCAAACGATCATAAACCAAGTGACAATCTATAATAGACTAACTATGCATAAGACGATGACGAGTAATAGTCTTGGTAATTAGCTTTTGAGTCTAGTCTCTTAGCATTTTTCTAGAAAAAAGCCTCTGACGTTATCGTCGGAGGCTTTTGTTTTTTAACTCTCATTTTTTCAATACTGTAAATAAGGTTCTATTTTTTAAGGCTGTTGTTATGCTCACGACCAATCAAACTTTTCAGGGAACGGTTGCTTCGGTATCATCGAGCTTTTTATTCTCGATGATGTTTTTGTTTGGACTGTTTATGCTGCCCTTAACAGGGACGCAGGTAGCATCATGGCGTGTGCTCATGATGTTGCTCAGTTTGGTGATATTGGTCAGTTTGACTAAGCAGTGGCAACGTGTTTTTGATTATATAAAGACGCTAAAGACAGTCAAGGAATGGTTAATATTTATACTGCCTGCGCCAATCCTAGGTGGACAGATTTGGTTGTTTATGTGGGCGCCGGTCAATGGGTTTGGTCTCGATGTTACGTTGGGCTATTTTTTATTGCCGCTAGTGATGATTGTGCTTGGTCGATTCTTTTATCATGAGTATATGAGCATCTTGCAGTGGGCTGCCGCGATATTTGCAGCGCTCGGCATCGGCTACGATATTGTCCAGTATGGTTCGGTCTCTTGGGTGACACTGTTTGTATGCTTGGGTTATCCGCCGTATTATCTGCTACGGCGCACCCTTTCTGTACCGCCTATTACAGGGTTATTGTTTGATTTGACGCTGTTGACACCAGTCGTGCTGATCGTGCTTTATATGACGGGTGGTTTTGATGTTGCGGCGCAAGACGTGAAGTTCTGGTATCTATTGCCGCTGCTTGGTGCTTTTAGTGCGCTTGCGATGTCGCTGACGATGATTGCCAGTAGCAAGTTGCCAGTATCACTGTTTGGGGCATTAAGTTATATCGAGCCAATGCTGTTATTCGTATTGTCTATTACTATTTTGAGTCAAAGCCTTGAAGAAGGTGGTTCACTCTTTATGTACGGCATGATTACGCTTGCGCTACTGGTCATGATGGTCGATAGCATAAAAGGTTATCTCGTTCGTCAGCGTAATGACCGCTTGCATGGCTATAGAGAGCTTCAGATTGGCGGCTTTCCACCGCGTCGTCATTTTATCAATCAGCGTATCGATGGCGTGTTAAAAGCCCATCGTTTTCGTAAGATTCGTCGTTACCAAAAAAAGATGGATAAGATACAGCAAAAAATTGAACAACTTGATGCAAAATAAGCACTTACCTGCATTAAATTTACTCAATTTAAAAGTTTAGACACTAGATGAACAGTGGCATTGCTTATTCATTCTGACTTTGACATAATGCCGACCATGATGTAAGCCTAGTACATCAAAAGCGTTCAACTTAGATTGCGCGACGACCTTATATGCAAAAGCCTCAGACGTTCTCGTCTGAGGCTTTTGTTTTTTTTAAAAATTGCCATGGATGTGCCCCAATCTTTAAAGGCTGTTGTGATGCTGACTACTAACCAAACCTCGCAGGGTACAATCACTGCTGTCGCTGCAAATTTTTTATACTCATTGCTGTTCTTATTTGGTCTACTGCTGCAACCATTATCAGGTACGCAAGTCGCTTCGTGGCGCGTGCTGACAATGTTTTTTAGTCTAGTACTGCTGGTCAGCGTACTAAAGCAGTGGCAGCACATTTTTGATTATTTAAAAACACTAAAGAACGCAAAAGAGTGGTTTTTATTTATACTACCCACACCGATTTTGGGCGCGCAAATTTGGATATTTATGTGGGCGCCAGTCAACGGCTTGGGACTTGAGGTAACGTTGGGTTACTTCCTATATCCGATGATTATGATCGTTGTCGGCAGGTTCTTTTACAACGAAGACATGAGCTTACTTCAGTGGGCTGCTATCGTATGTGCAGGTCTCGGTATTGCTTACGATATTTTTGAGTATGGCGCTATTTCTTGGGCGACTTTGTTTGTTTGCTTGGGTTATCCTCCTTATTATCTACTGCGTCGTAAGTTGGCCGTGCCGCCTATTACTGGTCTGATTTCAGACCTTGTATTGTTGTTGCCAGTGGTATTGGTCGCACTGTATATGAATGGTGGTTTTGAAGTAGCAATCACCAACCACAAGCTTTGGTATCTATTGCCATTATTAGGGATTATCAGTACCGCTGCGATGTCACTGACGATGGTGGCCAGTCAGAAGCTGCCTGTCTCGCTGTTTGGGACTTTGTGCTACCTTGAGCCAATATTCTTGTTCATATTCTCAATCGCAATTTTAGACCGTAACTTACATGATGGTGGCTCCATGCTGATGTACAGCATGATTTTTATCGCACTGCTGATTATGATTGCTGATAGCGCATTGGGCTATATGGCACGTAAACGTGAAGACCGCTTACATGGCTACAATGAGCCACAAGTAGGCAGTTTTCCACCACGTCGTCGCCTGAAAAATCGCCGTATCAAAGGCGTGCTAATCGCGCATCGATTCCGCCAGATCAAAAAATATCAGCAAAAGATAGATAAAATGACGCGCAAGATTGAAGCATTACATTTAGATTAATGTTGAAAAGTACACCGTCTGAGATAGTATCGATTCGGTAGGCATTGTTTTCCAGTATGTCTGCCAACTCATAGTATTAAACAAGTAGAAATTACGCTATTATCGAGAGCAGTAGGGCCACGATTGAGTGAACGTATGGCGCTATATCTAAGGTATTATGGCTGATTTACTACAATATATAACTAGGACGGTTTATGTTACATCTTCATCATTTAGCAAACTCGCGCTCGTTTCGTATTATCTGGCTGTTGGAAGAGCTCGGCGCCGATTATAAACTGACTTGCTATGAGCGCAACAAGGCATACCGTGCTCCTGATAGCTTAAAGCAAGTGCATCCGATTGGTAATGCACCGATATTAGAAGCGGACGATCGTGTGCTGATTGAGTCAGGGTTTATCATTGAATATTTAATTAAGCACTATGATAAAGAAAAGCAGTTCAAACCTGATGATAATAACGAAGCAGCGTGGGAAGCCTATACGTTTTGGTTACACTTTGCAGAGGCTTCATTGATGCCACTGTTGGTCATGCGCTTGGTATTCACAAAAGTGGTGTCTCAGTCGCCAATGCTAATCAAACCTATCAGCAAAAAAATCCAAGGTCAGATTGAAAAAAACATGATCAGTAGCGGCTTGGAGAAGATGCTAGATATGATGGAGCGTCATCTACATGAAAATCACTGGTTTGCAGGTAGTGAATTTAGCGCCGCTGATATTCAAATGCATCTTGCAGTCTTGGGTGCCAATGCTGGTGCAGGTCTAGATCAGAGTAAATATACCAATCTTTTGAACTGGCTCAAACGCTGCGAAGAACGAGATGCCTTTAAGCGAGCAGAAAAAAAGGGCGGCCGTCTGAATTTTTAGAGGATACTGGTATAATTATATCTCAACGCTTAAGTAGCCATGTAGACCAAAGGCTTTGTTTATGAATAAACAAAGCCTTTTTTAGGATAATGTTATGACAGAACTAAACACTTCGAATAAAGACCATCTGAAACAAGATAGCCTAGATAAAAATGACAACCAGTCAGTAACTCAAACATTACTTAATAAGCAAGATACCAGTATGCAAGAAAATAATAGACAACAGATTAATAGCCAACAAGTCTCTATCAAGTCGTGGTCACAGAAAATTCTAGTGGTCATTCTGTGTGCGGCGAGCTTTTATGGTGGCTGGAAATCTTACGAATCAAATATGGTAAATGAGTGCACCGCCAATGGTGGACAAATGGTTGAAGGTCAAAAGACCATGATATGCCAACTGTCGTAGCTAGAGCATACTCTTCGTTTATCTTATTTCTGTTATCGTTTGAGAATGAAGAGGTACTCTCGTAAGTCTGAGCCAGTACTCCTGATAAATAAAAGGCATCATTATGCTAAAGCTAACCTTTTTGGGTACCTCTGCAGGTGTACCGACCAAACAGCGTAATGTGACTGCACTGGCAATAGAGTGTCTGAATCCACATACCTCTGGCGTACAGCAAGGAAGTCGTCAACAGAATAATCAGAGTAAGAAGTCGCGTCCATGGGTACTAATTGATTGCGGTGAAGGCACGCAGCAGCAGTTGCTACATACCAAACTCTCATTGCATCAACTGGCTGCTATTTGCATCACTCATGTGCATGGCGACCATTGCTATGGTCTACCAGGGCTATTAGCAAGCGCTGCTATGTCAGGACGCCGTGAGCCATTAACTTTGATTGCTCCAAAAGCGATTGTTACTTTGCTTGAAGCTATTACCGCTACTACAGAGCTGTATCTACCTTTCGCTCTCGATTTTATAGCGATTGAAGAGGTGTTAGCTGAGCAGGGTGATACGAACAAAGTTAACATTAGCTTAAGCGACCAACATCAGCTTGAGATTGATATCACGCGGCTATCACATCGAGTCGCTTCTCATGGTTTTGGTATTACTCAGACTATTAGCCTCCTCCTCCTTAATACAGATAAGCTTGTGGCAGATGGTATTCCAGCAAGTGCACTATGGGGCAAGTTACAGCAAGGCGAAGATGTCACGACTGAGGATAATAGGCAATTGCACTCAGTAGACTATGTTGATGAGGAAATACAGCGGACGCGAATAGTGGTGGCAGGAGACAATGATACGCCAAATTTGTTAAGCGAAGCCGTTGTCGATGCGGATTTATTGGTGCATGAAGCCACTTATACGCATGAGGTCATGATGGCTATTCAAGCCAGAAACCCTGACTATGACCTAATGCATAGCAGTGCGCATGTGGTGGGCACATTCGCGCAAAAGATGAACCTGAAAAACATCATTTTGACCCACTTTAGCGCTCGCTATCAGAACTTTGATAATCCAGATAGCGAAACGCCAAATATGGCATATATTCGCTTAGATGCGCAAAGTGTCTATCAAGGCAATCTATGGCTGGCAGAAGATTTTGCTCAATATACAGTTGATGGGGCTACCGATTTAGCAGACGATCGAGTGGACAACCGCGTGCAGTATATAGGCTCTGCACGCAGTGATTAGACATCGTTAAGCTTAGATATGATTTAGTATTAAATACGACCTAGCGCTTACTGTCTTCGATAGCCAATTGTGTTTCACCACTCCAAAAACGGCTGAACTGGTAAGCAACTCGTCCTGAGCGACCGCCACGTTCTGAGGCCCAACGTAGCGCATCCTTTCTAATCTTATCAGGCATAGACTGACTTTCCAAAATGTCCTTAGCATCACTATCCATATCAGCTGAGATTTTTTGCTGCTCTAAATTCAGATAGTGCTGAACGATTTGCAGATAAGTCTGCTGATCCATAGGATGGAAGGTGAGGGACAAACCGAACCGATCTGATAATGACACGGTCTCATCAATAGCCTCATAAGGATTGACTTCATCCGTCTGCCCATTATAAATATCGACATTGTCTTTCATCATCTGCGGTAGCAAGCGACGGCGATTACTGGTGGCGTAGACCAGTAGTTTGTCTTGCTCAGAGTCTAGCGAGCCATCGAGCACGCTCTTTAGCGCACGATAGCTTTCGTCTTGACCATTAAAAGCGAGGTCATCACAGTATACGATATAGCGGCAATGACAATCTGCTGGTAGGGCATTAATAGCAGCACGGATCTTATCCAATACTTGCAGATCATCGCGGGCAACCTCAATAATACGTAAGCCTTCACTATGATGGGCTTGTAGCAAAGCGCGAATCAATGATGACTTACCAGCACCTCGGGTGCCTGACATCAATACATGGTTAGCAGGATAACCTTTAATAAACTGACGGGTGTTTTGTACCAGTTTCGACTTTTGCGTATCGATACCATGCAAGTCATCTAAGCTCAAAAACAGGTTGACCGACAAAGGCTGCAGGTGACCAGTGCGACCACCAACCCAGCGATAAGCAAGCTGGCTCGGGTCGATTTCAATAGTTGGTGTGACTCGCTCTTGTAAGTACTGACTGAGTAAGTCTAACAAAGGTGCGGGTAGGGCATAAGTAGGCTGATCAGATGACGTGGTCGGGATAGTTGGTTGGGACATAGTGGCTCTAGCAATTAAGGTTGTCTTTAATACCATACCCAAAAATACAATTAACGCTGCTGAAATTTCAGTACCTACAATCTTAGTGCCTATTAATCTTAGTACCTATTGATCGTAGTACTTGTAATCATTATTCGCGCTATTATTATCTTTGGAAATGATACGAATGGGAAGGCAATAATCTCACTATATTATGAGAAACAATACCATGGAAAATAGTGCCAGTAATCCATCTATTACGCAAGCTTTGCAAGCGCAGGCGGTGCAGCTATTGTCCACTATTACCCAAGAACTGGACGCACAATATTTTAGGGAGATAGTACATCAACGTATTGCTCAGCAAAGCACAGAACAAACGCAAGATATCAAAACGCAACATATCGACAAGACTTACTTCCAAGGACTAACACGTGCCCAGCATTCGCAATTTGGTAGCGTGATGATTAAATGGCAGTTGAGTGATGGTGCTTATCCTATTGCTGCCGATTTAACTCATGAAGCGGATATTTTAGCTGCTGTAAATGCTTCATCGAAAATCAAAGATAATGCTATCGCACCGCCGCTATTGGCTCATCATTGCGTGGACGTTCAAATACTAGAGTCGTCTCAACAGCTCGTGATAGTAGTTATGCCTTATTACTCTAATGGTAGCTTGGCAGGACAGTTGAGTGATCGAAATCAGCACTCATTGACGATGCAACAAAAGCATCATTTCATCATGAAGTCTGCATACTTGATAGCCAATTTGCATCAGGCTGGCTGGCTACATAATGATATCAAGCCCAGCAATATTTTGATTAAAGGTTCTGACGATGAGTGGTCGGCAGATACTATGAGCAATAGTCTGCCTCCTAGATTATTACTCACTGATTTTGCTTTAGCACAACGTATGACGGTGGCTAATAGCCAACCAAATCCTGCTGGCACACCAGCATATCTCGCACCTGAGCGCTGGCAAGGACAGAAGGCAACTATACAAAGTGATATCTACGCGTTTGGCGTAATGATGGTTGAGATACTAACAGGGAAACGCCCGTTTCAGGTAAATGCCGACAGCCATGATAAATCAAAAGCGTGGGCGATTCAGCATTGCCAACAACCTATTCTAAAGCTGTCATCAGAATATAGTCGTTATCAATGTATGGTCGATAAGGCATTGGCGAAGCGGGTAGAGAGACGGTATCGGAGTATGGATGATGTTTTGATAGATTTAAAGTTATTATAAAATAGCTGAATTTATTATTTTATTTTAAAAAGTGATTGTTTGTAGTATTCACATGTTACCTAGTCGTTGTCTTTTATGTTTGAATGGATATTCAGGCTCATTTTAAGCGAAGTTGCTATAAATTGATTTGGGTTCCCGTATTTCATTACAATGTTTTATTACAATACAGTGAGAATATCATGGCTAAAGTACTTATCATTACCGGTGATTTTGTTGAAGACTATGAAAACATGGTTCCGTTCCAAGCGCTACTAGCGATGGGGCATGAGGTTGATGCGGTCTGCCCAGATAAAGTGGCAGGTGATAGCATTGCTACCTCAATACACGACTTCGAAGGTGATCAAACTTATACCGAAAAACGCGGTCATAATTTTGTCCTTAATGCGTCTTTTGCTGATATCAATGTAGAAGATTACGATGCTTTGTATTTGCCAGGTGGACGTGCACCAGAATACTTGCGCTTGAATGCTAAGGTCATTGCGATGATTCAGCATTTCGCAAATACTGATAAACCGATTGCCTCAGTTTGTCATGGGCCACAAATGCTGACAGCTGCTGGCGTATTGAAGGGTAAAAAAGTATCTGCTTATCCTGCGTGTCAGCCAGAAATAGAAATGGCTGGCGCTGAGTATGTCAAGTTACCTATGGATGGCGCTATTACAGATGGCCAACTGGTAACGGCACCTGCATGGCCTGCCCACCCAGCGATGCTAAAGCAGTTTGTTGCTTTGCTATAAGCATTAATTCGGGTCTGTTGAACGTTCAATAGACCCCAGTATCGAGAGAGGATATATATATGTGCCAACTTTTTATTAGTGCTGACGATAGCTTGTGGAGCTCTAAAACCAAATCGCTTCGCATTCAGGGAGTTGTCACTTCAATTCGTTTAGAGGTGTTTTTTTGGGATATATTAGAAGAGTTGTCATTTCGTGATCAAATGACGGTTAATCAATTGATCACTAAGCTATACCTTGAATCTCTCGATGCTGATCATGATATTGGCAATTTCACCTCTTTTTTAAGAGTGTGTTGTTCTCGTTATTTATCCTTAATAGCCGATGGTGATCTTTCCCGCGAAACAAGATTACCTTTAGAAAAAGTCGATGCCAAAAATATCATTCAACGTGAAACCCTCCGTAAAAATCAACGTAATGCATTATTCAATGATAATGAGGGAAACCTTTCTATTAATTAGTTCTGTCTATGGCGAGTACATGCAAATATTGGTAAAGCGGGTGGAGAGGCACTATCAGAGTATGGAGGAAGTGCTAAAAGATTTAGGAAGGGTGGAAAAGTAGATTAATGCTTTTAACAAGATACTTTATAGTTTTAAAACCAAATTTCAGACACAAAAAAACCTGCTAAAAAGCAGGTTTTGATATTTGGTCTAAGATGTACTATCCGAAAATGGTGGGGCTGGAGAGACTCGAACTCTCACACCTTGCGGCGCCAGAACCTAAATCTGGTGCGTCTACCAATTCCGCCACAGCCCCATTTTCGTTACTCTATCATCAAAAGCGATTAAACTCAAACGCTATCTAGACAGTTAACTGATTCGGTAGTGCGTCTCAGTGGTTGGCTATTATATAGAGTTTTAATTGTTTGGCAACCCCTATTTGCAATTATTTTTAATTATTTATCATTTATTTCCGATATTAATTTTAAGTAATTGATATTAATAATAATTTATTATCGTGTTTTATGCGTTTCTTTATTCTTTAGTTGGTACTCTCGGGGCAGAGATATCCAATTGCTGCAATTTGCGTGTCAGAGTATTGCGTCCCCAACCAAGTAAGCTCGCGGCTTCTATCTTTTTACCGCCACTATGATTGAGTGCTGCAGTTAATAAAACGCGCTCAAACTCAGGGGTTGCTGTTTGCAAAATATCAGTTTCACCCGTGCTTAACGACTGCTCAGCCCAATTAGCCAATGCTTGCTGCCAACTTTGGTTTTTAGGCAACGGGCTACTTCGCTCATTTTGATGACTGTTTAATGAACTGCCATTTAATACATCGCCATTTTGTACCAAATGCTTTTGAGTCTCCTGTTCTGCTGCGCCGTGCTCTTCATAAAGCACCGTATTAGGTGAGATGTTTTCAAGTAGCTCTGGTGGCAAATCTGTCGCCATCACCGTATCACCAGTGGCCATCACCGTGAGCCATAAACAGACGTTTTCTAATTGGCGCACGTTACCACGCCAGTCAAACGTCTGCATAATTTGTAATGCGGCAGGATGTAGATGCTTCGGGGTGGTATTCATTTGCTCTGCGGCAGACTGCATAAAGTAGAGGGCTAATGCAGGAATGTCTTCAGGGCGTGTACGTAGTGGTGGTAGGGGTAGCCTAATAACATTGAGGCGATAAAATAAGTCTTCGCGGAATCGGCTCTGTTTTACCAGCTCTTCTAAGTTTTGATGAGTGGCTGCGATGATACGCACGTCGACCTTGATTGGCTGCTGACCACCAACACGATAAAACTCACCGTTGGCCAGTACGCGTAACAGCCGTGTCTGAGTGCTAAAAGGCATGTCACCGATTTCATCTAAAAATAGAGTACCGCCGTCTGCCTGTTCAAAACGGCCTTGACGCATCGTCATTGCACCAGTGAACGCACCTTTTTCATGACCAAATAGTTCGGACTCGATCAAGTCGTGTGGTATGGCTGCCATATTAAGTGCAATAAACGGTTGCTGTTTACGCGGAGAGTGTTGGTGCAATGCACTGGCCACCAACTCTTTACCTGTTCCAGACTCACCAGTGATTAAGACGGAAATGGGAGATTGTGCCAACCTGCCAATGGCACGAAACACCGTTTGCATGGCTGGAGATTGTCCAATGATGCCGCTAGGGTTACCATTATCTTTGGTTACGGCGGCACCTTTGCTCTTATTGTCTTTGGTTGTCTTACTAGCAGGTGCTACTTTAGGTTTTAGCAAGTTTTCAGTAGACGTGTCAGACGTTATATTGGTATTGGATTCATCTAAAAGGGAAACGGTCGTTGTTTCTAAATTAGGCTGATAATTGATGGCTTTATAAACCGTTGCAACCGCATCATCTAAGTCGAAAGGCTTGGGCAGGTATTCAAAAGCACCAGTCTGATAGCTATTGATAGCAGAGGTTAGGTCTGAGTGTGCAGTCATAATTACGATTGGCATTTTAGGGAAATGCTGATGAACCCAGTCACTAAAAGACAATCCATCCATCATTGGCATACGAATATCGGTCAGTATGACGTCTGGTAATTGCTCGGCTGACTCTTGCTGTTTTAACACATCATTAAGGCGAGTCCATGCTGCTTGTGCTTGAGTAAAACTGATAACGGTCAATCCAGCATCTTCAAACGTGTCGGCCAACACCATACGTAGGGCTGCATCGTCATCGATTAACCACAATGTTGCAGGGTGGTCGCTGGGTGCATTATTCACAGTTACTATTTGTGATTGTGTTGATTGATCATCGCTTTTAGGTTGGAGGTCGTCGCTATATTCAGTCATGTATTGGGCCTAATCAGCAATTATTGATGGTAAGTTAGGGATTGGGAGTTGGCGTTATGAAACTTAGCAGCCTTTAATTCATAAATTCATAATTTGTTTTATGTCTCAGTGATGGGTTGAGTAAATGGTAGGTATAGCGTAAATCGGGTTTGCTTGTCCTCTTGTTCTTTTGTCGAGCTCACTTCAATCATACCATGATGATGACTGATAATATCTTGGACGATGGATAATCCAAGACCTGTACCGGCTGCACGGCTAGTGACCATTGGGAAAAATATTTGACCAATCAAGGCTGGATCAATGCCTGAGCCATTATCAGTAATAGTAATTTGCATCACTTGCTTGTGCTGCTGTCCGACGATTGTATGCTGAAAAGCAACCCGCGTTTGAATATGCAATGTCGGTTGATAGTCAGAATTGCCCTCAGTTTGTATGGCAGATTGTGAGGATTCTTGAGACTCTGAGATTTTATTTTGTTGTAGCGTTTGTTCGAACTCAGTCATCGACTCACAAGCATTGTTAATAAGGTTTAAAAACACTTGAATCAGCTGATCCTTATCTGCACACAACTCTGGCAATGATAAATCATAATCACGCTGTAACACTACCTGTGGATACTGATTGGTCACTAAGGTTAAGACATGCTCTAGAGGCTCATGGATATTAAGCGTTTGCCAGTTTGGCAGTTGATTGGAACCCAGAAGCTGCCCAATAAGATGGGTTAACCGATCAGTCTCTGAAATAATAATGTCCGTATAGTTACGCAGCTTTTGATTCATTTTTTGCAAATCATGCTGCGTGTCAGCGTTGGTAGTTGTCAAAGCATTATCAACACTAGAGGCGCTAGTAGTAGATGCGTCGCTGAATTTAATAAACTGCCGTTGCAACAGCTGGGCTGCCCCGCGAATACCAGCAAGAGGGTTTTTTATTTCGTGCGCTACCGAGCGTAGCATATGACGGGCAACTGTATACTGCTGTTGTTGGCGCTGCTCCTCAGAGATACGACTTTGCCGATCTTTGCCCCACATCTCGATAATAAAATAAGGCTGCTGTTCATAGATGACTGGCGTGACACTATAGTCGACTGACAATGATAAATTACCATTTAGCGGTGTTTTGATAATGTGATCATGGTCGATAAAAGGCTGCTGATAGTTTTGCGCTTGCACAAAGCGCTCGGTCAAAGAGTAAGCTGGCTCGCTCGAAGGCTCATTTTCATTTGTATCATTACTATCATTATCTATAGATACCGTATCTTTAGTCTTTAACTCATCAGGTGCTAGCAGTGTCAAGATGGATTGATTGATTAATCTGCCGCTACTAATGGCAAGTAGCTGCTCGGCTTGAGCATTCAACCGCGTGATTGATAGCTCATCGTTGACCCATAAAATAGCGGTGAATAAATGCTGAGATATAAATGCGAGGTCAGGGGTTGTTTTGGCGGTTATAAAATCAGCGTTCATCAGTAGTGCCCAAAAAAGTCAGATGCTTGAGATAATATTTAACCACAAATCAAGACTATAGAGCGGCAAAACTGGTGATTTTTGCAAAAAAAACGTACAATGCGCTCAGCCAATTTATCTCTAGCAAGGTCAGCCATGTCCAAAACTTCTACCGAGTCAGTGAATACGACAGCAACAGCTCCTCTATCTGCCGTAAAAGACACTGCCACTATCTTCAATCCTGCCGCGCCTACCATAGTTCAAGCGCAGAGTCAGGCAGATGTCAGTCAAACAGATGCTAAACAACCTTACCATCATAAAGCCAACCACAACCAAAACCGTAGTGTAGCCCAAAGCAGCGATGTAACGACTGCCAATGCGACTGCTACGATGCCAGTTAGTGCAGCGCCAAAGATTGGTTTTGTGTCACTAGGTTGTCCAAAAGCATTGGTAGATAGTGAGCGTATTATCACTGAGCTAAGCCGTGATGGCTATCAAGTAGCCAGTGATTATGATGGTGCTGACTTGGTCGTGGTAAACACTTGCGGCTTCATTGAATCAGCAGTACAAGAGTCGCTTGATGCGATCGGCGAGGCCATTAGCAAAAATGGTAAAGTGATTGTTACTGGTTGCTTAGGTAAAGAAGCGGACAAAATCCGTGAGATGCATCCAGCTGTACTAGCAGTGACGGGCGCGCATGCTTATGACGAAGTGATTACGGCAGTGGCGCAGCATGTGCCAAAGCCTAATCGCAGTCAGGACGCCAACTATGATCCAAAAATAGATTTGATTAATGAAGCGGGTATCAAACTGACCCCAAGCCATTATGCTTATCTAAAAATATCAGAAGGCTGTAATCACCGTTGTACGTTCTGCATTATCCCAAGCTTGCGCGGTGATTTGGTATCGCGCCCGATTGATAATGTGATGAACGAAGCACTGGCGCTCAAAAAAGCTGGCGTGAAAGAATTGCTTATTATCTCGCAAGATACCTCGGCATATGGACTTGACCTAAAGTACAAGACCAGCTTTTGGAATGGCATGCCGCTCAAGTCTAAGTTTTATGACTTATGCCAAGCATTGAACGATTTGGGCATTTGGGTTCGCTTGCATTATGTCTATCCGTATCCACATGTAGACAAAGTCGTTGAGTTGATGGGTGAGAAGAAACTACTGCCTTATCTGGACATTCCGTTCCAGCATGCTAGCCATCGCATCCTAAAAGCGATGAAACGTCCTGCGCATAGCGAAAACACCTTGGCCCGTATCAAAGCGTGGCGTGATATCTGTCCTGATATCGTCATTCGTTCGACCTTTGTGGTTGGCTTCCCTGGCGAGACAGAAGAAGATTTTCAGTGCTTGCTTGATTGGCTGGTTGAAGCACGTCTCGATCGCGTGGGCGCATTCACTTATTCAGAAGTAGAAGGCGCAGTGGCCAACGACTTGCCTGACCATGTCCCTGAAGACATCAAGCAGTCTCGTTATGAGCGTTTAATGGCGCTACAGCAAGATATTTCAGCGCAAAAGCTACAGGAAAAAGTCGGCAAAACCTTAACGGTATTAGTCGATGAAATTGATAGCGATGAAAATATTGCTATTTGCCGTAGCTATGCTGATGCACCTGAAATTGATGGTCATGTCTATGTTGATGACATCAACACTCAAGTTAAAGTAGGGCAGTTCTTAACAGTGACTATCGATGATGCTAGCGAATATGATCTGTTCGCCAGTTATCAAGGCTAGATATCCAATAAGATATGCGAGTGAAAATTGCCCAATGGCGGGCAGTTTTTGCTACAATTAGCGCAATTTAGCCTTTTTAATACGCTTAGCTGTAAGTGTGGCGTTGTGGGCAAACTCGATTTGTATTTTACCGATAATTTTCTTTATAATTTCATGATAACAAGGTGACCTCATGTCTGACAAAAACCCGCGTTACGCTCGTATCTTGCTGAAACTCTCCGGTGAAGCCTTAGCTGGTAGTAAAGACATGGGTATCGATACCGAAGTGCTTGATAAAATGAGCTTGTCTATCGCTCACTTGCGTGGACTTGGTGTCCAAGTGGGTATCGTGGTCGGCGGTGGTAATTTATATCGCGGTGCACAGTTACAAAAAGAAGGTCTCGTTGGCCGTGTTACTGGTGATCAGATGGGCATGCTAGCGACCGTTATGAACGGACTGGCAATGCGTGATGCGCTTGAGCGTCGCAACATAAAAACTCGCTTGATGTCTGCATTGCCAATTGGTGAAGTCACTGAAAGCTATAGCAGTCGTAATGCCATTCGTTATCTTAAAAACGGCGAAGTTTGTATCTTTGTTGCCGGAACAGGCAACCCATTCTTTACCACTGACACCGCTGCTTGTTTGCGCGGTATCGAGATCGAAGCTGGTTTAATTTTAAAAGCGACTAAGGTCGATGGCGTTTATGACAAAGACCCAAGTCTGCATGACGATGCAGTCAAATATGATGGTCTGACTTTTGATGAGGTACTAGAGCAAAAGCTAGGCGTCATGGATTTAACGGCTATCGCATTGTGCCGTGAGCATAACGTACCGCTACAAGTGTTTGATATGACTAAGCCTAATGCATTATTGAATGTCATCATGGGTGAAAATGAAGGCACACGAGTTTTTCATTAATTGATGCGATACTGGCAACTAACGTCAGTAAATAGCTAACGATTAGCAATAAATAATTAATATCCCAATAGCAAATAAAAGATTTGTCGGTAACGATAAATAAGGATACACAATGATTAAAGAGATTAAGCAAGACGGCGAAGCACGCATGCAAAAAACGTTGGAAGCGCTTGAAAGCACTTTCAGCAAAGTTCGTACTGGCCGTGCGCATCCAGGTATGTTGTCAGGTGTGATGGTCAGCTACTACGGTTCTGATACACCATTGAACCAAGTGGCAAGCGTGAACGTTGAAGATTCACGTACCTTACTGGTTCAACCGTTTGACCGTACGATGGTGCAAGCAGTAGATAAGGCCATTCGTGAAGCAGATTTGGGTCTAAACCCAATGTCTGCTGATGTGATTCGTGTGCCGATGCCAGCATTGACAGAAGATACTCGTCGCGATATGCAAAAGCTTGCACGTGGTGAAGCTGAGAGCAGCCGCGTTTCTATCCGCAATATTCGCCGTGACATGATGAATGACATCAAAGATTTGGCAAAAGAAAAAGAAATCTCAGAAGATGATGAGCGCCGCGCTAGTGATGATATTCAAAAAATCACTGACAAATATATCGAAACGATCGATGCTCGCTTGAGTAAGAAAGAAAGCGATTTGATGGAAGTTTAATACTGGTATACTTGCCATTTATAGCAAGAATCAGTTCGGAAGATTATCTGTAATTGAGCAGCCAATACTTTATAGCTATTGGCTGTTTATTATTATGTAGACTGATATAGTCAATCCTCTATAAAAGAGTGACAGCGCTAACCTCGCTTGACGTATCACAGTTACATCTGCACTCGGTTGCCTTGTCTCTTTTTTAAACTGAATCAACTATATCAAGCCATATCTAAAGGTGTGATTGCTTGAGCTGTGTCCATCGCATTCTGAGCACTAAAAACTAACGACGCAATTGTGATAAGTTAGTGAATTATATAAATGGCGCTTTTTAATCGCCGTTGCACACGTTATTATTATTTTACCTTAACAATAAGCAAGTTCGCCTATGTCCACTTCAGCCGTTTTGGCGCCCGCTATTCTTCCTCGTCATATCGCCATCATTATGGATGGTAATAATCGCTATGGTAAGGCCAATGATTTGGGCCACGGTCAAGGACATGTGGCTGGCAAAGACGCGCTCGATCCTATCGTTGAGTATTGTGTCAATACAGGCATTGAAGTGTTGACCGTATTTGCGTTTTCGAGCGAAAATTGGCAGAGACCGCCTAGTGAAGTAGCATTGTTGATGCAGCTACTCACATCGACGATTCATGAGCAAATGCCGCGCATGAATGAGTATCGTATTCGCTTGCGTTTCATCGGTGACCGCAGTCAACTCAGTGAGTCATTACAAACGCTAATGGCTGACGCAGAAGAAAAAACGGCGGAGTTTGATGCGATGACGCTGGTGATTGCGATTAGTTACGGTGGGCAGTGGGATATTGCAAATGCAGCACAACAGCTGGCTCAACAAGTGCAAGCTGGCAAGTTAAAAGCCGAAAATGTCAGCGAAGAGTTATTAGGTAACTACGTACAATTAGCCGATACCCCAGCAGTAGATATGCTGGTACGTACGGGCGGCGAGTATCGTATTTCTAATTTCTTATTGTGGCAATCTGCCTATGCTGAGCTGTTCTTCACTCCTACATTATGGCCGAATTTTACAGCAGAAGAGTTGGCTTCGATGATCGCAGAGTTTGCTAAACGTCAACGTCGCTTTGGCAAAACCAGCGAGCAAGTAGTAATAGAGCAGCAAGGTCACTGAGCAGCGAGTTGATAGATAAATTTAGTCGGTTCAGTTCAGTTGGTATTGTATAACTGGTCAATAGTGTTGGTTTATGCAATGATAAACGGCTTGAATGAGTATTGAATGCTATCACTAGGCCATCGTTAGTTAGCTGCTATAATGCATTTTTTGACCATCTGTTCTTCATTATTATAAGGCTCGATAAGTATGTGGCAACGAATTAAGACGGCAATTGTTCTCGTTATTATCGTTGGTATTGCAATGTTTGCGAGCCAAACGCCTATTTTATTTGCACCACTGTTGGCCATTGGGGTCGTTATCGCCGCTCATGAATGGGCCAAATTAATGCCTAAGTGGCGCCAGCCTGTGGTATTCGTTCTATTGATTTTAGCGCTTACTATATTCTCACTGATGTTCAAGGTAACTTGGTTGTTTTGGTGGGTGGCTTCATTAGTAATATGGCTGATGGCGCTGTCTTGGGTTCGAGTTTTCCCAACACAAACAAGATGGTACGGCAACCAATTGGCAATGATGGGCGCGGTTATTTTGACAGCATCTATCACGGCGATGTTCTATCTCTGGCAACTGTCGGCATGGTGGCTGCTGTATGTGTTCTTATTAGTATGGTGTGCAGATAGTGGCGCATATTTCGTTGGACGCAAGCTTGGTCGCCGAAAAATGGCACCTAATGTCTCACCCAATAAGAGCATGGAAGGGTTGGCTGGTGGCCTCGTCACAGGGCTGTTAGTTGTGGTAGCCATTAGCGTCTTTAAATTACAGCTGACCGGTGTACCGTTAATCGCATTTGTAGCGTTATCGGCCATCACTATTCTTGCCTCTGTACTTGGAGACTTGTTTGAGTCGATGCTCAAGCGCCGTGCTGATGTGAAAGATTCAGGCACTATCTTGCCAGGTCACGGTGGTATCCTTGATCGTATTGATTCGCTGCTGTCTGCCACACCAATATTTGCCCTTGGTTTTTGGGCGATACAGCAGCTTGGTTTGATAGTGGTATAAGGTTTATAGTTAACAGACGATATTCTATTTTCATTATTTTTACGTATCATGGGCATTGATGGTTATGACGCAACGCATCGCCGTATTAGGCGCGACAGGCTCGATTGGCGATAGCACCTTAGCAATATTGGCGGCGCAACCGCACACCTACGAAGTCTATGCTTTATCAGGCTATCATCGCTTAGACAAGCTATTTACGCTTTGTCAGCAGTTTTTGCCGAAACGCGTCAGTGTGCCGACGTCAGCCGTGGATGATTTTGCTAACAGACTTAAAGCAGCAGGGATTGATAGTGATGTCGTAGGGGGTGAGGCAGGATTGGTAGATATTGCCACTGACTCACAGACTGATACGGTGGTAGCAGCGATTGTAGGGGCGTCAGGGCTACCATCTACATTAGCAGCAGCACGTGCAGGTAAGCGTATCTTATTGGCCAACAAAGAAGCCTTAGTCATGGCAGGTAGGGTCATGATCGATGCGGTCAAGACGCACAAAGCCACTTTACTGCCGCTCGATTCTGAACACAATGCCATTTTTCAATGCTTGCCACTCGCTATTCAGCAAGACAATACGCAAATCCATCAGCCAAATCATGGTGTCCGCAAATTGTGGTTAACAGCCTCTGGTGGGCCATTTTTGCAGCAGTCGTTTGAGCAAATGCAGCAGGCAAGCGTCGCAGAAGCGGTCAAACACCCGAATTGGTCAATGGGTCAAAAAATATCTGTCGATTCGGCGACGATGATGAACAAGGGGCTTGAGCTGATAGAAGCCTGTCATTTATTTGATTTGCCTGAAGATAAGATAAATGTGGTCATTCATCCACAAAGTATCATTCACTCAATGGTAGAATATAGCGATGGCAGCTTTTTAGCACAGCTGGGCAGTCCAGACATGAAAACGCCCATTGCGCACGCGCTGAGCTATCCTGAACGGATGGATAGTGGCTCACAGCCGTTAGACTTATTTGCACTTAGTGGTTTGGAGTTTATTGAGCCTGATCTACAAAAATTCGCCTGCCTGCGTTTGGCTCGCCAAGCCATGCAAGCTGGAACGCAAGCCACAATTGTGCTTAATGCAGCAAACGAAATTGCAGTAGCGGCGTTCCTCGATGGGAAAATTCGTTTGACTGATATTGCTAATATCAACGAACAAGCCTTAAATGACATACAGCTGCCACCATTGAACGAAACTGCTGACATAGAAGATATATTGGCAATCGATAAGATTGCACGCCACCTGACTGATAAGTTGGTAGCAAAGCTGACATAATCGTAGCAAGCGTCTCTTAGCTGATACATGACATTGATAAACGATATTAGTGAAGATGTTAATAAAAATGCTGAGAGACAATACTGAGAAAAAATCATGACGTTTTTACTAACACTTCTTGCCGCCATATTTGTCTTGGGCCCGCTTATTGCCTTACACGAGTGGGGACATTATATTGTGGCGCGGCTTTGCGGTGTCAAAGTGCTAACGTACTCTATCGGTTTTGGTCCTAAAGTTTTTGGTTGGACCAGCAAAAAGAGCGGTATTGATTATCGTATCTCAGCATTGCCACTCGGCGGTTATGTAAAAATGCTGGATGAGCGTGAAGGTAATGTCGCAAAAGATGAGCAGCACCTTGCGTTTAATCGGCAGCATCCGCTCAAGAAAATTGCTATCGTTGCAGCTGGCCCTATCATGAATTTTGTCATCGCTATCGCGCTATTTTGGGTACTATTTATGACCCCATCTGAGCAGTTGGCGACTAAGATTGGTCAGGTACTACCAGATACGCCTGCTGCAATGGCACAGCTGCCAGTCGGCGATAAGATCGTTGCGATTGATGGACATGATGTGCAGACATGGGAAGGTATTAACTATCGCCTTGCAGGACGTATGGGTGAGACGGATAATGTCAGCATTACCTTGCAGTCAGATGCCCAAACCGATCAGTCGACTAAGACCTATCAAGCACCAGTTACGCAGTTTATGCAAGGCGAGGCTCAAGGCAAAGACGCATTGACCAGCTTTGGTATGTTGCCGTGGCAGCCGCAGATTGCGCCGATTGTAGGTGGTTTGGCTCCCGATGGTGCCGCTAGCCGCCAAGGTCTAAAGGTTGGCGACCGCATTACTGCTATTAATAATGAGTCAATCGAAGATTGGATTACTGCCACGCGTATCATTCGTGATAATCCTGAAACGCTATTGAACTTTACGGTGTTGCGTGATGATAAGTCAGTACAGTTGCAGATTATGCCTCAAGGCAAAAAAGACAACTTGGGTAATGATTACGGACAGATTGGTGCAATGGTGGATCAGACTGAGATTGTTATCCCTGACGATTATAAGACCACCGTGGTCTATGGTCCTAGTGAGTCGTTAGTGAAGTCATTTGAAAAGACTGAGCAGCTCGCAGTAATGACCGTAAGCTCGATGGGAAAAATGCTGTCCGGTATGATTGGTTTAGACAATCTATCAGGGCCAATTACCATTGCCAAAGTCGCCAAGCAAAGCTTTGATATCAGTTGGCAGATGGTATTATCGACAGCGGCGCTTATTAGCTTAAGTCTTGCCGTCTTAAACCTTTTGCCGATTCCAGTATTAGATGGTGGTCATATAGTCTATCATTTTATCGAGCTGATTCGCGGTAAGCCACTGTCTGAAGGTGTGCAAATGGTCGGTCTAAATATCGGTTTACTCTTACTGGCAGGTTTCATGGTGTTAGCAATTGGTAATGACATCAGCCGGCTATTTTGATCGGCTGATGAGCAATATGGCTGATAAAGCACGATATACTAATGGTTTTACGCCTATTATAGGTTGATTATTGTTATGATAGGCATGCTACTCTGTGTCGCAGCCTCTGTACTAATCGTAATTTTTAGTTTATTTTGTGATGCAATTTATATAAAGTGTTCTGAGTTACCCTTGCATGGGTTTATAACCTTGTGCGCACGGGTTAGACAATACGTGCCTTTTAACTTAACTTAAGCAATTTTTTTATTGACGGATAGTGTTTATGCGTACGCCTTTAATTATGAGCGCGGCTGGGTTGCCGTTAGTTGTAGCGATGATGAGTATGCCAGTACAGGCTGCAGAATTTGTAGTAACTGACATCGGTTTTAATGGCTTACAACGCCTAACCCCTGATAGCCTCTATCCGGTCTTACCTGTTACGGTAGGCGATACGGTGAATGATAGTAGCTTAGCTGCCAGTATTAAGGCGCTATATGCAACTGAGAACTTTGCTGATATTCAAAGCCGTGTCGAAGGTGGCAAGCTAAGGTTTGATGTCATTGAGCGTCCAACGATTGCTGAAGTAACCTTTGAAGGTAACAAGCTCATTCCAAAAGAAGGGCTTGAGCAGGGACTGAAGAATGCTGGGCTGTCTGCTGGCGACGTACTTAAACAGTCTACTTTGCAAGGCGTGGCCAATGAGCTACAACAGCAATATATTAGCCAAGGTTACTACAATAGCAATATCGAAGTAGATCAAACAGTCCTTGATGGTAACCGTGTGAAACTTGACGTGCGCTTCGTAGAAGGCAAGCCTGCTAAAGTTGTCGATATCAATATCATTGGTAACAAACACTTTAGTGATGAAGAGATCAAAGACGTTTTCGCGGTAAAAGAATCTTCATGGACGCGTCTACTGTCTAAGTCTGATCGTTACGCTCAAGAAAAACTGGCCGCTAGTCTAGAGAGTTTAAAGGCACTATATCAGAACGATGGTTATGTGCGTTTTTCAGTTGATAATGCCGTATTAAATATCAGTGAAGACAAAAGTAGTGTGTTTATCGAAGTCAGCCTAAGCGAAGGCGAGCAATACCAGTTTGGCGAAGTGAACTTTTTAGGTAAACCTACCTTTGAGAACAGTGAGCTAAAAGAGCTGGTTAGCTTTGCATCTAATGAAAAATACTCGCAAGCAAAACTAGACGAAACCACTGCTTCTCTTAAGAGACGCTATGGCAACGAAGGCTACTACTTAGCCCAAATCAGACCAGTACCACGTATCAATGACGATACTAAAATGGTCGATGTCGATTACTATATCGACCCTGCACGTCCTATTTATGTTCGCCGGATCAACTTTACGGGTAATATCAAAACGCAAGACGAAGTATTACGTCGTGAAATGCGTCAGTTAGAAGGTACGCTGTCTTCTAATGACAAAATTCAGCTGTCACGCACGCGTTTGATGCGTACAGGCTTCTTTAAAAATGTCACTGTCGATGTTAAGCCAGTACCCAACCAGCCAGATCAAGTTGATGTAAACTATATGGTTGAAGAACAGCCTTCTGGTAGTTCAACGGTTGCAGCTGGTTACTCACAGAGTGGCGGTGTGACTTTCCAATTGGATTTGACCCAGAACAACTTTATGGGTACAGGTAACCGTGTCAAGGCTGCACTTTCTCGCTCAGAAACACGTGACTCTTATAGTCTAGGTTATACCGATCCGTACTTTACAGAAAACGGCGTTTCTCAAGGTATCAGCGGTTATTATCGTAAAACCAAATATGATGACGATAATGTTAGTAACTATGTGACCGATTCATATGGTGCGACGTTGAACTATAGTTATCCTATTGATGAAACCAAACGTCTGAGTGCTGGTCTAAATGTAGACAACACAAAGGTTCGTGGTGGTCGTTACCTAGGTATATCTAATGTTCAAGAAATTCTAGACGAGGGCGGTACAAAAACGCCTGAAGTTGATACTGATGGTGTTGCCACCTTCAAGAATGATTATCAGACTTACAATCTATTGTTTGGTTGGGACTACAGCACTTTAGACCGTCCAGTATTCCCTACTAAAGGGATGAGCCATGCGATTGATGCAACCATCGGTCTTGGCGATGCTAACTATCAAAAGCTAACTTATAGCGGCAATATATATTACCCTATTTATAAAGACGTGATCGCGCGTGGTTATACTAAGCTTGGTTATGGTAATGATTTGCCGTTCTATGAAAACTTCTATGCTGGTGGTTATGGCTCAGTACGTGGTTATGAATCATCTACTCTAGGACCTAAATCACAAGTTTATCTTGATGCAGTCAATGATCCAGACAACCAAACCTTTACCGCAGAAGAGGTTGGTGGTAATGCACTAGCAACGTTTGGTGCTGAATTGATTTTGCCAATGCCGTTTAAAGGCGATTGGGCAGATCAGGTACGTCCAGTATTGTTTGCTGAAGGTGGTCAGGTCTTTGATACCTCTGATAAAGAAGATCGCACTTTTAACGATTCAGATGTTCCATTACTGACCCAAGATAATGACTTCCGCTACAGTGCGGGTGCTGGTATCACTTGGTATACGCCAATTGGTCCAATCTCACTGAGCTACGCGGTGCCATTTGGTGACAAAGAAGGCGATGAGACTGAAAAAGTCCAGTTCCAGATTGGTAACACATTCTAAATTAGTGACATTTTTCTCATCTATTTGAGCAGTTTTAAAGATTGTCTCAAATAGACGGAAATATCATTAGAGCTTAGTAGGTCGTCAAAACGCATTGTTATTTTGGCGACCGTTTCATTTATAACCATATTTTATTAATAGTCATTATGATAACGATTGAGCAACTCATTACTCGAATTGAGCAGCGTCAGCCTATTATTAATAAGGCCGAGATTGATACTGAGCAATTGTGTCAACCACTCAGTAGCGTCGGTAGTTTGACGACAGCCAGTCAGCAGCAGTTAAGCTTTTTGGCAGATCCTCACTATATCTCTAGCTTGGCTAGCAGTGACGCAGGCGCGGTGTTGGTAACGGAAGCATATCGTGACCAAGTGCCTACCTCAGCGATAGCGCTAGTCGTCTCAAATCCATACTTGGCTTACGCCAGTGCCAGTCAGCTGTTTGCACGTCATTCTTTATCTAACGGGATTCATCCTAGTGCTGTGATTGCAGACAGTGCTGTGATTGGCGAGCAAGTCAATATCGGCCCTTTTTGCGTGATTGGTGACAATGTACAAATAGGAGCGCGCAGCTCACTCGATGCTCATGTCGTGGTTGAGGCCAATACTAGTATAGGTACCGACTGTGTGATTAAGTCGCAAGTCGTTGTCGGGCCTGAGTGTGTCATTGGCAATCATGTTAGATTGCATGCAGGGGTCAGCATTGGATCTGAAGGGTTCGGGTTTGCTCCTACTAAAGATCCTAGTAACACAGGTTGGGAGCGTATAGCCCAGTTAGGCCGTGTCATTATTGGTGATTATGTGCGAGTTGGTAGCCAGACGTGTATCGATCGTGGCGCTATCGATGATACCGTTATTGGCAATCACGTGATTATTGATAATTTGGTACAAGTTGCCCATAACGTCCGTATCGGTGACGGTACTGCTATCGCTGCTCAAACTGGCATTGCGGGTAGTACTACGATAGGGAAGCGCTGTATAATAGGCGGCGCTGTCGGTATCACAGGGCATATCGAGATTACAGACGATGTTGTTTTGTCCGGCATGACCATGGTAACCAAATCCATTAAAACCGCTGGCTCATATTCATCTGGTACTGCTGCAATGCCGACTGCTAATTGGCGACGTGCGGCTGTACGTTTTCGTCAGCTAGGCAATAACTAATGCAAACACAAACAAATAATAGATATTCAAAACACAGCAAGGAAGCGTCATTATGAGCAATAACAATATAGATATCCCAACTGATGAAGACGTTAAAAGCTTGGCTGAGCAAGGTCTTACGCTACCATTGACGTATCATACGATTAAGCATTACTTACCGCATCGTTATCCTTTTATGCTGGTAGATCGTATTGTAGCTTGTACGCCAGGCGAGTGTATTACTGGTATCAAAAACGTGACTATTAATGAAGAGTTTTTTAACGGTCACTTTCCTGATGAGCCGATTATGCCAGGTGTATTGATGGTAGAGTCAATGGCGCAGGTGTCAGGGGTGCTTGGTTTTATCAGTGCAGGACTGACGGCAGAAGACGGTTACCTCTATCTATTTGCAGGTGTGGATAAAGTCCGTTTTAAACGCCGTGTGATTCCTGGTGATCAGCTTATCATTCGCGCAAAAACTGTGATGCAAAGACATGGTATCTATAAGTTTGATTGTACTGTCCATGTCGAAGATGAATTGGCGGCTAGTGCGCAAATTATGATTGCACGTCAAGAGCAGCAAAAACCTGCTA
The DNA here is from genome assembly GCF_001435845.1 of Psychrobacter sp. P11G3. Lineage (NCBI taxonomy): Bacteria > Pseudomonadati > Pseudomonadota > Gammaproteobacteria > Moraxellales > Moraxellaceae > Psychrobacter > Psychrobacter sp. P11G3. The sequence goes on from NZ_CM003596.1 coordinate 1,038,262, forward strand.
ACACAAAGGGTGCTTAAGTTTTTAATAAGCCATACTGTACAAAGAGCGATATTGAAATCGCTCACTATCACTGCAATAAACAGCAATATGTAAACTTAACAACGCAACTGGTATTAGCTTCGTTAGTAACACTGAAATAGCGATACTTTTTTATTATTTACTCGCATCAAATGATACAAGGGCCCATCTTATGAGTCAGATTCATCCTACAGCACTCATCTCACCGTCCGCGCAGATTGACGAGACTGCTATCATCGGGCCCTATTGTATCGTTGGTGATGAAGTATCAATTGGTGCGCATACGGTTTTGCATAGACATGTGGTAGTGACTAAGCTGACTCGTATTGGTCAACACAATGAGTTTTATCAATTTGCAAGTATCGGTGAAGATCCTCAAGATTTGAAGTATGCAGGCGAGCGTACTTGGCTTGAAATCGGCGATCACAATACGATTCGTGAGGCCTGTAGCTTACATCGCGGTACAGCCCAAGACGGCGAGCTGACTAAAATCGGCAGTCATAATCTACTGATGGTAAACACCCATGTCGCACATGATTGTGTCATTGGCGATCATAACGTACTGGCTAATAATGTTGGTGTAGCGGGGCATGTGACTATTGGCGACCATACAATCATCGGTGGTAACTCAGGTATTCATCAGTTTTGTACAGTAGATGATTATAGCTTGATTGGCGGAGCAAGCCTTATTTTAAAAGATGTGGCTGCATTTACGATGGTATCTGGCAATCCAGCAAAGGCTCATGGACTTAATATCGAAGGTATGCGCCGTAAAGGTTGGTCAAAAGAAACCATTAATGTATTACGTCAAGCGTATCGTACGATTTTCAGATCAGGTTTGACCACTGCACAAGCGTTGGAAGTCTTACATAGTGAGCTATTGGCTAAAGAGCCAAAAATTCAGCTACTTATTGATTCATTACAAAATAGTAGCCGCGGTGTTGTACGCTAAAGAAAGCATAACACGATTAAAGCATAACTCGATTAATGATGAGTTTGATACTTTTAATAAGCTAAATTCTTATGGAATGAAGGCGAATTACGTAGAAGCCATAACTATTTGTTATGGCTTTTTATATTTATGAGCACTTGACTTTTTTGGTCGCTTAGCAGAAACTGAGCGTTTACGATATTGTAATCAATTCTTTCTTAATGTTGCTGGGCGTTTCACATCGAAGCGTTTACTAAATAGTCCAATGGTAAGGCTGACTATTTATGTTGATCAAGGAAGATTATCAGTAACGTTAATTGAAGCACGAGGACGGAAAAAATGGCTATCAATAAACAAGAACATGCCCAATGGAGCTCAAGCTTTGGCTTCGTATTGGCAGCAGTAGGCTCAGCAGTTGGTTTAGGAAACATATGGAAATTTCCATACATGGTTGGCGAAAGCGGTGGTTCAGCTTTCGTTATTGCTTATTTGTTCTGTATCGCGCTGGTCGGTTTTCCGATATTAGTTGCTGAATGGTTAATTGGTCGACGTGGTCAAAAAAACCCAGTCAATACTTTTGCAGACGTAGCAGCGAATGAAGGTAAGTCACGTAGTTGGGGTATTATTGGTGCTACTGGTATCTTAGGTGGCTTCTTAATTCTATCGTTCTATAGTGTGATCGGTGGTTGGGCGCTTAACTATATCACTAAAGTTGCAACAGGTAGCTTTGCTGGTCAAGACAGTGATTCTGTTGCTGCAACCTTTGATGCTATGCTTGCATCAGCTGGTACATTGACGATTTGGCATACGGTATTTATGATTTTAACCGCTGTCATCGTTGGTATTGGTGTGACAAGTGGTATCGAAAAAACAGCTAAGATTTTAATGCCATTATTGGGTGTGATTCTGTTCGTTATCGTTGGTTACAACGTAATGAACGGTGGATTCGGTGAAGCAGTTGCTTACTTATTTACGCCAGATCTTAGCAAACTAACGGCTGATGTTATGCTTGCAGCATTAGGTCATGCATTCTTCACCCTATCAATTGGTATGGGTATCATGGTTGCTTATGGTTCGTATTTGGGCCGTGAAGTGAACTTGCTAAAAACAGCACGTACTGTTGTTATTTTGGATACGGTTATTGCGTTGGCTGCTGGTCTTGCCATCTTCCCAATCATCTTTAGCAATGGTCTAGATCCTGCATCAGGTCCTGGTCTTATCTTTGTGAGCTTGCCAATTGCTTTCGGTAGCATGGGTGCGGGTACCATTATTGGTGCATTGTTCTTCTTGCTTATTACCTTTGCCGCTATTACCTCATCTATCTCGTTACTTGAGCCAACCGTTGAGTTGTTAGAAGAGCGTACGTCGATGAGTCGTACTGTATCTACTATCGTGGCAAGCACAGTAATCTGGTTGTTAGGTATTGCAGCATTGCTATCGTTCAATCTATGGTCTGACTTTACTATCATGGGTAACGGTATCTTTGATGCATTAGATAAGCTTACTAGTAAGTTCCTATTGCCTCTAACAGGTCTGGCTGCAATTGTATTTGTTGGTTGGAAAATGGATCAACGTAACATTCAGCAAGAGCTTGGTTTATCCAATGGTACATGGCAGCTGTGGCAAATCGTTGCAAAATTCATCGCGCCAATCGCTGTTATTGTAGTATTTGTGACGTCATTGATGGGATAGTAGTCAAAATAGACTCTATATTAATCATTAGCTGATAGTCATTAGTGATAGAAGCAGCATAGAAAAAGGGCTTAAGATTATTCTTAAGCCCTTTTTTATTTCAACAGATATCATTATACGGTCGTGAATGTTAAACAGGATTAACGCAAGTTTAACTCAGGAACTGTTTGACCGCGTTTGGCATAAAACTCGCTGACAAACTCATCAAATTTATCTTGCTCGATAGCATCTCTGATACCCTGCATTAAACGTTGGTAATAGCGTAAATTATGAATGGTCGCTAACTGAGCACCTAGCATCTCTTTACACTTGTTAAGATGGTACAGATAAGCGCGGCTAAAGTTTTGGCAAGTATAGCAGTCGCACTCAGGATCTAATGGGCCTTCATCGTTGCGATATTGGCTATTACGAATACGTACCACACCAGCATTGTCTGCATCGCCCGTCACAAAGTAATGACCGTTACGCGCGTTACGCGTTGGCATCACACAGTCGAACATATCCACACCGCGGCGTACGCCTTCAACTAAATCCTCAGGCTTACCAACCCCCATAAGATAGCGTGGCTTATCTGCTGGCATATCATCAGGCAGGTAGTCTAGGACATCTATCATCTCTTCTTTAGGCTCGCCAACCGAAAGACCGCCAATAGCATAACCATCAAAGCCGATCTCTAACAGGCCTTCAAGTGATTGCTGACGCAAATCAGGATACATACTGCCTTGTACAATACCGAATAATGCGTTGGTGCTGCCCAGTCTGTTGTGCTCATCGATACAGCGTTGTCCCCAACGTAATGATAACTCTAACGACTTTTTCGCTTCGTCATGAGTGGCTGGATAAGGCGTACACTCATCGAACTGCATGACGATGTCTGAGTTCAAGCTGTACTGAATTTGCATAGATTTTTCTGGTGAGAGAAATACCTTTGCGCCATCGATAGGAGATTTAAAATTTACGCCTTCTTCGGTAATTTTACGCATTGCGCCGAGGCTGAATACTTGGAAACCGCCCGAATCGGTCAAGATAGGCTTGTCCCAATGCATAAATTTATGCAGGCCACCAAACTTATCAATGACTTCAGTACCCGGACGTAACCATAAATGGAAGGTGTTGCCCAAAATAATATCAGCACCGATGGCTTCGATATCACGTGGCAGCATGCCTTTGACCGTACCATAAGTACCAACAGGCATAAAAGCAGGCGTTTGCACGTCGCCATGATTGAGATGAACCGTACCACGGCGTGCACGCGTTGCACCGCTGGCCGTTTTATGTAAGACAAATTGCATATGATAACCGCTATTTAAGCTATGAAAATGGCGCTAATTATAGCATTGTTAGCGGTTTTTTGGACATATAGTCAGAGAATCACTGAACTGCTACGGCGTTACCCTCCCTAAATGTACTATTTGTCCAATTTTCAGTTGGCTGCCTTGTATCCGTTTTAGCGTTTTTTAACTATAGATATTAGGTGTTATCGATATACGTGCAATATATACCTTGGTCAATGCCGCTTTACTATAACCAAAAAACACAGATAGCACGCCAAAAGACACAGACAGTGCTAAAGGTCTGTTGATACAGTAGAGGTTATACAGGTGAGGTGATAATCATTGCCACACCATGCTTTTAGATGCTGGAGACATTATATGAAAAAGACAGCTTACTTATTATTGAGTGGTTCATTATTAATATCAGGAGGGGCTATGGCTACCGAAGAGCCGAAATATACAGTGTTGACGCAAGTAGATGACTTTGAGCTGCGTCGTTATGATGAGCAGCTAGTGGCGCAAACGTGGGTGAGTGGTGACCAAGACTCAGCAAGTCGTGAAGGATTTAAGGTTTTAGCGGACTATATTTTTGGTAATAACACAGCACCAAGTGGAGACAGTAGTAAAATTAGTATGACAGCACCTGTCACGATGCAAGCTGATAATAAAGAAAGTGATAATGAGTCACAAAAAATTGCCATGACAGCACCAGTCAGTATGCAACAAGACGATGGTAAGTGGCGCGTGCAATTTACGATGCCTAGTAAATATACGATGCAAACACTGCCTAAGCCGAATAATCCAAACGTTGAGATTATAGAAGTGCCTGCACAGACGTACGGTGTGATTAAGTTCTCTTGGCTCGCAGGAGAAGATAAAGTAGCGGAAAAAACCGAAGCGCTGCAAACATGGATGCAAGACCAAAATCTGAGACCTACAGGCGAGCCTGAATTGGCACGTTATAACCCGCCTTGGACGCCACCATTTTTACGTCGTAATGAGGTGATGATTGCGTATCAATCTAAGCAATAACAGCCCATAAAAAAAGACAGCAATCGCTGTCTTTTTCGTGTTTAATATAAGGTATCTGAATTAGACGTTTTGCTCACGGATGATATTAAGCATACGACGTAATGGTTCTGCTGCGCCCCATAACAACTGATCGCCAACGGTAAAAGCACCTAAATATTCAGGGCCCATATTAAGCTTACGCAAGCGACCTAGAGCAACAGTTAAGGTGCCAGTCACGGCTACTGGCGTTAGGCGATTCATAGTAGTTTCTTTGTCATCTTCGACCAAATCCAACCACTCGTTGCCACTGTTTTTGAGTGCAGCTTCGATTTCTTCTAGAGGAATGTCTTTTTTCAGCTTGATTGTTAGACCTTGCGCATGACAACGCATGGCACCGACGCGTACACACATCCCATCAATAGGAATCGTACTGGCTTCATCATTACCCAAGATCTTATTGGTCTCGACGCCGCCTTTCCATTCTTCTTTTGACTGTTTGTTTTCTAGCTGAGCATCGATATAAGGAATCAAGCTACCTGCCAGTGGTACACCGAAGTATTGTGTAGGGAAGTCTGCTGAGCGCTGAGTCTGAGCGATTTTTTTATCAATCTCAAGAATAGCACTAGCAGAGTCAGCCAATTCGTCTTGGACGGCATCACGTAACACACCCATGCCATTGATGAGCTCACGCATGTTGTTTGCGCCAGAGCCACTAGCAGCTTGATATGTCATCGCGCTGACCCATTCGACCCAGCCTTTATTAAACAGCTCACCGATAGCCATCAACATCAATGATACGGTACAGTTACCACCGATGAAGTCTTTTTTGCCATTGGCTAGGGCACTATCAATAACGTTACGGTTGACTGGATCAAGAATGATGATGCTGTCATCTTTCATACGTAAGGTACTTGCCGCATCAACCCAATAGCCGTTCCAACCGCTATCACGCAATGGTTGATGGACTTTTGACGTATAGTCACCACCTTGGCAAGTAATAACGACATCACAAGCAGCAAGTGCTTCAATATCATGAGCGTCTTTTAGTTGGCCGGTTTCAATACCATCGAATTTTGGTGCATCACCACCAGCATTACTGGTAGAAAAAAACACCGGTGTAATACCATTGAAGTCATTTTCTTCCTGCATACGTTGTATTAATACTGACCCTACCATACCGCGCCAGCCTACCAAACCTACTGTTAAATCACTCATGAAGTTCAATCCTATTTACAATTATTTGTTGCATCGTCAACCGATAACAATGCCGTGAATGGCGCGAAAAAGCAAGGCGTTTTGGCTATTATTTGGTCGTTTTCCATACACTATTAACTATGTCGACTATAACTTTAAGTTATTACTATTGAAGAGGTACTTGGCTATCTTGCGACCTCAAAAATATAGTGTTTAATAAATCATGCATTACATTGAATGAGCCAATATTGTAACGTTTTATGATAGTTGTCGCATAATTGAGACTCACCAGTAGGCGAGAATCTTCTGAAATGCTAAAGTAAGTCTCAAACGTAATTACTCGACGTTAGTTATTTGATGTCAGGTGAATTAAAGCTTAATCAATATACATCATCAGCTCTATCGACTCTTTAATCAACGGTTAGTACCTACTTATGGATCTCTCACTATTATATTACGCCTTACAAGGCCTAGCAGGATTCATCGCCTTTGTCACAATCTGGGGCTGGTTGCCGCTGGATAACTGGTGGGTGCGCGGTGTTGAGTTTCCACGCATTCAAATAATGGTGCTTGGTATTATCGCTTGGTTTGGCATGTTAGTGTTTTCCTCAGAGTGGGAATTAGGGCAGTGGCTATTGTTTGTTGTGCTGAGTGGTACGTTAGCATTTCAGCTGAGAATGGTACTGCCATATACTAAGCTGTGGAAAAAAGAAGTTCAAAAGGCAAAAGATAAGCCAGAAGGGCAAGCGCATCAAATAAAAATCATGGTATCAAACGTATTGACGCCCAATGACGAAACGCAAAAACTGGTCGATTTGGTTAAGCAAAAGCAGCCTGATATCTTAATTACATTAGAGAGTGACAAGAAATGGGAGCAAGCCTTACAGCAAGTCGAGTCTGACTATCCCTACACCGTGAAAGTGCCACTAGATAATCTATATGGCATGCACTTGTATTCTAAGCTTGAGCTAATTGATCCTGAAGTTAAGTATTTGATGATAGATGATATACCGTCTATACATACTCAATTGCGTTTGCAAGGAGGCCGCGCCATTTGGTTATATTGCTTGCATCCTATGCCGCCTAGTCCAACTGAAGCTGATAAGTCCACCACGCGTGATGCTGAGCTGCTCATGGTAGGTAAACACATAAAAGAAAACGACCAAACGGCGATACTGGCAGGTGATCTTAATGATGTCGCATGGTCAAAAACCACGCGTCGCTTTCAACGTATTTCTGGTCTGTTAGATCCTCGTATTGGTCGACATTTCATTAATACCTTTCATGTTAAATATCCATTTCTGCGTTGGGCTTTAGATCATATTTTTCATAGTGCCTGCTTTACGGTAGTTGATATTCAGCGTATGCCATCCGTAGGATCTGATCATTTCCCTGTGATGACTACCTTGCAATATGAGCCAGAAGAGGCAAGCAAGCAAGAAGGCAATGCGCCTACTGCACAAGCAGAAGATATCCAAGAAACTGACAACAAAATCGAAGAAGGCAAGAAAGAAGGCGAAAAAGTGTCAGAAGAGCACAGACAAGAACAGCGCAGTTTTGGTTGATAAAAGAGGCCGTTTATTAGCTGTAATGTATAGAGATAATGTAAGCATATGCTTACGCAAAATAGAGTCTTTAGCTTCTATCGGCACCAAATTCATTGGCCTATAATACATCCATCAACACAAGGATACGCATGGATGTAGTGTTGAGACAGTATCAATAAAAGCACAGGTCAGCCCGCTGTCTTATATAATACTGTTAAATGACTTAGGATGAGTCAGCACGGAAGAGAGATAATAACAATAACACGAAGTATTGAAACCCTGAACCAATCGCCCTAGGTTCGGGGTTTTTCTTTGTATGGATTTTGATTTGGTAAAGTTTAGAATGCTTAACTTTGAGATTTTTTAAAGCCTCCAGTTAAATATTTAACTGCGCAAACAAAAGAAGGGTATATGCCATTGCATATACCCTTCTTTATTTAAATCGATTCAATATTATAGCTAACTTAATACTATTAGCTTATTGCAACATATTAGCCAAGTATCTGAATATAAGCGCCAGCACGTAGCTCTTGTAACCAGTCTTCTTGAGCTTGTGGTGCTAGGCGTTGATACAATGCTTGACGTGCCATATTGCGACGATATTGCTCGCTAATATCTTGATCGCGCTTACCATCAACTTTTAGGATATGCCAACCAAACTGTGTCTTAAATGGCGCAGAGTAGTCGCCAACTGCCGTATTTTTCATTGTGGCTTCAAATGGACCAACCATATCTTCTTCGCTAACCCAATCAAGGTCGCCGCCACGTCCCGCAGAACCTGGATCGTCTGAATACGTTGAGGCTAAGCTAGCAAAGTCAGCGCCGCCACGAAGCTGCTCGTATAGATCATTAATTTTTTGTTCAGCAAGCGCATCAGTCTGTAAATCATCGACTTTAACTAAGATATGGCGAGTATGCCACTGTGGTATCAGCATTGTATTGCTGGCTTTTTTATCAGCAAGCTTGATGATATCAATACCTTCAGGAGTCAATAATGGCTCGCTTACGGTACCAACGTCTAACTTGGTAATTTTGCTAGATAGCTCTGTCGGTAAAGAAGCTGCCTTGTGAAAGCCCATATCTCCACCTTGCAATGGAATCGGATAGCTTCCTTGGCTAGCAGCAACAGCTTCAGCGACGTTGACATTTGGCTCAAGCAAACGCGTGCGTAATGCTTGAGCAACTTTTAATGCTTCTTCACGTTGAGCGGCCGATAGGCGACTATAGTCATCTATATAAGGCACACGTACGTGAATGGTTTGATATTCGCTTTGGTTCAGACGTTTGGCTTCAGGTGAGGCCAAAAATGCATCAATGTCTTGCTCGCTAATACGTACTCGGCGAGTAATTTGACGCTGCTGTAGCGCTTGGATAGAAGCCTCTTCGATCAGTTTGGCACGTAGATTGGCATAACTACCAGGTTGTGCGGCATCTAGACGTTGCTGCAATGCTGCGATGCTATTGAGGCCTTCAGCTTGAGCAATTTGACCAAGACGTTGATTGATTTCTGCTTCATCGGCAGGCAGTCCCGCGCGTTTGACCATAGACAGTTGTAGTTCACGCAAAATAAGCGCGTTTAACACTTCAGACTGTAGTTGTGCTGAGTTTGCGATAGGCTCTCCAGCAGCTTTTGCACGTGCTTGAGTTTGCTCGATAGCATCAACCAGTTCGCTTTTTAAGATAGCATTTTCATTAACTAGGGCAATAATACCGTCTGTGCTATTGGCTGGCGTTAAGCGATCAACTGAGTTTTGCGCAGCAGAAGTAGAAGCTTGAGCTGCTGCAGGTTTTACAGTAGCAGCGTTGGCACTTAACGTAAGCGTAAGGCCTGCCATAGATAGCAATACTGCTCTGCTAGTCTGACGTAAAGAAAAAAATCTCATGATGCTCCTCATCAATGTCATTGCATCGGATGGTAGTCGGTCAACTCTATCCAATACTCTTAATAATAAAATATTCGACAGCGTTTCCCATAATAGGGGTTCAAATAGTGTCTTATAAATATTTACGTAAATAATTCTAATCTAGCAAAAAACTGGTTAGTCTTTCCATGCCGTCTGTACAGGTTCAAAGCCCAAAATCTTATCAGCAAGCAATCGTGTCAAGCGGCTACTACCGCTGCCAAGACCATTTAATCTAACTTCTGCCATAATAGCTTGTGTTGGCTCGTCTTTTACGTTTAGGTCATTGTAATAGCGGCGACCATAAACAGCAAAGCCGAAACAGCAATCTTCGTAATCAACACCAATGAGTGAATCAAGCATCTTGTTACGATTATAATCGTACTGACCCTGAGCCAATATACGCCAGCTGTTATTAATAGGGAAAACAGCGGAAGCGGTAAACGCCGATAATGGCAACTGATCGGTATTGTCATCACGCTGACGCTTAACATAACCCACATTAAATAAGCTGTTGTCTGATGGCTGATAACGCAGCTCAGTCGTAATGTAGTTCAAATCATAATTACTGGTTAAGGCACCGCTGACATCAACCCAAAAATTATTGTAAGGTTGAGTGCTGGTATCCCATACCATTCCTGAAGAAGACGAGGTAAATACTGGCTGATCGTCATCAAGTGTCACACGTCCATCATCTAGATAGAACTGTTCTGCAATGCTACCATCAAAACGTGTCACACCCGTTGCATCGATGTAACGATAATTGACGCCAGGCGTAATAGAGTGCAAATCCTGCAAGCGATCATGACCTAAAAACCAACTGTCCGAAAACAGCTGCTCATAGTTAATAGAGGCAATACGTGTATTAAAGTTAGGAATATCGTTTTGGTTCTTATACGGTGAATACGTATATTTTACGCGTGGACTAAGTAAACGATAGCCGCCCATCGTATCGTCAAACGCACCAAATGGTGAGCCCGCTTGATAGAAGTGTAGACCTGCATCGATACTGGCTTGCGGAACAAAAACCGACTGACTGCCATCTTCTTCACTAAGCTGATTATCTTCTAAGCTATCTTCATCATATGACGTATATAGATGCTGCAAGCTCAGCTTAGGTTTGATATAACCCCAAGAGGTCTCCATCGGATAGGCGGCGCTCAGTTTATTATAAATACGTGCGCCACTTTTTTCGTTTTCAGAGCCATCATCGATAGACTTCTTGAAGTATGCAGAATCATGAATACCAGTGATATCGAAGCGCTCGGCCCACGGCAGGCGATAATTTAATTTGAGCTGTGGCAAACGTGAGTACGGTTTGTCTTTGTCTTCTAACGCCTCACCGCTATCAGTGAATGCATCTAGAGTCTGGAAGGTTTCTACTTTTAGTTCACCATCGACATAATCATTGTAGTAATTGACGCGGGCACGACGTGGCAAGTTTATGGTGCTGTCTGACAAGCCCAACGTATCAAAATCATTCAGGTAATCGGCATCTGATACATAGTTGTATTCAGCGTCAGCGCTTAATCGTGGAATGCTTTTCGACGACCAAGTGTGGTCATAAAACAAGCTGGTACGATCTTCGTCGTCATACTCTTTATCATTTGGTAAGTATGAACCGTTTAAAATACCTTCCCCATAATTCTCAGTCAGATAACGGAACTCACCTGATAGCATCGGGTTACGGTCAGTATAAATATGCGTGTTAAGGGTGGCATCATAGTTAGGTGCTAAGTTGAAATAATACGGGATATCAACTTCAAGACCGCTTTCACTACTGACACTGGCACTTGGTAATAAAAACCCACTACTACGGCGACTGTCGATTGGGAAGTTAAAATAGGGGAGATAAAATACGGGTATGTCAGCCACACGGAAAGTAGTGTTATACGCTTCGCCGCGCCCTGTATCAGTATTTAGATCGATACTTTTGGCTTCAAACTGCCATTTACGGTTGGTAGGTGGACAGGTACTAAACATCACCTGATCCAGCTCGTATTCACTCTCGTTCGGTTTGTTTAAGCGTTTGGCATAGCCGTGCGCTTGTAGTCCAACACTAGCAAATGCCACATCATTGGCTGTTGACTGACCAGTCTCAGTATTGTAATTCAAGCTGTCTGCAACGCCAATTAGGCCGCTTTGTGCCGCTCTATCATTAAAGCTGGCTTGGCCGCTCTTTGTAGAAACGTTGTTTGTCGCTGCATTGCTTGTACGCTGTCCAGTCGCATTATCTGTAAACATGACTTTGCCTTGAGCAGCTGCAACGCCATTGCTCAAGTCAATCATGACTTTTTCTGCTTCGATATGCTGAGTACCTTGATCAATTTTTACATTGCCTGAGAGCTCAGCGTAGTTCACGTTATTGTAATAACCGTAATCAGACTCAGTAAATAAAGGGGCTTGATTGTTCGGAACGCTAGCCACATTTGGTGCTGGTTGTCCGTTTGCCGTACCAGCTTCATTCACAGCACGTTGATAATTAGGGTTACTCTGCGGATATACCCATTGACCTTCACAGCGCTGGGCACTGTCCACGGCATTTGGCAGTAGACGTAAATCTCTACCGACCTTTGGAATCGTCTGTGCGGCAGGCATGGCATTATTATGAGTATTGTTTGCTTCAGTGCTGATAGTGTCATTGTTTAATGTTGAAGCATCGGTATCTGGTGTTAGCTCATAAAACTCTGCTAAGCGCATTAAGCTGGCTTGAATACTCTCATCATTAAGATCTAGCTTGCCATTATCTGTTGTTATCGCTTTAGGGACAAAGGCATTGCTATCTGGTGTATCACTGCTTGGTTGGTTGCTAGTTTCTGTATTTAAATTACTAGCATTAGAAACTTCATTGCTAAAAGCTTCAGAGTCAGCAGCCTCATTAATCTCTGTAATATCTAGGTCATTGTTTTCAGAGAATCTGCTATTTAACGCAGTATCATTCGATAAAGTAGCGTTATTCGTATTAGCAGAATTAGCATCGTCTGGATAGCTGTCATTTAGAATATCTGCTTCTTGATAGCCATCATTACTTTGAGTACGACTAATACTATTGGCGTCAGTCGCCACACTATTAGAAACATAGCTGCCTGTACTATCCGTAGTTAGTGGTTCAGTTTTTTGCGTATTGGCATCACCAATGGCAGCACTGACAGTTAGGCTAGACAAGCCTAAGGCACCAAATAAGATCAAGCGGATGCTTTGGTAAAGCGGAGAATATAACAAGGGCACACCTATGATTGCAGAGCTTATTGGATTGCATGACTGAGTTTAGTAACGGTATCACCGAACGATATAAAGCAGTGAACGAGCAACTAAAATATGACTAATGTATTCTCAAAAATTCGGATGTTTTATATATAATGACGACTAATCATAGTCAAAAAAAACCAAATCAGCTACACTATTTACCAAAATTTATAATATAGCCATGCTGATTTTTAAGTAGCGATAGCGATTCTATCCGACATCAAGTATTGAATGATATAGCAATACGTCTGTGACAGCTTGTAGAGCACCGACACATATCGCTATTTTAGCAAGTATTTGTCAGACTTATCACTACTTTAATTATTTATGACTTATATTTAACCAGCAATGCCCAATATGACTGACAAAACGACTTTAGAGACTGATATGATCGATGAAAATAACAACCGCCAACAGCAATTAGAACAATGGTTACAGCAAGTATTTTTAGATCAAACCTTTAGTCTAGATAGCTTACCTGGTGACGCTAGTGCCCGCCGATATCATCGTATCGAACTATCAGAGTCAGATAATAGTGCCAATAAGCATTATATCGTCATGGACTCCGCTGACGAGCAAGATGCGATGCTGCAGTTTATCAATGTTGCTAAGCTGATGGCGCCTGCTGTCAACGTGCCGACTCTGACTGCACAAAATGTGGAAAAAGGATTTTTGGTATTACAAGATTTTGGCACAGTAGAGTTTGCCCATTTGCTTGTCGATGCCACCGCAGACCAAATCAATGACTACTATCAGCTAGCAATGCAGACATTAGTGGCGCTACAAACGGTACCAGTAGAAACGGCAAAGTCGCAACATCAGCTGCCAGATTATGACACAGCACTACTAGACCGTGAGATGGATTTATTTAGCGAATGGTTTATGCCTTATATTGGTATAGCGCTAAATGAGCAAGTTTGGGGAAACCTAAAAACAGCGTTAATGAATGAGATTTTGCGACAGCCACAAGTAGTGGTACATCGTGATTATCACAGCCGCAACCTTATGCAAGATCAAGCAGATAAATCAAAGTTGGGTGTGATTGATTTTCAAGATGCTGTCATTGGCTCGTATGTTTATGATTTAGTGTCGTTAGTCCGCGATGCTTATGTTGAATGGCCAGAGAGCCAAATATCTGCATGGATTGATGACTTTTGGCAGCTACAAAAACAAGAATCACTAACCACTGCTGATAGCGCGGTGCAGTTTGAAAACGATGTGAATGTCATAGGCGTACAACGTCACTTAAAGGTATTAGGGATTTTTATCCGTTTGTCTGAGCGTGATGGCAAAGACCGCTATTTGGCGGATATTCCTAAAGTCATGCGTGATTTGATTATTGAATTAAACTGGCTTGCCGAATATGGCAATGATGAACTAAAACAATCAATTATACCGTTTAACCAATGGCTACAAGAGGCAGTGCTACCTGCTTATAAAGAGAAGTTTGCTTCAGCATAGATGACGCTCAGCTAAATTAATTTAAATGATAAAGATAGGAGCGCAGATGTCTACCTCTACGATTACACAAGCCATGATTTTGGCAGCTGGCAAGGGCACACGCCTACGTCCATTAACGCTTGAGACGCCCAAGCCTTTGGTTGAAGTCGCAGGTCAACCGCTTATTGTATGGCACATTAAAGCACTACAAGCAGCAGGCATTACTGATATCACAGTCAATGCCTCATGGTTGGCAGATAAGCTAATGGACAGCTTAGGTGACGGTTCACAGTATGGCGTAAAGCTGCATTGGTCAGTAGAAGACGATGAACCACTTGAGACCGCAGGCGGCATTTTTCAGGCATTACAATCAGGTAAACTAAAAGATGAGCCGTTTATTCTGGTCAATTCTGACGTCTGGACTACCTATGACTTCTCTCAATTAACAGACTATACATTGGGAGCGGATCAGCGCGCGCATTTGTTGTTGATTGATAATCCAGAGCACAATAATGGCGGTGATTTCGCTATCAATAACGGTCTTGCTAGTGAGCAGCCGGTAGGCGATGCAGATAAGTATACCTTCGCGGGTATTAGCGTAATGTCACCAAAATTGGTAGAGGGACTGGTATCAGGACAGCCTGCTGCATTGGCACCACTACTAAAGCAGGCAATGATAAAGTTTCAGATTACCGCTGAAGTGACGACAGATAATTGGATAGACGTGGGAACACCAGAGCGTCTAACACAGGTCAATCAGTTTATCGAACAGAATGATATCGAGCATGCAGGTAAACCAAACTGATAAATTTAAGATAAATAAAAAGCAGCGTCGATTATTCAACGCTGCTTTTTTTATGCATATAGAATTATTTTTTACGACATATTTAAAGAGGATATTTGCAAGACAAAAATGCAAATTTAGCATCTATCAAGCTATTTATTAGCTAACTAACTAGCACTCAATCGTATGAGTAAGTAATGACACTAAACACCCATGGCCAGTTTAATTAGCTGAGCAATGGTAAACACCACTAAAAACCCTGCCAAATATAGACCCACGAACCATGCCCATTGCGATTGTTTTTTACTGAACTTTTTCATAGAAATCTCCTGACTAGCGTATGAAGTGTGACTACCATCTATAAACGATGATAGCCATCCTCTTTAGCTGATCCGTTGCCCGCCGCGATTAGCGACTAGTACATCGGATTGTGATCAGATTTACCTTTGAAGGTATAGTAAGCAAATGCTGTATAGCTCAAGATAATCGGTAACATGATACATGCGCCAATCAGCATAAATGATAATGAGGTATCGGCAGCAGCAGCCTCATAAATCGTCATTTGATACGGTACGATATAAGGGAATAGGGCGAAACAAACCCCAATATAACCCATTAAGAATAGAGCAACCGTTAGCAAAAATGGACGATACTCACGCTCTGTTTTTAAGTCTTTACGCATGATAAAGAATAAGAGCATGACAATGATAGGCATAGGAGCAAGGTATAACAAATCTGGGAAACTAAACCATCCTTCTAACGCATCGATGTCTGAGAAGTACATAAACGCTGTGACCACAACCATCGCCACTAGTAATGCAGTAAGCATCCATCTAGAAACTTGGCGCGCCCACACTTGCAGCGTGTGTTCTGTTTTTATGATAAGCCACGTTGAACCAAGTAAGGCATAGCCGATAATCATGGCAAATCCGCACACAATCGAGAAGGGCGTGAGCCAATCAAATGGGCCACCAGTATATAGACGATTACTGGCTTCTAACCCTTGTACTAACGCCCCAAGCATAATGCCTTGAGAGAAAGTGGCGACGACTGAACCGACAAAGAAAAAGGTATCCCATACATGTCGGCGCGAAGACGATTTGAAGCGAAACTCAAACGCCACGCCGCGCATGATGAGACCGAACAACATGGCAGTTACTGGTAAATATAGGCCTGTCATGATGATGCCATACGCAACAGGGAATGCTGCGAATAAACCACCACCACCTAGCACTAGCCATGTCTCGTTACCATCCCAAAATGGGGCGATAGAGTTCATCATGCGGCTACGGTTTTTATCTGAGCCTGCAAATGGGAACAAAATACCGCAGCCCAAATCAAAGCCATCAAGCAGTACATAGACAAAGACAGACAAAGCAATCAAACCGCCCCAAATGAGAGGTAAATCTAATACATCACCGAAGTTAAACATTAGCGTAATCCTCCATCATCGACATCATTTGCAGGCTCATCTAAGCCTTCTTCAGTACCTTTGGCAGGATTACTATCACCGCTTAACGCGCGGCCTTGGCTCTCGGTTACTGAGTGCTCGTAGAAATTATCTTCTGCAGGATCTGTATAAGGTTTCGGCCCTTGAGCAATCAAGCGTAAGATATAAAAACTGCCTGCACCAAAGACGAATATGTACAGTACAATAAAGCCAATCAATGTCGTCGCTACTTGCTGTGCTGCAAGCGGAGACATACTTTCAGCAGTACGAATAACCCCATAAACTGTCCAAGGCTGACGTCCTGTCTCGGTTACGAACCAACCTGATAATAAAGCGATAAAACCAAGCGGTGTCATCATCATCCACGCACGGTGAAACCAGACACTTTCGGGATTGAATTGCTGTTTTTTGAAGTATTTATAGGCACTAAATAAACCGACCAGTACCATCAACATACCAATAGCGACCATAATACGGAACGCCCAAAACACAATAATGACGTGCGGTTGATCTTCTGGTGCCCAGTTTTTGAGCCCTTTAACTTCACCATCTAACGAGTGGGTTAGGATCAAACCGGTCACATAAGGGATTTTTACTTCGTATTTATTGGTTTGGTTTTCTTGGTCAGGAATCGCAAAGAGACGCAATGCGGCACCGCGCTCATCTTCCCAAATACCTTCCATCGCAGCCACTTTGGCTGGCTGATGCTCAAGCGTATTCAAACCATGCTCATCACCGATCAACACCTGTGCTGGTGCCACAAAGATGGCCATAATCATTGCCATACCTAGCATGACACGACCATGCTGACGGTGCTCGGCGTGTTTTTTGGACTGGATATAGTAGGCACCGATACCGCCAATGACAAAGGCAGTGGTTAAGAACGCCGCCGTCACCATATGTGCGAAACGGTAAGGGAATGAGGGATTGAATATAATCTCAAGCCAGTTGGTCGGATAAAGTAGGCCGTCTGCACCCACCATAAAACCTTGAGGGGTTTGCATAAAACTGTTAGCCGACAAAATCCAAGTAGCTGATATCAGTGTACCAATGGCAACAATGGCAGTGGCGGTAAAATGCATGCGTTTGCTTACACGGCCCCAGCCAAATAGCATAATACCCAAAAAGGAGGCTTCTAAGAAAAACGCGGTCAATACCTCATAGGCAAGTAGTGGGCCTATGACGTTGCCAGCTTTATCTGAGAATACTGCCCAGTTGGTACCGAACTGGTAGGACATCACCACGCCTGATACCACACCTAGACCGAAGACTACGGCAAATATCTTGACCCAGTGCTTATAGACCTCAGCATAGATAGGTTTGCCAGTTCTTAACCAACGAAATTCTAGTACGGCAAGCCAGCTGGCAAGCCCGATAGAGAATGCAGGAAAGACAATATGAAACGAGACAACAAAAGCGAATTGGATACGAGCGAGTGTCAGCGCATCGAGCTGGTCAATCATAAATGTAGCGAACATAAACGGTTACTCTCATCTGTTAGCTGAATAGCGCTGACTTCCATACAACGCTCAAGTAACTGTCCGTAACTATCCATCGATCAAAGTGGCAAGCATTACGGGCAATAGCTCAGTGACGTGGACTTAGCTCCATTAGACATAAATTGTGGCTAAGTTTGCGACTCACTGTTTAGCTGAATTGAATAATTTATGTCCTTATAAATTTACATATTACTGTCATGTGCTATAGATATATTATGCGCTCACCTAGATATACACGCAAGCAACCCAATCTGTCAGTTGCAGACCTAAGAGTCATCAAAATAACATAATTCAAACATTGAAAAATAAAATTAATATTATTAAAAACAAAGCAGTATGCGTGAACATACTGCTTATATGAAAGCTATAACTGATATTTAAAGGTTACGATTTATACGTCAAAAACCTTGTGAAATAACAAAAATCTACATCATTCTTGTAGCTGCTTATGCAAAATCCTTCGCAACGTCAAAATGGTCTGCGGATTGGTCTGGATACTATGACCGCCATTAATAATGGTTTCAGACGCAGCACCATCGAGATGGGCACTATTATAAGGAACGATACCATCTGACAAACGCTCGGTCAGTGCTTGACTGATATCATCATTGACTGTCACAGCGGCAACAAGCGGCTCGGGTGGTAGCTGTGATGTCTCAGTATTGTCACTCACATCAACGCTCGCTGTTTCATTTCCAGAGTTGTCTTCTACTGCTTGAGACAAATCAATTTTGGCACCGTTTGGTTGCGTTTGTGCCAGTCCTTTAGTGATATCGGCATCGTTATTGGCAATGATTGAATGGTAAGTGATCCGCTCATTCATAGTGATGTCTTTGGTTAACTCTATAAAAGAAGACTTGTCACTTAACTGGCTGGCACCGTTCTGCAAATATAAGGCGCCCAGTGGGTTTTGTGCCAAGTCGCCTTGTGTGGCAATGGTCGCTAAGTTATCCGTGAATGTTTTGACCAGACCTACAGGTAAGTAAACGATGCGGCGTAGTGCACGGGTGAACCAACGATCTGCATAATCGGTACCACGGAAAGGTGCAGATAGAAAAACAGCAGTGTCTACTTGCGGCAACGCCTGTAGCTCAAAACGCTCCTTTAACTCATCTTCGCCAAAAGAAGTCTTAAGCGCGTTACGGATTTGCTGTTTCTCATTGCTAGAGAGTATGTCTTTGTCATTGAGCTTATCTAAATCATCGACTAAATTTTCATCAGATAGCATCATGCGAGCGACGATGGCACCCATGCTATGACTGATAATCACACTATTTCGACTGGCACGATTTTGTCCATTGGGATCAGTTTGCTGGTAGGTGCTGTTGATTAACTGCTGAATCTGATAACGATTTTCTAAAATAGGCAGATTGGTTGGATAGAATATTTGCCAAACTTGGTAATTATCACGCAGCTTGTCATCATTAAGAATATCGTTGGTCAGATTGACCCATGTGGCGGGACTAGAGGCTAGCCCGTGCAACATAATCAACACGCGCTTATCAGGGTCATAAGGCTCGAGCATGAATAGTTTGGGCAGCTGAGCATCTGGCTGGCGCGTAATCAAGTTTAAATAACCCACACCATCTAACTGGTTTTCTGATAGCCATAAGCCATATCCCGCGGAAAAGTTAGCTGCCAGTGGGTA
Organism: Psychrobacter sp. P11G3; assembly: GCF_001435845.1. Classification (NCBI taxonomy): domain Bacteria; kingdom Pseudomonadati; phylum Pseudomonadota; class Gammaproteobacteria; order Moraxellales; family Moraxellaceae; genus Psychrobacter; species Psychrobacter sp. P11G3. Next base: position 1,057,897 of record NZ_CM003596.1, read on the forward strand.
GTCATCGTTGAGGATATTGACGGATTCGGTTTGGTACGGGTTATATAAATGAATATCAAGCTTACGACTGCTCAGTGCGTCTAATACGCTATCACCGTCTGGCTTAATCAATCCAGTTAGTAAAAGATGTCCCGTCGGATAAATACGTGAGCTTGGCTCACTATCGTCGGTGTTTTTATTTTCATTTGTTAGCCGACCAGATAAGGAGGCAACCAACAACTGACGGATTGTGGTGGTGTAGCGATCATCCAACGATGCCACCAAGCTGATGCCTAAACCGGGACGCTTACTCACAGAATTTAGACCGGAGAGTCGCAGCTCATAAGTAGATGATAAGTCTGCCAAGGCGGAAGTTTGTTTATGAGCGTTTTGCAGATAGTTGTTTTCGTTTGGCAAATAAATATCAAGATTGTAGTCATCTACGGTCACTTTCATGACTTTGACTTGGTCTGTTGCTTTGCCCTTTAGTGGTGGTCGATTGGCAATTGCTGCTTCATCCGTGTTATCACGCTTGGTAGAAGTTATCGGCAAATACTCTACTGTTGTATCACCCATCAATTTATTGGCGTTTTCAGTCGATTGATAAATTTGAGTAATAACGTCATTGCTAGCAGCGTTATAAATATCTTGGGTTTGGATATCATTGTCATTCGGAATACGGTTTTGCGCACGAGTGTTATTGCTATTTTGCTCTGCACCTTCAAAGTCATGGGTTAAACTGTCATAAAACAGATAGGTGTAGCTGTATTTGACGGCATCAAACAATCTTGCTTGATAATCGGTTAAACACAGGTCAGTCTCTTTTTGCTGCGTTTTGGCGTCATCATCACTTAAAGGCGCATTGGCGTAATACGGATCAAGTGGCGGGCGTGCAAGCGCATTACGACAGTTTTTTGAATCAGATAGTTGACGCGCTTTTGCATAGTGCAGTTCTGCAAAAATAGCTAAGGCAGGCCGATAGTGCCTGTTAAGCATACTATCAGAGAGCTGAGTCAAGCATAAGTCAAATTGCTGCATACAGGCTTGCTCATTCAGTCCTGCTGATAGCAAAGCAGATGCTGTATCGCTGCTTAGCGCATTGTCAGTGACAATATTGCCGCGCTGCGCTGAGATGGTCTTGGCCGATGCTTGTTTATCGACCGTCACCGTACTACACGCTGGTAGCAATACTGCTGCCGCCAAAAGCATAAGTGAAGTAATGGGCAGGGCTTTTCTATTAGTGTGCATTACTGTCTGTTTGCTAAAGCCAGCGAAAGTCATAAGTCAGTCCAATAAACGGTAGTTATGAGAATATCAATAATGAAAGTAGCAGTTGATAATGAGTGTAGCGCAACTTTTGGCGTTAGACTATTCATTTGCAGTTCTACAAAAGCATGTTTTAAAACGAAAGGGTTTCTACTAGTCGAAAAAAACGCTTTTGTCTTATATATAAAACAAAAGCGCTTGGTATGTGAAGCTTAGATTATTTATTAAAGATTTATCTATTGAGGGTCTTATTAAACAAATATCTTATGAATCAAACCCTCAATAGCTAATCTCAACAAGTACAGAATATCTATGCACCTGGTTTTACACTGATGTCAGGGGCAGGAATATCCCAAATGTAGAACTTACCTTCTTCAACGAGTTTGATTTGTTGAGGAATGACAGTGTTGTTAGGGTATTGCCCTTCAAGACGACGTAAGCGTTCTAACGCATTAGCACGGCGGTCACTGAGTAGATCTGACTGTGCTAAGCTTTGTTCTGCTTCGGTGTACCCTAAAGCGACAGCTCGGTCTAGATATTTTTGACCTTCTTTGAAGCCGCCACCTTCTGATAGCATCATGCCGTATAGGAAGTTAGCCTCACCACTATCAGGTTGCAGCTTGATAGCGCGATCGACATACTGACCACCACGTACCGTGTAGTCTGAACCCAAATCTAGATTGCGACCCATGCCGTTTAGCTTAGCAGCACGAAGCAACACATCATAAGAAGCATTTGGCGACTTAGCATATGGCTCGATCCAATCCGCTAATACTTTGATTTTCTCACGTGTGTAATGGCGCTGTGAGCGGTTAGGGAAGTTTGGTGGATAGTGACGCGCATTAGGGGATACATCAGCGATGAAGTCATCTAATAAGCTAACATCAAGCTTATCAGTACCTAGCCCTTTTTGTTGTGGAATCAGTACGGTTTTCACAAAGCTCATGTCTGAGAGCTGTACTTGCGGTGTAGGAATGTTCGGAAGTTGTCCGCTACGCAAGTCGATACCAGTAGCTGTCATTGGACCAGGCTCATAGACACGAGTAGTGCCGTTCATAACAGGTGCAGCAGCAGGCGACATCATTTGCGGTGTTTGAGGTTGAGCAGTGCTAACAGATGCATTGTTTTGCAGAGTGCCGCTTAGTTGCATGTTAGTGGTTTGCGCATTAGTCGGCTGGCTGTTGCTCGCAGGTGTTGCTGGCAGGCTTGTTTGTGCGGCATTGGCTTGAGCAGGACTGATAGCTGCATTAGGACGAGCAAGACGAATCACACGTTTGCTTGAGTCCATCGCACTAGGTACAGCCGTTGCAGCGGCATCAGTTTCTTCTGCATTCACAGGTGCAGATAACAGCATGGCACAGGTTGCAGCCATGGCGGTCAATGTCGCAAACTTCGGTGACTTAATAGAGTGGCTACTAGAGAGAATCGCTTTCATAAAAATCGTTACCTTGTTTAATTTATTTGGTTGTTATTCATTGATTGGACGGTAATATAAATAGCGCATTGCTGCAAAATCGTACAAATTTTTAATACCGTAGCAAATTAAGCTTTACGCTATCTGTGGTAGGATTGTTAATCGCTAGAATTAAGCAAACCTACGTAAATCTGTGCAGCTATTAATTAGTAAGAAAATCGACAACAGTAGCTAACCACAGTACCTGTAACCATAAGCTATAAGCTATAAGCTATAAGCTATAAGTGATAAGCGGTATCTTTCATGCGATTTGCCATCCATCGCATGGTCCGACGTACTGCCGGAGACAGGGCAGCACCGCCACTTGCAAGTGCTAGCTCACGATGGTGCAGCTCCTCTTTATCCATTTGTGCCAATATTTCTTTTGAGCGCTGATCATGTTCAGGTAACTGCTTGATATGATCCTGTAGATGCTCGCTGACCTGCGCTTCTGTCTCTGCTACAAACCCTAGACTAAACTCATTGGAGATCGCGCCTGCGACTGCACCGAGTCCAAAAGACATACCGTACCAAAGCGGTGTAAATACGCTGGCATGGCTACCAAGTTCGCTTAGACGAGTCTCGCACCAGACCAAATGATCGACTTCTTCTTCGGCCGATTGTTGCATGGCTTGTTTGACACCACTATCTTTCGCAGCAAACGCTTGGCCATGGTATAGACCTTGCGCACATACTTCACCTGTATGATTGATACGCATAAGACCTGAGACGTGCCGAGCCTCTGTGATGGTCAGCTCAGGAATCTCATCGCTACTGACGGGCAACGGACGCGTGCTTGGATTAGAATGTGGCACGACAGCTCGTAATGCCTTATCGACCCCAAGTAACAACTGGTCAATTTTAGATAAAGGACGCAGGGTCATAACTCACTCCTGATGGTGTTAAAAACTGTCAATAAAATAAAGTATGTTACCGTCCAAAAGCAACGGCATAATGCGTATTACTATAACAAACAATCCAAATTATTGGCTCGAATATTACTGTCTAGATAGCCCATAAATAATCTATAGATAGTGGGCAAACTACTATAGCTATCATAACTACGAAACCATCAGCGCAACATTAGACTGTATTTATGGAGCCAAACTTATTTACGGCGCTAACCATATTTACGGCGCTATACCATCGTTGGTTTGGATAACGGCATGCTTAATATGTTTATTGAGTTTAATGTATAAAAATGCACCAAACACTATATTCAATAGCCCTGTCACCAAAAATAGCTGCGGTAGCGTAAACCCTAAGACGTTTAAGATAACAATCGCAAAAATGGCTGATGTGACCATAAATATCGCGTTAAAGATGTTATTCGCACCTACGATGCGTGCTCGATGACTCTTAGGTGCGTAGGCTTGCATAGAAGCATATAGCGGTACGATATACAAACCACCGCTGAAACCTAATAAGAATAAATCCGCGAAGACACGCCAGCTACCACTTATATTAAACAAATCACCGATGCCAAGTAATGTGTCATTATTCACATTTATATCTAAACCTGAAAGTGAAAAATACAAATCAATAGCAAAGATACTTAATCCAGCAATACCAAAAGGCAATAGACGCAAGCTGACTTTGTTTTTGGTCAATGTTTTGCACAGCACCGAACCGATTGACACGCCAACAGAAAACAATGTGAGTAAGAAAATAACGACTGACTCATCACCAAGCAAAATCACCTTGCTGAACTCTGGCACTTGGGTCAAAAACGTCGCCCCATAAAACCAAAACCAGCTGTTACCAAGAATGATAAAGAACAAAAAAGGCAAAGAGTATAAGTAACGAACCGTGGCCAAGCTGGTTGTAATAATATTCCAGTTAATCTTCAGGTCAGGCTGCATCGCTGGCATAGTAGGGATATAGCGCGCAGCTAGATATCCTAAAACAGCGACAACCAACACTGTGGCACTAATCCAATATAATGATTGTGATAGCTGAGTCAAAATACCAGCGACAATCATACCGACTAAAATAGCCAGCGAAGTACCCATCTGAAAAAGGCCGTTGGCGCCGACCAACTCATCTTCTTTCATCGCTTGTGGCAGATAAGCGTATTTAATCGGTCCAAAGAAAGTCGAATGGGTACCCATCAAAAACAACGCGACAAACAGCAGTGCATACCATTCAAAGACAAAGCCTACCGCAGCAACCGCCATAATGACCAGCTCAAGGAGTTTAATAAACTGCGTAAGCTTTGATTTTTCATACTTATCAGCAATCTGTCCTGCCAAAGCAGAAAACAAAAAGTAGGGTAGGATGAATAACATGGCGGCCAAGTTATTAAGGATGCTGACCTCTACACCCAATTTACTGGCGGCAGTATAAGTCAGCACCAGTATGAGCGCCTGCTTAAAAATATTGTCATTGAATGCGCCCAAAAACTGGGTGAAAAACATAGCGCTAAAACGACGGCGCTTGAATAACTGAAACTGGTTGGACATGGACATTCCTACAGATAAATCGCGACTGATAGAGAAAATAGCGGCGCTGAACGACAATTTTTTTATGATAATAATCGTAAATTTTATTAAAAACTATATCAAGATATAGCATAGGTTTTATCAATATTAAGCCGTATAATAGCAAGGCTTCGGTGAAAATACATGCAGTCAACGCTATGATTCGATATTTAACTAAGTTATGATTTATAAATTTTATGTGATTGCGTTTTAGGGTATAAATAGTAGTGACAACAAAGGCTACTACTCATCAACACTATCTATAAACTAGTAGCCTTTTCTAAGCTAGTAGACCTACAAGGCGATAGACACACAGTGCTAAAGCCGACACTATAGATAACCAGTCACGAAATGAAAGTAGTAAACCATTAATTCCAGATAACTGCTATAAGTTTATTCACCGGTCAGACTTGACGATCGTTATCGTTGATAAGATTGTGCCGCGTGAGCTGATAGGACGTAAAGATGATAAAGCAGCCTTCAACTCGAGCATGCAAGGGTCTAATGATGCAGCGTGACACAGCCATAATCCAAAACGATAGTAATAATCCAAGTACATATCCAGCAGCGCCGCGTAAAAATTTCAGACGCTCTGCACTGTGCACTGCGCTTGCGACCAGTTTGTTCGGTATGACACCTGCGGCAATGGCAGATACCATTAATAATGCAAACAATACGGCTATCACCAACTCATCTGCTGCTGACCAAACTGATAGCAGTCAAACGTTTAGTAACCAGAATAACAATAGTCAAGCTGCTAATGAGCAAGCATCTATAAAGCAGTCAGCTACATTGTCAGATGACGACACTCAGCTAGATATGGCTCTAGATGCGCTACGTCTAAAAAAAGCAGTAGAGCAAGGCATCATCGATCAGTCAGTATTGGACGACTATAGCGAACAGAGCTTGGGCATTAAGAAACCTAACTCGACAAAGTCAGGCTCTAAAAACTCGACGACGCAAAATGCCAATGCTCAAAACGCAACTTCTCAAAACAAAAACACTCAAAATCTAGAAACTTTCACTGATAGTCCAAGTACTTCATATAATCCCAATAACGCTCAATCAATCGCTTCTAATGATGACCTGTTGCAACAAGCAACCGAGATTCAGCAGCAGGGTTATCAAATGATGACCCCTGAGCAGATCGATCGTGAGCTAGCGGCAATGGATGCGCAGAATGCTCAAGACATTGATAGTATCAATATTAGCAATAATGACAGTGACTTTGATGCGCCAATCGCTACGTTAGATGACACAACATCACCAATTGGTCTCGATGTAGAGCTAGATGCGACAAACTTGCCCGCGCCTAGCAATCTTGATACGTTGGGTAGAAATGAAACAACGCAAGAACAGGCGAGCACAGCTGAAGGGATGTCACGTCCGATTGAGGTAAGTGGCGCTGTTAGCAATGAAGATGTCGTTAGTAATGAAGCTATTGTTAAGAATGAAAATGGTCTGACGACTGATGATAGTAGTGATGAGGTGATAACTGTTACGAATGTGCCTGCCAATGTAGAAGGTACGACGACAGATATTATCAATCCGAATGACTACCTACCAGATTATCAGAATGATACTCAGGCCGTCGATCAAAGTATAGAACAAGCCAATAGACCACGCCCACGCGCGCGCAATAGAGGTAATATCGTGACGCGTCTCTACAATCGCTTTTTTAATGACGGTGGCGTGGTAGCTTTGCCAAATGTAGAAACCGCTATTTATCTAGAGCAAGTATCTGCTGAAGACTCTCCTAATGGTAAGGCTCAGCTGATTGAGGCTGATAATGATATTCAGCCAATGAAAAACATTAAAGCAGCACTAGATGATACTTCCGTTCAGTCGGTTATTGACTTTACTGCGGCATTGCCACGTTTGCGCGAAACAGCACAGAATGCTGCTAAAGCCGTTGGTTACTATGAGGTTGAGATGCGTTTGACCCAACCTGACCGTGACACAGTTAATGTTGTGATTGAAGAGCTAGGCGAGCCGGTACTGGTAGATAGCCGTATTATTGAGATTCGCGGTGAGGGCAGTGAGCAAGAAGAGTTTGCATCGCTTGAGGCAGACTTGCCACCGCAAGAAGGTGATATTTTTAATCATCGTGTCTATAAGAGCAGTAAAGCGGCGTTAGAGGCCTTGAGCAATACCTATGGCTATTTCGACCAGTACTGGCTGAACAAATCTGTTGATATCATCTTGCCTGATAACAAAGCGGATGTCTCATTGGTTTACAACACAGGTGATCGTTACGAGTTTGACGATGTGGTGTTTTTTACCTACGACAAAGAAACCAATACGCTGACCCAAGACCCCGACAAGCTACCAGTAGAGCTTTCACTATTGCAACAGCTTTATGGCTTTACGCCGGGTGAGCCGTTTTATCGTCCAGCAGTCACGAAGTTCAGTAACGACTTATCGGCAACTCGTTACTTTAATACGGTCAACGTCGAGTCGATACTACCACCAACTGATAGTAGTGAAGCTGGTACCTTAGCGTTTGACAATGCTGCTACCGAGGGTAACGACACATTAGATGACGACATTAACAATGTAGACAATGATGGCATTGCAGATCTGAGTAGCAATGATGGCGCAGCTGCCTTAAATGTCACTGCTAGCACAGAAGATACGGTCAATGATAATAGCGACATAGGTGCAGAGAGCGATAATGCTCTGAGTGCTAACAGCGGCGCGACGGTCAATGAAGCGGATATCGCAGCTATTGATTTTGAGGCGGATGAAGCGACACTTGATAAGCTGCAAGCCATCAGACAAAAAGCAGAGCGGTTAAGTAGCTTGCCGAATGATCGTGTATTGGATGAAAAAGATCAGGAAGCCGATAATCTATTGGGCAAAATCAGTGACTCAATTAGTAATGTTGCCCAAAAGATATTCCCTGACGAAAAGAGTCTGATCGCTGACGAAAACTTTGTACCGCCAACGCTAGCAGGACGTAAAACGCCGCAAGATGTCGCAGAAAGCAAAAAAGTACCTTTATATGTGTTTGTATATGCGGATAAACCACGTGATGCTCAAGTTGGTCTGGGTTATGGAACAGATACAGGCGTTCGCGCTACCGCAAAAATAGACTATAACTTGCTCAATCGCCAAGGTTATCAAGCGGGTGCAGAAACAGAAGTATCGAGAATCAGCAAAAACGTGGCTGTGTATGCCAGTCGACCATGGAAGCATCCGCTCAATGATAAGCTAGATGCACGTCTTACTTATGAAGAGGAAGTGATTGACCAAGGCGAAGGCAACTTCGATCTGTCGACCACAACGCTGAAGGCAGCTTTGGCACGTAATATCCGTAGTGATACTGGTTGGAATCGTAGTTACTCTGTACGTTACCGCTTGGATGAGCTTGAAACGGGGGTTGATGGTGCAGCGCTAGATGATCTGCCTATCCGCTTTACCTCTTCAAGTCCGAAACAGCGCGCGTTATTGTTTGGCTATGGTATGAATAAAACAGATACTGACAATGCTACCAATCCAACGCAAGGTATGCGCCAGTACTACTCAATCGAGGCTGGCACTGATAGCGCATTCAGTGATACCGATATGGCGATTATTCGCGCAGGCGTTAGTGGTATCTATAGCTTTGGCGAAGACAAGAAGCATCAGGTATTAGGTAGTGCCAATGCCGGTTATATTTGGGCGGATGATTTTTACGATGTGCCTTATAAGTTGCGTTTCTTTGCAGGTGGCGATCAGAGTATCCGCGGTTATGACTATGAGAGCTTGTCACCACTAGATAAAGGCTATCTAACGGGCGGGCAAGTACTAGCGGTCGGTAGCGCTGAGTATAACTATGAGTTTAAACCAGGTTTCCGTGGCGCATTCTTTACTGATGTCGGTAATGCCTATGACAAAGATTTTGATACTGAGACAAAAGTCGGCGTTGGTGTCGGTATCCGCTGGGCATCGCCTGTAGGAATGGTGCGCGTCGATGTGGCTGCTGGCGTGACTGAGGAAAGTATTCCAGTACGACTGCACTTCTTTATTGGTTCACCGTTATAATCGCTTAATGTAGTAGTTCCAACTGTTTAGTAGCTCCAAATGTTCTAATCATTACTTATCGTACCGATTGCTGGTCTTCATTTTTTAACGTAGTTGAGTGTCATGCTGACAGAAAATACCCCGCCTAATAATGCTCCAGATGAAGATCCAGCACAGCGTGATGCCCGTGCCGTTAGGCGTTGGTATCCGTTGTCATTTCTGCTCAAACTGCTGGTATTGGTGCTTATCGTACTGGCGATTATGTTTGCCATATTCTTTTATGCGGCAGGGACTGACGCTGGTACGAAGTTTATATTAGAAAAAATCAGTGTTGAAACAGGTATTGACTTCAAATACGGACGCGGCAACTTGCGCGATGGTATTTGGGTCACCGATATCGATATTGAAGCGACTGAAGATCTTGAGATATTGGTAGATAAAGCCTATGTGAAAATAGGCTGGCGCGCAGTATTTGCAAAAGAAGTGCATTTAAGTGATGCAGACATCCAGACCATAGAGATTATCAATAAAAAACCGCCGACTGGTGAGCCGTTTGATTATAAAACTTTAAAGTTGCCAGTAAACTTGCGTTTTGATCAAGCAAAAATTAAGAAAATCACCTATAAGCAAGTAACCAAAGATCCTATCGTTATTCAAGATATTACGGCGCGTGACCTGACGTGGGTAGGTAGTACGGTGACCGTTGGCCGTGGTGACTTGCAGTACGCTGATATTGTGAAAGTCAGTGCCTTACAAGGAGAGATTGACTTACAGGGCGACTATCCACTAGATTTGAGTGCGATTGCGGAAGTCAGCGCCCTTGAAAAAGCCTATATCGACCCATTGAATATCTCCGCAACAGGAACGCTTAAACGTACTGTTGGTAAAGTACGTAGTCGTTATAACGATAGCGATGTGAGAGGCGACTTTGTCGTACAAGGGTTAGATGCGGGTGCACCGTTTGATGCAAAACTACAGTGGGATGATATTCTTATCCCTTATGCAGATAGTCAAAACATTCGCCTACAAAGTGGTACGGCCACAGCTTCTGGTGTCATCTCTGAAATACGATTGCGTATCAATACTGAATTGACCGCCAAAGACATTCCATCAGGTCATTACCAAGGCCGCGCCGTTATCGCCAATAGTCAGCTACGTATAGATCGCCTAGATGCTGACGTGCCAGCGGGACGTTTGGCGTTGCAAGGTATTTTAGATTGGAAAGACAGTTTTGAAGCCACAGTGCGTGCGACGGGTAGCAACTTTGATATTCGCCAAGCTATTCCGGCTGAGTATACTGACTTCAAAGCTTATGCGCCGCAAACTCTAAACGGTAGACTGTCACTGCGTTATCAGCAGCAGAATACCACTGGTAATACGCAGATCGATGCAGATTTGCGTCAGCGCGATGGTGAGCACATCAATGCCAATATGGTTCGCGGTAAAACCTCTGCCAAGTCCAAGCAAGTCGCGCCTTGGTATATTGATGCTAACTGGAAAAACTTAACCCGCCGTAACGTACCCAATATTGGCAATATCGACAGTCCTAGTGGGCAGGTAGACGTCATCGTTCGTGGTTCGACCTTATCAGTCGATGCCAATGCCGTTATCAATGAGCTAAATGCTGCCCCCAAGGGTAACTATGATCTGCGTATACGTAAGGCTGGTGATGTCATTGATATCAATCGTCTTAATTATAACGGCATCGTAGGAGACTTATCCGGCACAGGGCAGATTCAGTTAGCGAGCAAACAGCGTCCACTGACATGGCAGATTGATGCCAGTACCAAAGGTCTACTTCCTAAGAAATATCGTAGCGATTTACCGCTTGAGCGCCTAACAGGTCGTATAAGCGCGCGTGGTCGACTGCTAAATATCACTAAAAATGGTGTTAGCGGTCAACGTCATGTGATTACTTTAAACGATACCGATATGCAAGCACAGCTCGATGCGACACAAGCAGATCGTGCTATCGGTATTACCGGTGCTGGTGATGCCAGTGTCGATATCGTAGGTGGTGAGCTGTCGGTATTTGATGCGCGTTTTGATGGTCGGATTGATACAGCAGATGTACCACAAGGCCGTCTGTCTATCGATGCTGCGGGTACGCCAAAGCTGATTAGTATTCGTAAGCTGAACTATAAGGGTGAAGCGGGCGCAGTTGATGCTAAAGGGGTTATCGACTTACGTAAAAATATCGGCTGGAATATAGATGGTCGTTTTGATCAGTTCAACTTGGGTTATTTTTTACCTAATAATCCAGCAATAATCACAGGCGATCTAAAAACCAGTGGCGAATGGCAAAATGCGCCAAAAAACAGCAAAAACACTGCAGGTACCTTGCAGCGCTTTGCCGTAAATTTTAACGGCATATTGGATGCCGAGCAATTGCCAGCAGGTAAGCTGAATATAGAAGCCAGTGGTGACAGTCAGCTAATCCGTATCAATCGTTTCCGTCATGTGGGTGCGGCAGGTAGTATCGATGCCAGCGGTACTGTTGACGTGCGTCAAGGCGTTGCATGGGATATCAACGCAGTGATGGATCGTTTTAACATTGGCTACTTCCTAAAAGATACCCCAAGCCTTATCACTGGTACGATTGATACAGATGGCCGCTGGAGTGACACGCAGCAGATCGTCAATATTAAACAAGTCAATCTGAATGGCATGCTAAAAGGGCAGCAACTGAGTGCCAAAGGCAGTCTCTCAGCGAAGATGCGTTTGCCTAAAGATTTAGCAAGTTACTTCAAACAACTTCAGACCCAAGATGCCCAAGCACAATATAAGCAAGTGAATGCTTTGATTGATAGCTTAAACGCTAATAATCTGGTGCTGCGTTGGGGTGACAACTATGTCACGGCTAACGGCAATGCCAAACAGCTACAAACCAAAATTAATATCACCAGTCTAGATCAACTATCTAGCCAACTAGCTGGTAAAGTCACGGGCGGTGCCACGCTGTCTCAACCAGCTGGTCAAGCACTGCCTACTATTTATATTGATTTGGTCGGTGAGCGACTCGCGCTACCTGGCTTTATATTGCGTCAAGGCCGTGTACGTGGCAAGCTGGTCAACTTAGCCAATAGCCCAAGCCAGTTAATAGTGACGGCTGAAGGTCTAGATGCTGCTGGTCAAAGTTTCGATAGTGTTAAAGCGTCCTTTAATGGTACCGAAAAGTCTCATGTGGTCGATCTAAATGTGGCCAATAAGCAACTCGATGTCGGTGCTAGGCTAAAAGGTGGTTTTGATCGAGACAGGCTAAGTTGGTCAGGTGTCATTGGAAAAGGCCGCATCAAATCTAAGTATGCGACTTTGAATCAATTGCAACCTGCACAGCTGATTGTGAATTTACCTTATAATCAGGGTGGTGAGAATCGTGATCTAAAAGTACAGCTTGCCGCTCACTGTTGGCAGGCCACGGATCAAACTGGCAAGCTCTGTCTACGAGAAAAACTAGTGGCATCGCCGGACCAAGGTGAAGTCAATGTAGCGTTGCAGAATTTAGATACATCGTTATTCTCAGTGTTCTTGCCAGAAGATATTGACTGGAATGGCAAGATTAATGGTAAAGCAATCGTCGGATGGCAACGTGGTCGTCCGCCAACTATCAATACCACGCTATACTCAGACAATGGCAAAATTGGCCTTGTTCAAGATGGCGAGAGCACATCAATGACCTTGCCATACAAGCGTGTCTCTCTCATTGCTCTGTCTGTGCCTGAGGGTATCAAGCTGCGTACCGATATCAATACTGGACGCGGTGCGCGTGGCTATGCTGAGGTGATCGTCGATCCTTATAAAGACCCTAAACCAATTTCTGGGGCACTGGTGCTGAACGAGCTTGATCTTGCGATATTTAAGCCTTTCTTCCCTGGTATGCGCGTCCTAAGAGGTAACGTCACAATGGCGGGTGGCCTAGGTGGTACTTTAACCAAACCGCAGTTCTATGGCGACGTAAAACTCTCTGACGGCCGTATAGCCATGCTTGATTTGCCAGTAAATCTGTCCAAAGTAAATGCGGCAGCCAAAATACGCGGCACGCAAGCGACCATTGATGGCACATTCAATAGTGGTACAGGTGAAGGTGAATTGTCAGGGACAGTCAATTGGCAGCAAAAACTGCAGGCCAAATTAAGTATCGTCGGTGAAGGCCTAGTCATTACTCAGCCGCCATTACTGGTTGCTGAAATTGATCCTGATATCGATATTATCGTGCGCCCAGGCGACCGTTATGTTGATATAAAAGGGGCGATCAGTGTGCCGTCTGCGACCATTCGTCCGCCTGAAGCCAGCGAAGATATCATCACTCAAACTGAAGATGCAGTGGTACTAGATCGTCGTTTGATTGGTAATATCGATGAAGTACTGGCTATCTCAAAACCTTGGTCAATCAATGCTGATATCGGTGTTGATTTGGGCGATGATATCAACTTCCGTGGTTTTGGCGCCGTCATTCCATTGGCAGGTGCGATTAATGTTACGCAGAATGGTACAGGTATCATGCGTGCCAGAGGTGTTGTACAGGTCTCACGCCGTACCAATATCAATGCCTTTGGCCAAAGCCTAGAGCTGAATTATGGTCAAGTGCGTTTCAATGGCGATGTGATGAAGCCGAGCTTGAGTATTGAAGCGGCAAAAACAATTAATGGCAAAACAGTCGGTCTGCGTGTCAAAGGAACGACTGAAAGCCCCAATATTATCGTCTTTAACAATGCAGGACTGACCCAGCAACAAGCTATGAACGCGTTGGTGACAGGTCGCATCGATAATAAGAGTGCGACGCAAATCAGTGAGCAAGGGTTTAAATCGCAAGTGACCAATAATCTGGCTGCTGCTGGTTTAAGCTTCGGTCTGAGTGGCACTCGTAGCCTGACCAATCAAATCGGGCAAGCGTTCGGTTTGCAGAGCCTGACAGTCGATGCTTCAGGTAGCAGCGAAGATACTAATGTCAACGTTACAGGTTACGTTACCCCTGATTTGTACATTCGCTATGGTGTGGGTGTTTTTAATGCGCAAAACAGTCTTTCTGTTCGTTATCAATTGACACGCCGTATCTATGTGGAAGCAAGCTCAGCAGCGGAAAATGCAGTAGATGTGGTCTATAGTTGGCAGTTCTAAATTGTTTATTAGGGCATGTCCTCAATTCAATCGATAGTTATCTAAATGGGTTAAAAATGGCTAAATCTTGCCAAATGGCGTCAAATAGCTGACTAATATCTCGATATTATCTGCGCTATTTTCCTTGTTTGACTGCAATTTATCTCATTTTTATCACCATCTTTAAAATGAGGACACGCCCTAGTAAGACAACTGCTTTCTAGTTGATTTCAACTGAGAAAGCTTTTGAAATTATTTCTAAGTTAGATAGCCTATAAAAAAACGCCTCATAATGAAGGCGTTTTTTTATAGAAGCATTGAAATAGGTGTCACTGAAATAGAAGTTACTTGGTTAGAATCAAGCGATTATTGCGAGTTAGGCGTAGTCGATACTCTTCGCCTTCATGCTCGATACGTACCTCTTTAGTCAATGCAAATAGATGTTGTGATTGCAGAGTAGGTAAACGGTTTTCACGACAGTTTAAATAACGAGAGATGACCATGCTCATAGTAAATTCCTTTTGAGAAGAAGTGGCTTAAAAATTGGCTAACCATAGCGTAATTGTTTTTAACGATAATAATTATCATTTAGATTTGATAAATTTGCAAGGCAATTGATAAAATAAAATGCAGTTATTATGTAAACTTATCTAATTTCGCTGTCATAAACTATCTAGAATAAAAATTTTATCTATATAAATTAGTAGGTTAGGTAATAAATTTAACTGAATCATCTAGCCTATAAAAACTATTAAATTATCAAAAATAATCAGAGTAAACACCGAAATAAAGGATATAAGTATGTCGAACGGGTCAGATCAACAATCAGAAACCAAGCCAGAAAGTAAGAAAGACAGTAAAGCGAAAACTAACAAACCAAGCATCGTAAATATCGTAAATGTTGCAGTGGCTGTCATTCATTATAAAGACCAGTATTTGCTTGGGTTTCGAGATGCTACTCAGCATCAGGGAAATCGTTACGAGTTCGTCGGTGGAAAGATAGAAGCGAATGAGTCAGCAGCGCAGGCGTTGATAAGAGAGGTAGCTGAAGAGACAGGTATCCTGCTTCATAATAGTACTGTCGTTAAGCTTGGGCGTTTGCATCATGATTATGGCGATAAGCAGGTCAGCTTACAGGTTTATAAGATTGAGCTGACAGCAGAGCAGTACGAGCAGCATAGACACTGTGAACAAGGTTTAGAAGGGCAGGCACTGACTTGGGTAAGCAAATCACAGCTTTTGGCAGGAGAGTATCATCTGCCCGCTGCTAATAAGACAATCCTTGAATGGTTGAAACTCCCATCGAAGATAGCGATTACTTATCCTCTAGCACATTTCGGCACACACACTGATGCAGCGGCAGCATGGCTACAGCATCATCAAGAAAATCTAGCATCAGAGTCATGGGTATATATCCGCTTGAAGGACGCAAATTCTAAACATCTTGCTGAGCAATTGATGACGGTACGCCCAGATATTTTAGCGATTTTACCTAATGATAAAGAACAACCTTTAGATGTAGAGGACTCACTAACTGCTAATGAGACAGAAACTGGCCAGCGGATAATTGCTAAGCATTTAACACAAACGGCACTGATGCAATGCTTTGATGAGGATGGCAGTTCTACAGCTCTTATACAGTCGTTATCTAAAGACCATCCGCTTATCGTCAGCTGTCATGACATCGCGAGCATAACAGCAGCCAATCAACTTGCCAGCATGCGCATACAGAACGCATTACCACCAGTGATTGGTGCTTTCGTATCGCCTGTACTCGCTACCCAAACGCATCCTAATGACGTACCGCTTGGTTGGGAAGCATGGTCAGAGTTAGCAGAGTTAGCTGATATGCCTGTCATTGGGTTAGGCGGGCTAGAACCTGCTATGCTCAATCAAGCATTGCAGTATGGCGGTATCAGTGTGGCAGGCATTCGTCAGTTTATATAATCCGCATGACTCAAGAAAGCTATCTACAATCTATAGTTCCATTTGCCTGAATGTGACCCGTATTAAACTTGCGTATTAAGCTTAGTAAGTTCAAATAACTGATTTTTAACTTAGTTATCCAGTAAGTAACTGTGTGGTTATGATGTGTTCAAACAACACTCAAACCCCATAGTTACTTACAAGCCGTTGCGTTTTCCTACATTGCACTACTGTTTTAATAGTCCAGTTGTCCTTAATATATATTGCATATCTACGATACGTTGATCTTATTTCTATAGACGAGTGACTGATCAAAAGTGATGTTCAAAATACAATAATAAAAAAGCTTTTGTAGAGTCAAGTTTTGCACGAATAATTTATACCAAAGCAAATGGTTTTTAGAAAACGAGACCAAATAGATGCCGTACATAAAGCGTTTTTAACAATCACTATTTAAGAATGGTACTCCTATGAAAACCAATAAGTTACCTGAGTCAGCATGGACTGATTCACAGGCAGCTGGTTCTCAACTTCAGCAGCCTAAGCAATCGCTCAATGACAATGAATATGGCGACGACACGCAACAGACAAACCAAGCTAGTAACGATGCTAGCTATAATCACGACAGCTCGAATGGCGAATATTCGCACCATCTGGCAAAAGACACGTCTTCGCAAGACAGCTATTTTGGATACAAAAGCGCCGACAAAAGCCTTAGGGCAAAAGAGTCAGCTATGAGTAACAATGAACTAAGCAAAGATCTAAAAAATAGCAATGAGGACAATCATGATGTGGCTAGTGGCTACAAATCATCTGGCTATAAGTCAGCGCAAAATAAGCAGCCACAAAAGCTAAATGAAGATGAGCCATTGATGTCGGGACTGTTAGAGGATCAAATAGATAATCTAAACAGTAGTTCTGAACACGCCATCGACGCTGAGCAAATGAGTGATGCATCAACAAACAATTCATCTTACAAAAAAATACCGGAGCGCATATTTATGAATGGACTGATCAAACATACAGGCATTGCCTTAGCGATTATTATACCGTTAGCAGCGTTCTCAGCCTATGCGGCCACGCCGCCTGTGAACATGGCAACTAATAACACGGCAACTAATGGCATGTCTGATGACACGATGAGCGAGAAGACCACGACTGATGTGCTATCGGTTAAGCCAAGCGATATCATTCATAAATCTGCAAGCACACCAACTACCGTAGATAGTGTAGATCTAAATACCTATGCAGGTACTTGGTATGAGATTGGCCGTTTGCCGATGTATTTCCAGCGCAAATGTGCTGGTGATGTTACTGCTAATTATGCTCAAAAAGATGATGGCTCAGGAATCATGGTTACTAATAAGTGTGTGAGCGAGGACGGTTCGGGTATTGTGGCAGAAGGTTTGGCTAAGCCAGCCGATGAAAGCGGCAGCAAACTAAAAGTGACGTTCTTACCGAAGTGGATTCGCTGGATTCCAGTCGGCCGTGCTGACTATTGGGTGCTGGCACGTGATGCAGACTACAAAACCGCGCTAGTAGGGACACCTGATAAAAAATATTTATGGTTACTAGCACGCTCACCAAATATCAGTCAGGAAACGTATACTAAATATCGTCAAATCGCTCAGCAGCAAGGTTATGACTTAAAAGAGTTCACATTGACGTCGCAGAGCAACCAAACGGTGAATCTAGCGCCATAATAGATGTAACTGAATTTACTGCTTCAGTTAATTGAGCCCTATAGCGATTATTATTTCATTACGTCTCGAATAAGGCAGCATATATAGCTGCCTTTGTTTTTATTACTAGTTATATATAAGAACTATATAAGAGAATGAAACCTATTATGCACGCTAGCTAATCGGTTACTACTGGCAAAATGAGGCGTTTTAGGCTAAAATCTAGGCGATTCAAATACTCTAGCGTCAATAACCCGTATTGATAGTGGTTGATTATCATATTAGAGTCGCCATTTAGAGCATACACAACCTATCTATTTTACACTTCTTCATATTTTATTGATCATACATTACTGACCATAAGGATGTTTCTCGTGAGCAACGCTGATACCTTACGCCAATTACATCAAGACCACTTGAACAACTACAACAATCAAGAGCAACAAGCGATTGAGCTTATGGGGCTACTAAACAAGCTCTATAACAAGCAAGACGTACAAGTGACTTTGTTTGGCGAAACGCTAGACTCTACCTCAGTTGGTCAAATACTTGCTTTGCATCAAAAAGTAGCACTACGCGATCATGGTGCCCAAGCTATCGATATCGCTGATACTCTAGCGATGGTAAAAGTTATCTCAGAAAACACTGATATCCAAGCCACTCGTATTGATGTTGGTCAATTGATTGCTAATGATACTGACTTACAGACCGCTCTACAGTCTATCAACAATGCTGGTGCTGTAAATGGCGCGACAGATGTTGTACTGTATGGTTTTGGCCGTATCGGTCGTATTTTGACTCGTCTGCTATTGTCACAAGCGTCAAGTGCAAAAGGTCTACAACTAAAAGCGATCGTTGTACGTCCAGCCGCTGCTGGTGACTTGGCTAAACGTATCTCATTGCTTGAGCGTGACTCAATCCATGGTAGATTCTTAGGCGGCATCAGCATTGACGACGATAACAACGGCATGATCGTTAATGGTCGTTTTGTACAAGTTATCTATGCCAAAGACCCAAGCGAAATCGACTATACTGCTTATGGTATCGATAATGCTCTTGTTATCGATAACACAGGTATCTGGAAAGATGAAGCGGGCCTTGGGAAGCATTTACAGTCTACTGGCGTGAAAAAAGTACTATTAACAGCACCTGCAGGCGGCGATATCAAAAACGTCGTTTATGGTGTAAATAATGATACCGTTGGTGACGATACGATCGTTAGTGCTGCTAGCTGTACGACCAATGCGATTACGCCAACGCTGAATGTATTGAATGATGAGTATGGTATTGTAAATGGTCATGTAGAGACTATTCACTCATTTACCAATGATCAGAATTTGGTTGATAACTATCATAAAGCAGACCGCCGTGGTCGTAGTGCGGTGATGAACATGGTTATCACTAGTACTGGTGCTGCAAAAGCTGTTGGTAAAGCATTGCCAGAATTAAACGGTAAGCTAACGGGTAACGCTATTCGTGTACCAACACCAAACGTCAGCTTAGCAATCTTGAACGTGAATCTGAAAACTGCTCCAGCCAGCGCTGATGCGTTAAATGAATTCTTGCGTAAAATGGCTAACAGCAGCACTTGGCAGTCGCAGATTGCTTATACAGATTCTACAGAAGCGGTATCAACTGACTTTGTTGGTACGACTCATGTGGGTATCATCGATGCTCAAGCTACTATCTTGACTGACAACCAAGCTATCGTATATGTTTGGTATGACAACGAAGTAGGTTATAGTACTCAGGTATTGCGTTTGGCGACGCAAATGGCCGGAATCAGCTACGCTCAGATTCCAGCATAGATTACTAAATACAGTAGAGCAATAACGTCATACCAAGTATAGTAGTGCTATCGTGTCACAAGAATGACGCTATAGCAGATGCTACTTTGAATATCTTGGTAGGATTTTAACTGTCATACTTAAACACCCGATAGTCCGATTGATTATCGGGTGTTATTGTCATAATGGGCACTAAGTAAAAGTAGTATTTATATAGTGCTCGTTGCGACGCAACAACATAGCAAAACCCCAAAATACAACCGTTGGTTGTAACCAGTTTATAAGCTGGATTGTGAATTAAGGAACGTAAGATGCGATTTATTGATGAAGCCGTCGTAACGGTAAAAGCAGGTGACGGTGGTAACGGAATCGCCAGTTTTCGCCGAGAAAAGTATGTCCCACGTGGTGGACCTGATGGTGGTGATGGCGGCAAGGGCGGAGATGTATATGTCATTGCAGAAGACAACACCAACACCCTAGTTGACTATCGTTATACGCGTCGTCATGACGCCATGCGTGCTGAGAACGGCCATAGTAGAAACTGTTCAGGTAAAGGGTCTGATGATCTTTATTTGCCAGTACCAGTTGGTACCACGGTAGTTGATACCGAGACAGACGAAGTATTGGGCGATTTGATTGAGATTGGCCAGACACTACTGATTGCCAAAGGTGGCGATGGTGGTCTGGGTAATACCCATTTCAAAAGCTCGACCAACCAAGCGCCGCGTAAAGCGACGTCAGGTTTTGAAGGCGAGCTAAAAGTTCTTAAGTTTGAGCTAAAAGTAGTGGCTGATGTTGGTTTGATTGGTTTGCCTAATGCTGGTAAATCGACCTTTATCCGTCAAGTCTCTGCTGCTAGACCAAAAGTGGCTGATTATCCGTTTACTACCCTAGTACCAAACTTGGGTGTGGTCGATATTGGTCGTCATCGCTCATTTGTGATGGCAGATATTCCTGGCCTTATTGAAGGTGCATCAGAAGGCGCCGGACTTGGTATTCGCTTCTTGAAGCATGTTGCGCGTACGCGTCGTCTGCTACACTTAGTTGATGTTAAGCCTGTTGATGGCAGCGACCCAGTCGAGAATGCCCGTGTTATTTTAAACGAGCTTGAGCGTTTTTCTCCTGAATTGGCCAACTTGCCGCAGATTCTGGTATTAAACAAAATCGATCAGGTCAATGATGAAGATTTGAATGCGCTTTGTACTCATATCGTCGCAGAGCTTGGTTGGACTGGTATGGTCTTCCGTACGGCAACGCTAACTGGTGAAGGCGTTGATGCGGTCAAATATCATCTAATGAATGATATCGAACTTGAGCGTGAGCGTGAAATAGAAGATCCTATCTTCGCTGAAGCACAAAAAGAACGTTTTGAGCGTTTAGAAGCTGAAGTACGTCTGAACACTGAAGCACAGCGTGAAGCATATCGTGCGGCTCGTAAAGCAGCACGTGAAGGCTTGGATGCGTCTGATTTTGACGACGATGATGACGATGGCGTTGAGGTAATGTACGTTCCTTAAGCTAGTATGCTTGAGCAGTTATACTTGAATTGTGAATTTAATCCCTACAATCAATTTATATGAAAAAAAGGAGTTTATATGGCAGATGACATAGCAAACACGATGGAAGAAGCAAGATTTGTTAAGCAAACTCGCAACTTTGATATTCAGCGCGTTATTGTCAAAATTGGTTCATCATTATTAACCAATAACGGTCGAGGGCTGGATCGTACTGCCATATATGAGTGGGCAAAGCAAATTGCTAAGCTGCACAAAAAAGGCGTTGAGGTACTGCTAGTATCATCAGGTGCCGTTGCTGAAGGTGTAGTACGTATGAACCTTGAGGAACGTCCCAAAAAACTAGCAGCACTACAGGCCTGTGCTTCTATTGGTCAAATGGGGTTGATTGAAACATGGTGGTCAGCTTTGATTCAGCATGGTATTCAAAGCTCGCAGCTTCTTCTAACTCATGATGACTTGTCTAATCGTAGTCGTTATCTCAATACCACTGGTGCGCTGACACAGTTATTAGAGTGGCGCGTACTACCTGTTATCAACGAGAACGATACCATCACGATTGATGAGATTAAATTTGGCGATAACGATACCTTGGGTGCGATGGCAGCCGCGATGGTTAATGCTGATTTGTACATTATCTTAACCGATCAAGAAGGCGTCTTCACTGATAACCCACGTGATAATCCTGATGCTAAGATGATTCGTCAAGAACGTGCAATGGCTGATTATTTATTTGATATTGCAGGAGACGGCGGCAAGCTTGGACGCGGTGGTATGTTGACCAAAATCCGTGCTGGACGCCTTGCGGCAATGGGTGGCTGTCCTACCGTTATCGTCAGCGGTGCTATCGATGACGTTATCACTCGTGTGGTATCAGGTGAAGCTGTAGGTACGTTACTGACGACTAATGACGAAGATAAAATTATCGCGCGTAAACAGTGGCTAGCTGCGCATCTACGTATGTCAGGTAGCTTGGTCGTTGATGCAGGTGCTGCAAGAGCATTAACTGAGCACAATAGAAGTTTATTGCCAGTGGGTGTTGTAGAAGTGCAGGGCGGATTTGATGAAGGTGATGTGGTAGAAATCATCCATCAAGATACAGGTGAGCGTATTGCCGTTGGGCAGGTAAACTTCTCATCGAATGATGCGCGCCGCGTCGCTCGTGAGCGTACCGAACAGTTCGATAAGATCTTTGGCAGTAGCGAAGAACGTGTCGTCATGGTACACCGCGACAACCTTGCATTAACTGTATAGCGCTTTCATATAACCTTTTTTATTCAACTTATTTTATCCAGTACAATATCCATTTATAAATATGGATATTGTGCTGTTTTGGAGATTTGTACATGAGTGCTTCAGACGGTAGTAACTCGGTTCAGCAACAGTTTGCATCTTTAAAAAATGATAGATTGCTACGTGCATTACGTTTTGAGCCCATCGATACCACACCGGTATGGATGATGCGCCAAGCTGGTCGCTATTTGCCAGAATATAAGGCCACTCGTGCTGAAGCGGGTGACTTTATGAGCCTGTGCAAAGATACAGCCCGCGCTACTGAAGTAACTCTACAGCCATTGCGCCGCTATGATTTAGATGCCGCTATTTTGTTTAGTGATATTTTAACTATCCCTGATGCGATGGGATTGGGCTTGTATTTCGAAACAGGTGAAGGTCCTAAATTTAAGCATCCTATTCGTACGCAAGCAGATCTTGATAGATTGCCAGTGCTTGAGCCAAACGACTCTCTAGATTATGTCATGCGTGCTGTAACCAGTATTCGTAAAGCATTGAATGGTCAAGTTCCATTATTCGGTTTTTCTGGTAGTCCGTGGACGTTAGCTACTTATATGATAGAAGGCGGCAGCTCGAAGGATTATCGTTATACCAAAGGCTTCTTGTATAGTAACCCTGATTTTTTACATCAGTTATTAGATAAGCTGGCGACGTCAGTTATTGACTATTTAGATGCTCAAATCGTCGCTGGTGCCCAAATTGTACAGATATTCGATAGTTGGGGCGGAGCGTTAGGTCATCGTCAATTTATCGAATTCTCACACATTTATAATAAACGTATTGTCGCTGAACTAAAGGAACGTCATCCACAAGTACCTGTAGTGCTATTCACTAAAGGTGGTGGGTTATGGCTTGATATTCAGGCTGACAGCGAAGCAGATGTGTTAGGTCTGGACTGGACGATGCCGATTGATCGTGCACGTAAAGTATTGACTGAAAGTCAGCGTCAGTTGACCAAAAAGCATAAAAAACTCCAAAGCAGCAAGGCTATCCAAGGTAACTTAGATCCAGCGACGTTATATGGCTCGCCTGCGACAATTCGTTCTGAAGTCAATGCGATGCTGGACCGTGCTTACGCTGATGGTGAAAAGACTGGTTACATAGCAAACTTAGGTCACGGTATCACCCAGTGGGTTAACCCTGACAATGCCAAAGTGTTTGTGGATGCAGTACACGATTATAAAATTTAAGAGTCAGAATATTTAGAGACTGATTCTGTCTTTGTTCTGTATTTGTAGAATTGCACGCATTACAGGCAAACATAGAATCTATCAGTGCGTATTTAGTATTTACCAAGAAAAGGGTGTTTTATGATTTCAGCAGCGATCGTCGGTGGTACAGGCTATACGGGTATTGAGCTCATTCGCTTATTATCTGCTCATCCTGAGGTTTCTATTGATTTATTAACTTCTCGTAGCGAAGCTGGCACTCGTGCTGATGAAATCTTCCCAAGCTTACGCGGTGTATCTGACATCGTTTTTAGCGACTTGGGTGATAATACGCTTGCCGCATTGCAGAAATGTGATATTGTGTTTTTTGCGACTCCGCATGGTGTTGCAATGAAGCAAGCTGAAGCGCTTACACAAGCTGGGGTTAAGGTCATCGATTTGGCTGCTGATTTTCGTTTGCAGTCACTAACTGACTTTGAGCACTGGTACAAACAGTCACATGCTTGTCCTGAACTGTTGAAAACAGCAGTCTACGGCCTACCAGAAATCAATCGTGACAAGCTTGCAAATGCGTTATTAGTAGGCAACCCAGGCTGTTATCCAACCACTGCAATTTTGGGTCTAAAACCAATTATCGAAGCTCAGAATAAGCAAGCAGAGCGTTTGATCGAGTCTCGTATCGTTATCGATGCAAAATCTGGTGTATCTGGCGCAGGTCGTCAAGCATCACTTGCGCTTAACTATGCTGAGACGACGGATAGCTTTAAAGCTTATAGCGTCGAAGGCCATCGTCATTTACCAGAGATTGAGCAGGGTGTGGCACAGTTATTAGACAGTCAGTTCGCGCACCGTATTCGCTTTTTGCCGCATTTGGTACCGATGATTCGTGGCATGCTAAGCTCTATTCATATGGAGCTGACTGACGCAGGTGCTACTATCGATTGGCAGCAAGCATTTGAAAATAGCTATGCGTCAGAGTTGTTTATTGATGTCATGCCAAAAGGCCTTTATCCAGATACGCGCAGTGTTCGCGCTAGTAACCGTCTACGCATTGCGGTACATCAGGATAATGAGCGTGCTGAGCTAACAGTTATCGTTGTTCAAGATAACTTAGTCAAAGGTGCTGCTGGGCAGGCTGTGCAAAACATGAATGTGATGTTCGGTTTTGATGAGTCAATGGGACTGAACTTTGCACCGATTGTTCCTTAATATCAACGACTTCATATTCCAATCATTCACATTTACGGTGCTAGGTATTGATTATAAATTCGGCTATAATGACTTGCCCTTACCCTTAAGAGATACTGTCTAAATGCGTGTTCAGCTCGTACTACGCTTTTGCTCACAGCCAGCACGTCTATCGTGCAAAGACTCGGTTATACCTAGCTTGGAGCGCAAACAGCATTCCTTTAGAAATAATAATGTTCCTAATAACAATATCCCTATAAGTGGTATTGCTAGCTCACAACGCGGCGCTTCTACATTGGTATTAGCACTATTTGTAGTGGCAGTCCTAGTGACAGCAGTGGTTGGGCTAGTATTCGGTCATAAGCTTGGTTACCAACGTGGCCTTCATTCGATGGAAACAGAAGCCAAGCAAGCAATCATCGATAGCACTGAAGCGACACAAGCACTAGAAGACTTGCGCCTTAGCAATAAGATAGCCAATAACCAAGCGGCAACTGCCAAACAAGAACTGGCTATCAGTTTAGCTAATTTGAAAGAACTGCGTGAAAGCCAGCAAGAATTAACAGTAGAAAATAAGCAAGTATCACAGCTCAACGAGCTATATTCAGATGTCATCCGTGAGAAAGGTGGTATGCCTTTACAGGTATTAGGTGCCAAAATTTCGCCACTACCTGAAAATGCTTTTGAGTATGGTTTTGATATTGGGATGCTCGGTAGCGATGGTCAAGCCAAACGCTTAAGGCCTGTATTGACGTTACTTAACAATGATGATCTTGTAGAAGTGCCACTTGACCCTGCATACCATATGATCGAAGGCATCGTTCGGATACGTGGTCGCTTTGTAATGCCATCAGGCTTTAGACCATTGCAAGCCAAACTGACTTTGCAAGCTGGTGGTCAGAAAGTAGAGCAGTTGTATGACTGGAAGCTCGGTGATAGTGTGGATAACATGTTACCATCGCTCCTAGATTTACCAGAAGTTGATGAAAGTCCTATCGTACCTTAATTACCTCATGTCTTAATGAAATACTCAGTGACGATGCTGTGGTTGAAACCGAAGCACAACAGCCCTAATTAGTAGTTGTGCTTTATACCATGCCTTATCGCCTGCCTTAACATTCTCTATCTTAAACTTACCTTATAATTATATTTTGATTATGATGAAAAAAATGATATCACAAGCCACGCCAACGGTTGCTGATTGGCACTTTCCCAATATGCCTGCTCATCGTGCACAAGACGGTGATACCGATGGTGAAACGTCACCGCAAGCAGATGTATTGGTCGCAGAGCCTGAAGTAGCAAAACCGCCCATGTATGCGGTCGTTATGTACAATGACAACTACACGCCGATGGAGTTTGTTGTATACATATTGCAGTCAGAATTTCGTCATAGTATGGATTCTGCGGTCGAGATTATGCTGACTATTCATAATAGCAGCAAAGGTATTGCTGGCATTTATCCCAAAGATATCGCCGAGACTAAGGCCAAAAAAGTAAATAGTCTGGCCCATCGTGAAGGTTATCCGTTATTGACCCAAATCGAACCACACCAAGGCGAGTAGAGCAATTTATTAATTTCTTATACTGATATATGGCTCTATTAAAACTTTATCTAATATTTTGTACTTTTAAGTAATCTATATTAAAGCTCACCTTTATAGTGAGCTTTTTTGACTTTTCAGTCACCCTTCTTATAAATGAACTTTGCCTTTTAAAATATTTTTATTATTCATATAGTGTTGATTTCTATAGCGAATAACCCTATCTACTAAACAGCCTGTCCAATAGTTTTAGACTAAGTATCTCCGTTGAATTTGCTAAAACCACGTCATTTCTAGCTTTTCAAATATCAATCTCTCTTTCTATCTAATCAGTTTTTCAACATTTAATATTCGTTATTAAGGTTGTCGCTACTAGCTTGTAGCACGCTTTGATACATTTTAGTCTGTGTTAATAGATTGACTCCGTCGAAGTATCGTGTTGATATAAAGAAAAGCGGCCATGGATAGTTGTGATTACTGTTGGCTGATAGCGAGATTATAGTATTTAATCAATAGTCTACCGCTTACCTCATTTATTCATGACTTCTAATAATACGAATATAGCCCTTGAACAATTCATCTACCGCCCTGATTTACTTACTAACTCATTCATAAAACTATCAATTATAAAGATAGATATAACCGTAGGAAGTTGTTATGTTAAGTCGTCATCTTGAAGTTTCTCTACGTTTAGCAATGACGCTTGCGCGCCAAAAATCGCATGAGTATCTCACTGTTGAACACTTGCTTTTGGCCTTATTAGAAAACACTCATGCTGCCAATACGTTGACTGCTTGTAATGCTAATGTCTCGGCGTTGCGTACTGAGCTTGAGGTTTATATTAATAAACACACGCCAACTATCGATGCTGATACAGAACAGTCACCGCAGCCGACTCAAAGCTTTGATCGTATCTTGCAACGTGCTATTTTTCACGTGCAGTCGATCGGTGGTGGTCGTCTGGTGGAAGGGTCTGATATTTTGGTCTCTATGTTTTCAGAACATGATACCTATGCTGTCTACCTGCTTAAAAAACAAGGCATCAGTCGCCTTGAGTTAACCCAGTATTTATCACACGGCCAAGATAAAGAAGAGCCTTCTGAATCACGCGGTTCTGCAGGCACTGAGCGTCGTAGTGCTTCTGAAAAGACCAGTAAAGATCCCTTAGTTGAATTTGCGACCAATCTAAACCAGCGAGCTGCTGAAGGTAAAACCGATCCTTTGATTGGACGTGCTTCTGAAATTGAACGTGCTGCCCAAGTACTGTGCCGTCGTCGTAAAAATAACCCATTGCTAGTAGGTGAGCCTGGTGTCGGTAAAACCTCTATCGCTGAAGGTTTAGCATGGTTAATTATTAACGACAAAGCACCAAAGCCCCTTAATGGTTGCGTGATTTATAGCCTAGATATTGGTTCACTGATTGCGGGAACTAAGTATCGCGGTGACTTTGAAAAACGCATGAAGTCATTGCTTGATGCGTTAAAGAAAAAACCAAATGCTATTCTTTTTATCGATGAAATTCATATGATTATTGGTGCTGGTTCATCTATGAGCAGCAATATGGATGTATCGAATCTTATCAAGCCAGCGCTTGCTAACGGTGAGCTGCGTTGTATTGGTTCAACGACCTTTACTGAGTATCGCCAAGTATTTGAAAAAGATCATGCATTGTCGCGTCGTTTCCAAAAAATCGATGTTAAAGAACCTAGTGTGGATGACACCATCGATATCTTACGCGGTCTGAAACCTCGTTATGAAGAATTCCATAATGTTGAGTATACGGATGAAGCGTTGGTCACAGCGGTACAGTTATCAGCCAAACATATTCATGAGCGTTTTTTACCTGACAAAGCTATTGACGTGATTGACGAAGCAGGTGCATATAAGCGCTTAGGTGTGGTGCCTGATGTCGATGATATCGAAGCGGAAGAAAGTTTCATTGCTGATTTAGAGCAAGATTTTGATGCGCAGATTGATGCTGATATCGATGGCGATACAGATAATGAAATGCAGGATGAAGCAGCGACTGCGAAAGCAAGCGATAGTGCTAAATCAGCAGATGGTGTGAAATTATCAAAAGGTCAAAAGCCACCGATGAAAATCGATGTGGCTGATATTGAAGCTATTATTGCTAAACTAGCACGTATTCCACCCAAATCTGTATCGAGTGATGACAAGAGTATCCTTGAACACTTAGATCGAGATCTAAAGCACTTGGTATTTGGTCAAGATGAGGCGATTGCTACGTTGGCCGATGCTATCAAGCTATCACGTGCAGGATTAAAAGCGCCAGATAAGCCAATCGGTTCATTTATGTTTGCAGGTCCAACTGGTGTGGGTAAAACAGAAGTATCACGTCAGCTAGCGAACCTGTTAGGTGTAGAATTGGTACGCTTTGATATGTCAGAGTACATGGAAGCGCACACGGCATCACGCTTGATTGGCGCGCCTCCAGGTTATGTTGGCTATGATCAAGGTGGTTTGCTCACCGAAAAAATCAATCAGCATCCACATTGTGTGTTGTTGCTTGATGAGATTGAAAAGGCGCATCCAGATGTCTTCAACTTGTTACTACAAGTAATGGATCATGGTACATTGACCGATAACAATGGTCGTGTAGCAATCTTTAAGCAAGTCATCGTTATTATGACAACGAACGTTGGTGCTGATAGTATCAGTCGCTCGTCAATGGGCTTTACTCAACAAGACCATAGTCGTGATAATACAGAATCACTGAAACGTGTCTTCACGCCAGAGTTCCGTAATCGCTTAGACGCTATAATTCAGTTCAACCCTCTAGATACGTCAGTTGTTGTATCAGTTGTCGATAAGTTCTTGGTTGAATTACAAGTACAGCTTGATGATAAGCAAGTAACGTTAGAGATTGATGATGATGTACGTGATTACTTGGCGGATAAAGGCTATGACCGTCTAATGGGTGCACGTCCAATGCAGCGTCTGATTCAAGATGAAATCAAAAAACCATTGGCAAGTATGATTTTGTTTGGTGATTTGGTCAATGGCGGTGTCGTGCATCTGACCTTAGAGCCTAAAGTCGATGATTCTCAAGAGAATGATACGATGAAGCTTGATAAGGTATCAGACAAAGGCTCAGCTGACAGCCGTATTATTCTGACAGTTGTTGAAACTCATGAACCGCATCCTGATTCTGAGTCTCTAGCTAGCTAAGTTACTGATGTTGATATCACAAAAACGGCTACCGTATTACTGCGGTAGCCGTTTTTTTATTGCTATAATTCATCAACAAAGTACACATCGTTTTTTGTTAGTATGATTATTTACAGTAAACTGGCTTTAACAAAGCTATGGAATTTATAACAAGATAACAAGTATAAAAAGGACACACTATGGAACTATTTGATGAACCGACAACCAAGACTCCAGAACAAAAACAAGCGATTTTAGACAATGTCCGTTTACCAGAAGATTGGAAAATGGCATTAGCAGATGAATTAACGTCTGAGAATATGGACAATCTACGCGCATTTTTGAAGGAAGCCTATCAGTCGGATGATAGTATCTATCCGCCTGCACCATTGATGTTCAATGCGCTGAACCTTACGCCGCTATCACAAGTCAAAGTGGTAATCTTGGGCCAAGATCCTTATCATCGTCCAGGTCAGGCTATGGGGTTATCATTTTCTGTTCCTAAAGCCATTCCTAAGCCACCATCATTGAATAACTTGCTTAAAGAAATGGCAGATGATATTGGTATTCGCCCTTCGGCGCATGGTGATTTGACATACTGGGCACAGCAAGGCGTTCTACTACTCAATAGCTCACTGACTGTACGAGAAGGCGAGCCAAACAGTCATCAGAATAAGGGCTGGGAGCAGTTTACTGATGCTGTCATCGATGCCGTCAATGAACAGACAAAGCATACCGTGTTTATTTTATGGGGTAGTAAAGCCCAGAAGAAAGGTAAGTATATCGATACGGATAAGCATTTGATTCTGACAGCGGTACATCCATCACCACTGGCAGCAAATCGTGGCGGCTTCTTTGGCACTAAACCTTTTTCTAAAACAAATGACTATTTGGCGCAGTATGGCCAAACTCCAATTGACTGGCAATTACCACAATAAATGCAAAATATACAGAATATAAGCTTAATGCCGTATCAACCTTTAAATATTCAGGCCAGCACCTTTTGGTTAGCTGAGGATATTAAATGGATGCAACAAGCAATTGAACTTGCTAAGCAAGGTGCTGAACGAGGAGAGGTACCGGTAGGTGCGGTATTGGTATATGATCAGCAGATTATCGGTCAAGGATTTAATCAACCAATTAGTAGCCATGATGCTACTGCTCATGCAGAGATAGTTGCATTGAGAGACGCTTGTACGCGTTTAGAAAATTATCGACTGCCGCTACAGACTACTTTATACGTCACTCTAGAGCCGTGTACGATGTGTATCGGTGCATTAATCCATGCGCGTGTAAACAAGTTGGTGTATGCAGCGAGTGAACCGCGTGCTGGTATGGTTGGTAGTCAAATGGACCTATCATTACAACCTTTTTACAACCATAGTATTCAAGCCTATAATGGATTATGCAGGGAGCATAGCAGTCAAATACTAAAGACATTTTTTCGTGAGCGTAGGCAAGCGGCAAAAAAGAATAAGGCCACTATGTAAATTCAAAATACTAATAAACAAGATATCAGTCTTGGTGCTAGTGGTCACGATGATTTTTTGCTATAATATTGCCCTATTTGATAGCACTCATCTTAATGGGCTATTAAAGACTTGACATACGAATAAATATTGTTTTATTAATAACATACGATAAGCGATATAAGTAACGCATATTATTGAGTAAGTATTATGACTAGTTCTACACCTGATAATGTTTTACTCAATACAGAGAATAGCCACACCTCATCAGTGCGCTATCCTGTTATTTGTATCGATGGTCCTAGTGGCGCTGGTAAAGGCACGGTTACATGGCGTCTAGCACAAGTGTTAGGCTATCAGTTATTAGACTCTGGTGCGCTTTATAGAATTGTTGGGCTAAAAGCCTTTGAAGCGGGTTTAATCAGCGCAGATGCCAGCCAACCAATTGACGAAGATGGTGTATTAACATTAACTGAAAGCTTGGAGATAGCGTTTGTACCAAACAATGACTCAGGACGTGTAGATATCATTGTTAATGGACAAGCAGTAGGTGAGCAAGTACGCAATGAAATGGTTGGAGGCTATGCATCACAGATAGCTGTCTTTCCACAGGTTCGCCAAGCATTGCTCAAGCTACAACAAGATATGGCCACTCGTTCAGGTTTGGTTGCTGATGGTCGCGATATGGGTACGGTCGTTTTTCCAGATGCTGATGTTAAAGTATTTTTGACAGCCAGTGCTGAAGCACGTGCAGAGCGCCGTGTGACTCAGTTACTGAACGCTGGTCAAACAGCAGATTTTGAGGCGATTTTAGCGACGATAAAAGAGCGTGATGATCGTGATGAAAATCGCAGTACAGCGCCATCGAAGCCTGCGGCAGATGCTTTATTGCTTGATAGTTCAGCGCTTAATGCTGATGCTGTATATGAGCAGGTCAAAAAGCATTGCCAAGATAAAGGTGTGTTTTTCACCAGTTAGTTATTTAATAGCTAGTAAAAACAACATATTAAGTACTAAAAAGTTTCCTATTAATCATTGTTTTAGTATAAAATAATACGGTTAAGTTGAATTTTATTAAAGCAGTAAGAAAAATCTATTTTGTTTGGAGTATTGCATTCGATATAAGACAGTTGTTGTTAGTCAGTTTTAATCACGATGAGCTCGCTATCAACAAACGTTTTTTTATATGATTGCATGGGATATAAAACCAGTATTTCGTTCTATACAATCATAAATTTGATCCGTACTGTGCTGGACAGGATACGGCTATACAAAGGTAGACATAATGGAATCATTTGCTGAACTATTTGAAGCGAGCATTGAAGAGCAGGGCCTAGATATCGAGCGTGGCTCGGTTATTACAGGTGCTGTTGTGGCCATCGATAGTGATTGGATCACAGTAGATACTGGTCTTAAATCTGAAGGTATCGTCGCTCGTGAAGAGTTTTTAAGCGAAGAAGGCGAACTTGAAGTTGAAGTTGGCGATAGCGTTGATGTCGTAGTTGAAGCGGTTGATAACGGCATGGGTCAAACCTTGCTGTCACGTGAGAAAGCTAAACGTGTTGAAACTTGGAACTTCCTTGAAAAAATCGCTGATAACGATGAAATCGTTAAAGGTATTATCTCAAGCAAAGTTAAAGGCGGTTTCACTGTAGATATCGGTTCAGTACGCGCGTTCTTACCAGGTTCATTGGTAGATGTACGTCCTATCCGTGATACAACGCATCTTGAAGGCAAAGAGCTAGAATTCAAAGTCATCAAACTTGACCAAAAACGTAACAACGTTGTTGTTAGCCGCCGTGCAGTTATGGAAGCTGAAAACTCAGCTGAGCGCGAAGAGCTATTGAACAAGCTTGAAGAAGGCATCGAGATCGAAGGTATCGTTAAGAACCTTACTGATTACGGCGCGTTCGTTGATCTAGGTGGTATTGATGGTCTATTGCACATCACTGACATGGCATGGCGCCGTATCAAGCATCCATCTGAAGTTGTTGAAGTTGGCCAAGACCTAAAAGTTAAAGTATTGAAGTTTGACCGTGAACGCAATCGCGTTAGCCTAGGTCTAAAACAACTTGGTACTGATCCTTGGGATAATGTTGGCGGCACTTACCCAGTAGGTAGTGTTGTAAAAGCTCGCGTAACCAACTTGACTGACTATGGTTGTTTCGCTGAGATTTCTGAAGGTATCGAAGGTCTAGTACACGTATCAGAAATGGATCATACCAACAAAAACATCCACCCATCTAAAGTTGTTCAAGTGGGCGATGAAGTTGAAGTAATGATTCTTGATATCGATGAAGAACGTCGTCGTATCAGCCTAGGTATCAAACAAACTCTAGCTAACCCATGGGATGAGTTTGATAAGAAACATGAGCGCGGTGATAAAATCACTGGTACTATCAAATCAATCACTGACTTCGGTATCTTTATCGGTCTAGACGGCGGTATTGATGGTCTTGTTCATCTATCTGATATCTCTTGGAACGAAACTGGCGAAGATGCTATTCGTAACTACAACAAAGGTGACACCGTTGAAGCAATGGTATTGTCTGTAGATGCAGAAGCCAACCGTATCAGCCTAGGCGTTAAGCAGTTAAGCTCTGATCCATTCAACGAATACCTAGTCAACAATGACCGTGGTGCTATCGTTAATGGTAAAGTAAAAGAAGTAGACGCTAAAGGTGCTACTATCGAACTTGCTGACGAAGTTGAAGCTTATCTACGTGCTTCTGAAATCCAACGTGACCGCGTTGAAGATGCAACTAAGCATCTGACTGTTGGTGATGACGTTGAAGCGAAAATCATCAGTGTTGATCGTAAAACACGCAACATCAACTTGTCTATCAAAGCGAAAGACGAAGCTGAAGAGCGTCAAGCGATTAAAGATCTTGGTAGCACGAACACTACTGCTGCTCCAGGTTCTGATGCACAGCCAAAAACTATTGGTGATTTGATCAAAGAGCAAATGCAGTAAGCTGCAAACTATTGATATAAAAGTAATATGAAAAAAGCGACTTCGGTCGCTTTTTTTTATGATTAGATTTTATTAACACAGTTAGTAATAGAGGTTTTTAGCCAAATGGGCAAACTCTTATTCCCATTTACGCTAATATCCGCTATCATTTGCACCATTGAGTAACGAGATGATAGTTATAAGCTTTTTACAGTTATAATACGATTCTGAATGTTAGTTTTCAAAGATTCAGTATATATAGTTTAATTATCCAAACGCATTTACGTACTATAGAGCGTTGACTTATCATCAGCTTATCCATCAATCAACAAGGCAAGCGTAATAATGCAGCAAGCGATTAACAAATCCGAATTTATCAGTAATTTGAGTGCAAACTGTGACAACATGGCAGATACCGTGGTTGATGACGCAGTGCGTGAAATCTTAAACTTGATGACCCATACTTTAGCCAATGATGGCCGAGTCGAAGTTCGCGGATTCGGTAGTTTTTGTCTACATCATCGCCGTGCCCGTATGGGACGTAATCCTAAGACAGGTGAAAGCGTACCTGTGCCGGCTAAAGCGATT
This sequence comes from Psychrobacter sp. P11G3, assembly GCF_001435845.1. Taxonomy (NCBI): domain Bacteria; kingdom Pseudomonadati; phylum Pseudomonadota; class Gammaproteobacteria; order Moraxellales; family Moraxellaceae; genus Psychrobacter; species Psychrobacter sp. P11G3. The sequence continues at coordinate 1,092,458 of NZ_CM003596.1, forward strand.
CCACATTTTAAGCCAGGTAAGGCCTTACGCGAAGCAGTAAACGATACGGTAGCAAACGGTTAGTTAAACCAGCACTGGCTATCAAACCGTCAAAATTTATCACTCCAAACTGAGGTAACTGTCTCATGCGCTTTCTACTATTTGTATTGCTGTTTTTGAGCTTTGCCTATTCACTTGGTTTGGTATTGGCAAATAATACTGAGGTCGGAGTCAACCTACTGTTTTCACAAGCACCTACGATGAATCTAGGGTTGCTACTTATTTTGTGTTTGATGCTAGGTATTGTTATTGGTATTTTACTGGCATTGCTTATCTTTCGTGTGCTACAGAATAAGTGGGAAATCTCACGTCTGCAAAAAGCAAATGCAAATCTACAAGAGCAATTGACTCAAGCCCATACAGTTATCGATCGTCAAGCAAGCGCGCCAACAGTAGATGAAGCTGTTTATGGTGCTTCTGCTGCCAATGTGCAAAGTAGTGACGCAACTAGCCTAACTGAAGGCTCTACTCTGTCTAAGCGTAGACGAGATTAAGTCGTTAAGTGATATTTTAGGTGATCTGCTAGGTGATAGCTTAACGAACGCAGTACTGACCTTAAATACAATACTTTGATAACTTCAAAATATATGGTAAAACCATGAATAATGTAATTAACTCTCCAGTTGTCGTTGCTCTAGACAATATGACGGTAGAGGCGTCTTTGGCGCTAGCTGATCAGTTAGATCCATCCCAATGTCGATTGAAAGTCGGTAAAGAGCTATTTACCCGTTGTGGTCCTGATATCATCAAAGCACTACATCACCGTGATTTCGAAGTGTTTTTAGACTTAAAATTTCATGACATTCCGAATACCACTGCTCAAGCAGTATTGGCTGCCGCTGAACTTGGTGTCTGGATGGTGAATGTCCATGCTAGCGCAGGTCTAGAAGCCATGTCGTTGGCAAAACAGCGCTTGCTAGATAGAGATCTTGATACCTTGCTTATCGCAGTTACCGTATTGACCTCTATGGATAGTGAAGCGTTGATGCAGACAGGCATCACTGATAGCTTAGATACCCAAGTCAGCCGACTAGCACAACTGACTAAGCAATCTGGTCTAGATGGGGTGGTGTGCTCGGCTCAAGAAGCAAAGGCACTTAAAGCATTATGTGGTCAGGATTTTAAACTGGTGACGCCTGGTATACGTCTAGCTGAAGATAATGCAGATGATCAAAAACGTATCTGTACACCAAGTCAGGCGCTAATAGATGGTTCTGATTATTTAGTCATTGGTCGTTCAATCACTCAAGCTTCAGACCCTGCTGCTAAACTACAGACAATACTTCAAAGTATTTAAGTTTGAATAGACGTTAAGAAAAAAAGACAGCCTAAATGGCTGTCTTTTTACTTTTTGATGGTATAGAAAAAGCTGCTACACTACTTAAATTTATTATTACAACCGTTCTAAAATATAATAACTATATTAAAAACGCTCATTTAGCTAAATATCAGTAGTACTGCTATGAGCGTTTATCGCTAATTAGATTTTTAATAATAACGCCACTAAGTGATGTTGGATAATATGAAATTACAGATATTGAGTGACTTACATATTGATAGTTATGCACGTCAATCGCACCCCGTTGGACATATTCCTAAAACCGATGCAGATTTAGTATTGGTAGCAGGGGATACTGCTAATAGCGATAAAGGTATGCCGTGGCTGCAAGAACAAGCGGCGCGCTTAGAAGTTCCCTTGATTACTATCGCTGGTAATCATGAATACTTTGATGAAGACGTATTGAGCTTTGACCATAAACTGGCAACTTGGGATAACTATGATACTGCGTCTAAAAAAGGGGTTCGCGTCTTACAATGTCAGCATATCGATATCGGTGATATACGCCTTTTAGGTTGTACGCTCTGGACCGACTATCAGTATCATGCTAATGAAGACACTATGGCTGCTGCTAGGCATTTTATGCGTGACTATAAGCAGATTTACGCAGGCAACGAACTGTTTTCGCCTGAAGTATCTATGCAGATTCATGCTGAGCATCGTCAGTGGCTACAGCAAGCTTTGATGGAATCTCATAAACTTGGTAAAAAAACAGTAGTCATGAGTCATCACAGCGTCAGTGCGTTATCGGTGTCTGAAAAATATGCCAATCTACCGAGTAATGCGGCTTTCGTCAGTGATCTGTCAGGATGGATGCACGAGGATTGGGCGCCGATGCTATGGGTACACGGACATACTCATGAAGCATTTGATTATAAAATTGGTAATACGCGAGTGATTGTCAATCCACGAGCCTATCCTAATGAGGTCAGTAGTACCGCACTAGAGTTCGCGTGGGACAAAGTCATTGATATTGGCTAGGAACGCATGTATATATCTGGCAAATCTTCATTTATTTTAGGTATAGACTCTTTTAAATAAAGTGTTTTTTGAAAGAGTGAAGGTATTTATAAGATATATTGCAACTAGATTTGTCTGTGGTTCATTCCTGATAAGAAATCTGCTAGGCTTGCTGTCATGAGTAAATATCTAAATAACACCCTGTCCAAAATATCTGCTGACAAGCTCGCGAGTCACACCCCAAGCGCGCCTGCACCTTCGCACCTACCAGATAGCATGATTTCCTCCGTCAGCCTATTGCCTGAAAATAAGCGGCTGATTCTATTTACCAGGCACTCTTTACGCGAGCGCTCTGATGGTAATGGTTTTGCCAGCTATCAGTTACCTTTGACTCCTAAAGGTCGCATACTGGCAAAGTCTTGGGGTCGGTGGTTATCAGGTCATCTACCATATTCTCTCGACGTCGATAGTATCTCTAGCCCCATTGGGCGTTGTATCGATACCGCGCAGCTGATGCAAGAGGGGGCAGGACTACGGCGTGACATTACGCATCAATCATTGTTAGTTGAGCCTGGCAGTCTCGTCACCGAGCCTGAAATAGCCAACCCTGTGTTCAAAGAGATTGGCGTCCTGAACTTTATTAATCGCTTTTTGCAAGGAAATCTCGAAGGGACCAAAAACACCTATCAAGGCGGTCTGGATATTCTGTCGCTTTTTTACCAGAATCAGCCGCAGCACGGCCATCTGATGCTCGCTGTGAGTCATGATACGTTGTTATCTGCATTCTTAGCCGTTATGTTCGATGTGGTAGAGATTGATTGGAATGATTGGCCAAAGATGATGGAAGGCGTGTTCTTATGGTTTGATGATAAGCCATTTGATCAAGCAAGCGCGCATTTTATTTGGCGGGGTCAGGTATATACTCGGCCGATTAGTTCATTATTAGACGGTTATCGTGCAGCTGGCTACCATCCTAGCAAGTTGCTATTGCCGCCAGAAGTGCAGTGGAATTAATGTTTTGTTTATACATTGAAATGATTTGATAGGGAAGCTGTTCATTGAATACGTTTTGAATAGGCATAAAAAAACCTTGCCACGGTATTAGAACCAGTGACAAGGTTTTAGTCATTACGCTGTAAAAGCGAAATGCGGTCTAACCAATACAAATCTTAAGCTTGTAGGCCTTTGATTGTTTTGTTTAGGCGGCTCTTACGACGAGCAGCTTTATTCTTATGAATAATACCTTTGTCAGCCATACGATCAAGAACTGGTACCGCTTTTTTGTAAGCTTCGGTAGCCGCGTCATAATCTTTAGCTGCGATAGCCGCATCAACACGTTTTAAGTAAGTACGAACCATAGAGCGTTGTGACGCAGAGTTCTGACGACGTTTGGTGTTTTGACGGGCGCGTTTACGAGCTTGTGCAGTATTAGCCACGCGTATCTCCTTGATAAAGATAGATAAAAATATGAATGTTGATTGCAATAATGGGTTTAACAATCATCGGTGACGAGCAGCCGTCTCGTCAAATATGATGTCGATGTCTGATATTAAAGTATCTAATATGAATAGATCATCGTAAGCGTCAGAGCTGTTTGGAATAATTAAACAGCGTTGACGTGTAAAGCCGATTATCTTAGCAAATTATTGAACTAAGGACAATATATTTGATGATTAATGCTTAAAGAAGTTACGTAATATCATCGAATTTGGGTCATTCTAGTAACTAAATCAATAGTAAGCGCTGACAGACATAGAGGGTTGATAAAATCTCTTACAATATATCCTATATAATAGCGTCAGTTATTGAGGAATTTAGGTATGATATTCTAACGATAGGCCTTGATATAGGTATTTTCTCATCAATATAGTTCATCTAATGTTATATAAGTGGATAGGGTATGCAGCGAAAAGCAATTGTGATTGGCGCAACGGGGTTAGTAGGGCAGCATTTGGTAAAGCAACTGAGTGAGCTTTATGACACATTGATTGTGATTGCCCGCCGCCCACCACGCTACATTAATGCCAGCATGCGTTTTTATCAAATCAATGATTTTGATAATCTCTCTGAAGTGTTTGCAAGCGTTGGTGCAGATCGAACCACGGATGCTTTTAGTTGTTTGGGTACGACAAAAAAACAGGCTGGTAGTGATGAGGCTTTTCGCAAGGTAGATCGAGACTATAACGTAAATTTTGCCAAGTTATGTCGTGATAAAGGGGTAGAGAATTTCTTTTTACTCTCCTCAATGAATGCGGATATTGACAGTCGTTTTTTATACAATCGAGTCAAGGCTGAGACAGAGCAGGCTGTTATGGCATTAGATTTTGGCCAATTGGTCGTCTTCCGCCCTTCATTATTACTTGGTAAACATAAAGGTCGTCCGCTTGAGAGCATTGGTCAAAAAGCCTTTAAACTCATCTCGCCGCTCGTGTCAGAGTCGCTATCGTTACATCCTATTTCTGCTAAACGCGTTGCCAGTGCTATGGCCATGAGTGCTCATGATATTTACCATCGTAGTAAATATCGTACTGAACCTCAAATTAAGCATATCGACATTATCGAAAATAAGCAGATGCTAGCGATGACTCGGGTCAAAAAATAAAAGGACAGTTTTTCTAGTGACAGATTCAGTCTCAAAACTGGAAAGCTACAGATACCGATTGTTAATTGTGTCAGAACAAGTTTGCATCAAAACCATAGTACAAGAGTAAAAAATAAAATAACTATTATCAAAGCATCAAAATAACTATTATCAAAGCATCAATAAGTATTGAAATACCAGTCAGTTGAATCACTAAAACAAGGAGCAGGAGCAATGTCAGAATCGATACAAATGGATAGAGAAAATTTTGTCACTTGTGATCTATTGGATGCCAATCCTGAGTCGCAAGTATGCTTGCCAAATATCGAAGGTAAGTCATTCCGTCAGTTTGGTGCAAAAGACAGATTCTGCGGCGAAATCGTGACGGTTAAGTGCTTTGAAGACAATAGCCGTGTTAAGTCACTGTTGAATAGCGATGGCAAAGATAAAGAAGGCAATGGCAAAGTATTGGTTGTTGATGGTGGCGGCTCTATGCGCTGTGCATTGCTAGGCGATATGATTGCACAATCGGCTATCGATAATGGCTGGGCTGGGGTTATTGTATATGGTTGTGTCCGCGATGTTGATGACATGGCAGAGATGGATCTTGGCGTGATGGCGCTTGGTTGTATCCCGCGCAAATCAACTCGCCGTGATGAAGGTCAAATAGATATCGAAATCAGCTTCGGTGACTTAACGTTGAACTCGGGTATGTTCGTTTATGCTGATAATAATGGCATTATTGCTAGCGATAAACCACTTATCAGCTGAAGTTTTAGGCTTGGCTTGATTAGCAAAAATGAAAACCTCAGCTTATCAGTTGGGGTTTTTTGTTATGTAATGACAGTTAAAGCGCAATAATCGTTGTTAACACTTACTCATTAATGGGTAAACTCTTAAGTGACAAACCGTTACGGCATAAGTTTTGGTAATTGCTCAAATATTCGTATAATAGCTTTCTGACTCCTTAACTTTGATCCTATTCTTTATGCCTATTACTGCTTTGACTGACGCGTTTGACCCTATTAACCAGCAGTTGTTTCCTATCCAAAATGCCGAGCGGCGTTGGCTAGCGCCTGTCCATGGTGCGGTCAGCAGCTTATGGTTGGCAAGCTTGGTGCAAACACCTATGTGGAATGTTGCCGAGCGCCTAAAAGTCGTGGTGGCACGTGACCAAAATCAACTCAATCAGATAGAGACTGAGCTGGCATTTTGCGGAGTCGATGCTTATGTGTTCCCTGACTGGGAGACACTGACTTATGATGAGCTATCTCCGCATCAAGACATCGTCAGTGAACGCATCAATCTGTTGACGGATATGCCAAAAACGGGCGTGCTACTTATTTCAATACAAGCCCTCATGCATCGTGTCGCACCGCCAAGCTGGTTGATTGGACAGCATTTTGATTTGAGTGTTGGCGATCGATTTGATATCAATACTCAACGAGGGCTACTGGCAAAGGCTGGTTATCGAGCGGTTGAAAATGTCTTTGAGCCAGGTGAGTTTGCAGTACGTGGCAGTATTATTGATATTTTTGCCATGGGTCAGCCTTTTCCGCTACGTTTAGACTTGTTCGATGATGAAATCGAAACGATTCGCTTTTTTCATCCTCAAACGCAGCGTACATTGACCCCTGACGATCTTAAAGCGATGTTAACGGGCAACGATACCAGTATGGCAAAAGAGTCATTGTCACTACTGCATAAGATGCCAGATATCTCTAAACCTATCGACCAATTTCAAATTTTGCCTGCCAAAGAGTTCCCACTTGACGAAGGGCGTGAGACGTTTCGCACGAACTTTGCTGCGCTGTTCCCTAATACCAGTAGCCGTAAGTCTGAGCTGCACAAAGACGTAATGGCAGGAATTGCTAGTAGCGGATTAGAGTATTATCAGCCGCTATTTTTTGACTTAAAAGACTGGGAGGCGGAGAGTAGTTTATTTTCCTATTTACCAAGCGATGCGTTGTTTATCACCGATGAATTAATCAATGAAAAACAAGCCGATTACTGGTCACAAATCCAGCGTCGCTACGAAGAACGTCGACATGATATTGATAAGCCTATCGTAGAGCCAGCAATGCTGTATCTATTATCTAACGCGCTTAACGAGCAACTAAACCAGTATCCAAGAGTAATATTAAGTGCTCGTGATGAACTGGCTATGATGAATGATGTGGTAGGGTCAGAAAGTATAGACGACTCACAAATACCATTACCATTGAGTGTCACTAAACAACAAGGACTGGTGACATTAAGTGCTGAAGAACCGCCACAGTTAGCAGTCAATCATCAAAAGTCTGAACCATTATCTGAATTGCTCGATTTCTTGGATACGCAATCAAAGACTTCAACACCCGTACTGATCGTTGCAGAAACCGCAGGCCGTCGCGAGATTCTCATTGAGCTGTTTAAAGGTAAGATTGATATCAAGGCGTACGATAGCTTTGAAGCCTTTCTAGCCGCAGATAAAACCAGCGCTATTAATAACAGTCATCTACCGCATGTCGGTCTGACCGTAGCGCCAATTGAGCGCGGTGTCTATGTGCCTGAGCGTTTGGTACTGATTAGCGAAACACAGCTGTTTGGTCGTCAAGTCTTACAGACGCGCCGTCGTCGCCAAAGCGGGGTATCAGAAGAGTTCTTAGTCAAGAGCGTTACTGAGATAACAGATGGCAGTCCAGTGGTACATATTGAGCATGGTATCGGTCGTTATAATGGCTTGATTACCTTAGATGTGGGCGATGGTGAGCAAGAATTTATCCATTTAAAATATTCTGATGACGCTAGTATCTACGTGCCAGTGGCCAATCTGCAAATGATTAGTCGCTATAGTGGCGGTGATCCAGCCTTAGCACCGCTACATAAGATTGGTAGTGGTAAATGGGACCGAGCCAAGCAAAAAGCATTAGAGCAAATTCATGACGTCGCTGCTGAACTACTCAATATGCAGGCAAGACGTGAGGCCAAAGTTGGCATTCATTTCAAGATAGACCCATCACAGTATGAGCTATTCGCTAGCCAGTTTGCCTTTGAAGAAACCGCTGACCAGGCCAACGCCATTCATGCGGTTATGGAAGATATGAGACAAAACCAACCGATGGATCGTCTTATTTGTGGCGACGTTGGTTTTGGTAAAACAGAAGTCGCGATGCGAGCCGCGTTTATTGCCGTTAGTGCTGGTTATCAGGTTGCCGTACTGGTGCCTACCACATTACTTGCCGGTCAGCATGAAGACAATTTCCGCGATCGTTTTGCCGATTGGCCAGTTCGCATTGAAAGCCTATCGCGCTTTGGCGGCAAAAAACATCAAGAAATGGTATTGGCTGATTTGGCCGCTGGTAAAGTGGACATCGTCATTGGTACCCATAAACTGCTACAACCAGATGTGAAGTTTGCCAACCTTGGACTGATGATTGTGGATGAAGAGCATCGCTTTGGAGTACGTCATAAAGAGCGTATCAAGGCTATTCAGACAGATGTCGATAGCATGTCTATGACGGCGACTCCGATCCCTAGAACGCTAAATATGGCGCTCTCAGGTATGCGTGATATGTCGATTATCGCCACGCCACCTGCACGACGACTTGCCATCAAAACCTTTGTAATGCAAAAGACAGAAGCCTTGATGAAAGAAGCCATATTGCGTGAGCTTCTGCGTGGTGGGCAGGTCTATCTTCTACATAATGATGTTGCCAGTATTGAGCGTATGGCAGAGACCATTCGTGACCTAGTGCCAGAAGCACGAGTAGGAGTAGCTCATGGGCAAATGCAAGAGCGCCAACTTGAGCAGATCATGCAGCAGTTTTATCATAAAAAATTCAATGTGTTGGTTTGTTCTACCATTATCGAAACGGGTATTGATGTGCCCAATGCCAATACGATCATCATTGAGCGTGCAGATAAGTTTGGTCTTGCGCAATTGCATCAGCTGAGAGGCCGAGTAGGACGCAGTCACCACCAAGCGTATTGCTACTTATTAGTGCCTTCTCTGAAAGGCCTCAAAGGTGATGCCAAGCGCCGTTTGCATGCGATTGAGCGTGCCAATACTTTAGGTGCAGGCTTTATGCTGGCAAGTGAGGATTTAGAGATTCGCGGTGCAGGGGAGATATTAGGTAAGCAGCAAAGTGGTAATATGCAGGCGATTGGCTTTAGTTTATACATGGATATGCTTGAGCGTGCGACTAAAGCCATCAAAGCTGGCAAGGAACCTGATTTAAATACACCGTTGTCGTTGACCAGTGAAATCAATCTACACAGCTCTGCTCTCATTCCAGAGGAGTATCTACATGACGTGCATCAGCGCTTATTGTTCTACAAGCGTATTAGCAATACCGATGATAAAGAGGCATTGACGGATATTCGTACGGAAATGATAGACCGCTTTGGGGCACTTCCAGATCAAACCAAGCAGCTATTCGCCATTCATGGGTTACGTTTACAAGCAGAGCCACTGAAGATCAACAAAATCGATGCCAACAGTAGTAGTATGACACTGGAATTTGCGCCAGATACTCCAGTTGATGCGTTAGCGATTATTAAATTGATCCAATCAAATGGTCAGCATTATCGTATGAATGGCGCATCTGGTATCCGTTACCAAAATAGCGATAAGTTAGCCACACCGCAACAGCGTGTGACGGTCATACAAGAGCTGCTGCGCTATTTTAGCGAGCACATGGTGACAGAGCCTGCTTAGTACATAGCTGGATATCAAGTAGGCTAGGTAGTCATACTAAGGCAATAAATCATGGTGCTATTTTATCAACCCGATAACTGATAAAATAGCCAAACTAACTTTTTAACTTTCTGTATTTTATTTGCATTAAACAACAAGAGAACCGTCATTATGTTCCAACTTCATCATAAACTTGCTGCTGATAGTTTTTTAGTGGGGGATTTTCCATTATCCACTTGTCGTTTAATCAATGACTGCCAATTTCCTTGGCTTATATTGGTGCCGCGTGTATCCGGTATCAAAGAGTTATATGAGCTGTCTGAGGCAGACCAAACGCAGTTCTTGCGTGAGTCCAGCTGGTTATCGAGCCAGTTAGCCAAAACCTTTCAAGCCGATAAAATGAATGTGGCCGCTCTTGGTAATCAAGTGCCACAGCTTCATTTCCATCATATTGTCCGTTATCAAAATGACATGCAATGGCCAAACCCAGTATGGGGTGTGCCAGCTGTTCCATATACTAAAGAAGTGTTGGCGCAAATGCAGCAAACATTAATGATGGCATTACGTGGTCATCACCAAATGCCGTTTGACTGGCAAATGTAATTATCATTCTATCCTGCATTTAATAAGAATAGCTTGAACCTAAATTCTATATGCAAAAAGGGAGGCCAAATACTTAAATGTATCTGGTCTCTCTTTTTATTTAAATTTGAATAAAAGTGTAAAGGAGGGAATAAACTAGATAAAAGGTCGCCTTGTAGTCATCAGTAACCTTGTTTAAACTTATTTCGAAAGTATAATATATTATTAGATATATCTTATGATAAATCGTCATAAGGGTAAATGATGCACATGTGCTAGTGTGATATATCCTTGTCTCTCATATCGCTCGAAACATTTAAGTGAAACTCATATGACCTTCTCAGAGACACTAAAATCAAGGTTGCCGCTGAAAGATGCTGGAGTTTGTCGTTTCGATTATCCAGAAGTGTTCGTTTTAATACTGACGGTTGTTTTGCGTGCTATATATTACGACTTCCGTCCTATCTCAATGGCACTATTGGTTATTATTACATTGCCAAGTCTCCTGATCCTGATATACAATTATCGACGCCAGACCAGCTTTTGGACGTCTAACATCGTTATTATTCTATTATCGGTTGTCATTGGCTCGCTACAATGCTGTACAGTCATATCAATCAGCTTGGCTGCCTTAATTGGTGTACGTATCATTCTTAGCCGACCTGAGAATCACCTCAGACTGTTATCTGTATCTGTCGTAACGATAATTGCGTTTTTTTACGTTAGCACAGTCTTAAATGCGAATAGTATGGATTTTGATGAAGGCTTATTACCATTGATAGTAATGGTGGCAAGTTTAGGCGTTATTTTGTATCAGTTCTGGCGTATGTATCAAGAATACATTGGTTATAAGGCTTCTGCTTATAAGGCAGGAGGACGCCTAAGCACCATGGTATCAGTGATCAATAAGCTTACCCGTTTTGTACCACCACAAATTTGGGAGCCTATTGTCAAATCGGATAGCCCCGTTAGTGTTTCTAATAAACGCGCAAAAATAACTATCATGTTTTCAGATATTGTCGGCTTTACCGAGCTATCTGATAGTCTAAGTTCTGATAATTTGGCAGATATTCTCAATACTTATATGCATTGCATGACGTCGATCGCTGACAAACATGGTGCAGTGCTTGATAAGTTCATTGGTGATGGCATGGTGTGTTTCTTTGGTGAACCGAATAGCCGCGGCTCGCGTCAAGATGCCCTAGATTGTGTGGCGATGGCAATTGATATGCGCCGAGAAATGCGTACCTTACGCCAGAAATGGCGGTTAATGGGGTTTGAAGGCTTATATATACGTGTTGGTATCACCACTGGTTACTGTCACGTTGGTAATTTTGGTAGTAATAGTCGATTAAGCTATACCATCATTGGCAAAGAAGCCAACCTAGCTTCTAGGCTTGAGTCCTGTGCGGGCAAAGATCAGATATTGGTCAGTGAAAGCACTTACGATTATATATGCCATAACTATGAATGCGAGCACGTTGCCGCATTTTGCTTGAAAGGTATTGATGAAAAGGTCGATGCATGGCAAGTACTCGATCCTAGTGCCAGTACAGGTCATTTGTCTAAATGGGTTGACCATACATTGCCTGGTTTCAATTTGCATTTGAACTTTAAAGATATGAAAGACAATGATTATCAAGATATTAGAGCTCGTTTAAATTTTGCGCTGGAACGTATCGAGCAAGAGGAAGAAAAAGTAGTAAAGGGCATAGCTGCAGAAAGTAAGCGTGAAGATGCTAATCGCAAGTAAGCGTTTCAAGTCTATCGTCTTAAAATCATATATAGAAAAAGGCCAGCTATTACATAGCTAGCCTTTTTCAATCTTAACTAGGAAGTATTATCAGTGTTTAATGATTTTCTTTAGCATGGTTAAGGGTATATTTAGGGACCTCGATGGTCAAGTCATCATCATCAAGCATGACCTGACAAGATAAACGTGAATCAGGCTCTAGTCCCCAAGCACGATCAAGCAGATCCGCCTCGATATCATCCATCTCATCCAAACTGTTGAAACCCTTGCGTACTACAACATGACATGTGGTACAAGCTTTTGACATCTCACAAGCATGCTCAATTTTGATGCCTTTTTCTAATAGTGCTTTGCATAAGTTTTCACCAGCTTGTAGTTCAACTTCTGCGCCTTCAGGGCAAATTTCGTGGTGGGGTAGTACGGTAACTTTTGGCATAAATTATCTGTCCGATGCTAATCAATTTAAAAAATATTAGAAGTTAGCTTAATATGTTAGCTAAGCTATATATGTCGATGTATTTATTACCAGTCTTTGGCACTAGTACCTGCCATACTGGTCTTGACGCTTTGATTCATAATACGTGCGGCAAAGGCATCGCTATGTGGCTTGAGCTGAGCTTGTTGCGTTTCAATAAGCGCTAAGTCATCAGTGCTAAGAGAGTTACGTAGCGCTTGTATATGCTCTGCTAGTGATTGTTGTTCTTCAACAGATAGCAATGCTGCAAATTCGTTAAGTGCCGACTCTAGGGCAAGTACTTCACGTTCCGCTTCTACTTTTGTCTCAATTAAAGAACGCGCATTTTTGTCTTCTTCTGCGTGTTTAAACCCTGCAACAAGCAACTGTTCTTTTTGCTCATCTGATAGACCATAAGAAGGCACAATCTCGATTTTACTTTCTGTTTTGGTCGTAGTTTCTTGCGCACTGACAGTAAGCTGACCGTTGGCATCGATGCTAAAGGTAACTTCGATACGAGCAAACCCAGCTTTCATTGGCGGGATACCATACAGCTCAAAACGTCCAAGAGAGCGACAGTTTTCTACTGTTTCGCGCTCACCTTGTACCACGTGAATCACCATGCCTGTTTGACCATCTTGATAAGTGGTAAACACTTGACGTTTCTTCACAGGGATAGGCGTATTGCGTGGGATAAGTACTTCAACCAAACCACCCATGGTCTCAAGACCTAATGATAGTGGCGTCACGTCCAATAACAATAAATTGTTTTCACTATCGCCATTAACCAATTGATGAGCAGTTTGGGCAGCACCTAAGGCAACGACTTCATCTGGATTCAGGCGACAAAGTGGCTGCTTAGCAAAAAATTCAGTCACAACTTTCTGTACGGCAGGCATACGAGTAGAACCGCCCACTAAGATAACTTCATCTAGATCTGTAGTAGATAACTTGGCATCGCGTAGTACTTGTTCGCATACACTTAGCGTACGGCGACTAACAGGCTCTACGATAGTTAGCACATCTGTACGGCTTAATACGCCTTGGTAAGACTGACCATTGACAACCACACTGGTATCTACTTGTTCAGCATCAGTCAGCGCTTGTTTATAAGCTTTGGCTTGTTGAGCTAGTATTGATTTGTCATGTAGGCTTACATCTTTTGGATTGATATTTAATTGTTTAATGATCCAATTGGTAATAAGACGATCAATATCATCACCGCCTAGGGCGCTATTACCACCAGTTGCCAATACTTCAAAGACACCATCGGTAAGTTTTAAGATAGAGACGTCAAAAGTACCACCGCCCAAATCATAGATTAAGTAATAGCTTTCTTTTTTACTGTCTTCTGATGATTGGTCAAGACCATAGGCGACTGCCGCCGCTGTTGGTTCATTGAGTAAGCGAAGTACATTGATACCCGCTGCTTGAGCGGCATCTTTGGTTGCTTGACGCTGTGCTTCATCAAAATAAGCGGGAACCGTAAGCACGGCACCTTCAATGCTATCTGCAGGTAAAGCGCTTGCTGCACGTTGCTCAAGAGCGGCTAAGATACGCGCTGATACTGCAACAGGAGAAACCTCGCCTTGAGCCGTTACAAAGGCGGGCATATCGTTTTTGTTACCAGACAGCTCATAAGGATGAGAAAATTTTATATCAGCTTGACTACGACCCATAAAACGCTTAGCCGAGACGATCGTATTTTTTGGATCATCCGCTAAATGCGCTAGGGCGTCATAGCCAACCAATGGCGTACCAGTCGCTGGATAATAGACAACAGACGGTAATAATGTATCTGTCGCTGAACCTGCCTCTAAGACTTGTGCCTTACCTGAACGCACCACAGCAACCAATGAGCGTGTAGTACCAAGGTCGATGCCCAAGCCAAATTTATGTTGGTGAGGTTGAGCGCTTTGATTGGGTTCAGCAATTTGCATTAAAGACATAAGAATAACTCAGAGATAAAATGAATAAGTGAAATGGAGCAAATATAGTATATGCAGCAAGAGAGCTTAACGTCGGTAATCTCATTCCATGGAATACGGATTCTGACAGTTTGATGCGCTTAGACTCAAAGATTATACGGTAACACGGTCACTATTTTAACCAAATATATAGAATTTAGCTTGTTAGTGAGAGCCATAACCACAGATGTTTAAACGTATAAGTCATCGTCATCTGAATGCGATGAATTTGCAACATCATCAAGCCCAGTTGTCACATCAGCATTTAGCTTAACTAAAAATTTCAGTTTCTGTGTCGCGTCAATCGCTGTTTGCCAATCTTGATTTTGATAAGCATTATTGAAGCGTTCAGATTGATTTGCTAGACGATTTGTAATTTGAGGATGTAATTGCTGCAAGGCTGACAGATCTTTGTCTTCGATAGCATCATCTAGATCCATACGCATCTGCATCGCATCTTCCAAAAAATCTAAATCTGCGATTGAGTGCTCTATGTTTTGTGCTTGATCTGCCATGTCTAATAAATAACCAGCACGACTATCAGGAGCGCTTAGTGTTTGATACGCTTGATTGATTAAAGCTGATACTTTTTCAGACTGCAACTGTGCTTGAACCATATCGATCTGATTTTTGGCGACATTATCAGGATGATAGCGTTTTTGCAGCAAGCGCAAACGTTGCTCTAGACTGCTTTGGCTAATTTCAAATTGTACAGGCTGCTCAAATAGGGCAAAGAAGTTATCAAACTGTGGTTCTGAAGTAATATCTGTCATAATCTGATGCCTTGCTTTTTTATTTATTTTTGAAGTCATAACCTAGCTAAGAAGATCTCAATCGCTTGGCTACCTAAGTAAATTAGCCATTTTCCATAGCGATAGCAGAGATACTGCACTGTTATTATGAAAGCTTGCTGAAGCATAAATCTATTATTTTTCAGTCATTGAACCATCAAACTGTGAACGACTCACCGCAACCACATTCACCTTTTTGGTTAGGATTGGTAAATTTAAAGCCTTCGTTTAAACCTTCTTTTTCGTAATCCATCAACAAGCCGTCTAAATATACGAGGCTTTTAGGATCAATAAAGATGCTAACGCCGCGACTTTCATAACGCGTGTCGTTTTCATCAGGGGTATCTACAAACTCTAAAACGTAAGCCAAGCCCGAGCAACCCGCTGTACGGATACCAACTCGAATGCCTTCGCCTTTGCCGCGATTGTCCAAAAAGTCTCGAACATGCTGAGCGGCGCGTTCTGTCATTTCAATCATGCCAACTCCCATTGACTATTAATCATAAATATCAATAAAAAAATCTAGATAAACTGACAACCAGAATTACAAGATTGCCAAAAGTGTAGGCTTACGACTATTAGAAAACAAAAGGTGACAATTACATAAGTGTCATTGTCACCTCTTTAGCGTCAGTAGCGGTTACACATTGCTACTTTAGCGTTGCTAGTACAACGTAGCGCATACGCTAGCAGGTTTAGCCTAGCTTAGATCGCAGCTTCTTCTGCTGGAGCGGCTACGCCATGCTTACCTTTATAGTCGCTAATAGCGGCTTTAATGGCATCTTCTGCAAGTACAGAGCAATGCACTTTTACTGGTGGTAATGCTAGCTCTTGAGCGATATCGTTGTTTTTGATTTCGCCAGCTTGATCCAAACTTTTGCCTTTTAGCCACTCAGTAACAAGCGAGCTTGAAGCAATCGCTGAACCGCAGCCATAAGTCTTGAAACGCGCATCTTCGATAATACCATTATCGTCGACTTGGATCTGAAGACGCATTACATCGCCACATGCTGGGGCACCGACCATACCGGTACCAACGTTTTTGGCGTTTTTATCAAGATTACCAACGTTGCGTGGGTTTTCGTAATGATCAATAACTTGGTCACTATAGGCCATGGGGTTTTCTCCTAGTTAGATGATGAGTAGTCGTTTATCAACTTTAAGTGTCTAACTACTCATCGATAATTGGGGTCAAACGCTTAATTTAATTGTCTGATCAATCGTTTAATAAATATATTGCTAGCTATACTAAAAAGCTATATTAGAAATTAATGCTCAGCCCACTCGACTGAGTTTAGATCAACACCTTCTTGGTACATATCCCAAAGTGGTGATAGAGCACGTAATTTGTCAACAGCTTCATGCATCTGTTTGATAACAGTATCGATGTCTTCGTCAGTGGTATAACGGCCGAAGCTGAAACGGATTGAGCTATGTGCCAATTCATCTGGACGACCGATTGCACGTAGTACGTACGATGGCTCAAGCGTTGCTGAGGTACAGGCTGAACCTGATGATACCGCTAAGTCCTTAAGTGACATCATCAATGACTCACCTTCAACGAAGTTAAAGCTAATGTTTACAATGTTTGGTACGCTATTCTCAAGATCACCATTTAAGTAAATCTCTTCAATATCTTGTAGGCCATCCCAAAGCTTTTGACGCAATTTTGCTGCATGTGCATGGTCGGCTTCATAGCTTTCATTAGCTAAAGCAAATGCTGCACCTAGACCAACGATCTGATGCGTTGGTAGAGTACCTGAACGCATACCGCGCTCATGACCACCGCCATGTTGCTCAGCTTTCAAGCGAATACGCGGCTTACGACGAACAAACAATGCGCCGATACCTTTAGGGCCGTATGCTTTATGACCTGAGAAGCTCATCAAATCAATTTTCATTTCTTCAAGATTGATTTTTACTTTACCAACAGACTGTGCGCCATCAACATGGAAAACCACACCAGCTTCGCGAGTGATTTCACCAATCGCTGCAACATCAGTAATAGTACCAAGCTCATTGTTCACCATCATAAGTGATACTAAAATCGTATCATCACGCAGTGCTTCTTTTACTTGCTCTGGCAGGATAAGACCTGTGCTTGGCTGTGGCTCAAGATACGTAATCTCAAAACCTTCTTGCTCAAGCTCACGGCAGGTATCTAATACAGCTTTGTGCTCAATTTTACTGGTAATGATATGTTTACCACGAGACTGATAAAAATGTGCTGCACCTTTAATGGCTAGGTTGTCAGACTCAGTCGCGCCAGAAGTAAATACGATTTCGCGTGGATCAGCGTTGATAACTTCAGCAACTTGACCACGAGCAGTTTCTACTGCTTCTTCCGCTTGCCAGCCGTAACCATGTGAGCGTGAAGCTGGGTTACCAAAGACACCATCTACAGTCAAATACTCGCTCATTTTAGCAGCTACTGATTTAGCAACTGGGGTAGTGGCGGCATAATCTAAGTATATAAGGTTGTTATGTTGGCTCATGCTGGGTTTGCCTCGCTGTTCGATAGAGTAATAGTATTAATGTCTTTTATGGAAATATCTTTTGTAGAGGTGTGCTGACGCTCTGAGACTGACTGCACATTTTCCATATCTAATAATTGCGCTAATGTTATATTTTTCAAGTACTGTTCGATATGATTTGATAGTGCACACCACAGATCGTGAGTTAGGCACATTGTACCACCTTGACAGTCACCGCGTCCTTCACACTGCATCGCATTTACTGACTCATCAACCGCAGATATGATGCTCATCACATCTATCTCATTCAATGGTTTAGCTAGGTGGTAACCACCTGCAGCACCGCGAATACTCGTGACAAGGCCGCGTTTGCGGAGTTTAGAAAATAACTGTTCAAGATACGAGATTGAAATCGATTGCCGTTTGGCGATATCGGATAATGATACAGCACTGTCTTGTTGGCTGGTCTGTAATGCCAAATCTAATAATGCGGTAACAGCGTATCTGCCCCGAGTAGTCAAACGCATGTGTTATCTCCAAACTTGATGTCATTTATGTTTAACAACGATCTTAGCCAAAGGTTTGAATCAGCACTCATAAGATAAAGAGAGCAACCAATCATACGTCAGCTAAGTTTTGTCTTATCGTTATTGAACAACAGATGATTAACCCGATGTGTGCAACGATTAAGGTAATTATACTTAATCCCGAGTAATTTAGTCAAGATTAAAGTGTGGTTCAATGGTTAATCAAGCTTATTGCTGTAATTGATAAAAACAATGATGTTTAGAAGAGATATATGAGTGAGACATAAGTAGCTTAATTCGTCTGCTACAAATATATTTAATGAAGTAAAAAATAAGCGTTCAATATCTATAGAAAACATTGAACGCTTATTTATAAGTAATTCAGCGAACCAAAACTAATTCATCGATAGTGCGACGATTGAACCGATCATAATGACAAGCGCAACAACAGTGACAATCATCAACGTTTTTTGCTTGCTCTGAAGCTCTCTCACGGTTGTTTCAAGTTCACGGTTTTTAATGGTCAAGGTATTAATCTGTGTTTGCTGCTCTTTAATACGCAGTTTGTAGTTGTTCTTTTTTTCTTCCAAATCAGCTTCTGTAGGTTTGGTTTTAGTCTTGCCACCCTTTATCTTTTTGATCAGACCTTGGATCAAGCTACCAAGCCCAAGTTGCATAATAAACTGTTTGACCAGTTGTACTTGAATCGATTCACCGCGCATCTGTAGCTTTTCAGTGGTTTCGCTATCATGAGTCGTGATGGCGTTGATAACTTGAATGCTGTAGGCATTGATAACCACGTCAGGCTCACTACGACCGATCGGCAGTTGAGCATCTAGTAACACACCTTTGGTACTAAACGTGGCAAATACTTCTACATGCGGTAAATACAGGCGAAGCGCCACCACAGTACCTTGCTTGGCAAGCGGATAAGCGGCCTTGCGCAATTCAGGATCCAAACGTAACAATAATGTCAGCGCCGACTCGATAAATACTAAAATGATATTAAGAAAAGAGTGAGACAACGTAGAACGCTTCATGTAAGTAATCCGTTTTTTATTTAGCAAGTTTTAGATATTAAGCACACAGAAGTCTGTATTTGCCCAAGACTTGCAGTGATATTTTGCTTATAGTAACGTCTTTATAATAAAAAGTAACGCTAGTTTCTGTAGTGGCTAAACTATTACATTACAATTTAGCAGTCAATAAAGACACTCTTATTTATGACCAGCAATATACAAACTTAATGCATAGCAATGCATAGACAGCAATTGACAAATCTATCAAAGCGTAGAAAATAGGAAAGCCAATCGTCTCAGTTATGCAGAGTCACTTATATAGAAATTCCTAACGCTTTGCGTAACATTAGGTGTCAAATACGTAGTGTAGAGCACAAAAATATGTAAAATCGCTTGCGCTCCTTATGCTGCCTTGATATAAAGACGATAACAAAGAAGAACCTGTTAATGCGCCAGTTAGGTAGTTTTTATTGCGTAAGCACCATGAGAGCGATACAATACTTGGCGTGAGCATTTATTACCCCCTTAAACTTGAAGGAAATTTTATGAATAAGTCAGAATTAATTGATAGCATCGCAGACAAAAGTGGTCTAAATAAAACCCAAGCTGGTGATGCACTAAACGCTGTTATGGAAAGTGTTGGCGAAGCGCTAGAAGCTGGCGATAGCATCTCATTAGTTGGCTTTGGTACTTTCAGTGTAAAAGATCGCAAAGCACGCACTGGTCGTAACCCTAAGACTGGCGAAGAGCTAAGCATTCCAGCAAGCAAAGTACCAAGCTTCAAAGCTGGTAAAAACTTAAAAGAGCGCTTGAACTAAGCCGATTTTTTAAGCATAAAACTATAGTCGGTGGTCTATAGCTGAAGTAATGAGCTAGCCATCGAAGAGAGCACCTAATATTTAGGTGCTTTTTTTATCGCTATAGTTTGTATCATGCGTCGTGAATATTTTGAGTCTGCATGAAAAATCACGTATCATAGGGCGCGCGATAGGTGTGTCATTTAAGTCAGATTTCTTTAGTAAATTTTGTTTTTTACTATAAAATGCATACGCTCTTACTCTTACCATTGCTAGCTTAAATAGTACTGATGTTGGCAGGTTGCCCTTAACAGCTCCTAACAGTATTACAATGGTTTTTCATCAATATAGGTTAATAAAGCAGAGATAACTATGGATAAATTGCGCGATTTCTTAAAAAGCTGGCCAGGTCGCATTTTATTGATTTTATGCCTATCGCCGCTCGCTCTCTTGGGTGTCGAAAGCTATTTTGGCGGCAACGTCGATCCCAACCAGATTGCGCAGGTAGGTGAGGCAAGCGTAGGACTGTCCGAGTATCAAACTGCTGTCAATAGCCGTCGTTCTGAAGTGCTAGAGCAAGTCGAAGATGCCAGCTTGTTGAATGAAGATGTGCTTCATGAGCAAGTATTAAAGGGTTTAATCGACCGTACGTTGTTAGAGCAGCAAGCAGGTAAGCTTGGTATGACAGTGTCTGATGACACGATCAATCGTTTGCTGCGTCAAGAAGAAATATTCCAAGATGCAGAGGGTAACTTTTCAAACGATCAGTTCTCAAACTTCTTGCGTCAGCGCGGCATGACCAAAAACCAGCTATTTGCAGAATTTCGCAATCAGTTAAGCTTGGATCAACTAAACGCTAGTATCGTTGGTACTGCTGTCTACCCTATGCAAGCGGTCAGTCAATTGATTGACTTGCAACTTGAATCACGCAATGTTTGGGTACATCGCTTTAATTGGCAAGACTATGCTGACAAAGTTAAGCTTAGCAAAGCAGACATTCAATCATATTATGATGCTAACAAAGACACATTGAAAAGTGCAGCGATGGTTGACTTGGCTTATATCCAGCTTAGCCCGCAAACTATTAAGGTTGATGAGGTAACCACAGAAGAGTTACAGCAGCAATACGAAGCATACAAGCAGAGCATTTCGGCTACTGATGAGCGTAAAGTTAGTCAGATTCTATTTACTGGTAAAGATGCTAAGACACGAGCCGATAAAGTTAAAGCCCGTCTGAATAAAGGTGAAGCTTTTGCTGCACTTGCTAAAGCAGAGTCGGATGATCCATCAGGTGAAACAGGTGGTGATATCGGACGCTTTAATCCGTCAGTGTTTGGCAGTGACGCGGATACTGTACAAAAGGCACTAGAAGGGTTAAGCGTTGGTGATGTGACTGCACCTATCAAGACTAGCTTTGGTTATCAGATATTTACGGTCACTGAAGACAATGGCAAAAAGGTTCCAAGTCTAGACAGTATGCGTGAAGAGCTGACTGCGAAAGCAAAAGAATATAAACGTCAGGAAATCTATGCTGATAAAGTGACATCAATCAATGATTTGGCAGCAGATGGTTTCAGTATCGAAGATATTGCACAGCAAGAAAATGTCAGCCTCAAGCGTATTAAAGATTATCGTAAAGTGAATAATAAATCAGCACTGCCGCAACCAGCAGTCGTTAAACAGGCCTTTGATGAGTTTACTATTCAAGATCAAGCGGTAACGTCAGGCGTGGAAGTTGGCAACGGTACTGTATGGTTACAGCCAAGCAATTATCGTCCTACTAAGACGCTTGCTCTAGCAAATGCAACCCCAAGAATCACTCAAATACTCCGTCAGCAGAAAGCGACAGCATTAGCTTTAAAAGATGCTAAAGCATTGGCTGCTGGTATCAAGACGCTAGCTGATATAAGTAAGCAATCGGTAAGTTTCCAAGCACTGGGTGAGATTAACCGTCAAACGACGCAGCTAACAGACAAAGAGCGTGGATTGGCCTTTAGTCAGCAAGCCGCTGATAATGGCGTCGTTGCGATTGCTAGTGAGACTGAGATGGGTGCAACGCTACTGGTTGGAGACCGTATTAAAACTGAGCAGCAGTCACCACTGTCTGATATGCAACGAGCGCAAACAGCCAGTATTATCCGTGACAATTTAGGCCAAGACCAGTTGCAAGACTATTTAGACTATCTACGTATGGTGTACACGGTTGAGATTAATGAAAGCAACATGGCAAATGCACAAGGACGCTAAGTATTTGCTAGTTTATTATTCTTATTCTTATTTTTAGACGTAAAAAAGCCACTGTATCAATTAATACAGTGGCTTTTTTTTGGATAATGAGTTAACGACAACTATCACGAATATTGTAGAAGCTGGAAATTAGTCGCAGTGACAAATACAATTGCTGTGACTAATCCCAGTCTTAAATCAATAGGTGATTGTTTAATGGCGGAAATGGCGCATGCTAGTAAATACCATCGCGATACCATGCTCATTAGCAGCAGCAATAGTTTCATCATCACGCATAGAACCACCTGGCTGAATGATAGCAGAGATACCTACTTCAGCAGCATTGTCGATGCCATCACGGAAAGGGAAGAACGCATCTGATGCCATAACAGCACCTTCAGTTGCTAGTCCAGCATGCTCTGCTTTAATAGCAGCAATACGTGCTGAGTTAACGCGGCTCATTTGGCCTGCGCCAACACCGATAGTACGTTGGCCTTTTGCATAGACAATGGCATTAGATTTGACGTATTTTGCCACGTTCCAGCTGAACAGTAGATCTGCCACTTGCGCTTCAGTTGGTTGTACATCAGTGACGATTTTTAGGTCGTTAGCCGTGATTAAACCAAGGTCTTGCTCTTGTACCAGTAAGCCACCGTTAACGCGCTTATAGTCAAGTTGGATATCGCGCTGATCTGGTGCTGGTAGCTCGCCGCATACCAATACGCGTACGTTTTTCTTAGTAGCTGTCGCTTCAAGTACACCGTCTTCGATACTAGGTGCAATGATTACTTCTACAAACTGATTGTCGATAATGGCTTTTGCAGCAGCAAGCGTTAACGGACGGTTGAATGCGATGATACCGCCAAAAGACGATTCAGGATCGGTGCTAAAAGCAGTACGATAAGCCGCTACTTGGTCATTATCAACCGCGACACCGCAAGGGTTGGCATGCTTAACGATAACGCAAGCAGGCGTGCTGAAAGCTTTAACGCACTCAAGCGCAGCATCGGTATCAGCGATGTTGTTATAAGACAATGCTTTGCCTTGTAATTGCTTAGCTGTCGCGATTGAGGCTTGTTTGCTTTTTAAAAGCTGGTTTTCAGTATAGAAAGCCGCGTTTTGATGCGGGTTTTCACCGTAGCGTAGGTCTTGTGCTTTTTCAAGCTGTACATTGAATGTACGTGGGAAGTTTTCTGGTTCTTGAGTTTCGTTGACACGGCTACCTAAGAAGTTTGCAATCATACCATCGTACTGTGCCGTATGCTCAAACGCCTTTACTGCCAAATCATAACGTAAAGCAGTTGTCAGTTCGGTGCCACCATCTAAGGCGTTAAGTACACGGTCATAATCAGCTGGATCAGTGACGATACCTACATGAGCGTGGTTTTTCGCTGCTGAACGCACCATGGTAGGACCGCCAATATCAATGTTTTCGATAGCGTCGTTCATAGTCACGTCAGCACGTGCGATCGTTTCAGCAAACGGATATAAGTTCACGACGACTAAGTCGATACGTTCGATGGCATGATCACTCATTACTGCATCATCTGTACCGCGGCGTCCTAGGATGCCACCATGAATCTTAGGATGCAGCGTTTTAACACGGCCATCCATCATTTCAGGAAAGCCTGTGTAATCTGATACTTCAGTCACGTCGACATTGTTTTCTGTGAGCAGACGATAAGTACCGCCAGTAGATAATAAACCAAAACCTGCTTTGAGAAGGCCTTGAGCAAACTCGACGATATTAGACTTATCGGAGACCGATAGTAGGGCAAGTGGGGTTGTACTCATAAGAAATTTTCCATAAAAAAAGCCTGACGTAAACGTCTGGCAAGGTGATGATGACAACGATATGCCGTATCATGATAGATAAAGCGACGAACATTTAATTGCCATACATAATGATAGTCAATGATGATGGGTAAGCTCATATAACAATGTTACATTAAATCATAGGTTTTCATTTTTTTGCGCAAAGTGCCTCGATTTAGGCCTAATATCTGAGCACATTTGGTTTGGTTGCCTCTTGTTTTTTCTAGGACGACAGATAAGAGAGGCTCTTCGACTTGCTTCAAAATCAGCTCATACAAATCAGTGGGCATCTCATCTCCTAGCATCGCAAAGTACTGACGTACCACACGCTCTACATGAACCCGTAGAGGTTGCTGCGCACTATTTGTATAGTGTTGACTAGCAAAATCAAAGCCGTGCGTAGGTGATTGGTATTCGTCTTTATTATAATCGGCAGGGTGCTCAGAGCTTTTAGCAAAATGATTGGCATTATGCTGTGCATGAGGTGCCATAAAATAATATCCTTGAGATGAAGAAAAGTTCTGATTGTGAGGGGTCAGAACCATAGTATATCAAATTAATATCGCCTAGCGCTGATAGATTCATCGTTATCTTGGCTATCACGGTTTAATTGAAAGTGAATTTACGGTGTGTTTTCTACTCACGCTTATCTATATATGACACCCTAATTTAATAAAGAGCGGTCATAGTAATGTCGCGAATTTGCGCGTTAGCAACAGGGATAGTAAATAATAGCTGTCTATCGGTGTTGGTAGCTAACTGACTTTGCTTGCCTAATAAATAATCGTTTGGATCTGCAATAAACTCTCCAATAAGCTCATTTCTACCGTAAACGCTTATTTTTACATTTGGGTATAGTTGTGCTTGCGAGCTGCCGTTACTTAGAGTAGCGCCTATATCGCTAAATGTGCCAGCAGTTTTAATCTGACTGCTTCTATGAAAGGTATTGCTGATGGTAAGGGCTGATAAGTCCGCACTAGGCAAGCTGCAGGCAGCGACAGAGCAGATCGATTGGAGACGCTGAGCATAGGCTGGGTTTTTGACTAAATTTTCTAAGTTAAAAATAACATACTGAGCTGCGAGTAGCAGTGCTAAGACCAAACAACCTAATATCCATAATAGTGATGCAATTGAACGTGTCGTTTGGGTTGGTGCAAACAGTAGCTGTGTTTTTCTTAAACGATCGTCGGCAGCAGGGTCTTCATCTTTAACGGGCACTCCCATATCGGATAGAAGCTGTGATAAGTCTGTATCGTCTGGTGGTGTTTCTTTGTCTTGATTTTGTTCTTCTAATAGTTTTTGTAGCCATGAATTGTTATCACTACTCTCAACATTGGCATGAATATCATTGGCCGCTGCCGAGCTGAGCATGTTCTGTGTTGATGCTGATGCTGATGCTGATGCTGATATTGTATTGGCAGATGGTTTCTTTGTTGATGGATTAGAGGTTTTGATAGTTTCTTTAGAAGAGGGCGCTTTTGGTTTTTCTGTGGTTGCTGCGCTAGGACTGGTATTACTGGCTTGGGTTAACCATGCATCCATATTATCTAAAGAGTCATACTCTTGAACGTCTTCTTCTGGCTCGTCTATATCCATATCATCATAGATTAAGTCGTCATGAATCAAAGTATCAGATGATTTTTTCTTACTGATTGAAGATGTAGGGCGATTTGGCACATTTTGAGGTTTATGCTGATTACTATTAGTAGACGTTTTTTGCTCGTTCGAAATTGGTTGAGTTTGAGCTTTTTGTTGAGCAGGAATATTTTTTTGTGGTGTTGGTTTTTGAATGACCTCAGAATTTACCACAAGATGTTTATTGACCAAAAAACTTTGCTGGCACCGATCACAGCTGATGGTAGCATTGACTTGATTTAGTTGAGTTTGTTTAACGCTATAGCAAGCTTGGCAATGGGGGCATTGGGTTTTTATTGGCGTGGTCATAGAGGCGAATCCAAAAAAGTATGGTTATCAATACCGCTTAGCCACTCACCAATAGCTGCCCACAATACGCATTTTACTTATTTAATTTCGATGAATTGTAGGCAAAGACAGAGTGGCGTCAAACACATAACATTTGACTGCCCTCTATCGTAACAGATGTAATTAAATGTTGCTAGCTAGTAAATGTACCTGATAAACGCTGCCAATGTTGGTCTTCTTGTGCAGTAAAAGCATGCTTAGGATCCAATGCAAAATATGGCTGATAAGCTTCAGTGACTTGCTCGGTTTGCGACTCAATCAGACCTGCTAATACGATACGGCCCTTTGGCGCAATGAGTGTCGCAAAGTAAGGTGCTAAACCAATAAGCGGCTTCGCTAAAATATTAGCAACGATCACTTTTACAGGCAAAACGTCATGTTGCGAGCAGTAATCTGTAAATTCTTCTGGCAAAAATGCCTGCAAACGATCGCCTACATTATTGCGTACCGCATTCTGATTGGTAGCAAGTACTGCCTGTGGGTCGATGTCGACTGCATATACCTGACGTGCACCTAAAAGCAAAGCAGCAATCCCTAGAATGCCTGAACCACAACCATAATCGATAACCACTTTATCTGTTAGGTCTTGCTCTGTTAGCCAGTCTAGGCACAGGCGAGTCGTAGCATGATAGCCAGTACCAAATGCCAAACCTGGGTCCATAATGATATTGGTGGCTTCAGGGTTAGGCGGCGTTAGCCAGTCAGGTACAATCCATAGGTCATTAGCACATTCGATAGGATGATAGTTGCTCATCCACTCGCGTTCCCAGTCCTTATCATCAACAGCCGTTAGCCAAATACGAGTAGCCTGTACTTGTGCAGCAATTTCATGACTCAATTGCTCAACCGCTTGACGACTGCCAGCATCAGTAGTCGCATCAAATAGCCCTGTTAGTATCACCTCATCCCACAGCGGTGATTCACCTGGAAGTGGCTCAAACAGAGGTTGATCGCCAGCATCGTCTAAAGCGATTGATAATGCACCTGCCTCTAATAAAAGCGCTTCAGCCAAGTCGACGTTTGATTTTTCACATTGTAAATGCAGTTGTTGCCATGCCATAAAGATAACCTTAAGCGGAAATAAAAATAAGTGTAGGTGTTAGGGAATGCCCGAGATAAGTCTACATACAATGAAATGAATAATGTATATAGATGTTTTAACTAATAAATCTAAGAGGTACAAATACTCGGTTATTAGCGCAATGCTTGTTTTGCTTCATTGACCACGCGTGAGTTACCCTGAGCTTGTCCTGATTGCAATATAACCTGCCATAGTGCTCGTCTACGATTACTGTCTTGAGAGACGCTAAGACCACGCCGTGCCATCGCTTCTGCCTTACGGGGTTGGTTCTTTTTTAATGCTACTTGTGCCAAATAGAAGTATACCGCCGATGACTTGGGCGCTAGACGCTGCGCACGGGTAAAGCTGCTTTCTGCATTGGTTAGATTGCCCGCTTTCAATTGACTGATACCTACTTGCATCAAATTGCGAAATGCAGGCAGATTACTATTGTTGCTGGCAGATTGTTGAGTACGTTGCTGCGAGTTTCTTCTAGCGTGCTCCAGTAGCTCATTATGCGACGGTGCTGATGGTTCAGAGATTATATAGTCGTTACGAGAAGGCGCAATGATAACAGGATCAGGCTGCATCACTTCTGGAGCAGGAGGCGTAAATACAGGGGTTTCTTGCGTTAACGGATTTGGTGTTTCGGACTGTTCAACCGCATCGTAAGGCTCGGTTGGATAGTTGCTTTGATCATTTGCTTCCGTGATATGCGCTGGAGCAGTTGTCGTTGATGGCACGGTCGGTTGTGACGTTGGTAATGTTTGAACAGGCGTGGTTTGCACTGTAGTCGACGTGCTAGGTGCTGTTTGACAGGCACTTAGGCTTAGCATGCCAACGATCGCACTGCCTGCAAGTAAGGTATTGCTTGACGTAATTTTATTGCGCCATAGCACTATGGTTTGTTTTACTGAAGTAGTTGTCCGTAAAGATGACACCATCATGTTAAAACCTTTTTTAAATATTAAAAGCTAAATATCAAAAACACTATTAGAACCATTCAATAGCTAGAACCATTCAACAGCTAGAACCATTCAACAGCGCGGTCATACCAAGTATCAGCACGGTTGTCATCACCTTCACTTTGCTCGCTGCTACCTTCTGCACCCTCAGATTCAACAGCTTCGCCATTCGGAATCTCTAAACCTTCGCGGCGACGTTGTTGATTGATATCACCTTGCTGATTTTGGAACTGTGTCTGTTCACGAGCACGATCTTGCTGATACAGGCTTAGCGCACAACTGCTGGCTTCTTCTGGTAGATGAGCTGACATTACTGGTAGGTAGCGAGCGTTGGCACAGCGTTCATTAGACAGTTTACCTGAGTTATTCTCTAACCATAACCACTCGATACCTTCTGGCTCTGGTAGGGCAACTGGAGTCAGTTTTAGGCGTTTCATATAATCTACCCAAACTGGTAAGGCACCAGTACCACCACTCAAACCAATCGGTTTATTATCATCACGGCCAACCCAAACGACACTCACATAGTTACCACTATAGCCTGCAAACCAAGCATCGCGGTAGTCGTTTGTCGTACCCGTTTTTCCTGCTAGGTTTAAATTATTGCCGAGTGATTGCGCACGTCTAGCCGTACCATTTGAGACGACTTGCTGTAATGCATAGTTGGTCAAAAAGTTGGTTTCAGGTGGAATACTGCGCTGAGTGTTAAGCCCAGTACGCTGTAAGATACGGCCGCGATCATCAATGACCGTACGAATACTATGAATAGGCGTGCGAAAACCACCAGTGGCAAATACTTGGTAAATACCAAGCATATCCATCGGACTCAAATTAACTGAGCCTAATAATGCTGATGGGTAAGGTGGGATTTTTTCTTTGATACCCATGCGCTGTAATTGCTTAGCAAAGGTATTAACGCCGAACTCCATACCTAAGCGTACTGCTGCTTGGTTGTAGGATTGAGACAGTGCCGTGGTAAATGGTACATAGCCATGATCACGGTTGTCGTAGTTTTTAGGGTTCCAGTCAGTACCGTCGTTTAGATTGACCGTAATAGGGGAGTCATCTACTGAACTGGCCAAATTATAACGACCGCTCTCAAGCGCAGTCATATAAATGATAGGCTTCAGCAGTGAGCCGACTTGGCGTTTGGCATCTACTGCGCGGTTAAACCCTGTAAATTCACTACCACTACCCACGACAGACACTAGCTCGCCAGTCTCAGGATTGGCACTCACTAACGCGCCTTGTAAATCCTTAGTTTTGCTACTATTACGGCGCAGTTCACCAAGTTTTCTATCAACGGCTTTATCTGCTGCCAATTGAGCGATAGGGTCTAGGGTACTGATAATAATCAGACCTTCGTTCTTGAGGTCGTCAGAATAATAAACGGTATTTAGCTCACGTTTAACAATATCTAAGAAGTCAGGGAACTGGCTTTTGCCTTCAGCAGGCTTATCCACGATGCCAAGCGGTTGCTTTAAGGCTTTGTCGTAGTCTTCCTGGCTCAGTGTGCCCATGGTCAGCATGTTGTTAAGTACCACGTCACGGCGTGCTTTTGAATCGTTTGGATTGCGACGTGGGTTATAGATACTTGGACCTTTTGCCATACCAACTAGCATCGCTTGCTGATCTAAGCGCAGCTCATTAAGAGGTTTGTCAAAATAAAACTGTGATGCCAAACCAAAACCATTGATAGAGCGATTGCCATTTTGACCCAGATAAATCTCATTCAAATAGGTCTGTAAAATCTCATCTTTGCTGTAATGCAGCTCAAGTAGCACGGCCATCAATGCTTCATTGGCTTTGCGTTTGATAGTGCGATCTGAATTGAGGTAAAAGTTTTTGATCAGCTGCTGGGTGATGGTCGAACCACCTTGTCTGGCACCACCAGTAAAGTTATTTATTACGGCACGGGCGATACCACGTACCGATACCCCTTTGTGCTCATAAAACGCGCGATCTTCGGTAGCGATAAGGGCATCAATCAACGGCTGAGGCACTTCGTCCAAAGACACAACCATCCGATCTTCATTACTGTCGGGATAGATACCACCGATATTGACAGGCTCTAGACGAATGATACCGCTTTTGGCAGGCAGAGTACTTTGGATAGACTCTACTTTATTACCAGAAATCGTCATTTTGATGACTTGCTCGGCATCTTTATCATTGGCGCTATACGTAAAGCCGCGCGTGTGAATGAAGTAAGTATTGCCTGTTCGGTGATAAGTACCCGTGCGGTCATAAGCTTTGTTGCTTTGATAGTTAAGCAACTCCAGCCATGTCTTCATTGTGTCTCTATCGACATTGGCGCCTTGATACAGCTCAAGCGGCTGCGAATACACTTTGGCTGGAATGTCCCAGCGCTTGCCCTCAAATTTATGAGTAATGGTGCGATCAAGTTTGATCAAATATAGCGCCAATAGCACCATGCCTGCGATGATGATAATTAATAGCAGACTACTAAAGACCAAGCCGCGCTGCTGCGAGGGTAGCGTGTGCATAGCAGACTTAGATGACGCTGATAACTTGGTATTTGGTAACTTGTAATTAGGTTTTTGCACGGATGTCGCACCATTTTTGGATAAAAAACTGCCTCATAATGACGCAAATTGACAAATTTTTCAATCTATCATCGTCAACGCGGGCATTTATTGGTCGTAGGCCATGAGCGATGATACTGCTCATAGCGATGGCTTATAGTATAATCTCTATTAAAATACCGATACTTGTAAGAAAGCGTCAGTCACTTTCAATCTGGTAGATAAACGCCATATAAGATAACAATTTACGATTGTCCTCACGATGTATTTTGTATGAATTCGCTGTTGCTAATTGTTTGCTATTAGCCGTTTGTTATTAATACTATGCTACTAATGGTAGTGATATTTATATGATTAAAAACGGCTCTATTGCATGACGTACAGTACAGTCAATACGAACAAGTTTGCTTTAAATGAGTGCATTTTAAGCAAGCCTGTCAAAGGAAGTAAGCGCGACTATGTCTAGTATCCCATCATCAGTATCATCTGCTACCAATCATTCTTATGAAGACACATCTATCATCGAAGGCTTAGTGCTCCCGCTAGCTGACCACTGTTTCCACTGCGGTGACCCCGTACCTCAGCCACCGTTTTATGCTGAGATATTAGGTCAGTCACGAGAGATGTGTTGTATGGGCTGCCAATTAGCTGCCCAAAGCATTGTAGAGGCTGGTCTTGAACAATATTATCTTGACCGTTCAGAGATTAATCGCACGGCAAGTTTGCCAACTCAGCTGACGCGTCTCGAGGTCTACGATCATGACGAGATAAAATCACAGTTCGTTTACGCGCAAGATGGCATGTCAGTAGCAGAGCTGTCTGTTAATAACTTACGCTGTGCTGCCTGTACTTGGCTGATTGAGTCGCGTCTCGATGAGTTAGAAGGTATTGGTAAATGTCAGGTAAATTTGACCAACCAGCGCATGCGGGTCATTTGGGATGAAAACAAATTACCCATCAGTCGTATTTTAGCGGTCATCAACGAAATCGGCTACGAAGCCAAGCCTTATCGGCAAGATACTCATGAAGCCATGCTGGCACGTCATAATAATCAAATGCTATTGCGTCTCGGCATTGCTGCACTAGGTTCGATGCAAGCGATGATGTATGCCGTTGCGCTTTATTTTGGCGAGTATAGCGACATGTTGATATTTCAGCGTGATTTTTTACGTTGGGTGTCTTTATTTGTGAGTACGCCTGTATTTTTCTATGCTGGTATTCCTTTTTTTACCTCTGCATGGTCAGCAATTCGTGCGCGCCAAGTCAATATGGATGTGCCCGTCAGTCTTGCGTTGATTATTACTTTCTTTGCCAGTCTCTACGCTACCATCACTGGGCAAGGGGAGACGTATTATGACTCGGTCAGTATGTTTATTTTCTTTTTGTTGGCAGGGCGTTATATCGAGCACAATGCACGTCTAAAAGCCGCGACTATGGCTAATGATTTGGTCGTGGTTGAACCAGTACTGGTGCAAAAAGTCGCTGAAGACAAATCAGCTGCCGAGCATATTTTACAACTGCTGAAAGAAAATGAATATCAACAAAATGAAGCTATCGAAGATGAGGCTCAGAAGGCATCAGACGCGGCTGAAGTCATGCCTGATTTTATGCAGCGTATGGACGCCAATGTTTATCAGCTCACATCACGTATCGCTCAAGACTGGCAGCAGTCACGCAACCAACAGAATGCGCTATCACAAGCAGAAGACGATATAGAGTCAAAGCAAATGGTCACCGCTCATAGCTTACAAGTGGGCGACATCATTTTGGTTGAAGCGGGCTCTGAGATTATTAGTGACGGTATCTTGCTAAGTTCTACTGCAACGGTGTCACAAAGTCTACTGACGGGCGAAGGTGATTTAATCATGAAATCTCAAGGCGATTATATCGTCGGTGGTGCACAAAACGATAGCCAGCCGTTCGAAATGCTCGTCACCGCCTTGCCAAAAGACAGCCAGATAGGCTTAATTGATCGATTGATGAATCGTGCCATGAGCGAAAAGCCCAAATTGGCGCAGCAAGCAGATAAGCTGGCACGTTGGTTTGTGGCACGTATTTTGGTTTTATCCGTCTTAGTATTTATCGGCTGGTATATCGTTGATCCAAGCCAAGCTATTTGGGCAACCGTGGCAGTCTTAGTGGCTACTTGTCCGTGTGCATTGTCATTGGCGACGCCGATTGCCTTGACCGTCTCAACCAATCGTCTGGCAAGCTATGGTTTTTTGACGACGCGTGGACATACACTACAAACGCTAGCTGAAATCACGCACGTGGCCTTTGATAAGACGGGCACGCTGACTTATGGTAAGCCAAATCTATTAAATATCGAATTAATCACATCAAAAAGCCAGACCGAAACTGACAATTTATCATTAATAGCGCAAAAAGATACACTACTGGCCATTGCAGCTGCATTAGAAGTAGGGAGTCGCCATCCAATTGCCCACGCGTTACTGACGGCAGCCTATCAGTTACACCTGCCATCGACGCAAGCCGTACAGCATTATCCAGCAGGCGGTGTAGAAGCGATGATTGATGGTACTGTATATCGAATCGGTCATAAAGACTTTGCGTTAGACAGAACAGATAATAGCGCCAATGATATAGATGTAAACGATGATTTAACCATCGATCTAGTAGCGCAACGAGCCAGCTCAGCAGTAATATTGTCTTATCAAAATACTGATAGCAAAAAATGGCAGGCGCTGGCATGTTTTTATTTCAATGACAAGGTACGTGATAGTGCGCAGTCGATGCTCGATACACTCAAAGGACTAGGTATCGAGACTGTTATGTTGACAGGTGACCCAAGCCCGCAAGCGCTAGTCATGGCTGAGAGTTTAGGTATGCAAGCTGCATACAACGGACTATCACCCACTGACAAAGTCAATCATATTCAGCAGTTGCAAGCTAACGGTGCGGTCGTACTGATGGTGGGTGATGGAATCAATGATGCACCAGTGTTAGCAGCGGCAGATGTGTCGACCTCGATTGCAGGTGCGGCAGACTTAGCACAAGTATCCAGTGACAGTATTATCTTAAATGGACAAATCGAAGCCATCACCGCCGCAAAACGCATCTCTGATAAAACGGAACGTATCATTAAGCAAAATTTCCGCTGGGCGCTTGCTTACAACAGTATTGTTCTGATACCAGCGGCTTTAGGTTATGTACCACCTTGGCTTGCTGCGATTGGTATGTCGCTCAGTTCGCTATTTGTCGTATTAAATGCATTGCGCTTAAAACGTGCTTAGTCTCTTTAAAAAGCATTTAATATAAACAAGCCTGTGAAATTTGCTCACAAAAAAACCGCCTTCCATTTGATGGAAGGCGGTTTTTTCTATACAGAGATACTGTTAGATAGCTATTAAAATTAGTCTTGCAGATAGCTTAGCAGACGCATAAATTCGATATACATCCACACTAGGGTCGCAAGAATACCAATACTGAACAACCACTCGTAATCTTCAGAAACACCCATCGCAACACCGCGATCAATATTATCGAAATCTAATAGCAAGGTGAAAGACGCGATAACGATGACAAATAAGCTAAAGCCAATAGCGATAGCGCCACCTTCAAATAGGAACGGTAGTGATGAGCCAAACGCTAGAGAAAGTACCCACTGTGCTACATAGACAAGCATGATGGCAATAACCGCCGAGGTCACGATAGAGCGGAACTTTTCAGTAACCTTAACTAAACCTGAACGATATAACCCAAGCATAACCGCAGCTGTGACGAAAGTTGCGCACATTGCAGTGACTGGTACTGTTGGATACATTCTCATGAAAAATAATGAGATACCGCCCAAAAAGATACCTTCTAACAAGGCGTAAGGCACTGCCAAAGTCTTGGCTTTTTGCGGCTTGAAGGTAATAAAAAGAGCCAGAACAAACGCAGCAATCATGCTACCAAAGGCTGCCATCGTAATAAAACCTTGCGATAAACCTGCCATAAGCGCATAAAAGAAAAAGCCCACTCCAGTAATAGCTGATAAACCAAGTAACAAGCTGGTCTTTTGAATTACGCCCTTGACCGTCATTGGGTTACCGCCGATCGCAAGTTCTGCGCGACTGACAATAGGATTGGCCATACATAAGTCCTTAATAATAAAATATAAAAATAGTGATGTTAGTTACTTTAGCAAAACCGCCATTATTGTCAACTGTGTTTGCGTGACAACTGCTGCGGTGCAACCTCAGGCTGCTCATTGGCTAGCGCATCGGGCTACAGTATCGCTCAATACGCTAATTGAAAAACTGAACAGAGAGATCTGACTAAGTAAAACATTCGATAGCTTTTATATGGGGTCAGTTACGACAGTTAACAACGATAATTCATAAACATGCTAGTCTAAGCGCGCATTTATCGCTATCATTACCTTGTACTTCACCGTTATACCGAGTCGTTTTATGGAAAACTCAGCGCAGTCAGCAAGATTGCCACACTTACATGAATCAGAGCTATTCCACGCTATTAAAAACCCCGCTTTTAGGCGTATTGGTCTAATGGGCCGTGCTGGTAAACGTAGTGTCACTCAAAGCTTGGTACAGATTGCCCAAACCGTCAATGATATGAATTTGACGTTAATAATGGACGTACAAACGGCCAATTTGCCAACGCTTGACCTCACAGATATAGAAAGAGTCAAAATCGTCAAACGAGGTTTGATTGGTGAGATTTGTGACTTGGTTATTGTGGTTGGCGGTGATGGTTCGATACTACATGCCGCTGAGGCGCTAGCACGCTACCGTGTACCTGTATTAGGGGTTAACCGTGGTCGTTTAGGGTTCTTAGCAGATGTAAAACCTGATGAAGCTGCCTTTAAGTTACGCCAAGTATTGATGGGAGACTATCAACTGGACCATCGGTTCTTATTGACGATGGAGATACGAGAAGGGCGAAAAATTATCCATGAAGATATGGCGCTGAACGACATCGTACTGCACGCCGGTAAATCCGTACATATGATTGATTTTCAGATGAAAATTGATGGACATGACGTTTATAGACAGCATAGTGATGGCTTAATAGCGGCAACACCGACTGGCTCTACCGCTTACGCCTTATCAGGTGGCGGTCCAATCATTCATCCGAGTATGGACGCTATTTGTCTGGTGCCAATGCATCCCCATACGTTATCTAGCAGACCGATTGTGGTCAGCGGTAATAGTGAGGTCTGTATTCGTATCCACGAAGACAATCGTACTCAACCGATGGTGAGTGCAGATGGTAAGCCAAGCGTGCCACTTGAGCAAGAGCAGCGCCTACATATTCGTAAGCATCCTGATAAGCTTACCTTGTTGCACCCACCTGGGTTTGACTTTTATGAGGCCTGCCGTACAAAGCTGCACTGGAACGTACATGCCGAAGAATTCAGTCTTGATGTCGATGATGATATTATAGACGATGAATAAGCGTATCTATTAGACCAAAATATGATACAAAAAATGGTAGTGGAGAGTAGGCAAGATGGATAAACAAACAATACTAGCAAGTCTAACGCCCGAAGTGGTTGATAAGTTTCGTATGGCGATTGAGCTAGGTAAATGGCCTGATGGTCGTAAGATTACCGCTGAGCAGCGTGAGACTTGTATGCAAGCTGTAATGGTATGGGAACATGAGCATCTGCCGCCAGCCGAGCGTACAGGTTATATTCATAAACCCGTAAAAGACGATGGCTCTGTCGTTGGTGCTGAATGTGATGTCGAGCATGAGCATCACTACCCTAATATGCCGAATCCTAAAGGCGCGGTACAGCCTGTTAAGTTCCGTGATAAATAGGTTTATAAGAAGTCTATAATAGTTATTATAAAAAAAATTATCATAAAAAAGCCACGCTATATAGCGTGGCTTTTTTTACTTTACCAATAATTAAATCATTATAAATGATTAAATAGCAGTCGTATCGACACTAGGACGGACCGTTAGCGGGTTCTTTTGCATCAAAAATCCTTGCCAGCCCCAATGTAAAAAATTGCGGATATTGGCATGATCGGTACCGTTAGGCGTTGCTTGTACCTTGGCATAATGTTCGCCAAATAGTTTAAGCGTGTCCAATTGGTTCAGGCCATGGTGTTTAGCAAAACCAAAAATCTTTGCGCTACCTTCGTTCTCACCGGCTGCATTATGTACCATTCCATTTACGAAAGGAGCAGGCGCATAGCGATAAAAATCATCGATAAAGCTGATGACATCATTGAATCCAATGGCTTTTTTGTTCAAACCATTAAGTAATGCCGATACATCTGATTGGCGGATACTCATAAATAAATGACCTCAGAGCAGATTAAAAAAACAATATAATATTTATGTGTGCTCAATGATGATAGTAGCCGTTGAGCGTTCAGCATTATAATTTAGCTAGCTTAGCGATTAAAGTAGTCTTCGTCATCAAACGAAGGCGAAAAGTTGCCTTGCTCAAGATGCTGCATTTGCGACTGTACAGAACGCTCATGCTGAATACGTTGATAAATCTCTTCGCGGTGTACTGCAATATCTTTAGGTGCGTTTACACCGATACGTACTTGATTGCCTTTGACGCCTAGAACCGTCACACTTACTTCGTCGCCAATCATTAGCGTTTCGCCCACGCGGCGTGTCAAAATTAACATGCGTCACACTCCTTATGTCGCATCAACAAATTATTACTCATCAGATTACTTCTCAATTGCAGAACATCACCGCAGCACCAAACATGCAATATAACCATTATCACGATGCTCGATATCGTGCCAATAGCGGTAATGATAGGTAGACTCATTTAGCCCAAATGAAAGCCCCATTATAGGCGGCATAACAGATACTGTCACGGTTTTTCACAAAACTATTAGGTAAATGCTCATTTCAACTATGCTAAAAAATAAAAATAGGACCTAAAAAGATCCTATTTTATTTAAGTACTGTTTTTATTTAGATACTATTAATTCAAACGCTATTAATTCAAACGCTATTTATTTACATATTATATAAATCATTAATAGCGGTTAATAGATAACCATCAATGCTAATGCTATATTTTAACAGTTTTTATGTCTTATAGCCCAGCGATTTTGCTTTCACCGTCTTCACGATCTAGACCAAATGCCGTGTGCAATGACTTAACGGCTTTTTCTAGGTGTTGATCTTGAATCAAAACCGACACTTTGATTTCGCTGGTTGAAATCATTTGGATATTGATGTTGTTTTCAGCTAGCGTTTGGAACATAAGGCTAGCGACACCTGCGTGTGAGCGCATGCCAACACCAACCAATGACAC
Organism: Psychrobacter sp. P11G3; assembly: GCF_001435845.1. NCBI lineage: Bacteria > Pseudomonadati > Pseudomonadota > Gammaproteobacteria > Moraxellales > Moraxellaceae > Psychrobacter > Psychrobacter sp. P11G3. The sequence goes on from NZ_CM003596.1 coordinate 1,130,275, forward strand.
TTTAACAACTTCACTATTGCCTAATATTTCTTTAGCACCAATTTCATCTTTTACTTCTTCGTTAAGCACTTTTAGTGTCTTATCTAAATCAGTGCGGTTAACCGTGAAAGTAAAATCAGTAGTACCGTTATCCGAAAGATTTTGTACAATCATATCGATTTCGATATTGGCACGACCAATTGGGCTTAAGATAGCAGAGGCGATACCAGGATGGTCAGGCACGCCGCGTACCAAGATTTTTGCTTCGTCTCTGTTGAACGCGATACCTGAGATGATTGCCTGTTCCATATTGTCTCCTTCGTCTATCGTAATTAGGGTACCCACGTTGTCTTGAAATTCTTGGTCAAAGCTACCGTCTGTGTTTTCATCAAAGCTAGACAGTACGCGTAGTGGTACACCGTACTTGCCAGCGAATTCTACTGAGCGAATCTGTAGAATCTTAGAGCCAAGACTGGCCATTTCAAGCATTTCTTCAAACGTAATTTTTTCAAGTTTTTTGGCTTTTGAGGTTACACGAGGGTCAGTGGTATAAACGCCATCGACATCGGTATAAATTTGACACTCGTCAGCGCCTAAGGCTGCAGCAATCGCCACACCTGTGGTATCAGAACCGCCGCGTCCTAATGTGGTCGCGTTGCCTTCTTCGTCGATACCTTGGAAACCTGCCACAATAACGATATTGCCAGCATCTAATTGCTCGCGTATGTTTTTGTCATCGATGCTTTCGATACGGGCTTTGTTATGGGCATTGTCGGTTTTAATTGCGACTTGGCGACCAGTCATTGAACGGGCACCAATACCAAGCTCTTTAATGGCCATAGCGAGGAGTGAGATAGAAACCTGCTCACCTGTTGAGACCATTTGATCGTATTCGCGAGGATCAGGCTGCGTGCTAATTTGGCGAGCTAGATCAATCAAACGGTTGGTTTCGCCGCTCATGGCTGAGACCACGACGACCACTTGGTGACCATTGTCATGCCAGCGTTTGACTCGTTTGGCGACGTTTTTGATGCGGTCGATACTACCCATCGAGGTGCCGCCGTATTTCTGTACTATTAACGCCATAAAAATCTACCTATTTATTCAATAATGACTTTTTATTGTCATTGATGAGAGTCAATGTGATGCTCGTCAATGCTTGTATAGATAAAGCCAGATGATAAGAGTTATGCCTTTAGGTCTTTCATTCTTCTAATGGTATGTATCAACCTTATGGAATGAACAATATGCCCAAACGTTGACCTTTATACCATATCTACCGCATAACTTTAAGCCTCAGGAGCGCTTAGATGTATGGCGATTGGTTATAGTAGTTATAACCAATCACGTATTCTATGCGTAGTAGAGCAAAGCTATGTGATAAATATAAGGTACATTGTGACGCGCTATACCAGTATATTCGCGAGTTTAATATTCGCTAGCTTAGCTTAGCTTAGCTGGGTTTCAATCCAAGCAGGTAGAGCGCTGATAACCGCTGTACTATTGCCAGACTTCGGTGCGCCGCCTTGTGCGTAGTCAGGCTTACCGCCACCTTTACCACCAAGCTCACCTGCCAAATGACGAATAATATCACCAGCCTTCACTTTGGCAGTGACAGATTTTGCGACGCTTGCTGCGAGTGCTAATTGGTCGTCTTTATCACCAATCAATACAATCACACTATCAGGCAGTTTTGATTTGATATCGTCCATCAGCGTACGGATGGATTTACCATCGATACCGCTTAAAGTACTGATAAGAACTGGCGTACCTGCGATCGTTTGTACATCATCAAGCAAGTTGGCTGCTTGGGCACTGGCGATTTTTTGCTGCAAGCGCTCTAGTTGTTTTTCTAGTTCACGTTGCTTATCAGCCATAGTACGGACGCGCTGCGCCACTTCAGGACGTTTTACTTTCAGCTGACTTGCCAACTCGCTCAGTTGTTGCTCGCTTTGCTGAATATTTTTGACCGCGTTCATGCCAGTGACAGCTTCAACTCGGCGGATGCCAGCCGCAATACCAGACTCACTGGTGATTTTTAGCACACCGATATCGCCCGTACGCTGTACGTGCAAGCCACCGCATAGCTCGATAGAGAAAGGCTTGCGCTGACCATCGATGATACGGTCTGTACCCATGGTTAGGACTCGAACGTCACTGCCATACTTTTCACCAAACAGTGCCATAGCGCCTTGGTTCATCGCTTCGTCAATCGACATGTGCTCGATACGGGCAGGGGTGTTGGCTTGAATTTGCTCATTAACGAGACGTTCGACACGCATGATTTCAGCGGCGCTAACAGGTTTGTCATAAGCAAAGTCAAAACGTAGTACTTCGCTTGAAACTAGTGAGCCTTTTTGCGTGACCGCATCGCCTAGCACTTCTCTTAACGCTGCATGCAATAGGTGAGTGGCCGAATGGTTTTTGGCACTGGCTGTACGAATGCTAGACAGTACTTGCGCTTCAGCGGTTTGCTTAGTACTGATATCGCCCATGGTTACGACACCATAATGGATAATCGCCTGACCAGATTTTTTGGTATCTTGTACTTCAAAGACGCCAGATGCTGTACGAATTTCACCAAGCTCACCAACTTGACCACCACCTTCAGCATAAAATGGGGTGCGATCCAATACCACAACACCTTCCATGCCTTCTGTTAAGCTGTCTGCTGGGTTGCCGTCTTGATAAAGTGCATCAATAGTCACGCCGTCTTCTTCAAGCTGCTCATAGCCAATAAATGTCGTTGGCGTTTCTACTTGGATGACACTGCTATAATCGACGTCAAACTTGCCAGCATCACGCGCACGCTCACGTTGTGCCTGCATATGCTCATCAAATTCGGCTTCATCAATAGCAATACCACGCTCACGAGTGATATCGGCGGTCAAGTCAAGTGGGAAACCATAGGTATCATAAAGCTTAAATGCCGCTTCACCAGATAGCGTATCACCATCTTGTAAGCCTTCAAGTTCGCTGGCAAGTAAACGTAAGCCTTGTGCCAATGTTTTAGCAAACTGTGCTTCTTCTTTTTGAATGGCACTTTCGATGACGCTTTGTTTGTCTTGTAGCTCAGGATAAGCACTGCCCATTTCAGCGACGAGTGGCGCAACCATTTTATAGAAGAACTCACTATCAGCGCCAAGTTTGTTGCCATGACGTACCGCACGACGAATGACACGGCGCAATACATAGCCGCGACCTTCATTACTTGGCGTGACACCATCAGCAATCAAAAATGCTACCGCACGAATATGGTCGGCGATGACTTTTAGTGATGATTGTTGCTCATTATTGATCTCTAAGATGTCAGCTGCTGCATCCATCAAATGGACAAACAAATCGATCTCGTAGTTGCCATGAACGTTTTGCATGATGGCGCTAATACGCTCAAGCCCCATGCCTGTATCGACGCTAGGTGCTGGCAGTGGTAACAGCGTGCCGTCTTTTTGACGATTGAACTGCATGAATACGCAGTTCCAAATCTCAATATAGCGATCACCGTCTTCTTCTGGGGTACCTGGCAGGCCGCCTTCGATATCGGCACCATGATCATAAAAGACCTCGGTACAAGGGCCACAAGGACCAGTATCACCCATCGTCCAAAAGTTATCAGAAGCGTAAGGAGCACCTTTGTTATCACCAATACGAATGATGCGCTCACTTGGAATGCCAATGTTTTTATTCCAAATCTCAAAAGCTTCGTCATCAGTTTCATAGATAGTAACGTAGAGACGATCTTTATCAATCGCTAACCACTTATCTGAGGTTAGAAATTCCCAGATATACTCGATGCCTGCTTGCTTGAAATAATCACCAAATGAGAAGTTGCCAAGCATTTCAAAGAAAGTATGATGACGGGCGGTATAGCCGACATTATCCAAATCATTATGTTTGCCGCCAGCACGTACACACTTTTGAGAGGTTACTGCACGTGTATAGTCACGTGGTTCCATACCCAAAAAGGTCTCTTTAAACTGATTCATACCGGCATTGGTAAATAGCAATGTCGGATCATTGTGTGGAATCAAGCTAGACGATGAAACTTGGGTGTGCTGCTTGCTTATGAAAAAATCGATAAAGGCTTGGCGAATATCGGCTGAGCGAAATGGCTGGCTCACAGCGGCTCCTTACTGACGGATAGAATTGAGTAAATGACATAAAATAATTTTGCAAGCGATTTTAGCACAAACGCCCAAGCTCTTGGTACAAGAGTTACAACTACTAGGTTATTATACGTGTGCTAGTCATCGCCTAATGTGTAGAGTATGCAAACTAATTGGTCAAAATTGCCGCATCAGTTTCATCCAATTTGTCTTGCGTCGTTGGATTGGACTCGATTACTTGTACGGGCAGATAACGTAGTTGAAGCTTGATTGGCAAGTACTCTGGGAAATTCTCTGCCATATCATTAGTGATGAGTGTCTCAATCTGGCGTACGTCATATGAGCTCGGCAAAGTCTCTCCACGCACGATTGCCCGCACCACTTGGTTTTCTTCTGAGGTATCAAACTGTGTATTGGTCAATACATTGCCTTGGTCGATAAAGTAGTTGTTAATGGTTTCTTTGACATTACTCTCAAATACTTGCTGCTTGGCATTGGTCTGTAGATTGATGGTCAAATAGGCACCTAAGCCGCCAAGTAGTAATAAAGTCACCGCGTTACGCTGCAAAAAAGTCAGATAGGTATTGGATTTATAATCGTCATCGACCAAACGACGAAACCCTAAGACCCATAAGACAAGCGCATTGGTAAACTGGATAGCAAGGATGTTAGTCGCTGCCAATAACAGCGCGCCAAGCCCGAGTTGCATCTCACCATTGGCGAGTAAGATACCACTAGCTGCCAGTGGTGGTACTAAGGCTGTGGCAACTGCAACGCCAACAACAGCAACCGAGAGATGCGGAGATACCATCGCATAAGCACCAGCCGTACCACCTGCTAAGGCAATCATTAAGTCCATAGAGGTGGGCTGGGTACGTGATAGGATTTCTGCGGTTAGCGGTTGGTCTTTATGTAGCCAACCAACGATAAAGCCGACCAATACCACCAGCGAGACACCGATAATGACGGTAAAAAGCGACTTACGCAGTAAGGGCATACGGTGATCGATAATCGCTAGCGCTATACCAGTGATAGGGCCTAGCATCATCGCAACTAACATCGCTCCGATGACTACGGCTGCTGAATTGGTCACTAGCCCATAACTGGCAATGATGGCAGACAAAATGTTCATGATGAAGTACATCTTGCTAGGCAGCGCGTTCGCCTCAATCCTAACCCGTACTTCTGGGTAATCTACCTTTTGATTGCTAAATTGCTCGGCGACAAACTGCTTATAAGACTCAAGTTTGGCTTCTTTTTCCTCTTGAACCTCATCTTCGTCATTTTCACCTTGAGACTTTTGAGCGTCGCTGTCTTCTACATCGGTGTCTTTACTTTGACTTTTATCTTCTGAATTATTCTCTTGATTGTCATCATCGTGACTAGATTCATTTTTTGTTTTTTGTTGATTGGCTATTTTGTTATCTGATGACTGTGCTGCGATGTTTGTGCCATCAGCAGGGTCATCGGCATAGTTGTCTTCTGCTTCTACCGTTACCTCCGCGTCACTATCGTCTCGAGCACCTTTTCCTGTTGTTTCAGCCGTATCCGACTGGAAGAAATCGGACTTTTCTTTCGCTTCTATAGTTTCTGACTCTGCAATCTCAGACGCTTCAGTATTTGATTGTGACTCAGGTTCTGTCGATTCCAATGTTGCTACGACCACATCGTCACTGATGGTTTCCATCGTTATCTCAGCGTCAGGCGGCTGCGCACATTCAGTGTCTACTTCGGCGTCTATTTCGCCATCTGTATCAGTCGATTGCTTGTGTTGATTGTCTTCGCTTTCATCATTGTCTACAGCGGCATCATCAACTACTGGATCAATTGTCGCGTCTTGATTGTGAGAGGCGTCAGTAGTGTTTGGTGAATCGTTTTGATCCACTGAGTTAGACGCAGTATTTTTTTCAGATGAGGACATAGCAGATAGCGTTCTTAGTAGATAGAGAAAGTCATTATTGTAATGATAAATAGATAAAGATATAGGAGATTCTTAAAAATTATAAAAAAGAATTGAGAGAAGATGGGAGTAAGAACTGATGTTTCTTATGATTAAGTCGAAAACCTTAATAATAGCATGGTTTTTATTCTAAAGTCATTTAATATAGATGCTACAAGGGTTCACGGTAAATACTTACTTTTTTTGTGGAATTAAGGTTAAATATATTATATCCACAATAAAGATAAGGAATAACTTATGAACTGGCCATTATTTTCTGTCATTTACTCAATGACAGCTACCGTGACTATCGGACTTTTTATGATTGGTGCTCTCATTACAGGGTTCGATGAGATATTTCATATTCAGATAGCGGTTGGATTGGGTGTTTTAGCTTCGATACCTGCAGGGTTATTCTTTACCAAAAAAATTGGCAGTATTACTGGGAATGAGGAAGGCTATAAGACATAAAGGCGAACAGTAAAACATAAAGACAAGCAGTGTTATCGATGTGAAGTGGAACCGCCTATCAATAAACAAAAAAAGACCTCAATATTGAGGTCTTTTTTGTCATCATTAAAATTATTTGCTAACTAGCAGCGAAGCTACATTTAATAAGGTTCTATTTATTGAAGTTCGACAACTGCGCCATTCTCAATATTGGCATATACTTCTAACACATCCCAGTTGGTCAAACGAACACAACCTGCTGAGCCTTGACGGCTGATACCTTCAGGTACTGGTGAGCCATGTAAACCGTAAGATGGCTTAGATAATCCCATCCAAACGACACCGACTGGGTTGTTTGGTCCTGGTGCTATCATATGAACTTTCTTTTGAGCGCCTTCACCGACGGTTGATTTATACCAAGGCATTTTCACTTTATTGATAATTTTGAACGTACCTTTTGGAGACGGTGTGGCATCGCTACCAACGGTCGTCGGATAAGTAGCAACCAATTTGTCACCATTATAGGCATACAACGTTTTGTCGGCTTTGTTGGCAACCACGCGATTGATACGTTGGTTCAGCTTGTCACGAGTATTTAGCACTGTGATAGTCTCGCCAACAGCGTACTTTTTATTTTTGTTGAGTTTGTCTAAGTAACGTACATCCATATGGAAACGTTCACCTAGCATCTCTTTAATATCTTGATAATAAAGACCCTTCATTTTTGACTTCGCTTCTGAACCAGAAGGGGTAGTCGCAAAATTGGTATTGATATCGTCTGCGGTCAACGTATAAGTGACCAATACAGGTTTGTTCGCAGGGATATTTTTAACCAAAGCATCCCAAGTTTTTTGGTCCATTTTACCAGTCGCTGGCAAGCCTTTCATCGTTTGGAAGTTAACAAGGGCTTTTTTGCTATTCATACCCCAACCGCCATCGATAGGACCAGGAGAAGCATGGTTCCAATCGAGCAGCGCCTGCATCTTGATCGTCATCGCTGAGTTGACTTTCATATTAGGTGACCAGACAGCACCATTCACTTGCTTAGCATAGTTCGACAAGTTCAGCGTTGTATGTTTCTTACCATCTTTGTCTTCGATGTTTTTGATGGTTGGATCGTCGCTAAAGTCTTGACGCTTCTCACTCTCTGGTAACTCAAAAGCGAGTGGATCAGAAGAGTCGATAGATGATAGATCGCTAGGCGCAGCAACGGCTTGACCTTCACTAATGTCATCATTGCGGTCAGCTTGCTCATCTTTGCGCGTCAGTTCTGCTGCACTCATATTGTCAGCAGCTGGGGCTGGCACGTTTTGACTGGCTTCTTGCTTATTATTGATAAGCTGGTTCATGCTGTCGACTGGTTTCGCTTTCTCTGTATTTAACTGTACAGTAGCAGCGCCATCTGAGCGACTACGGTTCTCTTGCACATTAAGGCTAACCTTTTTGGCAAGACCTGGCGTAGCGTCAGCCGTGCGTACTGGCAATGTGCGAGTACTATCGGCAGGTGCAGCAAGTGCCGCTACACTAGCACTTACAGCTGCGATAGATATGGCAGTAATAATTGGCTTTATTTTCATCATATTGAGTCACTTGTGGTTGCTACTAATGCGGCTATTATGCGCATAATTTGATTGCATCGCAAACTTTTGACACATCTTTTTGCATTTAAGACTTGCCAAACGTCAACTGCTGACGTATTCGCTACAGTTGGGTAATAATTTAACCAAGGTGTGTATGGCGTCGTGCTCGATTCTTACGCAAACTGTTCATTATTCGCACTATTTTTTGTGCAAGTAAAAATGACAGTTATTGGCGCTACTAGAGGTTTACGTCTATAATGTATGACTGAATTTTATTTAATATAACGATTTTTAGCAAAAAGCAATTTAACCCGCTAGCAGTTAATCCACAAGGTGCGATATGTCAGAAGACCAAACAATGAGTGCAGAAGAGTTTCAAAACCAATACTTCAATGATGAGTCTGAGGGCTTAGACGGTGAGATGGAGTATGATTTAGAGACTGGACTTCTTGGTGAGCACGATGAATTTGCTAACTTACATGCAGAGCTAAACGAAGCACGTGAGCAGCTCGTCAGTATTCGCGACTTTATTCGTTTTTCAGTCACGCAGCTGCGTAATTATGATGTCGTTGTTGCACAAGGCACGACCGATGAGTTTGCAGAAGCGTCAGCCATTGTCTTACACTCCTTGTCTCTCGATTGGTCTGCCAATGAGCAGATTTTAGATTGTCGTCTGACCACGTCTGAGAAGCAGTTGGTACTAGGGCTGTTAGAAGAGCGTATCGCTGAGCGTAAACCACTAAGTTATTTGATTAACTTATCGTACTTCTGCGATTTGCCTTTTTATGTTGATGAGCGTGTTCTTATCCCTCGTTCACCGATTGCAGAGTTGATTCGTCAGCAGTTCCATCCGTACTTTGAAGTTACCGAATTGGCCAAACCACTGGGTGTCAGCCCGAATGAAAAGTCAGCGGTATTTTATGACCATGGCTTGGATGTGAAGCAGTTGTCGCAGCCTGAGCGTATCTTAGACTTGTGTACTGGCTCTGGTTGTATCGCTATCGCGCTTGCTACCCGTTTCGTTGATGCGTTGGTCGATGCTGTTGATATCGATAAAGGCGCATTAGAAGTGGCAATGGTCAACGTCGATCATCATGACCTTGGTCATCAAGTGAACGTAATCGAGTCTGATTTGTTTGCCAAGATACCTGCTGAGAACCAGTATGAGCTTATCGTCACCAATCCACCATATGTGGACGCCGCTATCATGGCAGATTTGCCGCCTGAGTTCTTATATGAGCCTGAGCATGCACTAGCAGCGGGTCAAGATGGCTTAGATTTGGTACATCGTATCTTATTTGAAGCGCCAGATTACCTTAGCCCAGATGGGTTGCTGATCTGTGAAGTGGGTGACAGCGAATGGGCGCTAAAACAAGCCTATCCTGAAATTCAATTTGATTGGTTGAAGTTTGCACATGGCGGGCATGGTGTCTTTGCTATTACCTATGATGAGCTAGTCTCAAATCGTCAATTGTTTGCCTCTTATGTTCAGCTATTAGATAGTCTTAGATAGATAAATATTAGCTTGAATGGGCGTCGGCTACACTAGCCGAAACTATGAGCAACAATACAATCACTCATGGCAAGCAATACAAGCAACAGCCATGAGTGATTGGTCAAATAGTCATCAGTAGCGTTTACTTGTTTAAGGACAGTTATGGCAGGCAATAGTATTGGGCAGGTTTTTACGGTCACCACTTGCGGTGAGTCACATGGCGCAGGTCTTATGGCCATCGTTGATGGCGTACCACCAGGTTTGGTGTTATCTGCAGACGATTTACAAGTTGATTTGGATCGTCGTAAACCAGGTACGTCTAAGTATTCAACCCAGCGCCGTGAGTCTGATGAAGTTGAGATTATCTCTGGCGTATTTGAAGGCAAAACCACAGGGACATCCATCGGTCTATTGATTCGCAATACCAATCAAAAATCAAAAGACTATAGCGATATCAAAGATACCTTCCGTCCTGGACACGCTGACTATACTTACAGTATGAAATATGGCTTCCGTGACTATCGTGGTGGTGGTCGCTCGTCAGCGCGTGAGACGGCTATGCGAGTGGCTGCCGGTGCTATCGCCAAGAAATACTTGCAAGAACGTCTGGGCGTACAAATCCGTGGTCACGTTACCCAAATCGGCAATGAGCATAGCAATGTCTTAGACCCAAGCCAAATCGATTGGGAGTTTGTAAATAGCAATCCGTTCTTTTGTGCCGACAAAGAAGCAATTGGTCGTTTTGAGACATTGATTGATAACTTACGCCGCGAAGGCACCAGTTGCGGTGCACGCCTTGATATCATTGCAAGCGGTGTGCCAGTAGGCTTAGGCGAGCCAGTGTTTGATCGTTTAGATGCCGATATCGCTCATGCAATGATGAGTATCAATGCGGTTAAAGGGGTCGAGATTGGTGATGGTATGGCAGTGGCAGGTCAATTCGGACATAGCGCTCGTGATGAGCTGACCCCAGATGGGTTTGCAGCCAACCATGCTGGTGGTGTCTTGGGCGGTATTTCATCAGGTCAAGATATCCGTGTCAGTATCGCGCTAAAACCAACGTCTAGTATTACTACTGCTGGCAAGAGCATTAACATCCAAGGTGAAGCGGTCGATATGCTGACTAAGGGTCGTCATGATCCTTGCGTGGGTGTGCGTGCTACGCCCATTGCCGAAGCGATGCTAGCGATTGTAGTACTCGATCACTATCTGCGTCACCGTGGTCAGAACGCGGATGTAAAGCCGCCAGTACAATCGATTACTTAGTATTTTTGTCGTAGAGAAATCAGCTCTTTATTGCTTCCAGTGATTTAACACTAGAAATAATAAAGGGCTTTTTTATGTCCCAATAAAATACAGACATTACCTAAATACAATCAGTGCGTTGAGCTAGCAAGGTTTTAGGCTGCCAGTTGATATTCATCGATAGCCACACATTGCTGATGCCTAAACACCAACAATAACCGCTGACTAGGCACCGCTAACCAATGACCAAACTCGATACTATCGACGCCTTGGCTCAATAAAGTTTGTGCGCAGTGATGACGGCTAAGGCCGATTAGATTATTGATGATAGGGTTATCAGTTAATTGATATGACATAGATTTTCTACTCCTAATTTGCTTTACGAATTTGATGGTTCAATAGATCCTAGTGCTATCGTAAAATAAAGAAGTAGAAATCCTGTGTAGTCATGATGGAAAGTTGATGAACTATTATATAGTCATTCCACTATAAAAGTATTACAGCGTTAACCTCTCTTGAAGTATCACATATACATCTGCACTCGGTTGCCTTGTACTACTCTTAAATTGAATCGACTATAAGTTATTATTCTCAAGCTAAGGGCAGGGTAATACTAACCATTACACCAGAACGCTGATTTTTACCAGTATCAGCGGCTTTATCATCATTGGCATGGACATTATTGATGGCTACCTGACCACCATGATGTTCAATTACTTGCTTCACTAGTGTTAGACCAAGGCCAGTGCCTTTTTTAAGCGTATTACTACTATGGTCAGTCTGCCTCGGCTCAGTCGTCGGATCTGCCGACTCTGTATATAGATCATTGCTGTCTGTGCGATTCGTTGTTTGTTCCGTTGCTTGAGCTGAGGGTTGGCTTTGATGAGATAAGCTAAAGTAACGCTCAAATGCTTTTGCGACAGCATATTCGGGTAGTAGCTTACCATCATTGAATATATCGATAGTGACGGTTCGAGCAGTGCTATGTAATGAAATCTCAACGGTACGATTTGCAAAGTGTATCGCATTATCAAGCACATTTTGCAGTACTTGTATTAACCAAAACTGGTCAGCATACACGCTGGTCGCTGCCAATATTTCTGCTGGCAAGTTTGCAATGTTGGTCACATTCTTATTATCAATATATATATCGATAGGGTATAGATTCTGCTGTTGCTGCTTGGCCGTATTATCTCTGATCAAACTTTGCAATAACGGTAATAGGGGAGTCAGTTGTCGGTTGAGCTTAAAGGTAGGCTGTTCTACTTTAGCCAGCAACAGAAGTCGGTCGATGAGCTGTTGCATTTTTACGCTTTGCTCACCAACCGTTTCAATAAGCATCTGCCGATCTTCATTATCCAGTTTATTGCTATCCAATCCATCGTCCTCTAACAGCTCGCTACTGGCACGTATGGCGGTCAAAGGGCTTTTCAGCTCATGGGTCAAAGTATGGACATAATCGGTGACATAAGCACGATTTTCCAATCGATGCTTCATGGTCTCGATGGTATCTGTCAGGCTATTTAATTCATGACCCAGATAAAAATAGGGCTTTTTGGTGTCTTCTGCCAATGCACTGGTATATTGAGTCACCAAGGTAATGCTCTGCTTAAGCCACCATGCTACTAGACCTGCCAGTATAAGGGCGGCGATACTGATAAGTAGTGAGGTGATGAGCATGCGGTTACGCGTGTCATCTAAATAAGGCAATACGCTAGCGACAGGCTTACCGACACTGACCACACCGATGATATCTCCAGACGGATTTTTGATGGGCTGAGCCACATACATGACTGAACCATCGCGCCGCTGATAATCTCGCAGCGTGCTTCTTGCGCCGTATTGTCCCTTTAAGGTGAGATAAACATCATTCCAGCGTCCATAGTTTTGCCCTTCATTATTATCAGGTTTGGGTAATGAGTCATAAATGACTATGCCGCTACTGTCTGTCACATATACGCGAAAGCTACTGTAGCTTTTGGTTTGATCGATAGGACTTAGCGTTTCGTCCATCGCTGGCATGCCGATAAATGCAGCATCAAGTTGCGCTTGATATTCCTCGTCATATAACTGTCCTGTAGATAACGGCACCTGTAGACTGGCTGCTAACAGTTTGCTAGTGTCTAGGAGAGTGTCTTCAATGACCTGCTGCGCGGTTGGCTTGACGTAGCCAAACAACTGAGTAAACACGACCACGCCGCATATGATGAGTACCAAAGCGACTGCAAGCCAAATCCTAAAAAATATACTTAAATTGAGCAGTCGTTTGCGTTTGGGAGCTTGCTGAGCAGTACCAATAGGATGCAGTTTGGCATACCAATTGCTTTGGTCGTTATGAATATCATTTTCAGCAGGATTGGTTTTATTATTCATAAACTAGCAGCCACTGTTAAGCGGGACATAATGCGTAACCCAGTCCGCGATGCGTATGGATTACATCGACATTAGCATCTACCATAGCAAGCTGTTTACGAATTGACTTGATATGACTGTCTATAGTTCGCGCCAAGCGGTGGTCAGGATAGTCGCTTACTGCGCTAAGCAATTGCTCACGGCTAAAGACTTGCTGCGGCGCTTGTAATAGTGTCAGCAAAATTTTGCGTTCTGTATTGCTAAGTTCAAGCTTTTGCTCTTGCCACGTTAATGAATAGTTCAGCGGTTGATAATGCCAAACGCCAGATTGGTTCTCAAACGTTAACGCTTGTCCTGATAGGTTATTCGAGGAAGTATTATCCGTACTGTTATCTGAGTTTATGGTATGAGAGCCTGACTGTTGAATCAGCTGTTCACGTCGCCAAATGGCTTTTAAACGCGCGACCAATTCACGTGGACTAAAGGGTTTGGCGCAATAATCATCGCCGCCCATCTCTAATCCCAAAATCCGATCGACTTCATCGCTACGTGCAGTTAAAAACACGATAGGCAAATCTTTTAAGGCGTCGATATCAGGCGTATGACGTATTTGCTGACATAGACTCAAGCCGTCACCATCTGGCAGACCGACATCCATAATGATCGCCGATAGATCTTGTGCTTCATAACTATGCAACATGGGTAACACGCTACTGGCATTATCCAACCAAGTTATCTGCCATCCTTCGCGCTTGCAGGTGACCTTGAGTGACATCGCGATCGCAGGATCATCTTCTACCAGTAAAATATGGGTCATAGTTTCTACATCGTCTTATAAGCTTAATAAATTATCGTAGCACAAAACAGCAGACTGCTCTTGCTGCTACGAGTCGAATGGTGTGAAAAGTTAATGGAAAAGTAGGGTGCTCAGTAGATAGTGTGCGATGTAATTATTTTAATGCATTTAAAAAAAGGCCAGCTCAATAAATAAGCTGGCCTTGGTAACGAAGATTAAGCGTAATTATCTATTAATAGACTAAGCATAAATCTATTTAAGACCTTTGCAGTTGGCATAGTAGCTTACCGTAGCGGGCCAATCTGAGAAAATACCTTGGACACCGACGTCTTGCGCTAGTACGTCAATATAATTCATTATATCACCATCATTGTTGATAGCATCACCAAGACCGCTATAGTACCAATCGCCACCATCGGTTAATGGCCCTGAACGCTCTATCGACCAAGTAATGATTTTTAGACCATTGGCTTTGGCTTGTTTTGCGTATTCTGATGGTTGCATATTTCCCTTACCATCAGTAGTGACTAACAACCAAAGTGCTGGGGCAATGGTGTTAATGCCGCGTGCTTTGATATCAGCCAATGAGTGCTTCCATGTGGCTGCGTCATCTTTATCAAATGTTTTATCGTCAGCGGTCTCATTACTGTCATCGATTAGATAAACGGCATTAGCCCCATAAGCTGGCTCGTTTTTGATCCAGTAATCAAGATCTTCTATATTAAATGACTGGGCAAATATATCGCTTGCAGGCACGCCCGCTTCCTCATAAGTATCTATCAGCTGTTGACGGTAGTCGTTCAAACGATAGCCATTAAACGGCATGGTCACGGCGGGTGCTTTTAACTCAGGCGTGTGCTTCATACCTAGCTTGCGTGCCAACGCGATATGCTCTTTTAAAGTTAACACTTTGCCATTTTGCGAGTATAAGTCCGTTCGCCAAGGCGCAGTCGCATTCATGTATTCATTAAGGCTGGTTGCTTTTTTATTGGCAGCATCCATCTTACCCGTCAAGGTTTTAAACTGAGCGGCACTGATATCTGAGGTGCGACATTCGATACTATCGGCATTGGTAAGTTTGCCTTTAGCATCCAATATGGGCGGTACGGTGCATTGGTTGGCGAGCGGCGTGGCTAATATATTAGTAGTGGTGTGCAAATCGTTCTGGGCGTGACGACAGACAAGCTCACCGTCATTGGTAAAAGCGACATCACATTCCAAGATGCCAGCACCCATTTGTGCTGATGCCACGTAGCTATCATAAGTATGTTCAGGCAACTGTAATGGCGCACCTCGATGCGCAATAGAGAAGTCGGTC
Organism: Psychrobacter sp. P11G3; assembly: GCF_001435845.1. Lineage (NCBI taxonomy): Bacteria > Pseudomonadati > Pseudomonadota > Gammaproteobacteria > Moraxellales > Moraxellaceae > Psychrobacter > Psychrobacter sp. P11G3. The sequence continues at coordinate 1,145,535 of NZ_CM003596.1, forward strand.
TTACTTGGCAGTTGCCCTCTGCACGCCTGTAGCTCTTCTTTTAGTGGTCCATCATCCATATCATTTATCAGATAAAACGGACGCACTCCATAGGTATATGCGACAGGTGAGGGCGATTGTGGCTGTGATTGCGGTTGCGCTGTCGATAAAGGGGCTTTTGATGTGAGCGTTGAGCGGCTATCGGTAGTGCAGCCTACTATCAATAATGAGCTGATTAGCGTTAAAGGTAAGGCGATATTAATCTTATTAACCTTAGCCGGCGTCTGCTTACTCAGCTCAAGCGCTGATTTATTAGAAATTGTCATGTAAAATGTTCCTGCAAAATTATAAAAAATCCCATCGGACGTATGAATAGGAATTGAAAAATTAACGTTTGACTATTGGTTGCTACTTGCCAAAAGAAGCTAAGGGTCATGCATTCTTGTAAGAACTTAGCATTAATAGGGATACAATTGTAGGCACATGTACTAAAGAATAGACAGCTGACAGTATTTGAGCTTTATAGTTTTAAGCTTGATAGTATTGAGCTTATCGGTCGTAAAATCATACGTGTCTTCTTATACTGTTCACATTTTTGCTATTGTCCATTTAGTACCTCACTATTGACCATACTCTCAAACTAACAGATGATATTGACGATATAATGACACACACGTTATTTTGGCAAAAAATATAGAAATGCTTAAGGCATATCTCACTACATTATTAAGGATAACTATGAGTAATTATTTAGATGCAGTCGTCGTTGAGCACAATCCCTCTCAAAAAAAGATAGATCGCGCAGTGATTTGGCTACATGGCTTAGGTGCTAGCGGTCATGATTTTGAGCCAGTGGTACCGCAGCTTGGGTTGGCTGATGATATGGCAGTACGTTTTATCTTCCCACATGCACCTAAACGCCCAGTCACAGTAAATGGCGGCATGGTGATGCCAGCATGGTACGACATCATAGAGATGAGTCTAGAGCGTAAAGTAGATGTGGCTCAGATTGAAGATTCTGCTCAGCAAATACAAGATTTGATCAGTCGTGAGATAGAGCGCGGCGTGCTACCAGAGCATATCGTCATCGCAGGGTTTTCGCAGGGCGGGGCAGTTGCGTATCATTTGGTACTTGGCTATCCAGAACGTTTGGCTGGCTTGATGACGCTCTCTACGTACTTAGCAACCAATGACAATATTGAGTATAGTGCTGCTAACAAAGACATGCCGATTTTGATTGAGCATGGTTCACATGATCCAGTCGTGCCTGTCATCCTAGGTGAGCAAGCCCAGCAGTTATTGTCGGCAAAGGACTATAATGTTTCTTACAATACGTATCCGATGGCACATCAAGTCTGCATGCCGCAGATTCAAAATATCGGCAAATGGTTAAACACTGTTTTGGCGTAAATTATTAAGCTGTAACGTAATGTAATGCAGGCTACTTATAGGTTGAAACCTAACCGATATCTCATATATAATAGCCAGTCTTATTGGGGATGTTCTGGCTTCGACGCTGGTGATGAAACTCAATGATGCATGTCGAGAGTGTATGTCCTCTCGTTAATCAAACATATATTGTTATAGTCGCAAACGACGAAACTTACGCTCTAGCAGCTTAAACCCTGCTTACTTAGTTGCTGATCACCTACAGTTGGTTAACTAAGTTGAAGCGTCCGCATGTAGGCTCGCCACAAGTGATTGTCTCAATTGCTTGGGTTCAAAAGTAGAGAATCGTCCAATCCATCCTGACTGTCGGATCGGTGCGGATTAAAACTAAAGACAGAAACTAAACATGTAGATTCATGAGCGTAATGCTGGCGGACGCGGGTTCAACTCCCGCCATCTCCACCAAACATTAAAAATCCGATCACTTAGGTGGTCGGATTTTTTTTGTCTAAATTTTATGGTTAATTAAACGAGTCATGATGCTGATGAACTTTTAATGAGAATATAAAAAATATTTATATAGAGTAATTATTAGGTCTTTAAAGTTGAATCACAATTTTTTGTTGCCTATTGAGAACATAATATTAACTTGTCTTAAAGAATAATTCTGATTATTCTTAGTTGAGGCCTATTCTTCGCATCAGGCGATGCAGTAGCAAGAATAAGCGGACTTTCAAATAACTACAGGGAATGTATTATGTTGGGAAAAATGATGTATCAGCCATTGCTGATCAGTGGTCTAATCGAACACGCTGCCCGTTATCATGGTGATACGGCAGTTTTGTCTAAAGAAGTCGACGGACAGATGACTCATACCAATTGGCGTACTGTCTCAGATAACTCAAAACGATTGGCCAATGCGTTGGCTACACTGGGACTTAAATCATCAGAACGCATAGCAACTTTGGCTTGGAATAATCGTCGGCACTTAGAAGCTTGGTATGCGATTTCAGGTAGTGGCATGGTTTGCCATACTATCAATCCACGTTTGTTCCCCGAGCAGCTTAGCTACATTATCAATGACGCTGATGATCGAGTACTGTTTTTTGATACTACTTTCCTACCGCTAATTATTGCAATCAAAGAGCATATCAAAGGTGTTGAACACTTCATTTGTCTAAGTGATCGAGATGATAGTATCGTCGAAAAGCTGCCTAATGTACTGTTCTTTGATGAGCTATTAGCAGAAAACTCGACTGACTTTGACTGGCCCCAATTCGATGAAGCAACAGCCAGCTCTTTATGCTACACCTCAGGAACTACCGGTAACCCTAAAGGAATTTTATATACGCATCGCTCTTCTGTGCTGCATGCGATGGCATTGTGCATGCCTGATGTCTCCGCGCTCTCTGCACAAGACGTTTTGTTACCCGTAGTACCGATGTTCCATGTCAATGCGTGGGGCACACCTTATGCAGCTGCCCTGACTGGCTGCTCTCTCATACTTCCTGGTCCAAATCTCGATGGTGACAGCCTAGTATCTCTCATTGATGATTGTCATGTTACGGTTGCTCTAGGGGTTCCAACAATCTGGCAAAGCCTATTAACCGCTGCCAAAGCCAGAGGTAGTAAGCTTGATAGCATGACGCGTACTATCGTCGGAGGAGCCGCATGCCCACCATCAGTAATCAAAACGTTCAGAGAAGACTTTAACTGCGATGCGGTGCATGGTTGGGGCATGACAGAAACCAGCCCACTTGGAACGATGAATCAAATAAAAGCCAAGCATAAATCGCTGAGTAAAGATGAGATTAATGAGTTGCGTAACTCTCAAGGTCGTCCACCCTACGGCGTTCAGCTACGTCTCATAGATACTGATGAGCCGCTACAGCAAGTTGAAGAAGATGGTATGTCTCAAGGTCGTCTACAGATCAAAGGACACTGGATCATCAACGATTATTACACAGAAAATCCTGATGCGATAACTGAAGATGGTTGGTTCGACACAGGTGATATTGCAACTATTGATGCCGATGGCTATATGAATATTCGGGATCGCTCAAAAGATTTGATTAAATCTGGTGGAGAGTGGATATCGTCAGTAGAGCTTGAAAACATCGCAGTCGCCCATCCGCAGATAAGAATGGCGGCCGCTATTGCGGCAAAGCATAAAAAATGGAGCGAGCGTCCAGTATTGATTGTGGTAAAAGAACCAGATTCAGAAATTGATGAGTCGCAAGTACTGAGCTTTTACGAAGGTAAAATTGCCAGCTGGCAAATACCCGATAAAGTCATATTTGTAGATAATATCGTGCTAAATGGCGCTGGGAAAATGGTCAAAAAGGATTTGCGTGATGACTATGGCAACGTATTGTTGGATAGCTGATTTAGCTGTTAAAAGCAAAAATTGACAATGCTACTTGCAAAATCAAGTTTGTAGTCTAGTTAGATTTCTCTAAGAATAGTGGTATAGGTGAGTAGGGCGTTTGAGATGCTCGTCATCTATATCGCTCGTCATGATTATTTTAAATGAGCACTAAGAGATTCATGTACATCAGATGCATAGATTGGGATAGATAGAGCAGGACAGTATAGAACGCCAGATACAACAAAGCCCCTGATATCAGGGGCTTTAGCTGTTCTATAAGATAGTATAGGACTATGTAATGGTACCCGGAGCCGGACTTGAACCGGCACGCTATTGCTAGCGAGGGATTTTAAATCCCTTGTGTCTACCAATTTCACCACCCGGGCAAAACTTGTTTTATCTAAGATGTAAACTAGCTGATAGACCATCTAGTTACTAGATAAGTGGTCGCTATTATAATCGGTTGTGATAATAATGCAAGCCAAAATTAACGTAAAGTTAATAAATAATTGGAGGCTGGAGTCGGAATCGAACCGGCGTTAACGGAGTTGCAGTCCGCTGCATGACCACTCTGCCATCCAGCCAATCAAGGTCGCCTATATTAGCAAAAATATAGTAAATTACAAGTCCTTTTTTCGTTAAAAACAGCTTATTTATTATCTTGTCTATATTTAACCCCAATTTAGGAGCGTTTATACTATTAATAGGCTTTTTCAAGCCGTCAGTAAACCAGCGTTTAATGATGATGGTTTAAAATATAATATGCTAAACAATATCTCTATTGTCACGTTTGGCACTTTTCACATCACGATAAGTGGCCGTGCAAATTAATACGAGTACGCCAAGAGTAATGGCGGGCCAAATTAAGATATATAAGCCGTAGATAAAAACGTTGTCCATGATATCTCCTTATAATATCGCTAAGTAAGTAGCGATTAGCCAAATACTTCTGGCCAATCGGCACTTGGATAAAGCGACTTTGATTTAAGATTTAAGTGACGATGGGATTTCCGACTTTTTATCGTAATTGCCCACACGCTGCTTAATTAAGTCGAAGTCGAAGTGTTCGTCTCCCATCAGGCTGATAATCACACAGACGACGGTACTAGCGCCGTAAGCTGTTAGAGAGGCTAGCAGGACCATATATTGACGTAAGAAGCCAGTAGCGAAGATAAGCATCAGCACTAGCGTGATAACTGCGGCGACCATGCCAATCTTACGACCTAAGAACCCAAAGACCATTAGACCAATAACGACGGCTGCACCGACACTAGCCAGTATTTCAAAGAATAGGGCAGTGACACCAGTGATTGGGAGTAATTCGAAACGGGCAACGCAAAATAAGAGTAGTCCGACGATAACTGCTGAGGTAAAGGCAGTGTTGGTGACGCGATTCCAAAACACACTGGCGATAACAGGGAAGACAATAGCCCCCCATAGTGCACCAACAAATACTAGCATGACGAGAATATCAAGCTTAAAGCTCGCAAAAATTAGTCCAGCTGCTGTCGCAACAATCATCGTGCCGCGACCAATTAGCATCATTGTTTTAGGTTTAACATGGCCTTTTTTGGCGATATTTTTACCGTAGACATCCGCCATCATAATGGTTGATAGCGCTGATAAATCTGAGTCAGCGGTCGAGGACAACGACCCAATCACTAAGATAAAGAATAAGGCGATAAAGACAGGATGCAGATAAGTACTGACCATTTGAGGAATGAGGTTATTCATATTGCCATCGAGTGGCTCCACGCCAATCGTCACAGCCATTAGTCCAATCATTCCAAGACCAATAACGATACCAGCATAGCCGACTGTAGCAGTGATAAACGTCGCTTTAATCTTAGTTTTATCAATCGCAAATAGGCGCTGAGTGATGGTTTGATTACCGATAGCATATGCTAATACAGCGACGAAGTAGGGCGCACCTTGTTGAAAGAATGCCTCAGAGGAGAAAAAGTTCTGCTGCTCTAACGTCAGGTTCGACAGCCCGCTGACCATAACCTCAGGGCCACCCATGCCAAATAACACGGCGGGAATAATGACAATGCCAATGGCCATTAGAGCGACCAACTGGGCGAAATCCGTAAAGACAGATGCTCGAAACCCTGATGTCAATGTATAACTCAGGACACCGATACCTGCGATCATTACCCCTGTTTGGAACGATAATGGCGACAGGACTGACACCAATGCCCCAGCAGCGGTAAAGTTGACCATCAAGCTAATTAAACTGCCCATAATATTGGATATGGCTAAGATTAATTGGCTTGATGAACCGTGGCGGGCATGAATCAGTTCACCTAGTGTATGGCCATCTGGTGCCAATTCACGAAAGCGCATACCAAAAGGGTAGATGAATAAAATCATCAATGCACCCCAAAAGCCATAATGTATCGGCCCTGATACGCCGTACTTATAGCCAGAGGTAGCCGCAGCGTAAAATGAGGCTGCCCAAATCCAAGTGGCGGTCATGCTGGCTGCACCCATACCAAAGCCAACACCGTGACCTGCGACCATAAATCCAGAAGTGGTCTCTTTATCTTTTTTGATTAATAAGGACAGTAAATAGGTGCCGCCATAAAATGCTAATAATAATAAAATAATCGTTAATGATGAAAATTGGAACAATGACTCAGTTTTCAAACTCAGACCTCGCAATTGTTAGTTGATGAATAAAGTTCAGCAAAAATGAAAGATACCAAACCATTAGGAATACAGCATAGCCTACACAGTCCTCATACCGAACGTATGTGGCTAATATAAATAGCGAAAATACCAACTGCAGTGGTAAGCAAATGCTAAGTGTTACGCCCAAATCTTAATGAGACAGATACTGTCAAATCAAAAAGACAGGGACTACTTTCAATAGGCGTCAGTTAATGGGTAAACCATCACGCTATTAATAGGCATACACAAAGGTAGCTACATGCTAAAGAAAACTCATGTGATGAGTGTCTATAGCGGAATTACGAATAAGCACTAAGCCATGATAAAATGACCCGAACTCGATTTAGACAGCCTTATCAGCTGTAATAAACAATAGCTGAGAAATCTCTACTCATCTATTGCGATTGATGTGTTACTAAGCGGCATTAATAAATAAAACTACATATTTGTTAAGTGCCTGTAACATATTTGCGGGATAAGAGTAACCTATTATGTCATTAACCTCAAATATTATCCGAGATTTACCAGACAATGACCGCAGATGACATATAAGTAGTTATTTAAAGAGATTTAATAAGATGTTCAATAAAGCATTGAAAGATAGGGATTTATTATGAAAAGTATCGAGTGATATATCGCTATGAGCTAAATTATAACTACAAATGATTAGCTGAATTTTTCATTAGAAAGAAATAGATGATGGGCGATAGACGGGTGCTCTAAATGAACAAGTAGAAGTGAGTTTTTATATATTATCTTGTTTGGTATAGTAAGTGACTCGGTTATCACGTAAAAATCCAGCCAATCCAAGTCCGTAACGCTTAGCCACGCGCACCGCTGTACTGGTGGGTGCTGACATGCCAACTAGCCACGGGATTTGACTTCGAATGGACTTTTGAACCAGCTCAATAGAGAGACGCGAAGTCATAAGCACACAGCTAACGTCTGCTTTCTGGCGTAATTGCCAACCGATAAGTTTATCGAGTGCATTATGGCGGCCTACATCCTCAAATAAGTATAGCTGCTGATTATGTATCGTTGCTGCGGCGTGTACTGCACCTGTCAGTTGATGTGTATGCTGCGCAGCATCCACTTGTTGACGCAGTGCCAATAGGTAGTCAAGACTTGGAACAGTCGTCTTAGCACTATCGTTGCTTGTCGATTGATTATGGTCGGACTGTAGACTGCTTTGAGAGTAAGCACTTAAATCAGGCAAAGCTTGTGTTAATCCAGTAATACCGCACATACCGCAGCCTGTACGCCCTGCTAGCTGACGTTTCTGTGCTTGGATACGTTGATGGCAGCGTTGGCTCAATACCAACTCCACGACATAGATATCGTAGTCTTGAAATTGTTCTAAGCTTTGCTCAATTGATACTGAGTCAAGACTTTCATCATTCGAATCTTGAGCGAACTGCTGGTAGCTAGCGATATCTGCAAGGTGAGTCACTTCCCAATCGAGTAACTCGTGACTGTATTGAATTAAGCCTTCGCTAAATAAAAAACCAACAGCCAAATACTCTAGCTGATGTGGACTGGCCATCAGCACAGCATAATGAATCCCATTAATGATGATAGAGACCACAGCTTCGACTACTAAGCTGGTGGTCTGAGGCTCGATTTGAAGGTGAGAGTCATGATTAGGGCCACTACTAATTGATGGGTAATGATGTTTTTGTGCTAAGTGGCTACGAGCAAGTGGTGTCTCTGACACCCTATCATCGTTAGGCAGCTCAGGTGTAACTATCTTAGTGCTAGTTGAATTATCTATCATAGCGGGGTCGATAAGAGCCTCACTTTGCTCAGCATTATTTTCAATGGTTATCACGGTTTATCATGGCCTAAAATTATGAGCGTGCTTATGGTCATCTAGAGGGAGAGCCAATGAAAATATCATTCTCATTGGCTCTTCGCAGTATGATTTACGCAGGCGTAGCTAGCGGCGTGCTTGCCTCTACGCGCTCTAAAACGACGGTGGTCGATTTGTACGCTGGGATATGAGAGTCTGGCGCATGTGTCTCTAAATCAAAGAGGTCATTGCATTCAGGATAGTAAGCGGCAACAGCGTTAGAGGCAATATCCATCTCGCTCAATACCAATGGGCCTAATACGCGTGGTTGCTCTAGGCTATCTTTAGCACGCTGGCGAGTGACCATAACACGGTCACCTTTTTGCCAACCTAAACGGCTTATCTCATCGGGATGCATGAACAGCACGTCACGACGATCCGTTTGACGATAGCGATCTTTAAACCCAAAAATCATAGTGTTGAATTGGTCATGGCTGCGGACACTGGTCAATTGCCAAATCTTTTGTGCTGTATCTGCATGGTCATCGATATCATTTGCAGCTGCCATTTGTGCAGCGACAAAAGTAATCGGATATTGTGGCACTTCAAACTGGGCTTTGCCGCTTTCGGTATTCCATACACGATGACGCGCTGCATGATACAAATGAAAGCCACGCTCAGAGGTGCGAATACGCTGATTAAAGTCTTCAAATCCATTAATCGCTTGAGCGATATAGTCTCGAATAATATCGAAATCTTCACTCATCGCAAGCCAAGGAATAGACGAGTCGGCGCCGAGTACATGAGTCGCAATATCCGCTACGATTTGAGCTTCAGATTTTAGAGTATCACTAACAGGTTTGAGCTTGCCCTGAGTTGGTACGATCTGACACATAGAGTCTTCGATAGTGGCAAACTGCTCACCCTTTGTGGTGACAATACGTTCGGTACGACCTAGGCAGGGCAGGATCAAATTGTTTGCACCGGGGTATAGCATAGTCTCATTAAGCTTGGTACCGACAAATATATTAAGCTGAGTATTGGTTAAGGCTTGCTCAATAGCACTGGTATCAGGGGCAGCTACGGCGTAGTTACCGCCCATACCCATAAAGACTTTTAATTTACCTGCGATAAGAGCCTTGGCACCTGTAACGACATCGTAGCCATGCTCTTGCGGCATAGGATGCTCAAACACACGCTCTAAACTGTCTAGTAAGCTTTTGCTAGGACGCTCATGGATACCCATGGTGCGATCGCCCTGTACGTTGGAGTGTCCACGTACTGGGGATGCACCGGCGCCGTCGATACCAATCATACCCATCAGCAGGAGCAAATTGGTAATCATCGCGACATTGTCATCACCTTGCACATGCTGAGTAATGCCCATGCCCCAAGTGCAAATCGTTGCTGGACTATCAGCTACTAACTCAGCGAGATTGATAATATCTGTCTGAGAAATACCGCAGCCAAGTGTGATATCTGACCATGATTGCTCTGTTAGCCACTGTTTTATAGGTTCAAATCCTGAAGTATGAGTGGTAATAAACTCATGATTGATTTTATCGTTTTCGATCAACCATTTGGCAATGCCCGTCAATAACGCTGCATCACCGCCGATTTGAATTTGAATAACGTCATCGACCATGTCAGCGCTTTGACCAGCTGCCATGTGTGTTGGTTTTTGCGGATTCCTAAATTTACTCAGGCCTTGCTCACGCATCGGGTTGATTGAGATGATTCGACAGCCTTGCTCATGCGCATGGGCGAGCATCTCTAGCATACGTGGATGGTTAGTCGCTGGGTTTTGCCCAAACATCAATATCAGCTTGGCCTGCTCGAAATCTTCTAGCATCACGGTCGCTTTACCAATACCTAGCTGTCTGCTTAGCATTACTGAGGTTGGCTCGTGACACATATTTGAGCAATCAGGCAAATTATTGGTACCAAAGCAGCGTACAAATAACTGAAATAAGAAGGCAGGCTCATTAGTCACACGGCCTGACGTATAAAATAATGCCTCATCAGGTGAATCTAGCTGTCCTAACTGCTCAGCGATCAGGCTATAAGCAGCTTCCCAAGGGATAGGCACATAGCGATCTTGCGCCGCATCGTAATACATCGGCTCTGATAAACGACCACTGTGCTCAAGCTCGTAACCAGTCCAGCCCTGTAGTTCAGTAACAGTATGCCTTGCAAAAAACTCGGCATCTGCTTTATGGGTCATGGTTTCACTGGCAATGACTTTAATACCGTTCTCGCAAACATCGATGGCTTTGTGTGACTTATGGTCAGGCCAAGCACAGCCTGGGCAGTCAAATCCGCCTTGTGGCTGATTGCTTTTAAATACACTTATACCGCCGCGCAAAAACGTCTTATAGTCCATTAGCTTTTGGGTAGATGAGATCAGCGCAGGCCAACCAGCAGCAGGGTGGGAATAAATAGGAATTTTGCGCATGACAGACCTCATATAGTAAGTGACAACAGCGAAGCTTTGATAGACGACAACTATATAATGGTCAGTAAAAAGTTCATATGATCATTAACTATAGATAACAAAAAACCTCCAAGAAAAATCAATTCTCTTGAAGGTTTTTGAGGTTGTCGAAAATGGTTATATCCGACAGGTACAAATTTATAAATCGTAAGTCATTAGCGGTATTAGCTCAAAAACTTAGCTTAAAATCAGACTATCGTCTTCAACTTTTTCACCACGTGTCTGCTCGAACATATCGAGCAGGTCATGTACAGTCATGCCTTTGCGAATGTCACCAGCCACATCCAACACGACTTGACCTTGGTGCAGCATAACGGTGCGTGTACCATGTGCCAATGCTTGTTGCATAGAGTGGGTAACCATCATCGTAGTCAGCTTATTGTCCGTGACAATCTTATCAGTTAATTCTAAGACAAATGCCGCAGTCTTAGGATCGAGAGCTGCAGTATGCTCATCAAGCAACAAGATTTTAGAGGGCTGCAATGATGCCATTAGCAGACTTACCGCTTGACGTTGACCACCAGAGAGTAGACCCATACGGTCGGTTAGACGATTTTCTAGACCTAATTTTAAAACGGATAGTTTTTCTCGGAACAAATCACGGTTGTTCTGGTTCAATGCAAATTTTAGACCGCGATTACCGCCGCGTTTGTAGGCCAAAGCCATATTTTCTTCAATCGTTAGCGCTTCACAAGTGCCGGCCATCGGATCCTGAAAGACACGAGCAACCCAATGCGCGCGTTGATGGGCAGATTTTTTGGTCACATCAATGCCATTTAGCAAGATTGAGCCACTATCAACGCGCGTCGTACCGCTTACTGCGTTCAAAAAAGTAGATTTACCTGCGCCATTGGTACCGATGACAGTGACAAATTCACCATCAGCGATATTTAAACTGATACCACGTAGGGCAGGGTTTTCGATAGGCGTGCCTGGGTTAAAGGTCAACCGTAAATCGGTGGCTTGCATCATAGTCGTTATTCCTTATTGTCTCTTCAAGCATCGCAAGTATTATAAATACCTGCTTTGACTGTCATTAGGCGCGAACTTTGCGTGATAAAAACTTGGTTTTCGCTTTTGGCAATACCAAGGCTAATACCACGAGCAATGCGGTAATCAAGTTCAAATCCTGTGGACCAAAGCCGATGCTACGTAGTGTATCGCTTGATAGTGCAACCTGAATAAACAGTTTGTACAATACCGCGCCGACAACAACGGCAAAGGTAATCAGCCAAATACGTTTGGCAGGAATGATTGTCTCACCGATGATGACTGCTGCTAGACCAATGACGATCGTACCGATACCAATGGAGATGTCCGCGCCACCCTGAGTCTGGACAAACAGCGCACCTGCTAGAGCAATCAAACCGTTAGAAATCGCCATACCGATGATGGTCATCCATGAGGTATTGATACCTTGGGCCTGTGCCATTCTTAGGTTTGAGCCAGTAGCACGCATCGACAGACCTGTCTCAGTGCTATAGAACCAGTTCAAAAATAACATGGCAGCTGCGATAACGACACCAATAATCAGGCAGCGCATCCAATAACCATTACCATCGGTCACTAAGGTGCTAAACACTGTGGTTTCACCAAGAAGAGGTAGGTTTGGCGCGCCCATGATGCGTAGGTTGACAGAATATAAGGCAACCATGACCAAAATACTGGCAAGCAGCTGCAAGATGCCAAGTTTGACATGCAACCACGCAGTGACGATACCAGCGACTGAACCTGCTAACATCCCAAAAGCACAGGCCAACCATGGGTTGATACCAGCGATGATAGAAATACCAGCGACTGCGCCACCTAACGGAAAACTACCGTCAGCGGTCAAATCAGGGAAGTCGAGCGTACGAAATGAGATAAGCACACCGAGTGCTACTAGGCCATAAATCAGACCACTTTCAAGCGCACCAAAAAAAGCAATTAAAGACATAAGAGATCAGTAAGTCATAACCAAGTGTCTAGCGTATGGTACTAAGATAAGTAAATGGCAATTGCCAAAATCATCTACCTGCTAAACAGCTAAGCGGTGAATTTAACAGATTAAGCAATCTGCGGTTAGGGTAAACCAAAACATATCACGATTAACAACGATCATAAGCTACCTTGGTTTGAAGCGATGGTTAAAGGCACTGCAATGCAATCAATAGACCTATCCTCTACTTAACAAGTATCAGATAAATTACCAGACAAATACAGCACTATTAAACATGCTTCCAAAAAAGACTCTGTTTAGACAAGAAGCCCAGCCTAATGACTCATAGCTGGGTTTCTTGTTTAATTATTAGCCGTATATTTTAAGGTAGACAACACAGTATTAAGTAGTGTCGCTATCCTATTTATACCTGCTATTTTGAGCCAAATATAAAGGTGCGTTATTCTACCACTTCTTTAGCTTTATCGATAACCGCTTGTGGCAGCGTGATGCCTTCTTCTTTAGCATGTTTTGGACTGACGTATAGATCAAGGGCTTGTGGAGTGTAAACAGGGATAGCGCCTGCTTTTTCACCGTTTAAGATACGTACGACAATTTTACCAGTTTCACGGCCAAGCTCATAGTAGTTCACGCCTAGAGCAGCAACAGCACCGCGCTCAACTGAGCTAGTGTCTGAGGCAATTAGAGGAATCTTACTTTGTTTGGCGATTTGATAAAGTGACTCGTACGCTGATACCACGTTGTTGTCAGTTGACGTGTAGATCATATCGACCTTACCTTCGAGACTACGCGCTGCCATCGCGATGTCGTTACTACGCTGTGCAGGCGCTTCTAGTACATTGATACCTAGTGGTGTTAGCTTCTCTTTTAGATTTTTTAAGATAATCGTTGAGTTGACTTCACCTGGGCTATAGACATAACCGACGTTCTTTAATGATGGAATGATTTGACGCATCAAATCAATCTGTGGCTCATATGGTAGGGCGTCTGATGCGCCTGTAACGTTGGTGCCAGAGCCATCTAGCTTAGGTACCAGTTTTGCTGCTACTGGGTCAGTAACTGCTGAGAATACCAATGGAATGCTGCTAGTAGAAGCGGCAACAGACTGCGCAGACGGTGTTGCGATAGCGACGATAACATCTGGTGCATCAGCGACAAATTGCTTGGCAATCTGACCAGCAGTAGCAGTGTTTCCTTGCGCGCTTTGGAAGTTAACGGTTAAGTTTTCACCGTCTTTAAATCCCGCTTCGTTTAACTCGTCAATGACACCTTTACGTACATCATCAAGCGCTGGATGTTCGACGATAGCGGTAATCGCAACGGTCTTCATAGCTGTCGCTGAATCACCGGTAGCGGCAGCATCCGTGGAGCCATCATCTTGCGCTGATTGGTTACAACCAGTCAAGATAGCAGTACATACACCGCCTAATAATAGAGCCTTACCGAAATTAAAACGACCAAAACGATTTTGAGACAACATGGGTCTTACTCCTAAAATAATAGTGTGTCCGTACACTACATAAATAATTGACAAGCTAATAGATAGCTTACTACTTTTTATTTGGTTTCGGCATCAATATCAACATTGATGGCGTTTTTTAGTAACTCTGCTGACAAGCTGACACCTTGTGTTTTGGCGTGCTTAGGACTGACATATAAAGTCAGATCATTCATGACTTCAGGTTTGATAGTATTGACCGCTTCGCCGTTTAATACGCGATATACCATCTTGCCAGTGGTACGACCAAAATCATAGTCATTAACACCAAGCGCAGCAGTCGCACCGCGTTTTACACTGAATTCATCAGACGCGATAATCGGTAACTTTAGCTCATTTGCTGCTTGGGTCATGGCCTCAAAGGCAGAGGCAACATTGTTGTCAAATGAGGTATAGATGATATCTGCACGTCCTTGCAAACTGCGCGTCGCCATACCGATATCCGTTGGACGGTTGGCAGGAATGTCTAATAGGGACAGACCTCTTGCTGGCAAAGCTTGTTTTAGGTTCTCACGCAATGATACTGAGTTTGCCTCACCTGGGCTATAGACATAACCGATGGTCTTTAAGTCAGGTTTTATCTGCTGTAACAAATCCAACTGCGGCTCTAGCGGTAGTTGGCTTGATAGTCCAGTCAAATTGCTTTGAAAAGGCTTGCCATCTGCTGTGATGAGTTTGGCACCTAGCGGATCTGACACAGCAGTGTAGATAATAGGGATAGTGGTGGTCGCGGCTACCACTGACTGCGCAGAAGGTGTTGAGATTGCTACGATCGCATCAGGATTGTCTCCTGCAAATTGCTTGGCAATCTGTCCTGCGGTCGCTGTGTTTCCTTGCGCACTTTGAAAGTTAACAGTTAGGTTTTGACCTTCGACATAACCGTTATCAGCCAACTCATCAATAATACCGCGGCGCATATCATCTAATGATGGATGCTCAACGATTTGAGTAATGGCAATTGATTTGGCAGGTTTGTCTGTAGCCGTGCTATTTTCAGCAGTCGCTGCGGTCTCGGTAGAGGAGTTTGAGCAGCCGATTAGTCCAAGTGTGCTAATGGCACTAAGAGCAACGCCATATAAGCTTAAGCGTAGAGTAGAAGCGATAGTCATTATTAGGTTAACTCATAGGTTATATCAATCGCAAAAACTAAGTAAATACGGCCAGACTGACTGAGCCTACTAATTTATATAGTAGTCATTTTACTCATCTGTTTGGTGTACTTTGGTTTTTTGCCATGATATTGAAGAATGCAGATTAGCCAAGTCAATGCTATGTTGATGCTGAGATAGCAGGCTAACAATTAAATAAAGTAATCGTTCCATCGATTATTATGTTCATATTATGACAGTAATGTAAGTTATCGCAATAAGAAATTAATGTGTAGCGGTCATGGTGATGGATAATAAAAAAATCATCACTTCTTTTTATCTTATTAAGACGCGTGATGTATTGGAGCTCTTATGTAGATCTGAATATAACGGATGCCGCTAGGGTACTTTTGTTTGCTCAAACCATATGCAAAACGCTTACATCCTAGCAACGCATCTATTACGTACTCACTTCATAATTAACGTAAGCTAATTTTTATACGAGAAACATGATAATTCTAAAGATAATCCAGTCATTTTGATGACATTGTGCTGCCATAGTGGATATGAAATAGTGCTATAACTTATCTAACTTTTTCGAATGACTATTTTAAGGATAATATTATGAACACAGCTAATCTTAAATTATTAACCATCGCCGGTATCACCGCCACTTCTTTGATTGGATTGCCTGCTATGGCAAAAGATGGTCATGGAAACGGGCACGGTAATGGACATGGTAATAGCAAAGGCAACTCTGCCCATATCAGTAAAAACTATAAGCATAGCGGCAACGCCCACCCAAGTATCAACGCTTATCGCAATGCTAGCCCGAATGCTTCGTTCAAGCGTGATCTTGATAGATACGGTTATAGAGTAGTCGGCAAGATTGATAGAAGGGATTATGACCGTTCTGTCGTTTTAGACCGTTATGATGACCGTTATGTTCGTATTCGTACGCCAGAGAATAATATTGTGACGGTGATCAATGATACATTGCAGATTATCGATATTTTGAGCAGATAAGTTACGGCTTGGTTTTTAGTTATTTGCTAAATCAACCATAAAAAAAGATGCCACTTAGGGCATCTTTTTCATTTTTTAATCCTAAAAATAACCGTTATGCCAGTACGTCACCAACAACACAAGCATCCGGTAAGGTAACGACAGTTAAGCCTGTCTTTGGTTCGCCAGTTGACAATACCATGCCTTCTGATACGCCAAATTTCATCTTGCGCGGGGCAAGGTTGGTCACGCAAATAACCTTCTTATTAATCAATTGCTCAGGCTCATAGAACTTACGAATACCGCTAAATACGTTACGTGGCTTGTCTTCACCAACATCTAGCGTGAACTGTAGTAACTTATCAGCACCTTCTACATGGTTACACTCTAAAACGTGTGCGACTTTCATCTCGACTTTGGCAAAGTCTTCGATACCAATATAGTCAGTTTGCTCAGCATCTGCATTTATTGCAGGTGCTTTTTCGTTTGCGGCAGGCTTGCTATTGTCAGGCACAGCAGGAGCATCTGCTTGAGTTAAGGATGCTTTAGAATCTTCTACCATTGCTTCAATATCTTTTTCTTCGATACGTTGCATCAGTGGTTTGAACTTATTGATTTTATGACCTAGTAACCACTCATTACGACTGGCAAAACTTAAATCATCAAGGTTCAAAAATTCTTTAGCATTATTAGTCAGCTCAGGTAATACTGGCGCAAGATAGACCATCAATTGACGGAAAATATTGATAGCGACCGAGCAGACGTCTTGAACCTCTTGCTCAGTACCTTCCAATTTTGCTAATGACCATGGTTTTTTGGCATCGATATATTCATTGGCCTTGTCCGCACATTGCATGATTAAACGCATAGCACGTGAGAATTCACGATTCTCATAAGCAGCTGCAATCTCATCGCCCGTTTTGGTGATGTCTTCTAATAGCTCTGACTCGACGCAAACTTCTGACAGCATACCGTCGTACTTCTTAACCAAGAACCCTGCACTACGACTGGCGATATTGACGACTTTACCAACCAAGTCAGAGTTTACCTTCTGCATAAAGTCTTCTAAATCTAAGTTGATGTCTTCAACTTTATCAGACAGTTTGCTGGCGAAGTAATAACGCAGGTATTCAGGATGTAAATGCTCTGCGTAAGTCTCGGCCTTGATAAAAGTACCGCGTGACTTACTCATTTTTTCGCCATTGACCATCAAGAAGCCATGGGCAAAAACACCAGTCGGTGTACGGTATTCGCTACCAGCTAGCATGGCTGGCCAAAACAAGGCATGGAAGTAAACGATGTCTTTGCCGATAAAGTGATAAACCTCAGTTTTATGCTCGTTTTCTTGTGCCCAGTAGCGGTCAAAGTCAAGTGCTTGGTCTGTCCCTGCACGCTTATCACATAGGTTTTTAAAGCTTGCCATGTAGCCAACTGGTGCATCTAGCCATACGTAAAAGTATTTGTCTGGCTCATCGCTTGGAGTATCTGGAATTTGGAAGCCGAAATAGGGTGCATCACGCGAGATATCCCAGCTGGCAAGTCCTGCCTCAAACCATTCTTGAAGTTTGTTAGCGACTGATGTTTGTAGACGGTTGTCACTGCGCGTCCAGTCCTGTAAGAACTGCTCAAACTCTGGCAAATCAAAGAAATAATGCTTAGAGGTTTTGAGCACTGGCGTTGCATCAGACAATGTCGAATGCGGGTCTTTTAGGTCCGTTGCGTCATAAGTGGTACCGCATACTTCGCAGTTATCACCGTACTGGTCTGGTGAGTCACACTCTGGACAAGTACCTTTGACAAAACGATCGGCTAGAAATAGTTGCTTTTCAGGATCAAATAGCTGCTCGACGTCTTTTGTGCTGATATGACCAGCATCATTGAGACGACGATAAATCAGCTCAGAGAACTGCTGGTTTTCTTCTGAATGGGTGCTGTGATAATTATCAAAATTGATCAGGAACTTTGAAAAATCTGCTTCATGTGAGGCTTTGACTGAGGCAATTTGCTCTTCTGGTGTTACGCCGTTGGCTTCTGCTTTGAGCATGATTGCCGTACCGTGTGCATCATCCGCGCAGACATAGGTGACCTGATGGCCTTGCGCTTTCATCGCACGTACCCAAATGTCAGTCTGAATATATTCTACAAGATGCCCCAAATGGATATAGCCATTGGCGTAGGGCAGCGCACTGGTTACTAGAATCTCACGCACTTTCATCACCTATATTTTTATATAAACGGGTTAATTATCGAACATCTCAAGCGGCTCATCGCTCATAGATGCGACATCGTTAATGCTAAAAACTTCTAAAAATAATAAAAAATCAAAAAGTGCGCCTATGATACCGTAATTCAGATAATTTTGTGATATTCCTTGGTAATTACTTCTCATTTGGCAGGCATTTATTAACCACAAACAATAGCCCTACATTGAATTTGGTCGTTATAGATTAGGTATCAATCAACCATAAAAAACCCACCAAACAGTATGCTAAGTGGGTTTTTTATTTGTCCATTATTCGCTTAGATAGCAGTCGTTAGTACTAACGAATGACTAAGCTACCTTAAAATGAACCAAACATCGTACCTAAAATAATAACAGCAACCACAGCGATCAATGGGATGACCATCGTAACCATCGCCAAGTTCAAATAAGACTGCTTATGGGTCAAACCACAAATCGCTAGCAAGGTGATGACAGCGCCACTGTGCGGAAGCGTATCGAGACCACCTGCCGCCATGACGGCTACGCGGTGCATTAGCTCAGGGTCGATACCGGCATTGACCGCCATTCTTAGATAATCTTCACCTAATGTCGACAGCGCAATACTCAAACCGCCAGACGATGAACCTGTGATACCAGCAAGCGTAGTCATAGCGACTGCTTCTGAGATCAGAGGGTTGTCAGGGTTTAAGTTTAGGATGCTATCACGAATGATCAGGAAGCCTGCGAGCGACGCGATAACCGCGCCGTAACCCACTTCTGATGCGGTATTAAAAATCGGCAACATAGAATCATAAGTACCACGGTTAATGGTTTTTTGTAGGTTATTCCAATGTCCGATACGGAGCAAAATTAACACCACACAAGCCACGACCAATGAGATAATAATTGACCATAACCCAAGGGAGCCTGCGACATTCAAGTCTGGGAACTGAGTTTGTAGACTGCTGAAATCTATCGATGGGAAAACCATATAGGTCAATATAGCGTTTAAGCCAATGACCAATACAAGTGGAATCATCGCAATGGTAAAAGAAGTGTGGTGAGTGTTTAATACCTCAGCTTCTTTTGCCGTTGCGCCAACGCCGCCTACATCTTCTTCGTCATGCTGACCATAACCTTCGCCTGCTGCATTAGCTTTTCTGGCGCGTGACTGAAGCCACATCCAACCACAGACAAACGTGATCGTACCACCGATGATACCCAAAATAGGCGCGGCAAATACGTTGGTGTTGTAGTAAGGAATTGGAATAGCGTTTTGGATAGCTGGCGTGCCTGGCAGTGCAGTCATCGTAAACGTAAATGACCCTAGGGCAATCGCTGCTGGAATCAAACGCTTTGGAATATCTGCCGCTCTAAACAAGTCTTTGGCAATTGGATAGATGGCAAAAGCCACAACGAACAACGATACGCCGCCATAGGTCAAAATAGCACAGACCAAAATCACCGCAAGGATGGCTTTGCTAGCACCGAGTTTTTCGACGACCGTATTGGCAATGGCAGTTGCTGCGCCAGAGTCTGCCATTAGGCGTCCAAATAGTGCGCCTAGCAAGAATATCGGGAAGAATTTAAGTAAGAATCCACTCAACGCGCCCATAAAGACATCGGTATAAGCGGGAATGGTGCTTAAGAAGTCACCTGACAGTAAGACTGCTAGTGTCGCCATAATGGGTGCTAGGATCAGCACAGAATAACCGCGATAAGCAAAGAACATGAGTAATAATAGGGTAATGACAATAGCAAGTGTACTAAACATGACGGCCCTCCTTGGCAAAAAAAATAAGGCAGCGAGTATGCCGTGCTTGTCGATATAGGTCAATAAAATTAATCAAAATAAGCCTATTTCGTCTGTTTTATCAAACATAAATCTAGACTTATACACTCATAGTCACTAATATTTCGACAATTTAACTCCTGCACAGCGTTGACTCACATGCGCTGATGGTTATTTTCTAGTCGCTACGAAAATAATATGTTAAGTTAGCACAAGTGTTTCACGCATGATATAGCGAGATAGAATGTATTGTTATGAATACCAATATAAAATATAATGCCTGCCCTATATCAGATGTGGTGGCAATAACCGCACTTAGATCTGATAAGCGTTCAACAAGGCGCTAATAACAATTCTTAAAACCAAACATTAAATTTACAAGGAATGTGAATATGTTTAGTGCCATCACTAATATGAGCGTGCAGTTAGTCAATCGCTATCTACCATCCCCATTCGTATTTTCGATCGTTTTGACTCTTATCGCGTTTGCTGTAGGACTGGCTACTACTGGTCAAAACATGATTGCTATGGCTGGGCACTGGGGCAACGGACTATGGTCACTGCATAGCTTTGCCATGCAAATGGCGTTGGTCTTAGTGACGGGTTATGCATTTGCTAGCGCTCCATTTATTCAGCGCTTATTGGACAGTCTTGCTAGTAGAGTCCACTCTCCTACGACTGCCATTATCGTATCAACCTTGGTTGGACTAGTTGGCTCATGGATAAACTGGGGCTTTGGTTTAATCATCGGGGCAATCTTTGCAAAGGCACTGGCCAGAAAAGTCGCTAACGTCGACTATCCGCTATTGGTCGCTGCCGCCTATTCAGGTTTTGTAATTTGGCATGGTGGCTTTTCAGGTTCGATACCGCTGACACTTAGCTCGGGTGGTGATACGCTCCTGACGTTGTCAGGCAACACTATGACGGAAGCGGTACCTTTGTCTCAAACGGTATTTGCAGGCTACAACATGCTGCTAGTAGGTTTGCTCATCGTTATTTTGCCACTCGTCAATCGCTTTATGCATCCTAAAAACCCTACGGTTATTGATCCTAAACTGATCAAAGAAGAGCTCTACGTCGCACCCCAAAGAGACACGCCTGCACAAAAGCTAGATGATAGCCGTATTATCGCTGTCATCTTATTGGCCTTAGCACTGATGTACTATATCAGCGAGTTTGGTAGTAACGGTTTTAATCTAGGGCTAAACATCGTCATTGGGCTATTCTTATTCATAGGTTTGCTATCGCATGGCACGCTAGAGCGTTATTATCGCGCCGTACACTCAGGGATAGGTGGCATCACAGGTATTGTGCTATTGTTCCCGTTCTACGGCGGTATCATGGGCATCATGACAGGTGCAAATGCAGATGGCATCTCTATCAGTACGCAAGTGACCGAGTTTTTTGTCAATTCAGCTTCTGCAGACAGCTTTCCGATTTTTGCCTTTTTAAGTGCTGGCTTGGTCAACGTCTTTGTACCGTCGGGCGGTGGACAGTTTGCGGTACAGGGCCCTGTTATGATTCCTGCTGGTATTGAGCTAGGTGTTAGTCCAGCCATTACTGCGATGGCGATAGCATGGGGTGACGCATGGACCAATATGATTCAGCCGTTTTGGGCCTTGCCATTACTAGGTATCGCAGGTTTGGATGCACGCGCTATCATGGGCTACTGCTTGATCGTACTGGCAGTATCGGGTGCTATTATCATGAGTGTGTTTTGGCTATTGGTATAGTCATTCCACTGTAAAAATATTACTGCGTTAACCTCGCTTGAAGTATTTAATATACATCTACACTCGGTTGCCTTGTACTATTTTTAAATTGAATTGACTATACAAGGTTATAACGCGCAAAAGAAAAATTAGCGTGGTTCATTTTCGCTATTAGTTCTTAATTTTTATAACAATCAAACGGATAATTGAGACACTTAATTCAGCATTAGTTTATGCACGGATTAAAAATATAAATAACAGTCATAGGAGACAAGCATGAGTCAGTCAAAAGTATATAACAGTGCCGAAGAAGCGCTAAAAGGCGTCGTCAGTGATGGGCAAACGCTCGCGATCGGTGGCTTCGGACTATGCGGTATTCCAGAAGCATTAATCGAAGCGCTGCGTGACAGCAAAGTTAAAGAGCTGACTTGTATCAGTAACAACGCCGGTGTCGATGACTTCGGTCTAGGGCTATTGCTACAGACACGCCAAATCAAAAAAATGATTTCGTCATATGTGGGTGAAAACAAAGAATTTGAGCGCCAATATTTGGCAGGCGAGCTAGAGGTTGAATTGACGCCGCAAGGGACATTGGCTGAAAAGCTGCGCTCAGGCGGCGCTGGTATTCCTGCGTTTTATACCGCAACAGGCGTAGGTACATTAGTTGCTGAAGGTAAAGAAACTCGTGATTTTGATGGTCGTACTTATGTGCTAGAGCATTCCTTACGCGCGGATGTCGCTCTAATTAAAGCGCAAAAAGCTGACAAAGCGGGCAACCTAATCTTTAATAAAACCGCTCGTAACTTTAACCCAGACTGCGCGATGGCCGGTAAAATCACAATTGTTGAAGTCGAAGAAATCGTCGAAACCGGTACGTTTGATCCAGACGAAGTGCATCTACCAGGTATCTTCGTTCAGCGTATTGTATTGAATGCTAGCCCTGAAAAACGTATCGAAAAGACCACGACTAAAGCTGTAGAAGGCGCGTAAATAGAAACGTGGTCGACGCTTGATCGTACGTGAAATCAATAGTTAACTTTAGATTGATAATAGTTTAGACAGCCAATTGATTAAATAATTGGCTGTCTAAATGAATAAAAATAGAATATCGCAAAAAATAAGGAAATCAGCATGGCATGGACAAGAGAGCAAATGGCGCAACGCGCTGCAAAAGAGCTACAAGATGGCTACTATGTGAACCTAGGCATCGGTCTCCCAACGTTGGTCGCCAACTACATTCCTGAAGGCGTGGACGTATGGCTACAATCAGAGAATGGCCTGCTAGGTATTGGTGAGTTCCCTACAGCAGAAAACGTTGATGCGGACTTGATTAACGCTGGCAAGCAAACAGTAACCGCAGAAGCTGGTGCTAGCTATTTTAGTAGCTCAGAGTCTTTCTCAATGATTCGTGGTGGTCATGTCAACTTGGCCATATTGGGTGCAATGGAAGTGTCAGAAAAAGGCGACCTTGCCAACTGGATGATTCCCAAAAAGATGGTCAAAGGTATGGGCGGGGCGATGGATTTGGTCGCAGGCGTACAGCGTGTGATTGTATTGATGGAGCAGGTAAATAAGCACGGCGATCCAAAAATCTTGGCAAACTGTGAGCTACCATTGACGGGTAAAGGCGTGGTTGATCGTATCATCACTGAGCTTGCTGTATTAGACGTTACTGATGAAGGCCTAAAACTGGTTGAATTAGCAGATGGTGTGAGCTTTGACGAACTACAAGAAAAAACACCAGTAAGTATTATTCAGTAAACTTTGTACAGTAAAGTGACTGTCCTAAGATTAATATGTTTTATCCCGCAAATAAATACGCCACTATGATTATAGTGGCGTATTTGTTCAGTTCAATTTCATAAAAACTAATAATATTTTAGATCATGATAAGGAATATGTATGGCGACCCAATTAGAACAAGATTTGACAGGCAAAGTAGCATTGGTCACTGGCTCTGCAAGTGGTATCGGACGTGACATCGCTGAAACTTATGCAAAAGCAGGCGCAGCGGTTGGTATTGCCGATATCAACCTTGAAGCAGCACAGAAAACCGTTGATGCGATTGAATCTGCTGGTGGACGTGCTCTCGCGATTGCCATGGATGTTACCTCAGAAGAGGCGGTAAACGATGGTGTACAGCAGCTAGTTGATACCTTTGGTAGTATTGATATTCTGGTCTCTAATGCTGGTATTCAGATCATTGACCCTATTGATAAAATGGCCTTCAGCGATTGGAAAAAAATGCTTAATATCCACTTAGATGGCGCTTTTTTGACCACCAAAGCTGCGATTAAGCACATGTATAAAGGTGATAAGGGCGGCACAGTTATTTATATGGGCTCTGCGCACTCACATGAAGCTTCATTGTATAAAGCCCCTTACGTGACTGCTAAGCATGGACTACTAGGACTGTGCCGTGTATTGGCCAAAGAAGGTGCAGCGCACAAAGTACGCTCGCATGTGATTTGCCCAGGGTTTGTCAAAACGCCGTTGGTCGAAAAACAAATCCCAGAGCAAGCAGCTGAAAAGGGCATCAGTGAAGAGTCGGTTATTAACGATATTATGCTGGTCAATACCGTAGATAAAGAGTTTACGACAGTAGAAGACATTGCCCAATTGGCACTATTTTTGGCGGCTTTCCCAACCAATGTATTCACTGGACAATCTATCGTTGCCAGTCATGGTTGGTTTATGAATTAATATATGTACAATTTGCATATACCACAACCTCAGACCTACTGGCGTTGTGGTTTTTTTATGAGTCCAATTCAGCTACACTGTCACGATAGAAGGTTTGGCTAATATACTCATTAACGTTATCGGTTGTAATATGCGCAACGAGACGGCTTGAGCAATTTGCCAGATCTACCCACTTGTATAGGCCATAATAGTAGCTATGTTTAACTTTATGAAGAAAAAAACCACAAAAACCGAAACGCCTCAGCAGCAGGCAGAGCGTGATAGCGCCGTTGACAAAGTCCTACTTGGATATGAAATAGGTGCTGTCAGTATTGCCACGATGGTCACAGGGCTTGAGCGTGATGGCGAAGCACTTACGTTAGACCTGCGTTTGCCAAAAGATAGTAACCTTGAAGTTATCCAGCAGGAGCTTGGGCAGTTGCTACATCCGCATGGTATTACCACGATTCATATGAATGTGCGTCTGCCTGCGCCAGAAAAAGGTTCAGGTTCAAGCTTACCAAAGCAGATGCCAAAGACAACCAATGCGATGGAGTCTCAGCCTTCATCTGGCGCTAATAACAATGCTAGTAACACTAACGCTGAGCCACCGATTACGAAAGCTGCACCTACGCAAGCATCGTTGGCCGCGCATCCTCGTATCCGTCATATTATTGTTGTGGCATCAGGTAAAGGCGGTGTTGGTAAATCGACCACCACGGTCAATATCGCCTTAGCACTACAGAAGCTTGGCAATCGAGTTGGTGTGCTAGATGCCGATATCTATGGTCCTAGTATGCCAACGATGCTAGGCGTTGCTGATGTGAAGCCGCAACTAGAAAACGAGCAATTCGTACCGGTCGATGCGCATGGTATGGCAATGCTCTCTATCGGTAGCTTGCTTGATGGAGATAATACCCCTGTTGCATGGCGTGGACCGAAGGCAACGGGTGCATTGATGCAACTTTATAATCAAACCAACTGGCCGCAGCTAGATTATTTAGTGATAGATATGCCGCCAGGTACAGGAGATATACAGCTGACCTTGGCACAGCGCATACCAGTCACGGGCGCTGTTGTTGTCACAACGCCGCAGCATGTTGCACTACTTGATGCTCAAAAAGGCATCGAGATGTTTAACAAAACCAATATCCCTGTGCTTGGTGTCGTTGAAAATATGGCGCTACACACTTGTAGTAACTGTAATCATACTGAAGCTATTTTTGGTACGGGTGGCGGTGAGTTTATCGCTGAGCAATATCAGGTACCACTATTGGGTCAGCTACCACTTGCCAGTGGCATTCGTGCACAAGTGGATAAAGGTGTGCCAAGCGTCTTAGCTGATGATGAGTTTGCACAATATTATCTAGATATTGCCAAAAATATCGAAACCAATATCAATAAATTTGCAAAGCCTGTCGATGATAAGCGGATTTTCTAGTATCTAATGATTGAATAGGGTGCTGGTTGCTTAGCTAGTCTAAAACCAATGTAGGATAAAACAGCCATCACGCTATAAATTCAGCCGTCAATTCCGTATAATCGTCGCTATTAAATATTTGCTAAGGAACAACAATGTCTATCAAGTCTGACCGCTGGATTCGTAAAATGGCCGAAGAGCATGGCATGATTGAACCATTTGAGGCGGGTCAAGTGCGCTTCAACGATGCAGGCGAGCGTTTGGTGAGCTACGGCACCTCAAGCTATGGTTATGACGTGCGCTGTGCCCCTGAGTTTAAAGTATTCACCAACGTACACTCAGTGGTCGTTGATCCCAAAAACTTCGATGATAAAAGCTTTATCGATATCGTTGGTGATGAGTGCATCATTCCACCTAACTCGTTTGCTTTAGCACGTACTATGGAGTACTTCCGTATTCCACGTGATGTATTGACTATTTGCCTAGGTAAGTCAACTTACGCGCGCTGCGGTATTATTGTCAACGTAACGCCGCTTGAGCCTGAGTGGGAAGGGCACGTTACTTTAGAGTTTAGTAATACGACCAATCTACCAGCACGTATTTACGCTGGCGAAGGTGTGGCGCAAATGTTGTTTTTCCAAAGCGATGCTGATGATGTCTGTGAGACCAGCTACAAAGACCGCGGTGGCAAATACCAAGGTCAACGCGGTGTGACACTGCCAAGAACCTAATCAGTAAGCGTCCATTTAAAAGCTTATCAGTTATAGAAAGTTAATAAGCCTTTAAATAGTTAATAAAAAAGCTAGTCATATTAAATATGGCTAGCTTTTTTATTGTGTTAAATAGAATTGGTTTAAGGTTCTATTTATTTCAAGGCTTTTTACTTTAAGACCTTTAAACCTGCTTTATTATCGCGCTTTGGTTTAGGGGTTTTAATAGCGCTGTTGTTAGACATTGGCGCTGAGTCGTCTTCTGGCTGATAGTTGTCATACTCTTTTGGATCAAAGAACATCCCTTGCGAGTTCTCTTTAGCATAAATCCCCATCACCGCAGTAAGCGGTACCCAGATTTCTTGTGATACACCACCGAAGCGCGCACTAAAATGAATATAGTCATTTTCCATACTCATGTTACCCGTAGCACGGCTGGCGATATTTAATACGATACGACCGTCTTGCACATGTTCGGTTGGTATTTGCACATTGTCAGCGGTAGCATCGACCATCAAGTATGGTGTCAGAGCGTTGTCTTCTATCCATTGATATAGTGCGCGTACCATATAAGGGCGGGTAGGTGTAATAGAGGTAGTTTCGCTCATCTAATGATTTCCTATACTAATAATTTTTAATAATTGAAAAATATCTCGTTTAGCAATTTATCAAATGACAAATCCTAATTAACGTTTATCTTATTTATACTTTATTTTAGGACAGCTTTTGATACTTGTCTAATCAACGCACACTTTTTTGGAAGCTACTGCGTTCAAACACTCTCGTCTGGTATTCAAACAATGGACGGCTAATGGCACGTGGCAGCTCAATACCCATCTCATCTAATCGCCATAATAATGGTGCTAATAACACGTCACACCAGCCAAACTCATCAGCCATAAAATAAGGCTTATGAGCGAACAGCGGTGACAGAGTGATCAACGAGTCACTGAGCTGTTTTTTGGCAATGGCAGCTTGTGCTTTATTAAAGCTATCTGGATGTGTCAGCAAGCGCTTGCCTAGTACTAACCAATCACGTTGAATGCGCCAAGCCAATTGGCGAAACTGTGCACGCTCTTGCGGTGTCTCAGGGAGCAATTTATTTGTGTGATAACGCTCTTCAAGGTACTCAAAAATGACATTAATCTCATAAAGCGCAATCTCACGCTGCTGTAATACAGGCAAGGTATGATAGGGGTTTAGCTCAGTCAAATCTTCAGGGCGCTCAGAATGTAAGCGAGACAAATAGTAAGCGAGCTTTTTTTCTTCAAGTAATAGGCGTACCACATGACTGTCGTAGCCGTCATCAGCATACAAAATTAGCTGACTACTTGGAATGTCATTCGCATCAATCATGAAAGCCTAATGTTAATAGTGAAGGTTGTCATCGTAAACAAACTCGCAACGTTTATCAAGGTAGTGTACGTAAACATTAGCGCTGAGCGACTTATTTTCCGGCTTATCTAGTATTTATGCTCTATATCAAGGCACAAAAAAGCACTACCGGAGTAGTGCCTTTTTTAATTCTCAGAACGGTCTGCTAACTATGACTTATTTAACATCTTTCCAGAATTCTTTATTCAATAAGTAAACTGGGATGAGCAGTACTAATAAGAATAGAATTACAAAGAAACCAATCACTTGACGGTCATGGCGAGCAGGTTCGCCCATCCACGCCATAAAGTTAACCAAGTCACCAACTTCAGATTCAAACTCTTCCTGGCTCAACTCTTCTTGCATGTTATGCAATACGTGAGGCATCGCTGCATTGGCCAGTACTAAGTTGTTTGCACCCCAAGGACGGCTTGGATCTTCATAGAACGACAGTAAGTAAGTATATACCCAGTCGTCGCCACGCAGACGTGTCTCAAGTGATAAATCAGGAGGCGCTGCGCCAAACCAAGATGCTTGAATTTCAGGATCGATTTCAGCAGTAATGTGGTCACCGATTTGATCGGTAGTAACCATCAAATATTTTTCAACCAACTCAGGCGGTATCTCTAAATCTTTGGCAATGCGTGAGTGACGAACGTACTTAGCTGAGTGACACCCAGCGCAATAGTTCATAAAGATTTTTGCACCGTTTTGTAGCGAGCCCTTATTGGTAAAATCAATAGGAGCAGTACTACAAGCCAGATGTTCAACAACGCCATCAGCATTAGTGAACGTACCACAGCCACTACCTTCAGCCATTGCAGTACCAGCAGTCAACGTCAATGCCGCGCCCAAGCCTAGACCAGCTAGGGATTTAATTAGCGTGCTCATTAGTGACCTCCGGTAACGCGTTCTGGTGGCTGTTTACACTTCTCAATAGCAGTGTAGAACGGCATCAGTAAGAAGAACAAGAAATATAGAATCGTGAATACACGAGCCATGATAGTTGCCGTTGGGGTAGCAGGCGTCGCACCTAAGTAGCCCAATACAACAAAGCTAATAGCAAATACAGTAAGCGCGATTTTAGACAAGATACCTTTATAACGCATAGAGCGTACAGGCGATCTATCAAGCCATGGAATCAAGAACAATACAGCAATTGCAGCACCCATTGCGATAACACCACCAAGCTTATCAGGAACCGCACGCAAGATAGCGTAGAAAGGCGTGTAGTACCATACTGGTGCAATATGCGCTGGTGTTTTCAGTGAGTTCGCTGTCTCAAAGTTTGGTGGCTCAAGGAAGAAACCGCCGCCTTCTGGGAAGAAGAATACCACTGCAAAGAAACAGATAAAGAATACTACGATACCAACCATGTCATGCACGGTGTAGTACGGATGGAATTCGATACCGTCTAAAGGTACACCATTTTTGTCTTTTAGCTTTTTGATGTCGATGCCATCAGGGTTGTTCGAACCCACATGGTGCAACGCCACAATATGCATAAATACTAGGCCCACGAGTACTAATGGAATAGCAACAACGTGTAGAGCAAAGAAACGGTTTAGGGTAATACCAGAGATGATATAGTCACCACGTACCCATTCAGCAAGCCCATCACCAATCACTGGTAGCGCTGCAGGTAAGTTCAAGATAACCTGAGCACCCCAGAATGACATGTTGCCCCAAGGTAGTAGGTAACCGAAGAAACCTTCTGCCATAAGTGCTAGGTAGATACCCATACCGATGAGCCAGATAAGCTCACGAGGTTTTTGGTATGAACCATATAGCAAGGCTCTAAACATATGCAGGTATACAACGACGAAAAACGCAGATGCGCCGGTTGAGTGCATATAGCGAATGAGCCAACCACCTTTTACGTCACGCATGATGTATTCAACAGACGCAAATGCCCCTTCGGCACTTGGGTTGTACATCATGGTAAGCCATATACCAGTCACCAATTGGTTGACCAATACAATCATTGATAGCACGCCAAAGAAGTACCAGAAGTTAAAGTTCTTTGGTGCGTAGTACTTTGACATATGGTATTCATAGGTTTCGGTCGCTGGAAAACGCGCGTCCACCCAATGCATTAACTTTTTACCCATACTCATATTAAGCCTCCCCAACCGTCAAGATGGTACCATCCATACCATATTCTGGAACGGGTAAATTAAGTGGTGCAGGGACGCCGCTATACACGCGACCTGCTAAGTCATATTTTGACCCGTGACACGGACAGAAAAATCCGCCGTACCAATCATTACCACCTAAATCCACCGCGCCCACATCAGGACGGTAGTTTGGTGCACAGCCCAAATGTGTGCAAACGCCTTCGACAACCAATACGGTTGGATCTAAAGAGCGAGTAGGATTTTTGCAATATTCAGGTTGTAGAGACGCATCAGACTCAGGGTCAGATAATAGAGGTTTGACTGACTCTAGTCCTGCAACCATGTCTTCGGTGCGCTTAACCACATAAATAGGTTTACCACGGTATTTGACGACGATCATTTGTCCATCTTCGATAGAACCAATATCTTGGGTCACTGCAGCCCCTGCAGCCTCAGCTTTAGCGCTTGGGTACCAAGAACGGACAAAAGGTGTCGCCACGGCAGCTACCCCAGCTGCACCAATCGCGGCAGTTGAGGCAATAAGAACTCTACGGCGTTGTACATTAACGCCTTCGGCTTGGCTCATTAATACTTCCTCCAGGTGAATGAAATGGGATTATCCCACACTGGGTTTGTGGCTTAGAAAATATACAATATCAAGCCACTTTAGCTGTGCCTAATTTTGCTAATTGTTGCTATTCTAAGCTATTTCGGTGATAAAATAAATTATTGCGTTAAAAATAAAGCAACCTCAATAGGACATATTAGAAGGTTGAATATGACAATCAAACCAAAACAGTTGGATTATCAACGCTTAACGCTAACTTTGCTTTAACAAGGATTATGATGTGATGACCTTATAAATAATAAGGATTTTCAGCAATAGCGAATGATACTTGAAATTAAGGTAATGTTCACTAACTTTCACCATCTAACTACTTTGTAAGTTGCTGTAAAACAAATATCACCACTCTATATAATAAAGTGGTGATGTCTTCATAATAATTAATAAGGTTTTGTCAGGCTATCAGAAACTTGTTTATCGAAATACGCAATGCAAAGTACACATGCGATATTCCAATAAACTCAGCTAGAGAGTTGCCAATACTAGCCTTCAAGCTCACTCCAACGTTCAAGCTTGTGCATCATCTCATCTTCGATGGTTAAAAGACGTTCACTAGCAGCTGTCGCCGCATCAAAGTCAGTATTGAACCAAGAGCCATCGGCCAGCTTTTCTTGTAATTGAGCTTGTTCGGCTTCGAGTGCAGCAATTTCTTTCGGCAAGTTGTCCAGTTCGCGTTGATCATTATAATTAAGCTTTTTGGCTGCCTTATTTGGTTTCGCTGCTGTGCCAGACTTGTTTGTCGCTTTGTTACTAGCTGCGTTGTTGGCAGGTGCTTTGGCAGCACGGGATGCTTCTTCGCGGTTCTTTTGTACGAGGTACTCTTGATAACCACCTACATACTCATTGACCACTCCTTTACCATCTTCATCTTCGCCAAACACCCACGTAGAGGTAACGACATTGTCCATGAATGAACGATCATGACTGATCAGCAAAATCGTACCACCAAAGCTAGCGACTGACTCTTCTAATAGCTCAAGTGTCGCCATGTCCAAGTCGTTGGTTGGCTCATCAAGTACCAAAATGTTGGCAGGTTTTAATAACTGCTTGGCCAGTAATACACGGTTACGCTCACCACCTGATAAGGCTTTGACAGGCGTACGTGCACGCTCTGGTGCAAACAAGAAGTCTTGCAAATAGCTCATGATATGTGTCTTGCGACCGCCAACTTCGACAAAGTCAGAGCCTTCCGAAACGTTTTGCGCAACGCTCGCTTCAAGATCCAATTGATCACGCAACTGATCGAAGAATGCGATTTTCAGATTAGTACCTAATTCGACACTACCAGACTTGGTCACTTCATCATCAGACATGTCGAGTAGGGCTTTAATAAGAGTAGTTTTACCAGCACCGTTAGGGCCGACAATACCAATCTTATCGCCACGCATAATAGTGGTCGTAAAATCATCTACTAGTACGTTACCGTCATACTCAAGATGTAAGTTTTTGACTTTACAGACAAGCTTACCGCTTTTCTCGCCTTGACCCATGGTGATGTTTACATTGCCCACTTGCTCACGGCGCTCGCTACGCTCTTCACGTAAGGCTTTTAGTTCACGGACGCGGCCTTCGTTACGGGTACGACGTGCTTTGATACCTTGGCGAATCCAAACTTCTTCTTGTGCCAGTTTTTTATCAAAGTTGGCATTGTTCTTTTCTTCAGCTTGTAACTGTAGCTCTTTTAGCTCTTGATAGCGCGCGTAGCCACCTTCGCCTTGCGTCACGTCATAGCTGGTCAATTGGCCACGGTCAAGCTCAATAATGCGAGTCGAAAGTTTATTAACGAATGCTCTATCATGAGTCACGAACAACAACGTCAAACCTTGCCAATCAAGCAAAAAGCGCTCTAACCATTCGATACTTTCGACATCCAAATGGTTGGTTGGCTCATCTAGTAGTAGCACATCAGGCTTAGTAACTAGCGCACGAGCAAGTAACACGCGGCGTTTACGACCACCAGATAGGGATGATAAGTCGTCTTCTGGATTAAGGCCCATGGTCGTAATCAGACGCATGGCATCGCGTTCTAAGTCCCAGCCATGTACCGCATCGATATCATGCTGTAGGGTCGCCATATGCTCACAGGCATCCATATCGCCATTCGCGCACATATCGACTTGCTTATTATAGTTAATGAGCAAATCAGCCGTGCGACGACTGCCGCCCATAACGATGTCTAATATGCGACCGCTAGTCTCAGGAACGTCTTGCTCTAGCATCGCTACACGCATGCTACTGTTGGTAATAATCTCGCCACTGTCAGGCTGCAATGAGCCATTGATCAGTTTAAACAAAGTGGATTTACCTTCGCCGTTGCGGCCAATCAAGCACACACGCTCGCCTGTATTGATAGAAAAATCAATACCATCAAGAACAGGCGCGACGCCAAAGGCTAAGTGAATGTCTTTTAAATGAATCAGTGCCATAGAGTATCTTAAGCTTATATAATAGTGAGGTAGGGGTTGTTG
The DNA here is from genome assembly GCF_001435845.1 of Psychrobacter sp. P11G3. Classification (NCBI taxonomy): domain Bacteria; kingdom Pseudomonadati; phylum Pseudomonadota; class Gammaproteobacteria; order Moraxellales; family Moraxellaceae; genus Psychrobacter; species Psychrobacter sp. P11G3. Next base: position 1,178,860 of record NZ_CM003596.1, read on the forward strand.
CAAAATTGCCTGCAGTATAACATGCCACCGCGTTACTGTAGTGCGAGTAAATAGTTTTATCAGTACTATTTATTGCTTTTACTAACGGCTCCTATTCCATGACTATGTTTGTAGGTTTATCGCTAATTTACGGTACCCTTCAAACCCTTTAATAATCCATCCTTTCAATTTAATACTTACTATAATTTAGAGAAAAATATGAACCAACCTAAAATTACAGATGATACTTCTGATATTCAAAATGATTTGCAAGCCCAAGTAATCGATTTACAAATGAGCCTCGCGCATCTTGAAGTAACGGTCGAACGACTGGATGACGTAATTACGCGACAAGACAGAGATATTCATACGTTGCAACGTCAACTACAGCTTATTTATAAACAAATCGAGGGTCAGGATACGGAAAGTGGTATTGCACCGTTCGATGTAATGGCAGACAGACCACCACATTATTAATAAGTAAGATTTGAAAAGAAAAGCCTTTAATAGTGGAAAATATATACGCGCTTTTATATATAGATACTCTCTGATGACTATATGGTCATAACATAGAAATAATGTGTTTTTGTAGTTGTTTTAGTGTTAAAAAATCTTTACTATCTTCCACCTCGGATACTGCTTATCTATGAAAATTAGGTAAAACAGTAAAACAATGCGGATGTTTGGAGATATAAAATGCGCCACACCTTTCATTTAAAAACTCTTGCAGTAGCTGTTGCTACTCTTTCTGTTGTTAGCGTCGCTAGTGCTGCTGGCCTTGATCGCTCAGGCCAAGATATTACCGCATTCCTACAAGATGGCACGTATGCAGAAGCTGTCTACACTTATATCGATGCTGATGTTACTGGTAAAGATACTTCAGGTAATAAAATCGATGACATCGCAGAATCTTATGACTTTTTCCGTTATGGTGTAAAAACAGATATCAACGATACATTCAGTGTTGGTATTTTATATGATGAGCCTTTCGGTGCTGCCGCTGATTACACTGGAAATAATAACTTTGTAGGCGCACCAACTGATGCTGTTAATAATATTATTGCATCGCGTCTAGGTGGATTAGGCGTTAATAATGTAGAAGAGTTGAAAGGTTTAGTTGAAGGTACTCAAAACCAGTTAACTGCTGCTGAAACTCGTTTAAATGCAGTTAGAGAGCAAGTAAGACAAGCTCAAGCAGCTGTTAATCAAAACCCAGCACTTGAGTCTGCACTGCGTCCACAGATTAATGCTGGTTTAGCAGGTATCGCCGCTGGCGAAACGCAGCTAGCAGCAGGTCAAGCGCAGTTAAATCAACTTGAGCAATTAGAAGGCTTTGCGGATGGCCGCCTTGCGAATGATGAAGGTACAAATGTTGAAGTCCGTAGCGAAAGCATCACAGGTATCCTAGGTGCTAAGTTTGGTCAAAACAAAGAATTTCAGGTGTACGGTGGTCCTGTTGTCCAGCGTATCAAAGCTGATGTAAGTCTTCGTGGTAGTGCTTACAGTGCTGCTACAGGCTATACCGCTCATATTAGCTCTGATACCGACTATGGCTATATCGCAGGTGTATCTTACAGTAAGCCTGAAATCGCTCTAAAGGCGGCTTTGACCTATCGTTCTGAAATTGATCACAGCTCAAATATCGATGAAATATATCCAGTAGTAGCAGCGCTAGGTGGTGAAGCGAATCAAGGTAACACGCTAGATATCACTACGCCTAAATCAGTTAACTTCGATTTCCAAACTGGTATCAACCCTACAACCTTAGCGACTGCAAAAGTGCGCTGGGTACCATGGAGTGATTTTGCAATCGTTCCACCACTTTATAATGAAGTAAGTAAGCAAGCAACTAATGATGATAAAGGTTTATCTTTAGTCAGCTATGATGATGACCAATGGCAAGTAGAGTTAGGTCTGGCTAAACGCTTAGCGCCAGCATTGGCAGTAAGTGGTACTGTCGGTTGGGATAGTGGTGCTGGCAACCCTGTAACTTCATTGGGTCCTATCGAAGGCTACTATAGTGCAGGCTTAGGCGCTAAATACAACGTTACTGAGAACTGGGCCGTATCTGCCGGTGGTAAGTATCTATGGTTTGGTGATGCAGAAGGTCAGATTCCAACGAAAGCTATTGTGAGTGACTTTGAAAGTAACGACGGATTTGTACTTGGTGTAAAAGTCTCTTACCAAGCTCAGTAATTCACAGCTTAGTTATATAGCAAATATTTTAAATACTATTGATAAAAAAGCGATCCTTTAAGGGTCGCTTTTTTTATAGGCAGTATTATAGTCATAGTGAACCCGTTTTATCCTGAAGAAAAACTCTCCTGTGAACAAATATTTTTTAAGAAATTCATATCTAAAAGTAGAAGTAAACGGAATTGTTTCATTTATATCTTATTTGTACTGTTCAGTCATAATTGAGAAATAAAGCACTTTAATTGTTGTTTTAGTGTCAAAAAGCTATTAGTATTCAACTTAGGACACGACTTTGATACTTTCAATGTTAAGCGCAGCAATGCTATATATTGTTTATCGAAGTAGTAATACAACAAGGACCGTTGGAGATACACAATGCGCACTACCTTTCACTTGAAAACCCTTGCAGTAGCAATCGCTACTCTCTCTGTCGCTAGCATGACTAATGCTGCTGGTCTTGATCGTTCAGGCCAAGATGTCACTGCTTTCTTTCAAGATGGTACCTATGCAGAAGCCGTCTATACTTATATTGATGCTGATGTAAGTGGTTATGATAGTGCTAACACTAACCCTTCTCAAAATGATTATGTACGTGGTGATAAGACAGGTGATATCGCTGAGTCTTACGATTTCTTCCGCTATGGCGTAAAAGCAGACATTAACGATACTTTTAGTGTAGGTATTCTATACGACGAGCCTTTCGGCGCAGCTGCTGAATATACTCAAAGTAACTTCGTCTCACAAGGAGATGTTGACGCTTCTATTGCTTCTATTACTAATGGCGCAGCGCCAAGTCTTGCAGCGGCACAGGCTGGAATTGGTGCTCTGGCTGCAGGAGAAACAGCGGGTGTTTTAACTCCGGCACAGCAGGCTCAGTTAGATGGATTGCGTGGAGCAGTAGCAGTAGCACAAGCTGAAGCAGGTACCGCGGGCGAAAATACTAATGTAGAAGTTCGTAGCCAAAGCCTAACAGGGATTTTGGGTATGAAGTTTGGTGCCAACAAAAACTTCCAAATTTATGGTGGTCCAGTTGCACAGCGTACTCAGTCTGAAACCAAATTACGCGGTTTAGCTTATGGCCCTGCTAGCGGTTACACGTCAAACAGCAATCCTGATATGGACTATGGTTATATAGCAGGTATTGCTTATAGTAAGCCTGAAATCGCATTAAAAGCTGCTTTAACTTATCGTTCTGAAATCGATCATGATATACAAATATCTGAGTCATATCCGTTAGTCGCTATTAGAGCTACAGCAGCAGGAGCTACTCCAGAACAAGCGGCTGCAGCAGCAAATAGAAACAGCAAATACGAAATTACTACTCCTAAATCAGTCAACTTTGATTTCCAAACAGGTATCAACCCTACAACATTAGCAACAGCAAAAGTACGCTGGGTACCGTGGAGTGATTTCATTATTACACCACCACTTTATAACGATACTAGTAAAATCAGTTATGGTCCTGATGGATTAAACTTGGTGGAATACAAAGATGACCAGTGGCAAGTAGAGCTGGGATTGGCAAAGCGTTTAGCGCCAGCATTGGCAGTAAGTGGTACCGTTGGTTGGGATAGTGGTGCTGGTAACCCTGTAACTTCGTTAGGACCGGTCGAAGGCTATTATAGTGTTGGTCTTGGTGCCAAATATAATGTCACGGAAAACTGGGCAGTATCTGTAGGTGGTAAATACCTATGGTTCGGTGATGCCCAAGGTCAATTACCAACAGGCAAAATCGTCGCTGATTTTGAAGACAATGATGGTTATATCGCTGGTGTGAAGCTGTCTTATCAAGGGAAATAATCTTTCTATATAACTGCTAAACAATAAAAAAGCGGCCTACAATAGGTCGCTTTTTTGATGGGCTTTCTATCTATATTTGATTGTTAGTGCTCAAATATAGGTACAACAGCAAAGGCTATCTATATAGTATTAATTTATATAGCATATCTATATTTTATTTGCCTAGTTTAGTTTCGTGTCCATAAACAACACATATTCTTCGGCTTAAGAGTAGATACGCACTTATACCTAATCAAATATTTAGTAAATAAGCTGTTAATAACAGCATAATATACTCAAGGTGTACAACGATGTATACGTATGAACAGATAGTAAAATACAATGCTAAAGAGAAGTAGTTGCATTAATAAAGTCTATTTCGTAAAAGTGGGCAGCAGTTGGCCTGTTAAGTAGGCTAGGGCAATCTGGCTTAATATACTCATCACAGGACTATCAAGTACTACTATCTTTGTCCATACTCCTATCTCACTCGCCATAATTTCTCTTGGTTTGATACTGTAGTAGATTGCATATATTAAATCATTACTTATAAAAAAACCTCGCCACTAGTGACGAGGTTTTTTTATAACGATAAACTTAAGATTTTATGTAAACTTATTTGTTTAAGTTTAGCTCCATCTCTTTGTACTTAGCAGAAACTGAAGGTCTTGGACCACCAGTCATAATACTAACGGCAAAGATAGCGATAGTACTTAAGATAAAGCCTGGAACGATAGCGTATAACCAGCTATTTAGTGCCATACCATCAACTTGGAAAGGACCATAAATCCATAGGATAACAGTCAACGCACCAACAACCATACCAGCAACAGCACCATTACGGTTCATACCACGCCATGTTAAGCTGAAGATAACCAATGGACCAAACGCAGCACCAAATCCTGCCCATGCATTAGAAACCAAGTTCAATACTGAGCTATCTGGGTTAGATGCTAGCATAATGGCAACGATAGCAACGATGATTACTGAGATACGACCAACCAATACCTGACGAGCTTCTGGTGCGTCTTTATCAAAGAATAGTTTGTATACATCTTTGGTTAGAGAGCTTGATACAACCAATAACTGCGATGAGATAGTACTCATAATTGCCGCTAAAATAGCTGCTAATAGGAAACCTGAAACCAATGGGTGGAACAAGAACTGAGTGAATACTAAAAAGATAGTCTCAGGATCGTCCAGTGTCATCGCAGTTTTTTGTACATAAGCACGACCAGCAAAACCAGTCATTAGTGAACCCACAAGACTCACAACCATCCAGCTCATACCGATGTTACGTGCGGTCGGTACATCTCTCACTGAACGAATCGCCATAAAACGTACGATAATATGCGGCTGGCCAAAGTAACCTAAGCCCCATGCCATGAGTGAGATAATACCGATGACACTCATACCGCTAGTAACGTCTAAAAGGGTAGGGTCGATATTTCTAACCGCTTCTGTAGTAGCTGAAATACCACCAAGATCAGTAAAGGCAACGACAGGTACGATCACCATGGCAAACAGCATGATGACACCCTGTACGAAATCGGTCATAGATACCGCTAAGAAACCACCGAATAACGTATAAGCCACAACTACACCAGCAGTAACCCATAGGCCAGTACTATACGATAGGTTGAGTGAGCTTTCGAAGAGTTTACCACCACCGACAAGACTTGCAGCGGTATAGACGGTAAAGAATAGAATGATGACTAATGCTGAGATGACGCGCAGCATATGCGACTTGTCTTCAAAGCGGTTGGCAAAATAATCGGGTAGGGTAATAGCGTTGTCAGCCACTTCGGTATAAACACGAAGGCGAGGTGCTACGATGAGATAGTTTAATAATGCACCTAATGTCAAACCTAGCGCGATCCAAATACTAACCACACCATCGGCAAACATATAACCAGGTAAGCCAAGTAGCAACCAACCTGACATGTCTGATGCACCTGCAGAAAGTGCGGTTACTGCTGGGCCTAAGTTACGACCCCCTAACATATAGCCTTCAGTATCATTGGCTTGCTTAAAATAAGCGTAAACACCAATCCCAATCATCACTAAGAAATAGGCGCCGAGTGATATCAGCACGCCACTAGAAACTCCGTTCATATAAATTGTCCTTAACCAACATGGTTGGCTGTAATTATTTTTTAACTATAAAAGTTCTGTCCTACAAGGCGATGTCCAAAACAATATTTAAAGACAAAAAAAGCCATTAATTAAGACATAATGGCTTTTTTCAGTATCTTCTGTAGTTATATATGATTGATGTTGTTCTATGGCTAGCACTCATATAGAGATAGAGAACAATGGGAATTTCGCATTCCACTTATCTATTGTTATTGCTCGCATCTGCTATTTGTATATGAGTATTAGCAACTTACACAATCAATCAAAACCATTAAACCTACTGTTAACCATCATATCTTACTAGAAGTATTCAATATATGACTATCAGTGTCCTTGTGGTAAATTTTTGTTATACAAACAACGTCAAGCGTATTATAACGCATGAGAGATACAAATGCGAATAGGTTGAATTTATATATTATTATATCCAGCGAGTCTTATTCAATAGGAGCCAGTAAATCTAAGAGCGCAGTGACACTGCTAGACTGTGTAAGCTTCGGATTAATGACCACACCTAGATAACGCTGTAGCTCAATATTGTCTGCCATATCAATACGTTCCAAATCTTGGCTGACCATCGTTTGAGGTAGCACTGACCAGCCAAGACCGACAGACACCAGCATACGAATAGACTCAAGCGGGTTGGTACTCATCGTGGCATAAGGCTTTAGATTGTGCTTGGCAAATTCGGCCAAAGTAATTTGACTGGTAAAGGTGTTGGCAGACGGTAAGATAGCAGGATATCGGGCCAACTGCTCTAAAGTGACATTCGATTTGGTTGCCAACGCTGATAGCGTACCAGTCATGAAGTAGAGAGGATCTGACCATAGCGTATGGTAGGTTAGCCGCTTATCATAGACAGGTGGAAGCGTAACAAAGGCTAAAGACAAATCACCATCTAGTACTGCTTTGTGCGCTTTTTCAGAATCTACGAAGTGTACTTCTAACTGAACAGCTGGATAAGCTTGAATGAAGTGTTTCAGGACAGGTGCTAAATGATGTAGGCCAATATGATGGCTAGTACCAATGACTAACTTGCCAGAGACGATATGCTGAGAATGCTGTAAGTTGATTTTAAAGTTCTCATAGTCCTCTAGCCAACGTTTGGCATGAGGTAGCATTTCACTAGCCGCTTGAGTAGGTACAATCCCGCGTCCTACCGTATCAAACAAGGTAATGTTAAACTCGTCTTCTAAGTTTTTGATACGTTTACTGACAGCAGGCTGCGTGATAAACAGCTTTTCCGCGGCGCCTGAGATACTGCCAGTGTGCATAACGGTAACGAATGTCGTCAAGTTTGTGGTGTTCAAACGAATGTCCTTAGCTACTTTATGAGCTATAAATAAAAGTTGGCTGACCCAATCACAACGTATTAGAAATAAAAGTTTGCGTCTGGTTAAAAATCATCAATTATTATTATAGGATTTGCCTGCTATAATCACAAGACATCGAGGCATATTGTGACATATTTATTCTAAAAAATTGGCTATTTGCCTTTTAAAACGTATTTTAAGCGTTAATTTTAGTCATATGTCGGGTCTCATAAAGAAATAATATTTAAATCTTAGATACGACAGTAATTATTAAACACTATAGATAGACATAGCATTTACATAGAATCTTAGCTTGGCAATGTGCAAGTAATTAAAAAATTAAGTAATTAGTAACCTATAAAGGATAGCAACATGGCTGGTCAAACGTTATATGACAAACTTTGGAACGCTCACGAAGTCACTAAGCGCGACGATGGTTCGAGCCTGATTTATATCGACCGCCACCTGTTGCACGAAGTGACGAGTCCGCAAGCATTTGAAGGGTTGGAGTTGGCAAACAGAGCGCCATGGCGTTTATCGGCTAATATTGCCAGTCCAGATCACAATGTGCCGACTGTCACCAAAGAGCGCCTAGAAGGGGTGCCTGGGATTAAAGACAAGGTATCACGCTTGCAGGTTGTCACTTTGGACGATAACTGCACCAAGTTTGATATTGCTGAATTTACTATTAATGATGCCCGTCAAGGAATTTTGCACGTGGTCGGTCCTGAGCAAGGTTTGGTCTTGCCAGGTATGACAGTTGTTTGCGGTGACTCGCATACAGCAACCCACGGAGCACTTGGTTGCTTGGCTCATGGTATCGGAACCTCTGAAGTTGAGCATGTATTGGCAACGCAGTGTTTGATTCAGAAGAAATCAAAAAATATGCAAATCCGCGTCACTGGTCAACTTGGTGCTGGCGTCACTTCAAAAGATGTGGTGTTAGCTATTATTGCAAAGATCGGTACAGCAGGTGGAACAGGACACGCGATTGAGTTTGCAGGTCAAGTGTTCGAAGACATGAGTATGGAAGGTCGTATGACCGTCTGTAACATGGCGATTGAGGCAGGCGCGCGTGTCGGTATGGTTGCGGTTGATGACACGACAATTGATTATGTCAAAGGTCGTCCATATGCGCCAAGCGAAGCACAATGGGAACAAGCAGAAGCCTACTGGCGTACACTATATTCAGACGATGACGCGGTATTTGATACTGTGGTAGAAATCGACGGTAGTCAGATCGCACCGCAGGTGTCTTGGGGTACATCGCCTGAAATGGTGGTAGATATCACGCAATCTGTGCCAACACCAGATCAAGCCATTGATGAAGCTCAAGAAGAGGGCTGGTTACGCGCTTATACTTATATGGGGTTAGAAGCTGGTCAGAAAATTACGGATATTCAACTTGACCGTATATTTATTGGTTCATGTACCAATTCACGTATCGAAGATTTACGTGATGCGGCAGCGGTAATCAAAGGTCGCAAAGTTGCTGATAACGTAAAAGAAGCGATCGTTGTTGCAGGTTCTGGACAGGTGAAGTTGCAAGCAGAGGCTGAAGGCTTGGATACGTTATTTACCGAAGCTGGTTTTGAATGGCGTGAGCCGGGCTGCTCAATGTGTCTGGCAATGAATGCAGACAAACTTGAGCCACAAGAGCACTGTGCCTCAACGTCGAATCGTAATTTTGAAGGTCGTCAGGGTAATGGTGGTCGTACGCATTTGGTAAGCCCAGCAATGGCAGCTGCCGCCGCGTTGGCAGGTCATTTTGTAGACGTTCGTACGTTTTAAGTCTGATAATAAGTAGCTGACATCATGCTTGTATGAACGATAAATATATGAGCATGGTGTCAAAGATGGTAAAAATTATTTACTGTTTAATACGCTTATCAAGATCATCAGCCAGCAAAAATATAATTGATAGGAAATTTTATGCAAGCTTATAACACCCAAACAGGTATCGTTTGCCCGTTAGATCGCGCAAACGTCGATACCGACCAAATTATCGCAAAACAGTTTTTGAAGTCTATTAAACGTACAGGTTTTGGCGTGAATCTATTTGACGATTGGCGCTATCTTGACGAAGGCTATCCTGGTCAAGACAATAGCACACGAGTCATCAATCCAGATTTTGTATTAAACAAACCACGTTATCAAGGTGCTACTATCTTACTAGCACGTAGAAACTTTGGCTGTGGCTCTAGTCGTGAGCATGCACCTTGGGCGTTATCAGAGTATGGTTTCCGTACGGTAATTGCGCCTAGCTTTGCAGATATTTTCTACAATAACTGTTTCAAAAATGGCATGTTGCCGATTGTGTTGGATGAAGCGATTGTAGATACGTTAATGAAGGCGACTTTTGATAACGAAGGCTATGAATTGACCGCTGATCTTGAGCGTCAAGTCGTTATTACACCAACTGGTGAAGAGTATGCTTTTGAAGTAGATGCCTTTCGCAAACATTGCTTGTTAAACGGACTGGATGATATTGGTCTAACCTTGCAACAAAGTGATGCTATTAAAGATTATGAGCAACAAATGATGCAAAAAACACCGTGGATATTTAACGACGTAAGAGCGTAGAAGGTCATTCTATAATCTACTGCTAATAAAATATGAGTAGTCGCAACGCAGCGTTGAGTTATGGCGGTGAACTGTCTAAAATGAAGAATAGTTTTTCACTACATTTTATTATCTCTCTTGAATAGTAGCCGCCATTATGAATACAAAACGTTATGCTCTATGGACAAGTACAATTGTTGCTGCAAGCTTATTATTGTCAGGCTGTCAGCTATTGACGGGCTATCAAAAAATAAATGAGGCAGAGAGTGCTGAAGCATGGGTAGGTAAAATTAAACCTATCGCTGGTGAGGTAAATATTGCCTGTGTGGGTACATATCATTGCGAAATTGTGCAGATAGATAAAACACTCATTATTGCGCCCAACAGTCACGAGCCAACCAATCCTCAGATTATGACAGCTTTACCACGTCAAGAAGGTATAGCAAAAACATCGATGAATGTGGATATGACACCACTCGTCAATAAAAATGCCATAAAAGTTGTGCCGTTAGCGCCTTCCAGTATGCCAGGATTGACCAACTACTATGCACGGGTCATGCCTGCCAAACACGAGGTCCATGTGAATTTTTATCCAGAAAATAACATGGGCTATGTTGAACGTTTTGCGATGATTCATGACTTTACTGAAGCGGGTACTTATCAGCTACGCGCTTATCAAAAGAAGAACAGCGAAAAATCAGGCAGTCTATTAGACACAGCATCACCTGAGCCTTTATGTATTGAGCTATTGCAAGGTACTAAAGTACAGCGCCGATTCTGTAAGCAACTAGACGCTGAGCATCAAGGCGAGTTTGTAGAGACGGGGATGGCCAAAGCAGTAACATCAGCACCCAAAGCCAAAAAAATGGCAGCATAAAATATGAGTATAAAAAGCTCAAAAATATAACCAACCAATAAAAACATTCCAAAAGGATCAGTATGGCAACGATTTTAACATTAGCGGGTGATGGTATTGGCCCTGAAATTATGACCCAAGCCATTGACGTGCTCAAAGCTGTCAATGATAAGTTTTCACTTGATTTAACGCTTGAGTCTGGATTGATTGGCGGTGTGGCTATTGATGCAACTGGTGAGCCTTTGCCAGATGAGACATTGGCACGTGCTCGCGCCGCAGATGCCGTATTGCTAGGTGCGGTCGGTGGTCCTAAATGGGATGCGATCGAGCGTAGCAAACGTCCTGAGCGTGGTCTATTGAAAATCCGCGGTGAGCTTGGTTTATTTGCCAACCTACGCGTAGCCAAGCTCTACCCACAGTTGGCTAATGCCTCAAGTATCAAACCTGAAATTATCTCAGGTTTAGATCTATTGATCGTTCGTGAACTGACAGGCGGTATCTATTTCGGTGAGCCTCGTGGTATCCGCACACTAGAAAATGGTGAGCAGCAAGGCTATAACACGATGGTGTATAGCACAAGTGAGATTCAGCGCATTGGTAAAGTTGCCTTTGAATTGGCAAAAACGCGTGCGCAAGCAGCAGGCACAGCAGCTAAGGTATGTTCAGTTGATAAAGCCAATGTATTAGAAGTCACCGAGCTGTGGAAACAGACGATGATCGAGATGCAGCAAGCTGACTATAGCGATGTGGCGTTATCACATATGTATGCTGACAATGCTTGCATGCAGTTGATTAAAGATCCTAAGCAGTTCGATGTTATGGTGACAGGTAATATGTTTGGCGATATCCTATCTGATGAAGCTGCGATGTTAACAGGATCAATCGGGATGTTGCCATCAGCGAGCTTAGATGAGTCAGGTAAGGGCATGTATGAGCCGTGTCATGGTTCAGCACCTGATATCGCAGGACAAGATAAAGCCAACCCATTAGCGACTATCTTATCTGTTGCTATGATGCTGCGTTATACCTTTAAGCAAGAAGATGCGGCACAAGCAATTGAACAGGCAGTCAGTGATGTGCTTGATGATGGTTTACGTACGCTTGATATTCTAGATAGCAGTGAAGCTGGACTTAAGCAGGTAGGCTGTAAAGAAATGGGTCAAGCGGTCTTGGCCAAACTGATATAAGTTAACTTGCGCTGAAAGGCTATTCCTATATAGCATTTTCCACAGTCTCATTTTGCGTGTTATATACCCATAAGCTAATAAGTGGCTTATGGGTTTTTTATCGTTTATCGTTTATCTGTTAGCCAAGCTTATTCATAAGCGCCTTATTAACAGAGACGCTGTACAACAAAGCTCCTTTTAACACAAAGCTGTTATATGCTCACAAGGTAATATGACAATATTGATGACTCGTAAAAGACTTAAAATCTTTTACTTTTAGCAAAAATATAATAGTAAAAACTTAGATGACAGAGGTAAGTTCTAAAAATCCAAAAAACTGTAGTATTTGAAAACTGAAAATAATAATAGAATTTATTAAATGAGGAGTGTTACATGTATCAACTAACAAGAATCAGTAAAGCATTGACAGTGGTTAGTCTCTCTAGCTTACTATTCATGGGGCAAAGCATCGCAGCAGAGACAACAGATAGTGTGAGCTCAAGTAATAGCGTCAAAGCTCCGGCAGAAGTCAGTCCGGTTACTAATGGCGTAAGTCAAAAGTTAACAGGAGATAGTAAAGTCGCGACTTCATTGAATAAGCTACTACCTACGATTAAGTACACAACTGAGAACCTATCTGACAATGCAAAAAAAGTAAACAATGTCACTTGGACGGCGGATGCAGAGATCGATCGTAATATAGGAACAAAGCTGCAGGCTCTATTAAACTGGCATCATAATGGAGTAGGGCCTGTCGATGGGTACTGGGGCAAAAATACTCGCAAAGCCATGCAGGCATTTCAAAAAGCAAATGGTTTAGACGTAACCGATACGCTAAATGCTGAGACGTGGCAAGCGCTGACCAAGAATGAGAAGCTTACGACTCAACCAGTACTAGTCAGTTATCAGCTTACTGAAGCAGACGTGAATGTCAAAACCACAACCATACCTGCTGATTCTGTTGCCAAATCTAAGCTTGAGGGAATGTACTACGAAAGCATTACTGAGGCATTGGCAGAGAAGTTTCATATTAGTGAGAAATATTTAAAATCGCTTAATCTTGATGCCAGTTTTACTGCGGGTGAAATTATCACGGTATACAACCCTGGCAATCCTAACACTAAGCCTGTGCATCGCGTTGTCGCTGATAAAGCCACTGAGACACTCTACGCTTATGATGATAACAATAACTTGATTGCTAGCTATCCGACGACAGTGGGTAGTATAGCGACACCATCACCAACAGGTACGCATACTGTTAAGGTAAAGGTGCACGAGCCCAACTATACTTATACGGCCAATGACGGTAGCAAGTCTATCATTCCACCAGGTCCCAACAATCCAGTAGGCTCGGTATGGATTGGGCTTAGTAAACCAACTTATGGCATTCATGGATCACCAGATCCTGCTCGTATCAGTCGTCAAGCATCAGCAGGTTGTGTGCGTTTGACCAATTGGGATGCGCTTAGTCTGCTTGGAGTAATAAAAAATGGCGCAACTGTCGAGTTTAGTTAGACACGGCAGTACTAAATCATAAAAAATGGACAAAAAAATACCGCTAAAATCTAGCGGTATTTTCTGTGGTAAGTAGAAACAGTCAATACTAAATAACTAAAATATTGATAGGCAATAATGAGTAGATTAGCATTTTCATTATTATTATCAGTTTCACTACCCAAGCGTCATATCAGCTATCAGCGATAACGTAGCTATTCGGCTATTGGCTGTATCTTACCAATGCTAATACTTTCATAACCATATTGGTCAGTCAGTATTTAGTTTTTACCACGGTAGGTGATACGTCCTTTAGATAGGTCATAAGGCGTCATTTCAACTTTAACCTTATCACCTGTCAAGATACGAATATAATGCTTACGCATCTTACCAGAGATATGCGCGATGATTTCGTGCCCGTTTTCTAAACGAACTTTGAACAAAGTATTAGGAAGGGTATCAATGACTTCGCCTTCAAATTCAATAATATCGTCTTTTGCCATAATTTGTATCAATCAATTAAAAAATAAGCCCATATTATACGTAAGTTAGCGGATTAAAGCAATACGAACCTGCTTTTGACTTGACAGCATGTAAGTGATATGTATGCCAAACTATAACGCTTAATCAGGCAAATTTAACCAGACAGGCGTTAACGGTGCATTTGGCAATAAGCTTTGAAAACGCTCAGGATAATAAGCATTGATAAAATACAATCCATTACCTGAAGCAGTTGGCGGTGCAATCGTTCTATCTTTCTTATGCAAAATCTTCAAAAAATCTGCTGGCTCTAGCTCATGTCTACCAATGGCATACAATGTGCCCATCAAATTGCGAACCATATGATGTAAAAACCCATCTGCTTGTATATCGAAAACGATAAATTGACCATGAGCAAAAAGGTTGGCATGGCTAATCGTACGCACTGGCTGATTGGACTGACAGGCCGCAGCACGGTAACTGCTAAAATCATGTGTACCGACGATATCAGCTGCTGCTTGCTGCATGGCTTTCAAATCAAGCGGTTCGTAGATATGAGTTACTTGATGATTTAGTATGGCAGGACGCTGTGCTTGGTTGAGCGTAATATAACGATAGCGACGAGCAATAGCACCAAAACGCGCGTGAAAATCAGCTGGCATAGGTTGTATCCAGCGTAGAGCAATATCATCGGGAAGTAGGCTGTTCACACCGCGTAACCAGTTATGAGTTGGGCGATACGCATGAGTCGTAAAATGGGCAATCATATTACTCGCATGGACGCTGGCATCAGTACGCCCAGCTGCGATGACTTCTACAGGCTCATTGGCAACTTTGCCGATAGCTGTCTCTAAGGCTTCTTGTACACCCAAAACCTCTCGTTGTCGTTGCCAGCCATGATAATGAGTTCCTAAGAACTCAATGGCAATCGCTAAAGTATAGGTTGGTTCAGTTTCAATAATTTCAGTCTCAGACATTATGGTTTCTAAACTTATAAAATGGGAATTAATTAAAAGTCGCTTATCGCTTTTTGATGGTAGTGCCGGTTTGATTGACATTATTCAACCAACGCTGTCTGCGTCTGGCAGGACTATCATAGCGAAGTAACAACCATAGTAATCGGGCATAAATAGCAGGTATGGTCAAACGTCCACCAGCAATGACATGATGCTCGTACTGCCAACTGCCCGCCGCATAGCTATCGCTGACGCCGCCAAACGGACATTGACTGGCTGATATCACCATATGTCCACGCTCATGAGCAAGGGTCAGTGTCTCTGCTAGTGTAGCTGAATAAGGGATGTTACCGGCGCCAAACCCTAATAGAATGATGCCACATGGTGGCTGCGACAATAAAGCTTGTAGCTGGTTGTTTATCATCGAAACATCGTTAGGTAGGCAATATAGCGCATGAACACTCGCGTTTTCAGCGCGTGTTTTAATACTGGATAGCAAGTCTTGTTGGTCATCGAGCCAATGCTGTCTACGAGTGTCAGGTAGATTTTTTATATAGCTATTGGCTGGGTAAGCGGCGCGAGAATGACCAGTAAATGCCATCAGATCATGACTGTGAATTTTTTGTACCGTTTGAGCAGGCCATGCTTCCCCGCCAAAACTAATCTTCACGCCTGACTCACCAGCAGCGGCTAGTTTTAATGAGTCGTTGAGATTGCCCCAAGCATCGCTATGTTCATCGATGTTATAGGAGTGTAATATTTCACTGTCTAATAATGGGCGCATACTTGCGGTCAGAACAATACAAATATCACTACCTGCAAACGCTTCTGCTAAAAATGCGCCTAAGTAACTCAACGTATCCGTGCCAGTAATGAGTACAAAGCGTCTATCACCTTTGGCATAAGCATTCAGGAGTAGTTGATAGAAATGGGTAAAGTCGCTAGGAGTAAGTTGGCTGCTGTCTTTGATCAGGGTGTTTTCTAACCATGAGACTGTCGGTAAGTTATTCGTACTGTCTTGGGCAGATAAAAGTTTTTGTATAGTAGGCAAAAACACTTCTGCTGATAATGGCGCTAAAGGTCTGCCATAGCTACCAAAGGTACCACCAGCATAAATCAGTTGAATAGGATCGGATAGATTTTTGAGCATAACAGAAGATGGCATAGTATCAACACAGTAAACAAGTATGGAAGAAAAGAGGTGCTGGAGAATTGAGCAACGATGGCTAAAGGGTTCAATAATAGATAGTATTAGAGTTAAATGCAAAAAAAATCAGCAAGCATCCCGTGATTAGGAAGTACTTGCTGATAAGAGACTAGACGATTAACTACGCAGTACGTTCAAGTAGTAACTGTGCTTGCTGTTTCTGTTCACTATTACCTTGAGCTATCACCTCATTGAGTAGACGCTTTGCACTGTCATATTCACCCAGTTGTAGATATTGATCTGCCAAGTCTAACGTTACTTGATTACTGTCTAGTGACTTTACGAAATCAAAATCTGCTGCGAAACGTGATGAAAAATCTTCTGCCGATTCAGTCTCTTGAGGCGCGACAGGAGTGTCGCTCTCAACTGGCGCAGCTGTAGAGGCTGGAATAGTGGTCGACGGAGCGTCAAATAGAGAATCAGCATCGTCAATATTGAAATCATCGTCTATCAGTGTATTGTCGTCAAATCTCAATGGTGCAGCAGGTGCGATATTCGATTCTTCAACATCGCTAACCTCGATATCATCATTGAGTAATGGTTCCTCAAGATTAATATCTGAAAAGTTATCTTCTTCAAGGGTCATACTCTCAGAAGCATTATTTCCAAAAGCAGTATTTTCCAGAATAAAATTGTCGAAATCACTGTCGTTTTCAGTCGTTGATAGGTCATCATTGGAGATAGTATCGATGTCATCTAATGTATCTAGACTGTCCAAAGATAAAGCAAAGTCATCTGCCCCGCTTTGAATAGTATCAACAGAGTGTTGTTCTGAATCCATAGATACGTCATTAGTGACGATATTGTCTTTGTCTGAGTCGGCTGCTAAATCATCGAAGTCTAAGATGAAATCTTCTTCTGGTAGTGCTTTTTCATTGTTATCATGTAAGAGGTTAGTGTCTATAGATGATTCATTCGAAGTATAATCAAATGAATCAAAGTCAAACTCAAAGTCACTAAGATCGTTATCTTCGTTATTACTAACATTATCGTTAGCAGAGCTCTCTAAAATGTCGTTATCTACATTGTCCAATGGTGTGACTGGCGTTTCACTGGTCGCATTAGGCGCAGCGAAATCGTTCTCTAAATCGCTGAGGGTCAGATCAAAGCTATCATTCGAAGTTTCGGTAGTAGGATTAATATCGTCAATTTCGTTTGACACTTCTAAGCTATCGATAGGCTCATTTATTGCGTTATCGTTTGCGTTATTACTTTCTTCAATTGACTGGTGATCTACTGTATTAGTACTATCATTCTGACTAATAGGCAAATCGAAGTCGATAGCGCCAAAATCGTCTTTGGCATTGTCCGGGGCTAGAGTTTGCACAGCGGCAGGTTCTAATTCATCAAAAGATAGATTTCTTATCTCGTCTGCTTGAGCGATAGTCTGACTATCATTATGGGCTCTTATAGACTCATAAATATTATTAAAATCTTCTGGCTGGTTTATCGTCGCGTATATGCTGAGTAGTTTCAGAGACAATGCACTGTTATGAGGTTTCTCACTTAAACCACGTTTAATGGTTTCGATCGCCTTGTCATAGCGCTGCTGATCCATAAAACGCTGTGCAATAGTGATATGGTCAAATTTATGGCTATTGCTGACATTAGTGTGGGTAGGAGTACCATAATCTACTTTTTGTGATGGAGTAGGCGTACCTTTTCTTGCACTAATAGGCGATGATGATGACGATTTCTGCGCCTTGTTTTTGCGCAAGAATAAAGCAGCCACTAACAGAATAAGCGCCAATCCAGCGATGATATATAGCATATTGTCCATAGTTATTCCTACGCCTGTGATCACAATTTAGTGTATGAGTCAGTTAGGCAATTATTGATTGCGTAATTTTTCGAGACGAGCCTGTAGCTCAGCCAATTTTTGGTTTTGTAATTGAATTTTTTTAGTATAGCTACTAAGAGTGCTACTCGTACTTGATAATCGTTGAGCCTGTGATGCTGCTTGTTGCCGCGATGCCTGGAGTGTCGCTAATATATCTGTACTCAAACCATTCCCTGTATTTGATGCTGCTTTTGCTTGAGTGCCATCTGCATTACCGTCTCGCCCGGGCGCAAGCACAGAAAATTGTGCTTTTGATAAAGTTTGTGTTTTAGTTGTCGTGGCTTTTTCAGGGCGCTTGACCGCTTGCGTACTTATAGAGGGTTTCTTAAAAGGTCTTTGAGCTGTTTTTTGCATCGCCGCTGTATTTGCTCTGCGAATATATTGTCTTTGTGCATCGATAGCCGCTTCTAAGTTTTTTTGCGATGGTATGACATCATAACTGGGCAAAATAAGCTTAGCATCTGCTTTTAATTGATCGGCGTCTCTATTGATAAAGGCATCAGGGTTTTGTGACTGAATTTGCTTCATCACGATGGAAGTATCTAGGTTATTTTCTTGCGCGATCTGTTGGGCAATAATCCATAGGCTATCGTTACGTTGTACTTGGTATTGATTGATTGTCGAGCTATCTGTTGCTCTATCATTTGAAGGCGCACTATTAATAGTGTTATTAGTAGTTTTCAACGTTGTATTGTCAGTAGAAGCAGCCAAGACGCTAGTATCATTTTTCTCAGTACTGCTTGCTAAGATTCTAGTAGTCGGAGTCAATACGGGTGATGCGTCAGCGTCTGTTTTTTTACGACTCGGCTGTATCTGCCGTGTGACTTGAATATCTAGAGTGTCGAGTGGTTTATCAATTAATACTTTATCTAAGATAGGAGTGTTTTTAATACTTGCTTTGGCGCTGTCATTGATGACAGCTTTCGTAGTTTCAGCGTTGTTTGCATTTAAGAAACTGCTATCTAAACGGTTCGCTGAACTAAGTCCGTTATCAGTCTTCTTTGCATTACTGCTAGAATTTTTTATATTAGAGTCGCTATTTAAATGCCCATTATCAAGACGACTAGGCGCGTAAGTAAGGTTGCTAGTCCGCGAAGTAGCTGTCACTGTTGGTGCCTGTATGCTAGACACTGATCTAGAAATAGAGGGGTCAACTGCTGCTATGTTTGCTAGAGCTGGTTTATTTGCAGCAGCGTTAGATACCGATATTAGTGGCGGCGGTGCACCTTTTCTTACGGTCAACGGTTTTGCAGTGCTTGCAGAAACACTTGGTAAATTTAGTTTCTGAGTGCCTTTGACACTATTTTTGGAAGCATTATTAATCGGTAGACTATCGTTTAACGGCATTAATAATGTTTTTGGTACGACATTTTGCTGCCCATTGTCATTGATCGATAACACCAAATCAGCAAAAGGCTTGGATACAGGCTGTGATGTGCTGATTAATACCTGACCACTGGTCGCTGAAGTTGCTTGAAAGCGCACCTGCATTGAGTCAGTCGGCGTCAATCCCATCTGTTGATAGATGACTGGATTGGCCAAGCTCGCTGAAAAGTCAGCCGCTCGTATGTCAGTAACCACGATACTTGCGCTCAACGGTTCATGCTGAGCTGAACTAACGACTGTCTTACCGATAGTTGCCGCTTGCGCGCTTGGAATAATAGCGGCCAAACCTACAGAATAAAGTAATGCCATCGATACCGCGCGATGTACAGGAGTCAAGCGACGAGATAAATGACAAGACATGAGCAGTCCTTTACAAAATAAGTTATCTTTGCTGTTATAACAAAGTACGGTTTAGTTTACCAGTTTATTTCACAACTGTTGCGTCCAATGCATAAATGTTTATTTAATGTTCAGCTTATTTTCTTGTCAAGTAACATAGCATCACCATAACTAAAGAATCGATATTCTTTTTTAATAGCATGTTGATAGGCATGTTCAATCGATGCTTTGCCAGAAAAAGCTGATACCAACATTAGCAACGTCGATTTGGGTAAATGAAAGTTTGTTAACAGTCGATCAATGACACCAAATTTAAATCCTGGATAAATAAAGATGTCCGTGTCGCCTGACCAGCTAGAGAGTGCTTGCCCATTGATAGCCGTTTTTTGATACGCCGTTTCAAGGACGCGAGTCACTGTGGTACCAATCGCGATGACCTTATTACCATTTGCATGCGTTTTATTAATCAGCTCAGCAGTTGCTTGTGGTAGATGTGCATACTCACTGTGCATAGTATGATTGAGTAGGTTGTCTGTTTTAACTGGTGCAAAGGTACCAGCGCCAACATGCAATGTCACAAAAGCAGTATTGATGCCTTTTTCTGAAAGTTTATTAAGCACCAATTCATCGAAATGCAAACTTGCTGTCGGTGCAGCGACACTTGCAAGCTTAGCAGGATCATGAAACACCGTTTGATAACGAGTATTATCAGTATCGTCAGCATGACGTTCAAAGTAGGGCGGGATAGGTAGCTCACCATAAATTTCTAAATCAGGCAAAATTGGTGCATTAAAGGCTAAAATAAACAAGTTGTCCTGACGGCCAATCATCGCGCCACTCATATGACGATCGGCAAGTTGAAAGCGTTGACCAAGTTTTAGTGCTTTACTGGCTTTTACATGGCAAAGGGCAATATGTTCTTGGTTGACTGACTCATTATCTGAATCTTCTAAATGCAGTGTTGTTATATCTAAGTCTGAAACAGTAACCAATCGCTCAATTAAAACCTCAAGTTTACCGCCAGTATCTTTTTGACCAAATAGACGTGCCTTCATTACCTTTGTATCATTAAATACAATAAGGTCTCCAGCGTTTAATAATTCAGGCAATTCAGAAAACAAACAGTCTTCTACAGGCGTAGCATTTGTGTCAGTGTGAGCAGGCAAGTACAAAAGTTTTGAAGCAGAACGCTGCGCTAATGGATATCGCGCAATCAAACGATCTGGTAGGTCATAGTCGTAATCTTCCACGCTTAGATAATCTAAGACGTCACTATTGTTATTGGTATCAAGCGGGGCATTAGAATCGGAAGATGCAGTGTGAGCGTTGGTCATAATCAGTCTTTAAATGGATAGAAATTTTGGCATAATTGTAGCAGAAATACTGCTATAAAAGGTTGCTTTACTAAGTAGCCAAAGTGCACAAAATATATTTGAATTACTTAAATAGCCT